>JAGOQM010000002.1 GCA_017991555.1 Neisseriaceae bacterium
GTGCTCTGTCTCCTATAAAAGCGTGGTCGACAGCCACAAGCTTTTTGCCTGCTTCATCTGGCTCAATAGAACCTACTTCGGCGGCTCTACGGGACGGTACTTCACCTAAGGGATACACTGACAGAAGGTCGGTAAAATTGAGGCATGTCTTCTGCAAACAACAAACCATGGCCTTCCCCCTATAGGTTTGGCCCTTAAGCCATCAGACTTAAGGGCCAAACGGAGGATGACCCCGGTGCGCCAACCCCAGCCGAGCTGATTAAAAACCCTACATAAACGCCCCCACGCTAATTAAGGTGCGGTACACGCCCCAAGCCAACGGCAAACCCACCGCTAACCAGGCCAAAGCGACCAACCCTGCTTGGCCACTTGGACCCGCGTCGCGCGCAGAGGCAAGGGCCACCGGCGCTTGATCATGCGCTAGGCGCTTTTCTTCTGCCAATTCGGCCTCGGTCATAAAGTATTTGGGGTTCAAGGGCCGAATCATCAGGTTACAGATTAAGCCCACCACCAGCATGCCCACCAAAATATACATGGTTTGGCTGTAAACCTGTGCCCGCTCTATCCCTAACGACAGCTGATAGTCACGCATGTAGTTCACCACGACCGGGCCCAAAATACCCGCAGTGGCCCAGGCGGTTAACAAGCGGCCATGAATCGCCCCCACCATCTGTGTACCGAACAGGTCGGCCAAATAGGCCGGCACGGTCGCAAAACCACCACCATACATGCTTAAAATCAAGCAAAAGGCCGCCACAAACAGTAGCCGACTGTCTCCTGCTGCTGCGCTAGGAATGCTGGCATACAGCAGCCCGCCCAGCACAAAAAAGACGGTATACGTCAGCTTACGCCCCAGCCGATCGGAAAAACTGGCCCAAACGAAGCGCCCACCAATGTTGAATAAGCTCAGCAAGGCGGTAAAGCCCGCCGCCACCCCCGCAATCGCGGTCAGCTGCTCGGCATTCAGCTCGGTAAAGCTAAGCGGCACCCCAATGAGCGAGCCCGCGAACACCTCTTGCAACATGGGGCTGGCAATGCCAATGACCCCAATGCCGGCGGAGACGTTCATGCACAACACCATCCACACCAGCCAGAATTGAGGAATGCCCCATACGCGCTTCACGTGAACGTGCTGCTTGGTCATCATGGCATTGCTTTTTTGCACCGGCGGCGTCCACCCCTCTGGCTGCCAGCCTGAGGGCGGCACCCGATAAGACAGCGCACCGCCCAACATAAAGACGAAATACACCAGCGCCATCACCACAAAAGTCGCCGCCACACCCACGCTGGTGGGACTAGAAAACCAGGCCATTAGCTCGGCGGCCAAAGGCGAACCGATCATGGCGCCGCCGCCAAAACCCATAATCGCCATGCCGGTGGCCATGCCCCGCCGATCCGGAAACCATTTGATGAGGGTACTGACCGGTGAAATATAGCCAAGGCCGAGGCCAATACCGCCAATGATGCCAGAGCCCAGGATCATCAACCAAAACTGGTGCCAATACACCCCTAACGCCGACAACAGCATCCCGCCTGACCAGCAGCAGGCGCTGACCACGCCCGCTTTACGCGGCCCTGCTCGCTCTAGCCAGCCACCCCAAAGCGCCGCGGAACTGCCCAGCAGCACAAAGAATAAAGTGTACATCCAGCCTAAAGTTGAAATTTTCCAGTCGCACTGGGTGGTGAATAATTCGCGCCAAAAGCCCACTTCAGGGCCACAGGCGAGGGGCGCATCCACGCCAAGGGCACGCGACAGCGGCAACCAAAACACCGAAAAGCCATAGGCCATGCCAATGCACAGGTGAATGGCCAAAGCCGCCGGCGGCACCAACCACCGGTTGAACCCAGGCTTGGCAATGATGCGTTCTTTCGATAAAAAAGCGGCAGGTTTCGTCGTCCCCGCCGCTGCTTGCGTCAATTTTGACATGCTGTTTCCTTTACACGAATCACAGACGTGCGCGCCATTTAAGCATGGGCGGCCTCGTAGCGTTGCCGTAACCGCGCATAGCCGGTGGCCAACACAACCAGCAAGACGGCCCCCAGCAGCGTCGGCAGCAATAAGAACAGCCAGCCGGGGTCGCTTAAAAAAATAATTACTGGGTTGCTGCCCGCAGGCGGATGCGTGGTTTGGCTAAACAACATCAGCATCGCCGCTGCGGCGCCCGCTAGGGCCAAAGACCACCAGCTGGGGCCAAGCAGCCACAAACACAGCAGCCCCACCAGCGAACACAAAAAGTGCCCCCCGATGACGTTACGCGGCTGTGAAAACGGGCCGTTAGGAAAACCAAACAACAGCACACAGCTGGCACCAAAGGAGCCCAACAGCCATGGCTGGCCGCTAAATGCAGCCAGCAAAGCCACCGCACTCAGGCCCACAAACACCCCGCCGCCGGCCCAAGCCACGTCAGCCCAAGGCAGCCGCGGCGCCGAAGGTACACACCATCGGCTCAGCAAACGTCTGAATAGATTAAACATGATAACCATCTTTAAATCAATAACGTGCGGCGTCTTCCGAACCCGTCGTGGTGTTGCCTGCGCTGTAAGAATGCGCCCCCACTCCGGCCAGGGCGCCATTTTGCACGATTAAATACTCATCGCGAATGGGCTCATCGGCAAAATAGCACTCTAGAATTTCCCTAACCCCAGCCGCATAACGGGTCTGGGCCGAAAGGCTGGTGCCGGAAATGTGCGGCGTCATGCCATGATTGGGCATGCTGCGCCAAGGGTGATCTGCCGGCGCGGGCTGAGGAAACCACACGTCACCCGCATAGCCAGCCAACTGGCCTGCCTCCAAAGCCGCGACGATGGCGTCAGTGTCGCATAACTTACCGCGGGCGGTGTTGATCAAATATGCCCCACGCTTAAAGTCCTGTAGGGAATCAGCATTAATCATGTGTTCGGTTTCTGGGTGCAGCGGACAGTTGAGCGTCACCACATCGCAGGCCTCAGCCAAGCTGGCCAAACTGCTGTGATGGGTCAGATTTAATTCAGTCTCAACGCTGGCAGGCAGGCGATGCCGATCCATATAATGTAGGTTCACATCAAACGGCTTCAGCAAGCGCAACACGCGTAGGCCAATCCGCCCTGCCGCGACGGTGCCAACGTGCATGCCTTCTAAGTCATACGAACGCGCCACGCAGTCGGCTATGTTCCAGCCGCCCTTCATCACCCAGTTGTACGACGGAATATAGTTGCGCACCAGGCCCAAAATCATCATCACCACGTGTTCAGCGACGCTGTTGCTGTTGCAATAGGTGACTTCGGCCACGGTCACGTTGTGATCGATGGCGGCCTGTAAATCGGTGTGGTCAGAACCGATGCCAGCGGTCACGATCATTTTTAAATTTTTGGCCTTAGCAAAACGCTCTGCTGTCATATAGGCCGGCCAAAACGGTTGTGAAATGACAATTTCTGCATCAGCCAACTCTTGGTCTAAGACGCTGTTGTCGCCATCTTTACTGGACGTCACAATCAATTCATGGCCAAGACCTTCTAAATAATCGCGTAGGCCAAGGGCGCCCGACACGCTGCCCAACAGCGTCCCGGGAATAAAGTCAATGGCCTTGGGCGTGGGCAAGGTTTGGCCGTCAGGATAGCGTTCGAGCTTAGGCAAGCCGTCGCGCGCATAGCTGCTGGGGTAGCCGGTGATGGGGTCGTCGTATAAGACACAAATGATTTTCGCCATGATGTTGCTCCTCTTGATTCAATGAAGGTAAACGGATAAAACAACTAAGGCGGCGGCCATTGACTGTTCGATACAAATGCTTTTAAGTCATTGTTTCGTCATTATTTTATACGGCCCCGCCTATGGGTTTAATTTTGCACAAAGCCTGTGGCGAAGCTAATCGTTTGATGTGATGGGGTGATAAGCGATGATTATGAGTCGCCATAATGAAAGTGCGATTTGTCATCGGCCACTCGCGGGCGTGTCAATATAAAGCGCAGAGGATCAGGGGATGGATGGGGCATAAAGGCCACCAGACGCAAGCAATGACAAAATTTAAGGGTGGTCTCATTACAAGTTTTTGTGAAAAAAGGTGCCATTTTGAATAACTCATGAACATAATCACCAAGTAAGTAGTGCGTCCCAATAAAATGACATGTGGTAATATGCCTTTTTTATAATATAATATGGATGCAAAATGTTTGGATGGGTTAAAAAAAACTATTTAGCCAAAGCGCTAGCAAGCAATAAGGTAGAGCTGGTCGAGATAATGGATAAGAAATTACTGCAATCACGACAGGAGATTATTAAACACTTAACCTCAGAAAAGAATACGGGTGTTACCACGGCACAAGAGCCTACCCAAGTTAACATCCTGACTTTTAAAAATATTGATTTGATCTTAAAACTAATCGCGCTCTTATCAATCATCTCAACCGCTTGGGGTGCTTTAGCGATCTTTCATTATTTACAGGATATTGGCTATCAAGTCCTTTTTTCTAGCGCTCTAGCCAACTCATCAAGCTTAATCACCATAGCATTTACATTTACGCTACTTATTATCCTCACATATGGCATCTCTTATGTTTCTCCTTATGTATTAATGTCACATCTAAATCATAAAGACACAAGCAACCCTCAAAAATATTACAAGATGATTGCCACGCTATTGATTATCCAGCTAATCCTGACCATAGCCTTCATATTTTGTTATGCCCACCACAGAATACTACAGGTTTATACAAACGTATTTTTATACGGCATTATATTATTTCCATCGGCTATATTTTTAATTTATTTAGTATTTCTTACTAAAAAGGAGGTCATTCACGACAGGATAACTTTATTCTGCTTCTCTTTCTTTACTTTATTTTCCTCATTTGCCACGACAATCTATAGCATTCTCCTGATCTCAGGATGGTTTGACCTTGAGCGAAACAATGCCAAAGAATCTCTGTTCTCTATCACCATGGCTGCTGTAATTATCATTGGCTTGGCTATTTTTAATTGGTCCGTTTCTTATCATAAAATTAATGAGAAAAAAGAAACGCAATGGTGGGGGTTTCCCGCCATGAGCTTATTTATTTTGGGCATTATATTGCCCACGCTACCAACGTCAAAAATAAACCAAAACATGATGTGGACAATTGGGTATATAGAACAACCGACTGATGCTCGTCCTTATACTTTCAATTCAAAAGACTCTGATATCTATCAAAACTTACAACAAAACAAGCAAAACAAAACACCAAATAGTCCCGAAATAAATACCCCTACTCCCTACATGATTGGCTATCTTGCTTGGAACTTAGGTGAATATAAAGTTTTCTGCCCTAGAGATACCGTGACCGCTTCAGACATGAAGCAAAATTGCATACAAATTAAAGCTGATCAACTACAGGTTTTACCCAGATCGGTGCTTAATCCCACTAGGCCTATTGGTTTAATCCTCACCCAATCTATTGAAAAACTTAACCCTCCTCAACGTCCAAACCAGGCCAATTCACGCTGAAGCGCCACCACTTCACCGATCACGATTAAGGCCGGCGTCGGTGCGTCCTGCGCCAACGTTGCCAGTTCGGCCAAGACGCCGCTGCGCACGCTTTGCGTTGGCAAGGTGCCCTGGCTGATGATGGCCACCGGGGTGTCTGGGCCGCGGCCATGCTGAATGAGGGCGGCGCTGATGTCGGCGGCCTTGATTGTGCCCATGTACACCACCAGCGTTTGTCGACCACGGGCCAAGGTAGACCAATCCAGCTCATGACCATCGGGGCGGCAGTGGCCGGTAATGAACAGCGCCGTTTGGGCGTGGTCGCGATGGGTTAAGGGTATCCCCGCATAGGCCGTGGCGCCTAATGCGGCGGTGATGCCTGGCACAACTTCAAACGGAATGCCCGCTTGCGCCAACGCTTCCAGCTCTTCGCCGCCACGGCCAAAAACAAAGGGGTCGCCGCCCTTCAGACGCACCACTTTTTTACCCGCCAAAGCATAGTCTAGCAACAGCTGATTGGTCTCTTCTTGCGCCACTTGGTGGCCACCGGCACGCTTGCCCACGGCCACCTTATCGGCGTCACGTCGAATCAGGTTCAATACGTCTGGCCCCACCAGCGCATCATAAAGCACCACATCCGCATTTTGAATCGCCTGGAGGCCTTTTAAGGTCAGTAAGCCGGCGTCGCCCGGCCCGGCCCCCACCAAAATGACTTCGCCACCGCTGGGCTCATGGCCGTCCAGCTGCGCCGCCAGTAGCGCCTCCGCCTGATCATCCTGGCCTTGGCGCACCGCCTGTTCAAAGGGGCCGCTAAACAACCGTTCCCAAAAGTAGCGCCGTTCATTAAATTCCGTAATGCGGACTTTGACTCTGGTGCGCCAAGCAGCCGCCAGACTGGCCATACGGCCAATGTGCTGCGGCAATATGGCCTCAATGCGCTCACGCCATTGGCGCGCCAATACTGGGGCGGCACCACCGCTGGAAATGGCAATTTGAATCGGGCCTCGATCAATCACCGCTGGGGTAATAAAGCCGCACAAAGCCTGATCGTCCACCACATTAACCCAGCGATGGCGCGCTTCTGCTGCCAAAAATACCTGTTGATTCAGCGCTTGGTCATCGGTGGCGGCAATCACCAACCACACCCCATCAATCTGTTCTGGGCTAAAGCTGGCCGCGAGCCACGACACCTGGCCGGCGTCTAACCACGCTTGAATGCCTTGATTCAGCTTAGGCGCCACCAGCTGTACCAGGGCCTCACTCTTTAAGAGTGCCGCCACTTTGCGTTCGGCTACCGTGCCGCCGCCCACCACCAACACCGGTTTATGGGCAAGGTCTGTAAATATTGGGAAATAGGCCATGGATCATCCTCAGCGGTTAGTCTTCAAAATCGCCAATTTAGACGTCTAGACATAAATAGTAAAATACCCAATTAACCTATACTAACAACCTTTGGTTATATAAAGCACTGAATATATTCATAGATTATTTTGTTATAAGCTCAGCTGTTTATGTTCTTTTACACGTCTAGACGTCTATTGCTACGATGAATTAATGACAAAACCAAAAACGGAGTCACCTACATGGGCAGCCAACTTAAATCCAGCGGATGGCAACCACCGCCAATCACCGCCACGGTACAACAAACCTTACCCAGCAAAATACGCCTTTTAGACACCCGCCTGCGCTACATCACCGAGCAGGCAAGCGACAGCCGCCTGGCCTCTAGCCTGGCTGCGGAAGACATGGTGCTCACCGACGCAATTGCGCGCCAGCGCCTGCCAATAACGGTGTTTACCCTTGCCACCGGCAAGCTCCACGCCGAAACCTTGGCCTTGCTGCCCCAAATCAGCCAGCGCTATGGCCTTGAGGTGAACACCATCGCGCCTGACCCCGCCACTGCCGCGGCCTATGAGGCAGAGCATGGGCCGCTGGCCTTTTACGAAAGCGTGGCCCTACGCCAACGCTGCTGCCACATCCGCAAAATTGAACCACTCAACCGTGCTTTGGTCGGGGCCGACGCTTGGCTGACCGGTCAGCGCCAGGCGCAGTCGATTACGCGCGCTGAGCTGCCGTTTCATGAAGCGGATGAAGCGCGCCAAATGCACAAATTTAACCCGCTGTTCGACTGGTCGGAAGCCGACGTTTGGGCCTACATTCAGCATTTTAACGTCCCCAGCAATGCCCTTTATCAGCAAGGCTATCCCAGCATTGGCTGTGCGCCTTGCACCAAGCCCATACGCCTCGGTGAGGACATTCGCGCGGGGCGTTGGTGGTGGGAACAGCAAGACAGCAAAGAGTGTGGCCTCCACCACAACCACAACCTTAACCATAGCGAGCCCTAGCATGACTTCATTACACAATACCCATCTTGACTGGCTCGAAGCCGAAGCCATCCACATCATCCGTGAGGTGGCCGCCGAAGCGCGCCACCCAGCGCTGCTTTTTTCTGGTGGCAAAGACTCGGTGGTGTTGCTGGCCTTGGCATGCAAAGCCTTTGCCTTAACCGGCAGGCCATTGCGCCTACCCTTCACTTTGGTGCACATCGACACCGGCCACAACTACCCTGAAGTCATTGCCTTTCGGGACCAAACCGTGGCCCGCGTGGGCGCGCCGCTGGTGGTTGGCCACGTTGAAACGTCGATGGCCAAAGGCACCGTCGTCTTACGCAAAGCCACCGACTCACGCAACGCTGCCCAAGCTGTCACCCTATTGGAAACCATTGCCGAACATGGCTTTGACGCCTTAATGGGCGGAGCCAGACGCGATGAAGAAAAAGCCCGCGCCAAAGAACGCATCTTTTCATTTAGGGATGAGTTTGGCCAGTGGGACCCGAAGGCCCAACGGCCCGAACTATGGTCGCTGTACAACACCCGCTTGAACCCCGGCGAACACATGCGCGTCTTCCCCATTTCGAACTGGACCGAATTAGACATTTGGCAATACATCGAGCGCGAAGGCTTGGCCCTGCCCCCAATTTACTATGCCCACCAACGCGAAGTGGTCGAGCGCAAAGGCCTATTGGTGCCCGTCACCGACTACACCCCCAAGGCCGCTGATGAAACCAGCAGCGTGCGCTCGGTCCGTTTTCGCACCGTCGGCGACATCAGCTGCACCTGCCCCGTCGCCAGTGAGGCCGCCACCGCGCGCGACATCATTCGAGAAACGGCGCTCACCACCGTATCCGAACGCAGCGCCACCCGCTTAGACGATCAGGTGTCTGAGGCGGCCATGGAAACCCGTAAACGCGCGGGCTATTTTTAACAGATTCGTTGTGATTCTTTCTTAGACTCGTCAACAAAGGACCCTCATGAGCACCCAACCTTCCGTTTTACGATTCATCACCGCCGGCAGCGTCGACGATGGTAAATCCACCCTGATTGGCCGCCTGCTGTACGACAGCCAATCCTTACTGAGCGACCAGCTCACGCAGCTACACCACAGCAAAAGCAACCGCACTGAGGCGGGCGTGCCCGACTTTGCTTCTTTAACCGATGGCCTCGCCGCCGAACGCGAACAGGGCATCACCATTGACGTGGCCTACCGCTACTTCAATACCGCCGAGCGCAAGTTCATCATTGCCGACACCCCAGGCCACGAGCAATACACCCGCAACATGGTGACCGGTGCCTCCACTGCCGACGCCGCCATCGTGCTCATTGACGCCAGCCGCTTAGACTTAAGCCAGGGCCAACCCAGCCTATTGCCGCAAACCAAACGCCACAGCGCCTTACTCAAGCTCTTGGGCTGCCCACACATTGTGGTGGCGGTGAACAAGCTGGATTTACTCAATCATGACCAACATGCCTTCAACAGCATTACCGCAGCCTATGCTCGCCTAGCGCAAACCATTGGCCTAGACCCAGAACAGATTCATTACGTGCCGATTTCAGCCCTCAATGGCGACAACATCGTGCACGGCAGCGATCGTCTCGCTTGGTACCAAGGGCCTTCGTTATTGACCTTGCTGTCGGGCTTGCCCACGGCAGCCCCCAGCCCGAGCGGGGCCAAGGCCGCTTTATTGCCCGTGCAGCGCGTGGTCCGGCAAGACGGCAGCGCCGCAGATGACTTTAGAGGCTATCAGGGCCGCTTAGAGCAGGGCCAACTCTGCGTGGGCCAGGCCGTCTGGATCGAACCCGCGGGCAAGCTCAGCCACATTAAATCTTTGCAAGGCCTTAATGGCGATGTGGCCAGCGCTCAAGCCGGAGCGCTGTTAACCCTCACCTTAAATGACGACGTAGACCTATCGCGCGGCGACACCATCGTGGCGGCCAATTCGCCCTATGTGCCCACCAAGCGCCTCACCGCCTCTCTGTGCTGGTTTGACGACCAGCCTTTGAATCCAGCACGGCGCTACTGGCTCAAGCACGGCACCCAAACCGTGTACGCCAAGATCACCGCGGTCCAAACCGTCTGGGACGTCCACACGCTGGCCCACGGCTCCGCCGCAACGACTTTAAATTTAAACGACATTGGCAGCGTGCAGCTCAGCCTACAGCAGGCCATTGTGCCCACGCTGTATCAGGACAACCCCAATACCGGCGCCTTTATTCTGATTGATGAGGCCACCAACCAAACCGTCGCCGCAGGCATGATCACCGCCCTCGAGCATGAGGCTTAGCCACCGTATCGCCAACCACACCACCATAAAAACAGAAAAGGACGTTTATGAGCGCGCTTGCCTTTCCGCTTGACCCTGCTTTAGCCCAGCAGCTGACGGCGTTAAATTCAACCCAGCTGGCCTGGCTGTCCGGCTACTGTTGGGCCCAAAGCCAAACCGGCTCACCCAGCCTAGAAGCCCCAGTGGCCATCAGCGCCGCCAGACAAATCACCGTGCTGTCGGCGTCACAAACCGGCAATGCCCGCCGCGTGGCCGAAACCTTACTGCTGCGCTTAGAGACCTTAGGCCTCAATGCTCGCCTCAGCAGCGTCGCCGACTATAAGAGTAAGACCCTTAGTCAAGAAGACATCGTGGTTTTGGTGACCTCCACTCAAGGCGAAGGCGAACCGCCAGAAGAAGCGATTCCGCTGTATCAATTTTTATTTGGCAAAAAAGCCCCCGACCTCAGCCAGCTCAGCTACGCCGTTTTGGCGCTGGGCGACAGCTCGTACCCAGACTTTTGTCAGGCCGGCAAAGATTTTGACGAACGACTGGCCGCGCTGGGCGCCCAGCGCCTCAGCCCACGTCGTGATTGCGATTTAGACCATCAGGCCGACGCCGACGCTTGGTGCGACGGCATCAGCCAACGATTGGCCGAGCTGGCGCCCCAAACCCAAGATGCCCCTAGCGGCACCGCCATACTGGCCACGCCCAGCAGCCTCTACAGCAAGGCACAGCCCTATCACGCCAGCCTGTCGGTGCGCCAAAAAATCACCGCTACAGGGGCCGGTAAAGACATCCAGCATCTGGAAATTGATTTGGGCGACTCTGGCATTCAGTATCAGCCGGGCGACGCCTTAGGCGTGTGGCCCAGCAATGAGCCAGCCTTGGTCGAAGCGGTGTTAACCGCCACCGGCTTAAGCGGCGATGAGGCGGTGGCGCTGGCCGACGGCCAAAGCCTGCCGCTGCGAGAAGCGTTGCTGCACCACGATGAACTCACCCAAAACACACCGCAGTTCGTCAAAGGCTATGCCGAGCTGGGCCAAATTGAACCGCTGTTGGCCATCGCCACCGAGCCGCAGGCGTTGAATGCCTACCTCGCCAGCACCCCCATTGTGGCGGTGTTGCGCGCTTACCCCCTAGGGCCGCAAACGCTTGATGCCCAAGCCTTACACGGCCTACTTCGGCCCTTGACGCCACGACTGTATTCCATTGCCTCAGCCCAGGCAGAAGTCGACAACGAGGTCCACCTCACCGTGGCGCTGGAACGCTTTGAGTACGAAGGCGAAAGCTTTACCGGCACCGCCTCTGGCTTTTTAGGCCAGCGCCTCGAGGAAGACGACCCAGTAAAGGTGTTTATTGAGCCTAATCCTCATTTTCGCCTGCCCAGCGACCCCGCCACCGACATCATCATGATTGGCGCCGGCACCGGCGTGGCCCCTTATCGGGCCTTCATGCAGCAGCGCGAGCAGGATGAGGCCAGTGGCAAAAACTGGCTGGTGTTTGGCAACCAACGCTTCATTGATGACTTTTTGTATCAGGCCGAATGGCAGCAGTGGCACAAGCAGGGTCGTTTGCATCAGGTCAGCCTGGCCTGGTCGCGCCAAAACCCACAGCAAAAAGTATACGTTCAGGATCGTCTACGCCAAGAAGCAGCGCAGCTGTGGCAATGGCTGCAAAACGGTGCCCACGTTTATGTATGCGGCGACGCCAACCGCATGGCACGGGACGTTGAGGCCACCTTATTAAACGTGATTGCCGAACAGGGCCAGCTCGATGCTGACGCCGCCGCCGATTATCTGAACGAACTACGCGAACAAGGACGCTACCAGCGCGACGTATATTAATCAGCCTTCTGAGGCCAAAATAAATAGGAAACGATGATGACCACCCCAAAAACCACTGACCCCAAAGCCAAATTGCCCGACGCCCCACTGTCTGATAACGAGCGCCTCAAAGGCCAAAGCCAACACCTGCGAGGCACCATTGGCCACGACTTACAGGACGGCCTCACCGGCGGTTTTAACGGCGACAACTTTCAACTCATTCGCTTTCACGGCATGTATGAGCAAGACGACCGCGATATTCGGGCCGAGCGCGTGGCGCAAAAACTCGAGCCGCTTAAAAACGTGATGCTGCGCTGCCGCTTGCCCGGCGGCATCATCAGCCCCAAGCAATGGCTGGGCATTGATCAGTTTGCCAGCGAACACACGCTGTACCAAAGCATTCGCCTGACCAACCGTCAAACCTTCCAGTTTCACGGCGTGCTCAAAGACGACATTAAGACGATGCACCAATGGTTACACCAACTGGGCCTAGACTCCATCGCCACCGCCGGCGACGTTAACCGCAATGTATTGTGCACCTCAAATCCGGTGGCATCCAAGCTACACCAGCAGGCTTACGAATGGGCCAAACAGATTTCGGAACACTTGCTGCCCCAAACCCGTGCCTATGCTGAAATTTGGCTAGACGGCGAAAAGCTCTACAGCAGCGAAGACAACCACGTGATTGAGCCTATTTTGGGCGACCACTATTTACCCCGTAAGTTTAAAACCACGGTGGTGATTCCGCCCCTTAACGATGTCGACATCCACGCCAATGACTTAAACTTTGTCGCCATCGCCGAAGACGGTGAGCTGGTGGGGTTTAACGTTTTGGTCGGCGGCGGCCTGTCGATGGAGCATGGCAATCAGGCCACCTACCCCAATACCGCCCGCGAGTTTGGCTTCATTCCACTGGCCCATACTCTGGCCGCCGCCGCGGCCGTGGTGACCACCCAGCGTGACTGGGGCGACCGCAGTAACCGCAAGGCCGCCAAAACCCGCTACACCCTTGAACGCGTCGGCACCGAAGCCTTTATTGCCGAAGTAGAAGCCCGCATGGGCGTGGCCTTTGCGCCCATTAAGCCCTACCACTTTACCGAACGCGGCGACCGCATCGGTTGGGTGACGGGCACCGATGGCCGCTGGCACCTAACCTTATTCATTGAAAACGGACGCTTAATTGACGCGGCTCACCCGCTTAAAACCGGCGTGCGTGAACTGGCCAAGGTCCATCAAGGCGACTTTAGGCTGACCGCCAACCAAAACCTCATCGTCGCCAACGTGGCGGCGGCCGACAAAGACCAAATAGAAGCGATTGCCCGCGCCCACGGCCTCATTCGCGCTGACCTGACCCCGCAACGGCAGGCATCCATGGCCTGCGTGTCGTTGCCGACCTGCCCCTTGGCCATGGCCGAGGCAGAACGTTTTTTACCCGAGTTCACTGACCAGATAGAGGCCATCATGACCCAGCATCAGGTAGGCGACCAAGACATCGTGCTGCGCGTGACCGGCTGCCCCAACGGCTGTGGTCGCGCCATGTTGGCCGAGATTGCGCTGGTCGGCAAAGCCATCGGCCGTTACAACCTGCACCTAGGCGGCAACCGCAGCGGCACCCGTATTCCCCGCCTGTTCCGTGAAAACATCACCGCCGCAGAAATCCTCACCACGCTGGATGAGCTGATTGGGCTTTGGGCCAACGGCCGTCAGCCCAACGAAGATTTTGGCGACTTTGTGATTCGCACTGGCGTCATCAAGCCCGTTGTCAACGCGGCGATCGATTTTTACCACCCAGAGCGCGTGAGCGCTTAGCCACTTTATTAAGGACAGGCCCATGCCTCTACTCACCCACCCGCTTAGCCGCCGCAGCCTAATCGCCCTAGGCATTGGCCTGGCGTTGGCCGCCTGCGGCGGCGCGCCCAGCACCGCCGATCAGGGTGCCCACATTAGCCTCATGAACGCCTCTTACGACGTGACCCGTGATTTTTACAAGGCTTATAATCCGCTGTTTGTGGCCGAGTATCAGCAGCAGTCCGACAGCCGCGTCAGCATCAGCCAGTCGCATGGTGGCTCGACCAAACAAACGCTGGCCGTGGCCAACGGCCTTCAGGCCGACGTGGTCACCATGAATCAATCCAGCGACATCAACCTGCTGGTAAGCCGCGGCTTGGTCAATCCCGACTGGGCACAGCAGTTTCCAAACGGCGCCATGCCCTACACCAGCACCTCGGTGTTCTTGGTACGCAAAGGCAACCCTAAAAAGATTCATGAATGGGCTGATCTGGTCGACAACCAAGCGCAGGTGCTGTTTGCCAATCCGAAAACCTCAGGCAGCGGCCGCTACGCCTTTTTGGCCGCCTATGCCAGCGCATTAAAAGCCCATGACGGCGACCATGACGCCGCCAAAGCCTTTATGAGCGCCCTATTTAAAAACATTCCGGTATTGGATGGCGGGGGCCGCGCCGCCACCACCACCTTTGTCCAACGACAGATCGGCGATGTGCTGATCGCTCCTGAAAACGAAGCCCAGCTGGCCGTTCGCGAATTTGGTCAGGACGCGTTTGAGGTGGTCTACCCCAGCGACTCCATCGTCATCGAAAGCCCCGTCGCCGTGGTGACCAAGGTGGCGCAGAATAAAGGTACCACGGCGGCGGCCACGGCCTACTTACAAGGCCTCTGGCGCGAGCCTGCGCAAACCTTGGCCGCTCAGCTGTATTTACGCCCACAAGACCCAGCTGTATTAGCGGCCCATGCCGCTCAGTTTCCGGACATTGAGCGCTTCTTGGCGCAAGACGTGTTTGGCAGCTGGGATGAAATCATGCGCACCTACTTTGCCGACGGGGGCGTTTTGGACCAAATCAGCCGACCTTAACCTTTTCGATCAGGAACCCTCATGCGCTTATTGACCACCGCCACTGTTTTACCCGGCTTTCGCCTGAGCTTGGCCATCTCTATTTTTTGGCTGTCGCTGCTGGTTTTTTTACCCTTTATCATGCTGGCCTTAAGCATCGGCAACATGGGCTGGGGCCACGCTTGGCAAACCGTCACCGACGCCCGCGTGCTGTCGGCGCTGTGGCTCACCCTCAAACTGTCGCTGTACGCCACCCTGGTGAATATGGTGTTTGGCACCCTGCTGGCGTGGGTGTTGGTGCGCTATGATTTTTGGGGCAAAAGCCTGCTCAACGCCTTGGTCGATCTGCCATTTGCCCTGCCCACCGCCGTGACTGGCATCGCCTTGGCCACCCTGTATGCCCCTAATGGCTTAGTGGGCCAATGGTTTGCCAAAATCAACGTCAAAATTGCCTTCACCCCCTACGGCATTTTACTGGCGCTGATCGTGGTGAGCCTGCCGTTCGTGGTCCGTGCGGTACAGCCGGTGTTGGCGCAGCTACAGCCGGAATGGGAAGAGGCCGCCACCACCCTAGGCGCCAGCCGCTTCACCATTTTCAGACGGGTTTTATTGCCCGAACTGATGCCCGCTTTGCTCATGGGCTCGGGCATGATGTTCGCCCGCGCCACCGGCGAGTATGGTTCGGTGATTTTTATTGCTGGCAACCTGCCATTCGTGTCCGAAATCTTGCCGCTCATCATCAACGCCAAGCTCGAACAGTTTGACGTGCAGGGCGCCGCCGCCGTCGCCCTATTTATGCTGCTGATTTCGTTTGTCATTTTATTTGTGATTAACGTCACGCAGTGGTTTTTAACCCAACGCATGGGACGCCATTCATGAACCCCAATAGCCAACATAACCCACGTATGACTGAGCCGCTGTGGGTTAAAGCCCTACTGCTCACCCTGGCGCTGGGCTTTGTGAGCCTGATGCTGATTTTGCCCCTGATCTCCGTCTTCATTGAGGCCTTTCGCCAAGGCTGGCGGCTTTATCTGGCCGCCTTAACCGAAGCCGATGCCCTAGCCGCCATTAAGCTCACCCTATTGACCGCCGTCATTGTGGTGCCCATTAACGCCGTTTTAGGGGTGGCCATGGCCTGGTTATTAACCCGCTTTGAATTCAAAGGCAAGCAGTGGCTCACCACCTTATTAGACCTACCCTTTTCGGTGTCGCCGGTGGTCGCGGGGCTGATGTTTGTCCTGCTGTTTGGCAGCAACAGCCTGCTGGGCGGCTGGCTAGAAGCACATGGCCTACAGATTATTTTCGCCATTCCGGGGATTATTTTGGCCACCCTATTCGTCACCTTTCCCTTTGTCGCGCGCGAAATCATGCCCGTGATGCAGGCTCAAGGCGACGACGAAGAGCAGGCGGCGCTGATTTTAGGCGCCAGCGGCTGGCAAATGTTCTGGCGCATCACCCTCCCCAACATTAAATGGGCGTTGCTGTACGGCATCATCCTCACCAACGCCCGCGCCATGGGTGAATTTGGCGCGGTCAGCGTGGTGTCTGGCCACATTCGAGGCCAAACCAACACCATCCCGCTGTTTGTGGAGATCATGTACAACGAATACAACTTTGTCGCCGCATTTGCCGCTGCTAGCCTATTGGCCTTCTTGGCCTTGCTGACGCTGGCGTTACAGCATGGGCTGGCCTATTGGCAGCAGCGTCAATACGATCAGGCCCAACGCCCTCCCTCAACCGCCCCTGAAAGGCCCACGCCATGAGCATCCACATCCATCATCTGAACAAGCACTATGGCCCGGCACAGGCCTTACACAACGTTAGCCTGAGCGTACCCACTGGCCAGCTGGTGGCCCTCCTTGGCCCCAGTGGCTGCGGCAAGACCACCCTTTTACGCACCATTGCTGGGCTAGAGGCCGCCACCGACGGCCAGATTTTGCTCGATGGCGTCGACGTCAGCCACCACCGCGTCAACCAACGCGGCATTGGCTTTATGTTCCAAAACTATGCGCTGTTTAGGCACATGAGCGTGTTTGACAACGTCGCCTTTGGCCTACAGGTGTTACCAAGGGCACAGCGGCCGTCAAAACGGGCCATCCACAGCAAGGTGATGGACTTATTGCAGCTGGTGCAGCTCGCCCATTTGGCCCACGCCTACCCCAGCAGCCTGTCGGGTGGCCAGCGCCAGCGCATCGCTCTGGCCCGCTCACTGGCGGTGTCGCCAAAATTATTATTATTAGACGAGCCGTTTGGCGCACTGGACGCCAAAGTGCGCAAAGAGTTGCGCACTTGGCTACGCGACATCCATCATGAACTGGGCATTACCAGCCTATTGGTCACCCATGATCAAGAAGAAGCGCTGGCCATCGCCGACCAAATCGTGGTGATGAACCAAGGCCGCATTGAGCAAGTGGGCCTCCCCGAACAGCTGTATCAACAGCCAAGCAATGCCTTCGTGACCGAGTTTTTGGGCGATGTGAATGCCTTTAGCGGCCGCCAACAGGGGCCTGAGTTTGTGGTGGGCCCGTATCGCTATCCGGTGCCGGGATTTGGCACATCGGTACAGCAAGCGGCCGTGGCCTACGTGCGCCCACACGAACTGATGCTGTCGCGCTCACTCAGTCAGCCAGCGCTGGCGCAAGGCCAGGTCGCCCACATTGAGGCCTTTGGCCCGCTGGTTCGGCTCAGCCTGCGCCGAACCCAAGATGACGGTAAAAACATTGAGGTATTGCTCACCCACAGCGAACAGCAACAGGCTCAATACCAGCTTGGTGAGGTGGTGGCCCTCACGCCGAGACAGGCCAAAGTGTTTACCGAAACCGAACTGGCCGAATTTATGATTTAATCTGCAAAAAGCCACACCTAAGCAGTTGTTTTAATAACCGAATCGGCCCGCTCATTGGCTCAAACAGCGGGCCTTGTGCTAAGCTAAGCCTTTCTGGCTTTTCAGCGGCAACGCTGAGTTAATCATGGGGTGTATTCAGCATGGCACGATCATCTATTACGCAGGCCAGCCTAGGTTCACGCTGGCCCAAATGTTTACCGCACAAACACGAACCTAACCGTGTGGTTTTACACATTGGCCAACACCGCAGCGAGTGCCGCATTGGCCAGAATGAACGCATCAGCCTGGCGCTGGGCACCCTGAGCCTACCCAAGCAGTTTTTCAAACACGACCGCCCTAATGCCTTAGAAATGGAAGCCGCCATTGCCTATGTCGAAGACGAAGTGGTAAAGGCCTGGCCCGCCATTCAACGCTTAGAATCACCCCAGCTGTTTAGCCGTGACGCCTGCTTGCATGAGGTGGCCCAGCTAGCGCAGGCGCCCATGCAGGGCTCGCCCATGTGGGTCTTGCCAACCTCGGCAGTAGAAGACTTATTTAATCGATTGACCTTCATCATCGAAGGACGCCCCGCCAGCATAGAGGGCCTGCCCACGGGCAAACCGTTTATGGCTGCGACGCTTATTTTAAGAGAATGGCTGCACCATTTACGCTTTCACGAAATCACCTTAATCCCTTAAAGCATCCGCTCTGGGCCATTAAACGCGCTCACCTCACCCAAGTGCGCCTCATGCCCCGCGTTGGCTGGGGCTGGGGCCGAGCACTGGGCCCCACAGCTAATGCGTACCGGCATTAAGGCTGATTCAGCACCCTCAAATGTCAACCCAACCAGCCAATACCCACGCATGGCCCGCATGTACAATAATTATTAAACTTGAATAAATCATCACTTACCCCTTTAAATTCATAGGAAAGGCACTATTTAATAGGCTATGTGTCTGATCATGATGATCGTGTGATTGACTGACCCCTACTTATAAGGATAAATACCCTATGCGTTTATTGATTGCTTTAGTACTGCCTTGGTTAACCTTTTTCACCATTGGCCGCCCCTTGGCCGGCCTGGTGTGCCTGATTCTGCAAATCACCCTATTGGGCTGGGTGCCTGCCGCCATTTGGGCCGTGTATGCGTTAAGCCAGTATAAAACAGACCAAAAAATCAACCAGGCACTACGCCAACAGGGTTAAGCTTGCCCCACGCCAAGGCCCTGCCAGTGGGGCCTTGGCTGCTGCGCCTACACCATCATTGCCTTTGGCCATATGCTGGGCCATGCGCTGCACTCAATCCGCATGGCCGCCAGCGCCACGACCCCAAAAAAACAGTCATCCCGCGTCAAAAAAAGCCCACATTAATAAGCAAAGCTAGCCATGCCTAGGCTTGGGCCAAGTAAGGGCGTCAATCAATTAAACGCCTTGAATACAAACAATAAAAACGATTACATTGGTTTATATTAATTTAAATAATAGATTTGAACTTTTACATATTTATTCCATCCAAGTACTTAGTTGTCAATAATTATTTAAAGTAAAATCAAGACAACTGCCTATTTTTTAATCACCGATGCTCAGCTAAATACTAGTATGATGACAGGCTTTTAAACAGGCCAGTTATCCCCAGTTTCTGGGGATAACTTAGGCGATGTTCATTATTCTGGATGTTATTGAATTTTCAATATAAAAAGAAATACATGAATCTTTACACTAAAAGCAAGAAATCGATTCACTTTTTGAACGAAACGTTTTGCGTCGGCTAAGTCGCCAAATGAGCGGCCACTAATCCAATGTCTTGCGTAATTAAGCTTTCAATCTCGGCTTCAAATAAGTCTAGCAAGGCCCTTAACGTGGGCAGCATGCCTTTACGGGTGGGATAAGCGGCCTGTAGCACGCCAGCTTGGATGGACACATATTCTGGCATTAACGTCACCAGCTCGCCCTGAGCAATGGCCTCATGCACATACATACACGGCAGCTGGACCACGCCCAGGCCAGCACGGGCCGCAGACACTAAAGCCGCCACGTCATTCGCCATAAAGCTCGGTTGAAAAGCGTGCTTTTGCACTTGGCCGACATGATCCACAAAGTGCCAATAATGATGCCGCTGTAAGCCGCCCAGCCCTAAGCTCGGCAGCTGATCCAATGCCGACAAAGCGGTGACTGGTCCAAACTGAGCCAGCAAGGCCGGCGCCGCCACCAGCGTTTGTGTAATGCCCGCCAATGACTTAACCACCAGCCCGGAATCTTCAAACGGCGGCGTGCGCACGCGGATGCTGAGGTCAAAATGCTCGTCAATCACGTTGATGCGCCGATGGGTCATTTCCACATACAGCCGTACCTTAGGATGCGTCTGCATGAACCGATTTAAAATGGCCTGAAAAGGATACGTCAACAGCGCTGGCGGCACGCTAATGCGCAACACCCCTTGCGCTTCATCCTGCCCCTGCTGCAGCACGCTTTGGGCTTTTTCGGCCTGAGCCAACATGGCCACACAGCGCTCATAAAACGCGAGGCCGATTTCGGTGACTTCAAAACTACGGGTGGAGCGTTGAATCAGGCGCACATTATGCCGCTCTTCCAGCAGCGCCATCCGCCGACTGACCTTGGCGGTCGAAATATTTAGGGCTCGGCCGGCGGCGGCAAAGCTGCCTTGGCGAACCACCTCAACAAAATAATAAAAATCGGTTAAATCGTCCATCATGCCCCCTTACGCCCATGACCATCCTGAGCCCCATAAAAATGCAAAAGTGAATTGCCTATTTTAGGCTACTCAAAATAAGCCTAACATCGTAAACTTATTCTATCAAAATAATGTACACCGCCTGCTTTAGTCGCTGCAGCAACCCCTTGCAGCCCACTGCCTCATCTTCACCCCTCGAAAGGCTATCCATGACCGATTTTATTCGTACCTTAAAGAAACGCCGCTCTATTTACGCTCTGGGTAAAAACACCACCCTCAGCGAAGCCAATATTGAAAGCCTGATTGTGAGTGCCGTCCAAGAAAGCCCCAGCGCCTTTAACTCACAATCGTCACGCATTGTCATCTTATTCAACGCCGCCCACGACCGCCTCTGGGCCATCACCGAACAGGCACTGCGTGCCAAGGTCGCCGCCGACTTTGGCCCCACGGCTGAAAAATTGGCTCTTTTTAAAGCGGCCAAAGGCACGGTGCTGTTTTTTGAAGACCAAGCCGTGGTTGCGGCGCTGCAGTCGCAGTTTCCCGCCTATGCAGACAACTTCCCTATTTGGTCGGAACAGTCATCAGGCATGGCACAACACGCCGTCTGGGTGGCCCTAAACGAACAGGGCATTGGCGCCAGCCTACAGCACTACAACCCCTTAATCGATCCCGATGTGACTGTCGAATGGGCCATCCCCGAAGCCTGGCAACTCAAATCACAAATGCCGTTTGGCTCCATCGAAGCGGAAGCGGCTGAAAAGAATTACGTTGAAATCGATACTCGTTTTAAAGTATTTAAATAATAATGAGGGCGCCTGCCGCCTAGACCCCAGCCTAATGGCCGGGCCTCAAGGCGGCCAAGACGACACCTAATAGAAAGGACTCTTATGTTGATGATCCACCGTAACCACCACCGTGGCGCCGTCGATTTAGGCTGGCTTCAAAGCCAGCACAGCTTCTCGTTTGGCAGCTGGCATCACCCAGATTACATGGGTGTGTCTGCCCTGCGCGTGATCAATGAAGACCGCGTCAAACCCCAAACGGGCTTTGGCCAGCATGGCCATGACAACATGGAAATCTTGACCTATGTGTTATCGGGACGCTTAACCCACCAAGACAGCATGGGCAATAAAGGGCACATTAATGCGGGCGAATGGCAGCTAATGAGCGCCGGCCGTGGCATTACCCACAGCGAAATGAATGACACCGACGAACCGGTCCATTTTTTACAAATA
This sequence comes from Neisseriaceae bacterium, assembly GCA_017991555.1. Classification (GTDB taxonomy): domain Bacteria; phylum Pseudomonadota; class Gammaproteobacteria; order Burkholderiales; family Neisseriaceae; genus JAGNPU01. The sequence goes on from JAGOQM010000002.1 coordinate 21,461, forward strand.
TGGCTGTTTCCAAACGTGCGAAACGCCGAGCCAACCTATCAGCAGGCCTATCTCAACCCGTTTGAAGCACCCAATCAGTGGCACCAAGTGGTGACGCCCGATGACCAAGGCCCCCTCCACATTCGCCAAAATGCCTACGTGTCGGTTTTGGCCCTCAACGCGGGCCTAGAAAGCCAAGCCACACCCACCTTAACCACCAGCTACATTCACGTCATTAAAGGCGAGGTGACCCTAAACGGTGAACGCTTGCACAGTGGCGACGCGGTGGCCCTCAATGAGGCTGCCCACCTTAGCGCCAGTGAAGACAGCCACATCATTTGGTTTGACCTACCCTAGGCAGCTTACGCTGCGCTCTTAGCCAAAATGGCCTGCTCTTTGGCCAATAGGCTTTGCAGCACCGGCCGCGCACACAGTCGTTTAAAGTGGGCGGCCAGCTCTGGCCAACGTTCGGCATCAATCTGCTCACCCGAATGGCTAAGGCTAATCCACTGGGTGGCAATAGCGATGTCGGCCACGCTAAAAGTATTGTCCACAAAGTAGTCTGCCGAGCCTAAGGCTTTGGTCAAATAATCAAACAATGGCGGCAGCTGGGCTAAGGATTTTGCAATGCGCGCTTCGTCGCCGGGCTTGCCCATCATCGGCACGATCACTCGGTTTGCATACAGCCCAAAGGTCGCCACGGCGGCCACGGTCTCATCGGCATAGCGCTCTAACCACCGTAGCTGAGCCAATGACTGCGGCGTTTGTGGGTATAAGCTCAGCCCTTGAGGGTACTGATCATTTAAATAAGCACAAATGACGCTCGAATCCGCTAGGCCAAAATCACCGTCCTTGATGGCCGGAATTTTCCCCAATGGGCTGATGTCGTAATACCAGTCAGGCAGCTCACCAAAAGGCACAATGACCTTATGCTCGTAGGCCATTTCCCGCTCTTGTACAAACCACAATACTTTACGCACAAAGGGCGACAAGGGCGCCCCATAGACCATCAATGACATAATATTCCCTCTATTTTCTCGCTAAAATAACACAAACCGCTGCGCCGCCCATGCCCGCTGGCGCCAACGCAACGATTGAAAAGAAGGCTTAGCCTAGCATACGTTGGCCAACGCCGCCATGCAGCGGCCAGCGCCTCGGCTTAAAGCGTGGGCAAATCATGGTTTGGTGTTCGGTGAAGACGTGTCTCAATTTTACCGGTCTTCTGACAGTGTCTCCCTTAGGTGAAGTACCGTCCCGTAGAGCCGCCGAAGTAGGTTCTATTGAGCCAGATGAAGCAGGCAAAAAGCTTGTGGCGACCGACCACGCTTTTATAGGAGGGGGAGCACTATTCTGGTGTGCCTGCGCTGGCTCAATAGGTTCTGCTGAGGGCAGTCACGAAGTGACCGGGGATCAGGGTGGCCTTTTCTTTGCTTCGTTTCTTTTGGCCACGCAAAAGAAATGACGTCGCCTTCGGCGAAACAAAACGCCCAAATTTAAGTCATGCCTGACTAAAAGCAGCCTTTTAAAATCATTCATGCTTCGGCAACATCGCTATTGATCAATCGTTGGGTTTCGCCCTGTAGGGCGCCATCATTTCTTTTTGATGTCAAAAAGAAACGAAGCAAAGAAAAACCACCCCACTTTATCCGCCCGCTACGCGGGTGCCCTCCTTGGCCCGCACGTGGCCGGCGGCAAAAACTCATATTTGAGCCTTCGGCCAAATACTCAAACAACTTTGCCTTAAAGCCCCGGCCCCGCACGAACCGCCTCGGCGGCTAAAAGGGGAGCGGTACTTCACTTAGAGGTAAACATTGTTAGTTTAAATTATTTTAATTACATGCTAGGTTTTATTCAAACACCAAACCATCGTTTAGCCGCCATGCGTCACCATGCGTAAAAAGTCAGGCCACGTGGGTCGCACCCCGCCCTAAAAACAATCACGCGGCCATAGAGTGAGCAAAGCTCTGCCTGCCCACCGATGTACACCCCCACAACCTACCCCAAACGCCTGCCCAAGCAACGCTCAAGCATGTGCCAAGGTTTCCCTAATCCGTGACGCTGGCCCTGATGGCCTCATGCCCCTCAAATCCCCCCTTTGTTTGTCTTAGCCCAAGGCTTGTTTGCCCCTCGAACACCAAGCTTCGGCTATAATCACTTAACTCGAACCCGTGCTCATGCCGCCTTCGAGGCCGAATGAACCGTATTTTTGGATTTTTATGTCACCCGCTCAAGAACACATTATTGCGACCGCCCTCGACCTATTGGATGAACTAGGCCTAGAAGGCTTAACCATGCGTAAGCTGGCCCAAGCGCTAAAGATTCAAGTCCCCTCTTTGTATTGGCACTTTAAGAATAAAGAAGCCCTATTAGAAGCCGTGGCAGACACCCTGCTCGCCTCCGTGGCCCAACAGCCCATTACCCTAGATGAAGAATGGTCAACCCAGCTGATGGCCGTGGCCACCGACATACGCCAGGCCTTGCTGCGCCGGCGCGATGGCGCCCGCTTTTTGGCCACGACCTACCCCATTTCTGAAAATGGGGCGCGGGTCACTACCTACATGATCCAACTGTTAAAAAACGCCGGCGCCGATGAACAAACCGCCACATGGAGCGTGATCGCCATGATTTCTTACGTCATTGGCTTCACCATTGAAGAACAGTCGTTAAGCAATAAAAACCTGAGCAAAAAACAACATGGCGATGCACTACAGGCCATTTTTCACAAATACCCCATGGGCAACGCCATCATTCAACAAATTCAAGCCAACAATATGGATGAGTGGTTTGATTTTGGCCTTCGCCTGCCCATCGACACCCTGAGCCTGCGTTTAAGCAAAACGCAGGCATAAAAAAACCCCTGTGGCCCATTGAGGGGGCAGCAGGGGTCATCGTGATCCGAATTTACTGGTGATTCTTACGGTAGAACAGGTAAGAAATACCCAGTAGCACAAACCAAATCGGCGTATAAATCATGCCCGTCAAGGTGTCGGCTTCCTGACTAAACAGGTACAGCACAAACACGAAGAAGGCCAAAATCAACCAGCACATCGGCACGCCAAACGGCATTTTAAAGGTTGATTCTTGATGCAACTGCGGACGCGTTTTACGATACTTCATGTACGCCCACACAATGGTGCCCCACACAAAAATAAAGCAAATGCTGGAAATGGTGGTCACAATGGTGAATACGTGCATGATGTTGCCATCTTGATACAGCAAGAACACCCCCACCAACAGACAGGCACAAGAATACAAAAGGCCATTGCTGGGTACGCCACGTGACGACAACAGGCCAAACACCCTTGGCGCACTCTTGGCCTTAGACAGGCCAAACAGCATCCGCCCGGTCGAGAACATGCCACTGTTGGCCGAAGACAGTGCTGAACTTAACACCACAAAGTTAATCAAGCTGGCGGCGATGGGAATCCCGATCAAGACAAACATTTCCACAAACGGGCTGCGGTCTGGGGAAATTTCGGTCCAAGGCGTCACGGTCATGATCACCGCTAAGGCCAACAGGTAAAACGCAATGATGCGCACTGGAATCTTGTTGATGGCCTTCGGTAGGTTAACGTGGGGATTTTCGGTTTCAGCCGATGCCGTACCCACCAACTCAATGCCCACAAAAGCAAAAATGGCAATCTGAAACGCGGCAAAAAAGCCACTAAAGCCATTGGGCATAATGCCGCCATGAGTCCATAGGTTAGACACCTTTGCCTCATGCCCAGCGGGACTAACAAAGCCGGTGCCCAGTAGGTAAACACCAATCCCAATCAGGGCAAAAATCGCCACGATTTTGATTAAGGCAAACCAAAACTCTAACTCACCAAATAGCTTAGCCGACATTAGGTTAAAGGCCAGCAAAAAGACAATACACAGTACGCCAGGCAGCCATAACGGTACTTCTGGCCACCAGAACTGCGTGTAGCCGGTAATGGCCACAATGTCCGCGACGCCGATCACCACCCAACAGAACCAATAGGTCCAACCCACAAAAAAGCCGGGGACGGGTCCTAAAATGTCGTGGGTAAAGTCAACAAACGATTTGTATTTGAGGTTGGACAGCAACAGCTCGCCCATGGCCCTCATGGTGAAAAACAAGAAAAAACCAATGATGATGTAGGTAAACAACAACGAAGGACCTGCTAGGCTAATGGTTTTACCAGAACCCATAAACAAACCCGTACCAATGGCACCGCCAATGGCAATCAGCTGTAGGTGTCGATTCTTAAGTGACCGATGCAAACCACTGCCGTCATCATGCTCCATGTGACTCATAAAATCCCTTTCTCTATTTACTGCTATTATTATTTAATTGTTTTGTCTTTTTGAAACATACTGTTATAACTACATGCCGTATTTATCAAAAAAACTCGGCAATCTTACAATATATCGACCTCATCAACCTAGCCCTAACGCGACAAGGCAGAGTTAAATGTTTACTTGTTACCAAAATAGCCACTATTTCTCACAAATTATGATCTAAGTCATGGCCAAGCCCAGCCCTTATGGTTTAGGGCTCAAGGCATAAAAAAAACCGACGCGGCCCTCGCGGCAACGTCGGTTCTACATCGGCAATACCCAAAAATCATTCAGCGCCAGTCAATCATCTGCTGCCCTCTAGTTCAGCATGGACTACGGCTTGAGGCCGCGATACAGCCAATAGGCCGAAACCGCCATCCCCACCATCAGTCCACCCAACAGCCACTCGATCGGCAGCACGTTGACAAAATACGCGCCTAAGCTGGTGCCCACAAACAGTAAAAAGGCATACAGGGACAAGGCGCTGCCTTGCACATTCGACAGCTTCTCCGTGCGAATGGTTTGCGCGTGCCCGCCAATCGCCACAATCAAACAGGGCACGCAGTAGGCCAGTGCCGCCACATACACAAAATGACCCACCATCAGCGTCGACGGCCACAAGGCCTGCACAGCCACATAGTGCAGTGGCAAAGTCAGCAGCATCACCGCCAACGTCACCAGCACCACCCGCTGAGCACCAAAGCGGCGCGACAGCCACATGCTGCTCAGCGTCAGCAGCATGGCAGGAATGGCAATGGTTCTAAGCCCCGCCACGCTCAAACCCATCAGGCTTAAGCGCGGCCCATCCTGCTGGGTTAACCAAACGTACAGCGCCACAAACGTCCACAGAAGCAGCAGCGACGTTAAGTACAAAGCCCTTAATTTAGGGTGCGCCAGCAAGCTCGGTAAAGCCTTAATGAGGTCGCCCAGCTTGATCGTGGCCTGATCCGGTCGGCGCGGTTGATCCGGCAGCCGCATCACCACCGCCAATGCCACCACATAGCATCCGGCATACAGCCACATCACTGAGTTCACACCATCAACAATCAGCCAGGCGCCCACGCTTTGGCCCAGCACGCCCGCCAGTAAGAAGGCACAGCTCAAATAGCCAATCACGGTCAAGCGGCGCGGTAGCGCAACGTTTTCCGCCAGCCAAACCATGATCACCGGCGCAAACGCGGCCGCAAAAAAACCTTGAATGCTGCGCAACAGCATGAAGCCTGACCAAGTCGTCAGCTGCGTCATGATGAGCGTCGCCAAGAGTAAACTGCTCATGCCCAGCATTAAAATTCGCTGACGGCCATACTTGTCCGACAACACGCCCCACACCAGCACGCCCACAGCATAGCCGATAGAAAATACCGTGCTGAGCCCACTCGCCTGAATCGGCGTCACGTTTAAATAACGGCTCAACACCGCCGTAACCGGCAGCAATAAATACAGCTGCGACACCACCACCAGGGCAATTAAGGGGATGAACCATAAAAAATACGGTGTTTTCGACTGCTGATTCATACAACATCCTTCTGATTTGCCCGTGCAACATCGTTTGCCTTGGGTAGGGCGATTGAACGTCCACACGCGCTAGATTCTAAAAGCCAAACGGGGGTTAGACGGCACGCGGCCTTAGGTTAAATAAAATAGCCAAGCCAAAGCTCATGAGTACAATGAGTAAATGCACGACCTGAGGCCCACCAAAGTGCAACCAGTAACCGAAATACAGCCCCATCAGCATGAGACCTGCACCCTGTAACAGCATCATCGCAATCCCTAAGTTTGCGGCAGCCAAAGCCACGGCACTGTGGCCGTGCCTGACGTTATGCCAGACGGCACGCCATAGTGCCGCAACCATACACAGTTGATAGGCAATCACCACAGACAACGCGATGGCCCCAAACCGTTGGGGCTGGGCCAGCGCACGCCACAGCAAGCCTTTGCCAAACACTGGGTCTTCGCGCAGGCCATCCATGCTCGCCACAGCGGCAATCAGCGCAATATTGGTGCCGGGATCGGTCAGGTTGTTGATTAAAATTAAACTAAACCACAGCGTAAGCATCAACAAAGCCGTGGTCCTTAGGGTTGGAAAAGTCATTGTGGCCCCCTTAATCTTGGTGCCAGCAGGCACGTTGTAAACCTTGCGTCCAGATGGCTAGGTCAGCACTTCAACCCCACGTTGACTCGCCCAAGCCAGCATGTCTTCTTGAGCGTTGACGACATAAGGATGACCCACCGCTTCCAGCATGGGCACGTCCGTGATGTGGTCACCGTAGGCGTAGCAGGCAGAGGCCTGCAGCCGTTGCTGCTGCACATATTGGTTCAACACCTGTGCTTTGCCGGGGCCAATCGTTTGCACGCCTTCGATTAAACCCGTATACAGCCCAGCGCCGTCTATTTCTAACCGTACGCCAAAGGTGGCACTCACCGCCAAAGATTGGGCCAGCGGCGCCAAAATTTCCACGCAGGCCCCCGAAATCAAGACCACCTGATGCCCTTGCGCCTGATGCCATTTCAGGCGCGAAAATGCCGGTTCCAGATAGTTTTCAGGCTGGTTAACTTCCTCAAACCATTCCGCCGCCCAGGCCACAATGTCGGCCTGGGCCCAGCCCTGATACAAAGCATAGTATTGATGATTGGTCTGGGCTCTAGTGCCCGTCTTGGCTTCTGCTAGCAAAGTGGCCATGGCCAATTGATAAGCATTGGCCCCCGTCTTCGGCGCTTGCCGTACATACACGTAGCGTAAAAAAGAAAACATGCTTTTTAACTGCCATAGGGTTTCATCCACATCAAAAAAAGCGGCGCTATGGGTCAGGTCGGTGGTGCGCGCCTTCATGTCGACAGCCCGCCGACCGCAGTAGCGCACCTTGGCTCAAGAGCCTGTTGCTGTCGCGCCGCCACCGCCAGTGCTTGCTCTTTGGGCAGCAGTTCTGCGGCCTCATACACGGCGTATTTAACCTGCACGAGGGTACACAAGCTGCCATTTTGCCAAAACTGGATGTCGGCCTCGTAGCTGTGCTTGTGGGGCTTATCTTGCTGATCGGTCAACTGAAACAGGATGCCGCAATACAGCGGGAAAACAAAAGCGTGATACTGGGCGTCCAAACGCTCAATGATGAAGTAATAGGCCCCCTGACGATGAGGCAGTAAGTAGTTTTCCGTCACGGCTAAAAAAGCCTGTCTGGCGGCCTCAATTAAGACCATGCCTTGCACATGAAAGCCTGATAGGTGATCCAAGACCATCTCGTTATGATGATCCACCACCAGGTTCATTTCAAACCGGTTTGGCCCTGCCTCACGAGGGGGCGAAATCAAAACGTTGCTTTGCTGCGCTTTATGCACCCACCGCTGGGGGACGGCCTCTTGATCGGGCCCACACATGAGTTGATCAGACTTTCCTGCCAGAGCAAACTGTTGCTGGAGGAGGCTTAAAGCCGCTTTGCTGACCCCTTGAAAGACTTCATAAACCTCATCAACCACCGCCCCTGCCTGTAAGGCCGTTCGTAATTCACTCAGCGTGATGCCACCGACTAAGTGCGCGTACTGTTTGAATCTATCCCCAAAAACCGCAATATTCATGTCCATTACATGATTCCTTTTTAATTATGATGATTCTGAATGGTGCGCCAAAGGCCTGCATCATCCTCAGCGTCACGGTGCTCGTTGCGCGACCAGCCAGCTGTCGTGCAGCCACTTCTCGGTTTGCCTTCCCCCTACGGTAAAGTTCCAATTAATATCTCGTTCAAAAATCATCACGCTGCGGTCTGCTGCCACGATCACCCAGAAATAAAGGCCCGTCTGTCGGTCTCTGGCCTTCATTTTCATACCGGTTAGGGTGGCGGTTGTGCCAGCCACTGTGCGCACCGGCTCATCATGAAGGTCAACCCACTGAACGTTCATGTTCGGTAATAAATCTGGGGCATACTCAGCCAAAAACCCTTCCGCGATGGCTTGAGCGTCAGCTTTGTCGAGGGCGACGGGCGCAATCAGGTTGGGGTTAATCCGGGTGAACCCCTTTAAACGACCGGACTCATTCAACACCAGGCTAAAGTGCGCGCCTTCAAGACGAACCTCGCTTGGATCAGGCTGATAGCGGTAAACCTGTACCGCTTCGCCGTCCATCGCGCCGGCGCGGGTGTCGCTGGGTAAATAATCAAGCTCGCCCAACGCCAAGGCCTGTTTAAACGGTTCTGCAGCGGCAAATGCCGCATCTGTGACGGTTGCTGCGCTCATTTCTGTCTCTCCTATCGCACGCGAAGGTGCTATGTATAAGGCTAATCCAGCCATCAACATCACGCTGACAATGAGCGTTTTCGCTCGAGTCAGGTGCTTTATCTGCATCATCACCACGCCTTTTAAAATCGTACACTTAAACCCAAAAAACAACAATGTCATATAAAAGGCTGCATCGTAACGCTTCCGGCAAAAAGCGCAAGCATTTGAATCCAATAGGCTTGGCTACAACCGTGCGCCGACCACCCTGACCGTGCCACACTATGCGTTTGATTTAAAAATAAAAACAAATCGCTCATGCTTACTATAAGCAATCATTGTCGCTACAAGACAATCAATGTCACTTTCTCACCGCCCCTTAAAAATGTCAAACAAATATGTCAATTAAATTAAATATCGTGCCATTATGGTGAACCACTGCCCATTTCTGATTATTTGACTTGACTGCCTGCCCACGCCGTTAAAACCACGTTACAATAAAACCAAACATCATAAAAATTAAGGATTCGCCATGAAACAACCCAGCGATGACGTGCCTCAAAAAGTAGCGGCCCCCCTGATGACGGCCGAAGGTTATGAAGGCTTTTTAAGCAGCATCATTGTCGGCGCCACTGAGGTAGCCAAAATCACGGGCCTAGATGCCCGCAAGCTACGCTATTGGCAAGAAAAAGGCGTCATTGAGGCCCATAAGCACTCAGGCACGATGAAGCAATACGATTTAAAAACCGTCAAGAAAATTATTTTGATACAGGAATTAATTGAAGACGGTTACACCCTCGATGGCGCCGCCATCAAGGTCAATAAACGCTTGGCCAAGATTAATGACGTATTGGAACTGATCTCACTGCGCATTCTGCCGCCAGAACGCTAAGCCAGCCGGGGCAGCAAGGCCTTAGTTTCAGCGGGCGGATGGCCAGATCAAGATCGCCGCGGTTAAACGGTCTGCCCAAGAGGGCTGCTGCAAACTGAGTCGATGCGGACATAAAAAAACAGGTCGAAGAGCCCCCTCTTACGGATGGCTTCCTCGACCTGCTTCAACCAGCGGCGTCAACGCCGCCCTATTTTTTCACCTTATTGGCAAACTTACCCTTCTTTTTAGGGGGCTCAATGGCCACCGCCTCACTCGGCCTAAGGCTACTCAAATCAGGCACGTTTAACTCATTCATCAACGCCTTCACGCGGACGATGCGCTTGTCGATTTCTTCGATGTCGATGTCGACTTTAAGCTTGTCCGGCCCTGCTAAATGATAGGCCTTCTGAGTTTGAATCAGGCCAATGATGTGCACCGGGTCGATGCTGTGGTTTTTGCTCATGGTCACCGTGATGGTGCTGGCGCTGGCGTCTAATTGATCAACGCCCATCTGCGCGGCCAATAGCCGAATTCGGTGGCTTTCAATCAGGGTTTTGGCCGGCTGCGGCGGCAGGCCAAAGCGATCGATCAGCTCCTCATGCACGGCGTCAATCTCTTCGGCTTCTTCACAAGCGGCCAGACGTTTGTACAACACCAAGCGCTCATGGATGTCGGGACAGTATTCTTCAGGCAACAGCGCGGGACTATGCAGCTTAATCTCGGTGGTGACGCCCAAAGGGGCGTCCAAATCAGGCACGCGCCCATTTTTAAGGTCGCGTACTGCCTGTTTCAACATCTCTGTGTACAGGGTAAAGCCCACCTGAATCATCTCGCCAGACTGACCATCACCCAAAATTTCGCCGGCGCCGCGAATTTCCAAATCCTGCATCGCCAAGGTAAAGCCGGCGCCCAGCTCGTCGGCCATCTGAATGGCCTCTAGCCGTTTTTCGGCATCTTTGCTGATGAACTCTGGCGTCAGTAAATAGGCGTAGGCCTGATGGTGGGAGCGCCCCACGCGCCCGCGTAACTGATGCAACTGGGCCAGGCCAAACTTGTCGGCGCGGTTGATGATGATGGTATTGGCATTGGGAATGTCGATGCCGGTCTCAATAATGGTTGAGCACAATAGCACGTTGAATTTTTGCTGCAAGAAATCACGCATCACCTGCTCTAGCTCACGCTCGCGCATTTGGCCGTGGGCCACTGCGATGCGGGCTTCGGGCATGAGTTCGATGAGGCGCTCATGGATGTTTTCAATCGTGGACACTTCATTGTGTAAAAAGAACACCTGCCCACCGCGCTTAAGCTCGCGCAGTAAAGCCTCACGTACCACGCCCTCGGCAGCAGGCTGTACAAAGGTTTTAACCGACAGACGGCGCTGTGGCGCCGTGGCAATGATCGAAAAGTCACGCAGGCCTTCTAAGGCCATAGATAAGGTACGCGGAATCGGGGTGGCGGTTAGGGCCAAAATGTCGACGTTGGTGCGCAAGCGTTTGAGCTGCTCTTTTTGACGCACGCCAAACCGATGCTCTTCATCAATCACCACCAGGCCCAGGTTTTTAAAGGCCACGTCGGGCTGAATCAGCTTATGGGTGCCGATCACAATGTCGACGGAGCCATCGGCAATGCCGGCCAACGACTGCTTGGTTTCTTTGCTGCTGTTAAAGCGCGACAGCTGCGCCACCTTAATCGGAAAGTCGGCAAAGCGATCGCTGAAGTTTTGAAAGTGTTGCTCTACCAACAGTGTCGTCGGCGCCAAAATGGCCACCTGCTTGCCGCCCATCACCGCCACAAAGGCAGCCCTCAGGGCAACTTCGGTCTTACCAAAGCCCACATCACCACACACCAGCCGATCCATCGGCTTGGTACTGGTTAAGTCTTTTAGCACCGCCACAATCGCGGCCGCCTGATCTTGGGTTTCTTCATAGCCAAAGCCGTCGGCAAAGGCCTGATAGTCGGATTCATTCAGGCTGTACTGAAAGCCTTGCTGTGCCGCCCGTTGCGCGTACAGATTCAGCAGTTCGGCCGCGGTGTCGCGGGCTTTTTCGGCGGCGCGGCGCTTGGCTTTGTCCCAGCTGGCGTTGCCTAACTTGTGCAGGTGCACGTCATCGTGCGCCTGGCCGGCGTAACGGCTGATCACGTGTAGCTGCGCCACCGGCACGTACAGCTGGCCCCCGTCGGCATACTCGAGCAGCATCAGTTCGGTGTCACCCTCGCCTAAGTCGAGGGTGACCAGGCCCATGTAGCGGCCAATGCCGTGATCTTCATGCACCACTGGATCGCCGACCTTAATCTCGGCCAGGTCGCGCAGCAGCGCATCAGTGTTGACGGTGGCTTTTTTACGCACCCGACGGCCTCTGGCCACGTGCTGATACAGATCAGCCTCGGTGATGACGGCCAAGCCTTGATCAGGCAGGCAATAACCATTGGTTAAAGGCGCCACGCCGAGGAACAAGCCTTGCTTTTGGCTGATGAAACTCTGCCAATCGGCACAAACCTTGGCTTTAAAGCCGTATTCTTGAAAGAACTGGCCCACGGTTTCGCGGCGGCCCGCACTTTCGACACAAATCAAAGTTTTACCGTTAAAGGCTTCTTGAAAGGCGGCAAAAGCCTGTAACGGCTGCTCTAGCTTACGGTCAACCGCAATAGTGGGTAAGGCATCTTGTTGAGTGTCAAAAGACAGCACCAGCTGCGCATAAGGCTTGAGCTTGCCCATGAAAACGTCTTCGCTCAGGTATAGGTCACTCGGCGGCAGCGGCGGATACAAGGGGTCGGTTTCGGCCAGGTGATGGCGCGTTTTGACGTCGGCCCAAAATTCAGCGGCCGTCTGGGGCACGTTACCGTGCCACACGATCAGTGCCTCTTCGCCTAAGTAATCCAATACTGAAGCGGGCTGGGTTTCAAAAAACAACGGGAAATAATATTCAATACCGGCGCCAAACAGGCCTTTAGACACGTCTTGATACACCTTAGCGTCCATAGGGTTGCTGTTGATGACTTCGCGAAAGCGCTGTCGAAACAGGGTTTGCACCGCCACATCGGTCGGAAACTCGTGCGCGGGTAAAATGCGCACTTCACTCACTGGGTGCTGGGTGCGCTGGCTGTCGACGTCAAACACTTTAATGCTGTCAATTTCATCATCAAAGAGGTCTATCCGATAAGGGGCTGCACTGCCCATGGGATAAACGTCTAAAAGACCGCCACGCATGGAAAACTCACCGGCCGCAACCACCTGGGTGACGTGCTGATAGCCTGCTTCGGCTAGGTTACTGCGTAATTTCTCTGGATCGAGTTTTTCGCCTGTGCGCACCCAGAAGGTACGCCCCAACACAAACTCTACCGGTGGCAATAGCTGCATGGCGGTACTGACGGTCATCAAGACCCAATCCACCTGATCATTCTTAAGCTGCCACAAGGTGGCCAAACGCTCACTGATGAGGTCTTGCTGTGGTGAGAAATGGTCGTAGGGTAAGGTTTCCCAGTCGGGTAGATAAGCACAGCTACGCCCCGGCGCATAATAGGCCATGGCGTCACGCAGCCGCAGTGCCTGTTCTGCCGTATCGGTTAAAATCATGGTCTTTTGTTTTTTAGGCAGTTTTTGCGCTAAAAATAAGGCATCGGCGTTCACCGGCATTTCGCTCCAGGTGGTTTTTTCACCCACCTTGGGCAAGGAGAATTCTGACATACTCATCCATCATTATTTATTGTGACCATTTTGAATAGACCATATTATACCTATATTGCCACAGTTTGTTCATTCACCACGCCAGCACGAATCCCAGCGCAACCGCTTTGCCGTCCAAAACACCCAACACCAGCGGGCCTCATTACCGACACCAGCCAATCCCAAACGCGATCCGCCTCGATTAAGCAGGTAGGACACAGCCTGCAGCCCAAGGTTCAGCGGGTTTTTTATCAGACGATTCAACCCGCCAGCCAAGGTGGCTCAAACGGCTTAGCCCCAAAAAGCATAACCTCATAACCACAAAATATTAAACAAATCGAGCAGAGTATTTTATAGTCTTTTATAGGCAGTCACGCAAGATTGGGTCCCCCTTTTTTGTTAGCCAAGTTGGCTGCCCCATACCGCTTCATCTCCCTAGCCGCACGACCAAAACCTGGGGGGGTGAAAAAAGCCTTGCCTTATAAATTCAATATGATTTATAGTATAGGCTATAGCAGGTCACAAAATGCTATACTTATTACTTATCAAGAGTGGTGGAGGGACAGGCCCTGAGAAACCCGGCAACCAGATCAAGCGATCAAGGTGCTAAATCCTGCAAGCCAAACGGCTTGACAGATAAGGCGACGGATTACGAACCATCACTTATCGATAAGTGGTGGTTTTTTTATGCGCGCAAGCATTGACCCAGCCACCGTTACACCGCCCCTTCATCAGGGCAGACAGACACACTATTAGGCTGCCAGCGCCCTCAGGGCGTCGTCACCGACACTTAAATAACGAACACAAGGACGAATCAATGAAACAAAATAAATTAAAATCCTTATCCGTTGCGGCGGTCTTAGCCCTAGGCCTATTGGCCGGTTGCGGCGCCAAAGACCAAGAGGCCAAACCGCTAAGCACCACTAAATGGGTGATCGGCGTGACCGGCGGCCCTCACGAGCAGGTGGTGAATAAAGTGAAAGAGTTGGCGGCCAAAGACGGCATCACCATTGATGTTAAAGTGTTCAGCGACTACAACACGCCGAATACCGCCCTAGCTGAGGGCAGCTTAGACATGAACAACTATCAAACCCTGCCGTTCTTAGAAGAACAAAAAAACGCCAAGGGCTATAAAATCACCGAGGTGTTTCAAACCACGGCGTTCCCAATGGCCATTTATTCAGACAAAATCAAAGACCTTAAAGATTTAAAAGCGGGCGACCGCGTGGCCGTGCCGAATGACCCTTCAAACGAATTGCGCGCACTGCGCCTGTTCGAAATTGCCGGCTTGATCAAGCTAAAAGAAGGCTTAACCGAAAGCGCCACCAAGCGTGACATTGCAGAAAACCCTTTAAACCTAGAGTTTTTAGAACTGCCCGCCGCCCAGTTGCCTAGCCAACTGCCCGAGCTGGCCGCCGCCGCCATTAACGCCAACTTCGCCTTAAGCAGCAACCTTTCTGCGGCCGAACAGGGCATCTTTAAAGAGCCAAGCGATGTCGCCTACCCTAACTATGTGGTGGTTCGCGATGAAAACGTCAATGACGAAGCGGTCGCCCTATTCAAAAAGTATTACTATACTGACGAAGTGCGTCAATTTATTAATGAAAAATTCCAAGGCGCCATTGTGCCCTTGTTCTAACCGATTAAGGATGAACTTATGTTACTCACTAAAAAAACCTGGTTACTCACCACAACAGCCGTATTGGTCGCTGGCCTACTGAGCGCTTGTGGTGCCAAAGACAAAAACTTAGATACCCTTGACCCAACTCGTTTAACCGTCGGCGTGACCGGTGGTTCGCATGAAGAAATCATGCAGGTAGTGAAAGCTGAGGCGGCCAAAGACGGCCTAACCATCGACATCAAAGTATTCAGTGATTACAACACCCCTAACACGGCTTTGGCAGAAGGCAGCTTAGACATCAACAGCTACCAAACCCTACCGTTCTTAGACGAACAGAAAAAAGCCAAAGGCTTTAAAATTACCGAAGCGTTTAAAACCGTGGCTGAGCCTATGGCCATCTACGCCAAAGGCATTAAAAACATTGCCGACCTAAAAGAAGGCGATCGCGTGGCCGTGCCGAACGACCCTTCCAACGAATTGCGTGCGCTGAAGCTGTTTGAAAAAGCCGGCGTGATTAAACTGAAAGAAGGCCTCAGCGAAAGCGGCACCAAGCGTGACATTGTTGAAAACCGCTTAAACCTAGACTTCCAAGAATTGCCCGCAGCACAATTGCCAACGCAACTACCTGAATTGGCTGCTGCCGCGATTAACGGCAACTACGCCATGAATGGTGGCCTGACCATTAACCAAGACGCCATTTTCCAAGAAGAAGCCGATCAAGCCTACCCTAACTATGTGGTGGTGCGTGATGTGAATTTAAATGACCCTACTTTGGCTAAGTTCAAGGGCTACTATCAGTCTGATGTGGTTCGACAGTTTATCGCCGAAAAATATCAAGGCTCTGTAGTGCCGTTGTTTTAAGCACTCATCGCCTCTTAAAGAAAGGTATGGAACACCCATATGATTGAGCTAAGCAACATTAATAAAACGTTTTATGTAGATAAACGCCCTGTTCAGGCGCTCAAAGACGTCTCAATCAACGTTAAAAAAGGCGAAATCTTCGGCATCATTGGTTACAGTGGTGCCGGGAAAAGTACCCTAGTTCGTTGTGTAAACTTATTAGAACGCCCAGATTCAGGCTCGGTCATCGTTGATGGCCAAGACTTAACCCGTGCCAGCAAAGCCGAGCTGAATAAGGCCCGCCATAAAATTGGCATGATTTTCCAAGGCTATAACCTGCTAAAAACCGCCACCGTGTATGACAACATTGCCATACCGCTGCGTTTAGAAGGCATTGCCAAAGACGAGATTGCCCGCCGCGTCAAAAAGTACCTCGACATCGTGGGCCTCAGTGATCGCCATGATTACTTCCCTAACCAGCTGTCTGGCGGTCAGAAACAGCGCGTGGCCATTGCCCGCGCCCTAGCCCACGAACCTGAGCTATTGCTGAGCGACGAAGCCACCAGCGCGCTAGACCCAGAAACCACCGAGTCTATTCTGGCCCTACTGTTGAAGATTAACCGTGAGCTGAACATCACCATTTTCTTGATCACCCACGAACTGGAAGTGATTGAGCGCATTTGCGACAAAGTGGCAATCATGGAGCATGGCCAAGTGATTGAGGCCGGCGATGTGTTGAGCATTTTGGCCAAGCCAAAAGAAGCCGTGACCCGTCGTTTTTTACGCAGCACGGCGCCGAAGCTACCGGAAGAGCTGACCGAGCGTTTGCGTCAAACGGGCTCCTTGGTGCACCTGACCTTTATTGGCATTTCTTCAGAAGAGCCAAATTTGGCCCTGGTGCCCGAGCGCTTCCAGGTTTACCCAAATATTTTGGGCGGCAACATTGCCCAACTTAAAAACGGCCTCCTGGGCCAGCTTTTGGTGCACTTAAAAGGCGATCAAACGCAGGTTGCCCAAGCCATTTCGTTTTTAGAGCGTCACGGCATCAGCGTCGAAAAGGAGCAAGATTATGTCTAGTATCACCGACTTTTTCGGCATTGTGGTCAGCAACGGCGACCTATTATTAGAAGGCCTGGGCCAAACCTTAGCCATGACCGGCATTTCTTTATTACTGGCCACGATTGTGGGCTTGCCTTTGGGCACCCTACTCATCTTGACCCGTAAAGGCGGCGCGTTTGACCGCCCAACGCTGTCATTGGTTTTGAACACGGTGATCAACATCATCCGTTCCATCCCTTTTATTATTTTGCTGTTTTTGATCATCCCGATTACCCGCTTTTTGGTGGGCACCACCATCGGCATTCAGGGTGTGATTCTGCCGTTGGTGTTGTACACCGCACCGTATATTGCACGTTTGATGGAATCGGCCATTCTTGAAGTAGACAAAGGCGTGCTAGAAGCCTACGAAGCCATGGGCATTCCCACCCACAAAATCGTGTGCTTTGTGTTACTGCGAGAAGCCCGCAGCGGCATTATTCTCGGCCTAACCATTGCCACCATCGGGCTGATTGGCGCCACCGCCATGGCTGGCCTAGTGGGCGCTGGCGGTTTGGGTGACATTGCCTATCAGTACGGCTACTTACGTTTCGAACCAGAAATCATGTACACCAGCATTGTGCTGCTCATTGTGTTGGTTCAGCTCATCCAAAGCTTGGGTAGCCGCGTGGCCACCCGCTTGAAGAAGGATTAACCCTATCGGTTATTAACACTCGTTTTACGCTTATCCAGAGCGGCTGAGGGACAGGCCCTATGAAGCCCAGCAACCTATTAGTTAAGGTGCTAATTCCTGCAAAACAGACCCCATGTTTTGGAAGATAAGTCATGCTTTATTTTGAAGCCATCACTTATCGTGCGCAATGTACTTAAGTGATGGCTTTTTTTATTGTTTTTTTTGCTGTTTTAATAAAGGAGAAACACCCATGAAACGCACGTCCCTAACCCAAAAACTATTGGCCGTGGCCTTAATCGGCGGCCTTTTGGCCGGCTGTTCTAAAGGCGACACCGAGACCGATCAAGCCGCAACACACAAAGCCTTAGACCCGCAAAACATCACCGTTGGCGCCATTGGTGGGCCCCACGAACAAATTCTAGAAGCGGTAAAGGCCTTGGCGGCCAAAGATGGCGTGACCATTAACGTCAAAGTGTTTAACGACTTCAACATCCCCAACATTGCCCTAGCAGAAGGCAGTATTGACGCCAACAGCTATCAATCTTTGCCATTCCTGACCCTACAAAAGCAGGATCAGGGCTTTAAGCTGACCGAAGCCTTTAAGACGATTGCCTTACCCATGGGCATTTACTCCAGCAAGGTCACCGATTTAAAAGATTTAAAACCGGGCGCCAAAGTGGGCATTCCGAACGACCCTGCCAACGAACTGCGGGCGCTACAGCTGTTTGAGGCGGCGGGCGTGATCACCCTTAAGCCTGGCCTGACGGATAAAGCCACCAAGCGCGACATTGCCGAGAACCCGCTCAACATTGATTTCCAAGAGCTGATGGCCCCACAAATCCCAACCCAGCTGCCTGAACTAGACGCGGCCGCCATTAACACTAACTTTGCGCTGCATGCGGGCCTAACCTTAAAAGACGCCCTGCACCATGAGATCTTAGAAGGCAACCCGCACACCAATTACATCGTGGTTCGCGACGAAAACATCAACGATGAAGCGGTTAAGGTATTACAAAAATACTACCAGTCGCCAGAAGTAAAAGCCTTTATTTTAGAAACCTTCAACGGTTCTTTAATCCCTTCTTTTTAACCTTTTGACCCGATAGAAAACGCGCCATGAACGTGACCCATTTTATCCCGAGCTTAGTACGCAAGGCCTGTGTGGCCTTGTTGCTTGGCCTTTGTCTACCCGCCATCGGCCAGCCCAGCGGCTGGCAGCAGCAACAGTATGCCCACAAGGCCTACGATTTGCCCTATCAGTGGTATACCCCCACGCAGGCGGGCACGGAAAAGCTGCCCTTAGTGGTGGTGTTACATGGCAGCTATGAGGCCGGCACCGACAATCAGCAACACATGCTCAAGGGCACCAACATTGGCCCTGACTACTTTGCTCGGGCCAAAATTCAAGCCATTCAGAAAGCCTATGTGCTGGCACCGCAAACCTCTGTCCCGGTACGCTGGGCCAGCACCGGCATTCCTGAATACGATTTGAACCAAACGCCGATCACGCCGTCGATGGCGGCGCTGTTGAGCCTGATTGACGACACCCTCAAAACCAAAGCGGTCGACCCACGCAGAATCTACATCGTCGGCCTTTCCCGCGGCGGTCAGGGCGCTTGGAACGCAGCCTTTCATCGGCCCGACCTATTCGCCGCCATTGTGCCCATTGCCGGTTCGGGCAGCCCTAAAGATGGCGCGAAGCTGATCAAAATGCCGATCTGGGCCTTTCACGGCGATCAAGATGAAATCACCGACGTGGCCTATACCCGCCACATGGTCGACGCCATCATTCAAGCTGGCGGCAGCACCAAAACGCTACGCTACACCGAAATTCAAGGCGGCGATCACGCCGACGCTTGGCTCACGGCTTACCGCACGGATGAACTCTGGCGCTGGCTCTTAAGCCATCAAAAATAAGCGCCACCCGCCCGCAGCGGCTGACTGAGTCAGCCGCTTTTTTCGTTTTAAGCCACGCCCATATAAAAAGGCCGCCAGCGGCAGCCTTTTTAACCTTGAGCATAAGCCCCTAGTCGGACGAGGGTTCCGACAGCATCTCACGCAACACCTTCTTCTGAATCTTACCGGTTGAGGTTTTGGGAATTTCTTCGGTAAACACCACTTTCTTGACCACTTTAAAGCTGGCCAAGTGCTCACGACAGTAGGCCACAATATCGTCCTTGGTCACCTGCTCTTGGCCTGCCTTCAGGGTAATGAAGGCACACGGTACTTCGCCCCAGTAGTCGTCCGGCGCCGCCACCACCGCCACTTCCAAAATGGCGGGGTGGTTGTACAAGGCATTTTCTACCTCGAGGCTAGAGATGTTTTCCCCACCTGAAATAATGATGTCCTTAGAACGGTCGCGAATCTGCACGTAGCCATCTTCATACCACACCCCCACGTCGCCGGTGTGAAACCAACCCTGTTCGAAGGCCTTAGCGGTTTCTGCGGGATTGTCTAAGTAGCCCTTCATCACGCTGTTGCCACGCACCCACAGTTCGCCCACGGTGTCGCCGTCCTTAGGCACGGCTCGGCCCTCCTCGTCGGCCACCATCATGTCGCTCATAGACAACGAGTACACGCCCTGGCGCGCCATTTTAGTGGCTTTTTGAGTGGCGTCTAGCCCCACCCAATCGTCTTGCGGCTCACACACTAGGCTGGGGCCGTAGGTTTCGGTTAGGCCATACAAATGCACCACGCTGATGCCCAAGGCTTCCATTTTGGCAATCGTTGCCGAAGCCGGTGCGGCACCGCCGGTGGCAATCGTCATGGCATGATCAAACGGCAACTGCACCTCTTTGGGCGCGTTCACCATCATGTTCAACACAATCGGGGCGGCGCACATGTGGGTGACCTTACGCTCGGCAATGGCCTTGAAAATGGCTTCTGGCCGCGGCTGACGCAGGCACACGCTGGTGCCGGCAATTGCCGCCACCGCCCACGGATAACACCAGCCGTTGCAGTGGAACATCGGCAAGGTCCACAAATACACCGAACCGGGGAGCAGCCCAATGCCAATGATGTTGCTTAAGGCATTGAGGTGGGCGCCACGATGGTGGTACACCACGCCTTTGGGCTGGCCGGTGGTGCCAGAGGTGTAGTTCAGTGAAATCGCCTGCCACTCATCGGTGATGTCGGCGTAGGCAAAATCAGCGCTGCCTTGGGCCAAGAGCCTGCCATAATCGGTGCTGCCGATGGTGGCGCCGCCCTTAAAGTTCACGTCGATGACGTCCACCACCAAAGGCTGCTGCTGGCAGGTGGCCAAGGCGTCACTGGCGGTGGCGTGAAACTCGGTGTCGGTAAACAACACCTTGGTTTCGCTGTGATCCAAAATATACGCCAGGGTTTTGGCATCGAGGCGGGTGTTCATGGTGTTCAACACCCCGCCCACCATCGCCACCGCAAAGTGCAGCTCCAGCATCTCCGGCACGTTCGGCAACAGGGTCGACACCACGTCACCCTTGCCTATGCCCTGCTGGGCTAAGGCATCTGCCATTTGCCGGCAGCGGGCATAGGTTTCACCCCAGGTGCGCTGCACCGAACCATGAATAACGGAAAGCCGATCTCGATGCGCCAGCGCGCTGCGACGCAAGAACGTTAACGGCGTCAGCGGCGTGTAATTCGCTGGGCTGGGCGGCAAGGTATCGTTAAAACGATTGACTGTGTTCATGCTGTGTTCTCCCATGCTTAAGATTCCTCAGGGCCTTGCTCAGGCTCGGCCACTGCTTCAGCACCGCGGCCTTTAAGCCAATTACGTTCTAATAATAGATACAACATAATGCCGATGCCCAAGCCCCAGGTGGCGCCTTTAACCGCTAAAATGGCGCCAATCATGATGGCCACGCCGCGTTCAACGTTGCTGCGCTTGGCCAGCATCTCAATGGCAAGATACCCACACAAATAGCCTTGAATCAGCAGGGTAATCACCATGCCTAAGTTTAAGCCTGGTTTGAGTAGAGACACAATCGGCACAAACATCATGGCAATACTCATGCCCCAATAAATGCTGGTGGCACCACCCCAGTAGCTATCCACCACTTTACGCGGGTTGCTGGCATAGCGGTTAATCACCAAAACCTGACCGCCGGTCCAAGACGGACCAGACAGGCCCAACATCGGCGCAAACAGGCCGTGAATGAAGTTACGTACGGCACAAATGATGCTGTTGCGTTGTGGGCTAAAGGTCAGTTTTTCGTCCGGGCGCGCTTCGTCGGCGCGCTTAAACATCGAGTCGATCACCAAAATGTCGCCAAAGGCAATAATGTAGGCGGCAAACGCCAATGGCAAAGCGTCGATAAAATACTGTAATGCCGGCAAGCCTAGGCCAAACACCGAGTAGTTCTGAATGATTTCAGACACGGGGAAAGACACCACGCCCCACTCTAAGGTTGGCATGGCCACTTCACCAATCGCGATCCCGAATACATAGGCCACCAAAAACGGCACCGCAATCCCATATTGAGCCACGTAGCGGAACATTGGGTAACGCTGGCGCAGCGGCGCAGCGGTTTCTGAAAACAGCATAAAGAAGGCAAAGGCAGCCCCAAACAGGCCGGTGATCGGCATGCTCCAAATGCGGCCATCGGCGCCAAACTGTGAAATAATCGACGACACCCCAGCCCCGATCAAAATACCCGCCTTGATCGATTCCGGCATGCGCTTGACCATGGTGTCGGCGCCTTTAAACACCCCCAGCCCCAAAAAGATCACCGCCAGCGTTAACTGGAGGGCGATCAGCGCCATGATGCGCGCCTCACCTTCGGGATAGCCCAATAGGAACGCCACGTACAGCGGCAGCCCTGCGGTAATCCAACCAGACACGGCCGGATCACCAAAACTGGTGTGCATCAGGTATAAAAAGTTATTCAAGACCACAAAGGCCACCGCTATTTCAAACGGTATGCCCAAAATCTGGGTCATTAATGCGGTAATACTGAGCGGCACGACGCATAAAATCATGCCCTGTAAAATGTCGGGAATCTCCAGTTTGTAGTGTACAAAGGGTAATCTAAGCTTCAGAATGCCCAACGAATACGGCTGTTCTGCGCCATCGGCACGTTTTTTAATGCTCATTGTTATGACCCTCCAGGTGCGCGGGTTCCGCTGCGCCACCCATTAGTTTTATCGTTTTAAGTTTATTTCCTCTATATCAACTGCTATACCACCATGCCTGCTAACTTTGTTTCTAAGTACTCTTGAATGCCTGCGCGCCCTCCTTCACGCCCAAGCCCGCTGTGCTGCATGCCGCCAAACGGCGCCGCCGCACTGGTTGGATTAATGTCGTTGAGCCCAATAATCCCAAAGCGCAGCCCTTCAAAAAACCGCATCGAGCGCGCCAACTGTTCCGTATACACATAAGCAGCGAGGCCATATTGGGTGTCGTTAGCCTGTTGCAATACGGCGTCCTCCGACTCGAACGCCATCACCGCGGCGACGGGGCCGAAGGTTTCCTCACGATAAATCCGCATGTCTTCGGTGATGCCCGCCAACACCGTGGGGGCATAGAAATAACCTTGATCGAGGCCGTCATTCAGTAAGCGTTGGCCGCCACACAACAGCGTCGCGCCCTTGGCCAGAGCATCTTGCACTTGGGCATCCACCTTATTCAAGGCAGCCTCATTAATGAGTGGGCCAATGCTGTTGCCCGGCTCTAGGCCCGGCCCTGCCTTAAGCGCACTGACCCGCTTGACCAGCTCGGCCAAAAACGGCGCCATGATGTCTTGATGCACAAAGATTCGGTTGGGGCTGATGCAGGCCTGGCCGGTGTTCAAAAACTTGACCAAGGCCAGCCCTTTGGCCGCATGCACCGGATCGGCGTCGGCGCACACAATCGCCGGCGCGTGGCCGCCCAATTCTAGCGACACCCGTTTTAAATGGGCCGCCGCTAAGGCATTCAGTTTTTTGCCCACCGCCGTCGAGCCGGTAAAGGTTAGCTTTTGTACCCGTGGGTCTTGGCAAAAAGCTTCGCCCACGGCTTCTGGGCGGCTGATGGTGAGCAGATTCACCACCCCAGCCGGAAAGCCTGCGGCCTCAAAAATTTTCATCATCGCCACCGCACACAGCGGCGTGCTTTCGGCCGGCTTCAATACCACGGTACAGCCGGCGGCCAAAGCCGGTGCCAGCTTGCGGGTAATCATGGAGATGGGGTAGTTCCAAGGGGTGATGGCGCCCACCACGCCAACGGCCTGGTGCTGCACCAAAAAACGTTGGTTGTCGCGCGCAGAAGGAATGGTTTCGCCGTAAATGCGTTTGGCCTCTTCGGCATACCAGCTCAGAAAATCGGCGCCGTATTGCACTTCGTTCAGGGCGGCTTTTAGCGGCTTGCCCTGCTCCTTGCTCATCAGCTCGGCCAGCTCGTCTTTTTGCGCCAGCATGAGCCGATGCGCTTCGCCCAACAGGCGCGCACGTTCGTAAGCATTGGTTTTAGACCAGGCGGGAAACGCTCGGTGAGCGGCGGCTATCGCCGCCTCTATGTCGGCCGCCGTGGCGTCGCCCACATCGCCCAACCACGCACCGGTGGCTGGGTTGTGTACCGAAAAACGAGCGGCGGCTAGGCGCCAATGACCATTGATCAACATCACGTTCTCCTCTTTAGATTTTTTGGCCGATGCGCTTCGCCCAACAGGCGCGCACGTTCGTAAGCATTGGTTTTAGACCAGGCGGGAAACGCTTGGTGAGCGGCGGCTATCGCCGCCTCTATGTCGGCCGCCGTGGCGTCGCCCACATCGCCCAACCACGCACCGGTGGCTGGGTTGTGTACCGAAAAACGAGCGGCGGCTAGGCGCCAATGACCATTAATCAACATCACGTTCTCCTCTTTAGATTTATTGTCCGTGCGTTGCAGTTAAAGGATTGCTTAAAAGTCGGCCTCTGCCAAAGCCATGACCTCTTTGCTGCCAAAGGCGATGATTTGGGCATAGGCCAAATACCGTGGCAGCACCTGCGCCAGGTAAAAACCACAGGTGTGCTGCTTGCTGCGGCGGAACGACTCAGACAGATGACCACTTTGGGCGTCATCCGCCACCAAGGCCCAGGCGCGCAACATTTGCCATGAGGTCACCACCGTCGAGGCCAGCATCAAATAGTTAAAGGCCATCGCCCCCGGTAGGTAAGGATCGGCTTCACCCTGCTGCAACAGCGTTGCCGTAGCCGTTTCTAAAGCCTGTAGCGACTGTTCAAACAGGGCCACATAAGCCGTATCTAAGCCGGACCAGGCGGCCACGTCTTGCGCCATCTCGGCCATCAGTTCGCGCATGGCCAAGCCCTGGTCGCGCAGCACCTTACGCCCGACTAAATCCATGGCCTGAATGCCATTGGTGCCTTCGTAAATCGGCAAGATGCGCGCATCGCGCTGATGCTGCGCTGCGCCCGCTTCTTCCACAAAACCGCTGCCGCCATGACACTGTACGCCCAAGGCCGTGACTTCTTGCGCCATTTCGGTACACCAGCCCTTCACCAGCGGCGTCAACAGGTCTAAACGGCGCTGGTGACGCGCTTTTCCTTCTGCATCGGCCACATGCTTGGCCAAATCCACTTCGCGGCAGGCCAAATAGGCCAGCGCACGGCCCGCCTCGGTGAGGCTGCGCATCAAGAGCAGCATGCGGCGCACGTCTGGGTGACGAATGATCGGGCCGGCCTCGTTAAAGCCAGGGGCTACCCCTTGTACCCGCTCTTGGCTGTAGGCCAAGGCATGCTGGTAGGCACGCTCAGAAATCGACACGCCTTGCAGGCCAACGGTCAGTCGGGCATTGTTCATCATGGTGAACATGCAGGCCAGGCCGCGATTTTCTTCGCCCACCAAATAGCCCACGGCCCCGCCGTTGTCGCCAAAACTCATCACGCAGGTGGGGCTGGCGTGGATGCCCATTTTGTGTTCGATCGACAACACCCGACAGTCGTTGGCGGCGCCGAGGCTGCCATCGTCGTTGACCATGATTTTGGGCACCAAGAACAGCGAAATACCACGCACGCCTTCGGGTGCGCCGGGCAATCTGGCCAGAACCAGATGCACAATGTTTTCGGCCATGTCGTGCTCGCCCCAGGTGATGAAGCACTTTTGGCCCTGAATTAAATAATGGTCGCCCTCGGCCTTGGCCGTGGTGCGAATATTCGATAGGTCAGACCCAGCCTGTGGCTCGGTCAAATTCATGGTGCCGCTCCAGCGGGCACTCACCATATTGGGTAAAAATTGGGCCTTCAGCGCCGCCGAAGCGTTTTGTTCAATCGCTTCGACAGCCCCTTGGGTCAGTAACGGGCACAACCCCCACGCCATATTGGCGGCGTGAATCATTTCTTGAATCGGCGTGGCCAACGCAAACGGCAGGCCTTGGCCTTCGTATTCGTGGCCAAACTGAATGCCGCCCCAGCCCCCTTCAACAAAAGCCTGATAGGCTTCTTTGAACCCAGCGGGGGTGGTGATGTGGCCGGCGCTGTCCAGCGTCACCCCAGCCATGTCGCCACTGTGGTTCAACGGGGCAATCACCTCGGCGGCGAGCTTGCCGCCTTCTTCTAAAATGGCCTCAACCAGGTCGGCGCTGGCGTCTTCACAGGCGCAAGCGTCAACCACGGCGGCAAAGTCGTGTAAATCATTCAGCACAAACAGCATGTCACTGATGGGGGCTTGGTATGCCATGGTTGACTACTCCTTACATGTATTGGCCGCCGTTAATCGACATATTGGTGCCGGTAATAAAGCCTGCATCGTCGGCGGTTAAAAAGGCCACGGCACGAGAAATGTCTTCGGGCGTGCCCAAACGACCAACCGGTACGCCGGCAATGATTTTGTTCAAAATGTCTTCCGGCACCTGACGCACCATTGGGCTGTCAATGTAGCCTGGCGACACGGCGTTGGCGGTCACGCCTTTACGTGCGCCTTCTTGTGCCAATGATTTGGTTAGGCCATAAATACCGGCCTTAGCGGCGGCGTAGTTAGACTGACCAAATTGACCTTTTTCGCCATTCAACGACGAGATGTTGACGATGCGGCCCCAGCCTTGGTTGCACATGGCGTCGAAAATGGGCTGCGTCATGTTAAAGATTGAGCTTAAGTTGGTGTCGATGACGGCACGCCATTGGTCGATCTTCATGCGTTTTACTGGTGCATCGCGGGTAATGCCGGCGTTGTTCACCAAGATGCTGACGGCGCCATGATCGGCCTGAACCTGGGCGTGAAATGACACACAAGCATCAAAATCAGTGACGTCTAAGGCGTACAGGGCAATCTCAAAGCCGGCGCTGCTCATCTCTTTTTGCCAGGCCAAGGCCGCCGCTTCGGTTTCGGCGCCAGGGTAATAGGTGCCAATCACTTTACGGCCTTGTTCAATCAAAGCCTTGCACATTGACTCACCCAAACCACCATGTGCACCGGTTACCACCGCAATTTTTTGTTCCATTGTGACCACTCCTTTAATTCATTCATTGATAAACTGGGGCGTCATCACGCCCAGTCGGGTTAACTGCCAGACGCCTACGGTAGGCGCCTACTTAATTAATTTTTGCACCTTACGAGACAGTGCAATACTGCCTCGCTCTGAATACTGTTGGCTACGCGCCTCGATTTTGGGTAATTCATACAAATAGTTAACCATCATGCTGGCGGCTTCCTTTTTGCCCTTGTCAGAGGTATCGGCCTGCCAGTTGATTTGGAACAGCTGGGCGCCGTTGCTTAAGTGAAAGTGTGCCACGGGGTCTTTGGCGGTTTTGCCGCCGCGTTTTTCCACCCCCAAATAATGCGCCACCAAGCGCAGCAAAGCTTCTTTTTTAGGGTCTTCGCCCTTGGCGACTTTCTTGGGCTTGGCCTTACTGGCCTTGCCTGCCCCAGCGCCTTCAGCGTCCAAGAGCGCCAACCATTCTTTGCCACCGGGCAGCGCCATCAGCGCTTCTGGAGCCTGCTGGCTTAACCAGCGGTTAAAGCCGGGAATGGGCGACAGCGTGGCAAAATATTTCAGCGTGGCAAACTCTTCGCGCAGCTGCTGCACCACTTGCTTAATCAAAAAATTACCAAAGCTGATGCCGGCCAGGCCCATTTGCGCATTTGAAATCGAATAAAAAATGGCCGTGTCTGCTTTGCTTAAGTCTTCTAGCGGGGCTTCTTCATCCAGCAGCTTTTGCACGCTGTCGGCAATGCCGTTCACCAGCGCCACTTCCACAAAAATCAGCGGCTCTTTGGGCATGCTGGGGTGAAAGAAGGCAAAACAGCGGCGGTCCGAATCCAGGCGATTTTTTAAATCATTCCAGCTTTTAATCGTGTGGACGGCCTCATACACAATGAGCTTTTCCAGCGTTTCGGCGCTGGAATGCCAGCCGATCTGCTCTAGTTGCAACAGGCCTATGTCGAACCAGCTGCTCAACAAGCTCTTTAAGTCCACTTCTAAAGGCGCCAGCTCTGGGTGTTTTTTTAACAGGCGCAACACTTCTGCGCGCAAATCCACCAAGAATTTGACCCCCGACTGTAAGCCATTAAACTGTTTTAACAGCTTAATCCGACGTGGTTCTAAGGCCTGGCGCAAGGCCTGTTCGGCCGTCACTTTGTTTTCTGGCTCAACGCAGGCGCCATTGGCGGTGCATTGCTGCCACGCCAAAATGGCGGCTTGTACTTTGTCTTCTTCAACGCCGTAGTCGTTTTCAGCCAAGAGGCGTAAAAAGCGCAGGCGCCCTAGGTCGCTTAAATTTAAAAAGTGCGTCCCCAAGGTGGCCGCTCGCGTACGCGCCGTCACCTGACAGCCATCCTTGGCCAAGCAGCTGTCGATCCACTGGCGCAAGGTGTCCATGTCTTTGCCGTCTAAGTTTGGCGACAGGGTCGAAGCCGCACTGGGCACTGCTGCGCCCTCTTGGCCGCGCCAGCTTTTGGGCAACCAGCTTTTTAAGGCTTTATCAAATAGGCTTACGGTGGCATTGCTCATGTTTGGTTCTCCCTGTGTGTGATCCCTAACCTGTATCGTCGGCTGGCTGAGGATGATTTTAGGCTAACAGAGTCAAAAACATAAATCAAGTATTAATACTTGCTTTTATATAGAAATACCCTTACAGTTACACTCACTAACCCGAACAACAATAGACGAAAAGAAGGCCTATATGACAAATCTACATGGTTACTATTTAGAAGACTTAACCGTGGGCATGAGCGCTGCCTACGCCAAAACCATTACCGACGCAGACGTGGTGCTGTTTGCGGGCGTAACGGGCGACGACAATCCTGTCCACATCAATGCCGAATACGCCGAAACCACCCGTTTTGGCCAACGCATCGTGCATGGCATGTTCAGCGCTGGCTTAATTTCAGCGGTTTTGGGCACGCGCCTGCCTGGCCCTGGCGCCATTTATGTGGACCAACAGCTCAGCTTTAAAGCGCCGGTCCACATTGGCGACACCGTCACCGCCACCGCCACCGTGATCGAGATCGACACCGAACGACGTCGCGTTAAATTAGAAACCGTGTGCACGGTCAAGGGCCAAGTTGTGGCCACCGGCGTCGCCACCAATATGGTTGATCGCCGCCCTAAAGAAGCTTAAGGCTTAGCCCTTAATCAAGGAGAGACTATGTTAGTCAACGTACAAGACAGCGCCTTACTGGTCATCGACGTGCAAGGTCGCCTACTCGGCGGCATTCACCAAAGTGAAGCGCTGGTGCAAAAATGTCAGGCCTTAATCACGCTGGCACAGGCACTGGACGTGCCGGTGCTGGGTTCTGAACAATATCCACAGGGCCTAGGCCATAGCGCCGAGCCTTTGGTTGAACTGCTGGGGCAAGATGCCTTTGTCGGCAAAACGGTGTTTTCCTGCGCCGAATCGGCTGAATTTTGTGAGCGCCTGACGCAAACCGGCAAAAACAGCGTGGTCCTGTGCGGCATGGAAGCTCAAGCCTGCATCGTTCAAACCGCTTTTGGCTTTTTGGCCCAAGGCAAAACCGTGTACGTGGTGGCCGACGCCATTTCTGCGCGCAACCCGCTCGAAACCGAGCTGGCCTGCCAACGCATGCGCGCCGCCGGCATCCACATCATCAGTGCCGAAATGCTGGGGTTTGAATGGGTTCGCGATTCCAGCCACCCGCAGTTCAAATTATTCAGCAAACTTTTATTGCGTTAACCCGCCCGCGCCCATCCTCATGTGATGGGCGCGCATTCGTTGGTGCCGGCCTGGCCAGCGTATTGGAAAGCAGGCAGATCATGTATACTCTTCCGTTCCGACAACTCAGTTCTTTGAACATGTTGAGCATGGCACAGCAGACCAAACTGACGGCATTGGCCGACGAAACCGAACGCAATCGCATGCTGGCAGAAATGGCCGAACAATCGACCGACATGATTTCTCGCCACTCGCCCGATCGTGGCTGCTTTATTTACGCTTCCCCCGCCATTACGCACTTACTGGGCTACAGCGTCGAAGAAATCATCGGCGTGTCGGCCTTCGATTTATACCATCCCGACGACGTCGAAAACTTCAAGCGCCGCACCCGCAACGTCAACTACAGCCGCGGCCTGTACACCCATACCTATCGCTTTCGCAGTAAAAGCGGTGAATACATCTGGCTGGAAAGCACCAGCCGCACCATCCGCGACAAATACAGCGGCAAAATCAAAGAAATTCTGGTGGTGTCGCGCGACATCAGCCACCGCATTTTGGCCGACCAAACCAACCGTCGCCTGGTCCAAGTGATGGAAAGCACCAGCGACATGGTGATCTTTGCCTCGCTGCAACACCAGGTTAAGTACATCAACGAAGCCGCCCGCAGCACCCTAGCCCTACAGCACAAACAGCCAGAAAACCTCAGCCTGAGCGAGCTGTTTCCCGCCGCTGATTACCAACAGCTTTTGCAGCATGCCCTGGTCCAGGCCAGCCTTCACGGCAGCTGGCGCGGCGAGCTGCACATGTACAGCCTCAACGCCGCCGCCCCCATCCCCGTTTCGTTAGAGGTGTTGGCGCACATGTCGATGACGGCCGAGCTAGAATATTTTTCGCTGGTGGCCCACGACTTAACCGAAGCGCGCGCGGCCGAAGCCAAGCTGTTGCAATACCAAACCGAAATCAACCACGCCGGCCGCCTAGTGGCCATGGGCGAACTGGCCTCTAGCCTCGCCCACGAGCTGAATCAGCCACTCACCGCCATCGTCAACTATCTGCGTGGCATCGAGCGGCGCTTTGGGCAAGACGAGCGCACCGCTTGGGCCGACATTGAATACCCCATTAAAAAGGCCACCAGTACGGCCTTGCGCGCAGGCGAAATCATCCACCGCATGATGGACTTTACCCGTAAACGGGAACCGTTTAAAAAAGAGCGCTTTGGCCTCGGCGACGTGATCGAAGACTTAATCGAATTTTGCCATCCTAAGGCCAAGCGCCAACACGTGCGCTTTAGCACCCACATCCCGGCCGACCTGCCGCTGGTGGAAACCGACCGCATCCAGGTCGAACAGGTGTTGCTCAATCTCATGGTCAACGCCATTGAAGCTTATGCCGAACACACGGGCCCTTTGGACAAGGTGATTCACATCACCGTCAGCCAATACGATGCGGCCCACCTACAGGTGCAGGTGAAAGACTTTGGCATGGGCCTGCCCACCGACGTCGAGACCGTATTTGAACGCTTTTTCACCACCAAGTCGTCTGGGTTGGGCATCGGACTGGCGATCAGTCGCTCCCTGATCGAAACCCTAGGCGGCGAACTGTGGGCCGAACACAACCCAGAAGGCGGCACCAGTTTTTACTTTACTTTGATGATCAGTATTTAAACAGATGATGGTGGGCTGGCCGACAACCGTGCCGGCAAACGCCACACCGAGGCCAGGGTGCTTATGTTAAAATGCGCCGTCCGTTCGTTTTTTTACCGTAAAGGCTATTCATGAATCCAGCAAACACCCAACAACGTGTGTACGTCATCGACGATGATGTGGATGTGCGCGACTCGCTCAAATGGTTACTTAACTCAGTCCATTTAGACGTTGTGTGCTTTGAAAATGCCCAAGATTTTCTAGAACAGTGCCCTGCCGACGCCGAAGGCTGCATCATCATGGACTTACGCATGCCAGGCCTGAGCGGCATCAACGCGCAAAAAAACCTGGCCAAGCACCAGATTGACCTCCCCCTCATCATGATTTCTGCCCATGGCAGCATCGACACGGCAGTGACGGCCTTGCAACAGGGGGCACTGACCTTCTTAGAAAAGCCGTTTGACGATCAGGTACTGATCGACCACGTACAGATGGCCCTAGCCCAAGACCAGGCGCACAAGGCCAGCCTGCACGAAAAACAGGCCCTTAAGGCCCGTTACAACACCCTCACCAAGCGTGAGAAAGAAGTGTTTCAACACGTGGTTCGTGGCCTGTCTAATCAAGAAACCGCCGACGCCCTCGGCGTCAACCGCAAAACCGTGGAAGGCCATCGCGCCAACATGATCGCCAAAATGGCGTCTTCTTCGCTGGCCGACCTAGTGCAAGCGGCCGTGGCCCTAGAATTGGTGTAACGCTCGAAGTTCGTGCATCAGCCTGCTCATGAACCCCACCTGCCGTAAGGTTCTTAAGCCATTAAGGAGCAATGAAAACCATGGTTTGTTGTTCGAACAAAACCCAGCGTATATAGCCAGATACTTTAAACTCACCACGCTTGCTCTTAGGTGAAGCACCGTTCCCCTTTTAGCCGCCGAGGCGGTTCGTGCGGGGCCGGGGCTTTGAGGCAAAGTTGTTTGAGTATTTGGCCGAAGGCTCAAATATGAGTTTTTGCCGCCGGCCCCGTGCGGGCCAACGAGGGCACCCGCGTAGCGGGCGGATAAAGTGGGGTGGTTTTTCTTTGCTTCGTTTCTTTTTGACATCAAAAAGAAATGATGGCGCCCTACAGGGCGAAACCCAACGACTGATCAATAGCGATATAGCCGAAGCATGAATGATTTTAAAAGGCTGCTTTTAGTCAGGCATGACTTAAATTTGGGCGTTTTGTTTCGCCGAAGGCGACGTCATTTCTTTTGCGTGGCCAAAAGAAACGAAGCAAAGAAAAGGCCACCCTGATCCCCGGTCACTTCGTGACTGCCCTCAGCAGAACCTATTGAGCCAGCGCAGGCAAGAGTGCTCGATCTCCTATCAAAGCGTGGTCGATCGCCACAAGCTTTTTGCCTGCTTCATCTGGCTCAATAGAACCTACTTCGGCGGCTCTACGGGACGGTACTTCACCTAAGGGATACACTGTCAGAAAATCGGTAAAATTGAGGCACGTCTTCTGCAAACAACAAACCATGATTTTTTATGACGATAGCCGTGCCAAACCATGGCCATCACCGCTCGATTGTCCTAAAGCCTCATACAAAGCCAAATTCTCAGCGTCAAAACACACTGCCCAGACGGTTTCTATCTGCGGATAGCGCACCAAATTATCCTGCAACGCCGCCCACGCAATCGCCGCCGCCTCAGGCTTAGGAAAGCGATACACCCCGGTACTGATGTTGGGAAACGCCATAGAACGCACGTCATGCGCCGCCGCCACGTCAAAACAGCTGTCGTAGGCCTGTCGCAATAAAGCCGCCTCCTGCTGTTGACCGTCTTGCCACACAGGCCCCACCGTATGAATCACGTATTTGGCCGGCAGCTCGCCAGCCGTGGTGATCACCGCAGCACCCACGGCACAGCCGCCCTGCCTGGCGCTAATGTCTCGACACTCGGCCAAAATGGCCGGTCCGCCGGCACAGTGAATCGCGCCATCAACCCCGCCACCGCCCAGCAATGAACTGTTGGCCGCATTCACAATGGCGTCCACCGCCATTTCAGTGATGTCACCCAGACAGACCTTAATGATGCCCATAACCTTACTCCTTATTGTGTTGTCTACCACCTTAAGCCTAGCCTACTCAAGAGCGCAATGATTGTCTACACGCCAATTTGATGAGAACATAGAGGCTTCCCAAGGAGACCATTATGAGCTACGACAGCAACAATATTTTCGCCAAAATCATTCGCGGCGAAGCCCCTTCTTTTAAAGTCTATGAAGACGAGCACACCTATGTGCTGATGGACATCATGCCCCAGTCCACTGGCCACACCCTGATTTTAACCAAAGAGCCTGCCGCCACAATGTTTGAGCTGTCGACCGAAGCCGCCCAGGCCTGTATCGCCACCGCCAAGAAAATTGCGCCCGCGCTGATGGCCGCCACCGGCGCCCAAGGCCTGACCGTGTGCCAGTTTAACGGTGCCGTCGCTGGCCAAACGGTCGACCACGTTCACTACCATTTAATCCCTCGCTACGAAGGCGAAAGCATGAATCTACACGCCAAAGAAGTGGGCGACCTGGATGCCATCAAGGCCTTAGGCGAAAAAATTGCCGCCGGCATTCAAGCTTAAAACAGCGATTTGGACAGCATCACGCCCACAAAAAAAGCACCCTGTTGGGTGCTTTTGGTTTAGATTAACGCAACGTTAATGATTGATCTCTGGATGTTGATCGACCAAGGTGGCACGTTTTTTCTGTAACCGCTCAATTTCTTCATCGATGTTTTCAATCCGGCCTTCAATATGGTCATAATGGGCCTGTAAAATCTCATGGGCTTCTTCTTTACTCGACGCTGCAGGCGTGGCCCCTTTAAGGGGTTTGTTCGCGGTTTCGACCATGCGCAACCCCGTCACCAAACCCACCACCGCCACCACCATTAGGTAATAAGCAGGCATGTACAGGTTTTGCGTGACCTCCACCAACCAAGCCGCGACCGTTGGCGTAAAGCCGGCCACCAGAACCGAAATATTAAAGGCAATGCCCATCGCGCTGTAGCGAATGGCGGTTGGGAAAATCGCTGGCAATATCGACGCCATCACCCCGGTAAAGCAGTTAAGCATCACCGCCAAGAGCAACAGGCCCAAGAAAATCAAACCCACCGAACCGCTGTTGATTAAGTAAAAGCACGGGATGGCCAATACCAACAGGCCCAAGCTACCCCCCACCACAAACGGCTTACGGCCAAAGCGGTCGCTGAGTAAACCAATGATGGGCTGTACAAACAGCATGCCACACATGATCGCAATGATGATCAACACGCCATGGTCGGCCGAATAGTGCAGGTTATGCGACAAATAGCTGGGCATATACGTCAGTAACATGTAGTACGTCACGTTGGTGGCGATCACCAAGCCCACGCAGGTCAGTAGGCCTTTCCAGTTACTTTTAACGACTTCTTTAAAAGACACCTTAGCAGGCGCTTTAATGTTGCGTTTGTCGTCTTCGCTCAGGCGGTCTACGTGTTGTTGAAACGCAGGGGTTTCTTCTAAGGCATGGCGTAGGTATAAGCCAATCAAGCCCAATGGTCCGGCAATAAAGAACGGAATGCGCCAGCCCCAGGCTTCAAAGTTTTGATCGCCCACGATGGTTGAAATCAACACCACTACACCAGCACCAGACACAAAGCCCGCAATAGAGCCAAAGTCTAGCCAGCTGCCCAGAAAACCACGACGATTATCTGGCGCGTATTCGGCCACAAACACGGCCGCACCGGTGTACTCCCCGCCCACGGAAAAGCCTTGTGCCAGTTTGGCAATCAACAGCAGAATGGGCGCCCAAATACCAATGGTGGCATAGGACGGAATGAGGCCAATCGAAAAGGTACTGACCGACATAATAATAATGGTGATGGCCAGTATTTTTTGCCGGCCGAGCTTATCCCCCAGTATCCCAAACACCAGCCCGCCCAAAGGGCGAACCAAAAAAGGCACCGAGAAGGTGGCCAAAGACGCCACCAGCTGCACGCTAGGACTGGCCCCTGGGAAAAACACTTTACCCAGTACGTAGGCCAAAAAGCCGTAAACACCAAAGTCAAACCATTCCATGGCATTACCCAAGGCCGCCGCCGTAATGGCTTTTTTAAGCTTTTGGTTTTCAATAATGGTAATGTCATTGATTTGCATTGGTTGTACTGCTTTTTTCTTCTTGCGCATAATCATCCTTATGAAGTTGAAAAAAACCAATCCTCGTGCTTAACTTGATTGAGACCTCAATAAAAAATCTAACACACAATAACAATTAATTAACCATGATGAAAAGATGATGTATCGGCATATTTGACATGTAAGGGTTCAATAAAATTAAACAAAACACAGACATATAGATTGGTATGAATCATTTGATTCTTTTTTAAACTAACACAAGCACCATCCATCATTCAAGCTTACAAAGGAAAAAAACGGCGTTTTGGCATAAAATCAATCGGCCTAACCGACTGCTTTATGCCGCTTGCCCTTTGATTTACATGCCAAAACCATGACCGTCATAGCCGCTCAAAAATAATGGCCAAAAAATGAGCCGCCACGGCCCTATTTTGGGCCGTGGCGAAAATGTCACACCGCATCATGTTGGCTCTAACGGCCATAATCTTGCGTCTGATCCAGCAAAGCCACGGCCGCATCCCAACACTGTTTGACATAGGCCTCATGTCCTTCTAGGTGCTGCGCTGCGGTTTTTTGACAGACGGCCTCGCTGGGATAAATCAGAGGCTGTCCGCCCGCCAACGCTTTGGTTTGGATTTGACAGGCACGTTCTAAAAAATAAATCTGGTTAAAGGCTTCATAAACCGTCTCACCCGCGGCCAAGAGGCCATGGTTGGCCAAAATCATGGCCTTATTTTGGCCTATGTCGGCCACCAGCCGCGCCCGCTCATCGGTTGCCAACGCAATGCCCTCGTAAGGGTGGTAAGACAATTTGCCATAAAATTTAAGCGCGTGTTGGCTAATGGGCAATAGGCCCGCCTGCTGCGCCGACACCGCCACCCCATCCGCCGTGTGCGTGTGCACCACGCAATGTAGGTCCGCACGGGCCGCATGCAGAGCTGAATGAATCACAAAGCCGGCGGGGTTCACCTGCTTGTGCTGGTCTAAATCGGACACGATGCGGCCATCGCCATCAATCTTGACCAAGTCTGAGGCTTTCATCTGATCAAAAGTGACCCCATAGTGATTGATTAAAAAATGATTGGGCTCATCCGGCACCCGCAGGCTGATGTGGGTGTCGATGAGGTCGGTCATCCGATAAAAAGCAAGCAAACGGTACAGCGCGGCTAACTCGCACCGCGCCTGCCACTCGGCGCCACTGACCTGTTGTTGGTAGGTATTTTGCACAAGCACTCCTTAAGCTAATCGTGACGTACGGCCATCAAACGTGCTGGCCACCGTTGATGTGAATTTCTGCGCCATTGATATAAGACGACGCCGTCGAACACAAAAACATAATGGTTTGCGCCACTTCGGACGGCGTACCCAACCGCCGCATCGGCACCTCACTGGCCACCAAGGCGTCGGTGCCCGGCGACAAGATTTCGGTGCTGATTTCCCCTGGTGCAATCGCGTTCACCCTCACCCCCATCGCCCCAAATTCAAACGCCATCTCGCGGGTTAAGGCCGCCAAGCCCGCCTTAGACGCAGCATAGGCCACCCCCGCAAAGGGATGCACCCGCGAACCCACGATTGACGTGACGTTCACCACCGCGCCTTGGGCCTTGGTTAATTCGGGCAATAAGGCCCGTACCAACAGCGCCGTGGACACTAGGTTGACATTCAACACCCGCGTCCAGGTTTCGGCGTCGGTGGCCTGCACGTTAAGCTTGTCGCCGGCTTCGTTCTTGGGTGAGATGCCAGCGTTGTTCACCAAGGCAGCCAACTCACCGTCCGGCAATTTGCTGCGCACCAAGGCGGCAATACGGTCAATACACGATAGATCCTCCAAATCGGCCTGAATGTGGTTGTCTTTACCCTGCGCCCACTGGCAATTGGCGGCAAAAGGCTGCCGCGACACCGTCAGCACCCGCCAACCATGCTTTTCAAACTCTTTCACGGTGGCATGCCCAATCCCGCGGCTGGCCCCGGTTAACAACAAACATTTGATTTTCATAACCCAACCTCTCTTTGTCGTCGCGACCCTATGTCGTGACGGTGATTTTCATAAAGCGTTTCTTCAGTAAAAACGCCACAATGCCG
Organism: Neisseriaceae bacterium; assembly: GCA_017991555.1. GTDB lineage: Bacteria > Pseudomonadota > Gammaproteobacteria > Burkholderiales > Neisseriaceae > JAGNPU01. The sequence goes on from JAGOQM010000002.1 coordinate 58,601, forward strand.
ATCACAATGGTGGCCATAATGAATAAAAATGCCGCCGACGCAATCATGGGGCTGATGTTTTCCCGAATGGTGGAAAACATTTGCCGCGCTAAAGTACGCTGATTTGGCCCCGCCACGAACAGGGTCAACACCACCTCATCCAACGAGGTGGCAAAAGCCAACACGCCACCCGAGGCAATGCCCGGTAACGACAGTGGCAAAGTCACCTTACGAAACACGGTCAAGGGGCCAGCACCCAGGCTTTCGGCCGCTAATTCCAACCGCCGATCGATGCCGGCCAAAGACCCACTCACGCTGATCAACACCAGCGGGATGGCCACAATCGTGTGCGCCACAATCACCCCAGCATAGGTATTGGCAATGCCAATGCGGCCAAACAGCAGCTGCATCCCCACCCCCAAAACCACCGCCGGCACCACCATGGGCAGAATAAAAAAGGTGCGTATCGGCGCCGCCAGCATCAAACCCTTATGACGCAACCCCAAAGCCGCCATGGTGCCTAAGGTCGTGGCCAACACCGTGGTGCCACTGCTGATGATGACGCTGTTGATGATCGAGCGACGCCACGAGGCCGCCACAAACAGCTCCTGAAACCATTTCATCGACCAGCCGGGCGTTGGGTAGGTTAAGAAGCCGCCCGAAGTAAAGCCCAATGGCAAAATGGCAAACAAAGGGCCGAGCAAAAACAGCATCGCCAACACCCCAAAAATAATCTTTACTGTGCGTCCCATCATCAGATTACCTCCCGCTTCTCAGCCGTCATGCGGCTGTAGATGCTGAACAGTATCAAACAGGTGATTAACAAAATCACACCCAAGGCCCCTGCCATGCCCCAATTGGCTGCGCCGGTGGCGTAGTAAGCAATGATGGCACTGATCATCTGATCGCCTGGGCCACCGATCAACGCTGGGGTAATGTAGTACCCAATGGCGGTCATGAACACCAACAGCATGCCCGACAAAATGCCGCGATAGCTTAAAGGCAACAGCACCTTCAAAAAGGCACGCCACGGCGCCGCGCCCAAGGACGAGGCGGCCGGCATTAGGTTACTGGGGATGGTTTTCAACACGCTGTAAATGGGCAGCACCATGAAGGGCAATAACACGTGGGTCATCGCCACCACCACGCCCACGCGATTAAAAATCAGCGCGATGGGCTGCTCGATGAAGCCTAAGCCGATCAAAGCATCGTTAATCAGCCCCTTGTTTTGCAACAAAATAAACCACGCCGCCGTGCGCACCAACAGCGAAGTCCACAGCGGTAGCAGCACCGCCATAAACAAAAGGTTACGCCACCACCCCGTCGCTGCGGCCAAGAGTAAAGCATAGGGATAGCCAATCAACACGCAAAACACCGTCACCGTCAAAGCGATGCTGAACGTGCGCAGCAGGATCTCGCGATTGGCAGACTGCTCGGCGGGCAGCTTGACGATTTGGCCAGCTTGATTGTGGCCCATGTCCACCGCCGCCAATAAGTAACGGCTGGTCACCGGCGACAACAGCTTATTAATCGCCTGCCAGTACTGTGGCTGGGCCCAGCGCGCGTCGATGTCGGGCAAACGCCCCGTCGGCTCGGTCTGCTGCTTTACCGCGGCAATGGTTTTGGTCATTAAGGTGCGAAAGCCGGCCTGTTCGCTGTTTAATTTACGCACCATGTCGCCTAGGGCGCGCTCATCTTGCATCACCTGAATGTCGGCCATGAGCGCGTGCTCGATGGCGCGACCGGGCGTCGATTGTCCATCCCAATCGCCCATCGCCACCGCGGTTTGCTGTAACACCTTAGCCACCGCATCGTCGACCACCGATTGTTTCATCATCGCCAACAGCGGCCACAAGAAAAACACCAATAAGAACAACAGCAGTGGCGCCAACAAAACATAGGCTTTACTGGTTTTAGATTTGAATAGCGTCATTGTCTGACCACCCAACAATCTGATGAAGCAAAGCTCGCCACCACCGTGGTGTTGACAGGCCACTCCACCGAACTACGGTTAGACTTCACCGTAAAGTCCAAGTCATCCGCTTCCAGCTGGATCCGTAAATGATTGCCTAAGTAAACGCTGTCGCGCACTCTGGCATGAAAATGATTGTCGGCCCCATTCACTTCGTGGCCGAGCGCAATACGCTCAGGCCGCACCGACAGCAATACCTTATCACTGACCCGCATGGACGCTTGTCGCGGCACCACAATGTTTTTGCCGGCGCCGATGGCGACGACCGCCTGATCCTGCTCGAGGCGCTCAACCACGCCATCGATTAAGTTGGTGGCCCCAATAAACTCGGCCACGAACTTGGTTTGGGGGTAATCATAAATGTCGCGCGGCGGCGCAATCTGTTCAATTTGACCCTTATTAAACACCGCAATGCGGTCCGACATGGTCAAGGCTTCTTCTTGGTCGTGGGTAACGAACACAATGGTCAAGCCCAACTGCCGATGCAGCTCACGAATGTCCAACTGCATTTGCTCGCGCAGCTGCTTGTCCAAAGCCCCTAACGGTTCATCCATCAACACCACTTCAGGCTCAAACACCAAGGCCCGGGCCAGAGCCACCCGCTGCTGCTGACCACCAGACAGCTGCGCCGGGCGACGGTCTTTCAAGGCCAACAGCTTGACCATGTCCAATACCTTGCGCACTTTTTCTTGGATGACGCTTTTTGACACGCCGCGCATTTGTAACGGAAAGGCGATGTTTTCAGCAATGCTCATGTGGGGAAACAAAGCATAGTTTTGAAACACCACGCCAATGTTGCGCTTGTGCGCTGGCATGTCATTTAACAGATGGTTGTTGAGCAGCACCGACCCTTTGGTCACCGCCTCAAAACCGGCCAACAGCATCAAAATGGTGGTTTTGCCCGAGCCAGAAGGCCCCAGCAAGCTGATGAACTCACCCTTATTTACCGTTAAGTTTAGGTTTTCAATGATGCACTGATCGCCGTAAAACTTACTCACATTTTCAAATCGAATGTATGCCTCTTCCATGATCGTTCTCCTCTTCTGCCTGCTTCTTTGTTATTTTTGATCATCATCGGGATGGTGCCGCTACTTGGGCCAACTGGCCCAAGTAAGCGAACACCCATGTGAATTACTTAGACAACCAAGCGTTAAAGCGCTCGGTCAGTTCTTCGGAATGGTCGATCCAGAAATCGACGTCTAACGGCATGGCTTCGGCCATGTTCGCGGCGGTGGTGGGTAAATCCACGGCCAAGTCGGGTGCCACGCGGCTAGCCGCTTCTTTATTAGGTAAGCCATACGCCACATAGGTAGGCAGCTTCACCTGGTTTTCAGGCTGGCTAGAGAAGGCAATGAAGTCCATGCCTGCCTCTTTATTGGCCGCGCCTTTGAGGATGGCCCAGCTGTCGACGGCGTAAATGCTGCCTGGCCAAACCACTTTAAAGTTGGTGCCTTCAGAACGATTCAAGCCGGCGATGCGGCCATTGTAAGCGCTGGCCATGACCACCTCTTTCGACACCAAGAACTGCAGCGGCTGGGCACCGGCCTCCCACCACACAATGTGCGGCTTCAGCTGGTCTAGTTTTTTAAAGGCCCGATCAATGCCCGCTGGCGTCGACAAGGTTGGGTAAATCGCTTCTTTCGCCACGCCATCGGCTAACAAGGCAAACTCCAACGCATATTTAGGCGACTTGCGTAAAGAACGCTTGCCCGGAAATTTCTGTACGTCCCAAAAGTCTGCCCACGACGTGGGGGCTTCTTTTAAATAGTCGGCGTCATAGGCAATGGCCGTTGACCACACGATCGAGCCCACGCCACAGTCGTTCACTGCGCTGTCGATGTATTTGTCTTTACCGCCCAATTTAGCCCAGTCCAGCTTTTCCAATAGGCCGTCGTCACAGCTGCGGGCCAAATCCTCGGCTTCCACCTGAACCACGTCCCAGTTAGGGTTGCCGCCTTGCACCTTGGCTTGCAACACCCCATAGCCGCCATCGTAGTTTTCATCCAATAAGGGCTTGCCCGACTGGGCAATAAACGGCTTAAAATAAATCTCGCGCTGCGCGTCTTGGTAAGTGCCGCCCCACGAGGCCACGGTGAGGTCTCTAGAGCCGCCCTTAGGCGCCCCTTCCGACCCCGCAGCCGCCGAATCTGCTGAACCGCCATTATTACAAGCCGCCAACAGCAAACTGCCCATCATCAATAAAAGATGTGTCGCTTTCATTTTTCGTATCCTTTCAACGCGCAAAGCGCATAAGTTTTCCTCTGACTTCTTAGACTACTGCTTTGAATGGGTACTGCTCAATCACACCTTGATCAAGTGCGTTTTTATGATGCGTTAGCGTTAGGTGCCTAAAGCTTTTTTTAAACTGGTGAGTAAAATACCAACGTGCTCCTCATTAAAGGTTAAGGGCGGGCGAATCTTTAAGACCGCCATCGTCGGCCCCGAGTAATTCAACAAAACCCCCGCATCGCGCAGGTCATTCACCACTCTCGCCGCGCGCGCTGCCGCCGTCTCTTTGCCATCTGGCGCCATTTGAATGCCCCAATACAGGCCCTCACCCCGAATGGCTTCTACCCCTAGCGAAGACAGCGCCTGGCCAAACTGCTGGCGGATCAACTGGCCCAGCCGCCCCACCTGCTCGGGCAACTGCCGCGTTTCTAACTCGTCCAAAACCGCCGTGGCCGCAGCCACCGCCACCGGATTGCCACCAAAGGTATTGAAATAACGGCCCTTGTCGGCAAAGGCTTGAATCAAAGCCTCGCTCGCCACCACCGCGGCAATGGGGTAGCCATTGCCCATTGGCTTGCCCATGGTGACCAAATCTGGCGTCACGCCGGCATGATTAAAACCCCACCAGCTTGGGCCCAAGCGGGCAAACCCGGTTTGCACTTCGTCAATAATCACCAACGCCCCCGCCGCATGCGTGGCCTGCACCGCCAAATCTAATGAGCCTTGGGCACAAGGATCAATGCCATCACTGGCCACGATTGGGTCGATGATGAAGGCACAAGGCTGGATGCCGTGGGCGGCCAAATCTTCAAAAGCCAAGCGCACATCGTTGCCAAAGCGGGCCCCCTCGCCCTCACCTTGCTCACTGCACGGAGGCGCCACCGTACGCACAAACGCCGAAACCGGGGCCAACGAGGGCGACAGCTGCGCCAGTAAATGGCTCACCCCATGGTAGGCGTTGCTGGTCACCACAATGCCCTTGCCGCCGGTGGCTGCTTCGGCAATGCGAATGGCCAAATCATTGGCTTCACTGCCGGTACAGGTCAGCATTAATTGGTTTAGGCCCGCCGGAAAGTGGCTCAGCAGGCGCTCGGCATAATCCAAAATCAAATGATGTAAATACCGAGTATGGGTACACAACACCGATGCCTGCTCGGCCATCGCCGCCACCACCTTAGGATTGCAATGGCCCACCACCGGTACATTGTTGTAAGCATCCAAGAACCGTCGCCCTTGAGCGTCGTAAAGCCATACGTCTTCGGCGCGGACCGGATAAAAAGGCTCGTTATAAAACAAGCGATAGGCTGGCCCCAATACCTGACGCCGGGATAATAAATCAGTCGCATTAACCACCATAAACTCCTCATGTGTCGGAATAAGCTATTAAATAAGTTATTGAATGAACTGCTTCAGTAAGGCGACAGCCTGATCGGTTGCCCGTAAAATATAGCGTTGGTTATCGGGAAATCGTTTCGCGCGCCATTTCGAAATCACAATGCGTTGAATTAGGCGCGCAATGACCACGTCCAAAACCAACGCCCGCTCCTGCACCGTCAGCGGCACCTTGGCCTCATAGCCGGCGATCACCTCTTGCAAAGCCTGCTTGGCCTGATCGGACTCATCCAACGCATAAGATGCAGCAATGGCCAACTCCACCACCCGCGGCGCCTGACACAAATCGCCAAAATCCAAAACCCCGGCAATCCGCCCCGCATCGCCTGCCGACACCACCGTATTGCTCTTGGATAGGTCGCCATGAATCACCTGCTGCGGCAGCTGCTGTAGCTGCGGCCACACCTGGGTTTCAAAATGCCCAAAAAAAGCCGCCATGTCCTGCTTGAGTGCCTCGTCTAAATCAATGTCGGCCAGCCAGTCGGTCAACTGCATGAGGTGCATGACGTCCCACAGCAGCACTCTGGCCAAAGCCGGGTGATCAAACCCAGCCAGCGCCACCACCATTTGGGCCGCCACATCACCAAACGAACGGTACAAGCCAGTGCTGGCCGGCAAGCCCAACACCGGATCGCCCTCGATAAAGGTGTACGCCCGTACGCGGCTTAGCTGATGGCTTTTGTGAAATAAGAATATGTCGGCGCCCTCGAGCGTGGGCAACGTTTGAGGCATTTGAACCTGATGCGATTGCTGCGCCAGCCAATGCAGTACCGCAATTTGCAAATCGGTTTCGGCCACGGTCTCGGCCGAATTAATAAACTTAAGCACCATCGGCGCCTGGCCATCGGCCTGAACCAAATAATTCTTGTCGCGCTCTCCCCCTAATGGCTGCACCGTGCCTTCATAGCCATAAGCCTCTTTCGCCACACGGGCGGCATCGGCCAAGTCCACATCGGGCGGTGCACAGGTTAAAACTTCAACCGCAGCAACATCTGTATTATGATGCTGGGGACGGACCCATTGATTCATCTTCATCATGATTAACCTTATGAATTAATTGGAATGATTCTCGAGCGTGTATGACTCATTCAACGTGAGGCACCTGAAAATCAGTATATTGACTATAATGCATCATCGTCAATATAATGCCTATAAATTAAGTCTATATAAAACACAATAGATTGATTTTAAAAGAACTTTAATTTTGATTAAAATAAATGATGCATCTTAATAATTTAGAAAGGCATATAATATGCTCATCGAGGACAATATTGAACGCTTTGATAATAAAGGCGATTATGTCTACAGCCAGCTAGCGAACAACTTAATCACGGGCGAACTGCTGCCGAATGAGCGTTTAAAAATCAGGGAATTGGCCAACACCATGGGCACCAGCGTCACCCCTGTCAGGGATGCGGTGCTGCGCATGGTGCAAGAAGGGGTTTTTGTGCTGCATTCACCGCGCGACATCCGCGTGATTGACTTAACCCTGGCTGAATACTTAGAAATTCGCAGCATCCGCCTTGAATTAGAAGGCATGGCCGCGGGTAAAGCGGCCTTACTGGCCACCAGCCATGATGTGGCGATTTTAGAAGGTATTTTGAAAGAAAATGAGCAGGCGCTGGCCAACAATGACAGCAAGGCCTGTATTATTTTGAACCAGAAATTTCACTTTGAAATGTGCCGCATTGCGCAAATGCCCATTTTAATGGACGTTTTAAAGCGGCTTTGGATTAAAATTGGGCCATTGATTGCGCAAGTGTACATTTTGGGCGGGCGTGAGATGATCGATCATCATTACCCCATCCTACAGGCCATTCAAAATAAAGACCCCCAGGCCGCTCGCATCAGCATTCAAACCGACATTTTGTCCGGTGGCAAAGTCTTGCTCAAACACAAGATGGCCAAATAAACGCCGGCCCAACGCCCACAAAAAAACCCTGTCATGCCTAAGCACCACAGGGTTTTGCCGTTTCTACACGCCCCTAATCAACCAAGCCTTGCCAGGCCGCCTGATAAATCGACGTCACCGCCGCCTCATCTAACAGCATGGGGCTACGCGCCAACAAGCGCGTTTGCTTCAGTGCATCGGTCGTCAACGACGCAATCGCCGCCGCCTCGATGCCATAGGCTTGTAAGGACTGGGCAATGCCCACATCACGCACCAAATCACGCAGCGCCGCCACACACCGCACCGATGCTTCTTCTGCCGACAACGCCGCCACCTCAAAACCCATGGCGTGATAAACCGTGCGCAACCGATCGGCACAGGCCGAACGAATGTGGTCCATCACATACGGCAACAGCACCGCATTCGACTCACCGTGGCTGAGGTGAAACTGACCGCCCAAGGGATAGGCCAAGGCATGCACCCCCGCCACCCCCGCATTAAAGAAAGCCACACCGGCCAAATAACTGCCGTAGCTCATGTCGCTGCGCGCCTGCCGATCGGCGCCGTCAGTCACGGCCTGACGTAGGGCGCCGCTGATCAAGCCAATCGCCTGTAAGGCAAAGGCGTCGGTGATCGGATTGGCGTTTACCGACACATAAGCCTCAACCGCATGAGTTAAGGCATCAATGCCGGTGGCGGCCGTCACCTTGGCCGGTACCGTCACCGTCAGTTCCGGATCCACAATGGCCACGTCGGCCAACAGGTAATCATGGGCAATCACGTCTTTGCTGCTGGCCAAGGACAGCACCGAAATATTGGTGACCTCAGAGCCCGTGCCCGAAGTGGTTGGAATCATGATGGTGGGCAAGCCCTTATTGCTCAGCTGCTTGTGCCCGCTTAGGTTTAAATAATCCGCCACCAGCCCCTCATGCGTGGCCAACACCGCCACTAACTTAGCCAAGTCGATGGCGCTGCCACCGCCTAAGCCAATGACCAAATCGCAGTTTAAGGCCTTGGTGTCGGCCACCAGGCGTTCGCCCACGGCCAAGGGCGGCTCGGCCACCACTTCGCTGTTGATGAACACCTCGCAGCCGCAGCCCATGAGCTGCGCCTTAATTTGATCCGCCAGGCCCGACTGCGCCAAAAACGGATCGGTGACGATTAACACCCGCCTGGCTTGAAACTTCGCCACCTCGGCCGGCAAGGCCGCCAAGGCCCCCCAGCCATTATGGCTGGTGCCCACTAACTTGGTTTGATACTGAGTCATGTAACCTCCTTCGGCCTTTTAAGGCTCTTGATGTGTGTGTTTGGGGGCAGCATCGGCTGCATCGGCCTGGTCTTTGGTAAAGGTCTCATCCACCGAGCCCTTAAAGAAATCCTTGCCGTAAATCAGCAAGCACATCAACACCCCAGCCGCGAACGCCCAGCTTGCGCCCTTAATGCACAGAATCGCCGCGATCACGCCCGCGATGCCCAGATCGGTTTGGCTTTTTGCTTCCAGCACGCCGATCTTCACGTTGACATAGCCCTGAATCAACAGGGTCAAGGCCAGGGCCACGCCCAAAATCGGCTCAACCAGGCTCACAATCGGCAACAGCAACAGGCCGGTATTCGTGCCCCAGCGGAATGAGCCCACGCCGCCAAAGAAAGAATCCATGGCTTTACGGCCCTTCTTCCAACGCTCCACCATCACCACCTGCATGGCCGACCATATCGGCCCACACATGGTCACGTCTGGGCCCAAAATGCTCATGAAGGCATTACGGCCACCAAACACCAAGTGGGCGCGCTCCGACTTGTATTCCACTTTTTCATCAGGGCGATATTTCTGCCCATCGGCCAGCAAGGCCTTGTTTTGTAAAATGTCACCGAACAGCACAATGTAGGCCGCCAACACCGTCGGCAAGGCCGTCACAAACATCATCAGCGGCGGCATGCCCAAGCCAAACACCGTGTATTCACGCCACAGGCGACCAAAGTCTGGCGCCGAAATGCCCCACTTAATCGTTGGCCAGCTCGCCTCGCCCGCCAAGGGCGCCACCACCACGGCCAGCAAAATGATCGGGAAAATGCCCAGCTTGGCGATCAGGCCCAACACCTTATTGCGCTTTTGCCACACGCTAAAATGCTTAGAGAACAGCACGTAAAACGCAATCCCCACCGCAATGGTGATGCTGACGGGGAAGGTTTCAAAGCGGCCGCCCACTTGGAAAATCGAAATAATGGCCGCCAAACCGGCGCCCATCACAATGCCGGCCTTCATGGCGCTGGGAATAAAGCGAATCAGCTTCGAGGCTAGGCCCGTCGTGCCCAGCAAAATACACATCACCCCCAGCGTCATCTGAAACGCAATGAGGGAATGCACCCGCTCCGGCCCCTCGGGAAACTGTTGGCAATACATGATGATCAACGGAATCGCCGGCGTGATCCAACCCGGCACGCAAGGGTCACCCAATAAGTGGTGGGCCAAATAAAACAGGCCGTTCAGCATCACAATCGCCAAGGCCACCTCAAACGGCATGCCCAAGAGCTGAATCAACAGCGGAATCGCGGCCAGATCCACGGCGCACATCAACAGGCCTTGAATGTAATCCGGCCACTCAAACTTATAGTGTATAAACGGCAGACGCAGATGGAACGGCCCCAAGGGAATATGGGGCGCCTCCTCTCCTTCTACACGGTCTTTCCATTTGGCAAAGCTCATGACGTTCTCCTTCGCATGACGTAGTGCATGCGCTTATTTGTTATGTATACGTATTCATTTGCAAATGAATACGTATACATTCTAAGCTAAAAATTTTCAGTTCGACAAGTCCCGCGTGGTCTTTCGCGCAAAAACAGTCACAGGCAGGGTCTGCGCCACCGGCTCCGTGGCCGGATTTTGCAGCTGCGCCACCAGCGCTTGAATCGCCACCAGGCCTAGGTTTTGCCCACATTCAACCCCAACCGTGGTCAGCCCAATGGCGTGGTGTTGGCTTAAGCCCACATTGTCGATGCCGGTGACGCTCACCGCCTGCGGGCAATCGATGCCCAAGGCGCTTAAGGCATCCAACACCTCAATGGCGATCGCATCGGTGGCCGCCACAATCGCCGTCGGCCGGTTTTCTCCCTGCTGCGACTGCCACAACAGCTGGCGCAAGCCAGCCTGATCTAAATCATCGCGATTCACCACCCACGGCGCGGGCAATGTTTCAACAACATGGTTCAGCACATGGGCCTGATGGGCGCCCTGAAAACCCTGTAAACGATTGGCAAAGGTGCTGGTATTGCGGCTGCCGCCCAGCCACAGCATGCGCCGATGGCCGAGGCCAAACAGGTACTCATACACCAGCCGCCCCGCCTGCACATTGTCCATTTCCACAAAGCAGCGGTTGTTTTGGTGTTTGCGGTTGTAGGTCACAAAGGGGATTTTGAGGCGCGACAGCTGCGCAAAAATCGGATCGTCCCACAACACGCACGACATGATGATGCCGTCGGCCTTATTGGCCAAGGCCGCCTGATAAACTTCGGTGATTTTATTGTCGGTGACAAAATGCACGTTGACGGCGTAGCCACTCTGGTTGGCGTAGCGCACAATGGCCGCGGTCGAATCCACAAAAAACGGATTGTCCAAGGGGCCAGACAAAAGGGTAATGGTTTGCGTCTTGCCGCTGACCAGCTGGCGCGCGCTGGCGTCGGGAATGTAGTTTAAGCGCTCGATTGCCTGCTGCACCCGCAGCCGCGTCTCATCCCGCACCAACTCAGGCGTGTTCAACACTCGCGACACAGTGGCCTGGGACACCCCAGCCAGTTTGGCAACGTCTTTAGAAGAAGGCATGGCTTACTTTCGATGGCAATACGGTCAAATAACATCAGGCGTAGGCCGCGCAACACGGCCCTCTGGCCACAATCTTACCTGATTTTCGGGCCACTGCCCACGCAGCACCCACCCGGTCACATGAATCAAACAAAAGGCCCCGCCTGAACGCATCAGAGCGGGGCTGCCATGTTTATTCAGCACCTACTGCGGCGGCGTGCCTTCGGCGTTGGCCACCACCACCTCAATTTGCACCAAGGCTTCATTAGGCAAAGCCGACACCCCCACCGTCCTGCGCGCCGGTACCCCGCCTAGGAAAAAGTCTGCATACACCTCGTCGACCGCCGCCGCATCCTCAAGGTGGCGCAGATACACGTTCACCTTCACCACGTCGGCCAGGCTGTGGCCCACGCTGGCGACAATGGCGGCCACGTGATCGAAGCACTGCTTGGCCTGCGCCTTGATGCCGCCGCTTACCACCTGCCCGGTTTTCGGATCCAGCGGCAACTGTGCCGACAGATGATTGTAATGCGAAAACGCCACGGTTTGGGTCGACAGCGCACATTGCGGCGCCTGATCGGTATTGTGCGGCTCAATGATGAGGCCGTGGCGGTCTTCCACCGCCTGTGGCGGCGTGCCATCGCCATGCGACACCACCGCTGCCATTTGCACCAAAGCCCCCATCGGTAAGGCCTCTGCCACCACCACCGTCCGTGCCGGCACATAGCCTAAGGTCCGGGCAATGCCCGAATCGGGGAAAAACGCCTGATACACCTCGTTGACGGCGTCGATGTCCGCCAGGTCTTGCACAAACACCGTCATTTTCACAATGTCGTCAAACGGCACGTCAAGGCTGGTTAAAACGGCCTTCACGTTGTTTAAGCACTGCGCCGCCTGAGCCTTGATGCCGCCCACCACCACTCGGCCGGTTGCGGGCACTAGCGGCAACTGCGCCGACAGATGATTGTAATGAGAAAACGCCACCGCCTGCGTCGACAGCGGATGGCTCGGCGCCGTATCCGTGTGCTGCGGCAACTTGATCAAATCACCCGCCTGAGGGGCGTTGGGAATGGTCCCTTCGCCGTTAGACAGCAAGGCCTCAATCTGCACCAAAGCCTCTTGCGGCAAAGCGGCTACGGCCACCACCGTGCGGGCCGGCTTATAGCCGCTAAAAAAGGTGGCGTACACTTCATCAACGGCCGCCATGTCGCCGATGTGGCGCACAAAAATAGTGAGGCTCACCACGTCGCTGAGCACATGATCAATGCCCTCGACGATGGCCTGAATATGGTGCAAACACTGGCGAGCCTGCGCCTTGATGCCGCCGCTCACCACCTGCCCCGTTTTCGGGTCCAGCGGCAGCTGTGCCGACAGATGATTGTAATGAGAAAAGGCCACAGTTTGTGACTGCAAACCCAGAGATTGGGGCGCACTGCCCGTATTTCTTGCCAAGACCGCATTAAGACCGCTCACGATGGATTCCCCCATTAAAATCAATTGATTGGAAAGTCCATACTGATCGCCCCAGGCTTGATTGTCAACAAATGTCATCAAATGTGCCTCGCGCCAAATAGTGGACACAGGCCCCACCAAAAAAACATCTAAAGCATTGTTCTAAAATTATTTTATTCAGACCCAACGGCACAAAAAAACCAAAACCATCCCCATCGGCATAAAAATCGCACACCAGCGGCCACCTTATTCTTGCGCTGCTTGATCCGCGTCAAGCAGCCACGCCAAGGCCTAGCTGTAAACCGGGACAGATAGCGCGCCGAGTACAAAAAGTTTCATTCTCCACAGACAAACCAATTAGCATAAAAATTGCTCGAAAAAATGGGCAACATCCACTTGCCCATTTAATCTACAAACCTTAGCTTGGCGGTAACCATTTAGCCTGGCACGCATTTCATCTCTTTATTGGCTCATGTTTTTTAACAAAATGTATCTATGATTTATGTTGTAAAATAATTGGGAAACACAGCAACCATCATCAGCCAACTAATTACACAAACCCGTTGGCTTTTTGTTTTTCATACAACTTTCGGGGCTGTAAATCACATACCCTTTTTTTTTCATACAGCTATTAACTTTATCTCGTCGATTGATTCCTTGCTGAAATGTCTCACCTGGCATTGAGCCATTGAGGCCTAGTCGGCCTTCATTATATTGTTTAACACCACATGCTTGTAGATCCTTCCACCTTTGATCTGTATTCGTATGACCAATAGTCTCAGTTTTTTGATACCCCTCAACTGGTGGCGGAAGACCATAAATATTAGGATTATATTTCGGTATGACCCGAATGGGGATACAGCCACTCAAGGCAATGCTCATTAAAACCAGCCACCTTTTCATGGATTTCTTTCTTGTCTATAAGGAGGTAAATAAAGTTTGCCTCCTTATACGTTAGCTAATTACACAAACCCGTAGGCTTTTTATTTTTTACACATGTTAGATTACTATAAATCACATAACCTTTAGTTTTCATACAGCCATTAATTCTATCTCTACGTGCAATAACCTGCGCTGAGGTTTCTCCTGGTCTTGACCCTCCAAGATCTAAACGACCTTCATTATATTGCCTAACACCACAAGACTGTAAATCTCTCCATCGAAGATCTGGATCTGTATGGCCAATCGTGTCAGCTTTCTGATAACCTTGAACCGCAGGCGGGACCAGATAAATATCAGGATTATATTTTGGAATCACCCTAATTGGGATACAACCGCTTAACATAATGCCGATTAAAAGCATCCATTTATTCATGTTTTATTTTCCTAATGCTTTTAAAAACATAAAAATCGCGGGGGTACGCAAGATTAGCCCGCCCTACACTTGATAAAAAGGGAGGCAAATAAAATTAGCCTCCCTTAACGTTAGCTAATTACATAAACCCGTCGGCTTTTTGTTCTTCATACAACGCTCAGGGCTGTAAATCACATAACCCTTTGCTTTCATACAGCCATTAATTCTATCGCGACGAGCAATCACTTGCGTAGAGGTTTCTCCTGGCCTTGAACCACCAATATCTAAACGACCTTCATTATATTGCCTAACCCCACAAGACTGTAAGTCCCTCCATCGAAGATCTGGATCTGTATGACCAATAGTCTCTGTTTTTTGATACCCTTGAACGAGAGGAGGTAGCCCATAAATATTAGGGTTGTATTTCGGGATCACCCGAATGGGGATGCAGCCACTCAAGGCAATGCTCATTAAAACCAGACACCTTTTCATGGATTTCTTTCTTGTTAGTAATAAAATCCGTAAAGAAACAGCGTGGGCAACACAGGCTTTACCCGCCCAACTCTTGCTTGCCCTACGCCTATTTAATTACACAGACCGGTGGGTTTCCTGTTTTTAATACAACGCTCAATACTATAAATAACATAGCCTTTTACTTCCATACACTGATATATTTTATCTCTTCTAGCTATCACTTGCTTTACGGTCTCCCTTGGACCTTGCCCATTTAAATCTAGTCGTCCTTCGTTATATTGCATAACCCCACAGTCCTCTAAATCCCTCCAGCGTTGATCGGGATCAGTATGACCAATAGTGTCTTTTTTTTGATACCCCTGGACTGGGGGAGGATAATACTGACCATCAAGGTTGACTGGGGTGACAACTCGCATAAGGCAACCGCTTAATAACGCCACACTTAACATGAATATCAACCATTTACCTAGCATTCTATTTTCCTAATTTAAAAATCGGTAGCACTACATTGGATGAAAGTATTTCAGCAAGCGTAGGGTCGGCAAAGCCCGCGTGCCCACCGGACCAACCACAACCACATCAACAACCCTAGTTGAATATTTATTTACCTAAACATCGGTAAGGAAATAAGGGTGCCTGGTACAAAGGACTTCATTTCCCACAAGCAAACTTTTTATCAAAAGCACCCTAATTGTGAACGCTCTGCAACTCTACCCTTAATCCCCCCCCCCAACAGGTTATAGCTAACTGTTTTAGATAAGTATTTGGGACAAACAAAAGCAGTAGATGTTTGATTACAACTTGCAATTCCCGTTGGCTCTCCTGTAGTCAAAACCACAGTCTCTCTTTTTCCACAACGATACCCTTTGCTTTCCCAATGCTGTATAAACTCATTAACATTTCTCCCTTTCCAACCATCTTTATAAACCAGGCCATTCGTTGTACTCATACAACCTGTAGACATTAGCGAAATAATAACCATAGAAAATATTTTTATCTTATTCAATTATCATACCTCTTTAATTTAAGTATCGCTGTAACTGTTGAATTTTCTGAACCGTTGCAGAAGGCACGTTAATCATCATGACATTCTGGCTATTTTGATTGCCTAGCTGATTCATATCCTGATTGCTTTGTTTTTGTACCTGCTCTTGTAACTTTTGCGTGCCATCAGGCTGCTTGGCTACAGGCACCTCTTTAGGCTTGTCTAATACCTGTTGATAAACCGCCTGCATGTTCTCGCGGTGCTTCTCCTGTAATTGATTAAGCGCTTTATCGTCTTTAGGATAACTGATCGGCGTGGGCACGTATTCGGTTTTACTGCCAAGCGCACCAGAGCCTGGGCTGCTGTGCACGCTGTTGCTGCTGACAAAAATACTGGGGAAGGCCTTAATCGAGTTCCAGTAATCCTTACCATAACCGCCCGTGAACGTGGCGACAGGGTCATTGCTCGGCGCCCAAATGTAAATGTTTTTTGGGGTCTGTTACCTGTCCTGTTCTAGCAATAAAACGGTCAGCCTAGGCCGCAGGATGATTCATACAATAGCTAATATTCGGGTTTTCACCCTTTTCAAAGCCAAACCAAAACCTGTTTGGCATACAAATTACTCAAAAAATGGGTCGCCTCAACCTACCCATTCCATCCAATGTAATTAGACTCTACGAAACAATCGCCGTATCAAATGCGCTAGTTAAAGACGGCCAATACTTGGGCCATATATAATGGCATGAACTTAGTGGGCACATGCATTCTTTCACTTCCCTTATAACAGTCCACTAATTACACAAGCCCGTCGGCTTTTTATTTTTGATACACCGCAAATTGCTGTAAATAACATAGCCCTTTGCTTTCATACAGGCCGATATATTTTCACGTCGAGCAATTACTTGCTTAGATGATTCACCGGGAGCTGAAGCATTCAAATCCAAATCACCTCTATTATAGTCAACCACACCACAAACCTGTAAATCCTTCCATCGCTGATCTGGATCAGTATGGCCAATCGTCTCTTTTTTTTGATACCCTTGAATTACTGGGGGTGCTAAATATATATCCGAATTATATTTTGGGATCACACGTATGGGTACACATCCACTCAACACAATACCAATTAAAACCAGACACCTTTTCATGGATTTCTTTCTTGTCGATAGGGAGACAAATAAAATTTGCCTCCTTTAACCTTAGCTAGTTACACAAACCCGTTGGCTTTTTGTTTTTGATACACTTTGATCTATTATAAATAACATAGCCTTTCTCCTCCATACATGCCGATATTGCTTTACGTCGCTCTATCACGTCCTGAGTAGTCATACCTGAATAAGCAACAGATAAATCTAAACGGCCATCACTATAATTCTTAACACCACAAGCCTGTAAATCTTCCCATCTTTGATCCGTATTAGTATGTCCAATACTATTAGCCTTCTGATACCCTTGAATGGCAGGAGGAGCTAAATAAATATCAGGATTATATTTAGAAATAACCCTTACTGGTATGCACCCACTTAAAATAATGACGCCTAAACAAAATAGAATTCTCATCACCTATTTTCCTAATTTAAAAATCAACTGCATCACATCCGACGATACAATATCGGATAGTGCAAAAGGTGCAGAAACCGGAATGGCAATCACCGTTGTTGTCGATGATGCTATATTTTGGAACCACTTTCTGTCTCTAGACGTATTCCCATCTTTACCATACCAGCCCCATATTTGACCGCCTAAAAAATCATGGGTACCGGCAAATGATTCAACGGCCATATCAGACCAACTGCCAATCTTATATGGCAGTGTCAGTCCTGGTAAATACCATCCACCCTGAACTGCCTGAAAGCCACCTGTAGCTCCATATAATCCGGATGCTTCTGGATTATTTTTAATTAAATCATCATAAGTAGGAAACTCTTCATCACCCGTATAAATATAATTCCCTCTATTATCAGTTTCTAATACAGGCTTATTATCAGGACCTATAATCAACTCATTATTAACTGTTTTTTGCTTACACCGCCCATTATCCTCACCACAAATAATATCCAAGTCCAATCTCACCCCGCCCAACTTCACGCCATCGAAGTAGCCACTGTCGTAAGAAACGTTACTGATCGTCTCACCCGTCTCGGCATTAATCACGATGCCTGGGGACTGCCTTGAGTTTTCCAAGCTTTTTTCTCGCATCAACGTTGCGGCCTGCTGTAAGGTGCCTTGCGTAATGGCCACGTTGGGATTGGCAGACACAATGTCGATCAGCGTGGTTAAGAAATTACTCTGGTATTGCAGCTGATAGATTTCATTATACAGCCGTGTTTTTTCATCTTCATCGGTGGTGGCTTTGATTTGCTTTCTAAGGTCGGCCTGTTTCGATTGCGTGTAATCATTCACCATACCTATGCTGTTTTCCCTAAACTCCTTGGTCACCTCAATCTGTAAGTTCAGCTCTTTTAACACTTTGTCCTTGTCAAAGTTATTACCGATGTGGCCGCTGTTTTGCGCTGCCGTGTCGCTGGTGACGTCGGTTTTAATCTTGTCGATGGCGTCTGCCGCGCTTTGGCCAGTTTTGGCCTGCTGCCCGGCTTCATCGGTGATGGTCAGGTTGGCGGTATTGATGCCCGCATAGGTGGTGCTGCTGTCCTTGCCTTTGTCGCTGCCATAACCCATGCTGGTGCTGCTACTCAATGATTCACGGCCCGTCGCTAAAACCTGATTACCCGCTTCATCCTCCGTCGTCGCACCGCTTTGCACTTGAGCCTTATTACCCATTCCCAAATCGGCATTAAAGCCGCCAGAGCCGCTGATGCCAAAGCCGCTGCCCTCATAATTGGCGTGGTTTTGCAGGTCGCTACTGGTCAAAGTGCCCGTGGTCAATTGGTTACGCCCTTGCTCTTCAGCGACCTGAGTTGAGGTAATCAAGCCTCCTTTAAGGTCAGTGTTACCCGCCACATTGATCTGGTAGCCGCCAGCTCCTGCCAAAACACCACTTTGCTGATTGACGCTGGCGTAGTCGGCGTTGATTTTAGATTGGCTGTAGCTGGCAGAGCCGGAAGCCCCTGCGCCCACCGTGACTTGTGCGCTCGCATTTTGCTGCTTGCCCTTAAACGTGGCGGTGTCTTGCAGGCTTTCGATGTTTAATTCAGCCGCATCAATGGCCACGCCACGGCCGATCACCTGCCCCCCAATGATATTGGTGGCGCCGCCGCTGATGATGCTGGTTTGGCCCGTGCTGCTGCCAACGTGGCTGTTAGCGTAAGTCACTTCGTCCCCGTCACCATAGCCTTTGCCCAAATGGCCCCCGGCGGTAATCCCATAGCCGCCGCTGCCAATGCTCACGCCGGCGTTCCAGCCAGAAGACTTATTGCTGCTGCGCTCGGTGTGGTTTTGTTCGGCGGCTAAAATATTCACTTCATTGTCGGCCATTAAGTTGGTACTGACGCCACCGCCAACGTTAGAGCCAACAATGTTGAGGTTAGACTGCTGGTCAGCGCCCGTGGCCAAGATGGTGACATTCCCGCCCGCCAGCACGTTACTGGCCGAAGCTTGTGTACCTTGCGTGTGGCTGCGATCTTCAGACTTGCTCGAACCATAAGTCAGGCTCAGGTTCACGCCCTGGCTCACGCCGCCGTCCATCAATGCATCCTTGGCCGCATTGGCGGCGCCCATGGTTTTATAACCGTCTATGGCGGTATTAACCGCAGCCATGGCATTCACGCGTGAATTATTACTTTGACCGACACGCTGGCTGTTGTCGACGGTTTTTTTCGCCTGCATGGCGGCCTCAATGACGGGGCTGGTCAACGCCACGGTCAAACCGCTTTGCTTTTGTTTTTGCACATAGTCACTGCTGTAGCGGTCTTCGGCCGCGACAATGTCAACCTGTTTGGCCATGATGGTCACGTCACCGTCTTGCGCTGATACGGTGCTGCCCACCTGACGATAGGCCTCGCCCGCCACCATCGTCACGTCGCCGGCTAGGCTGCCGACCATGCTGCCTTGATGGGTTAGGTTGGTGTTTTGACTGTCGGTCGAGAGCTGGTTCTTACCAATGGTCACGCCCACGCCGCCGCTGCCCATCAGCCCAGACTTTTTGTTCTCTTGGAACTGGCTGTTGCGGTTGGTTTCTTCTGCCGCCTCAATGCTGAGGTTTTGGCCGGCGCTGAGGGTGAGCTTTTGGTCGGCCACGACGTTACTGCCTTTAATCGCCACGTCCTGATCACTGTGGATTTGCACGCTGGCGCCGGTGACGTTGCTGCTCACTGCTTGGGTATTGTCGTCGGTGTAGCGCACCTCTCGTGATTTGCTGCTCAATGCGCCGCTGTCTTTGTGGTAGCGGCCTTCGGCAAACTCGTCGGTGGCCAAGCCCGATTGAATAGTCACGCCTTTAACGCCGAGGATGGCCAAGGCGCCAGACTCACTGTTGATGTCGGCGGCGGTGGCGGTGAACTGCCCTTGCGCCTGCAGCGTCATGTCGCCTTGGCTACTGAGGCTGCTGCCCACTTCTTGGCTGTTATTCTGAATGCGGTAGTTCTTGGCGTCTTCCACCGTGGACTCTTGGCGGCCGGTGGTCACGGTGCCCACATTGAGGTCGTTACCGGCCAAAACATAGGTTTGGCCATCTGCGCCGCTGTTGCTGATGTTGGCGGCGGCCAGGTTGATGTCGCGGCCGCTTTGCGCCAGCAGAATGCCGGCGTCTTCGGTGACGTAAAGCCCAGCCACGCGGTCGATGCTGGTGCGGCTGCCGCTAAAGCCGCCGTCTTGCTGTGCGGTGCTGCTGGTGGTGGTCAGCACGTTGAGGTCGCGGCCCGCGTCTAGGGCCAGGCTTTTTTGGCCAATGACGCTGCCGCCAACGACGTTGATGTCTTCTTTGGCTTGGAGCTGTACCTGAGCGCCTTGGATGCGGCCACCGATGTTGTTGATGTTCTGGGCATTCAGCGCGGTAATGTTACGCCCGGCGATGGTGCCGCTGTTGTCGAGGTTGCCGCTGACGTTCAGCTGCATGTCGTTGGCAGAAATCAAGGTGCCGCCTTGGCTGAGGTCACCCGGGCGCGCCACCACGTATAGCTTGGGCACCAACACCGACTGGGTGCGGCCATCGGCCAGGGTCACGCTTTGGGTTTCCAGCCACACCATGTCGCTGGTGAGCTGGGCCACCATGTCTTTGCTGAGGCTAACGCCTGGGGCCAGATTGTGGGCTTGGGCAAAGGTGGCGCCGCTGTTCATCAGCGCTTTAAACTGGGCCTCATCGTTTTCATAGCCGCCAAGATAGCGATTGCCGGTCAGCTGAGCCACCTGCTCGCTCACTAGGCGCTGCTCGTAATAGCCATCACCGAGGCGTTTGTGCCTATTGTCGGGGTTGGCGCCCATCATTTTGAGCATGTAGTCGCTGCCCAACCACTGTTTGCCATTGGTGAAGCGTGGGTCGGTTTCGACCAAATAGTCTTGGCCATTGGGGTCGATGCTGTACAGGCTGCTGTTGGGCAGGCGCGTGTTGGGCTGGGTGCTGTTGATGACGTTGGGCGCGCCGTTTTGGGTGCCAACGCCGTTGATGCTGCTGACGCTGCCAACGTCGGTCGGCCGCTGACCGTGGCTGTCGCTGACGTAGGCGGCGTTTTCTTGCTTGTTGGCGACGCTGAGGGCAATGGTCTTGCGCTGTTCGTCTGCATACTTCTGTTTGCCATCCCATTTGCGCTGATGGTAACGCTTAAAGCCGCCACGCCACTTGCTGCGGGTGTATTGGCTGGTGCCTTCATCGGTGATGATGTATTCGCCGGTGGCGTCAATGTTTTGGATGTTGTCGAGGCCGCCAATCATGGTTTTACCGGCAATGATGGTGCTTTTGTCGTTGATGACGCTGCCG
The DNA here is from genome assembly GCA_017991555.1 of Neisseriaceae bacterium. GTDB lineage: Bacteria > Pseudomonadota > Gammaproteobacteria > Burkholderiales > Neisseriaceae > JAGNPU01. Next base: position 79,937 of record JAGOQM010000002.1, read on the forward strand.
CTCAGACGCATATTGCCACCGGACACGATGCGGCCTGGGTCTGAGGTTTTGACCTGATCTTCGTATTCTTTACGCACAATCTCATACTGCGTCCAGCGCGTAAACTCTTGGTTAAATTGGCGGTTATAGCCCTCAATCGCTTCATCGAGGGCGTCGAACCGAGCTTCGTTTTGGTCATACCACTTTTCTAAGGCGTCATGATAGGTGTTAATGGCCAAATCATAGGCTGCTTGTTGCTGGGCATAGGCCTGATGCACGTCGTTGTACACAGCCAAATCGGCTTCGTATTTGCTTAGGGCTTGCGCATAGGCCACGCAAGCGGCCGAGCTGCTGCCGTCACAGCTTTCCCCTGCGGGTACGGTGGGCTTAGTCGGCTTGGCCATGGTGGGCGCAACCGGCTCGACCAGATTGGGTGCCGCCGGTTCGCCAGCGGGGGCAGTTATGCCAAAATATTGCCAGGCGGGGTTGTCTGCGGCGTATTCTGAGCCAGGAATCGGCACGCAGCTGGCCTCGTCGTTGGGGTTGCTACAGCTTTCTTCCCCCAGACGTAAAATCGGGGTTTTGCCTAAGATGGTGCCGGTACCCACGCTGGGGCTGTCTTTCCAGCGGTAGCGGCCAGCCCTGCTCCAATTCTCCCATCTAAAGTTAGCGCCTTCGTATTTATTGGCGTCGCCTTCTGGGCTGATCAAGAACAGATCGGTCGGCCCTTTCACCAACACGGTTTCGGTGCTGAAGTGTTCGTTGCTGTTCACCAGCTTCACCGCAGCGATGTCCATATCGCCTAGGCTTTCAATGGTGGCGCTCTTATTTTCGATCAGGTTGGCGCTGCCGCTGGCCTGATGATTGGCGTCGAGGCTGCCGCCTAAGTACAGGCTGTCACCGCTAAATAACAGAGCATGCTCTTGGTTGATGATGTGCTGGGCGCCGATGTCTAGGCGCTCACGCGCGGCTATGGTGGCGGCGCTGGTCACGCCGGCCACGGCCTCTTCGCGATTGTGCACGGTGTTGGCGGCAATGGCGACGTGGTCACCATACACCTTACCGGTGCCGACGTTGTCTAGCTTTTGTCCCACCTGCAATAAGGTCAGGCCATTGCTGTTGATGAGGCCGCGGTTGGTTAGGTTTTCAGCCACCTGAATCTGGCTGCCGTTTTCTGCCTGAATGACGCCGCTGGCCTGATTGTCTAACGTGTGCGCCGTCAACACCACGTCGGCGCCGCTCTGAATGCTGGCCTGATTGGTGAGCTTGCCTGCGGTGCTGATGCTCAGATGGCGATTGGCTTCGATGTCGGTTTGGGCCACAAAGTCGTCTTTAAGGGCAATGGCCAAGTCCTGACCGGCCGCGATGGTGCCGTCGCCGCTGAGGAATTTGGCCTGAATCTGGGCGTCGGTGCCGGCCAGAATCTCACCTTGGGCGTTGCTGAGGCTCAGGGTTTGGGCGCCGCCATCGTGGATGGTCACGGCCTTGGCCGAGCTGATTTGGCCCTGCTGGTTATTCAAAGCCTGAGTGGCCTTGAGGCTGAGGGCGTCGTTGGCGCGAATGGCGCCTTTTTGCTGATTGTTCACCTGCTGCAACGCCAAATCGATGCGCTGCGCTTCCACCACGCCGGCCTGATTGTCTAAGCGCTCACCCGACAGGCTTAGGTCGGCCCCGGCCAGCAGCTCACCGCTCTGATTATGGACGGTTGTGGCCACGACGTTAAGGGTTTGATTACTGGCTATTTGCCCTTGCGCGCGGTTGTCGAGCACGTCGGCATTGATTTGGGCCTGCTGGCCAACCAACACCACGCCTTGTTGATTATTAAACCGTCCCGTATTCGCATCCAAACTGGCAAACGCCGTCATGCTGCCTTGCTGGTTGTGAACCGCGGCCGTATTGACCTTAATGTCGTTGGCGCTGAGCGCGCCGCCGCGGTTATCGAGCCGATCGCCGCTGACGCTGAGCTGGTTTAAAAATAGGCTGGCCTGATTGCTCAAGCCATTGCGCGCGACTAGGTCGACGCCACCACTGCCGGTGATCACCCCACCCTGGTTGTCTAGGGTGTCGGCGATCTTGATCTGGCCGGTGGCCAAGGTCACGGGCACGGTGGGGGCGGTGGTGACGCTGCCATCAGCGTCGCCGGTGCTGGGCGGGGCCGTGGGCTCATCAATATTGGGGCCGCTGGGCTGTTCTGGCCCGGTGCCCGTTCCTGGGCCCTCACCGTCACCGGGGGTGCTGCCGCCCTCTTTGACCGGCACATAGCCGATGTGGCCGTTATCGGTATTCTTCAACTGCCCTGCGTCTAACAGCAGCGACTGCTGCCCGGTCTGAATCAGCTCGCCCTTGAGGTTGGTCAGCGTATTTGCGGCCACGTCTAAGCGCCCGGCGCTAAAGGTGCCTTGGTCGTTGACGATGTCGCTGGCTTGAACGTTGAATTCTTGCGCGCTGGCCAAGAGGCCGGTATTGGTCAGGCCTTGGGTTTGAATGCTTTGATTGTGCTGTGAGGACACGGTGCCGCTGTTGTCGACCGACGTTGCTTGAATCGCAACATTGTCCCCCTTGCCGTTACTGTTGATCACGCCGCTGTTACTGAGCTGGCCGTCGGCGTTGAGGCTCACCCCGCCGGCGCTGGCGAACAGCTGCCCTTGGTGCTGGATGCCACGGCCGCGATCGGTGCTGATCAGGGTGATTTTGCCGGCGTACATGCCGCCCAGCGCACCTGTGTCGATGGCAAAGGCAGGCGCGCTTTGGTCGGCAGCGCTGGGGCTGATTTGGTCATTGGCGTCGAGATCGTAATGGCCGGCGACCACCTCTAAATTCTGCCCCCACACGCCGCCGTTGATATTGGCGGCGGCGGTTAAAATACGGGTGTAATTGGCGTCGCGCACGTCTAGGCCTTCGCCGTGAATATTCACGGCGCCGCCCTGCACGGCGTAACCCGCCACCAGGCCGTCTTTAATGATGGGGTTGCCGGTGGTCAGGGTCACGCGCGGGGCGTTGATGAAGCCGCCGCCGTTAATGCTCAGACCGGCCTGGTTGGCGATGATGACGTCGGCCCGTTGCCCGGCCACTTCAACATAGCCATTCAGCTGGCTGGGGTTGCGGCTGTTGACCTGGTTGACAATCACCTTTGCCGAACCACCGGCCAGCCAAGGGTTGCCTTGAATCATGCCGCCGAGCTGGGTTTGGGTGTTCTTGCGGCTGTTGTTGAGGATGACGCCTTTTTTATCGACGTCAAACTGCTGGTATTGGTTCATCGACACGCCGCCCTTGCTCGGCTTTTGGATGTTGACCTGGGGGGTGCCGTTGGCAGTCGGTAAAATCGTTGGGCGCTGGTTGCCGGGGGCATTCGGGTCCGCCACCACGCGCGCGTCGGCGATGGGGCTAGTGACGATTAAGGCGCTGCCTAAAGCCAGCATGAGGGAGAACGACAGCAGTTTAAATCCTCGTCGCGGCGCCGTGACGGTGCCGCTAAAGCCGGTTTCACCATCGGCGGGGCTTTTGCCTGCGCGCACGGTGTTTTCGGCGACGACCATCATCTGGCCCCGTTTTTGGTTAAAGATGATTTTATAACACTGCTTGTTCATGACTGCCCCCAGCGACTGCGTTGGTGTTTATTTTAAAAAGAATAAGAAAGATTAAAGCCATAGGCGATGTTGGCCGTCTGGAAATACTGCGGTTTTTTGATGGCCTTGCCGGCAAATAAGTCGTAGTACAGGTTGCCAAAGCCGCCAAACTGGCCCTTCAGGCCAAACACGCCGCCGATCAGGGTTTGCCCCAATAGCTGCCCGGCCGATGGCCCGGACACATGGCCCATGTCGACGCCAATGTAGGTTTGGTGGCTGCCGGCATAGGCCCAGGTGAAGTTGTTTTGCCAGGTCCAACCGCGTTCGGCCATCAAGGTCACCTCGCCATCAAAACCGCGCACGCTGTAGCGCCCGCCAATGCTCATCATGTCTTGGGTAAGCAACGGCGTCTTATTAAACTGCGCCCGCACGGTGGTGTCGTAGCTGAGGTTTTGGCTGCCCAGCTGAAACGGCACCAGCAGCGAGGCATCGAGGGTAATCACCTTCATGCGGCTGCTGCCTTCGCCAAAGTCTTCTTCAATGGCGCGCTTGGCCTCTTTGCCGCCGGTGCCGCGCTTGTAGCCTAGGCCCAAATCAAGGGTGTTGCTGCCCAGATAGGCACGGTGGTTCAGCTGCGCCGTCCAGCCTGCCACACGGCGATTTGAATCGGTAAGCTCGGCATCATTGATAAAACTGGTAGACGTGCGCAACCAGCCCTTGAAGGTGGCGCTGGTTTTGTGTTTGGCGTTGCGAAACAGCAGCCGCGTGACGCCGATGTCGGTGTTCTCGCTGGTGCCGCTGTAGTTGTAGTTTTCGGTGAGGCCGGCAATGGCCTGATCGTAGCTGTAGCGGTTGGTGTTGAAGGCAAACAGCCAGTTGTCGTAGGGCACAGAGTAATGAACCGCATAACCATGGGTGCCACTGCCGTTTTCACGACCCTGCTCGTCGACGGCCTTAGACGCGTAACCGAGGTCTTGGTTGTAGCTGGCGTAAAGTAAATCGCTTAAGCCTAAAGGGTTGTCGATGGATAAGGTAACGCTGCCCTGATACTTGCCGGTGGATTTGCTGCCGGAATCGTCGACGCTGAAGTTAAACCGATACGGCACGGTGCGTTGCGCCCAGCTCACGACCACGTCGCTTTCGTTGGGGTGGTCGGTGGGCACGATTTGAATGTCGGCTTCGGCCGTGGGCACACGCTTGAGGTTTTCTAAGCCCTGCTCTAAGGCATGTAAATTCAACACATCGCCGTTGTTTAAGGGAAAGGCATTGTGCGAGGCTTGAATGCGGCCAACGTGGGTTTGTTCTGGCTGAGCATCGTCAAACTTAAGGGCGCCGATGCGCCCGGGGAAGACGGTCAGCGTGAGGGTGCCGTTGGCCAAGTCTTGCGGGGCGGCCAGCACCCGAGTGGTGGTGTAGCCGGCCTCGATGATGTGGTTTTGGATCAGCGTCATCAGCTGATTCACGCCCTGGGCGCCGAGGCACTGGCCGGCTTTAAAGCTGGTCTTGCGTAAAACCGCCTTTAAAGCAAACTGAAAGCGCGCGGCTTCTTCGCCGACCAGCTCAACCGTCTGCACGGGAAAACAAGGGGATTCGTTTTGAGGCAGCGCATAAGACAAGGCAGCCGGTGCGGTTACTTCTTCTGCGTCTAGGCGCACGTCGCGCGAGGGCTGAACCTGCTGCTGTAGCTGCTGTTGGCGATCGCGGGCGCGTTGCTGTTCTTGCGCCTGCCGTCGCTGCTCTTCTAGTTGTAGCGCCGACGTGGCGGTGGGGGTGGGCGTGGGGATTTGCGCCCAAGCGGGCACAGACAGGAGTAAGGTGGCGCAAGACCAAGCCAAGGGCTTGAGGCGCAAATGGGATTGTTTATGCATAAAACTATTCGATTAACATTTATGCGTACACTATAGGCCAAAGCCAACATGCTGCCAAAGCAGAAGCAGGTGATAACCATTTCTTGCCAAACCACCCCCACCGCCAGCGGCTAGGCCCATGCCATTAATCAAATAGAATATGCCTAAGTAATTTGGCCATACATTAAACAAATTTTGTTAAATAAAAGCTTAATCGTATTTATAAAATGATAAAAAACCTTTTGAACTACATAAACAATAGGATAAAAAACAAAGTCGGCTGAGCCAGTTTTGGCTCAGCCGACTTATAACATTATGTTGAATGCCATACGCCGTCAAAAACGAAATCTAAAATTTAATTTTACGCAACACATCGCAATATTATTTCAACAAACAACAATATAGCCACATAATAAGTTTTCGACGGATCCTGACGTCAAAAAACCCCTTAGGCCTTGGCCCAAGGGGTTTTTGTATTCAACCACAGCCTATTTCAGCTTGGCCAAAATCTCTTCTTTAACCGCATCAACCGCTTGCGTGCCGTCAACTTTGATGTATTTAGGCGCATTGGCGGCGCCTTGGGTAATCAAGTCGTTGTAGAAGCCAACCAATACTTCGGTTTGCTCATGGTACACGTCTAGGCGTTTTTTCACGGTGTCGGCATGGTCGTCTTCACGTTGAATCAGCTCTTCGCCGGTCACGTCGTCTTTGCCTTCCACTTTAGGTGGGTTGTACACCAAGTGGTAGGTACGGCCAGAGGCCAAGTGCACACGACGGCCAGACATACGGGTGATGATGGCTTCGTCTGGGACGTTGATTTCCACCACGTAATCTAGGTCAACACCGGCGGCAACCATGGCTTCAGCCTGAGCCAAAGTGCGTGGAAAACCGTCAAACAAGAAGCCGTTGGCACAATCAGCCTCTTGAATGCGCTCTTTCACCAAACCAATAATGATGTCGTCACGAACCAGTTGGCCGGCATCCATGATTTTTTTGGCTTCTAGGCCCAGTGGCGTGCCGGCCTTAACCGCTGCGCGCAACATGTCGCCAGTAGAAATTTGAGGAATGTTAAACGCACTGGTGATGTACTGCGCTTGAGTGCCTTTACCTGCGCCTGGGGCGCCTAATAGCAAAATTTTCATATCGATCCTTTGATCTGTTGTTTTGGTTAATCATTGTGTTGCTGTGCAAACAACGCTTGCACACGCAATAAATCTTCGGCGGTGTCGACCCCGGCGGCGGGCGCTTCGGCCACCACCGTCATGGCGATTTTTTCACCGTGCCACAACACCCGTAGTTGTTCCAGCGCTTCAATCTGTTCCAGCGGCGACACGGCCAGCTGTTGGTAGGTGCGTAAAAAACCAGCGCGGTAGGCATAAATGCCAATGTGCCGATACACGGCCCCGTTGTTGGGCAGCTGGGTTTTGTCCACGGCAAACGCATCGCGCGCCCACGGAATCGGCGCGCGGCTAAAGTAAATGGCCTCTTGTTTGGCGTTTAACACCACCTTCACCACGTTGGGGTTGAAAAACTCGGTCGCGTCATGAATGGGGTGAGCGGCGCTGGCCATAGGGGCATTGCTGTTGGCCAGGCTTAACGCCAGCTGATCGATCAGCTTAGGGTCGATCAGGGGTTCATCGCCCTGCACGTTCACAATCAAGGTTGATTCCGACAGCCCCAATAGGCTCACCACTTCGGCAAGGCGATCGGTGCCGCTGGGGTGATCGGGCTGGGTCAGCACGGCCTTCACCTTGTGCTCGGCACAGGCTTGTAAAATCAGTTCGTGATCGGTGGCGACGATGACGTCGGCGGCGCTGCTTTTGCGTGCCTGTTCGGCCACGCGCACCACCATCGGTTTGCCGCCTATGTCGGCCAAAGGCTTATTCGGCAAGCGGCTGGAGGCCAATCGGGCCGGAATCACCACCACAAAGGCTTCGGTCACACTTCTTCCTCAGGGCCTAATTCACGCGCTTCGGTTTCCAACATCATCGGAATGCCATCCACGATGGGGAAAGCCAAACGGGCGGCTTTGCTGATGAGTTCTTGGGTTTCTGGTTTGTACACCAAAGGGGCTTTGGTGATGGGGCAAACCAAAATGTCTAAATACTTTTGATCCATTGGGCGTTCCACCTGTTTATTCAGAGTAAGGATGATGAGACATGGGCGCGGGCGGGCGGTGGGCCTTAAGGCCCAACTCGGCACACACAAACGCAGCCAAATTAGGCTCTATTGTAGCACTAACTGGTAACACCCACACCTGCAATAAGGGTATATTTTTCAGCTTCACGGCGTCTTTTTCGGTGACCACAAACACGGCATTGGCATCAATAAAGTCACTGGCCTGATACACGTGATGGTCTGGAAACGACAGCGTCGCACTCAGGCTAAGGCCTAAGCCAGCCAAGGTTTGGTAAAATTTTTGTGGCTGGCCAATGCCGGCTACTGCGGTTAAGGGCAAGCCTTGTAACTGAGCGGCCGTTGCCGTTTGCTTTGGGTCGTCTAAACGATAAAAAACACCTGGGGTCAGCGTCGACAAAAACCGCGGTGGACTGGGCGGTAACTGCGCCTGAATGCGCGCCAACTGCTCGGCCTGGGTGATCACGAGGGCATCGGCCTGGGCCAGACGGCTCAGCGGTTCACGCAGCGGGCCCTGCGGCAACAGGCCGGTGTTGGCCAAGCCGTAGCCGGCGCTGAGCACCACGACCTCAAAGTCGCGCGCCAAAGCGTAATGCTGTAAGCCATCGTCGGTGACGATCAGGTCTAAATCGGGGTGCGCCGCCAATAGGCATTGGCCAGCCGCATAACGGCTGCTGCCCACCGCCACCGGCACGCCAGTGCTTTGAGCGATCAACAAAGGTTCATCGCCATAATCAGCGGCACTGCCGCCGGCCACCACACATTGGGTGGCGCTGCTGCGGCGGCCATAACCACGGCTGATCACGCCTACGCGAAGGCCCCGCGCTTGAAAGGCCTGTACTAAGGCCATCACGATGGGGGTCTTACCGACGCCGCCGACATGGATGTTGCCCACCACCACCACGGGCACGGGCAACCTAGCCTGTTTTTTCCAGCCCCGTCGATAGGCCAATCGCCGCAAGCCACTGACGCTGGCAAACAGCAGGCTTAAGGGCCACAAGACACAGCTCAAGCCTAGGCTTGGGCGGCGCCAATGCTGTTGGATTTTGGTGTCAAAATCATTACTCATTTTTTTCCGTTGCAAAGCTTAAATCACTGATGCCGACGGCCCGAGCCGCTTCCATCACTTTCACCACCGATTGATGTGAGGCCTCCGCATCGGCCTGAATCACCACCAAAGGTTGGGCCTCTGCGGCCAGGCGCGCTTTAAGCGCCGATTGCAAGGCGGCTTCGTCTTCGCCATCGACTTGAATTTGATCGACCAGCCAGCGGCCATCCTTGGCCACACCCACCCATATGGGCTGCTGCGCCGAGGCTTCGGGCGCCTGTGCGGCAACGGCCTCGGGCAGTTTGATGTCGAGGGCGGTAAAACGACTGTAGCTGGTGGTCACCATCAAGAAAATCAGGATCACCAACAGCACGTCGATGAGCGGAATAAAGTTAATTTCCGGCTCCTCGTATTTTCTACGCCGTCTAAAATTCATGCCCTACCCTTTATCCGGTGGGCATTCTGGCCGTACTTGATCCAGCTGATGCCACAACCGGTTGGCCACCACTTCCATGTCGGTCAAGTATACGTCGACTTTGGCACGAAAATGACGATAAAACATCATGCTGGGAATCGCCACCAGCAAACCAAACGCGGTGTTGTACAAGGCCACCGAAATGCCGCGCGCCAGCTGTTGTGGGTCGGTACCCGAAGGCGACTGGGCGGCAAAAATTTCAATCATGCCAATCACTGTACCCAACAGGCCCAACAATGGCGCCATGGCGGCGATGGTGCCCAAAAGGGTCAGGTGTTTCTCTAACACCACGGTTTCTAAGCTGGCCTGATTCACCATATTGTCCTGCCTAATGGCCGATCGATCGCTGTCGTCTAGCCAAGCGGCGCTTAAAATACGCCCCAAAGAGGAGGCGCTGGCTTCTGCGGGCAAAGCATAAGTTGGCTCGACCACCTTTTGCTCAAACAGCGGCATGATGCCCAGCGGCATGACCACGCCACGCCTTAACGCCACCACGCGATCTAAGATGATCGCCACCGACGCCACCGACGCCGCAATAATCAACCAAATTGGCCAGCCTGCTTGCTGAATAATCGTCCACACAGTCAGACACCCTTTTAGGCTTAAAAGGAAATACTTTAAAGGCAAGGCCATGGTCTAAGCAAGTGCTTTTACGGTTTCAGACCATTTTACGCACATCCACCCTACCCAATGAGCCAGATAAACACGCCGCAAGCGGCTAAGCGCTTGTTTTATAAAATTACGGGCGCGGTGGAAGATGCTTACTTATAAATTAAATAATGAACTTTAGTTCAATTACTCGAATTTTTTTAGTACTAAAATTCAAGTAATTAACAATTCTTTACGAAATGTGTGTTAAACCATTCTCATGCGGTGATAAAATGTGCGCCTTATCTCCAAGCCACGTCTACTGATTCTGCCCAATCCAGGCACCTTTAATTATTAACTTAACAAAACAACAAAAACAATTTCCTATATAGAAGGGAAGCAACCGCAATGTTCAACAGCATGATGAAATCTTTGAAAACCAGTCTGGCCTGGCAAATAGCCCTAGCCTTGATCTTAGGCGTCTTATTTGGGGCGTTTTTACACAGCGTTAATATGAATGCCGAGCACGCTTGGCACCCCTATTACCAAACCATTCATATTAATGTTTTGAAGCCCTTGGGCGACATTTTCATTAGTTTGATTAAAATGATCGTGATCCCCATCGTGGTGTCGACCCTGATTGTCGGCATCGCCAGCATGGAAAGTGCCAAAAAGCTGGGCACCCTTGGCGGCAAAACCCTGCTCTACTTTGAGGTCATCACCACGGTGGCCATCGTGGTGGGCCTGTTTGCGGCCAATGTGTTTCAACCAGGCGTGGGCATCGATTTACATTCCTTAACGCCAGCGACACAAAATATTGACCAATACAAGAGTACCGCGGCGGCTTTAGAAAATCAGCCACACGGCATGGTGGTGATGATCCTCGACATGATCCCCACCAACGTGATTTCGTCGATGGCGTCGGGTGAAATGCTGCCAGTGATTTTCTTTTCGGTGCTGTTTGGCGTGGCCCTTTTAGGCCTGCCTAATCAGCAAAAACAACCGCTCCTAGACGTGCTGAAAGCCATTTCCGACACCATGTTCCGCCTCACCAACATCATCATGCGCTACGCCCCTATTGGCGTGTTTGGCTTGATTTCGGTGACCATCGCACAATTCGGCTTCAGCGCCCTCTTACCTTTAGGTAAGCTAATTCTATTGGTGTATGGCGCCATGCTCTTCTTTGTGTTCGTGGTTTTGGGCGGCGTGGCTTACTACTGCAAGCTCAACATCATCACCCTGATGAAGATTCTGAAAAATGAATTGATCTTGGCCTATTCCACCGCCAGCTCGGAAGCGGTATTGCCCACGGTGATGCAAAAAATGGAAGCCTATGGCGTGCCGAAGTCGATCACTGGCTTTGTGATTCCCACCGGCTATTCATTCAACCTCGATGGTTCTACCCTCTACCAAAGCATTGCGGTGATTTTCATTGCCCAAATCTCAGGCATTCAATTGACCCTAATCGAAGAAATCACCATGGTCATCACCCTAATGGTGGCGTCTAAGGGCATTGCTGGCGTCCCTGGCGTCTCCTTCGTGGTGTTGACCACGGTGTTGACCACCATGAACCTACCGGTAGAAGCCCTGGCCTTTATTTTGGGCGTGGACCGCATTCTCGACATGGGCCGCACCGCCGTGAACGTGGTCGGTAACTCGCTCGCCTCTTTGGTGATTGCCAAATGGGAAGGTGTGTACGACGAAGAAAAAGGCAAACGGTACGAAGCCGAAATGCTGGGCAAAGCACCCGCCCCGCAAAAGCATTAATTTAGCCCTGCCTCACCCCTAAAAGCCGCCCTGACGCACAATCAGGGCGGCTTCTTTATTTAAACTTGGTTATAATGGCCCTATTGCAAGCCTTTTATAGATAGAACCGTGTATGAGTGAATTATTTAGCCCTGCGCCCGTTGCCGTTTCTGAACTCAACGCCATGGCCAAAAACCTACTGGAAACCCATTTGCGTGGCCTTTGGGTCAGCGGCGAAGTGTCTAACCTAACCCGCGCCGCCAGCGGCCACTATTATTTCTCACTCAAGGACAGCAAGGCCCAAATACGCTGTGCGATGTTTAAATCTTACGCCAGCCGCTTGGCCACACCCTTAAAAGAAGGCGATCAGGTTGAGCTGACCGGCAAAATCAGCATTTACGAAGCCCGAGGTGAATACCAGATCAGCGTCACCGAATGTCGCTTAGCCGGCTTGGGCCGCCTGTTCGAGTCCTATGAGCGCTTGAAGGCACAGCTACAACTGGAAGGCCTATTCGCAGCAGAGCGTAAACAGGCCATTCCTAGCCACCCCAAAGCCATTGGCATCGTCACCAGCCTTGCGGCGGCGGCGCTGCGCGACGTGGTCAGCACCCTCAAGCGCCGCATGAGCAACATTCCGGTGATTGTGTACCCCACGCCAGTACAGGGCGCCGGCAGCGAGCAGCACATTGCAGCCGCGATCAACACCGCCAATGCGCGCCAAGAGGTAGACGTGCTGTTGGTCTGCCGGGGTGGTGGCAGCATTGAAGACCTATGGGCCTTTAACGAAGAGGTCGTGGCCCGCGCCATTGCCGCCAGCACCTTGCCCATCGTCAGCGGCGTTGGCCACGAAACCGACTTCACCATTGCCGACTTTGTCGCCGACCTGCGTGCGCCCACGCCCACCGGCGCGGCCGAGCTAGTAAGCCCCAACAAGGCCGATTTATTACACAAGGTCAACGTCGCCCAACAGCAGCTGCATCGCTCTTTACAGCAGCGCTATTTTGACGCCAGCCAAAAGCTGGACTGGCTCAGCAGCCATTTGCCCCATCCCCGCCAAACGCTACAACAGCAGAGCGAACGCTTAAAGCAACACCAGCAAACGCTTCATCAGGCGCTGCGCCATAACCAGCAGTGGCACAGCCAAAAAATCGAACGCCTAGCCTTACAGCTGGCCCACCAAAAGCCCAATACGGCACTGGCCCTGCGCCAGCTGAACCAGCACCAGGCCAGCCTTAGCCAAGCCTGGCAAAGCTTGCTGCAACAAAAACAACAGCGGCTACAGCGCAGCGTCGGCTTACTGGAGGCCATTAACCCCAACAACGTTTTGGCCCGCGGCTTTAGCATCGTCACCGACAGCAAAGGCAAAGTCATTACCCGCGCCACCCAGCTCAAGCTGGGTCAAAGCCTCAACCTGCGCTTTGCCGAAGGCGAGGCCAAGGTTCGGGTTCAGGGCGATGGCGGCCAAGGCGAGCTATTCTAAGCCTGCTGGCAACGCGACCGCTTATTTAAAACCGGTCACCACATGATAGCGCCGGTCGACCAAAACGTTGGCGTTGCCGTACACTTGCTCGTCAAACGTGGCCACCTCAACCCGCGCAAAGCCGGCCGCCAGCAGGTAGTCGGTCAGCGTCGACACTTCATATAGGGTAAAGCCAAACTGGGTAAACGGCTGGGTTTGCATAAAGGCCTTGTCGCCCAGGGTGATCACCACCCGCCCTGATGGCTTGAGCACGCGATACAGCTCGGCTAAATAGGCCTGCGGCTGCGGCCAAAAGTACACGGTATTGACCGTCACCGCCGCGTCGAACACGCCGTTGGCAAACGGTAGCCCCCGTTCTGGCGCCCCCAGCAAGCACACGTCACCTACGGCCATCGCGGCTGCATTCAAAACTTGCGCCTGCGCCAGCATTTCTGGCGACTTTTCAATGCCTACATAACGCAGGCCTGGCGTACGCTTCAGCCAATCGGCCACGTGCTGGCCCACGCCAAACCCAATCTCCAATACATGCGCACCCGCAGGCAGCACGGCCGCCACAAAGCTTTGTTCGGTCATACTGGCATTATTGACCGCCATATTCCGGCCGGCTTTGGCCCCCAGTTCCCCGCTAGGGCAAGCCAGCTGCTGGGCAATCTGCTGCGCTTCAACTGTACTTAGTGGGCGTTTAGGCCCATTTTCGTCATGACTCATCGTCACATTCATCCTTATTAAATTAAGTGGCATGGCCACCGTCCTTGACCCTATCAGGCCAAGCCTCGTGTGACCATACTTTAAAATATCGAAACCACCACCCATATGATAAATACATTAAACAAAAAAACCAAAATGATCGAAACAGACGCACTTAAGCCACAAATAAAATGTTAAGAAACGTATGCTTATGCAATATTAAGTTAAGTTAAGTAAAGGAAGTCGCAATCATCAGGGCAAAGTCACGTTAATTAAAAACGCCAGCATGTTTCTACCAACGCTGCTAAAGACCCTTTCCCAGAAGACCATAGCGCACCCTCTTTTGGTTTAACGCCCAACCCAACAGGCATCCACCCCTCTCCAAAATAAAACATAGATCGTTGATTTTATTCAAAAATAAAACAAAACACGCCCTCATAACAATCAAAACAAATCCTGCTCGCGCAGTGCCGCATTTAGGTTCTTCACCACCACCAAAACAATGGTTAAAACCATTTTTCTAGGCCATTTCACAAATTAACATAAGCCAATGTCATTCGTTGCATGTGGTGTCCCTTATTGACTATGATGATCGAAATTCTGCAGCCCCAAGCGCTGCAGAATCACCGAAATGGGCCCGAGGATAAGGCATGAAGTCGTTGACTTCATCAGCCAAGAGACCACACCCATTATTTATATCATCGGGTCATCAGGCTCTGAGCAACACGATGATGATCTGATCCTTTATTTTAGAAAGTTATGTTCAATGAAAAAAAACCTAATGGCTTCTTTTGCCTTGCTGCCGATTCTTGCTGTAGGCATTTCAACCGCCCAAGCGGCTGCGCCTACTGCCGAACTTAAGGTAACAGGCACCTTAACCGTACCAAGCTGTACCGTTACCTCTGCCAATGACGGCGTCTACGAGATCGGCAAAATCTCGGCCACAATGGTTAAGCCGGCTGCCAACACGCCACTAGAGACCATGTCAAAAACCTGGACCATCACCTGTGATGCAGAAACTTATTTAAACTTTAAACCCGTCGACAACCGCGCAGACACTGCCAGCTTAGCAGCCGCAGCTAACTTTGGCCTAGGCTCAGTAAACACCACGGGCAAAATTGGTTACTACACCGTGGCCATGAAAAATGCCACCGTAGACGGCGCCTCTTCGAGCGTATTTAGCTCTGCCACCAGCAGCATCACCTCAACCACCGCTACCAACATCAGTACTGCCAACCGCAGCGGCTGGTCTGCTGGCACGCTTCAAAAAAGCGGCAAAGTGTTTACTGCCGACTTAGATGTGACCCCTAATCTAGCCTCTAGCGCCATGATGAACGGCCCCGTCACCGAAGATTCTGACATTGATGGCTCTCTAACCCTTAACTTTGCCTACGGCATCTAACCAACCCTAGGGACACCTCAAACATGAGCCAAAAACACATTGTATTCAGTACAGCTGCTGCCCTTCTTTTTGCCGTGAGCAATGCACAAGCGGCGGCGCCTACTGCAGAACTAAAAGTCACCGGTACGCTGACCGTGCCAACCTGTAGCGTGGCCTCTGCCGAGGACGGCGTTTACAACATTGGCAAAGTATCAGGCACGCTAGTGAGCGCGACAGCCAACACCAAACTTGCCGAAATGAACAAAACTTGGACCATCACCTGTGATGCCGAAACCTATTTGAACTTTAAACCGGTTGACAATCGCGCCGCCACAGCCAGCGCAACGGGCACCGCCAACTTTGGCCTAGGCAATGTCAACACCACCGGTAAAATTGGTTTTTACAACGTCACCATGAAAAATGGCCTAGTAGACGGCAAAACCACCACGCTTTTTAGTGCCCCTGCGACCTCATTTACAGCCTCATCTAGTGTGACCGTAGATGCCGCCAATCGCAATGGCTGGGCTGCAGGAAACAGCACCCAAAAAAGCGGGCGGGTATTTGTCGCCGACCTTGCCGTCACCCCAACCTTAGCAAACACCACCACCATGGGCGGCGCCATCACCGATGACACCGACATCGATGGTTCATTAACCCTTAATTTTGCCTACGGCATTTAACTAAGGGTACTGACCAATATGATCATGGGCCTGCCCAAGCATGCTGCACGCCCACCCTTTCATATTGGTTACCAGAGGGGCCGCCCCCCTTCTGGTAACCAATATCATTGCCTCAAACACCCGCTCAAAAGCACAACCTAAGCCCACCCCACCTGCGGTTTTAGGTGGGTTGCTTTGATCAGACATTGAGCCCCCAAGAAGGCCACTATAAATGAACCTTAATGCCCACAGTGCGCTCTTTATGACCGCCATTACCTGCACTATTTTACTGCCTTCAAGCCAGACCTTTGCCGCACCACTGATGGCCAATGACCGTTCAGATTCGGCCAGCTGTCAGGTTTCTGCCGCCAATGGCGGTGCTTATCCACTCGGTCGTTTCTCAAGCGCCCAGCTACACGCGAACGAACCAACAAAACTGTCACCCATGCTGAAAACATGGCTCATTAGCTGTGATGCAGAAACCTACCTAACGTTTAGCACCGTCGACCATCGTGCCGACAGCGTCGCAACGCCAGCGGCCAACCAGTATGGCCTAGGCCACGTTAATGGCACCGGCAAGATAGGGGCTTATGAGGTCATCATGAAAAATGCCGCCGTTGACGGAGTGCCAACGCAGGTATTTGCCAGCACAACGGCCATTTTTAACCCAGCAGCCTGGGTCACCCTAAGGCCGATGCAAGGCACACACGGCTGGGCCAGCGCCCCCAACGTGCTCAAGAGTGGCAAGACGTTCAGCGCCGACTTAGAAGTACAGGCCAGCCTTGCCGCCATTTCAATCATGAATGGCCCGATGACTGACAACGCTGAAATTGATGGATCCATGAGCCTTATCTTTGCCTTTGGCATTTAAGTAAAAGGGCACAAGTTGCCAAACGCAACATCTGTGACCACCAAATATATTATTTTTTATTTTTGTTTTAATAAATTTATATAAATAAGGGGCGTCACTTCCCCATAACGAGACCCCTACCTTGCGCCATTTACGCCGCCCCTTTTCGCCCTCTCTAACCTGTTCAGCATTGCTGTTGGCCGGATTCGCTCATGCCGACAACAAGGGATTTGATGTCAAGACGTTAGAAGCCTTAGGCTACAGCACCGAAGTGGCTGACTTTTTTAATCGCGAAGCCCGTTTTTTACCCGGCACGAACCACGTGACCATTGTGGTCAACGCAGCCAACATTTACACCCTCGACGCCCCTTTTGATGCCGCCGGCCAACTGTGTATGGATGCAGAGTTATTGAGTACGCTCAAACTCCGCGCCAGCCCACATGGCACACAATGCGTGCCCGTGGCTACGCTATGGCCTGACGCCGAAGTCCAACACTATCCAGGCCAGTTTCGAGTGACGCTCATGCTGCCGGAAGCCGCCTTTGACCCTGCCAAAAAAAATGACCACATCGAAACCGGTGGGCACGCCGCGCTATTGAACTACACGCTCTACACGCAAAAAATAACCGGCCAAAATAATGATTTTCATTTCACTCAGGGCCAATTAGAGCCAGGCCTGAACATTAAAAACTGGGTGATCCGTAACCGCAGCCACTTTAGCCGCGGCCTCAATAGCAATGAATTTCGCTCAGAGTCTTTGTATGCTGCACGCACCTTCGAATCGCAACACTCAATGGTTAAGATCGGCCAATTCAACAGCAGTAGTGAAGCATTTTCCGGCTTACCCATAAGAGGTGTGGAGCTGTCTAGCGACAGCGCCCAAACACAATCATCGGCCCTCATTGTGCCGATTGAGGGCGTCGCCAATACCAACGCCACCGTCGAAATTCGCCAGCGCGGTCGCTTGATTTATCGAACCTTAGTCCCTGCAGGTCCATTTTCATTGCGCCAGGTGAACCAATTTACCAATGGATTGCCGGCGGAAGTGACCCTATTAGAAGAAGACGGCCAGCGCCATCAGTTCAGCATCGCCAGTGCGATAGACCCAAATAGCCATCAAGAGGCCACCACCTATCAAATGGCCGTAGGCCGTTACCATAACCCTATTGCTTCAATCGATGACGAGCCGGCGCACAAGCCACTCTTAGGCATGGGCGAAGTGGCATTTAGCCCCAAGGCACGTCAACGTTACATGGCTGCGGCGCTGGCCTCTAGCGACTATCAAAACATCATGTTTAAAGCCAGCCACACCAGTTTACAAGGCCATTGGGTGAGCGGCAGCATCAGCGCGGTCAATGCCAAACGCCCCCATGACAGCGCCTCAGCTGCCCCCAGCCGCACCACCGCCCGCCCATCCTATAAAGGTGCCCAACTGGAGATTCAAGGACAGACCGTTTTAATGTCGGGCCTCAGTGCAGCACTATCAGCCCAGTACCGAAGCCAAAACTTCATCAGCCCAGACGAGGCTTTCGGTGGCTATTTCTGGCGTGCCACTAACCCAGACTCGGGCCGGTTGCGCTATGCTGCCAGCGCTTCACTCACTTGGTCACACCCACGTTGGGGGGCTTTTTCATACGTGGCCACTCAAAACCGCTATCACGAAAAAAAAGGCAGTGACGTGACCCAAATGCTTTCAAGCAACCACCAATGGGGGCGTGCTTCTTTAAATTTCAGCCTCCAAAAGTCATCCTTCAGTACCCATTCTGCCTATGCCAGCCTAAGCTTTCCCCTTGGTCGCGGCAGCATTAGCAATCGCGCTCAATACGTTGCCGAAGCGCTGACCCTGGGCAGTAGCTATCAAGGACGCCTTGGCGACAATCATGGTTACACCATTGGGGCCACCAAATCTGAGCACGAACAGCGTTACAGCGGCACGTTAAACATGAACACGGCCCTGGCCCAATTAAGCGCCAGCGCTTCAGCCAACAACCGCGACAGCCGTTCTTTGTCGCTCACTGCGAGCGGCTCAATTGCCTACGCAAACCATAGCTTCGCCACCTCAGCACAGCCCATAGGCGATACTTTTGCACTGATTAAAGTACCAAAACAGTCAAACTTAAAGATTCAGGCCCCCGGCACCAGCGCCGCCCTAACCAATCCTTTTGGTACGGCCATTTTGGCGCGCATTAGGCCTTACAGCCCCGTGTTGGCTCAAATCGACACCAAAACCTTGCCGTTGAACAGACGCCTCAACAGCACCACCACTCATTTGCTGCTGGCCAGAGGCACGGTTGCGACCAAAAACTTTACGGTGACCGAAACGCGCCAGCTGTTACTGTCCGTGCGCACCCTTCAAGGGCAAGCAGTGTCCACAGGCGCCAGCGTGTTAAGCATGGATGGCCAATTTTTAAGCACGGTCGTTGGCGACGGCAACATCATGCTCACCAACAAGGAAATTGGCCAACCGATACGCATTAAAGCCGCCAACATCAGTGAATGCGTGGTGCATTATGAAGCACCTAAAAACTTTGATCCCAATACAGACTATGAGGCCATCGATGCAGTGTGTCGCTAAAACCCATAACAGCAGGCCTCAGCCGCCGTGATCATTGTGACAAATAAACGCTTACGGCCTACATTTCAAATGACTCATTACCCTCATTCTAAAGGATTCACATGACCCTATTTAACCTTAAACCCACAGCCTCAGGCTGGCCCTTATGGCAACGACTGGGCTTGGCCATCCAAGCCAGCCTATTAATGCTGCTGCTCATCCTCAGCAGCGCAGCACACGCTTCTTTTCAACTGGAAAGTACCGGCATTATTTTGCCTCAAACAGAAAAGCGAGTGAGCTTTAACATTCAAAACGTGTCCTCATCACCTATTTTATTGGTCACCAAACTCCTAGACTTAGACGGTCAGGATTACAGCAAACACATCTTAATCTCACCGCCCATCACCCGCATTGATGCTGGGCAAAGCCAACAGGTCAACTTTGTATTGAAGGACGGGGTTCAACTAACGCATGAAGTTCTACTCAAAGCTTCTTTCGAAGGGGTGAGCCAGGCGGCCGAAAACACCGCCAAAATGCCGGTGCGCCAAGAGGTCGGTTTTTTAATCCAACCGGCCTCTGTGCCTCAAAACAAAACGCCCTGGATGGGCCTTAGCATTCAATCGACGGCCAACCAGCTGACGGTGAGTAATCCCAGCAAACATGTGGTGCGCCTGGCGCCTCAAATCACCTTACTGCCCAGCGGCAAGGTCATCCCTCTGACCGATTTCTACCTGCTGCCTGGCCAAAGCGAACAGCTCCAGAGCAGTGGCCACACAACCTCAGTCACCATCATTCCGCTGAGTCGTTATGGCTTCAAATTACCAGATGTCACCCTACCGGTTGATCCATCATAAGCCCCCTTTGCCAAAGGCATGCCAAGCGCATGCCTTTTTTACTAAATGACCTCTACACCCTAGCTGGAAGCCTTTCCACACCTAGTTTCCCCCTCACTTTTACCGTATAATATCGCTTCATATATTGTGGTTCGAAACCCTCCCACTTTAAAAAACTAAGGATCTAAACCATGCGCCAAGCAGAAGATTTAACCAGCATCACCCTTTTAGGCGACCAAAAGGTGGCCTATCCCACGACTTATGCGCCGGAAATTCTGGAAGCCTTTCCCAATAAGCATCCGGACAACGATTACTTCGTTAAGTTTACCTGTCCTGAATTCACCAGCCTGTGCCCGATGACGGGCCAGCCTGATTTCGCCAGCATTTACATTTCGTACATTCCCAGCGACATGATGGTGGAGAGCAAGTCGCTTAAACTGTATTTGTTCAGCTTTCGCAACCACGGCGACTTTCACGAAGACTGCATCAACATCATCATGAAGGATTTAATCCAGCTGATGGACCCGAAATACATCGAAGTCTGGGGCATTTTCACCCCACGCGGTGGCATTGCGATTCACCCTTATGCCAATCATGGTCGCCCCAAGACAGAATGGGCCGAAATGGCCAAACAGCGCTTGTTTAGCCATGACCGCCAACCTTGGCTACACCCCTAAGCCCTAGCACACACTGACACAGAGGCTGTGGTAGACTGTCTGCACAGAACACCATGGCTGTCGCGCCCTAGGCGCTCGCCTCACCCTACTCTTTAGCCCCCTCACACAGGAGCCTTTACATGAACATGATCAAAACCCGTGCCGCCGTTGCTTGGGGCCCAAACCAGCCGCTTACCATTGAAGAAGTGGATTTAATGCCGCCTCAAAAAGGCGAAGTATTGGTGCGCATCGTGGCTTCTGGCGTTTGCCATACCGATGCCTACACCCTTTCTGGCGAAGACCCTGAAGGCGTGTTCCCCACCATTTTGGGCCACGAAGGCGGCGGCATTGTAGAAGCCGTTGGTGAGGGCGTGACCAGCGTGGCCATTGGCGACCACGTGATTCCTTTGTACACGCCAGAATGTGGCGAATGTAAATTCTGTACCTCTGGCAAAACCAACCTGTGCCAGGCCATTCGCACCACCCAAGGCAAAGGCTTAATGCCCGATGGCACCACTCGATTCTCTAAAGATGGCCAGCCTATTTACCACTACATGGGCACCTCAACGTTCTCTGAATACACGGTCATTCCTGAAATCTCTCTGGCCAAAATCAACAAAGAAGCGCCGCTAGAAGAAGTGTGCTTATTGGGCTGTGGCGTGACCACCGGCATGGGCGCGGTGATGAACACGGCCAAGGTTAAAAAAGGCGACACCGTGGCCATTTTTGGCCTCGGCGGCATTGGCCTATCGGCCATCATCGGCGCACAAATGGCGGGCGCCAGCCGCATCATCGGCATCGACATCAACGAAAGCAAGTTTGACCTAGCCAAAAAACTGGGCGCCACCGACCTGATCAACCCTAAAAACTTTGACCAACCCATTCAGGACGTAATTGTTGAACTGACCGATGGCGGCGTGGACTTCTCTTTTGAGTGTATTGGCAACGTCGACGTGATGCGTTCGGCCTTAGAATGCTGCCACAAAGGCTGGGGCGAATCGGTGATCATTGGCGTGGCCGGCGCGGGTAAAGAAATCAGCACCCGACCCTTCCAACTGGTGACCGGTCGCGTTTGGCGCGGTTCGGCGTTTGGTGGGGTTAAAGGGCGCAGTGAGCTGCCTGGTATTGTCGAACGCTACCTAGCGGGCGAATTCCCATTGAACGACTTCATTACCCACACCATGGGCCTAGAGGGCATTAACGAAGCGTTTGACCTGATGCACGAAGGCAAATCGATTCGTACGGTGATTCACTTTGACAAGTAAGGTTAAGGAGACCGATGTGACGACGACTTTAGAACGCATTGAAACCCACCAGATGTTTGGTGGGGAACAGGCACGCTATCGCCATGCCTCCAGCAGCCTTAGCTGCGCCATGACGTTCAGCATTTTCCTGCCGCCACAGTATGAAACCCAAGCCGACCTGCCAGTCGTGTACTGGCTGTCTGGCCTGACCTGCACGGATGAAAACTTCACCCACAAAGCCGGCGCTCAACGCGTTGCTGCCGAGCTGGGCTTAATCCTGGTCATGCCCGACACCAGCCCTCGTGGCGAAGGCGTGCCCAACGATGAGGCCTATGACCTAGGCCAAGGCGCTGGCTTTTACGTCAACGCCACCGAAGCGCCCTGGGCCGAACACTTCCGCATGTTTGACTACGTGGCGGAGGAGCTGCCTAACCTCATCAAGGCCCACTTTAAGGTCGGCGCCAAGGAAGCCATCAGCGGCCATTCGATGGGTGGCCACGGCGCGATTATGCTGGCCCTACGCCAGCCGCAACGCTTTACCTCGGTCACGGCCTTTGCCCCCATCGTCAACCCTGCCGACGTCCCCTGGGGCCGCAAGGCCTTTACGGCCTACTTAGGCAGCGATGAGAGCGCGTGGATGGCCTACGACAGCTGTGCCCTATTGAGCAGCAGCGGCCACAAAATCCCCATGCTGATTGACCAGGGCGAGGCCGATGGCTTTATGCCAGAGCACCTACAGCCGCAGCGCTTTGCCGACATCGCTAAAAGCCATAATTGGCCGATTACGGTGCGCATGCAGCCTGGCTATGACCACAGCTATTACTTCATTGCCACCTTCATCGAGGAGCACCTGCGCTTTCACGCCCAGCATTTGGCCAAGTAAGTGCAGCATGAACGCCAAACCCGACCGCCATGGTTGGGTTTTTTTATGGATGAGCGTTGAAGCAGGCGCGATTAAGCCAAGAGTGGCATGGGTTTCGTCGCGTGGATCGAGACCCACACTGTCTTTGATGTTGGCCTGCGGCAAAACATTAAGGCCGGTGGGTAGGCGACGCTTGACCCAGCTTACGGCTGATCGCTTCACGCCAGCATCAGACGCAAAAAAGCTCAATCCGAAGATTGAGCTTTTTTGGTATTTCTGGTACGCCCACGGGGAATCGAACCCCGGCTGCCGCCGTGAAAGGGCGATGTCCTAACCGCTAGACGATGAGCGCATGGTGTTACTGATATTGGGTGGCGCACCCGGAGCGATTCGAACGCCCGACCCTCTGGTTCGTAGCCAGATACTCTATCCAACTGAGCTACGGGTGCGCAGTTTGGCGGAGAAGAAGAGATTCGAACTCTCGATACAGTTTAACCCGTATGCACCCTTAGCAGGGGTGTGCCTTCGACCACTCGGCCACTTCTCCAACCTAGCAAAAACTTAGTTGCCTAAGCTCTTAATGCTTGGTACGCCCACGGGGAATCGAACCCCGGCTGCCGCCGTGAAAGGGCGGTGTCCTAACCGCTAGACGATGAGCGCATTTAACCTATAATACTACGATTTACTTCCGGAAAAAATAGCTCAATCCGAAGATTGAGCTAGATTAACTATACTGGTACGCCCACGGGGAATCGAACCCCGGCTGCCGCCGTGAAAGGGCGGTGTCCTAACCGCTAGACGATGAGCGCATATTCCCAAACATTAAACCTATAGTGGCGCACCCGGAGCGATTCGAACGCCCGACCCTCTGGTTCGTAGCCAGATACTCTATCCAACTGAGCTACGGGTGCGGCTATGGCGGAGAAGAAGAGATTCGAACTCTCGATACAGTTTAACCCGTATGCACCCTTAGCAGGGGTGTGCCTTCGACCACTCGGCCACTTCTCCGTTTAGGAAGTCGCCATAATAGCGACTGGGCGATTTACTGTCAAGCCCTTATCTGACAATATTTTTGAAATATCCAATAACCTATTGCGACGCCTGTTATTATTCCAATTGGCTATTTACACATTACGCCACAAGCCGCTGCGAGGCCGTCATAAAAAAGCCAGAGCGTTGGCTCTGGCTTAGGCTTGACGGGGCAAAAAACACCCCTTTTTAGCTTTTTTTAACGGTCTTTTTCTTGGCGCTGGCAATGGCCTCGCGTTTTTGCGCCTTAGGCTTGGCCTTGCCTTTGGCCTTAGGTGCCACCGGCGCTACCGCCTTAGGGCCTTTAGCCGAGCCACCACGCTTGCGGCGAGACGATTTAGGCTGCTCGTCATTATGGGCGGTTGTGGCTGCTGGTTTAGGGTTGCTGCCGCCCCGCCTGTCTCCTTGGCGTTTGGCCGGCTTGCCTTTTTTACCCGGCAAGGCATCGTCATTCACGAAGGGGGCTTTGTCTTTGCCCTTCCCCACTTCGCCACCAGAAATCAACACTAGGTCGATGCGACTGGTGTCTAAGTCGGCCTTGGCCACTTTCACCACCACTTTACTGGACATGCTAAAGCGAACCTTGGTGCGTTCACCTTCAATCGCCATGATCTCGGGACGATAGTTAAAGTAGTCTTGGCCTAGGTCACTGATGTGCACCATGCCTTCCACGTAAATGTCGTCTAGGGTCACAAACAGGCCAAACTGCGCCATGCCGGTAATGGTGCCTTCAAACACTTCACCGACTTTATCTTTCATGTAGTAGGTTTTGAGCCAGCTTTCCACATCGCGGCTGGCGTCGTCGGCACGACGCTCTGCCATCGAACAGTGAACGCCCAAAGCCTGCCACGACTTAGGCTTGTACTCTTCGCCTTTCAACACGGCTTTAATGGCGCGGTGAACGGTTAAGTCAGGGTAGCGACGAATCGGCGAGGTAAAGTGGGTATACGCATCGTAAGCCAAACCAAAGTGGCCTTCGTTTTTAGGCTCGTAAATCGCCTGCTGCATCGAGCGCAGCATCATCACCTGTAGCACCGTTTGGTCTGGGCGGCCTTTAAACTGCTCAAACAATAAGGCGTAATCTTTCGGCTTGGGGTCATCGCCGCCCCCCAAAGACAGGCCGGTTAAGGCCAGCTGCTCGCGTAGCGCCGCCAGCTTGTCGGGATTCGGCCCTAAGTGGCTACGATACAATGCAGGGTGTTTGTGCTCTAACAGGAACTGGGCCGCACACACGTTGGCCGCCAGCATACATTCTTCGATCAAGCGGTGGGCTTCATTGCGCACCACGGGGACGATGCGTTCAATCTTGCCATCCTCGTTAAAGATCATTTGGGTTTCGGTGCTTTCAAACTCCATCGCGCCGCGGGCATGACGGTTACGCAGCAACAGCTTGAATAAGCCATATAAGGTGTCGATTTCGGTTTTTAGACCGTGTTCGGTGCCCGACTCAATCCAGTCCCACACTTGGGTGTAGGTTAGGCGCGCCTTAGAGTTCATCACCGCTGGGTAAAAACGGTGCGACTGCATAAAGCCTTCGGCATTAAACTGAATGTCACACACCATGCACAGGCGATCGACCTCTGGGTTTAACGAGCAAATGCCGTTAGACAGCGCTTCTGGCAGCATTGGGATCACACGGCGTGGGAAATACACGCTGGTGGCGCGCTCTTCGGCGTCGGTGTCTAAACCACTGCCTGGCGTCACATAATGACTCACGTCGGCAATCGCCACCACTAGGCGGTAGCCATCTTTGTTTTTGGCGGCGTATACGGCGTCGTCAAAGTCGCGGGCGGTTTCACCGTCGATGGTCACCAGCGGTAAATCGCGCAGGTCTTCGCGCCCTTTTAGGTCGAGCTTACGCACGGCCTTGGGAATTTTTTTGGTGTCGGCCAAGCATTCAGGGCTAAACTCGTGCGGCAAGTGGTGCTTGCGCACGGCAATTTCGATTTCCATACCGGAATCGCCATAATCACCCAAAATTTCTTTGACTTGACCAATACCAGGACGATTGGCTTCGGGATAGCTGATCATCTCCACCACCACGACCTGGCCGTCTTCGGCCTGACGTTCGCCACCGGGGGTCAGGATAATGTCTTGGGTCAGACGTTTGTCTTCTGGGGCCACGCCATAGACGCCGCGGTCAAAATACAGGCGCCCCACCACTTCGCTGTGGGCCCGTTCCACAATGTCTAACACACGGCCTTCGCGACGACCACGACGGTCCAAACCGGCAGGGCGTATGGTCACGATGTCGCCGTGCATCAGGCCACGCATTTGGCGTTCGTACAAAACAAAATCGCCTTCGCCAGTCGGCGTCAGCGGCACGGCAAAGCCGAAGCCGTCCTTATGCGCTTCAATACGGCATTGCGCTAGGGCCAGTTTTTCGGCCACGCACACCAGGCCGCGGCGGTTGATGTACACCTGACCATCGCGCACCATGGCACCGATGCGGCGTTCAAAAAAAGCATATTCGGCTTCGGCGATGCTTAACTGCTGGGCCAAATCGGCCACGGCAGTGGGCACACCGGCCTCTTCCAATAGTTGGATGACCCATTCGCGACTAGGCAATGGGGCTTCATATTTCTGGCGCTCACGTTCTAAATACGGATCTTGCGCTCTTAAATTAGTGTTGTTCTTATTTTTAGTCATTAACTTTCTCAATAACGGTTATTCTTAAAGTACATGCTGCGCTGGGCCGGCTAAACCAGCCCTCTTTTCTCTGGGCAACACGCTGAAACGGGGACACCCTTGACTTTAAGGTCGCCGTTGCCAGGGGCAAGCGACTGGGGTTAATCCTTAAATCAGGCTGTCGGCATGGTTTTTTTATCTTACTCTGATGCTCTGATGCATCAAACGCACTCAGGTTGGCCACACACACGTCGCCATACCAAAAAAATATAGTGTCTGAAACCAATAACTTTGATGAATTATAGTAGCAT
The DNA here is from genome assembly GCA_017991555.1 of Neisseriaceae bacterium. GTDB lineage: Bacteria > Pseudomonadota > Gammaproteobacteria > Burkholderiales > Neisseriaceae > JAGNPU01. The sequence goes on from JAGOQM010000002.1 coordinate 106,496, forward strand.
TTAAAAGATACATTCACATAGTGAAATATATATGACGAGACGCAGAGGTTTTGGAGATTTAAAAAACAAATACAAACGTTAGAAGGCCATTATAAGCTTAAGTTCAACCAAAACACCATATACTTATGTCAACACGCCCTCATTAAGGGCGCCTAGCCGCCGCAAACCCAAAGTTTTTTTTAACCTCAGTTCGGTCTAGTCGGCTCACAAGTCTGATTTTAGAGACACCCCAAACAACGATGAAGCCCTACCGCCTACCGCCGCGACCACCCTGCGGCCCAAACGCAGCCATCACGCCTAACGCACCACAGGCGGCACCATTCAGCCCAGAAACAAAAAACAATCAATGAATCAACCACTAAGAACACCATCGACACCACCCAAAGCCATTGCACCCTCAAAAAATATGCCGTAGGATGGGTTAACCATTCATCCCTTTATTCATTAAAATCAATTGAAGGAGTTGTACTATGGCCACCAAAATACTCATCGTCTATTACAGCGCCACCGGCAGCAATACCCAGCTTGCCAAATGGGCCCAAATCGCCGCCGAAGCCGCCGGCGCTGAAGTTCGCCTACGCAAAGTACAGGAGCTGGCGCCAGCGGCCGCCATCGACAGCAATCCTTTATGGCGCCAAAACGTGGACGCAACGGCCACCATCCCGGAAGCCAGCAGCAATGATTTAGAATGGGCTGATGCCCTCGTCTTTGCTTCCCCCTCCCGCTTTGGCATCATGGCCAGCCAAATGAAGCAGTTTTTAGACCTACAGGGCGGCCTGTGGGCGCAAGGCAAGTTGGCGAATAAGTTCGTCACTGCTTTATCCACGGCACAAAACCCCAATGGCGGGCAGGAACACGTCATTCACAGCATTTACACCGTGATGCAGCACTGGGGCGCCATCATCGTGCCGGCTGGCTACGTTAACCCCAGCACCTTTGCCGCCGGAGGCAACCCCTATGGCAGCAGCGCCACCATCGACGGCGAGGGCGTGATGCAAAACGCCGAAGCCGTTAAGCGCGCCGTCGGCGACCAGGTTAAGCGTCTACTGACCCTCACCAACGCCTATCTTAAAGGCCTATCAACATAGCCAACCGAAAAAAGCAAAGGCGCCGCCTTTGCTTTTTTACCTCAACGGGACGCCCATGGGGCTCACTGCCGCGCCCCCGCAATTTCATGGGCATAAAGTCAAGCCTATAAATAACCCTGCATTCGGCCTATAATGACGCGATAAAACCAAAACGCCCATCCTACAAAGAGTCCTTATGCTGTTTACTGTCTTAGCCGTTCTGCCCACTTTTTTTCAAATTGCCCTCGGCTTTATTCTAAAGAGAAGCTTTATTACCGATGGTTTTTTTTGGCAGGGTGCCGAACGCCTCACCTACTATTTGCTGTTTCCAGCCCTGCTCATCATGAGCATTAGCCAGGCAGACTTTTCCGCCAGCAACATTGAACTCATCATTTTACTCACGCTATCGGCCACCACCCTTATTGGCGCACTGGCCTTGGCCAGCCAATGGCTCTTTAAATTTCCTCTGCCCACGCTGAGCTCGGTCTTTCAAGGCGCCACCCGCTTTAATACCTTTATGTTCATCAGCCTCAGCAGCTCTTTGCTCGGCCCTGATGGGTTGGCACTGTCGGGTATTTTTTTGGCCTACTGCATTATTTTTGCCAACATCACCAGCGTCATGGTGCTCAGCAAGTGCTGTCAGACCAAAAAACAATCGCTGCTGGCGCTGCTGCTTACGCTGGTGAAGAACCCCTTAATCGTCGGTTCTGCCATTGGCCTATCGTTGGCCACGTTTGAACTCAGCCTACCCAAGGTTCTCAGCCTTTTCCTGACCCAAATTGGGGCCGCGGCAACGCCTTTAAGCCTGTTGGCCGTTGGTGCAGGGCTTACCATCCGGGTCAACATGCAGCAGCTGACCGCCATTACCTGGGCTGGCCTCTTGAAGCTCTTGGCCCTGCCGACCGTGATGTGGGCATTGCTGAGCCTGGCCGGGCTCAGCGGCACGGCGGCGCAGGTGGCGTTGATTTTCTCGGCCCTGCCTACTGCGGGCAACGCTTATATTTTGGCCAAGCAAATGGGCGGCGACGACCAAAGCATGGCCAGCATGGTGACGTGGTCAACCGTCAGCTCCATCCTAACGATTCCCTTGGTGCTGATGCTGTTTAACCTGAGTTAAACCTATTTATTTAACTTATAGAATTGGCGGCTGTCTTGCCATTGCTCATCGGCATACACCAGCGTGGTGCGCGAAACTTGTCCCGGTTCGATTTGCTTGGCCAGCTGCTGGTTGCCTGCGGCCACCAAAGCCTGCGCCCACGGCACCATCACAAACTCTGGCTCATAGCTAATGTGGATGAGGTAATGGCCGTTGGGCGTTTGTTCAACGTCGTCCTCTCGGGCCACAACCTGCTTCACCCGCTCATGGCCCATACAAAATATATCGCCAAAGCGTGAATCGTAAACGTAGCCGCGACCCTCATCCGTCAATTGATAAACTTGAGCAGCCACGCCGCCATCGGGCTGCCCCAGCAGCACATCGTCAATCAGCGGCACATAAATCCCGCCCTGCACCAAGGCGTCCATCTGCTTAAACGCCGCCGTTTGCGACCATTCGACCGTCGCAGGCAGCACCACCCTGATGATCGGTTCGCCCAGCATGCCCTGCACGCCCGGACTCAATTCACCGTTCGCCTCCGTTAACGCCAACGGCATACACACTGATTTTTCTTTTAAAAATTCATCAACGGCCTGTTGTAAAACTGGGTTAGAGGCCTGCTCGGGTTGTTGCCCACAGGCGGCCACGCTGCCAAGCAACCAGACGGCCAGTACAGGCTTAAGCGATCTATTTAACATATAATAATAACAGTAGTAAGAAAATCCGCTAAAAGGAAGGGTCGGCAATCGCGCATAAATTCGCTACAATAGCCACAAATAATTCATAGGAGCCTACCACATGACCACCCTATATGGCATTCCCAATTGCAGCACCGTCAAAAAAGCCCGCACTTGGCTAGATGCGCAATCGATTCTTTATACGTTTGTTGATTTCAAAAAACAAGCGCCCACCGCCGAGCTGATCCAAAGCTGGTTACAAGACGTGCCGCTGACCACCTTAATCAACAAACGGGGCACCACCTGGCGCAAGCTCAGCCCAGAAGAACAAGCCAGCGCCGAGCACGCCGACGCCGCCATCGCCCTCATGATCACCAATCCGTCTATCATCAAGCGCCCAGTACTGGTACACGCTGAGCACACCCAAGTGGGCTTTAGCGAAGACGCCTACGCAGACACGTTCCAGAAAGCAGGCGCATGAAGCCAACCATCATGATTGCAGACTTACATTTGGCCGCCGACACGCCAGCGCTGAATGACTTATTTGCACAAAAACTACAGGACTGGCAAGGCCAAGTGGCGGCTTTGTACATTTTAGGTGACCTCTTTGACGCTTGGATTGGCGACGACGATGACAGCCCCTTCATTCAGAGCCAGCTTGCGCTGCTGCATGACTTCAGCCAGCACACGCCGCTGTATGTGATGCGCGGCAACCGCGATTTTTTGTTTGGCGACGCCTTTGCCCATAGAACAGGGGCCACCCTGCTAGAAGAGCCACACCCGCTGACGCTGTACGGTCGTGACTACGTGCTGTGCCACGGCGACAGCCTTTGCACCGATGATCTGGCCTACCAACAGTTCCGCCTACAGGCCCGCAACCCACAATGGCAAGCGATGATCCTCAGCAAGCCCTTGGCCGAGCGCCGCGTTTTGGCGGCACAAATTCGCCAGATGTCTGAAGGCGCCAAGGCCGACAATGGCAAAACCGCCATCTCCGACGCGACCGAAGCCGGCATCCAAGCCTTAATGAGCCAATACGTGGGCGCCGACCTGATTCATGGTCACACCCATCGCCCAGCCACGCACGTGCATGAGGTTGCAGGCCAGACCATCCACCGCTTTGTGATCCAAGACTGGTATGGCCACGAAGGCGGCTATTTGGTGATTGACGCCACCGGCGTTCAAGCCAAATCGCTGTAGCGACAACACCATTAAAAAACCGCCTTCACGGCGGTTTTTTTGATGCGGATTGAAACAAACTGGCCCCTAACGCCCACGCCGCAACATCAGCACCACCGTCACCACACACAGCCCCAACAACGCCAGCGCCAACGGCCGCGTGACGAACACCATAAAAGAGCCTTCCGACAGCAACAGCGCACGGCGCAAATGTTCTTCCAGCAGCGGCCCCAGTACAAAACCCAACAGCAAGGGCGCGACCTCACACTGAAACAGCCGCATCAAATAGCCCAGCACCCCAAATGCCAGCAGCCAATACACATCCACCACTTGGCCATTGAGGGCATACACCCCAAAGGTGGAAAACACCAAGATCAATGGAAACAACATGGGATAAGGCAAACGCAGCAGCTTCACCCACAGCCCAATCAGCGGCAGGTTCAACACCAGTAAAATCACATTGCCCACCCACATCGAGGCAATCAGGCCCCAAAACAGCTCTGGATGCTGCACCATCAGGCCTGGGCCGGGCTGAATATTGTGTACGGTGAGCGCCCCCACCATCAGCGCCACCACCACCCCACCGGGAATGCCTAAGGTCAACAAAGGGATCAGCGAGGTTTGCGCCGAAGCGTTGTTGGCCGCCTCTGGCGCGGCCAAGCCCGCCGGGTGGCCGCTGCCCAATAGCTGGCGGTGTCGATTCACCCGCTTTTCCAAAGTGTAGGCGGCAAACGAGGCAATGGTGGCCCCAATCCCCGGCAACACCCCCAAGACGATGCCCAAGACCGTGCCGCGGGCCACCGCCGGCGCGGCCTGCCCCACCTCTTTGCGGCTGGGGTAGCAGTCCCTAAGCGGCAAAGGCGGCAAGGCGGCCGCGGGCTGATGCGGACGCACCAGCTGCTGAATCACTTCCGCCAGACCAAACAGACCCATCGCCACAATGGCCACGTCCAAACCGTCGCGAAGCGACAGCCACCCTAAATCAAACCGCTGGGCGCCGGTCTGGCCATCCATGCCCACGGTACTCAACAACAGGCCCAACAGCGTCATGCCCAAGGTTTTGGCCCAATGACCATTGGCAAACGTCATCGCCCCAATCAGGCCCAACAGCATCAGCATGCAATATTCGGCCGAGCCAAACAGCAAGGCCAGCTTGGCCAAGCTTGGCGACAGCAACAGCATCGCCAACGTGGCCACACAGCCACCCACAAATGAGCTTAGGGCGGCAATGGCCAAAGCCGAACCCGCGCGGCCTTTCTTCGCCATCTGATGGCCATCAAAGGTCGACACCACCGCCGAGCTCTCACCGGGAATGCCGAGCAACACCGCCGAGGTATTGCCGCCATACTGAGCGCCATAATAAATGCCCGCCAGCATGATGATGCCGGCTACGGGGGAAAGCACGTAGGTTAAAGGCAGCAGCATCGCGATCACCGACAGTGTGCCAATCCCAGGCAGCACGCCCATAACGGTGCCCAACAGGCAGCCGATAAAGCCATACAGTAGGTTTTCAGGCTCAATCGCCACCCTTAAGCCAAAACCCAAAGCGTCCCAAGCGCTCATCTAGATCCCATCCTTCTGTCAATACTGGCCAGGCCAAAGCGGTAGGTTAAGTCCCAACACCAGGCTCACCAAGCACCACATCAGCACCAGCGTCACCACCGTTAAGGCCAGCAAACGGCGCCAGCCTAGCGTTGGGTAAAACAGGCGGCTACCCAACAGCAATAAGGCAATTCCCGGCAACAGGCCCAAATGGCTGAGCGCAGCGCCGTACATCAAAAACAGGCACAGCAGCTTGAGCAAGACCGCCCAAGCAATAGTCGGCACGCCCACCGCCGTCACCCGCGCCTGATACAGCAGCACCCCCCCACAGCCGAGCAGGGCCAGGCCCACAAAAAACGGCAAAAAACCCGCCCCCATTTGCGCCGCCGTCCCCACCGGCAAGGTCCGCCACGACGCCAGTGCAAAGGCAGCGCCCAGCAGAACGAACACCGCCCCTACCACCGCATCCTGATTTAATTTGATGGCCATGGCGGCTACTGTCCTTCAAGCTGCCGCTGTGCCTGAGCCTGCTGGTTAAAATACGCCCTCTGCCGCTGCACCAAGTCCTGAAACGCCGCTGCGCCCAGCACGCTGATCGTAAAGCCTAACGGCCTAAGCGCCTGCTGCATCGCCTCATCTTCCACGCTGGCCAACAAGGTCTGGCTCAGCGCCTGCTGAACCGGTGCCGGCACATCGGCCGGTACAAAAAAGCCATACCACTGATCCAAACTCACTTCGGCGCCCAGCCATTGCGACTGCACCGGCACTTCAGGCAACCACGGTGAAGGCTGCGCCGCCGTCACCCCTAAGGCCCTCACCTTGCCCGACTCTATCATCGGCAAGGCACTGGACTCTGTCACCATCCCCACCGCCACTTGGCCGCTGACCACGTCGATTAAAGCCGGCGCGCAGCCCTTATAGGGCACATGTTTAAGCCCCGGCGCGTCCTGTTTGGCCAAGGCCATGCCCATCCAGTGCTGCGGCGTCCCAACGCCACAAGAGGCATAGAAGACAGTGCCTTGGCGCGCCTGCCGCAACACTTCTGCCACGCTTTTAAAAGGCGAATCCTGCGGCACGATCAACACCGACGACGACAGCGCCACTTGTGCCAAAGCCGCCAAAGGCGAAGGCTTGCCCGCCTGCTCTGGTGCCAGCACGGCCGGGCTCATGACCTGAGAACTGTTGTTAAACAACACCGTGTGGCCATCGTGCGCCACATTCAGCACATGCGCCTCGGCAATCTGGCCGCTGGCGCCCGCCAGGTTTTTCACCACCACCGCCTGTCCCCACGCCTCGGCCAGCTTAGGCGCCAGCTGCCGCGCCAGCGCATCGGTACCACCACCGGGCGGAAACGGCACCACCAGGGTCACACTGCGGCTCGGAAAAGGCGCCAATGCCGCACCATCATCGGCAGGCTGACAGCCGGCCAGCAGGCTCAAGCCCAATAGCCCTGCCAAGCGTATTAATCGATTCATGCTCCCTCCCGCTCGTGTGCCAAAACGTCAAAGCCAATGTCCAACGCTTGGCTGCTGTGGGTTAACCAGCCCATGGCCATAAAGTCCACCCCCGTTTGCGCCACCGCCACCGCCTGCTGCGGCGTAATGCCGCCTGATGCTTCGGTTTTGGCCTGCCCCTTACACAGCTGCACCGCCGTTTTTAAATCGGTCAGGCTCATGTTGTCTAACAGCACCAAATCTACCCCAGTCGCCAGCGCCTGCTCTAGCTGTGCCAGCGTGTCCACCTCAATTTCTACCGGAATCAGGTGGCCCGCATAGGCTTTAGCCGCGGTTAATGCCGGCACAATCCCACCCGCTAAGGCAATGTGGTTGTCCTTAATCAAAATCGCATCGTCTAAGCCCATACGATGATTGCGGCCCCCGCCCACCCGAACCGCGTATTTTTGCAGCAAGCGCAAACCTGGAATGGTTTTGCGCGTGCAGGTCAGCACCGTGCCAAATGGCTGAATCGCGGCCACGATCACCGCCGTCTGGCTGGCAATGCCACTTAAATGGGTCATGAAATTCAAGGCCGTCCGCTCCGCCGTCAGCAACGCCTGAGCTGGCCCTGTCACCGTGGCCAACACCTGGCCTGCGGCAATGGCCGCACCCTCAGCCACCTCAGCACGAAACACAATCTGCGCCGACACGGTCTGAAACGCCAAGCGCGCTAGGTTCAGGCCCGCCACCACGCCCGTTTGGCGCGCCACCATGTGTAGCGTGGCCTGTTGGTCGACGGCCACCGTCGCCAAAGTGGTCACATCGCCACGGCGGCCTAAATCTTCCTGTAAGGCCGCATCAATCAGCGGCTGGATGAGGCTATCGGGTAGCCCCAATGTTGGTTCTGGTCTCAACATCATTCCCCTTTATATTAATACTCATACAGAGCATTTAAGTAATGCTCTTATAGAGCATTATTATGCGTGAAGCGCAAATCATAGAAGCCTCGGTGGCTGCTGTCAAGATGAAGCGGGGATCAGGCCATAAAAAAGCCCCCATGCTGAACGCTGGGGGCGGATGATGCGGTTTGTGGTTTGAGACGGTTGTGAGCAGGCACACTGCCTAGCGGGTTACTTCGCCACCGGCAGCTTGCTGCCCGACATGGAGCGTTCTAACAGCACATTCTCTTTAAATCGATACAGCTGGGCCGGTCGGCCGCGCTCTTGCGCCGCCATGGCACCGGTGGCCTCAATGAGGTTTTGATGCGCCATCAAGCGGCGAAAGTTTTGTTTATGCAGCCCAACGCCCGCCAATGCCTCAACGTTTTGCTGGAGCTGTAGCAAGGTGAATTCTGGCGGCATCAGTTCAAAAATCACCGGCCGATACTTAATCTTGGCCCGCAGCCGCGCCATGGCCGTCGCCAAAACGCGCCGATGATCGTGCCACATCGAACGCCCCAACAAAATCGTCAGCTCGTCGGCAGCCTGGGCGGCATACTGCGGCGACTCAGGCACCAGACCCACTTCATACAATAGCTCATAGCGCTGCAAAACCGATTCTTCGTTCCAACTGCCCTCGGCTTCACCAAAACACATCGCCACGCGCTGAGCGCGATGCTGCTGTTGCGCCAGTCCCGTGCCCTGCGCAGCCCAGCGGTTAAGCCGTGGCAACACCTGGGTATCTAACCATACGGGGCGACCCTCCCGATGGTCTTCCCACGGAAAGTAGTCGTACCAAGCTTGCCACGTGGCCTGCTCATCTAAGCTTTCCGCCGCTTCGCGCACCAGGCCCAAATAGCTCACGTACACCACACAATGACCGGCGTCGGTGAGCCGCTGCGTGTCGGCAAAGGTGTACAGCTGTTCCACATAGCCTAAAGGATGATGCGTTTGCGACGCCACCCAAGCCCGAACGCCGGCCTGTAACGAGCGGTGAATCGGCGACAGCGGCCCACTGGGCAATGCCCGCCCTTGCGCCACTGTCAACACTTTGGCCACGCCCTGCGTGGCCGCCACCAACACGGCCACCAGTTCGGTGGCACCAGCGGCCTTGGGCAAGTGTGTCGAACTCAGGCGCTCATCGGTCATTAAGCCACTCGCTTAAACACAATGTCCCACACGCCGTGGCCCAGCTTCAGCCCACGGGCCTCAAACTTGGTCAGCGGACGATAGGCTGGTTTTTCGGCATAGTCGGCGGCGGTGTTGGCCAAACCGGGATGCTGATTCAACACCTCAAGCATTTGCTCGGCGTATTCGGCCCAGTCAGTGGCCAAATGAATGTACCCACCGATTTTTAGGCGCGGCACCAGTTTTTCAATAAAAGGCAGCTGAATCAAACGGCGCTTGTTGTGGCGCTTTTTATGCCATGGATCAGGGAAGAAAATGTGGATGCCGTCTAAGCTTTCTGGCGCCAACATTTGCTCAACCACTTCCACCGCGTCGTGACGCATCACTTTAAGGTTGGTCAACTTGGCTTCATCAATGAGCTTTAATAGGTTGCCGACCCCTGGGCCATGCACTTCCACGCCTAGAAAATCATGATCTGGTTGAATACTGGCAATTTCGGCGGTGGCCGTGCCCATCCCAAACCCAATTTCCAGAACTTTAGGGGCCTGGCGCCCAAACACCTCATCCAAGGCCACAAAGCGGTCTTCAAAGGTCACACCGTATAAAGGCATAAAGGTGTCGATGGCACGCTGTTGCGATGGCGACAAGTGGCCCTGACGCAGCACAAAGCTTTTAATGCTGCGTTTATGTAACACTTCTGCCTCGGCATTAGCGTCTTGGTCTGCGGCAAGTGCCGGCGTGTGTAGTGGATCTGTCTGGCTCATGCTCATTAAACTTTGAAAATCAAAAAAAGCAATTATAAGTGATCGGCCAGACTACGCCAAACTATTCTCTCTTTAGCGCCGCCATCGCACCCGCTCGACGACGGGCTTTCATGTTAGAATAAGCACTTTAATATTTTCACGACAATAACAATCACATGAGCACCATCACCCTCACACCCAGCAACATCAGCTTTGACACCCTACCCAACGAACCGGTTTTAATGGCGGCCAAACGCCAAAACCTTAACCTGCCCCACTCCTGCCAAAGCGGTAACTGTGGTGCCTGTAAGGCCACCGTGGTTTCTGGCGAATTCAGCATGGGCGACTACAAAGAACGAGCCCTGTCGGCAGAAGAACGGGCCCAAGGCAAGGTATTGCTGTGCCAAACGATGGCCCAGGCTGACCTAGTCGTTTCGATGCCCGAATTTTTGGGCGCAGACGCCCCTCAGGTTAAAACGTTTCCAGTACGGGTTAAAAGCATCGACATCCGCGAAGATGTGGCCATAGTGCAACTGGCCATGCCGGCCAACAACCAGTTTACCTTTTGGCCTGGGCAATACTTAGATGTGTTACTTAAAGACAACCAAAGCCGTAGCTATTCGATCGCCACGGCGCCTTCTCAAACCGATTTTATTGAACTACACATTCGCCAGCACCCTGACGGATTGTTCTCTAATATCGTGTTTGGGGGCCTGCAGGAAAAGGCCATTTTTAGGGTTAAAGCGCCACTAGGTACCTTCACTTTGGCCAAGGACAGCCATAAACCCAAAATTTTTATGGCCACAGGAACAGGTTTTGCGCCCATAAAAAGTATGTTACAATCATTAATTGATACTAGTATAAATCAGAAAATCACGGTATATTGGGGTGCAAGAACGCTGGCAGGCCTGTACGACTTAGCCGCAGCAGAAGCCTTAATCGCCCAGTTACCCAATGCAACGCTGGTGCCAGTGCTGTCTCAAGCGCCAGAAACAGACGCTTGGCAAGGCCGTATCGGCTACATCCAAGATGCTGTCTTGACAGATTTTACTGATTTAAGCGATTATGAAGTGTATGCCTGCGGCTCGCCCAGCATGATTGAAGCATCACAGTTTAAACTAATAAATGAAGGTAAGCTGGCTGCCGACGCTTTTTACTCGGATGCCTTTACCCCAAGTAACTAAATAATAACCATTGCCCTTGTCATTCAATAAGGCCTACAATGCTGATGTCAAAATCATACTATAATGTGATAGACATATAATGGTTTCATCTAAAATCATTCGCTTGATTCAAATCAAAGCGCTTTATTTTTAAAACCTTATAATGACAGTATTGAAGGACCAAAGCAGATCGATCCGCGCCTTATTGAACACAATATTATCCTTAGATAAAGGAGATGGGCATGGCAGCTTGGCAACATTTATTTCAAACTGATTTTGGCATTTTGAGTTTAATCACAATTGCCATAACCTTTCTAATTCCAGTCGTGGTGGGCATTGGCTTTATTGTAAAAGTACGCAAAGCCACCCCACCAGCAGGCGAAGAAGAGTAGTATAGCGAAAAGTTTCCTCTTGATGTGTGTGTTTGGGTGCGGCGAAAGCTGCACCTTTTTTTTCGCTTTTTTCAGCCAGACACAAAAAAGCCGCTGCGCTCATCCGCAACGGCTTTATTAAATACCAGTATGTATATCGCCCTATACGGCCTGCTCATCCCGTTCGCCAGTGCGGATTCGGATGCATTCGTCTATCGAAGACACGAAGATCTTACCGTCGCCAATCTTGCCGGTTCTGGCCACCTGAATAATGGCCTCAATGGCCCGCTCCACCATCTCTTCTGGCAACACCAGCTCTACTTTTACCTTAGGTAAAAAGTCCACGGCGTACTCGGCACCACGGTAAATTTCAGTATGCCCTTTTTGGCGACCAAACCCCTTTACCTCAGTGACGGTCAAGCCATTTACCCCAATTTCAGTCAATGCCTCTCTCACGTCGTCTAATTTAAACGGCTTGATGATGGCTTCAATCTTCTTCATGTAATGCTCCTAAGTCTAGACACTAAATCGTTCAGCCAAGCTTGAGACTGCCTGCGGCCGTTACGGCACAGGGTGGCCAAATGCGGCAATCCACCAAGCTTGGGTATAGAAATCATTCTATATCAAGGGGATTCATTTTTAAAAGCGATTTCGCAAAATTTAAGAGCCAAAACAGTCAACTTAAGGTATCATGACGGCTTTCCCCAAACTGCTTTGTGAGAGAGATTCATGTCGCTAGTTTTGCCCTTGCGTGGTGCCGCTGCACTGTCTGCATTCCGACTCGAGAAGTTACATCAAAAAGCTTTAGAGCTTAACCTTCCTGCCAACCTAACCATCCGTTCTGAATATTGGTATTTTGTTGATGCTGAGGCCCCTTTGGCGGCCGCGCAAACAGAAGCGCTTTGCCAGTTAATCGACGCTGTAACAGAACCCCCGGTGCCTCCTATTAGTGAGGCATCTTTGCTGTTAGTGGTACCCCGCATTGGCACCATTTCGCCTTGGGCTTCTAAAGCCACCAACATTGCCCACAACTGTGGGCTTAATGTTGTGAGCCGCATTGAACGCGGGATGGCCTTATGGGTTTCTGGGCTAAACGCCGAAGAGCTGGCCGTGTTCCAAACCTTGGTGCACGACCGCATGACCGAAAGCGTCCTGCACCACTTCGATGACGCTCAGTGGCTATTCAGCCGCCCAGAAGAAAAAACCTTCTCTACCATCGCGGTACTGACCGAAGGTCGCGCTGCGCTGGTGGCGGCCAACCTTGATTTAGGCCTGGCCCTATCTGAAGACGAAATTGACTACTTGGTCGAAAACTACCAAAAGCTTAACCGCGACCCTAGCGACGTTGAGCTGATGATGTTTGCCCAAGCCAACTCCGAACACTGCCGTCACAAAATCTTTAATGCCGACTTTATCATTGACGGCGAAGCCAAAGACAAAAGCCTGTTTGGCATGATTCGCGACACCCATAAAGCACACCCTCACGGCACGGTTGTGGCGTACAAAGACAACGCCTCCGTTATTGAGGGTGCCAAGATTGATCGCTTCTACCCTAAAGCGGCCGAACAGCAAGGCTACCGCTTTAGCGAAGAAGACACCCACATCGTCATGAAAGTGGAAACCCACAACCACCCCACCGCCATCGCCCCATTTGCGGGCGCAGCCACCGGTTCTGGCGGTGAAATTCGTGACGAAGGCGCCACCGGCAAAGGCGCCCGCCCGAAAGCCGGCCTAACCGGTTTCAGCGTGTCTAACCTGAACATTCCTGGCTTCAAACAGCCATGGGAACACTATTCAGCCACCGAAGCTGAATACGGCAAACCCGACCGCATTTCCAGCGCCTTCGACATCATGATCGACGGCCCCATTGGCGGTGCGGCGTTCAACAACGAATTTGGTCGCCCTAACCTACTGGGCTACTTCCGCACCTTTGAAGAAAATTTTGCGGGCGACGTGCGCGGCTACCATAAGCCAATCATGTTGGCCGGTGGCCTAGGCAACATTCAGGCAGGTCAGGTCGAAAAAGACATCATCCCTGAAGGCGCCTTGCTGATTCAGCTTGGCGGCCCAGGCATGTTGATCGGCCTAGGCGGTGGCGCGGCATCGAGCATGGCCACCGGCGCCAACAGTGCCGACCTAGACTTTGACTCAGTGCAACGCGGCAACCCTGAAATTGAGCGACGCGCCCAAGAGGTCATCGACCGCTGCTGGCAGCTGAGTGAAGGCAACCCCATCGTGTCGATTCACGACGTGGGCGCGGGTGGCTTATCCAACGCCTTCCCAGAACTGGTCAACGACGCTGGTCGTGGTGCCATCTTCAAACTGCGCGACATCGCCCTAGAAGAGCACGGCCTCACGCCGATGCAAATCTGGTGTAACGAAGCGCAAGAACGCTACGTTTTGGCCATCATGCCCAAAGACCTAGACCTGTTCACTGAAATTTGCGCCCGTGAGCGTTGCCCCTTCTCTGTCGTGGGCACCGCCACCGACGACGGTCACCTACAGGTTCGCGACGACCTGTTTGACAACGACCCCGTAGACTTGCCACTAAACGTGTTGTTGGGTAAACCGCCACGCACCACCCGCAGCGACGTCACCAAGCCCGCCATTCACACCGAATTCAACAGTGCTGGCCTAGACGTGAAAGAAAGCGCTTACCGTGTTTTGCGCTTGCCTACTGTGGCGAATAAAAACTTCTTGATCACCATTGGCGACCGCAGCGTGGGCGGCATGACCCACAGAGACCAAATGGTCGGCCGCTTCCAAACCCCTGTAGCCAACGCCGCCGTCACCATGATGGGCTTCAACACCTACAAGGGCGAAGCCATGAGCATGGGCGAAAAAGCCCCGATTGCGCTCTTTAACGGCGCCGCCTCTGGCCGCATGGCCGTGGGTGAGGCCATCACCAACATTGCCAGCACCGACATTGGCGACTTAGGCTTGATCAAGCTGTCTGCCAACTGGATGGCGCCTTGCGGTAACGAAGGCGAAGACGCCCGTCTGTACGAAACCGTACAGGCCGTGTCTGAGTACTGCCAGTCGCTAAAACTGAGCATTCCGGTGGGCAAAGACTCCTTGTCAATGAAAACCGTGTGGTCTGAAGGCGATGCACAGAAATCGGTGACCTCACCGCTGTCCTTGGTGATCACTGCGTTTGCCCCAGTTCAAGACGTGCGCAACACCGTGACGGCTGAACTCAAAGCCGTGGCCGCCGACAAAATCTTGTTGATCGACCTAGGCCAGGGCCAAGCCCGTATGGGCGGTAGCGCACTGAGCCAGGTATGGAAAGATTTAGCCGGTTCGGCCCCAGACTTGCCAGAAAGCCAACTATTGGCTGGCTTCTTTAACGCCATGCAACAACTGGTACGTGAGCAAAGCCTATTGGCCTACCACGACCGTGGTGATGGCGGTCTATTCACCACCCTAGCAGAGATGACCTTTGCCGCCCACATTGGCCTAGACGTGTCACTAGACGCCGTATTGGCCGCACAGGCCAATGACAACGCCGTCGACGCCTTGTTTAACGAAGAGCTGGGCGCGGTGATTCAAATCAATGCCGCCGATGCCGAGCGCGTCATGGCCGTGTTTGCCGCCAACGGTATTGCCCACCTGGTGCACGACCTAGGCCAAAGCAACGCCAACGATGCGCTGAACATCAGCCTTCAAGGCCAAAGCCTGATCGCCGAAAGTCGCTTGGCCTTGCAAACGGCCTGGACCGAAACCAGCCACCAAATGCAACGTCTACGCGACAACCCAGCCTGTGCCGACAGCGAATTCGCCTTACTCCAAGAAGATGGCCTCACCGCCCTACGCGCCAAAACCAGCTTTGACGTCAACGAAGACGTGGCGGCGCCCTTCTTGAACAAAGGCGTGGCGCCTAAAGTGGCCGTATTGCGCGAGCAAGGCGTGAACGGTCAGGTCGAAATGGCCGCCGCCTTTACCCGCGCTGGCTTCGATGCCTACGACGTGCACATGAGCGACATTCTTAGCGGCCGCGTGGCCCTAGCCGACTTCCAAGCCTTAGCGGCCTGTGGTGGCTTTAGCTACGGCGACGTGCTGGGCGCTGGCGAAGGCTGGGCCAAGAGCATCTTGTTCAACGACGCCGTTCGCGACGCCTTTAGCCAATTCTTTGCCCGCCCCGACACCCTCTCTCTAGGCGTGTGTAACGGCTGTCAAATGATGAGCAACTTGGCCAGCATCGTGCCTGGTGCAGACGCTTGGCCGAAGTTCAAACGCAACGAATCAGAGCAGTTCGAAGCCCGTTTGAGCATGGTGAAAATTGCCGCCTCCCCGTCATTGTGGCTACAAGACATGGTCGGCAGTGAGTTGCCGGTGGTGGTCAGCCACGGCGAAGGCCGCGCTGAGTTTGCTGGCGGCAACCTACCCGCCGACCTAAGCATCGCCTTGCAATACGTCGATGGCCAAGGCAACGTCACCCAACGCTACCCGTTGAACCCCAACGGCGCGCCAGAAGGCATTGCCGGCGTCACCACGCCAGATGGCCGCGTGACCATCATGATGCCGCACCCAGAACGCGTGTTCCGCACCCAGCAAATGAGCTGGCACCCTGAAGACTGGGGTGAGCACAGCGCCTGGTACCGCATGTTTGCCACCGCCCGTCGTCATTTCGCTTAATCCTTTAAGCTGTCAAAACCGCCCACAATGGGCGGTTTTTTTATTGGCTCAGCACACTTTGGCATCATATGTTGCAGTTAAGCCACGATTTCTCAAATAACCTTATTTTATTCAATAAAATCGTAAATCTATTGCTATAGCTGGCTTAGCCGTCACGCACTGCCCAAACTCTGCGTCAAATGCCCGCGCCGTAAACGCCTACCCACTAGACAATTGAATTTTAAACATATATCAATATGACATTTCATATATGTTTGCTAATATAGTTTGTCTTTTATTATATTATGTTTCGTATTGAGGATCCTCCAATGACGTCGACAAAAACCCTACAGCTTAGCCTAGGCGTGTTCTTATACACCCTACACCTAAGCAGCCACGCGGCCTGTATTGGCAATGGCACCACCTTCGACTGCGACAACACCGTAAGCAGTCAGCCAGAGGCGAAATACGAGGTGGTGAACATCACCACCACCGGCGAAGGCAGCACCACGCCATTAGGCGGCTTTGGCGTCTATGGTAACAACAACACTCAGTTCAACTTTAAAACCCTGAACATCACCACCGGCGGCTACGGTGCAGATGGTTTACGCAGCCGCATCATCTCCTCGATGGTGATCGACAAACTGGTCATCAACACCACCGGCGTGTCCGCCGATGGCATCAACATGACCGAGGACGCCAAGGGCAGTACCATTACCGTCGGCGACAACGCCGAAATTCGGGCCGACAGTGGCGTGGGGGTACGCGCCAACTCCGGCACTGACGTCGGCAAAAACAACGTCATCACCTTAGGTAAGAATGCGCACGTTGAAACCAAAGGCAACGGCAGTAACCTATTTGATTCGGTCGGTTACGCCGTTTATGCCGGTAACCGTAACTCAGGCGGCACCAACGCCAAAGGCAACGCCATCGTCAACATTGGCGACAACAGCACCATCATCACCCACGGCAACAATGCCCACGCAGTGTATGCCAACCGTGGCGGCGAAATTAATCTAGGCCACACCAAGATCAGCACCGCCACCAAAGGCGCCTACGGTCTCTATGCCGAAACCCTCAGCGCGCGCGGCAGTCGCATCGTCCTGAATGGCGATGCCGACATCACCTCGCTGCCCACCGGCAAAGCCATTTTTGCCAAAGGCGTCAACTCCAGCATTGTTTCGGCCCAGCCCGGAAAATTCACCTTAAATGGCAACATCAGTGCGGACGCTTCCGGCTTAGTCGATTTAAAAATGAGCGATGGCAGCCTGTTTAAAGGCATCAGCGACACCGGCACCGATGGACAGGTCGACCTTGCCATCAGCGGCGCCAGCAGCAAATGGGACTTTATTGGCGACTCTAGCGTCAGCAACCTTACCTTAGCCCAAGCCGAAGTCGCCTTTAATCATGGCGACGGCGTCTTCAAAACCCTTACCGTCAAACAAAACTATGAAGGCCAAGACGGCGCCCTACGCATTAACACCGTCCTGGGCGACGATGCCTCTGCCACCGACAAGCTCATCATTGGCGGCGACAGCAAAGGCAGTACCAAAGTCTATATTGAGGCTGCGGGTGGCGCCGGAGCCGTAGCCGAAAACGGCATCAAGGTCATTGAGGTAGCCGGCGCTTCAGATGGTGTCTTCGAACAACAAGGCCGCGTGGTGGCCGGTGCCTACGACTATCGTCTGGCTCGAGACGCCGCCAACAACAAGGACTGGTCGTTGACCAGCAAGCTCACGCCGGTTGAACCCCCGGTCGAGCCGCCCGTGGAACCGCCGGTAGAGCCGCCAGTTGAGCCACCTGTTGAGCCGCCTGTTGAACCACCAGTTGAACCACCGGTGGTGCCACCGGTAGGGCCCAGTACCACCCGTCCAGAAGTGGGCAGCTATCTAGGCAACTACTTAGCCAGCAACACCCTCTTTAACCTACGGCTGCAAGACCGCGTCGGCGAAGGCAACTTCACCGAACCAATGCCGAACCAACAAAAAGTAGGCGCCCTGTGGACGCGCGTCGTTGCTGGGCAAACGCGCTTTAAAGACAATAGTGGCCAAATTAAAACTAAATCTGACCACAAAAAGATTCAAATCGGTACCGACGTGGCGCAATGGTTGCCGGATGACAACCAAAGGGTTCATTTGGGCGTGATGGCAGGCTACGGCGAAAACAAAGCCAAATCTGACGCCAGCCTAACCGGCTACAACGCCACGGGCAAACTACGCGGTTACAACGTCGGCCTGTATGGCACCTGGTACCAAAGCCTCGAAAACCAGGCCAATCTGTATGTCGATGGCTGGCTCATGTACAACCACTTTAAGAACAAGGTGGAAGGCCAAGGCATGCCCACCGAACGCTATAACTCAAGTGGCTGGACCGCATCGGTCGAAACGGGCTATACCCATCCATTAGGCACCTTTGGCCGCCACGACACCCGCCTTTTCCTGCAACCCAAAGCGCAGCTCACTTGGATGGGCGTTAAAACCGGCGACGTGGTGGAGCAAAACGGCACCCGTATCCAACATGAGGGCGACAACAACCTACAAACCCGCTTGGGCCTGCGCCTCTATGCCCAAAACGAAGCCACCGCCAAGCAGCAAACGCAGCAATATTATGCCGAGCTGAACTGGCTACACAACAGCAAAGACTATGCCCTCAAGCTAGATGAAACCCGCAGCCACATCGATGGCCTTAAGAACGTGGGCGAAGTCAAAGTCGGTTTAGAAGCCAAGCTGGCCCCACGCACCCAAATTTGGGCCAACCTTGGCTACCAGTTTGGCAAGCGCAGCCATCGCGACATTGCCGGCATGTTTGGCATCAAGCAGCTGTTCTAAAGCACCGCCACCCAGCAAAAAGACGACCTTTGGGTCGTCTTTTTTTATGGCAGCACGCTCAGCGTAACCAGGCTGGCTGGATCACGTCTTTAATCGCCAGGCTTCTTAGAACCATACAGGTCTGACGCTGCTCCACCGCACACAAGATCGTGGCATCAGGCAGCTTTAAAGCGGCATAGCCCAAAATGTAGGGTCGCGCGTCGGCACTGCCCTGTGCTTGCCGCACTACTTTAGCGGCGTCCGTGTCCGCCGCCTGCAAGGCGATGTACGCCACCTGCCAATGAGCCAGATTCAGCTGTAGATCACTGCTCTGCATCGCCGTCTCATCCAGCAGATAATAAGCAGGGTCGGTTTTGTCATCGGCCAGGCCCATTTTACTAAACAGGCCAAAGGGAAAGCTTTCCACAATGAACACCACCGACAAAAACACCATGAACGCCGACAGGAGGGAATATTTAAACTTATGCTTAAAGTAGGCCAAATCGCCTCGGTACACCACGTTCAGATACTCGCTGTCGATGAGCACGCAGTGGGCCAGTACGAACAACAACATCAGGCCCATTTTAAAATGGCTGGCCATGTGGGCAAAATCCAAAGACACAAACACCAAAATCAAGAAAAAAGCCAGGGCGGCATAAGTGGCCCAGGTAAACAGGGTCAACAGCACTAGGCTAAGCCCTTTAAAGGCCATCGGCTTGTCTGCCAGCAGGCGCAACAGCGGGCGGCCATGGTGGCGCAAGGCCAATAGCCACAACCCCACACCGGCCCAAGCCCAGGCCCAGCTAGGGTCATCCCACAGGACAATACAGGCCAACACCAGCCCCAAGCTCAACACGCTTTGATGATTAAGCCAGTGGTCCCGCACTTGCGCATGCGCCCGGCGCTTGGCCAAGTCGATCGGATGCCGCTTGGCCGACAGACGCATGACGTCATCGATCAACCAAATGAAAAAATAGGGGCTCAGCAGCATCGCCAATATCGCCAACGCCATGCTAAAAAACAGCGCCGACACAATCAGCAACAGCGTACTGTAGTTGAAGGCATTCAGCATAAAGCTGGCCTGACCGATGCTTTTTAAATAAAAATAAATCACCGCCCCACCCAAGACCACTGCTAAGGCCGCCATCACCGACAGCGCCGAAGCAACGTTGCTCAGTAAAGCAGGGACATCGCTCACCTTAAAGTGTCCGGCCGAAGGCTCCTCGGTCGGCGCCAGCGGTAAGTCTGAAGGGGATTCAACAGCCATGGCAAACCTCCTTGGGTCAGGCCAAATTACATAAATATTTATTTATATAGTAGTCACAACAATTAAAATAGCAAGCCCAGTGCGGCCATTACCCACAAAAAATGGCCATCATGGCCATTTTTTGTGACTCAGCTGTCGTCATGCTTAATCAATGGCAATGTATTCTACCGCCACGATCTCGATCTCTTCTTCCCCATCTGGGGTACGAAACACAATCACGTCGCCTTCATGCTGCTTGATTAAGGCCCGAGCCAATGGCGACACCCAGCTAATTTTACCCTTGCTTAAGTCTAGCTCATCCACGCCCACAATTTTAATCACCTGCGGGCCCAAGCGTTCGCGCTCAATGGTCACCGTCGCGCCAAAAAACACCTGATCGGTTTTTTCACGGGTTTCTGGGTCGACCACCAGCACTTCTTCTAAGCGCTTGGTCAAAAAACGAATGCGTCGATCAATTTCACGCAGGCGGCGCTTGCCATAAATATAATCACCGTTTTCACTGCGGTCGCCGTTACCGGCCGCCCAGTTCACGATGTTCACCACCTCGGGTCGGTCTTTATGCACCAAAAACGACAGCTCATCTTTCAATGCCTGCCAGCCCTTAGGGGTCATGTAGTTTTTCCGCACCTGCGGCATGCTGACTTCCACAATGGGGTCTAAATCTTCGTCATCATTTTCTTTGGTAAACGCTTTACTCATTTCAACCTCTTTCTACGACAACAGCAGCATCCACTGCACACAATCAATACACGCATCATAGCAAACTTCACCCTCGAACGCGTCCAAATCCGGATTTATTCATGCCGGTGCCAAGCTTCGGCAAGAAAGCACCCATTTAGCGGCTTTAACCCTTTTCTTAAGCCACAAAACAGCGTATCTTTAACCATACCTTACAAAATGCCCCACGCATGCTCATCACTCTGATGCGCCTCCCCCATCACTGACCAGAGGAACCCCGAATAAATGTCACAGCTATTGTGTCGAGAACTCAGCCTACTAGCCTTTAATCAGCGCGTCATGGCGCAGGCCGAAGACCCTACGATTCCGTTATTAGAACGGCTTCGTTATCTGTGCATTGTGTCCTCTAATTTGGATGAATTTTTTGAAGTCCGCGTGGCCTGGCTCAAGCAAACCCACCGCAGCACCCCAGACCGCATCCTGGTCGACGGCACCACCGCCAAAGAAACCTTAGACAAGGTTTTGGCCGTCAGTAAAAACCTCATTCGCGAGCAGTACGCGATCTTACGCGATCAGCTCTTCCCCGCCCTAGAGGCAGAAGGCATTAAGTTTTATCGCCGCCGCGAGTGGAACGACGCCCAGCGCGACTGGATTAAGGCCTATTTTGACCGTGAGCTATTGCCCATTCTCACCCCTATTGGCCTCGACCCTTCACACCCGTTTCCCAAGCTGCTGAATAAATCACTCAACTTTGCCATTGAGCTAGAGGGCAAAGACGCCTTTGGCCGCCCGTCAGGCATGGCCATTGTGCAAGCGCCGCGTATTTTGCCGCGCATTGTGGCGTTGCCCAAAGAGCTAACCGGCGACAAAACCGGCTTTGTGTTTTTATCGTCGATCCTGCACGCCCACGTGCACCCCCTCTTTTTGGGCATGACGGTCAAAGGCTGCTATCAGTTCCGGCTGACCCGCGACAGTGACTTAACCGTCGACGAAGAAGAAATCACCAACCTACGCACCGCCATCATCGGCGAGCTGCGCGACCGCCAATATGGCGAAGGCGTGCGGCTGGAAGTGGCCGACAATTGCCCCGAGCACGTCAGCCAATTTCTATTGCGTCAGGTCCACCTCACCGAAGACGACCTGTACCAGGTCGATGGCCCAGTGAACCTAGTGCGCCTCAACGCCGTTCACACCTTGGTGAATCGCCCCGATTTGAAGTTTCCGGCCTTTACGCCAACGCAACCCCCGGAGTTCAAAAAGAACAACCGCAGCATTTTTGCCGCCATCAAAAAAAGTGACATCCTGTTACACCACCCGTATCAGTCGTTTACACCGGTATTGAATTTTGTTCAACAGGCCGCCACAGACCCCACCGTGGTCGCCATTAAGATGACCATTTACCGCACCGGCTCCGATTCTGAGCTGGTCGAAGCCTTAGTGTCGGCGGCACTGGCCGGCAAACAGGTCACTGTGGTGGTGGAGCTGATGGCCCGTTTTGATGAAGAGGCCAACCTGCGCTGGGCCACCCGTCTAGAGGACGCCGGCGCCCACGTGGTGTATGGCGTATTCGGTTATAAAGTCCACGCTAAAATGGCCTTAATCGTGCGCAAAGAACGTAACGAGCTCAAGCGCTACGTCCATTTCAGCACCGGTAACTATCACCAAAGCACGGCCCGGGCCTACACCGACTTCGGCCTATTCACCTGTGACGACGAATTTGCCTCCGACGCCAATGATTTATTCATCCAGATCACCGGCCTCGGCCACGCCAGCAAGCTCAATAAGCTGTATCAAAGCCCTTTCACCTTGCACAAGATGATTTTGAACAGCATTGCCAAAGAAACCGCTGCTGCGCGCGCCGGTAAGCACGCCAAGATCATCGCCAAGATGAACGCCCTGATTGAACCTCAGGTCATCGCTGCCCTGTATGAAGCCAGCCAGGCCGGCGTGCAAATCGACCTGATCGTACGCGGCATGTGCATTCTGCAACCGGGCATCAAAGGCGTGTCCGAAAACATCCGCGTGCGCTCAATTATTGGCCGCTTCTTAGAGCACTCGCGCGTGTATTACTTCCACAACGAAGGTGCTGAAGACCTCTACATTGCCAGCGCCGACTGGATGGGCCGCAACCTGTTACGACGCATTGAAACCTGCGTGCCCATTCTCGACCCCAAGGTCAAAAAGCGCATCATCAAAGAAGGCCTGAGCATTTTCTTGCAGGACAACATCAAGGCTTGGCAAATGGGCGAAGACGGCGTTTACCACAAACTGCTGGTCGACGGTGACCCCATTGACGCCCAGCAAAGCTTACTGGAACAGTATCAAAAATAGCTTGCCGGAATCAACAAGGGCTGCTCTATCACTAGGCAGCCTTTTTTAATACCCACTGTGGGGCCATGAACCCACATGGCACAAAAAAAACCGCCCGAAGGCGGTTTTTTAAATCCGGCATAGATTACTCAGCGGCAGGGGCAGCTGGGGCATCCAATAGGGCTTTAATTGACAAACGCACGCGGCCACGGTCGTCTACCTCGATGGCTTTAACGGTCACGTCTTGGCCTTCTTTTAGGTAGTCGCTCACGTTTTTAATGCGCTCGTGAGCGATTTGGCTAATGTGTACCAAGCCGTCTTTACCAGGCATCACAGACACGATGGCGCCCACGTTGTTGTCCAAGATTTTCACCACAACGCCGTTGTAGCTCTTACCCACTTCAACTTCGGCGGTGATTTCTTCAATGCGGCGACGTGCTTCATCAGCGCTTTCTTGCGTGGTCGCTGCGATCACGATGGTGCCGTCGTCTTCGATGTTGATCTCGGTGTTGGTTTCTTTAATCAAACCACGGATGGTTTCGCCACCCTTACCGATCACGTCACGAATCTTGTCTTGGTTAATCTTCATGGTGAACAAGCGTGGGGCGTGGGTAGACAACTCTTGTGGGCCGTCAACGGCTTCTGCCATTTGCGCCAAGATGTGCATACGGCCTTCTTTGGCTTGGTCTAGCGCCACGTTCATGATCTCTTTGGTGATGCCTTGGATTTTAATGTCCATTTGCAAAGCGGTAATGCCGTTTTTGGTACCCGCTACTTTAAAGTCCATGTCGCCCAAGTGATCTTCGTCACCCAAGATGTCGCTCAATACGGCAAAGCGGCTGTCTTCTAGAATCAAGCCCATCGCCACACCGGCCACGTGATCTTTCAGCGGCACACCGGCAGACAATAGCGCCAAGCAACCGCCACACACCGATGCCATAGAAGAAGAACCGTTAGATTCGGTAATCTCGCTCACCACACGCATGGTGTAGCTGAACTCTTCTGCTGGTGGCAACACGGCCAATAGCGCACGTTTGGCCAAACGACCGTGACCAATTTCGCGGCGTTTAGGGCCCATCATACGGCCAACTTCACCAGTAGAGTATGGGGGGAAGTTGTAATGCAGCATGAAGCGGTCAGTGTACTCACCGCTCAAAGCATCAATGATTTGCTCGTCGCGCTGGGTGCCCAAAGTGGCCACGGCCAAGGCTTGAGTTTCACCACGGGTAAACAAAGCAGAACCGTGGGTGCGTGGCAACACGCCAGTTTGAATGTCGATCGGACGAATGGTGCGGGTGTCGCGACCATCAATACGCGGCTCACCGGCCAAAATTTGGCTACGCACGACGTCAGATTCCAAAGCTTTGAACAAACCTTTAATTTGGTTGGCAGTCAAAGTGTCGGTTTCTTCAGTAATCAAAGCCGCTTCAACCACAGCCCAAGCTTCGTTGATTTTTTGGGTACGCGCTTGTTTTTCGCGAACTTTAAACGCTTCTTTTACGGCTTCACCGGCCAATTCGCGCACTTTAGCGGCAACATCGGCATTGACTTCTTGTGGGGCCCAATCCCAAACGGCTGGGTTCACTTCGTCGGCAAATTCGTTAATGGCTTTAATCGCCACTTGCATTTGGTCGTGGCCATAAACCACGGCGCCCAACATCACTTCTTCAGACAGCTCATTGGCTTCAGACTCCACCATCAACACGGCTTTTTCAGTACCGGCAACCACTAAATCTAATTGGCTTTCAACCAATTGGGTTTTGCTTGGGTTCAATACGTATTGACCGTCAATGTAGGCCACGCGAGCGGCACCAATAGGGCCAGCAAACGGCACGCCAGACAACAGCATGGCGGCAGATGCACCCAACAAAGCGGGAATGTCAGAATCAATTTCTGGGTCAACAGAGATCACCATCGCCACCACTTGGATGTCGTGGTAGAAGCCTTCTGGGAATAAAGGACGGATCGGGCGGTCGATCAAACGGCTGGTCAAAATTTCTTTTTCGCTTTGACGGCCTTCACGCTTGAAGAACCCACCTGGGATTTTACCCGCAGCGTAGGTACGCTCTAGGTAATCAACGGTCAATGGGAAGAAATCTTGGCCGGCTTTGACGTTTTTCGCCGCAACCACACTCACCAATACTACGGTATCACCCATAGAGACTTTAACGGCGGCAGTGGCTTGACGCGCAATTTCACCGGTTTCTAGAGTCACGGTTTGATCACCGTAGGCAAAGCTTTTAACAATTTTTTGGAACATTAGGTGTCCTTTTTGGGGAAGACAACGATGTGGCTAAAACCCTAGTGATGCACACGCAAATGTGCATGGCTAGAGCCTCAGTCATCCTTGTCTTCGTACTTCAATGAAAAAATCGCAATGGCCTCAGCCATTGCGACCTAAATGCTTACTTACGTAAACCTAAGCGAGTAATCAATTCGCGGTATTTTTCAGCATCAGTGCGTTTCAAGTAGTCTAGTAAACGACGACGTTGGCTCACCATGTGCAACAAACCACGACGGCTGTGATGGTCTTTCATGTTGGCTTTAAAGTGAGGGGTCAAGTCGTTGATACGGAAGGTCAACAAAGCCACTTGTACTTCGCTAGAACCGGTATCGCCTTCTTTACGTTGAAAATCTTTAACAATCTGTGCTTTTTGATCGACAGTTAATGCCATTTGTAAAACTCCAATTAAAATTGGACCGAAGTCCGACAAGTTGGCAGAGCATCGCTACCCCAACCAACTCCATAAAACCACGGGCTTAAACGTCCGCAGTAGACATCAATCTGGCCACTTTTAACAGGCCATTAGCCTGCCAGTTCACCAAACCAATGAATTTCTCATCTTCCGAGTACACTCGGTGAAGCGTTATTGTGCCACACAATGGCGCCAAATGCACACTTTGTCCTAGCTGTAAGCGCGTTACTTGCGTTTCGTCTAAGGTAATGCGTGGTAAATGCGCCACCAAAACGTCGCAGGGCAACAATAATTCGTCTAGCTCGGCTTCAGCCAGCTCGCTTAAGGCTTCATGCGTGTGTGCCTGAGCCAGGGTAAACCCAGCCGTTTGGCTACGGCGTAGGCCCACTAGGTGCGCCTCGGTGTTCATCGCTTTGGCAATGTCCTCGGCCAAGGTGCGAATGTAGGTGCCTTTAGAACAGCTCACGTCAATGCTGGCAATGGGCAAGGCACAAGACAACAAGGTGATGTTGTGGATGGTGATCAGGCGTTTTTTACGCTCGATTTCAATCCCCTGGCGCGCATACTCATACAGCGCCTTGCCTTGATGCTTTAAAGCAGAATACATGGGGGGCAGCTGTTCAATTTCACGCTCAAAGCTGTGTAAGGTTTGCTTTAAGGTCGCCTCATCAAACGCCACCGGCGCCGTCGCCACCACAGCCCCTTCGACATCACCGGTTTCGGTTCGTTCCCCGAATTTCAAGGTGGCCACATAAGCCTTGTCGGCGTCCAATAGATACTGGGCAAACTTGGTGGCTTCGCCGAAGCAAATCGGCAACAGGCCTGTGGCCAGTGGGTCCAATACGCCTGTGTGGCCGGCCTTTTCAGCCCGGTACAGGCGCTTAACCTGCTGCAACGCCGTGTTGCTGGTGATGTTTAAGGCTTTGTCCAACAGCAAAACGCCGTTGACCGCGCGCTTGATGGGTTTCGTTCTTACTTGATTCATAACCGTCCGTCTTCTCACTGTTACGTAAAAAAGCCGAACCAAGGTTCAGCTTCTCGTCCATCCAGCGCTAGGCTTACGCCTGGCCCTTGTCTGCTTCCGAGGCATCGTCTGCCTCTTGGGCAGCTGCCTGATCGTCGCTGGCCACTTTATCGATTAGATTAGAGATGTGTAAACCACGCTCAATCGATTCATCGTAAATAAAGTGTAGCTGTGGCGTGTTGAATACGGTCAGACGCTTGGCCAATTCGCTGCGCAAATAACCAGCGGCATGTTCCAACGCTTCTTGCGTCACTTCACGCTTGTCTTCGTCAAAAATAGTGTAATACACCTTGGCGTGAGAATAGTCACGCGTCACCTCTACTTCATTAAGGGTAATGAAGCTGGCGGCACGCGGGTCTTTCAAACCGGTGCGAATCAACTCGGCTAATTCGCGTAAAATCTGCTCTTTAACACGGTCAACACGGGCATAACCACGGCTGTGTTTAGGCATAATCTTCCTTTATCATGTAAAAAGCACGACGCACAAGTTGAGCGCCGTGCTTAAGCTTACCCGCCCTAAGATTATAGGGTACGAGCCACTTCAATCATTTCATAAACTTCTAATTGGTCGCCCACTTCGATCTCGTTGTAGTTTTTCAACATCAAACCACATTCGTAACCTTGCTTCACTTCTTTCACGTCGTCTTTATAACGTTTCAAGGAATCAAGCTGACCGGTGTGAATCACCACGTTGTTACGGATCAAGCGCACCATGGCGTCGCGTTTCACCATGCCATCGGTCACCATACAGCCGGCAATATTGCCCACTTTAGACACGTTGATGACCTGACGAATTTCCACGGTACCCAAGATTTGCTCTTTCTGTTCTGGGGCCAACATGCCAGACATGGCCGCTTTCACATCGTCAATGGCGTCATAGATGATGTTGTAGTAGCGAATGTCCACGCCTTCGGCTTCTGCCAATTTACGGGCAGCTGCGTCAGCACGGGTGTTAAAGCCAATGATGACCGCGTGCGAAGCAATCGCCAAGTTCACGTCAGACTCACTGATGCCACCCACGCCGCTGTGCAACACGTCTACCTTCACTTCGTCGGTCGACATTTTTTGCAAGCTGCTGGCCAAAGCCTCGTAAGAACCCTGTACGTCGGCTTTGATGATCACCGATAGGTGGCTGGCTTCGCCGGCACCCATATTGGCAAACACGCTTTCCAAGTTGGCTGCCTGTTGGCGTGCCAAGCGTACATCACGGTATTTACCTTGACGGAACAAGGCCACTTCACGGGCTTTCTTCTCATCGGTCAACACCATGGCGTCTTCACCGGCGTTCGGTACGTCAGACAGGCCCAAGATTTCCACTGGGATAGACGGGCCGGCAGAGTCGATGCTCTTACCGTTTTCGTCGATCATGGCGCGGATTTTACCGTAGGCAGAACCGGCCAACAGCATGTCGCCTTTACGTAAGGTACCCGATTGAACCAACAGCGTAGATACGGCACCACGGCCTTTGTCCAAGCGCGCTTCCACAATAATACCCTTGGCTGGCGCGTCGATTGGCGCGGTTAGCTCCAACACTTCTGCTTCCAACAATACCGCTTCTAGTAGGGCATCAATGTTAATGCCTTGCTTGGCCGATACGTTGATGAACTGGGTTGGACCACCCCATTCTTCCGGCACCACTTCGTGGGCAACCAACTCTTGGCGAATCTTTTCAGGGTTGGCAGATTCTTTATCAATCTTGTTCACGGCCACCACCAACGGCACGCCAGCTGCTTTAGCATGGTGAACCGCTTCAATGGTTTGTGGCATCACGCCGTCGTCGGCCGCCACCACCAAAATCACGATGTCGGTGGCTTTGGCACCACGGGCACGCATGGCGGTAAACGCCTCGTGACCTGGGGTGTCTAGGAAGGTCACCACGCCGCGATCGGTTTTCACATGGTAGGCACCAATGTGCTGGGTAATACCACCCGCTTCGCCGGTGGCCACTTTGGCGCGACGAATGTAGTCAAGTAAAGAGGTTTTACCGTGGTCCACGTGGCCCATTACGGTCACCACCGGTGGACGTGGCAATAGTTCGCCATCGCTGGCGACTTCGCCATCCATCAAGAACGCATCTGGATCATCCGGCTCGGCAGCTTTACCATTATGGCCCATCTCACCCACCACAATCAGGGCGGTTTCTTGGTCCAATACTTGGTTAATCGTCACCATCATGCCCATGTTCATCAGCACTTTGATCACTTCAACGGCTTTAACCGCCATTTTGTGAGACAAATCTGATACAGAAATGGTTTCTGGCACCAACACCTCATGCACCACTGGCTCAGTCGGCGCATTAAAGGCATGTTGGTTGTTTTCTTGATGACGGCTTTGATGCTTACGACCGCTGCCACCACGTTTGCCGGTTTTCCAGCGATTGTCATCACCACGAGGGCCGCCCTTGCCTTTGGCTGGGCCACGTGGGGCTTTATTGCCGCCACGATCGTCCCAAGTACCACGCTCGGTCTTCTCGTTTTTAACTTCTTTAACGCTGGGCTTCGGCGCTTCTTTGGCCGCAGGACCGGTTTTCGCCAAGGGCGCTTTGTCGGTCACGGTGGCAGAACGATCGGCTTTTTTGGCCGTTGCGTCTTTGGCTTCTTGCTCAGCCGCTTGACGAGCCGCGACGCGGCGCGCTTCACGCTCTTGCTTTGATTTCAACAACGCTTCTTGATGCGAACGCAACGCTTCCGCACGCTTGGCTTCGTCTTCGCGCTGGGCACGTTCGGCTTCGCTAATCACCTGTACTGGCTCAGCGACTTTCACCTTCACCGGCTCGGCGGCTTTGGCTTTTACTGGCTCAGCCTGCTTTTCAGCCACAGGTTCTGCTTTAGGTTCTGCTTTAGGTTCTGCTTTAGGGGCCGCTGCTGCTTTCGCTGCCTCTGCCTCACGCTTGGCGGCCGCTTCGGCCGTGGCTTTGGCTTCGAGCGCTGCCTTTTCAGCCGCGGCTGCTTTTTCAGCAGCGGCCGCTTCAGCCGCTACTGCTTGCGCTTGGGCCTGTTCTTCTTTGGCTTGCGCCTGTTCTTGAACCGCTTCTTGCGCTTTTTTCGCTGCTTCTAACTCACTCGCGTCTGGGGCCACGGCCACACGACGACGACGGCGCGTTTCCACTTGAACAGTGCCTGCCGCAGTTTGAATTTCAGAAGTTTTCTTTTGCATTAAAGTAATGTTATTACCTTGGCCTTCACCACTGCCTTGCTGCAAGAACGACAACAATTGTTGTTTGTCCGCAGAAGAAACACCATCATTCACCGTGCTTTTACGCACGCCTGCTGCATTTAACTGCTCAAGTAAGCGCTCGGGTGTTAAGTTTAATTCTCTTGCCAGTTGCTCTACATTATTACTATCCATACCAACCCCCTTGTTCTTACTCAGTAAACCAGTGTGCGCGCGCATTCATGATGATGTTTTTAGCTTCATCTTCGGTGACACCAGTAATCTCAATTAACTCGTCGACTGACAGTTCTGCCAGGTCGTCACGAGTGGTGATTTCAGCCTGCGCCAATTCGCGCAACATGTCTGAATCCACACCCTCTAAACTCTTTAGATCTTCAGCAACCGCACCCAACTGCTCTTCGGTGGCAATCGCCAAAGTCAAAATTGCATCTCGCGCACGGGCACGAAGCATGTCAACCGCCGCTTCGTCCAAACCGTCAATTTCCAACAGCTCATTAACGGGTACGTACGCCACTTCTTCCAGGGTAACAAACCCTTCTTGCACCAGCTTGTTGGCCATGTCGGCTTCAATGTTTAGCTGGTTCACAAACAGTTCACGCACGGCGGCGTCTTCGGCTTCATGCTGCTCTTCAGCCTCAGCCACCGTCATGATGTTCAGGTTCCAGCCGGTCAACTCCGCCGCTAGGCGCACGTTTTGACCGCCACGCCCAATGGCCAAGGCCAATTGGTCTTCGGCCACCACCACATCAACCGAATGCTTGTCTTCATCGATCAAAATGCGGGTGACTTCAGCAGGCGACAAAGCGTTGATGATGAACTGAGCGGTGTCTGGAGACCACAACACCACGTCAATACGCTCACCAGCGAGTTCGTTGGTCACCGCGTTCACGCGTGAACCACGCACGCCGATACAGGTCCCTTGCGGGTCGATACGGGCGTCGTTGCCTTTTACCGCAATTTTGGCACGCATGCCAGGATCACGAGCGGCTTCTTTAATTTCCAACAGGCCGTCTTCAATTTCTGGCACTTCCATTTCAAACAGCTTGGCTAGAAAATCGCGTGAAGTACGGGTCAGAATCACCTGTGGGCGCGTGCCATGTTGGTCAACGCGTAATAAGTACGCGCGCACACGGTCACCAGAACGCAGGTTTTCTTTTGGGATCATTTGGTCGCGTGGCAACAACGCTTCTAAGCGACCACATTCGATCACGGCACCATGACGCTCAACGCGCTTAACGGTACCCAACACCAAGTGTTCTTTACGTTGTAAGAACTCATTCAAAATCTGCTCTCGTTCGGCATCACGAATGCGTTGCAAAATAACCTGCTTGGCAGTTTGCGCGCCAATACGACCGAATTCCACATTTTCAATAGGCTCTTCGATGTAACCGCCCACCTCAACGTCAGAGTCAGGGTACTGTTCTTGCACTTCCTCGATGGTTAACTGTAGCTCTTCATCCATCAAATCTTCATCATTTACCACCAACCAACGGCGATAGTTTTGGTATTCGCCCGTTTCGCGGTCAATTTCTACGCGCACATCAATGTTTTCTTGATTGAATTTCTTTTTGGTAGCACTAGCCAGTGCGAATTCCAACGCACTAAACACCACATCTTGGCTCACATTTTTTTCACTTGCCAAGGCATCAACTAACAATAAAATTTCGCGGCTCATGCACTTTCCTCCGAAGCCTTTTGGCTTAAATTAAAACTCAGGTTTTAACCGGGCTTTATCAATATTTGTTAATTCCAATTGTACTGTTTTATTTTCAGCCGTTTGGAGGGTCAACGTTTGAGTTGCCTCGTCGAATGACACCATGCGGCCTTCAAATTTTTTCTGACCGTCAACCGGCAAGCGGGTTTTAATCTTAGCAAGCTGCCCAGCAAAGCGAATAAAGTCAGCTTCTTTCTTTAATGGACGATCCAACCCAGGGCTAGACACTTCCAAACGGTTATAATCTACGTCTTCCACCACGAATAAGCGGCTCATGTGATGGCTCACAGTGACGCAATCCTCTACGGTAATACCGCCTGGCTTGTCAATAAAAATACGCATATCGCCATTAGGCAATAGCTCATAGTCAACCAACTCGTACCCTAACCCAGGTAAGGTTTTTTCTAAAATAGAACGAACGTCCATTGCACTCCCACAAATAAAAAAATGGGCAAAAGCCCATCTCTCAGAATCGAAAAACGCCCTTATTCTACCTTATCTAGGTTCAAAAAGAAACCTTCTTGAGAATCTTTATGCGCCAACGTCATGCCTCTTTGAAAACTCTTTTTTATAAATGAAATGAATCGCTTAAATTAACCCCTATCAGGCCCACTCAATTACTTGCCTGCAAAAACGCCAGGGGGTCATTTTGGCTATTGAAGATTCCGTCACAACCTACTAGAATCAAGTGATGGCGAAACCCAAAGCATCCCTTGCTTTGGGTTCGCTTTTACTTATAGGTGATTTGACCAAAAGTGATCAAACGCCGCTTACTCGTTAGACAACCCTCACTACAAAGGCACACACATGAGCACCCCGATTTATAATTTTTCTGCTGGTCCCGCAACTTTACCTGAAGACGTCCTGAAGCAGGCGCAAGCGGAACTGTTAGATTATCAGGGGACCGGTTTTTCGGTAATGACCATGAGCCACCGTAGTGATTTGTTTATGGACATCATGCAGCGCGCAGAAAACAGCCTACGTCAGCTCATGAACATCCCCAACAATTATAAGGTGTTGTTTCTGCAAGGCGGTGCCAGTGCCCAGTTCAACATGCTGTCTCTTAACCTAGCGCAAGGGTTTAAAACCATTAATTCTGTGGTGACAGGCAACTGGAGCCTGATGGCCAACAACGAAATGGGCAAGCTGGTGGACGCCAAAATCCACGTCGCCGCCCACGCAGGGGAACTGTACAACTACAACAACCTACCCAGCCCCAGCGCCTGGCAGCTAGACGAGAGCGCCGCCTACACCCACTACACCTCTAACGAAACCGTGCACGGCTTGCAATACCAAGCCCTGCCTACGGCCGCCTTAACCAACACGCCGTTGGTGTGTGACATGTCGAGCGACATCATTTCGCGCCCAGTAAACGTGAACGACTTTGGCGTGATTTACGCCGGTGCCCAGAAAAACATTGGCCCAGCCGGCACCACCATCGTGATCATTCGCGAAGACCTACTGGAACGCTCTTCGCCCTTGGTGCCAAGCGTCTGGAACTACAAGAGCCACGTTGACAAAGAAGGCATGTACAACACGCCAGCCACCTACCCTGTGTACATCGCCGGCTTGGTATTCGATTGGCTCATCCAACAGGGCGGCGTCAGCGCCATTGAAGCCAAGAACAATGAAAAAGCAGCACAACTGTACGCCTACATAGACAGCAGCGATGGCTATTACAAAAACACCATTGATGCCGCCGTTCGTTCTAAAATGAACGTCATCTTCCATACCGCCTCAGCCGAACGAGACGCTCAATTTGCCAAAGAGGCAGATCAAGCGGGCTTGAAGCTCTTAAAAGGCTACAAATCTATGGGCGGCATGCGCGCCAGCATCTACAACGCCATGCCTTTGGCCGGCGTAGAAACCTTGATTAAGTTCATGGATGAGTTTAAAGCACGCAACGCTTAGGCCACTTTAAATCTTCTGACCCAGCCACCGCGCCCTGCCGGTGGCTTTTTAACGCCTTCATCAGGCCCAGTAAGGGAACCTATAAACCCAATGGCAGTCTTAACCTCAAGCTCAGCCCTTCATATTCACATAAGGACATCACCATGAAAACCAGAGGCAAAACCCTGGCCCCCAGAAACCCTTACGCCGTGCTGGCCAAGCAGCGTGTCGCCGGGGCCCACGAAAAGACCAACAAGGCCAAACGACAGCGAGCCAATCAACAATTAAGACAGGCCATTAAAAAAGAGGTGGGGTTTTATAACCCACCTCTTTTTTAATGGCCTGTTGCCGCACCGACAAGCAATACCAGCCACGCTCAGCGCCATCGATGACACCGATGGCGCCAGCCAGATTAAAACAACCCTTCAATCTGTCCTTTGGTGTCCAAATGAATCTGGTTCGCCGCCGGCAGCCGCGGCAAGCCCGGCATGGTCATGATGTTGCCACAAACCACCACCACAAACCCAGCGCCCGCCGCCAAACGCACCTCCCTAATCGGCAGCTCATGCCCGCTCGGCGCGCCTAACAGACTTGCGTCGGCAGAAAAACTGTACTGTGTTTTGGCGATACACACCGGCAAATGCCCAAACCCCATCTGTTCCCATTGCTGTAACTGAGCCAGAATTGCTGGTGCCGCCTGCACACCACTGGCACCGTATAACTCGGTGGCCACTTTGGCAATCTTGTCAATCAAGGGCAACTCATCCGCATACAATAGCTGAAAGCCCGAGCCTGACTGCGGGGCTTCGATGGCCGTCACCACCGCCTCTGCCAGCTGCACCGCACCGGCACCACCCTCGGCCCAATGGGTACACACATAAGCCTCAACCCCACGCTGTGCAATCAAACGCAGCAACAGCGCCGTTTCGGCCTCGGTATCAAACACAAAATGATTAATCGCCACCAGCACAGGCACGCCAAATTTTTGCAGATTGCGTAAATGGCGGTCTAAGTTCACCATGCCCCGCTCTAAGGCGGCCAGATTCTCAATCTTTAAATCGTCTTTGGCCACGCCACCGTGCATTTTTAAAGAGCGCACCGTGGCCACCAACACCACGGCATCGGGATGCAGCCCCGCTTGACGACACTTAATGTCAAAAAACTTTTCCGCCCCTAAGTCTGCCCCGAAGCCCGCTTCGGTCACCACATAGTCGGCCAACCCCAACGCGGTTTGCGTGGCCACCACCGAGTTACAACCGTGCGCAATATTGGCAAAAGGGCCGCCATGAATCATGGCCGGATTGTGCTCCATGGTTTGGACCAGATTGGGCATAAACGCGTCTTTCAGCAAGACCGTCATGGCGCCATCTGCCTCCAGATCACGCGCATGGATGGCCGCGCCAGTCTGGTTATAGCCAACAATAATGTCGCCCAAACGCTGCTGCAAATCCTCTAGGCTGGTCGCCAGGCAAAAAATAGCCATGATTTCAGACGCCACCGTAATGTCAAAGCCAGACTCGCGCGGGTAGCCATTATTGCTGCCCCCCAACGCCACCACGACTTCACGCAAAGCGCGATCATTCATGTCGACCACTCGGCGCCACGCCACCTTACGGGTATCAAAACCCAAGGCATTGCCCCAATGAATGTGGTTGTCGATCAAGGCCGCCAACAGGTTATGAGCCGAGGTAATGGCATGGAAATCGCCGGTAAAATGCAGGTTAATCTCTTCCATAGGCAGCACTTGAGCACGGCCACCGCCTGCGGCGCCGCCCTTCATGCCAAAACAAGGCCCTAGGCTAGGCTCGCGCAAACACACCATGGCCTGATGGCCAACATGGTTTAACCCGTCAGTCAAACCAACCGACACCGTGGTCTTGCCTTCCCCCGCTGGCGTTGGGCTCACCGCCGTCACCAACACCAGTTTGCCTTTCTCAGGCCTGGCCTGCGCCGCCTTCACCGCATGCGCCGCCAGCTTGGCCTTAGTATGACCATAAGGCACCAAATCTGCCGAACCCAACCGTAGTTTTGCGGCCACATCACTAATAGGTTGCAACGTTACTGAACGT
The DNA here is from genome assembly GCA_017991555.1 of Neisseriaceae bacterium. GTDB lineage: Bacteria > Pseudomonadota > Gammaproteobacteria > Burkholderiales > Neisseriaceae > JAGNPU01. The sequence continues at coordinate 142,079 of JAGOQM010000002.1, forward strand.
GCGATTTCAATATCGGTTTTCATACCTCACCCTAAATGAATGAAACACATTAAACATATGCATCTTAAAAGGCCTTATTTATACCATTAAATCTTAAAATACACACCCAGCCGCCACCGCATCGACGTCCAGTCAGCAAGTCTCGCGCCGACACCCTAGTTAGATATAAACATTCTTTTGTAATTATCATACTAATCGTTGAAAAACACCAAAGCCATTGTTTTAACAAGATAAATAATACAAACCAACAGGCTACCCAATCTTTACAAAGGTTAAATCAGGTTAAATCCAACTATTACTTTGCAATAATCGGTAGAATCGCCCAAGACGACCTGTAAAGAAAGCCGCTTCTCCCTGATTAATCATCGATTTATAGAGGGAAAAGAACGCTCAGTGAGCAACATTTTGAACAACATTATTAAATAATCGATAACGTCATGAAGGAACCCTAATAAATGGCACTAATCATTCGAGAAGACTTTAAAGAAGTGGCGGATTTGATCAACCGACTCATCACCATCGGCCAAGAGTTTTCTAAATACGAAACGCGCTGGATCGAATTGGCGAACAATGAGGATTGGCAAATCGTCAACAACATTAAAGACCCGATGAGTAAACGTCATTTAGAAGCGCTGTACAACACGGGCAGCGCGGTCAGCACCCAAATGAAAAATCAGCTGGTTTCGCTCAATGAAAACATCACCAACTACCCTTCCCTAAGCGCCATCGTGGAAAAACTGGGCCAGGATCAAAGCTGGGTCGCCCAAATCGCGTCATTAGAATCACTGCTAAGCCAGGCAAACGAAACCTATACTGGCCTAAACGTCCACATTAAAGCCTGCCAACAAATGGCGCGACTGTTTAAAATTCAGATCAGCCAGCTGAACATCATTAAATACACCCTCGACCTATTGGAAGACAGCGACACCTACAGCAAAGAGCTCACCATCGCCACCACCAATGCCCAGGTTGAAAAAAGCTTGGCCAGCTCGGCCGCCTTACTGCAAAATAATTCAGACAATAAAGCGCTGCTCCAACAAATTTTGGCGGCTCTGTCCGAACTAAAACCGCACGAAGCGGAAGCCAGCATCAACCATGCCTTTCCGCCCATTGACACCGACTACGGCGTGACCCCGCCCGACGAGGCTGCAACGCCCCGTAAAACCATCCGTGCCACACAGCAAAATACTCAGGCACCCGAAGCCACACCCTATCGCCTGTACTAAGCAGCGCGATGCAAAAAGCCAACCTGACGGTTGGCTTTTTTAATGGGCGCGCCTGAATCACGGTACCACCTTACAAAATCTAGGCTACAGGCTGGGCTTACGCACAAACATAAAGGCCAGCCTTCTTGCAAACGGCAGCATGATCAACACCGTAGGGAACGCAACGACCCAAGAGCTGAGCCATGCGCCCAGCCACAATGACCAAAGCCCGTCCACAAAGCCAACGTGCTTTAAGATACTCACCAATGACACCACTGCACTCATAATACAAGACAGAATAAAGGGCATCACGATGCCCAAAAACCTTGGGTGCAACTTATTAAAACCAAAGCAATTCTTCTCAATTTCACTCATGTTTCTATTCATTCCTTCTAGGCCGCCAACGACACAAGCCCTGCCTGTGCCTCAGCCCCAAATCATCGTTAGTTAACGCATACTCGATGCCAGCCAATCCACATAAGCCTGTAAATAGGCCACAAATGTCGCCTGGTCCACCCGTGGTTGCCGTGCTTGCGCCATAAAATAAGCCCAGACAGCGGCCTGCTCAGGGTGATGCCTGGTAGTGGCCACCACCAGATCAGCCAAAGCGTTCGGCCAGCCTTCGTCTTCATCGGTACGCAAGACCATGGTGCTCCGAATCACCAAACGCGCCGCCTCACGCTGTAAGCGCCTTAAGTCGTTAGGTTCTGTCGCCGCCCGTAAGGCAAGCACATAGTCGCCTAAGCGCCCCACACAGTCGCCGTTCAAGGCCAAAGCCAAAGCCCGCGAAGGCTTAAGCACAGGAAAGTCCAGCGACAAATCAGGCCCCGCCACGTGCCGGCAATAGTGCTTCAACCATCCACCCCAGCGCAGCGCCAAAGCCGGTGTGTGCACTTCGGCCAAAGTCCCCACGTCAAAATCCACCTTACTGACAATGGGGTGAGCCTGCACTAAAGCCTGCTGAATCGCTGCCAAGGCCTCACTTTCGGCCGCAGACGGCGCCCGCTGCAACACCAAGGTCAAGTCTAAATCGGACGCGCCTGGGCGCGCCGTCCCGCGGGCCACGCTGCCGTAAACGTACACGCTGTGGATTAATGTGGGCAGGGCCAATTGTAAACGATTGCACGCATCTGCCAACAACCTTTGCTCGTCCAGCGACAAAACCAGGCTCGGTATTTGCTGAATGTCCCCTTGCTCATTGACCCCAATCATCACGCATCCTCAATCATTAGGCCATGCCTATAGTCGTTAACCACATTGCTATATTAGCCATTTTAAGCGATGATTTCGGCATGAACCAGCCCATCCTACAAGCCGCCTCATGCTGACCCATCGCTACCTTGTTCGCGCCCATGATGGCAGCAGCCACGATGGCACCATTTTACCCGTCGCCAACCGACCTTTAATTGCCGGTCAGGCACAGGCCCTCGTTGGGGACGCCGTTTTTTGCCCCCGCTGTGATGGCACCTTTGCCATCCTCGGCTGGCACGCCCATCAACCCCTACCCAAAGGCCAGGCTGCGGCAGCAGGCATGATCACAGCATGCGGCGCGATCCTACACACCCAGCAACGGCAGCAGTCGCTCCGGGTGAACTTTCTGGCCCAAGCACAGCAGCTGATCCATGAGTTTGCCGCCAGCGAATCCGGCCCCTCGGCATTTGCCGAGCCACAACCATCACAGCATACGCCACCACAACCGTTTGCCAAAGCCATTTTGATTCGCCAATTACAGGCCCGCCTAGCCCACAGCGCCGATGCGCCCAACCTAACCACGCCCTCCATCCAGCAAGGCCCATCCAGCCTGTGTGGCCCAGCCTGCTTTGCCTATTGCCTACTGCAAGACCGGCCCGACCGCTATGTGGCCACCATTATGGCACTGTGGCAGCACGGCCAAGCCAAGCTAGGTGATTTACACTTACGGCCAAGCCCGCAGGCCTTAAACCCCAAACAGTTTAGCCAACCGAACGGCCAGCAAACCCACCTACCCATGATTGACTGGATTCTGCTGGCCAGCCTTAAAGACAGCATTAATAAGCTGTTACCCTACGGCTCGCCCCGCAACAAAACCGCTGGCATCACCTTTTGGTTTCATTTAGACGCCTGGTTTCGAGCCGTCGGCGCCCCCAAAGGCCATCACTATTATGCCCCTTTGGGCAGCAGCCCACGCCAGCTAAGCCAACTAAGCCAGTCCGTCGACGCACGCCAACACGTCATCGCCCTCATCGGTGCGGGCATGCTACAAAATGGCCGCGGCCGCTTCAGTAACCACTGGGTGGTGTTTACCGCCGCCCCGATTTATGCCGAACGGCCACCCAAACCGCATACCCTAACCCGCATACGGGTCTTCTCATGGGGACGAAATGCCGAACAAGGGCAAGCCAAGCTTACCTATTGCCGTTTGCGACAGCACCTTTATGGCGCATGGACCTACGGGCAAATCCCTTAATCCAAAGCCAAATGTAAAATCTCTGCCGGCAAACCCTCAAGCTCGGTCACCGACGTCGTGACAAAGCCTTGCTTGACCAAGATACGGCGTGAAGCTTGATGCTTGGGATCAATAATCGCCACCAGACGGCGCAAAGTAGGGATGCCTCTGGCCTCATGCACCAGCTTAGCCGCAATCAATGAACCCCAACCCTGCCCCCAATGTTCTGGCAGCAACATATAGCCTAGCTCTGCCTCATCGGCATCGGCGCTCGCCACCGCCAGTTTAGCCAAGCCCAAGTACGCTCCTGTGTGCGGGTCAGCCACCCTGAAATGGCCCAGCCTAGGATGCAGTTGATTATCTTGTAAGACGCACTCAAAGTCGGCCCGCGCTTGCTCGGGCGTCAAGCCATACTCGGTAATCATGGCCATGACGCGCTCGTCAGCCACCAGTCGTTGGTAATCATCAAAATGTTCAGGTTGAAAAGGCTGAAAGGATAAACACATAAATAGGCCCGATATAAGCGTAAACAGCTTATATCGGGCCTATTTAGTGAATCTCAAGCGTGTGCACTTGCCTTCTTCATTATCCAAGCAAAAAAAGGGTCAGGCCCGAAAGCCTGACCAAAATCAACTTCACACGGAGAATGTTGCGACTTGGCCAACTACCACGGTTCCCACCAAGTCACAAATTCATCATAGTACTTAAATAAACAGGAAGTCTATCTATTTTAAATTATTTACTTATAAACGAGCAAAAGTGTCTCAAAAATGCTTATTCAATAACTACTGAACTATCTGATACTTAATTAAGATTTAAAGGAATCCTTATGACGGACGCACGAAAAGATTGGTTTGGCTTTAAACTTAAACTTGCCAACCTCACGCTTTTTAATCAGCCACCACTCTGGTGGCGCAACAGGTAATCTAACCACCGCCCCGGCAGCAACCACTTTAACGCTATTAACCCATGAGCCACATAAGTCACAGGATAACGCAGCTTCGGCCGCCGAGATTCTAAAGCGTGATGCAGCTTCGGTAAGATGGCCTCTGGCCCCAGCGTCAAAAACCGAGCGATGCCCGGATTACTCACCGGCTGATCCGCCTGCGTCTGGCGAACATTTTGACTAAACGACGTGGTTAACGGCCCCGGCTCCAACAGGCTGACTCGAATACCGCTGTCGTGTAGCTCCATCCGCAAGGCATCGGACCAGGCCTCTAGCGCATATTTGCTGGCCGCATACGCACCCCGCTTAGGGGTCGTCACCAATCCCATGATGGAGCTGGTTTGAATAATACGGCCTTCCCCATGCGGTAGCATGGCGGGCAACAACAGCAACGTCAACTGATGCACGCCAAACAAATTGGCCACAAACTGCTGCTGTAACTGTGTTCGAGACAGGCTGCGCAAAGGCCCATAAACCCCATGGCCGGCATTATTAAATAAAGCATACAGCCGACCCGAGGTTTTTTCAATGACCTCTGCTGCGGCCGCCTCAACGCTGGCTTCGCTGTCTAAGTCTAACCACACCCCTTCCAGCCCTAAATCATTCATCCGCACCACGTCTTGCTGCTGCCGACACCCCGCCAGCACTCGATAGCCCCGCTGCTGTAGGTCCAGCGCCGCCACTAGCCCGATGCCACTCGAGCAGCCTGTAATAAAAATACTCTTCTGCATGACAGCCTTTCTTAATGAACCCTTAAAATGAAAAGCCCCTCATGTCAGAGGGGCTTTTCACCAATGCTGTCGACTTGCCCTCGTATAGGGCAGCGATCATCAACCATTAACGAAATTTTTTCTGGATCACGCGTTTGGCCACCGCCATTAGCACCACGACCATAAGTTTTTTATACATAATGTGCCTATCTTTAGATGAAAGTGTTTGAATAGCCACGCCACCGAGCCGCTGTCACCACATAACCGCAGGATGCTTTTCGGCGCTATAAGACTTTATTTTAATGATTACCACTGCCTGAGTATAGTAAATAAGGCTATATTTTAAAAAATCAAGCCATTAAGCCACAAAATAGACGCAATGCGTCACTCATCGCCACAAACCATGGTTTGGTGTTTGAATAAAACCTAGCATGTAATTAAAATAATTTAAACTAACAATGTTTACCTCTAAGTGAAGTACCGCTCCCCTTTTAGCCGCCGAGGCGGTTCGTGCGGGGCCGGGGCTTTGAGGCAAAGTTGTTTGAGTATTTGGCCGAAGGCCCAAATATGAGTTTTTGCCGCCGGCCACGTGCGGGCCAACGAGGGCACCCGCGTAGCGGGCGGATAAAGTGGGGTGGTTTTTCTTTGCTTCGTTTCTTTTTGACATCAAAAAGAAATGATGGCGCCCTACAGGGCGAAACCCAACGATTGATCAATAGCGATGTTGCCGAAGCATGAATGATTTTAAAAGGCTGCTTTTAGTCAGGCATGACTTAAATTTGGGCGTTTTGTTTCGCCGAAGGCGACGTCGGACGCGATTCACGCTACAAAACACTAAAAACCATCCTCAGCCATCACCGCCCTAGCACCCAACTATGCTTGCAGTTGGCTCAAGAACAGGCCCAAAGCCTGATAAACATACTCGACCTCATAAACCGTCAAACCACACACCAAAAATTCTAACACCACAATGTCACGCCCTAAGCCCGCGTGCGTCACGATTCTGCGCCCCCACTCTGTGTTCGCCGCGACAATGCCCTGAATGTTGTCAAACTCTTCGCAATGAGTGACCGCCCAATTCAAAAAGGCTTCATCCAACACCCGCACGTCTGGCATATGAGCCGAATCACGCCAGGCGAATTCTAGATAAGAATAGTACACGCCCTGATCTTGCCAAAAACCACAGCCCAAGGTTAGGGTTTCCGCTTGTGGCTGGTTTAAAGTTTTGATGAGCAGAGGCAAATAGTACAGGCCTTCTGTTTCAGGAATCTCGGACAGCCGCTGCGGCTCTTGGATTAAATCGATGCCGCCGATGTTACGCTCATCATCCCCATAGCCAGGCGGATACGGGAAGTGGGTATAGCTTCCCTCAACTGCTTCAATAAGTGGAATCGCCACAATAAGCCCTTTACGCACGATGAAAGGCGCTATTGTAGCAACCCACTGCCCCTCACTCAATGCGCTTATGCGCTCAGCACCGCCACAGTTAAACGCGACACGCAACACAGCTTGTTGGCCTCATTGTAGATCTTGGTTTCCCATACTTGGCTACTGCGACCACAGTGGATGGCACGACACTCGCCCCGAACCAATCCTGAGCGGGCCGAAGCGATGTGGTTGGCGTTGATTTCTAAGCCCACCACCCGATCATCGCCCTGAGTCATCAAATAGCCTGCCATCGAGCCCAAGGTTTCTGACAACACCACCGAGGCACCGCCGTGCAACAGTCCAAACGGCTGGCGAGTTCGCTCATCAACAGGCATGGTGGCCTCTAAAAAATGATCACCCATCCGTGTAAACACAATGCCCAGGTGGGCCACCATCGTTCCCTCAGAGCGCGCATTTAAAGCGGCCAAATCCGCATCACGTTGCCACATACCGTTCTCCTTTTTCTCATCAAAAGCGACCAGAGGCTGTGCCCACCACGTTCAGCCACTCAAAACCTGAGGGCTTAATGACAGGTACATGCCCCAGCCAAAAACTACTCGTGAACACGCCTTACTGGCTTTTTCTCAAGCCTAGTCTCCATCATAGCCCATTTAAGGACGGCGCGAGGCTTATCCAATCGCCCCACTGCAGCGGCCACCTTTGATCAAGTCGACTTTACAACACGACAAGCCCGCCTGCACTTGTCTATAGGCGTCCTTCAATACAGCGTACCCGTGCTGCCAAGCCACCAGATGCGCACAAAAAAGCGACCCCTGGAGGTCGCCTTAATCAACGCTGAATGCCTATTATTTCACCCGTACCTTAGCGCCTACAAAATCATCGTCAGGGTTGTACCAGTCTTCGCCGAACAGCTCTACTGGATGGAGCGTTCGGCCAGATCCGTTACCACATTGCAATGCCGTTGCAGGACAATATTTATCACACCCCCAACACAATCGTTCGGGATGCTTTGGGTGAATAGGGAATCGGCTGGCTCTTTTTTCCATACCCTCATACTAAAGGCCAATGAGGCCGAAAGAAACCCTCAAAACGATGGATTTTGATCTAAGCCAAACAGATTCACCACATGACGTCGTGATCATCGGCAAGGCTGCGTTCCAGCCACTCAATAAACGGCACCACCCTTTGCCTTAAAGCCACCACTTCTGGCGCTTCATCTTCTGAGTCGGCCTCCTCCTCATCCTCTGCAGGCACTTTTTCTAATGCGGCCTCTTTCGCCATGGCCGCGTTTAAAGCGGCAATCGCCGCGGGGATTTGCGCCGTGGTTAAGACACCATTCGGCGCATCAGGGTCCTTCCCCATCAGCGTCAACAACTGACGTCCATCCGCTTCTAAAAAAATCAGATCAGAAGCCGCACGAGATTTAAACGTATACAACATCACCCCTCCTTTACCCAGCTTCGGCCCTTATACTGCTCTGAAACGGGCCTAGATCAGGTCAACGATTAATCTGTATCACCCTTAAGGGCTATTTAAAACCTTATTTCACTTTGGCCGCCAGTTGATCTTGCTCTTCTTTGATTCGCAAAATTTCTTGCAAAATTAGGCTACTACGCACTGGATGGCGCTTGGCGTTTTCCACTAAAATCAAATCAGCGAAATCCAACATTTCAGAAATAATCTCTTGCTTGCTTTGCGTCGTTGAAATCTGGCCGGCCATTAGGGTCGCGGCTAATTGTAAAGCATCTTGTAAGGTCATCATCATCCCTTTCATTGGTTAAACCCGTGGACGGGTGCCAAACTTCATGCATGGCACATAATACTATCATGAAGCCCTGAGAATATTGAGGTTTTGTTATTAAATGAAGATAGATATTCTAATAAAATACGTCAGGATACCACCATGCTCACCGTGTTTAAAAAATAGCCATTTATCAAACACTTCCTTCAAAAAAAAGGCCATCTAGGGTATAATAATGTTCTTTATGTCTTTAGGTTATCGAAACGCTCATGGCCACTTTTTCATTACCCCAATGTCCTCATTGCGCTCAAGCCGATGCCCAAGGTAAGGTCATGGCGTATACTTTCCACCCAACCGAACCTTTAAACTTTGCCATTTCCGGCGCATGTCAAGCATGCCAACAATCGGTTATGGGGCTGGGCAAGATTGCTTTCGAACATCGAATGCGCTTACCTCAAGCCCGCGAAACCATTACCCACCACCAAGGGCCATTGGAACAGCTGCCGTTAATCCAGCTCATTCGCTGGGTGCCTTTGCCTCAAACGACGGCACACAACGCGCCCTAACCCACACCCACTCAATGGTCTCCTATGAATACATTAAAAAAAATCATGCTGGGCCTGCTGATCCTCGTCGTGCCCGGTGGCAGCGTCTTAGGGGCTTACCTAGTCAAAAAACGCTATGACGAACACAAACAACAAGGCCAGCCCAAGCCAGAAGATCAGGCTTAAAAAAACCCGCGCCCGCGGGTTTTTTTAGTTTAAGATGGTTTAACCAAGCGGCACTCTACCCCTTCCTGGGGGCCATTCATAATATTGGTAAAGTAAGCCGTCTCTCCTTTACCCCACCACTCGTAAATATTACCTTGATATTTTTCTCCGCTCGCGGCCACCACCTGAGCCAATGTATGCTGCTCTTTATTGGGCAGCTGAAGGTCAATTAAGTGACTGCTGCCTTTTTGATAGGCCCGAACTTTAACCTCTTGATTATTGGCACATTGGTAGGTCATGCTCTTCCCGAGCAAAGCCGTACTGGCCTTTTCAACAGATTCTGACGTTTTTTCCAAGGCATTTTCAACCGTTGAGCAAGCGCCCAACACAGACCCTAATGCCAAAAGGGCAAGCATGGTTTTCTTCATCATGGTTCTCTCCAAGTTAAGTTTTCTATGCGAGCCTCAGACCACTAGAATGCCCTACATAGCCAATATAGACGCTTAATTAAAAGAAAAAGTTTAATTTAATCACTATTTAATTAAACTTTAATGAAGACATGGCTGCTTAAGGCCTTAATCAAGGCTGTTTAAGCGCCGCTTTTACTCAGGGCCAATCGTTCGCCCCCACTCCTTAAAATCACCTCGACCAGCCCAACTCAGTACCCAAGCGCGGACTTAGACAGGCAGAAAACCAGCTGCTATACTAGAAAATGCTTCTGGTACCAAAACAAAACAGCATGGGTATGGCCTTCTGTTAGGCATCGTCGTCGGCAAGTAAATCCTGCCCACAGCATCCGCTATCGCACTCAAAAGCGCCTGCGCCTGCAAACGACGTGGCCAACACACGGCCTACCCAACTCAAACCCTTAATCAACACAATCCCCAACGCCTATAGGGCGAAGGAACCGCACTCATGAATCGCCGCATCACCCTAAAAACACCAGCAGAAATCAACTGCGCACGCCGTGCCGGCAAACTGGCCGCCGACGTTTTAAGCATGATTGCGCCTCACGTTCAAGCCGGCATCACCACCGCCGAACTAGACCAAATTTGCCATGACTATATTGTCCATAAGCAAAAAACCATTCCAGCCAACATCGGCTACCATGGTTTCCAGCACACCCTATGCACCTCTGTAAACCACGTGATTTGTCACGGCATTCCGTCTGATCAGATCTTAAAAGATGGGGACATCATTAACATCGACGTGGCCATCATCAAGGACGGCTGGTTTGGCGACACCAGCCGAATGTATTACGTCGGTGAACCCAGCCCATTGGCTCGGAAACTATGTGACACCACCTTTGACGCCATGATGGCTGGCATTGAACAAGTGAAGCCTGGCGCCACCTTAGGCGACGTTGGCTACGCCATCCAAACCGTCGCACATCAGGCTGGCTTTAGCGTGGTCAGGGAATATTGTGGTCACGGCATCGGTAAAATCTACCATGATGAACCGCAGGTCTTACACTACGGCACGCCCGGCAAAGGCGTTCGGCTAGAAACCGGCATGGTGTTCACCATTGAGCCCATGATCAACGCAGGCAAACGCCACAGTAAAGAACTGGCCGACGGTTGGACCGTCATCACGCAGGATCATTCGCTGTCCGCCCAGTGGGAGCACATGGTCGCCGTGACCGACACCGGCTTTGAAATACTCACCCCCTGGCCAGATGCCTAAGCATCGAAACCCAATCACGCCCTTAAGCCCCGAAGCCTTGCCCCTAATTAAGGATGCTTATGATCCTGCGTCTCAGCCTCATCGCCATTCTGTGTGGCCTGCTGTCTGCTTGTGCCCAACTAGAGACACTCGCTACGCCCAATATCGGCATGGCCAATCCGGCAACCCAGTTTTGTCTTGCACAAGGCAAAGAGCACACCATACAGAAGACGTCGGCAGGCGAAAAGGGGCTGTGCCGATTGCCCAATGGCCAAACGGTCGATGAGTGGGCCTATTTTCGCCAGCATCAGGCGCCCAAGCTCAGTAATTAATTAAAGCTGCCTTAAGGCAGCTTTAATTTTAACCATGGTTTGGTGATGGCCAACATGCCGTAGCGTGGATAAAGCGCAGCCTACCCATGGTCTCGCTTCATCAGCCGATTACCTGTAAGACGAGAGGCAAACCATGGTTTGGTGAATGCCAAATTATTTAAACTCACCACCTTTCCCTTAGGTGAAGTACCGTTCCCCTTTTAGCCGCCGAGGCGGTTCGTGCGGGGCCGGGGCTTTAAGGCAAAGTTGTTTGAGTATTTGGCCGAAGGCTCAAATATGAGTTTTTGCCGCCGGCCACGTGCGGGCCAACCTGATCCCCGGTCACTTCGTGACTGCCCTCAGCAGAACCTATTGAGCCAGCGCAGGCAAGAGTGCTCCCCCTCCTATAAAAGCGTGGTCGGGCGCCACAAGCTTTTTGCCTGCTTCATCTGGCTCAATAGAACCTACTTCGGCGGCTCTACGGGACGGTACTTCACCTAAAGGATGCGCGGCGAGGCGATCGTCGCAAAACAAGTACCAGTCCTTCATCAAACACCAAACCATGTTTTTTAGTACTTTGTAGCGTGAATCGCGACCCACGTCGCCTTTGGTTTATATGATCTGATGCATTAAAGCTGGTGGGTAGGCTGCGCTTTACCACACCCTACTGCTAAGGCTACCCAAGCGGATGGGAGCCACACCAAACCATGGTTTGGTGTTCGAATATAAACCCAGCGTATATAGCCAGATACTTTAAACTCACCACACTTGCTCTTAGCTGAAGTACCGTTCCCCTTTTAGCCGCCGAAGTAGATTCTACGGGACGGTACTTCACCTAAGGGAGACACTGTCAGAAGGCCGGTAAAATTGAGGCACGTCTTCTGCAAACAATAAATCATTGTTTAATCGACTCAGAGGTGATGGTCGGTGACGATTAAAAGTTTTTGTACCAAAGTATGGCTTGGGGCTGCCAAGGTGCTTAGTGTTGCTTAGGTAGTGGCTGACTAAGTAAGACGTTAGTCGTTTGAGCGTGATGTGGTATGAATGGGTGGCGAAATGAGGCAGTGATGTCGTAAGGTCACCGTTAACGCATGGGGGTGCGGAGGCTGTTGCAGGCTAGGATCGTTTAGGACGCGCACATTGCCTGGGGGCGCTGCTATTAAATACACTGCCAATAAAATGCCATCACTCTTTATTCACAAGCCTGACAGTAGTCAAATAGCCAAGGCCTACAGCAGCGCAGCATTCTGAGTAAGGCAATGCATGATATTATAGAGAAACCATTGTGATTTAATTTTATATAGAGACTATTTATGGCCATCAACGTCGCCGATGTACACCCGGGTAACTTTTTCGAAACCAGTAGAGGCCAATTGCGTAAAATCAAGCAGGTAGGCAAGAATGTCCAAGGTGAAACCGTGGTCCATTACTGGAGCAAAAACGCCAACACGCCCAATCAGCCCTTTTACCTGGCTCATCAAGCCGACTTACCCCCAAAGCTCGACACCTTTGTTAAAAACAGCGGCCGTCTACTGACCGCAGAGGAAGTGTCCACGCTACGCTTAAAGAACATTATTTTAGCCAACGAATAATCGTCGTTTTGCCAAGCAAGGCCAACCCGCGTCATTCGATCAGGCGTTGGCCTCACCTAAGCCTTATAACTGCTTTTGGGCCAACAGCTTCCAACTGCCAATTTCAATCGTGTACTGCGTGAGCACGCTGGGACAGCAACGTGCATCTTCAGGGCCTAATTGCCGCATGATCACGGTGATGGTGCGCGCGTCATGCTCAATCTTCTCAACACTACCCCAAATGTCTAAATCTTCTAAGACATTTGCCGCCACTACCTGATAATGTGCTTTCCCCGCGGAATTAGTCTGTACGTTCATCGCCGTCAACACCTGTCTTGGCAACGAGTTGCCTCCGTAGCCGCAATAATCAGCATGTGCAGCCAAGTAAGTCGTCCGGTTAATCACGTACAGCGCTTCTTCTGTGATGGTCGAACAGAACTGTTTTTCGGCATAGGCATTAAACTGCTTGAACACGCTTTTGGGCACCGTAGGGGAGGTCGCCATCGCCAGTCCGGCACACGCCAACCCCATACTCAGTAATAAAATCCGCTTCATCACACACCTATCTGATTTAAAATAGGCTAAATTTTATCCGAGTTATAGGGCACACCACAATGTCTATCCTGTCTATATTGATGCTGGCGCCGTATCCAAACGTCGCCAAACAGCCAGTGCCTACTCTTCTCCTACACGCCATGCATCCTGCTCAAAACGACACACGATCCGATGCCGCGTACCACGCTTAACGTGAGCCATCTGCTCAAGCAATGCCACTGCGGTGACGCTGGGCGTCAGCCTACTGGCGTAAACAACCCTGGCCATGAAGTCAGCCGCCACGGGCAGCACCGTCACCTCCTGCTCCCACTGAATAATGGTTTCAGCCCCAACGCCAATAATGGCCCCCATCTCTGTCCGCTCTAGCCCCAGCTGCAATCGTAAAAAGCGCAGGGCCCTACCGCTTAATGCTGCCTCTGACTGAACCAAAACCTGGGCCAATGCGTTCGCCAATTGGCGAACAGACACAACCTGAACGGCAGCCCCATCAGGGCCCTCTACAACTGTGTGCCCATTGACCAGCCACACATTATCCATACCGGTTTCTTTGTATTCGTACATAGCCATGCCTCCCTAGCATACGCCCACGATGCTGTTCACCCACTCTTCTTTATCGTAGACTTCTCACTCTTAAAATGCCACAAACATATGCCATCGTCAACACCAATCCCACTGACTAACCAAACCCAGCCATTCCCCCTGCCTATGCCCTCATCGACACCAAATGCCCGTACACACCATAAAAAAAGGCCGTGCTTTACGCACGGCCAAAACCAGTTCAGACTTGAAAATCAATCAATACCGCGCATCCTTAGGTTTTTTGCCGTTGGGCCAATCATTAACCTTACCCGCAAAATCTGGACGCGGCTGGTGGGTAAAGTACTCGGCAATGTCGACGGCATCCTGATCGGTCAACACCCCGCCCTGACCCCATTTACCATGCTTTTGCACCGACATAGGCATGTTGTCACGAATAAACGCAGCAGCCTTATACGTTCTGGCCATCCCTGCCCCAATGTTAAAGGACTGCTCGCCCCAAAGCGGTGGGAACACCACGTGGCCGCGCTCGTCATTCAAGCCTTCACCATTATCACCATGACAGATGGCACATTGCTGCGCGTACAGCTGCTTACCCCGCACAGGATCAGGCGCCAGGCTTTCATCAATCTTCCCGCCCACGTCTATTTGAACCTTAGCGTCTTTGGGCAACCCTTCGCTTAACCAAGCCATGTACGCGATCATGGCATTCATCTCTTTACTGTCCACGGCCAAAGGCTTACCGTTCATGGAACGCTGAAAGCAACCATTAATGCGCTGCTGTAAGTCCACCATTTTGCCGGCCCGCGGCATTTTTTTAGGATAGCTAAAATAAGAATTAACGTAAGGCGCCCCTTTTTGCTCTTTACCGTTGGCAATATGGCAGCTATTACAATTCATTTGCGCCCCAACGTTGTTGGGCAATAAACGTTTGGTTTCATTCAACAAGCGGCCACCGTATAAAATTAAATCCGCATTTTCATGCTCGATTAAATCCGTTTGGCTAGGGATACTGTAATCCGTTTTCACCACGTCTTTTGCCACCGTCACTTCGTACTGATCAGGCTGTGACTGCGCTGGCTTATCTGAGCAGGCTGCGGTGACCAACAATAAAGGCATCGCCATCCAGAAGACTATTTTTTTCAATGAACTCATTGTTTCTCTCCCAAATAATGGGGTGATTTTTTCTCTAGGAAGCGACGAATCTCGGTCACATCCTGGGTATTGATACGCGGTGCATCATTGGTCCAACCCGTGCGCACAAAGTTGACGATGTCTTTGACGTCTTCATCGCTCAGCTTATTAAAAGCGGGCATGGTAAACGCCATCTTGTCGTGCGGCGTGCTCGCCATACGGCCACCTTCTAAAGTCACCTGAATCACCGACTGTGCGTTATTGGCCACCACCGCACTGTTGTCATCCAGGGCTGGGAAAATACGCGCCACGCCTTTGCCATCAGCACGGTGACAAACCGTACAATTTTCCGTATACAGTAAAGCGCCGCGGCTAGTGTCGGTACCGTCTAACAACGCCTGAGTGGTTTTGTCTTCTTGCGTCGGACGCTGCTCAGGTCGCCCCGAGGTCGGCGGTAGCGATTTCAAATATTTGGCCATGCCGCGCAAATCGGCCGGCGTCATGAACTGGGTGCTGTGCTCTACCACGTCTGCCATCGCACCAAACGCAATGATTTTATCGGTCCGGCCCGTTTTCAAGAATTGCACAATGTCGTCTTCAGTCCACTCACCCAAACCATTGCCCTCACCGCGCAAGCTTTTCGCACGCCATCCATCCACCACGGCACCCGACAAAAAGCTGTCGTCATCCGCCATGCTCATAGACTGTTCTTGGTAGGCCACGCCACGAGGGGTGTGACAGGCGCCGCAGTGGCCAGGGCCCTCTACCAGATAAGCCCCTCGCTTCACGTCTTCATCCCACTCAGCGTTGGCCGTAAAAGTGCGCGCTGGGGCAAACAAAGCCTGCCAATAAGCCACCGGCCACCGCATGCTCATGACGCTCGGTAACGTAGAGGGTTGGTTGACCTGCTTAACCGGCTCAACCGCCGTCATAAAGTAGGCGTACATGGCCTCAATGTCCTCGTCCGGCATAATGGTATAAGAGGGGTAAGGCATGGCGGGATACAACGGCGCCCCATCATGGCGCACCCCATGCTTTACCGCATTGGCAAACTGGGTCAAAGAATAGCCACCAATGCCGGTTTCTGGATCGGGAGTGATGTTGGTCGAGTAAATCGCCCCAACCGGCGTTTGCATCGCCAAGCCCCCTGCATAGTCTTTACCGCCTGGCACACTATGGCAGGCAAAGCAGTCCGCGCTTTTGGCCACATATTGACCGCGCGCGACCACGTCGGCGCTGGCCGTTAGCTTAGGCTCAATGGCCTGCTGCCGAGACGCCATGATGGCGTGTGAACCACCATAGGCCGCAGCCACCCCCACAACCACAATCGCACTCAGTGTTAAATAGATTTTTTTCATAGGATATTCCTTAAATGTGCGCCTATTTTTCTACTTCTGAGCCCTGTTCGTATATTGTGGGAAACCACATAGCACAAGGCTTCTTGACGTACGTCAAGCAGGCCCCTTACGCACTAAAAACGCCTCTGGCATGCACCCAAAGCTAACCCCTTAATCTGAAACAAAACATCTTCCAAACCCCATAAACCAAGCGCCCCCTGCGAAAACATTATTTTGAGTTAAGGCACCCGGCCTTACTGAGTCCACCGACGCTGTCCTCGGAACAAAAGGCGCAAAAAAACCCTAGCGCTAGATTACGCTAGGGCCTACCAATGCGCTGTCGCCTTCTTTTACACTCAGCACTCAATAAACAACTTGAACACCCAATACTCCCTGCTTCATCGTAGGCCCACCTACAGGCCATCGCCATGTGGTCTGCCCAACCCCCATCAAATACCGCCCTAAAACAGGCTCGATCATGCTAGGCTCAACCCTTACCCACCACAAAGGATTGCGCCATGACCTCTTATTACGCCCACATTAACTGGACCCGCCAGCCCCATGAAGCTTTTATAGACAACCACTATAGCCGCTTACACCAGTGGACGTTTGATGAAGGCATCAGCATTCCAGCCTCATCTTCCCCTCACTCAGTGCCATTGCCTTTATCAGTAGCAGCGGCTGTCGATCCAGAAGAAGCCCTAGTCGCCGCGGTGGCGAGCTGCCACATGCTGTGGTTTCTAGGCATTGCGGCTAAAAAAGGCTTTAAGGTTAATGCCTATACCGACACGCCAGAAGGCATCATGGCTAAAAACCAAGCCCATAAAATGGCCATCACCGACATTTATTTACGCCCTCAGGTCACCTTTAGCGGCCCGAAGTCACCCGATGCCGAAATGGTGACCAAGCTACACGACCTAGCCCATCAGTCTTGCTATATTGCCAACTCAATTTTGGCCACCATCCATACGGAAGGCGGCTTTAGCATAGAAGCATCATGACGCCTTAAGCCATAATGATGTAAAGCCTGTACTGATCAGTATTGAATACGCCGCTCGAGTTAGCCAGCTGAACGTCATATGAATGAGCGGTTAAGACATTAAATCAAAAGGTCCATTAGGGAACGCTCAGGGGATCCCTGCAACACAGATTCAGCGCTTGATCCTAGACCTGCCTAACTAATCATTGATGCAATAAAAAACCGCCCCATTAGGGCGGTCAAACAACCATGAGTATGAATCTACTTGAGCTCGTGAGCACGACCCTCTAGCTTAAAGTATTCCACCACGTCATTCGAAAAGCCCAGCATGGATTTTTCAAGCACGTGGTTAATATCAGACAGCTGGCTATTGCCTTGACTAAATAGCTTTTGTGCCTGAGTAAAGGCCTCTGAAAATGAGGCCAATAGCGCAGCATGCTGCTCTCTAAAGCTCGCATCCGTCTCGTATTGCTCCAGCAACTCCCGTAGCCTAATTTTCTCTTGTAGTTTAATTTTATCATTGCTCATTATTCGAACTCCTTCTTGTTGAGCCTTAACTATATCATCCCCATTATTTAATGCCCATGTAAACTGAACATTGAGATCCACAAGAATCACCGTTACAGGCCATAACCGCCATTCTATGCTTATGTATATTAATATAGAAATAAACGGCTTTTCTTTATTGGCATGTAAAGCCCATCAAGACTACTGCCCATAAAACATAAAGAAAGGCCAAGACAAGAGGCAAATTTAGCTTACATAAAATAACCATAAAACCTATATAAAACAAATAGATTAATAGATCATGGAGGCAAATTTTTTGCCTTCATAAATTTGCCTCTACATTTGCCTCTACATTTGCCTCTATTTGCCTCCGAAACAAACAGAATTACCTAGATAGATTCGGAAATGCTTAGAAAAGAAGGACGAAAAAAACCCCAGAAGCCTTATGCTCTGGGGTTCTTTCTTTAGGAGAAGATGTTTGCTAGAAACATCCCGCCAAGTATCTGGCGGAGGCGGTGAGATTCGAACTCACGGAAGGGTATAAGCCTTCGACGGTTTTCAAGACCGTTGCATTCAACCGCTCTGCCACGCCTCCTTAAGAGATGCGTATAGTACCTAATAACCACGGGCTTGCCAAGCCCTTTTTTACTTTTCTTTGGGTTTATTTTATAACCCATTATTTATAAAGTTATTGTTCTTCTCTTAGGAATACCCACTCATTGCCATTTGAATGATCGGCACTGTAGTAGTAACCGCCAAGGTCGAAGTTTTTCAAGGCTTCGGGGCTATTTAATTGGTTTTCTGCAGCGTATTTAACCATTAATCCACGCGCTCTTTTGGCGTAAAAGCTGATGATCTTGTATTCGCCATTCTTTTTGTCTTTAAAAATCGGCGTCACAATGGGGTAAGCCAAGGTTTTTTTGTCTACCGCTTTAAAGTATTCGTTAGAAGCGAGGTTAATCAGCGTCTCTTGCCCTGATTCGCGCATGTACTGATTAATCTGCTTGGCAATGATCTGGCCCCAGTAAGCATAAAGATTCGCCCCCTTAGGGTTACTTAACTTCGTGCCCATTTCCAGGCGATAAGGCTGCATTAAGTCTAACGGCTTTAAAATACCATACAGGCCAGAAAGAATGCCCAGATGTTGCTGAAGGTAGTCAGTGGCTTTAGCGGTTAAATGATAGGCATCTAACCCCTCATAAACGTCGCCCTTAAACAAATACACGGCTTGCTTGGCATTCTTTAAATCAAATGGTGTGGCCCAGTCGCCAAATCGTTCCGTATTCAGCACCGCGATTTTGTCAGACACCTTCATCAGTTCGGCAATGTCCTGTGGTGACAGCTTGCGGCACACTTTGATTAATTCAGCACTGTGCTTTAACAGTGGACTTTGTGTGTAGGTTTGCGTGGGTGCGGGCGTGGTTTCATCTAGGGTTTTGGCTGGTGACAGTACAAAAAACATAATTCCCCCTTATCTTTAAACAATAATAATATAAGTCCATTCTATCAGCCCCTCTGCCCCCCTCATAGAGGTAAATAATTAAGTTTACCTATGGGCGATATGACGAAGGTAAGTGGCCTATTTAAATTAAATTAGAGTGACTATACAAACCCCTCAATCCTGTCTTATGATGACCATAGGCCTTTATTTTTTTGTAAGCATGGTTTCTAACAAAGGCCATGAAGCAGGCTTTAGAACTCATCCTTACAGCCTTATCAGGCCCAGTGGCCTCGCCGCTAGCCGCATCATAAATACAAACGCGCACCATACAAAGGAGTCTGAATATGTCTCAGAATCAAGATTTAGAGAAACGTCGTCAAGCTGCAACCCCACGAGGGGTTGGCATTATGTGTACCTTTTATGCAGACAAAGCAAAAAATGCAGAAATTTGGGACACCGAAGGCAATCGTTACATTGATTTTGCCGGTGGCATTGGCGTATTGAATACCGGCCATTTACACCCTAAAGTTGAGTCTGCGGTCGCCGAACAGCTGCACAAATTTAGCCATACCTGCTATCAGGTTGTGCCTTATGAGGCGTATATTGAGGTGGCAGAGCTGATTAACGAGCGTGCGCCCGTAGGCGGCCCAGCCAAAACCTTATTTTTGACCACTGGTGCAGAGGCGGTGGAAAATGCGGTTAAGATCGCGCGTAGCCATACTGGCCGTCGCGGCGTGATCTCGTTCTTTGGTGGCTACCATGGCCGTACCAACTTTACCTTAGGCCTAACTGGCAAAGTTGCGCCCTATAAGGTCGGCTTTGGGCCCTTTCCCGCCGACATCATCCACTCTCCCTATCCTAACGAATTACATGGCGTGACCGAAGAAGAAGCGCTAGCAGGTTTGCAAAAGATCTTTAAATCTAATATTGACCCAACCGACGTGGCGGCCATCATTATTGAGCCCATCCAAGGCGAAGGCGGTTTCAACGTGACCCCTTATTCCTTCCTTAAAGCTTTACGCGACATTTGTGACCAGCATGGCATTGTGTTGATTTTTGACGAGGTGCAGTCTGGCTTTGCCCGTACTGGCAAACTGTTTGCTGCCGAACACACTGGGGTCACGCCCGATTTAATCACCATTGCCAAATCGTTGGCCGGCGGCTTCCCGCTGTCTGGCGTGATTGGTAAGGCTGAGATTATGGACGCCCCCTTACCCGGCGGCCTAGGCGGTACGTACGCCGGTAGCCCCCTGGCTTTGGCCGCGGCCAAAGCGGTCATTCATGCGATTGAAGACGAGAAGCTATGCGAACGCGCTCAGGTTCTTGGCGACCAGCTGATGGCCAAGCTTGAGTCTCTAAAAGGCAGCATACCAGCCATTAAAGCCGTTCGTGGCCTAGGCGCCATGGTGGCGGTCGAGTTCATGAAGCCGGGCACCCTACAGCCCGATCCTGAATTTGCCAAAAAAGCACAAACTTATGCTTTAGAGCATGGCCTTATTTTGCTGACCTGTGGCATGTATTACAACGTGATGCGCTTCTTGTTCCCATTGACCATTGAAGACTCGGTCTTTGATGAAGCCTTGAGCACGCTAGAAGCCGCCCTACAGTTCGCCAATCAATAACCCTTAAGTGGTCAGCCCCGCTGGCCATGAATCAAAACGCAACGCGTGGACCCCGCGTGTCCACACAGGAGTTTAGAAATGCAATTAAAAGATCAGAGCTTATTTAAGCAACAATGTTACATTGATGGCCAATGGTTAAACGCCGACAGCGGCGAAACCCTAGAAGTGACCAATCCAGCCACCGGAGAAGTGTTGGGCACCATCCCAAAAATGGGCCAGGCAGAAACCCTCAAAGCCATTGCTGCGGCCGAAACGGCGATGAAAACCTGGAAGAAAACCCCGGCCAAGGCTCGGGCCAATATTCTACGAAAATGGTTTGATTTAATGATGGCCAACCAAGATGACTTGGCCACGATTCTAACCGCTGAACAAGGCAAGCCTTTGGCTGAAGCCAAGGGCGAAATTGCCTACGGCGCTTCTTATATTGAGTGGTTTGCAGAAGAAGGCAAGCGCGCCTACGGCGACATCATTCCTTCTAATGCCCCCGATCAACGGGTTTTGGTGACAAAAGAGCCGATTGGCGTGTGCGCGGCGATTACGCCGTGGAACTTCCCCAATGCCATGATCACCCGCAAAGTGGCCCCGGCCTTAGCCGCTGGCTGCGCCATTGTGGTTCGCCCTGCCACGGCCACACCATACTCGGCCTTTGCCATTGCTGAGCTAGCCGACCGTGCAGGCTTGCCTAAAGGCCTATTGAGCATTTTAACCGGCGGCTCAACCGATGTCGGCAAAGTATTAACCGAACACCCTGTGGTGAAAAAATTCAGCTTTACTGGGTCGACCGAAGTCGGCAAAAAACTGATTGCTCAATGTGCCACCACGGTTAAAAAAGTATCCATGGAATTAGGCGGCAATGCCCCGTTTATCGTGTTTGACGATGCTGATATAGATGCCGCCGTCGAAGGCGCCCTCATTTCTAAATTCCGTAACGTGGGCCAAACCTGTGTGTGCGCCAACCGCCTCTACGTCCAAGAAGGCGTTTACGATGCCTTCGTGGCCAAGCTCACCACGGCCGTTAGCCAGATGAAGGTTGGGAATGGCTTTGAGGCAGGCGTACAACAAGGGCCAATGATTGATGCTGCCGCGGTGAAGAAAACGCAAGAACACATTGACGATGCGGTTTCTAAAGGCGCCGAAGTGGTTTTGGGCGGTAAACCCCACGCTTTAGGCGGCAATTTCTTTGAGCCCACCATTGTGAAAAACGTGACGCAAAGCATGAAGGTCGCGAAAGAGGAAACCTTTGGCCCCTTAGCGCCGGTGTTCAAATTTAAAACCGAAGAAGAAGCGATCCAGTACGCCAACGACACTGAGTTCGGCTTGGCCAGCTACTTCTACGCGCGCGACGTGGGCCGTATTTTCCGTGTCGCCGAAGGCTTAGAATATGGCATGGTGGCGGTTAACTCAGGCATTCTGTCAAATGAGGCGGCACCGTTTGGCGGCAGTAAAGAATCAGGCCTGGGCCGCGAAGGGTCGAAATATGGCATTGAGGATTATCTAGAGATCAAATATACTTTACTAGGTGGCTTATAAATCAATAAGTTGATTAAAACCAAATACATTATTACCGTATAAATTACTGTATAAAGCAAAAGTGCCCTCGTTTTCGATGGGCACTTTTTTATTGGCCTATCGAACCGCTTAAACGTCATTAGATTCCGCCCTGCTTTAAGCCAAAGGGGGTGTATCTATTCAAACTTAGAGTTAGAATGTACAAGTAAATAAAACTGCTTTATGGAAAAATATAAATGAATAATTTAATGATTGATATTGAGACGCTAGGCACCGACCACACGGCACCTATTTTATCGATTGGCGCGGTCTTCTTTGACCCAGAAGAAGGAGCACTGGGCCGAACCTTCTATAAGGTGATTGACCTGATATCGGCAGCCGAGCATTCAATCATTGATGCTGATACTGTGAAGTGGTGGATGAGGCAGAGTGAAGAAGCCAGAGCCATATTTAATCAATATGAGGCTGTTACCCTGTCTGAAGCGCTGAACGCGCTATCTGAATTTATCAGTGAAAATGGCGACCCTAATAAAATTAAGGTTTGGGGTAATGGCAGTAATTTTGACAACACAATTTTGCGTGTTAATTTTGATAAAGTGGGAATCTCTACCCCATGGAAATTCTACAATGACAGGGATGTCCGCACCATTGTGGACGTTACTCGATCGGTGACAGGGGTTGATGTACGAAAAGAATTTACTCTTGAGGGAACCGTTCATAATGCCCTTGATGATGCCCTGCACCAGGTTAAATATGTGAACCATGCATATAAACTGCTAAGGGATAATTAAAAAAAGGCCCTTGCTAAAGGGCTTTGTTTTGCAAATAAAGCTAACGGTTTTCAAGTCCTTCACAACAGAATTAAACTATTGAAATATCAGGCCTTAACTTCCTGAAAACACAGTATAGACCTGCGTATTCAAGTCACAATTTAGTCACAGTAGCATCTAGACTAGATATCATTTCATCTACTATTTATAATCTCAATTTGGTCGCTATATTTTATGATTAAATAAAAACACAATCTCTGGCTTCATTAGCAAAGAGATGTAAATATTTCAGGTTGAAGACGTTTCAACCGAAAAGCTGTAAGGCCTTCTGAGGAAGCTATTCGTGCTTCGAACTCCGTCTTGAGCTGAGACAGCCACTCCTTTTCTTCAGATAGCTTATCTTCTATCATCCTATGCTTATATCTTTCATCTAATGCTATAGTTATCTGCCTCCAGTCAGTGCGCGAGCCGCTAAGCCAGCTATCCAGAAACAACTTTGCTGAAGTACCAGAAAAAATAGGAATGTCTGCATATATACCCTCTCCCCCATAAGAGTGAGAAATCATTTGGCGAACAGCTGTCAAATCTTCTCTCATTAACTTCAAAACCTGATCCAAGTAATCGGGATAATTAGCTTCGAAAACTCTATTCTGAGTATCCTTAATATGCGTATTGATAGCATCGAAATATGGACGACAACCGTCAGTAACCCAATATCCATAGCCACCATATCCCTCATGCCTATCCTCTAATGATTTATATAACAAAGATTTTGGAGGCATTTCCCCTGATTGAAACAAATCATCTATGTACTTAAAGCATTTATTTTTTTCTTTTTCTAAGGTATCTTTGAGGCGGCTATGCTCCGCCATCATAAGTCTGAGTGCAGCAATATGCTTAAACTCCCCCATGTCAGTTACAGACCTGTTATCAAACTGTTTTTGCATCCTAGCAATACCACTATTAAGTATGTCATCTTCTATTGAATCAAAACCTATAACAATGCGCCATGGCGCAGTCTCAGCTTCTGGGCAAAAATAACTTGTTTGATCTAGCCAATTAGCTATAGAAACTGAGTTAAATCTACCCTCAATAAGCATTTCTTTAACAATTTCATCACTAAGAATTAGTCCATAAATATCCGAGTCAACGTATCTAACATACATTTCTTTTAAAACCTGATCTTTTTTTGCTATTTCCCTTTTATCTTCAGGAGTCGCTTCCAGTGGAATAGGTAAATAGTTTTGTCGCTCAGTAAGACTGTTCTCATCAAGAGTCCCAGAACGATACTCAATACTTAGTGCACAAAAGAAACTAATCAAATGTTTCATGGCAGCTTCATGTTCATAATGCCTTTTACTTAGAATTGATCTAAGTCTTGCGATATCATTTATAAGATACTTAAGAATTCTTAGTGAGGACTTTCCTGACTGAAGAAATACACTTTTGACTATTTCCTTATATTTTGCAACAAAAGCCTTTTCCTCATCACTTGTAATACCGTCAAGGAAAGCCAAAAGTGACTCTTCTATCTGAGGCAAAGCCATAACAGTATGTCCAAATGTTTTTTCCTTAATGGCGGCAAATCCGTCTTCGCCCTCATTGCTATGGCAAATAACTATCACACGAAAGCAACCATGCTCTACATAATGGTTTATAGCTCCTAACAACTCTTTCTTATCATTTTCCCATAATGAACTACGCTCTAAATCATCAAAAATAATAATTTTATCCGGTTTTAAGTTATTCCTTAATAATATCTTCCATGCATCACTAACAGTTCCTGCAATTCCATAAACCCCTCCCATAGCCTTGCTTAATTTACTAATCTCAGAAACAATTGTCGTACCTATATTTAAAGTAGGTAGTCCCTTTGCAAGAACAGCATCATGAATGCCACTCACGCTATCAATGCCATAAAGACTTACGTAGAGATACTCAAATTCCTTCATTATCTGCTTTACTTGGTAAGTTTTACCTGTTCCCCATGCGCCAGTAACTAAAACCGCATACCCAGGAGTGGATAAGCGACTATAGTATTTTAGATAGTCAGATAACGCTGTTTGAGGGCCAGAATACTTTATTCTAACCTCAGCCTTATTGTTCTTTACCTCACTCTGCCTCTTAAAAAACCAACCCGACATCATAATCCACCCATGCTTTATAATTAATGATGAAAGTATCCCATAATTATTATAAAAAGATAATGGTATTAAAATTAATAAAGAATTTACTCTTATAGACTGAAATGATGCTTCACTGGGCTGATTATTTAGATCAGTTTGAATAGGAACATAAAGACCCTTGCACAACCATTGACGAAACAGTCTTACTAGATTAAATTTAGCTATGGCCTAAAGTCATTACCTCCATGGTCAATTAGAGCCCGGCGGATTGTAATGCTTTAGGCCCACTCTTTTTAATCCAACTCAAAATAATCTAGCGGATTTAATCGATTGCCAAGGCCGGTACCGGCGAATGCTTTGGTACGCACCTCAAAGTGTAGATGCGAGCCTTTGGCCATGGCGTTCATCCCCTTGGCGTTACCAGTGTCACCGCTTAGGCCAAGCTGCTGCCCTGCCTTCACCTGATCACCCTGCTTTACATCAATGCGCGACAAATGGGCGTAGAACGCGAATAGACCACCGCCAATGTCAATGCATACTTGTTTGCCGTAGCCACTAGCAGACTCAGTTACTAAAGCCACCTTGCCGTCGTCTACTGCATAACAACGCCAACCAGTGCCATCAGTGCGAATATCAATGCCCTGATGCGCTCGGGTACCGCCATTGCGGACCATACCAAACTGAGCTGATTTAACACTGGCCAAGCCGGCCGTGCGTAATTTGTTCAAACCTTCTTTTAATGGTTTATGCTTAAACTGCCTATTCATTACTCTACCCCTTCATTAAATTTGTCGATTGATTCTTGCAGTTCGTTGCGTTGGCCAATAGCCGTTTTGGCTATTTCTGCGAGTCGTAAAATATCCTCGCCAAGACTTCGTTCACCTTCGCTTGGCTCGGCTCCTTGCTCATTGCCTGGTTGCTCACCTTTATTTGCATTGGCTGCACAGATGGCCTCGGCTTGGCGCAACCGGAGGCGGCCAGTAGCGAGGTCACCGCGCAGATCATCAATAATTTTTTGCTCATGTTCCCGTTCCTGTTCGTGTTTAATGCCAATAGCGGCCAGATCGTCGTCTAAGCGACGCTGCGTGTCTTCTGCTGCTCTAGCCTGTTCTTTGATGTAATCGTCGTGCTTGGCCTGCCACTGAGCGTCGCGCAATAAAAAACCGCCCAAGAAGGCGGCACCAAGACATAACCCAACAATCAAAATGTGTTTTAAAAAGTCCTTCACTATTTACCCTTTCCGCCCTTAGCTTCTAACCAGGCTTTTACCAAGCTATCCATGAAGCTGGTACCAGTGCGCACGATTCTCTCCAGCACCATCGGTAAAATCTGTGGCGCCACCGCCTTTAAGGCATCCAGTGCATAGCCGCTCACAACACCAGCAATAATGCCCACTGCTGCGTTGGCCAAAGGCATCGTGTTAGGCAGAAAGTATTCGGCCACGGCACCAGCAAAGATCATACCGATTGGCACACCCAGCAATGCCGGCACCCACCGACCCTTTACACGGTCAATGGCCCATATTGCTCCCAAGCCACCGCCAGCCGCCGCAAACACCACCCCCGTCGTTAAAACCCCGCTCACATCCATTAATCACCCCGTACTTTCTCCATTAGTTTTATTTTGCATTTCGTGTGAGTGATCATGTTTCGGCCAGCCAATAAGCAAATCGTGGCCAGCACTGGCGAAATAAACATGCCCGTATTTAATGGCGGAGAGCTGGCCCAAAAGGACACCGTGACAATGGCCCACAAAAGACTGCTGACGGTGAGCAAATACCCGCTAATGATGTTGCTTCGGCATGACGTGTAGCACAGCGCTATGAGCTGTAAGCTGCCCAGTGACACAAACACCACAGCCCAGATCAAGGTGTCTATGAGCTGGAACTTGTAATATGCGGGCGTTAGGTACACCCCACTGCCCTCAAATAGAAACACCACAGCAAAGGCCAGCATGAATGTGGCGTTGAAAATCTCAATCCCTCGCGTGCCCGTATCAAATAGCCACTTCTGTAGCCGGTCTGGTAAAAAACGCCAATCAAGCACCCAGCGTAAGCGTAGGCCGAAACTCTGTAATCTGGTCATATCCTTGCCCCAATACAAAAAGCCCACCTTGCGATGGGCGTAAAAAATCCCGCCAGTGCGGGTTATGCCGTATTTGACAATACTAGTGAAAGACTCTAGTAAATACCCATGAGAATCTATCTGGCAGCACCGGTGGGTTTGCATATTGAGCTTTAACAAACCCAGAATATACTTTTGCATAATTACCACTGCTGTATGCCACATAAGTTCCACCTATATCACTCTCAATAAATGGCGGCTTTGTAAACATACTCGTCACCATCCTGCCACTGCTCTCATTCAGTTGAGTTACGTGATAGCACGGACCTAATGGATACTGGCCGTTTGATGTGGTAAAAAATGCGTTACTTGATAAAACCCTCTTGAACTCTGTTGATGTTGTAGTCATCCCAAGGAAGGCAGCAACAACACGTGCATTGCATTCGTAAGCGTTACATCTCATTGAAACTGTCGCATCCCCAAACTCTGTCATTGATTGAATTTTAATAAACTCACCACTTGACCATTCAATCTTGTTATTTTGAAGGACATTAAATTTCCTGGTTACTGAAATGAAATCACCACTAATATCAAGAATCCCGTCATCAACATAAAATATTGGTTCATCAATTTTGGATTCACCTCCGTGATAACTCCCTGCCCATAATTTATTTTTACCTGACATAAATGCATAATCAGACGCTCCTCTATGAGAAATATAGTTCGGCGACTTTGTATAGTATGAAACAGTATCAATATCAATCGACTCGTCATTAATGTCACCAATCTCCATAAAATTAAAACCGATTAAATTTATAGTAGCTTTACTGTCCGTAGTATCAATACTTACATTATTCTCACCACGACTTGCATAGAACTCAAAAACTCTAAGAGTCGATGTTTCAGAGCTTAAATCAACTGTATGCAATACATTATTTATCCGTAAGCTCTGGGATCTTGAGCTATTTGGAGAGGCTAAAAACGCAATAGATATTAAACCTTTGAACCCAGATTTAACTTTCTCACTAACGACAGTTGTATCTGTGCTTTTTATTTGAACGTACCTTAGCGGAACCCCTGCAACAACCTTATCACCACCGATTACCGCAAGCGGCACATCTATAAGTGACAGACCAGTCGCTTTAGGTGACTTGTAAATAAATACCTTGTGCAGAGAGTAGGCGTATGTCGTTCGGAATAAATCCCACTTCTTGTTCTCAGACTCTTCTGGTATTGATGGATCGACCGCATTGCCAGACCTAGCCCTGATAAAAAACGCGTCATTATTCAGCCCTTTAGTTATAACACCAACATCTCCAGATGAGTGCCTAAAAACTATTTTAAAATTACTGCTAAGTGGGTTGTAGTTGTATGAGTAACCATTGCTAATTCGATTAACATCCCTTTGATTCCCATACTCACTCCCGACCAATGAAGAGCCATCCTCCATACCAAGACGAATGGATGTAAGGCCTTGAAGAGTCAGCCACTGGTCTGGATTAAACGGTTCCACTGTGTCAAAAGGCAACAGGTCCGGCCTTGGGGCATATACAATGCCATCATGGATGACTGTAAAATGTGGCTCGCTAACACTTAAACCAGCCGCATACTCAACTGGCACTTTATAGCCGTTTTCAGCAATAACCTGTTTTAGATACTCCGTTAGGCCTTTGAGGGTCTTTCTCTTGCCTGCATCAACCACCATCTCATTTTTGTCGCTATGAACAACTTCGTGCAACAAGCCAGCATCACGCCTAATATCCGAAACAAGCTTTACTGTATCACCAATATTTGTATTGTTATTGCAATTGGACATTACCCTCTCCTACCACCAGTACGGTGAGTTTTTATCTGTATGAATGACTTCCCGCAATGAGCGCGATAGAAGTGTTAATTTTGAAATTTCATTATCTTTAATGAGTGCATACGACTGCTCATCATGCCGAGGCATATCAAACGTTTCTAAAACGGCTGATATGGTCCAGAACTTGTTATTTTTCTGGACGCTGTAAGGCTCTTCTGGGTTTATAAAACGGGCTTTGACACATACCATGCCAAGCCCGTTTTTTAGGTTGAGTCGAAACCAACCGACACCACCACACGTCTCATAATCAAAAAAAGATTCAAAAATGGCGAGCTGCTCATCGGTCATCAACCAACTCACGCTCGCCTTCTTTGCTACTGATTTAAATCGCCTGCGTTGTCTTGCTCGACCGCTGTCCATTTGTGATCGAATAAATGGGTTTTGCGGGGCATAACCATATCCATTTAACAATGGGCACGGCACAACGTCAGGCATTACTGGCAAACAATCCATGCCATTACCCCTTAGTTAATAAATCATTGTCACGATTGCCTCTTCACTGCGTTTACCGTCATTGTCAATCGCATAGGCCTTGAACTCCACACGCTGAAAAATTGGCTCTTCTGGCGGCTCAGGCTGCTCAGTGGGTGTAAATTGGCGGCGTATCGTCGCTTTTTTACCTTCAATTAACGGGCTGATCCAAATAATCACACCGTCTTGCTCGATGACATAATTGACTACGTTTGGAATTTCAACGCCGGTAATCGTCACGTCCGCATAGACGGGATTGGTGCCAGATTTAACAACTTCAAGGCCAGGCTTAACTTGGTTAATAGGATCATCCTCTTTGGCCACCGCTGTCGTCAGCACAAACCACTCACCCTCGTATGTACCCACTGCCCTTGCACGAATACGCACCTGGTCACCATATGGCAAAGCACCGGTATAAATCGGCGCTTCGCCGCTGTAAAGCTTGCGCCAAGGTGCCCCAATGGTTTCGGCCACTTCAAAATCATAGCGAACAGCGCCGCGCGCCTGGTTAGCCGTCACTTCAAACACGTTTTGTTCAATTGAGCGCCACACTTTAATCCACGTGATGGCCAACACCTCAGATATTGGGTCAGTTGGCACAACCTCGATAGGCATATCCAGCTCCGTTTCCGCGGTATGCGGTAAATCTGAGTAATTCACAAAGGTCATGCTTACCCTACCATCAGCGTCCGGTACCGCGCCAAGCATCACCACCTTCATCCCCACTCGTTCGGCGGCACCAAAGATATAATGCGTTGGCTCTTCAGAGTGACCATTGCTAATGTACGGATCACCAACAATTCGGCCACTAAAATCATCAATACGCGTGATTTTAAACGGCCCTTGTGCTGAGCCATCCTTTGCTCGCAGTGTGATTGAATCATTACCGGTCCACGGCAGTGATTCGTTCACTTGGATGACTGCCCCGTCGAACGACTCAATCAAGCCGGTGGCGCCAGCGTTCTGAACATCGTGGCTATACAGCACCATATCGCCATAGCGTGGAATCAGACCTTCCATCTCAGTCTGCCAACTTGGAAACTGTCGCTGCACCCGATGCATAGCGGCGCGGTGAATCCCTTCTCGCCAAGCCTGCTGCCGACTGGTAATGGCCAGCATTTGAATTGTGGCTGGCTTCAGCTTTTTACTGTCGGGAAACGCACATTCAACTTCTTTTGTTTGCCCCGAGACTGGGTCGGTGTACTGCACAATCACATAATCAGCCTGGTCAGACTTCACCGTGGCAAACTCAACCGAGAAGCTGTCTTTCAGCATATTGCTTGGCGTAAACATAGCCGCAGGAATCGATTTGCGCTCATTACGTGAGAAGTCAATCACGCCAGCATAATAGATCGGCTTCGTTCGCCCGCACTCTAGAATGCGCGTGGCTGCTTCCCAAGTCGTCGTGTCGTCAGTAAAGATTGCGTCGCAGAAATCACTGCGGCCATACCAGATGGCATCCAGCCGCATCAGCTCCGTCATGTTTAACCGCTTCTCTGGCAGCTTCCGGCCATAGATCTTGTTCATGAACACATCGGCTGCCGCCCAGGCAATTGACCGCGTCGGCTGCTCAACCCATGATCGGCCATTAAAAACAGGCAGGATGCGGGTGCCCAGTACATTCACGCGGCGCGCAATGTTGTTGTTCAGGTTATTTGTGGCCCGAATCTTTACGGCCAGCAAGGTCACGTTGCCATATCGAACTTTGTTTGGCATGTATGAACGAACACCAGACCACTGAATCTCATCACTGATCCGCGTGGCATCGCCTGACTTGCTGGTTCTGGCCACGCGTACCTCATAGCGCCCCAGCGGCACATTGAACGAGTAGGTTTGCATGATGGGATCAATGGTGGCGCCCTTGATTGAGGCGCTTACAGGCAAAACCACTGGCTTTGGCCGAAGCCATGCTGGCGGCTGAGAGTGCACAATTTCAACCGTATCATCAGGCTTCTTCGTCATTTGTGTCAGATTAAACCAGCTGCCGGCAGGACTATTCGAGTCATCAAGCGCCCGCGCCTGAATGATAAAGTCCACGCTATTGCTTTTGGGGTTGCCGTTGTCATCCATATAAGCCAAGCCTCGAGGACAAATCACGTCCACGCCAATACGCGTCGTTTTCTGGCCAAGAGGCGTAGCCACATACCCACCACGATAATTAATTTTTGCCTTGATCGGCGTGTACTTAAGGGCCTTCTCGTAAGTTGGGTCCCAGTACTCACTCGTTGGCGGCCGGCCTTTTTCATCATCAATCGCGGTGTAGGTAACCTTGCCCTCATAGCCAATGGTGTCTTCTTTTGAGTCTTTGTCGACACCATCCAAAACAAGGCCAGTCACCTCGGGTGCGGTATAGACGTTGTCAGGGAAAAGGCGCATCGCTTCATTGGGCCCAATCACTCTGTACTCAACTTCGTCAAAATGATCGATCGGCGTTTTTTCAATAGCGATCTGTTCAATCTGAATCTTGCCTTGCGTGATGCAAAACAACTGATGCAAATACTGCTCATTACCTGAGTTTTCAGTGTATGGCGCCATAGCCTGGTCAGGATAAACACGACGGCGCCCGTACAAGACCGGCACTCTCATGCCCAAGCGAGCCTCATTCTGTTGCGGGCCAATCAAATACTGAGTCGCACTAGATGCCCCGCCCATTGAACCGCCAAGCTTCGGTTGAGGCAGCAACGTGTTTATCAGTAGGCCACCGGCAAGCATGATCCCCATTTGTGCAGCGCCAATGGCAAATGGAGACACTAATCCAATAGCGCCAGGGATATAGAATGCAGCAGCAATCAGCGCGGCTTGTAAAACTAAGCGCATCGGATTACTACCGCTGCTGCCACCGCCCTGCAAATACGGCGGTAGATCAACCGTCACCATGATGCTATCGCGTGCCAATACATCACCCCACGCATGCTGCAGTACATACTCGCCATCAACAATGACCACAAACGGCTTTAATCGCTGCCCAATGGCACCAATCAGGCCTGCGCCTGCCAGTACCTCATTAATGGTTTTTGGCTCGGCTACAGCGTATTGAACAGGGTTTAGCTGCGGCCGAAACGGGTCGGTTAAGTGTGTGATGTTAGCCATTTAGAAACCTGTAAAATTTTAAGTTGGAATAACCAGACACGCGCAAGTCTTGGCCGCTCTGCCACCGGATGCCAGACCCGCGCTCACAGTGCAAAACACCGCCGCCGTCGAAGTCTAGCCAAACACCACAATGCGGCTCGGCGCCGGCTCGCATCAAAACACCGGCACCGTGAAATGGCTCATCAACCACCACCCAGTCACCTGACGTCATCTTTTTGCCATAGAGTGCGGCCATGGCATCCCCGAGACTCGTTGGTGGCAACTCAATCCCAAAAAACCGACGCTGCACATCCCGCAGCAAGCCCCAGCAGTTAAACTGGCCATGCTCACCATTGGCATCATCCCCATAGGTGTAATGGGTCATGTATTTGATAATGTCATCAGGCACCATGACTGAGGCTTGGGAATCGTTCATGTGTATACCTTTCAAGTGGGAATGTGGAATTAAAAACATCCTCTAAGCTGGCCGCCACGGTGACCGTATAATTGTTGGCCGTGGCATTGCCCAGCTCCATTTCAATCGGCGGATCAATTTGAGGGCCTATACCCAAAGTGCTTTCGGTATAGACCCTTAAAATCACTGAAATAGGCTTGCCGCTGGTACTGGCCAAGGCCAAGTGCTCAGTAATTTCTCGGCTGATGTTGTCGAATGTCAGCTGCAGCTCTGGCAGCCGCCCATCATCAACAGACGGCAAAACCATATCCCACGGCGCACCAACAAAATTAACGAGTTGGCCTGCATTTCTTGGGGCACCGGCTTCTAGTCTGGCTTTAATGTCATCCATGCCCTGCACCAGGCGAATGGGCACAGAGAAGGCATCGTGATTAATTTCAATGCAGTTATAAATCAAGCCCTGCACCGGTGCCGATGCGTAGGCCTCTTTAAGCGCTTCGCTCATCATAAGCATCTCCTTTCGGCGTAAAAAAACCACCCGAAGGTGGTTTGTTGATTTAAAAATTAATAACCTTGACGCCTCAATCCAAACGACGATTGAATCGCCTTGCCTGTTGACCCATTCCCAGTGATCCTTTTGTCTACCTCGCCAACCACTTGTTTAACGATAATCTCCAAGGATGGCCGACCTGAATCATCAACACCTTCCCTGGTCTCAATCTCTACAGGGGCATTATTGTGAATGTTGACAGTCATGCCCTTGCCTTGGCCAAAGCCCCCTGCCCCAGCAGAGCCACCAACTACACCACCACTGGCATAGCCTTTCAGGCGCATTGATTCAACTCGATCAACGCCGCCGTGTCGTCTAACATCATCTTGGCTAAAGACAACCTCGCCTTTGTGAACGATGCCGGCTGGCTCCCATTTGCCGCCAGCACCAGTGTAGCCGCCATCAGCAAATAAATTGTTAATTGCGCTACTGCCACCGCCAGCCCAAGACATTGAAGCAGAGCTAATTAGATTCATCATAGCCATACGCGCACCAATCTTAGTCAGATCAGCAAAAATGGAACCCATCATATCCCTCATGCTAGCCTTGGCACCCACGGCAACATTACCAATAAAGTCACCAAGCGAATTAAATGCCCCTTCGGTCATGCTCGCAAACTGCTCACGAACCGTACCAGCATTAGCAATAAATTGATTAGTCCCATCAATCATGCCGCCAATCCAGTCGCTTTGGTCTTTTGGTAGAGTTTTCTCAAACTTTTCCATCAGCGCCGTGTATTCCATCAGGCTGACTTTACCCTCCTCCAAAGCCTTGCTTGCGAACTCAACATTTTGCCGGTACTCATCAAAAACTTTGGCGCCACTAAACTGCTCTAAGAATGACTGATAAGCCTGGTCATGCTCATACTCTTTAAGCTTGGCATCGAGTATTTCAGCTTGGGCCCTAAGCACCGATTCCTGCTCTTTGGATAAGAACCCAAAACGCCCAAGCTCAATCTCGGCCGCCAGCCTCTGAGCCTCTGTCTCTTTGCCAATCATCGCAATCGACTCTTGAATCTGCAAAATGCGATCATTGGCCAAGTCCTTCATTTCAACAAAGCCCGCGGCATTACCAGAATCACCGCCCAGAAATTCCAAGTTGTTTTTTACAGCAGACCAATGGCCAGCCGTCTCGTTAGGCACTTTAGTGCTACCACGCTTAAGCATTTTTTCAACATTGCCCTCACCCCAGTTGTAGGCATTAATTGCCAGCTCGACATTTCCGTGAAATTTCTTCATCAAAAAGGACAAATACTTGGCCGCCCCCTCTGCTGAAGACTTAACGTCCCGAACATCCACCCCATATTGACTGGCAGTACCTGACATAAACTGCATGGTTCCACTCGCACCCTTGGAGGATGTCGCATTCACTAAGCCACGTGACTCTTGCATTTCTAGTGCCGCCAATAGGTGACGGGGGATTTGGTGCTTATCCTCAATAGCCGCATAGCCATTCTGAGCCGCATGAGACAAAACCCTTTTCCCTGCGGCTCCACTCCACAAGTTTTCCAGCGCCTTTCGTTGCTTATCAATCGCACTTGTAGATTTTTCAGACTGCCTTCTAATATTTTCCTGTTGCTGAATAACCTTTTGCCCTGCTTCTGTTACATTGGCATAATTTAGAGTCTTATTTAAATCAGACGCAGTAACCTGAGTTTTATCATACCCATGCAATGCGTAAAGCTTATCTAGATATTCAGACTGGACCCTCGAGTAACCTTTTGACATCAGATCAGCTCTAAATAACTGAGAGGCTGCGGTATTACCCTGCTCCGCATGTAATTTAGCAATTGCCTCACGCGCTGAATCAGTTTGCTCAATAAGCGTTTTCATACCTGAGGCCATGCGATCAATACCATTAACCGCATTGGCCGCTACACCATTTATTTTGCTGGTTTCATTGTTGAAAATAGCAATACCATCGCTAGTTAACCTCACATCCTCCCTTAGGCCATCAACTTTTTCAGCGGCCTTAACGATAGATGCAATAGTCTCTTCAGATAGAAGCTTGGTGCCCTTCAACTCACCCATCAGCGTAGATGTGTCAGTCAGGCCCTTATTGAAGCGATCAATTGCAATTGAGACAGGCAGGGTATTTTTATCACCCGCAGCAAAAATTCCATTTCCCCCAGTAAAGGACTTCGCAAGATCGCTCATTTCCTTTTGAGCCGATTTTAAGTCGCCCTCCAGGCCTGAAAGCTCCTTCTTTAAATCCACAAATCTTGTAAATCTCTGGGCGTCATTGAGTTTTTTATACTCCGCAGCCAAATCCTGCACACTCTTTTTTTGGCCATCCATAGATGCAGCGGCGCCGCTGGACGACTTTTCAATGGCGTAGAAGCCAGCAACTAAAGAGGCAATCCCAACTAAAGCGCCAACACCGGTTGAGAATAAAACAGCTTTATTTGCATTGGCATAAAGCATCTTAGCTCGAGCGGCTGCGGTAGTGGCCTTCTCCTCCGCCCATAATGCCTGAGCACTTTTAATGCTAGCGGCAATGTTTGCCCCCATGCTAATCGATACAGCCGTGAGTGACGTGGCATATTTACCAATCATCAATGCTGAAACCACAGTGACACCTTTGCCAACTAGGTCTATGTTATTCCCCAGCACCCCAAGAAAGTCAGACATTTTCTGCGTGGCGCCAGTAGTTTCATTTAGCTTACCGACAAACTCTGTCGCAGCTGTGTTTAAGTTTGTTAAGCCGTCAGCAAACGAAGCAGACATAGAAACTGCCAAATCTTTATTGGCGTTCATATTTTGGCTTAGGCCCTCAAACAACTGATCAGCCGTCAACTTGCCAGAAACACCAAGTTTTCGAACCTCTGCCTCAGTGATTCCCATCGTCTTAGCCAATAGCCCTGCCGTATTATCAGCAGCATTTAAGATTGAAACCCAAGACATTGCACTAACCTTGCCAGTCAGCATAGACGTATTCACAGCCTTGATTGCCGACTCTGCCCCCTGGGCACTTGCGGCATTAGCCACAAAACTAAAAGACAGGCTATCAACAAAATCTAATGTTGAATCTACTGATCGGCCAGCGGCCTGCAAGGCGGATGATAAATCTACATACATCCCTTGGGCCTCTGCCAATGATCGGTAAGTTAGTTTGGCAGACTCAGACAATCTTTTTTGTACTTTTTCATAATCCTCAGCCGACTCCGTGCTGTTTTTAATCCTTGAGGCCATCTGGCTATACTCATCAGCAGCTTTTATCACTGAGCCAACCGTGAATGCCCCAGCAACAACCATCGCCATTTTTGATGCCTGTGAAGTGATATTTTTAGTCATATCATTCCAGCGCTTTTCGGCTTTTTTGGTATCAGTCTCAAATGCACCTGTTTTCAACAAGAGTTCAATCAGAATACTCCCGGCTGCCATAACCCCTCCTCGCCAACAAATCACCAGATTTGGCATAAAAAAAAGGCCACCAATAGGTAGCCTTTTGCTAAAAAATTAAAAACAATACTAATTACTTAAATGGTAATCTTTATCCAAAAAGTATTTTAAAAATACTTTAGATGATCCCAATCTACAGTTAGCCCTATCCGTAAATTTCGGAGAAGATAAAAAAGTATATGTCTCGCAACTAGAAATCAAAACATCAATAGCCTCTCTATCTCTCTTAATTACGGCTTGCTCATCAAGGTCATCCCTCTCTTCAGATAATCTTTTTCCATATTGGACCAAGCCTTTTTGATAAATTAAATCAGCCTCATCCAAAATACAAGCATTCCACGCAGCCGAGGCAGAAGCTTTTTTCTGGCATGACTTAATGGATAGTTCACTTTTCTGAACCACCTCTTTGAAACTCTCTGCGCTGGTTGTCAACGATAAAGACAATAGAATAATACCTGCTAAAAACTTACCCATACCCATCCTTCATTTTTTCCAAAACAAACAATCATAACACGAGTAATTTTTAGAAAATAAATATTAAAATTGCTTTTTCATTCGCTCAAGAACAGCCAAGCCATCAGGCACGCCATCCTCATCAGCACCGCCTGGCTCCTCAAAACTATCAATCAAGAAATTCACGCTGTCGCTAATATCAATCCCGCTCATGGACTGAGCAATCAGCGCCGCTGGCCTATAATACAAGTGAACGTCATCAAATGGCTGCTTTAAATAGAACTCACGCCAACGAGAGAATTCATTAGCAGACATCCTGCTTTTTAGTTCGGCGACCGTACAGCCGCCGATCCTTAAGGCCAATACATGCCAAAGCCAGTCGTCACCCTCTAGCTCTTTGGGTCAGGGTCGTTTACCTGACGAATAGCAGCCAAAATGGCATAAATCGCTTCTTCTTTTAGGGTTTTGATAGACTCAACTGATAGAGCCTCCTCACCCTTAGAGTTAAAGCGGGAGCCGTCGCCAAACACCACTGAGCGATTAATCTCCCATGCGATAGTGTTACTAACCTTGTCAGGGTCATTCGACAACATCATCATGCGCATGGTCGCCAAATCGTTAGCGCTTAAGGGTGAAAAATAAAACTTCACCTTACCGCTTGGCATTTGAACTTCTTTTTCAATGACTTCACTGGTACGCGCTTCCCTGAAGTCTTTTGGATCTAACTTAAACATTAATCGCCCTCGCCTTCTTCAGTCGCTGTACCATTCCAAGACCACTCACCGGCACCATCACGCGCCAAGGTTAAAGTGCCCTTAACTATGTCTTTGCTTTGCACCGAAATTGGGTTATCAGATACTTCCGCAGTGAATGAATAAAATGTGCGGCCAGATGGAAGAGTCAACTTACCATTGGCAAACGTTGGCGCCCCTTTACCATCGGCAAAACCAACCGCGAACTTGATTTTCTTGCCTGACTTTTTCATTTTAGGGATGGCACGATGACTGTCTTTTGATGGGTCAAAATTGTAAGGAGCCGTCATGTCGTTTGACGTAGCCAAACCAGTGATTTGACGCTCATCAGTTTCATCATCAAGACAAGTCGCATCCATCTTGTTACGCTGGCCGCCATCAATGCCTTCAATGCCAGTAGGACACTCTAATTTTTTAACCTCAGGCGCGTCTGGGTTCGTAATATCATCTACATAATATAGATGCGTACCGTTTGAGCGAATAGCCATAATTTACTCCATAAAAAAAGCCCGTCATTTCTGACAGGCATAAAAAAAGCCGCATTGGCGACTCATCTGTTTTCGAAAATTTCTACTTCAAAGCTGATTCGATATAGCTTTGTCTCAGCCTCATAGGTTTGAATAATTAGCCGGTTAGAGTGGCCAAGATCATCAAAGATACGGCGCACGGCCCTCGCCATCTCCCGACAATCCGACCTTGATTTGCTATAGCAATCAACCTGCATCGTCACTTCATCAGAACACGGGGCACCGCTGATTTGCTCGTGAGGCTGGTCGGTTACCTGCCAAAAGGTAATGTAAGCGGCGTCCGTGCCCTGCGGCACCTCTCCAAAATCATAGATTCTTGGATCATCAGTCCCTACATACGGATGCAGCGCTGGCACATTAAGTAGTGGATACAAAAACGGTAACATATCATCCCTTAAAGTATGCCTGGGCCAATTTATCAAGGCGCTGCCCCAGGTCGGCCGTAATTGCATTAATAGCTGGTTCAGCCGTTTTGGCGAACGTAGGCCTCACCCAAGGTGCCGGCGCCTGCCGACTGGTACCGTACTCAAGCCGCTGGCCAGATAGCCGCGTGGTCTTGGCCCCACCAAGAGTGGCCTGCCGCTTCTTGCCATTTTTACCGATGACAAACTGACCATCGACTGGGTACCGACGATTACCTACGCCCACAGTAAATAGCTCACCCTTGCCCTTATAGCGCTTTCGGCGAGCCCTCAGGTTCTTCATCAGCAAGCCGGTCGATTCATCACCACGCAAATCTATTGACGCCTGCAATCGAACCTTAGCCTCTTTCAAGATAAGGTTCGCCCCCTTTCTCATTGACTTCGCCACCACCCCACCACGGCGATCAGAGGTCAAATCCTTCGGCAACGTCCGCAACAAATGAACCAGCTTATCCCCATTTACAATTTTGACACTACCCATCATTCACCCCCTCACTACACGGCAGCGTTACATACTCAAGACCACTCTTGTTGTCAGCAAGAACGCCCTCTACATTGTAAATCTTGCCACGATGCAAAATTCGGTCACTAGCCAACACATCACGAGGCCTCATGGTGATTCGTGCAGTAACCTTCGACTGAATAGCTGCCGAATGAACAAATTCGCGCGCAGACAGCGGCTCCACACTAGCCCACACCACAGCCAAGTCAACCCACTTATTAATGGGATCACCCGTATTAGGATCTCGCCCACCACTCAGCAGTCGCTGAATTTTGACGCGGTGCCTAAGCTTACCTGCCTGCATATCACACCCCCATATCAATTCGATAAGGTGTCAGTAAATTTACCGCCGCAAACTTTAATGAAGACGTAATTGAACCAACGATTTCATTCTCTCGGTTTGCGTATAAGTGACCAAGCGTGAGTAAAATTGCGGCACGCACATCATCAGTTGCAACTAAATCAGTCTCGCCAACGCGATCACCTTCATCAGAAATGATAGAACGATTTAAATACCGAGCAGATGCAGACTGTGCAGCCCCTAAATAAACCTTAATCACCTCGTCTTCATCATCACCATCTACCCGCAAATGAAGTTTGGCCTGATCAAGAGAGATCACCATTACTTGGCCTTTTTAGACTTACCGGCTTCGGCAGCGGCGGCTTCGGCAGCGGCGGCTTCGGCAGCGGCGGCTTCGGCAGCGGCGGCTTCGGCAGCGGCGGCTTCGGCAGCGGCGGCTTCGGCAGCGGCGGCTTCGGCAGCGGCGGCTTCGGCCGTCTCATCCTGAGACGGGCCATCAGCCTCATCCAACTCTGCCAAGCCAACCTTAATCAAATCTTGGCCATGTGGTGCCGTAGTGACAAACGAGGCACCAACCTCCAAAACTTCTTTGCCGAACAAAAACTGCTTAAGTGCTTTTAATTTCATGGTATTTACTCCAAAGCAATGGCGGCCAAAAGGCCGCCTGGTTTAATTAAGGAGTGACAGTGAAGGAGCCCGTAATAAATGCCTCTGGGCGGTATACGGCCAAGGCCAAACGCTCTTCACAGCGAATGGTCAGCATGTTCTTCTCAAAGTCATCATTGTTTTCAGTTGAGATAACCACGTTAGCATCTTCTCGGTCGAAAATCTGAGCGCCACTTTCAAAGGCCCCTGTTAGGAATTTATCTTTAAACGCCACAATCTCAGTCTCAACGACTGGCAGCCCCCACAGTACTGGATACGCCAAACCAGATGGATTACCAAAGATGTAATTACCATTAGCATCCTTTAGTAATTCAATCTTTGCCCAATCCTGGTAATGCATCACCACACCTGATGCTGGCAAGCGTGCCAACTGAGCCTGCAGCATGGCCAGACGAATATCATCAATGCCATTCTGCTTATCAACATCGAAAGCGCCCTTGTAAGCACTAGCCTGAGGCATAATCCCTTTGAGGTTGGCGCCGAGGCCATCGCCGTAGAGCATTTGCTGCTCTTCAACATACTTGAGGCCATACCGCAACTCAGCATCAACCAATGTTTGAAGCTGAGAGAAGTCATCCATGATCTGCTTAGATGCTTTAAACAAGTGAGCGACCGTGGTAACCGGTGTGATTTGCGTACCAAAATCAATTTCGGAGGTTGGCTTTAACGTATTTTCAGGCACGGTAGCAGCATTGTTCGTAAAGCCAGTTTGCTGCACCCAGTAAATTGCGGGGCTGTCAGTTTTACCACTTGGGATTAAATCACGAACAAATAAGCGCTGCTTTTTAGCTTGCATGATCCCTGGTAAACGATGGGGCTCAATGACGCCATCAGCAACACCAGAGGAGGTTAAGGCTGACCGTGGCATACCAATACTAATGCGATCACGCTCATTAGCACTCACGCGAGAGGCAAATGCTTTGGCCTGCTCACTATTGGCCAACAATGACCCCGCAGTAACCGAAACAGCAGCACCAGGATTCTGGTCAACAGATGCCCAAGCCTTCTCTGCTTCACCAAGCTGGACCTCCAGTGCCGACAAAGTTTTTCGTGTATCGTTAGTTTCAGCCAACATTTTATCGACCAAAGCCTTGGTTTCTGTAGAAAGAGTGCCTGCGTTTTGTGCTTCCTTTAAGGCATTCTCTGCCTTGGCTGACAATTCGCTCTCTTGTTTTTCAAGCTTGGCGCCCAGGTCTTTTAAAAGTTCTAAAGCTTGTGACATAGTAATACTCCATAAAAAAAGCTGCCCTATCGGCAGCTTAATA
Source organism: Neisseriaceae bacterium (assembly GCA_017991555.1). GTDB lineage: Bacteria > Pseudomonadota > Gammaproteobacteria > Burkholderiales > Neisseriaceae > JAGNPU01. The sequence continues at coordinate 183,987 of JAGOQM010000002.1, forward strand.
ATTGTAAAAACGATTTAATTTGAAACCATTGATTTTAAGGTAGTCATAAAATCATCATCGAGAGTAGCGTCCTGCGTACCCCCTAGAGCAGCGTTTTGCGTACCCTTAATTTCACGCATAAGCTCCCTACGCTCAGAACGAGGGACACCCTGCTTAGCCAAGAGCGTATCAACCTTATGGGCAGCAAAGCGTTGGCTATCCAACTTTGCACTCAGCTTTGCTTCAAACAACCCAGTCGCAAAGCCCTGATCAATTGCCGACTGCCCATTAATCCATGTCTCGGCATCCATCATTTTCCCCACACTTTCAGCACTCAGCCCCGTTTGGGCAGAGTAGATACTGGCCATAGCATCATCGAATGGTTTAATTTGCTCAGCTAGCGCAGTGAAGTCATGACGATTACCTGCAGCAAAAAGCCAACAATTGTGAATCATTAAAAAAGATGCCTCAGACATCATAATTTCATCACCGGCCATTGCGATAATTGAAGCGGCCGAAGCGGCTAAACCTAATACCTTTACAGTCACCTTGCCAGAATAATCACGTAAGGCATTATAAATCGCCAAACCTTCAAACATATCCCCACCAAAACTGTTGATATTCACGACCACATCAGCACCGGAAGCAGCCGACAGCTTCTTCTGAACGCGACCAAGGGTCGTGTCGCTTTCGCTCCACCAGTCATCCCCGATCTCATCTAGGATATTTATCGCTTCTACATCAGATAAGGCCAAAGGCTGCCAATGCTGCCTAGCTGATAATGAAATATCGCTCTTTAGGCTTAATCTATTCTGTGGTGCTATTGGTTTTGTCATAGTTTGTTCCTACCTGTTCAATTGGAATAAGGGCTGACTGCACGGTGTACACATCACCACCCTCCATTGGGGGCAAATCCTCCTTCGCCCTGACATCATTACGATTCATCCACCCATCGTTTAGTGCTGAATGGTAGTAATTGGCGCGCGCCTCACTATTGGCCCTTAAAAAGCCCTCGTAATTAAACTTGGCAAAAAGGGTTTCTTTTTCACTCAGCGGCACCAAGCTTTTCGTAATTGATTGCTCAATATTTTTGAGTATGGGTAGCAAGGTATACGTCAAAAACTGCTGATTTAGCCCTTCAAGGCTAGAGGCCCAAGAGCTTTGCTTGCTCATAAAACCAATCAAAGTGGGCGGCACTTTGAATATTCTGCAAATTTCCTCGACATCATAGCCACGAGTCTCAAGCAGTTGGCTTTGCTCTGGGTTTAAGCTGATGCCCTGGTATTTCATACCAGACTCTAAAACCATCATTTTTCCAGAGTTACTAGATCCGGCATAAGCCGTCATGTTCTCACGTAAGGTTTTTCGTTGATCCGGCGTAAGCACACTATCAACTGACAAAATGCCACTAGAAGACATCCCCGATTTAAAAAAGCTGGCTGACGCCTCATTAGATGCCATAGCGGCACCAATCACATTTCTGCCAACACTAAACACATCCAAACCCAGTGCGCCATCCAAACCGAAACCCCGAACATGCCAAACCCTGTCCTCAGGTAGCTTAAACTCTTTGTTGTCTTTTTTAATCTTGTACTCAAACTTACCATTGGCCAGCTGGGTTATATCCATGACGTTTTGGGGAAGAATTGGAATTAAGGCAATCAATCGATCGCCAATCATTTTCTTCTCAAAATAGGCATTCCCTTTAATGCAATAACTGGCCAATAAAAACTCAATCAATTTAACTGGCGTCTGGGTCCTATTTGGCTCAACACAAAGAACCTTATACAAAGGAGTTTCCTTTGCCTCGGCCCGAGACCCATCCGCTTTTTTCTCATAAATTTTTAATGGCAACGTTGAAACTGTCTCTGCCAAAAGCCTTACACAGGCCCAGACTGCCGAAACTTGCATGGCCTTATCAAGCGTCACCTTCTGGCCACTAAGAGAAACACCAAAGGTATCATTCACTACAGCAATGGCAGCATTAACTTTTCCATCAACATAGCTATTTACGCCCAATACACGGTATAGGGCTGATTTAATTTTGCCTGGTTCTTTCATATCCCCACCATAATCATATCGTTTATAAAATCATCCATACGGCCTTTTGACTCTGGGTTCAAAGACATCAGCCCCACCGCGTTAAATGCCGCAATCAGTGGGTCAATTTTAGATTTCCCACTAGACTGTTTTGTGATTAAGGCATTGTTACCCTTAACCTCAACTTTAGCGTTTCCCACACACCAGGCCATCATTGGTTGTCCTGAATGGAAAAGCTGACCAGAGGCCAGCTTTCTCTCCGTGGTCTGGATATACCCTGCCAGCTTATATCCCTGGGCGACACCAACAATCAACTCTTCTGGCACCCCCGCATCAATAATTCCATCAATCAGACCACCCACCATTAAAGGATCAAGACCAATCTTATCCAGTAGGCCTGACTCATACACTTGCCCACAAATTTTCCCAAACTCATCACAGTCATCACCCGACTGATCCACAATAGTTAAATCACCTTGGCGCTGATAATCCAATAACTGTGGTGCTATTTGCTTGCGAATTTCCAGCACCTTCTTATGACACCAAGCATGAACCCATAACAGCCAATCTCGGGTACCCTTTTCTCTACCCAACACTGCCATTCCAAGTAAGTCATCAAGGCCACCACCATCACCGCCAATCGTAATAACCTCTGATCGTGCAATTAACTCTTCGAGCGTTAACACAGACCTATACTTTTGGGCTTCCCAAAAATCAACACCAGGCCATCTTGATGACCTAAGGTTTAAACCAATCTCAACATTCAAATGCTTTGCACAAAACTCTTGCAAAGATGTCTCGCCCTTAGCCTCCTCTTTCGAGTACTTACTTAGTAAATACTCCTCATCCACCGAATAACCCATATTAGGATTAGTAATATGAAAATTACGACTATCCTTATATGATTCGTCATCAAGCATTTTCCTCGGGAACTCATATAGAACGGGCAAATATGTTTTATTCTCAATCAAGCCATCACGAACTGAACGAGCATATAAAAGCTCATTTAAAAACACACCAGACGGCGGCTCCGTAGACTGGGTAGAGAGTTTAATAATAAAACCATCTGCATGAGATATCAGGCCGCCGGTGGCTTCTGAAATAATTGATTCAGCTGTTGCTACCTTCCCAAACAAATGCAGCTCATCAATCAAAACGTACGAAGCCTTTGCACCACCAGCTGTCTTGTCATCCGCAGCAAGCACCTTTAGAGTAGATTGGGTGGCAATATGAGTGATCGTTCTAACATGAGGGTAGACTGTATATTTCTCTTTCATGTCGTCATCAAATAGGATCATCCCCATAGCCGGCTTAAAAGCATTATCAGCAACCTGCTTAGTTGGAGCTAAAATAATAGCCTCAGCAAGGTCACGATCATTTAATTCCAGAGCAGTAATCATAATGCCCGCAGCTACTGTAGATTTTGCATTTTTCTTGCTTATCAGCAGAAAGAAATCCTTAATCAATCGACGACGACTATCTGGATCTAGCGCCCCAAAAATGGAGCCAACCCAATCCATCACCCAGTCAGGCATTACATCTTTCATTTTGGGTCGACCATTCATATCTGGGACAATTAACTCTCCAAAAACATCTCGAGCAATTTCAGACACAATGGGAAAAAGTGGCTCCATTGGAATCAATGATTCACCGCGAACAATCCTCTCTTCCCAGTCAGGGCAAGCTGTCGTCCATTCCATTACTGCATCCTCTTCGAAGCCAAACGAGCACTAAGCCCACCACGAGCAGAAAGAGCCTCTGCTTTTTCCTTTGCAGCCTCCTTCTTACCCTTAGTGGCAACCTTCCCATGGAAATACGGCAATGCTGCTTTAGCACAATCAACTTTTAGTTTATCGTCCACCTCCGCCACATCGGAGTTAATTACGTCCATCAGATAATCAAGTGGATCAACATAGTTTTTCATGACCCTCTCAACATCGGCCATGGTCAATTTTGAAGGCGGTAAATCAACCTCTTTTTTGGCCTTTTTAGACTTAACAACACCCTTAACATCTGACTTAACATTTTCCTTCTTTTGTATGTATGCAATTATGTCTGGGTCCTTTGCATAACGTGACCCAGATTGTGCTGCTGAACTTGCTGGACAACCCGCCTCCAGCGCGGCTTGCGTCTGATTTGCTCCACGCAAAATGGCGTCGGCAAAACTCTGCTTTTTTTTCGTCATCGCCATAATGATTGTTAACCTTAACAAAATCGTGAAACATGAATTTTCATACGCGTGAGATAGGGGGCGGTCTAGGACGTAATGTCTAATAAACTTTTACCCTCCCCCCTCCCTCTACACAAAAACACAAACAAACCAATTAATTCAAATACTTAAAATAAATATAAAAGAAGCGCCCAATCTGAGCGCCTTTGTTATATCAATTTATCGGTGACCACTTGCGTACTCTTCCCTGGCTTTTGTGGTGTCGTGGCATGCCTTACACAACGGCTGCCAGTTGGTTTTATCCCAGAACAGCTTCATGTCGCCCTTATGTGGCTCAATATGGTCAACCACCGTGGCCGCAGTAACCAGGCCCTTAGCGGCACAGTAGCGACACAATGGATTCTTGACCAAAAACCCGATGCGGGCCTGTTGCCACTTGTATCCGTAACCACGAGCGGTAGATGACTTGCGCGTATCACGCCACGAATCACTTGGCGCCAGCGGCAGGCGACCGGCCTTGATCGCGGCCAGCCGTGGCCCAATAGTTTTAAGCTTGCTCACAACTCATCATCCATTACCAACGGCAATGGCATCAGGGGTATATCATCCAGCGTGGCACTTGGATCAATTGCATCATCATCGTCGTCCCCACCCTCAGCAAGCAGCATCTCTGTAATACCAATCAGAAGCCCTTCAATACGATCAAGCCGAGCCTCAACATCAGACGGCGCCATAGGCTCCCTAAACGATTCCATTTAAATCTCCATAAACACCAGCTAATGCCGCATGCGGCGGCAAGGCCATCGGCCGACGCCGTAGGTCTTACTTGCCGCCGGCTCAGCACTCGGCCCCAAATCCAATCGTGACTGGGCCGACTCACTCTTACGGGCCAACTGGTACAGACGTAAAAAAAGCCCCATCAGGGCAGTCACATTTACAATCAACAGGCCAAACCTAGGCTATCGAACCTCAGCCTCTCTAAGGATCGTCGTAGGTTTAAAGATAACTTTATAAAAGTAAGGCGAAGCACTATGGCCTTCCACCTGTTCAATGAAAAAGGTCACATTGTCCGATAGACCAAGGAGGTGCTTCTTATACTGGCCTTCACCAACCTTACACACCACGCCAAGCACATGCTCTGTGCTGGTATTGTCACGACTACACTTACCTTCAATGGTAAGCATATAGTCATTGGTAATGCCGTTATAGAACACAATACGACGATCAACCTTAAAGTTGTCTGAATCCTTACTTAGATTGTGAGACACAACGTCAGCATCACTACTGCACGCTGCGGCCAATGAAACGAGGCCGGCGATTAGAATATTTTTAAACATTAATTAACCTTTCAGGCATAAAAAAAGCCCACGAATAAACGTGAGCTTGTAAATATTGGTTGCGGCGGAGGGAGTTTAACCCCCGACTAATTCCATGTCGCAGCGCTACGACAGCCCGCCATACTCCTGACGCGCCGCATTTGAATTCGCAGTATACAGCATTAAAAAAGCCCGCGCATTAGCGTGAGCTGTAAAAATAATTCAACTTACTTTATATCAAGCACATATTGATATGCTTTTTTAAACTCTTCAAGCCGCCACAGAACAGTTGCTTGCTGATCCCTCATCGCATTAAGTGCGCTCAACTCTCTCGAATTTAAACTACCATGATGCTTAGCATTATTTGGATCATCAAAGCAAGGGACCACTTCATTCGTCCCATGCTCAGCCCTAAAGGCCTCTGTCTCAGACTTACGTTCAGAATATAGTAAATAATACTTACTCAAAAGCTCGACATTATAAAAAAATAGACGAGCATTATAATAAGCTTTACTTATCCTCAGTAAATCTTCAGCATCTATATCCTTAAGACTTTCTTTACTTGAGCTTAATGAGAAAAATATATCCAGGCCACCGGCTCCATCATAAACAAAAGGCCTCTGCAGATAGGACTTAATACCATCTTCATGCCTCAAGATCATACCATTTACCTCCTCAAGCTCAGATTTAAGCAATGAAACTATCACTGCAGATTTTTCTTTTTCTTTTTTTGACTTTATATTTTCCTGAACAAGAATCGTAACAATACCACCAACTAAAGCTAGGAATGCGCCAATTATATGATCATTCCCATAAGCCATAACTAAAAGAAACACAGCCAATAAACCCAGGCCAACTTTTAAATAGAAAAGTTTTTCTTCGCAACTACTATGAATATCAGAATTAGGTAGCAATTTTCACTCACAAATAAATAAAGGCACACCAGCTGGTATGCCCCGATTAAATCTTATCCGAATTATAGACAAATAATGCCTACCCAGTGCCAAAATGTCAAGCGACTTTCCTAACAACAATTCTGTTTTCCATAAAATCATCCTCCAGAATATGCTTGGCCTCATTCACCCAGTCAGCTATATCATTCTTAATCTCATTCTTGACCCTGAAGAATGTGCGCCTAGACTTGCAAATATCCTCAGCCACTCCACTAGTTAAAATATCCCGCCAGTTTGGCGTGGCCGTATACAGATTATGGATGATGAACTGGAACCCGCCGCGAACACCAGCGCCGGTCTTCTCACGGTAATGCTGATCCAAGACCATCATGGGCTCATGACAATACCGGCCTTCGCCAGCGTACTCACAGCGCACGGCGGCCAGCAACAGAGGCGAGTCACTCAAAATCTCTTCCGTGCGGCGAATCAAAATAGCTGCCATCGCATGATGATCGTGCTGAGTCAGGCCCTGCCCCGAACCTCTGGCACCACTGCTTTGGCCATTATTGAAAATTGATGCTGCATTGCCCTGCGACATAATCAAACTGGCGCTAACCCTGTAGGCCCATAAAAGTGCCTCGTGTACGCTATTAAACATTCTCCACCCCATTCGATTTAATTTTGTCAGAAATAAAAAGCTTTGCCGGCGCACCCAATACTTTGCCAAGCTCCACCGCAGCCAGTTGGCCCACACCACGCTCACCGGTGATAATTTGATTCATGATCCCCACCGGACAATTCACTGCCGCAGCCAGATCACCTACTGACCACCCCAAACGGGCCAACTCTTTTTTAATCACCACACCAGCCATTACTCACCATCCACTTTGATCAGGCCAGCCAAGCGTAAATCGTTCTGCGTTCTGATGACTGCCTTCAAAAACTCAAGCTTTACAAAATCACCCTCTAGCACCCGTGTGCGGCGATCGACCTCCGCATGGCAGCTGTAACATAGAAACGCGCCAAACATATCGCTGGGCTTCTGGCCTACGCCACTTAAACCTGGTGCGCGATAATGGGCAAATACGGCTGTTGCCTCATTGTGGTCACATACACCAGGCAACTGGGCCTTACAGATTTGGCCTCTGGCCATCTTGGTGATCTTTGTTTGCTTAGCCATTACTTACCCACTCCTAAAACAAATCCAAATACAACGATGCCAATCAACATACCCAAAACAAAGCTATACTTGCCTTTGAATCTATTAACGCCAGCCATATAACCACGCTCGTAAGCACTCTCTCTAATGCACTTCTCATGCTTCTCTTGATCAGACAGCTCCACTGGCTGTGGTAATGGCATTCTTGGTTTATGTCCCTTCATCAGTGACTCCAAACCACGCCATGCTCGGCGGCCCAGGCGGACGTGTAGGCGATTAGGCTGGATGAACGCTCAACGCTCATTTCAGCGGCGCTCTCGCGTAGGTTGATGGTCTCACCCTCTAAACCAGTCGCCAGCTTTGGCTCTTCACCAGTGGTGGCCGTGGTATGGCCGCTGATCAAAATCATTTTCCAAGTCTTAGCATCCAGCCATTCACCGTTAAACTGCTGCTGCGCGGCAATATCGGCCACCATGTCGTGAAAGCGGCGGTTCTGCTCTGGGGTCATCGTGCGCGGGCTAATCGTGATCACAACGCCCTCTTTCCCAAACATCACCTTTTGGCCCTCGATATAGGCCTCACTCATCACGTCGCGCCATGTGGCCTTATCAGCAACCCGTCTGTATTTGTAGTCCATCACTACCTCCCTGCTATCAACATGCCGGCATCGCGGCCATGCTCGTTTGTTTGCTCACACCAGCCAGTTGTCCTCTTGAACTGAATGGCCGTTAATTTTGTTCGGTTGTCCTTGGGCGATACCAGCACGAACGGAATGCCTAAGTCTGTCAGCGCATCATCCCAAAACTTTGAGTCACGCTTAACGCTGCCGGCGCCCTGTGCTTTGGCTGCTGCCATCTTGGGGCTCGCACCACCCTTACGGGCATCCTCCACGTACACCAGCAAATCATGGCCAGCAGCATGCAGCGCTTTCACTGACTCGTAGGCTTGGTGAATCTTTACCGAGGCCACGCTGATGAATGGGCCGCCTTTAATCTTTACCGCCATGCCGGTATTCACCCCACAGTCGATACCAATCAGCAATTTATTCATAAAGTGGCCTCAGCCATTCAATCGCAAATAACAGGCGTTTGTGCGCCGTCATTGATGAATAACCCTTAGGGAAAGCGATCGGCTCAACATCATCATGCTCGATAAGCTCACCCTCAAACGCATCAAAAACACACTGGATGCAGCTATAATTATCTCTCCCACCAACGCCACAGATTTGAAACCAGCAATAAGACCATTGCCACTGGTATTCTGCATCGAACACCAAACTAGACTTAGGAATCATCCCCTGATAAATCATCCAGTCAGCAGCTACACGTGACATTTTCTTAAGCTGTCGTTTGTTCATTACTCATTCCCTCCCTGATCTCTCGCTAACGACGGGTACGGCCCGCGGCTCTTCTCAAACTCTGGACAAACAACAATGGTCAGCGGTGCATAGTGCTTACCAGGCAGTGGCTCCATTGAGGAAAAGTCCAGTACCGAACCACAATCACGGTAGACATGAACGCACACGTAACAACGACTCGCTGATGGCTGGTATCTCATTGCTTCATCCCTGCTGACTTCAACACCTCACCCAGCCTCATCGGGGCACGACCACGCTGTGGGGCCACGGTACCGGATGAACGCTTGGCAGCCTGCTCGGCAAGGATTTGTTTTGTGGCATCGCTGACGGCGGGCTGGGTATCTGCGGTCACGGTCGGTACCGGTGACGGTTTGGCAACACCAGCGCCTTGGCCCTTGGCCGCAGGTTCGCCAGCAAGGAATGATTTGATTGGCCAGAAATTAACCCAACCGGCCTTGGTTGATTGGTCCAGCACCTGTTGCGGTAAATAGCCTTCAGTCACCAGAGCTTCAAGGTCACCAATCAGCAGCTGCTTAGCGTAATCAGTGTCCACTGGCTTACCGATGGTTTGGCGCATGGCCATGAAGCCATTCCAAGCGTCAACAGGCACCCATGTTGGTAATTCAAAAGATTTTGAGACAGACAAACCCTCTTTTGTATTAGTGGGTTTTGTATTGTGTTTTGTAGGGTACCCATTTTCGGTACTACTAGCGGTACCCATTTTAGGCACTACCCCCGTACTATTTTCGGTACCAGTACCCATTTTAGTACCCACCTTTTTGGTACCTACTTCTTCAGCCCCAGAATCCTCAAATTCAAGGTTTAATCTGAATGAAGTAATTCGACCTTTGGCCTTCGTCGCAACAATCAAATTTAAAGCCTCTAGCTCAGCCAAAGCATCCGTAATTGTCACCTTTTTCTTGATGCCAGAGCGGGTCTTAAACTGTGTTACAGAAATGTTATCCGATTTCTTGCCCCAGCCAGTCGTCTGCCTAATAATGAAGGCATAGCACTTAAACGCGGTGCCCGACATCTGGGCCATATGGTCATCTATGACCACATTTGGCATCTGAAACGAATTGGGAACGTATTTACTCATGACTTACCGCCATATCTGGTTGATTGCTGCCGTTATTTGTTGCATAATTCATTTGTGTTTTCCCTTATTTGAAAATGCACCTGATTAGCCAACCCTCGACCGGTTGGCTTTTCTTTTATCGGTTATTCAAAGCCATCCGCACTTGAACACCAGCGCGAATCAATGCGTTGGCTGCTGCCTCAACATCCTTACGCTCGCTCTCAGTGATTGCGGTACCGCCCTCACTCTCTGGTGACTGGGCATGCAAAACGGCGCCCGAAAGCTCACCTGATTTTTGAGAGACCATCGTTGCGTGGCGCATCAAGGCGTCATGGTTTAGCTCACCATCGGGAATCGCCACGGTGGTGCGGCCAATTAAGCCAGCCAAAACATCCACAATCTCAACGCCACCCGTAAGAACGATCACCTGGCACACGTCTGCCAAGCTCAAATAATTTTGCTCATTGTTCGGATTTGATTTGTTCACCATCATTTGCGGCGACTTGCCCATATCGTTAGCCAAGCCAGTAATACCGCCTCGGTGGCCCTTCATTACGCTCTGAACTACTCGCTCAACATGCATGTATTGGTTTTTCATTTTTTAAAGCCCTAGTTAAATGGTGTTATTTCCAAGAGGCTTGGATAAAATAGGATCAATGATTAAGAACCAGCCTTGACTGCCCTGCTCGCATCAGACACTAAATCCTCTAGCTTCCTGATGGTCTCAATGTCAGTTTTCAAGGTCATGCCCTTACTCATGCGATAGATGGTTGGCTGAGATTTACCAAGGTAAGCCGCTAGCTTGGCTTGTGACATGCCAACCAAGGCAAAATTGATTAGTTTTTGAAGTTCCATCCTATGGCGCCCCTGTTTTAATGTTGATTCATTTTAATTCACTTAAGTATTAAAATCAATTCATTTGATTCACCAAAAGACAGCTGGCTTACTTCTTGAATTATTCATTAGTGAATTAATATATGAGACAATTGCAACTCATACATGCATTAAGGACAGGAACTATGGAAAACTTGGCTAAGAATGTAACTTTATTGCTAGAAGAGAGAGGAATGAACGCTCATGACCTTTCTCGGGCAACAGGCATTCCTCAACCATCCATCTATAGGATCATGACAGGCCAAACAAAGAACCCAAGCGTCCCAAGGCTTAAAGTGATTGCTTGCTATTTTGGCGTTGATTATGCTGACCTAATCGAAAAGGACTTATCACAAGTTCCATATACCCCAAAGACCCCAAGCGAGGATAGGTTTACTGTGGTCAAATACTATAGTGCCAAGGGTGAATGCGGGTCTGGCGAACTTAATGATTACGTTGAAATAAAAGGTGGTATGGCTTTTGAGATTGGCTGGCTGGACAATATCGGAGTAAAAGAAGATCGCGCTGCTATTATCCGAGCTACTGGCAATAGTATGTCTCCAACCATTTCGGACGGTGACATTGTTTTAATTGACACTAGTAAGATTGATAAAGAAGAAGGCCGCGTATTTGCAATTCACCGATCTGGGAATGGCCTAGTCATCAAGCGCCTAAAGATTAACGAAAATGGCAATTGGTACTATCACAGTGACAACATTGATCAAAATAGATACAGCCCGATGCACCCTCTTGAGGACGATAAAATCATTGGGCGCGTAATGTGGCAAGCCGGTAGCGGCGGATTATAATCCAATACATCACCAAAAAAGGCCGCTATTTGCGGCCTTTTCTCTTATCTGCAACACCTCTTTGATGAATCAAATGAATCACATATGTATTAATTTAATCATATTGATGCACATATGTATTGATTCATTTAATTCATTTATGTATTATTAACCCATCGAAACACACACAGACACCGACGACGGCAGCGAAATAATCTGTCGAAAGGTAAGCAAATCTGGACAGCCAAGGTGGGCACGCTTACATAAGTTGATAGCAGAATGTCGAGAACAACCCTGCCCGTTCAGGCATGAGCCGGTTTGCCGAAAGGCTAAGGGGGTTCGTAGTAGATACAGAATTTTAAAGTCAGCCCATTCTCATGAGTGGGCTTTCTTTTGATAACTGGGAGAACAAAAATGAACAGCCATTACAAACAGTGGGAGTTAGCAAGTATGTTTCCTGAACATTCGGAATCAATACGAAAAATGCGGGTATTTGACGTTATATGCATACCAACAAGTCTTGGTAAGTCAGTCTGGTATCAGTTGTCATGGGATCTGGTTGTTGCGGTGCCACCCATGACGCCCCACGGTCGCCGCAGAACTAAACCTAGTAACAGGGCATAACTCAAGTGGCAGAGCAGCACCAGCCTTAAGTTTTTAACGAAAGGAACACAAGCATGACACAGCACTACTTCGTTATAAGCCTCGGCCATTCCAAAAAAGCCGATGACTTTATTCTGTTTTGGCGGCCAGATAATTGTGGGTACACCTTTTGCGTAGAAAAGGCCGGCCTTTATACGGAGCAACAAGTATTGGATAGCCTCGGCTATTACAACAGCGGTGACGGAACCCTTGCGGTACCAGCAGCTGTGATTAATAGATTAGCCAACAAAATGCCATGCTTATTCAATGCCTACGATGAGTCTGGCTCTTACGTGCTAAACCACAATGCAGTTTGGGAGGCCATCATCAAAGCCGCACCGTTTAAAACAGAGTACCCATTATTTGGGGGCTCCAAGGAACGTACCAAGCGTTTTGGCAAAGGCTTTAAGCTGCCATCTACCGCATAACACCAGCAACACCGCTCCGATAGTTTAACGGATAGAACGGCCCCCTCCTAAGGGGCTAGTGGGGGTTCGATTCCCTCTCGGAGCGCCATTACGCATGGCCATTCAATCCTCTTGTCTAAAATGGAATGTCTATCAAACTCAGTTGCGTAGTAGCTCTGACGAATGGCCAGTCGTAATGACTAACACCAGCGTGCCCATGTGGCCGCTTTTTTTATGGAGTAATTTATGAATATTAGAACTGAGGTCGAAGTCGATGTAGACGTAGATATGTCTGTACAAGAAGTTTACGACGCCATGGATGATGAAGATAAGGCCGAAATGGCAGCCCTATTAATGGGTGCCACAGTGGCAATGAGGCCAGAGGGCTGGCTACTTACCCAAATGGAAATTGAATGTGCGCAGCACAAGCTGCCACCCTACACCCGTGAATACCTAGAGCAAACCACAGGTAGGCCAATTGGTTTAATTTAAGCAGTAAATCCAGCCGAATGTCGGCAGACGGTTAAATCCCGACTGCGTGCAGAGATAGCCTCATGAGGGTCTCCTTCATCTCGTGGCACGCACACCCAATCAACTTAAGGACTATTTATGAATGCTCGCAAAACCATAGGCGGACTAGTACTGGCCTCACTTCTACTGGCCGCCTTCTTTATGTTCGGCATACCAAAGTGGAATGTCTGGCGCCAAGACCAAGGCGGCCAGGCTGAACTGGCCAAAGCCAAGCTAACCAAGAAAATCATGGTTGAGACAGCCCAAGCCGAGAAGGATGCAGCAAGCCTAAGAGCTGACGCCATTGAAATCATCGGAGAGGCCGCTCAAAAGTACCCAGAGTATCGCCAGCAAGAATTTATTGGCGCATTTGGCGACGCTCTCCGTGACGGCAAAATCAGCCAAGTGATCTATGTGCCAACAGAAGCCAATATCCCAATCCTAGAATCAGGTAAGCGCGCCAGTATCGAATAACAACCAAACACACACATCAAATCCAAGCCTAGCGTGCTGGGCTTCAGTTTGATTGACTCAGGTTCGAGGTATTTAGCTGTGATAATATTACGACATCTTAAATAAAGGGTGCCGTAATGCAAAAATTATTAACCAGCCTAGCAATCATTAGCTTATTAGCTGGCTGCAGCGATAAACTTGAAGAGGCAGCAAAGCAAGCCGTTAAGAATAATATGGTAGAGCCTGAGACTGCTGTATTTAAAAATCTTAAAAAAGGAAAAACCGAAGAGGGGGAGCCTGTAATTTGCGGCGAGGTTACCAGCACAGAGAAGAATAGTGGTACGTCTAGGTTTATTTATCCCAAAGATGCTCCAAAAGCAATCTTTGAACAAGAAGACGCTGCTGGCATTGTTTTCCAGATCGTATGGTTAAACATGTGTGAGGGAACCCCTCTTGATGAACTACTGGATGAATCTAAATAAACCATTTAATTTGTTAATTAAATAGCCACCCTTGGGTGGCCTTTTTTATGGGTGAACGATATGAAAAACTTTCTGCTGAACCTAGCACTCATTCTGGCCGCCCTATTTGCCACCGGCTCTATCATTTTCGGTGAGCACATTGTGCCTGATCCCATCTTCAAAACTGGCAAGCTGGATCCGCTCACGGACGAACAAATGGTCATCGCTGATGTATGCCTTAGCTTAAGCGACGATGAGCGCACCAGCGCCGACGGTGTGGCCCTATGCCGCCTCTAAACAATAAAGGACAAATATGTCAGTAAATAAAGTGATTTTAATGGGCCACCTTGGCCGTGATCCAGAGATTCGATACATGGGCAACGGTGATCAAGTGGCCAACTTCTCGATGGCGACCACCGAACAGTGGCGTGATAAAGCCGGTGAGCGTGTAACTCGTACTGAGTGGCACAACATTACTCTGTATCGGCGCCTGGCCGAGATCACGGGCCAATACCTTAAAAAAGGCAGCATGGTCTACATTGAGGGCCGTATTCAAACCCGTAAATACACGGGCAAAGACGGGGTGGAACGCACGGCTTACGATATTATCGGCAGTGAGCTGAAAATGATTGGCGGGCGCGGCGGCGACCAAGGCAGCTCTGAGCCGCAGGATCATCGGGCACCAACAACACCAGCCCCACGCAGGGAAAGCGCGGCGGCACCCATCGTTGACGACTTGGACGACGACATTCCGTTTTAACTTGAATTTGTTACAGAATCAAAAAGGAGGCCCGTATGAAAACATGTAGAACGTGTAGCCAAGATAAAGCCTTAGATCATTTTTACGCTAGTGGGCCCTCAAAAGATGGGTTAATGCATATATGTAAGGCGTGCTCAAAATTCAGCAAAATTAAGCCATGGAACAAAGGCACCAAAGGATTGGTTAAGCCTAACTCTGGAAATTTCACCAAGGGCCAGGATGCGTGGAATAAGGGCATCAAGGGTCAGCGATACAGCCCAGCCACAGAGTTTAAAAAAGGCATGCCCGCAGTTAATCACAAACCAATTGGCAGTAGCCGTATCTGCTCAAAAGATGGGTATGTGGTACTAAAAGTGGCTGAGCCTAGCGTTTGGCGCCATGCACACAAAGTTGAATGGGAAAAACACAACGGGCCGACGCCCAAAGGCATGGTTTTGAGATTCATAGATGGCGACAAGACAAACTACGCAATCGAAAACCTTGAGCTTATTACCAGGGCTGAGAATGCCCTTAGAAACTCTATACACAGATACCCGCCAGAGGTTGTTTCTATGATCAGGCAGGTAGCTAAATTTAAACGTGAGGTAAACAAACATGAGTAATGACATTAATACGCTACGTGAAGCGCTATTCGACACCATGGAGCAAGTTAAAGCGGGAAAAATGACCGTAGAACAGGCCAAGTGTATTGGCGACATCGCGCAAACCATTGTAAACACGGCCAAGGTGGAAGTAGATGCCGCGCACAAATGTGGCGGCAGACCTGGTGAATTCATTACTGGCGCCAGCCACAGCAAGACACCTACTGGCATCGTTCATAAGTTGAGGTAGCCATGCACCCACTAAACATCCAAGGCTATAATCAAATGGTGAGCAGGATTGCACCGCCCAGACTTATCAGCGATGAAGGCACGATCATTCATAAAGATCGGCCAGAGGGTTGGTATAGGGCTGGCATCGCTGCCAAAAAGGCAGCTGAGGCCGCTGGCGCCAAAACCTATGAGGCGGGCTATGCGTGCAATAAGGGGCACCACTCACCTAGATTCACAGCAACATCACGGTGCGTGACCTGTTCTCGACTAGACGGGGCCAAAAATCGGTCTCGCAAACATCCTTTAGATTTAATGTGAGGTATTTATGCTTCAAGTTTTTGAATATCATCAGGGGCAAATGGTAGTCATACTCCATTCCAGATGGCCCGTAATGGTCATAACGCCAATAATTAAAAAGTCGGCCCTGGGTTACTATTTAGTTCAGTTTAATGATGGACAGATTATACGGATTCATCAAGATGAACTGATCACTCAGCAGCAGTGTATAGCGTTAAATAAAATACTCATAAAACCAATTTGGCTAAAAAAGAAGGCATTAGCTCTAATCAAATCAAAATAATAATGACAAGTCGATATTATCATCGTCATTTATAGATCAAAGCGATTCAAAAGCTAAATAATTTGAAGTTCAGACTTCATCCTAGCAACTGCTTCCGAGTATATTTGCTGCAATCGAACGACCTGATGGTGCTCTAGTGGGAAGCGACCCACATCCTCAGAGACCGGTATAGATGTCAAAATTCCAGAAATCTCTTCGCTAATCCATAAGTTTCTTTTTACAACTTCAGAAATCAAGGAGATGTGATGTTTTTGAATATAAGCAATTTCAGCATCTGGATTACAAAAATAATCCTCCGGATCTAAGTAATAGTTAACCCGAGATAACTGTTTATATACTAATTCACATACTATACTGTATGCGTCACTTTTTCTTGCAAAGGAGTTATCGGCAACAATATTCATCCTAGCTTGGCGCCAACCCTTTGAGGCTGCAAAATAAGCAATTGCCGATGAAAGCAATACAGGAACAGAGATTTTAATGAACTCAAGCCATAGTGGCGTTTCATTAATAATATTTACCACGCAATCTGATGGCACTACTGTAGTCATAAAGCCACTCTTATAAAATTTAATAATCATATCATCAAGCGCCCATTGTGGCGCTTTTTTAATGGAGATTCATAATGCAGACCTGGTTTAAACAACTTTCATTCTACATCTTGGGCAAAGATGGTACGCCCACTGCCGAAGCCATCGCCGCCAAGCTGGCCGAAGCCGAGTTTGCCCACTGTCTAGGCCTTGATTGGTTCACTGAAGGCTTCGCGACGCCGGTACCGTTTGATGCGGCTCTGGTATTCACCACCAACGGACACGCCCACCGGATCGCACTTAAGAAAGAAGAAAAGGTGCTGCCAAACGCGGTGATCAAAGAGGCACTCGACGAGAAGATCATGCTTATTGAGCAAGAAGAAGCTCGCAAGGTTGGCCGTAAAGAAAAGATGGACCTCAAAGACCGAATCACCGATGACATGCTCCCCCGCGCCTTCACCAAGAGCGCCCGTATTGAAGCTATCTTTGACACCAAGCGTGGCTATTTTTTAGTGAACTCGGCCACGACCAGTAAAGCAGAAGGCATGCTGTCAAAAACACGTCAGGCGCTTTGGGGACTAGAGGCCAAGTTACCAAACACTGAGCTATCACCACGCACCCTCATGACTAACTGGCTGTTAGCTGGCGAGGCCGCTGGGCGCTTCCAGCTAGATAGCGACTGCGTGCAGCAAGGCACCGGTGAGACCTCGCCAGTAATTCGCATGGCCAAAATGGACCTGATTGAAGAGGAAGTGGTCAATCACGTTAAAAATGGCAAGATCGTCACCGAATTGGGCCTGATTTGGGATGAGCGCCTGCGCTTTATCTTGACTCAAGACCTAGCCCTTAAACGCATCCAGTATTTGGACGTACTACAGGATGAGGCCAGCGAACACGGCGACGATATGGCAAGCCTCATTACCGCTAGCCAAATCATTATGGTTGAGGCTCTAGGCGCCCTACTTGATGAGCTGATCGGACACCTCGGTGGCTTGCAGAAATAACACCAGCCACCTACGGGTGGCTTATTCAATAGGTGACGATATGGAACGCACACCAATGCTTATCATTGAGACTGATTGGATTGTTGTCGGGTACCGGCAAGGTGATAAAGGCCAGGAGGTAATGATAAGCACCAGGCGCTACAAAAGACTTGGCCCAGCTGTAAAGTATTTAATGAGCCTTGCTAAAAGTAAAGTTAAAACTTAACCGCTTCGGCGGTATTTTTTTGGACAACGAAAATGACTGATGAAAACATTCTACGGAAAATCAAAAAGTGCTTGGCGTTAAGCAAGTCATCAAACGAGCATGAGGCTGCCCAGGCTTTAAAAATGGCGATGGCCATGATGGAAAAACACGGCTTTAATCAAATCGATGTCGCCCTATCAGATATTGCGGAGGCTCGTGGCCAGGCGGTTCAAAAACGCACAACCGAGTGGCAGTGGCGGCTTGCTGCTTTATGCACAAAGGCTTTTGGTTGTTCAAGAATGAGTAAGTTTTTTCGGGAGACTGGCCGACGACATATGGTATTTATTGGCCCAGCTGATCGTGCACAGCTGGCCGTTTACGCCTTTGAGGTGCTTCTGCGCCAGCTTAAATCAGCGCGCCGCCAATTCCTTAAGGATCATGTGCCAGCAAAGGCGACCGCAAAAGAGAAAACCTTTAGAGCGGATGAATTCTCTAATGGCTGGATTTTCGCCATTAGCGGTAAGGTGCATGCATTTGCCAAGCCCGCTGGTGAAGAAGAGCTAATTAAAACCTATATGGACCAAAAGGTGCCTGGTTTAAAAACGGTAGCAGGTAAAACAGTAAAACCTAGCATCGGGATGGCCAGGCGTGCTGAAGGCGATTTTTACAGCGGCATGGATGCCAGCAGCGATGTGCACCTTAACCACGCCATGAAAGGCCAAGGTGGCGTGGCCACAATCACACAACAGTAAGTATTGAGTCAACATCCCCGCCCTGCGGGGTATTTTTTTGGAGTATCTATCATGAAAGAACGCACACTAACTTGGCGCGGCGTTGCCGAAGTATGGGCAACAGTAGACGGCAAACCTATGTCTAGAACCAGCATCTGGCGGTATGAGCAAAAGGGCTTAATTCCTAAGCCATTACCGTTTAAGGTTCGCGGGGAAAACCAGTACCTTGAAAAACAAGTGCTGGCCCTCCATGCTCTACATACTAAACAATGCGATGCTTAAAAACTTCCTTACCCCACCACTCCATCAATTCGGCGCGCTCAACAAAAAGGTCTGACCTACTATAAGCACGCTCGGTAATAGTCCCAACTGAGTGCGAAAGCGCCATCTCCATTGTGTCTCTCTCAAATAAGCCAGACTCACGGGCGGCGGTTCTAGCCGTCGCCCTGAGACCATGGGCTGTTGAATCAAACCCCGCATCTCTAATCGACTGCCTCGGTGAGGCTCGGTTAATGTGCCCCTCTTTATTGCCAGGCTTGGCAAACAAAAACTCTGACCCACCATTAAATTGTAATGCTTCGTTGTAAATGGAAATCAACTCATCACTTAAATAGACCACATGATCAGGCCTGTTCTTCTGGCGACGTCGTTTTGTTCTGTTTTTATCAATCGTCCACGTCCTTGCCTCAATATCAATTTCATCAATACGGGCGCCAGTATACTCACTTGGCCGTGTCATCGACAAAATCCCCCAGTAGATCGCCAACTGGCTGATTTTATCAATCTGGCTTGTATCAAGCCATTCCACCAGCCTCGGTAAATCCTCAAATTTCAACGCCGCAAAATGAGAAGGCTCATGTTTTTTGAAGGTCATAGGCCCAATGCTAGCGACTGGGTTATATTTGCAAAGCCCGGCACCAACCGCATAATCAAAAACCAACTTTAAATTTGCCTGAATTTTTCTTAAAAGAGATAAAACCCCTTTAGACTCCATCGACCTTAGGGCCCTAACAACATCTACAGGCTCAATCTCCCTAACGTCTAGGTGCCCAATATGAGGCATGATGTAACGGTCAAAGCCATTCCTTACCTGAGTGTGATATTGAGGCGTTACTGTAGGACCCCATTTTGATAAATAGTCGGCCACCACACTGGACAAGTGATACTTATCAGCTACATCGCTAACTTTAATATTCTCACCTTTGGCTAACCTGGCCTTTTGAACATCCCGCCACTCACGAGCCTCAAACAGACTAAAAGTAGGAAAACTACCCAACGTTATACTATCTCTTTTTTTATCATGTCGAGTATAATCGAGCTTCCAAGATTTGTTGCCGCTAGGGTAAACCCACAAGGCCAATCCGCCGCCATCTGTCAGCTTGTAGAGCTTGTCTTTTGGCTTTGAAGACAGCACTTTAGATGCCGTAAGCGGCGCAGTTATTCTAGGCATTACAGTAACCTTACAGTAGACACAAAAAATTACTGTATAAATTACCACATAAAATTGAAACAAGCTGAAATGAGTTGTGACAAATTGAACGAAAAAACAGACAAATATATGAATTTTAATAGAAAAATGAAAAACACTGAAAACCAT
Organism: Neisseriaceae bacterium; assembly: GCA_017991555.1. Classification (GTDB taxonomy): domain Bacteria; phylum Pseudomonadota; class Gammaproteobacteria; order Burkholderiales; family Neisseriaceae; genus JAGNPU01. Next base: position 204,311 of record JAGOQM010000002.1, read on the forward strand.
AGAATAGACCTGAAATGGTCTATCAAAGACTATCTAGAAATTAAATACACGCTCTTGGGCGGCCTTTAATTTAAGCTGGCGGTATTTTTGCCAGCCTAACTCACCCCTACAACACCCAGCCTATCTGGGTGTTTTTTTATGAAACACCAACGTTTATCTTGCCAGCAGGCCCTAACCAATAACGTCATTAGCCCACATAATACAAAAGCCGCCCTCTTAGGCGGCTTTTTTCGCACCATTGGTTAGCGAATCAACCAATCGAACAGCCACACCATATGCGGCAACAGTAGTGTGGTTAAAATCCCATTCAGCCCCATCGCCAAGCCTGCAAAGGCCCCCATATGGGGGTTAATATTAAATGCATGGGCGGTACCAACGCCGTGGGAGTTCAAGCCTAAGGCAAAGCCTTTGACTTCATCAGAGGTAATGTTCAACCATTGATACACGTACTTGGCCATAATGGCGCCGAACATGCCGGTGGTTAACACCACTAAGGTACTGATCGAGGGCTCGCTACCAAACTGTTCGGTCACCGCAATCGCGATTGGGGTGGTCACGGCTTTAGCCGCCATGGTTGCCACTAATACCTTAGTGCCGCCCAGTAAGGCCATCAAAAAGCCCGCAGAAATAATGGAGGTTAAACACCCAACCACCAGACCCACCATGAAGGGCTTAAAGTAGTCTTGAATTTTTTTAATCTGCATGGCCAGGGGCACGGCCAGGGCCACCGTAGCGGGCCCTAATAAAAAGTGAATAAACTTAGCGCTGTCGAAGTACTTCTCATAAGGAATGTCATTAGTCACTAAAAATAACGCCACCATCCCGACGGTTAACGCCACTGGATTGACCAATGGATGAAAATGACTTTTCTTATGAAAAAACATCGCCACCATATAGGCAGCTAAGGTGAGGGCTAGCCCCAATAAGGGCGTTTGGGTCAAATAAACCCACATGCTGCTGGCGCTATTCATGCTTGGCCTCCTTTTGTTTATTGATCATGGTTTGCACAACCCAAGCGGTCACGCCCAAGGTCACCAAACTACTGCCGGCGATGCTGACAAGCAATGCCGTCCATTGGCCTTCTAATAAAGCAGCACTGCTGATGATGCCTACGCCTGCAGGCACAAACAGCAGCGATAGATGACCAATCAACAGTCGACAGGTGTCTTGGATATAATCTAATAAACGAGGAAAAACCAACAGACTAACAAACAGCAGTAGCATGCCGATCACAGGCCCGGGAATCGGGATATTGAGATAGTGAGACAGTAACTCACCAATACTTTGATACGCCAACAAAATAGCAAATGCGCCTAACATGGTGTCACAACCTAATATATGATTAACAAATAGTAAAAGGCCACCCCAACAGTTTAAAGTGACCAGTTACAACAATCATACAACTAATTGTTTCTGACGTTAACCCTTATGTGCCCAGTCTGCCCACAAAGTCCACCAATGGGCCAAGCATGGCACACATTAGGCCTTACTCGGTTGTTTCTACTGGGTAGCCCGCCGCACACCAGCCGCGAAAACCACCATCCATGGACACCACTTGGGTGTAGCCCATTTTTTTAAGGTTCAGCGCCGACAGCGCCGAGCGATGACCGCCGCCACAATATAAGATGATCGGCGTGTCAAAATCGGGTACCGCCACCTCAATGTCACGCTCCAAAATCCCTTTACCTAGGTACACGGCCTTGGGCAAGCGGCTTTTAGTCCACTCGGCCACTTCACGCACGTCCAAGAATAAAGGCAAGCGCCCTTCATCCAATAAAGCCTTGGTTTCGGCAACGCTAATGCCTTCAATCTGTGCACGCGCCTCTTGGCACAGCTGTTCAAATTTAGGACTATGCTGCATAAGCGATTCCTCCCTGATGCGATTAAATAAAATTAAGGCTCAGCCACTGGCTGAGCCTTACAATTACAGTACCGGTGTGTCAACGCTGACGTTTGCACATTGTGCCCGAAGCCGCAAGGCATGATCCATGAGGACTAAGGCCAGCATGGCTTCTGCGATCGGCGCGGCACGCAAACCCACACAGGGGTCATGACGACCATGCGTGGCCATTTCGATTGGCTCACCGGTTTTGGTGATCGACTGCCGCGGCGTGGCAATGCTCGAGGTGGGCTTAATCGCAATGTTGATGTCCAGATTTTGGCCGGTGCTGATGCCGCCCAACACGCCACCAGCGTGATTGCTTAAAAAGCCCGTCGGCGTCAATTCGTCGCCATGCACCGAACCTCGTTGCGCCACGGCCTCGAAGCCGGCGCCAATTTCAACGCCCTTAACGGCATTAATGCTCATCATGGCGTGGGCAATGTCTGCATCTAGTCGGTCAAACACCGGCTCACCTAGGCCAACGGGCACGTTGAATGCCTCAATCTTAAGCTTAGCCCCTACCGAATCCAAGCTTTTACGAACCGAGTCCATGTAGTTTTCTAAAGCAGGCACGCGGCTTTGATCCGCCACAAAGAAGGGGTTTTGATTAATGTCTTCATAGCTTGAAAACGTAATGACCTCTTCCCCAATTTGGGTCACATACGCCACAATTTGGGTGCCAAACTGTTGTTGTAACCATTTTTTGGCAATGGCACCCGCCGCAACGCGCGCCGCGGTTTCACGAGCCGAGCTGCGGCCACCACCACGGTGATCGCGAATGCCATACTTGTGCCAATAGGTGTAATCCGCATGCCCTGGGCGGAAAGTCTCGGCAATATTGCCGTAGTCTTTACTGCGCTGATCGGTATTGCGAATCAACAAGGCAATGGGGGTGCCGGTGGTTTTGCCTTCAAACACGCCGGATAAAATCTCTACTTCGTCTGCTTCTCTTCTTTGTGTGACATGACGACTGGTGCCTGGCTTACGTCTGTTTAATTCCGTTTGGATATCCTCGGCAGACAATGCCAATAAAGGGGGACAGCCATCGATCACGCAACCCAATGCAGGACCGTGGCTTTCGCCAAAAGTGGTGACAGTAAACAACTGTCCAAATGTATTCCCAGCCATTGATGCGCCTTTTATTGATGGAGGTTGATGTTTATTATTGACCTTTAAGTTTAGCACAATCGGCTTTTCTATGGGGGCCAATATCAGGCGATAAACCCATTTATAAAGCGGTAAAAAAACCACAGTTGCCAACGGCATTATTTGACTTCGCCCCTGTTTTATATTATTACTAAACAAAATAACAGAATAAACTTTATCTAATAAAAACAAGGTATTTCATCAAGAAATACTAGGATTGTCATCAGCTTGAAGTTTCGCCTAGGCATCCCGTTGACATGTTCGGTCACGGAGCTTATATTTTCCTAGTTACTGAAAATAATGAAAGGTACGCGCGATGTCAGCCAAATCCCTTCCCTCACTACGCCTTAGGCGCCTTCCGCTATGGGCAGAAATCTGCCTCATGCTGGCGATTAAGCTGTCTTTGCTCTATGGCGCTTGGTATTTCTGGTTTTCTCAACCTATGGCTAAAAACATGACCGTCCCCGCAACAGAAATAGAAACGCATTTCTTTGAACGGCCTACACAAACCTACTGACTCATGAAAGACACTCCTTATGCTTACTGATTTAGTCGACCTATCACGGCTGCAGTTTGGCCTTACTGCCCTATTCCACTTTTTATTTGTCCCGCTCACCATGGGGCTTTCTTGGATATTGGTGATTTGTGAAAGCGCCTACGTCATGACGGGCAAAGAAATCTACAAAGACATGACCCGATTTTGGGGCAAGCTTTTTGGGATTAACTTTGCCATGGGCGTCACCACCGGCATTACCCTTGAGTTTCAGTTTGGCACCAACTGGGCCTATTACTCTCACTATGTTGGTGATATTTTTGGGGTGCCCTTAGCCGTTGAAGGCCTTATGGCCTTCTTTTTAGAATCCACCTTCGTAGGCTTATTTTTCTTCGGCTGGGACCGGCTGTCCAAAAATAAACACTTAATGGTGACGTTCTTAGTGGCTCTGGGCTCTAACCTCTCGGCTCTGTGGATCCTCATCGCCAACGCCTGGATGCAAAACCCAGTAGGCGCTGAGTTTAACTATGAAACCATGCGTATGGAGCTCACCAGCATGAGCGAGGTGTTTTTTAACCCAGTAGCACAGGTTAAGTTTGTACACACCGTCGCCGCCGCCTATGTGACGGCCTCCATGTTTGTCTTAGGCATTTCGGCCCTATACTTACTCAAAAAACGCGATCAAGGCTTTGCCCTGCGTTCATTTGCCATTGCCTCTGCCTTTGGCTTGGCCTCAGCGCTCTCGGTCGTGGTTCTGGGCGATGAGTCTGGCTACGAATCGGGCGAAGTGCAAAAGGTGAAGCTCGCGGCCATTGAGGCCGAGTGGAAGACCGAGCCTGCGCCGGCCTCTTTTACCGTGGTGGGGCTGCCCCATCAGGAAGATGAACAAACCAACTATGCGGTGAAGATTCCGTACGTGATGGGCATCATCGCGACGCGCAGCTTGGATAAGGAAGTCATGGGCCTGACCGACCTTAAAAATGCCAACGAAGCGCGCATTCGCAATGGGATGGTGGCGTACGGAGCCCTAGAGCAGCTGCGCAATGGGCCTAAGTCTGACGAAGCGCTGGCCCTCTTTAATCAACACAAGGCCGACCTAGGCTATGGCCTGCTGCTGAAGAAATACACGGCAGACGTTGTCGACGCAAGCGAGGCCCAAATCATTTCTGCGGCCAAAGACACGATACCGCACGTGGCGACAATTTTCTGGAGCTTCCGCGGCATGGTGGCCTTAGGCTTCTGGTTTATCCTTGTTTTCATCATGGCAAACTACTACTTACACAGCAACAAGCTACAGGAAAAACGCTGGTTTCTAAAAGTCTGCCTGTGGTCGATTCCCCTACCTTGGGTGGCCGCAGAACTGGGGTGGATTGTGGCAGAGATGGGGCGCCAACCGTGGACCATTTCGGGCATTTTACCCACCCACCTATCCGTGTCGCAGCTAGACATTAGCCAGGTATGGTTTAGCTTGGCCGGCCTGCTGAGTATTTACACGCTGCTGTTTATCGTGGAAATGTACCTCATGCTGAAATACATCAAGCTTGGGCCTGCTAGCCTCAAGACCGGTCGCTATTTTGGCGAATCTGACCACAACGCCTAAGCGCATAAAGGATCCATTATGATTTTCGATTACGAAACCATTAAGCTTATCTGGTGGGGGCTCATCATTGTCTTATTCGTTGGGTTTGCCATCACCGACGGCTTTGACATGGGCGTGGCGAGCCTACTGCCCTTTTTAGGCAAAACCGACACCGAGCGCCGCATCATCATCAACAGCGTGGGCCCCGTGTGGGAGGGCAATCAAGTTTGGTTTATTACCGCTGCAGGCGCCCTGTTTGCCGCCTGGCCATTGGTGTACGCCACTTCTTTTTCGACCCTATATGTAGCCTTGATGCTGACGCTGTTTGCCTTATTCATGCGCCCAGTGGGCTTTGATTATCGCAGCAAGCTCAGCAGCCCTCGCTGGCGCAATGGCTGGGACTGGGCCTTATTCGTCGGCGGCACCGTGCCTGCCGTGGTGTTTGGCGTGGCCTGTGGTAATTTATTCTTAGGCCTGCCGTTCCAGTTCAACGATGCCTTACAGGTTAGCTACCACGGTGGCTTTCTTGATTTGCTTAACCCCTTCGCTTTTTTTGCAGGCCTCATGTCTTGGAGCCTCTTGGCCTTCCATGGCAGCGTCTATCTCAGCAATAAATCCAGAGGCACTGTGCAGGCACGCGCCCATAAAGCCACCCGCAACATTGGCCTCGCCTTTGTGTTGATTTTCATTCTGGGCGGCGTGTGGGTTCATTTCATTCCCGGCTTGACCATCACCAGCGCCCCTCACCCTAGCTCGTTCGTTAACCCCTTAGGTAAGGTCGTGGTTCAAAGCGAGGGAGGCTGGCTTCATAACTACTTAAGCTACCCTATTTTATGGCTCATTCCTGCCCTTGCCGTGGTGGCGGCATTACTGGCCATTACCGGCATTAAAAAAACGCCCAAGATCAGCATGGTCCTGAGTTCTTTAGTGGTGGCCACCACCATTCTCACGCCGGCAGTGGCCCTGTTTCCCTTCGTGCTGCCGTCATCCGCACACATTATTTCTAGCCTCACCTTATTTGATGCTGCCTCAAGCCATAAAACCTTAGAGATCATGCTGCTGGCTGCGGTGATTTTTGTGCCGATCATTCTGTTTTACACCAGCTGGGTGTACCGCGTGATGCGCGGCCCTGTGACCGAAGAGCGGCTAAAAAACGACACCCATAACTACTAACCCTGCGGGCGTCACCGCTTAAGAAAGGACAATATATGTGGTATTTTGCTTGGTTACTCGGCCTAGGATTGGCCATTAGCACGGGGATTATTGGGGTATTGTGGCTGGAAAGTCAGTTTTCCTTCCAAGACCGCCCCGAAGAATAAATGATTGACTCACCAAAACAGCCTTATAGAAGGCTGTTTTTTATTTTCTTATCAACGCGGCATCACTAGCGAAAGCAAGCACCTATAGAAAATAAGATTCAATCGGGCCCTTTGAACACGCATGACAAATTTGACAAAATGGCGCCAGCCGTTTAACTTTCAAGCTTATCCCAAAATAAAAAAAGCACACTATGAAACCAATTATTAAACGCTTTGTGCTGCATTTCGGCGAAATGGGTAGCCTATGGGGCATAAATAGAACCGTAGGGCAGATGTATGCCTTACTGTATCTGTCTCAAAAGCCACTTAACGCCGACGACCTTGTGCAAGCACTGCAAGTTTCACGTTCCAACGTGAGTGTGGGTCTAAAAGAGTTACAGTCATGGAAACTGATACGCCTGGTTCACTATCCACAGGACCGACGCGATTACTTCACGACCCCAGAAGACGTCTGGCAAATCTTTAAAACCCTCATCGAAGAAAAACGCCGCCGCGAAGTAGAACCGACCCTGTCGATGCTTCGGGATACGTTATTGGTTAAACCAGAAGACAAAGAAGAACAATACGCGCAGGAACGCATCCACGAAATGCACGAATTGATCGACTTAGCCAGTAATTGGTTTGATGACGTACAAAAACTTTCCCCAGAAACCTTAGCCAAGCTCATGAAGCTCGGCAGCAAGGTCAATCGACTATTGGAAACCATGGAAAAATTAAAATTAGGCGGCTCTAAATCCTCCTAATGCGAGCATGCTCCAAAACACCAATCATTTAATTGTTTGGTGTTTTTTTCGTCTGCTGCTTTCTATTAACCTTTGCACGACGCAGCCGTTGACGAACTCAAAGACTGCTCATATTTGAGATGATTATGGGCTTAGACCTATTGTTTTTAATGTTTCTGGTGGCCTTAGTGGCCAGCTTCTGCGACGCCATTGCCGGCGGCGGGGGGTTGCTTACCTTACCCTCTTTACTCCTCGCAGGCGTTGAACCTGTGTCGGCATTGGCCACCAACAAACTACAAGCCTCTGTCGGCAGCGTGTCGGCAGCGCTGACGTTTATTCGAAAAGGCATCGTAAGCTGGACCAAAATATGGCCGATGGCCTTAAGCGCCGGCATCGGCTCTTTGCTCGGGGCACTGTCGGTCAACCTATTGCCACCAGAAGTCCTCAAAGGCTTTGTGCCGATATTGTTGATCGCCGTGGCCCTGTACTTTATCTTTTCGCCCAAGCTCAGCGACCTCGATGGCAAACCCAAAATGTCGGCCTTTGCCTTCGGCCTCACCGTGGTGCCGGCCATTGGCTTTTACGACGGTATTTTTGGCCCCGGCACGGGCTCGTTCCTGACCTTAGGCTTTGTTTCACTGATGGGCTACGGCATCATTAAGTCTATTGGTCACACCAAGGTCCTCAATGCCGCCACTAACCTGGGCGCACTGCTGATCTTTTTAACCTACGGTAAGATCATCTGGGCTTTGGCCTTAGCCATGGCCGTGGGCTCGTTTATTGGGGCGCAGCTAGGCGCGCGCTTTGCCATGAAGGCCGGTGCCAAAGTGGTGAAGCCAATGCTGATCACCATTTGCTGCCTGATGGCCATCAAACTCTTGATGGAAGCCGACCACCCTATTCGTCTGTTCTTTGCCCAACTCTTTTAGAGCCTCACTGAGTCATCTAAAAAAACCAAGGCCATGACCCTAAAAACGTCATGGCCTTGGTTTTTTTAAAAGGGCCACTTTGTACTCACCCGAGGCTGTTTTTACGCACACCCGACCATCATCTTAAAAATATTATTCAATATAATTCAGCAACTTAACCAAAAAACCATGCGAATGATAACAATTCCTATTCACAAACAAAAATAAAGTCTGTATAGTTTGGGCTTGGTAGTGGTTTGTGTTCCTTTTCAAGCCCCTTGGGTCCACCAAGGGGCCTTTTTTTGTCTGGGCAAAATGGCGGTATCCACCAATCAGACATCTTTTGAGTATGATGCCCGTCGCCATTCCTTCGCCCCTAATCCTCATCCACCAACCAGCCAACGGCCCCAGCCTAACCCTGGTTTAATGGACGTCCGTATTGTGTCGCCTTTTTTAACATGATGTGCGGCATGAAGGCCGATGGGAAGGCTACGCTTTATTCGCCCTACGGCAGCTAACCACCATTCACCAACCAGCCAATGGTGTCGCGTTGGTTTTACATGATCGTGAGCATCAAGGCTGGTGGGTAGGCTTCGGGAGACCGCATTGCCCTTATGCCCACGCACATCATGCTGACTCATAAAGCCCTACGGTTGGCAGAAGGTGTTAGCCCTTGACCTGACAGCCACGGCGCCCACACACCACCACAAGACTGCACAGAACATCAGGGCCTACTCGCCCTATGGTGATGATGCCGTCACACAGTGATCATTTATTTTTATCGCTATACTTTTCAACAACATAGTTATTTAATTGGACTAATGATAATAATTCCTATTCCCATGTAGAAAAAACCACTGTATGATGCAGTTCATGGTCACCAACAAAGAGCGACACGATGAGCACCCAGAAAACAGCCCAGCAGCTTAGCGACAGCCTTATTGACTTACATGGTCGCAGTAAGACGCTGATGATGGCCACGCAAACAGAAGACGCCACGCCACACATTAGCTATAGCCCCTACGCGCTGCTTAATGGCAAATATTATGTCTTTCTATCGGCCCTAGCAGAACACACTCGGCATTTAACCGAACGGCCACAGGCCAGCATCATGCTGATTGAGGACGAACAGGACACCCGTAATCTATATGCCCGAGCCAGGCTCAGCTGGGTGGCGCAAGCCCGCGTGATTGCTCGTGAAGCCACGTTATTTAACCAGGCCATTGAGCAGCTAAAAGCACGAACCGGCGCGACCATTGACCTACTGGTGAGCCTCAACGATTTTGATTTATTTGAACTGACGCCGCAACACGGGCGCTTGGTTTTAGGATTTGGCCAAGCTTATCAGATTAAGCCTGAAGATTTAATCGCCATAATGGCACACGAAAAAGCGATCAATTTGACGCACATAACAACGCAATGATTTTTGGTAGTGGTTTGTGTTCCTTTTCTAGCCCCTTACTCGTTAAGGGGCATTTTTTTGCCCATGACCATTGGCCCAGCTGAACATAATCGACTTAAGCCGTGGCTTGGCCATCGCAAACCACCACACGCCCACCCCCACGACGACAGGAGGCCATCGGCCTTGTCAGCACCCACCCCAAAGCACAGACACGCAGTATAACGACCATGTGGTTAAGCCCACATGGCTGGTTCAGACCGTCATTGAATCATTAAAGCGAACAGACATCACGTTGGGGGCTTCATTGCCCCAACGCGGTTTATTTGGGAACCGTGACCGCATTCATGCGTCGGTTAATGATGTTGGTTTTGTTGGTTAAGGCGCGTGATTTTCGATTCTCATCGTAAAAGCGTGGCCGCGTCACCATGCTCGCCAAACGTGCCGCTTGGGCCTTGGTTAAGTTGTCAGAAGAACGCTTAAAGTAGTATTGACTAGCCGCCTCGGCACCATAAACACCGTGCCCCCACTCGATCACGTTTAGATAAATTTCATAAATCCGTTTTTTATCCGTGCTGCCTTCTAGCAGCAGCGTGAGCCAGGCCTCTTCGCCTTTACGGACATAGCTGCGGGCTTCCCATAAAAATAGGTTTTTCACCAGCTGCTGGGTAATGGTTGAGCCACCGGCCTTCACTTCGCCATTTTTTTCATTGCGGCGCATCGCATAGCGAATGCCATTCCAATCAAAGCCATCATGGCGAATAAAACTGGCGTCCTCAGACGCAATCAAGGCATGCTTGAGGTTGCTGCTCAGCTCGTCATAAGGCCGCCACTGATAGTTCAGCACCACCTCTGGGTCTTCTGCCTTAAGCGTTTGCATGCGGTCGCGCATAAAGGCGGTCGACTCTGGCCCCACGGCACGCCAAAACAGCATGGCGCCATAGGCGTAAACGTTAAACAAAACCACCGCTGCCACAGCAGCGGTGATCAGCCATTTAAGCCATTTAAACATAGGGAAGCCTAAGCCAACTGTTCGCGTAAGGCATTGGTCACCGAACGGGTTTCGGGTTTGTAGCCACGCCAAATTTCATATGAGGCAGCAGCCTGCTCTACCAGCATGCCCAAGCCATCGGCTAAGATACCGGCTTTTTCGGCCTGAGCGCGCTTAAGAAACTCGGTTAGGCCCGACCCATACACCATGTCATAGGCCAAGGTTTTTTCGGTAAAGATGCCTTTCGGGATTGGCGGCAATTCATTATTTAGGCTGCTAGAAGTGCCATTAATAATCACATCGAACTCATGCCCTTCTAACTCTTCATAAGGCAAGATGTCGATTTGATGGCCCTCAAACTGAGACACCAAGGCTTTAGCACGATCCAAGTTGCGGTTGGCAATGGTCACAGACAGCGGCAGCTGCGCCAAAATAGGCTGTAATACGCCACGAACGGCACCACCCGCGCCCAAAATTAAGACCCGACGCGCAATCAAAGGGCAATCTAAATTATTTAAGATGTCGCTGACGATGCCAACGCCATCGGTGTTGTCGCCCAACAGCTTACCATTGGGCAAAATGCTGATGGTGTTAACGGCCAAAGCAGCTTCTGCCCGCTCGGTGCGCTCGTCCACAAACTCATAGGCATCCCCCTTAAACGGCAGGGTGATGTTTAAACCCGAGCCACCGGCTTCAAAAAACGCCTGAGCCACGGTTTTAAAACCATCCAGCGGCGCCAAAATGCGCTCATAGCTCAAGGCAATGTTTTCTTGCTTGGCAAACGCCAAATGAATCTCTGGCGAGCGGCTGTGTTCGATCGGATGACCGACAACCGCGTAACGTAGTTCTTTCATATTCACACCCTATAGCGATATCAATTATATTGTGTCGATACTTTGCCCTTAAACGCGGCTTTTTTCAACTCTTATCGTCAACATTCTGCCTTTTTTACCCGCCAAACAGCCTATTTGCTTGTTTTTAACGCCCTTCAAGCACAATGACATTGTTATAAACCAGCCCTATTTGAACGGCTTTATCGCCTATATGCGCCGAAATGGGCTTATTTAAGCAGGCTTTAAGCCAGCGCCAGACTATTTTTTCTCCGAGCCATTCTTTTATCAAAATACTTATGGCACAATGTACCGACAGCCCAGTACACACATGGGTGTCACCGTTATTTCTCATGCATCACCCCACCCATACTAGGAGACACAGATGTCTGTTGCACACGTCGTAGAGTTGATAAAGGCACACAAAATTCGTTTCATCGATTTACGCCTTACCGACACTAAAGGTAAAGAGCACCACGTAACCATTCCTGCCCACGTTTTGCTGGAAGACCCAGAAGAATGGTTTGAGTCAGGCCAGCCGTTTGACGGTTCTTCAATGGCCGGCTGGAAAGGTGTTCAGGCATCTGACATGTTATTGATTGCCGACCCAGACAGTGCCAACATTGATCCGTTCTTTGATGAGCCTACCCTCATCCTAACCTGTGACGTGATTGACCCTGCCAATGGTCAAGGCTACGATCGTTGCCCACGCTCTGTGGCCAAACGTGCGGAACATTACTTAAAAGCTTCAGGCATTGGCGACACCGCCTTCTTTGGCCCAGAGCCAGAGTTTTTTGTCTTCGACAGCGTCGAATTTGAAACCGATGCCTCTGGCACCCGTTTCCAAATCAATGCCGAAGAAGCCGCCTGGTCTTCTGGTAAAAGCCTTAACGGTGGCAACACTGGCCACCGTCCGATGATGAAAGGCGGCTACTTTCCAGTACCACCGGTTGATTCAGGCCAAGACATGCGCTCGGCCATGGTGATGACCATGGAAGACATGGGCGTGCCCGTAGAAGTGCACCACCACGAAGTCGGCACCGCCGGCCAAATGGAAATCGGTACCCGCTTCAGCACCCTAACCAAACGGGCGGACTGGACTCAGGTAATGAAATACGTGATCCACAACGTGGCTCATAATTATGGCAAAACCGCCACCTTCATGCCCAAACCAATCATGGGTGACAACGGTTCTGGCATGCACGTCCACCAGTCTATTTGGAAGGACGGCCAAAATCTATTTGCCGGCGACGGCTACGGCGGCCTGTCGGACACCGCGCTTTACTACATTGGCGGCATCATCAAGCACGCCAAAGCGCTGAACGCGATCACCAACCCCAGCACTAACTCGTACAAACGTTTGGTGCCTCATTACGAAGCCCCCACCAAGCTGGCCTATTCGGCCAAAAACCGTTCGGCCTCGATTCGCATTCCTTACGTGGCCAGCACCAAAGGTCGCCGTATTGAAGCGCGCTTCCCAGACCCAATGGCCAACCCTTACCTGTGCTTTGCGGCATTATTAATGGCAGGCTTAGACGGCATTCAAAACAAAATTCATCCTGGCGATGCGGCAGATAAAAACCTGTACGACCTACCGCCGGAAGAAGACAAATTGATTCCAACCGTGTGCACTTCATTAGAAGAAGCCTTGGCAGCGCTACAGGCTGACCACGAGTTCTTGACCCGTGGTGGCGTGTTCAGCGAAGACTGGGTGCAAAGCTACATTACGCTCAAAATGGCCGACGTGACCCGCATGCAAATGGCGCCACACCCATTAGAATTTGAAATGTATTACAGCCTGTAAGACCTTCAAGACGACACCAGCGTGCCTTCTATTCTATTAGAGGGCACGTTTTTTATGCGTCTCTGGCCTCAAGTAAGGCCTCTTCGTGAGCAATAAAGGCCGTGATCATCGCGCGATAGACTGCCGCCACCACCTCAGGGCTCGCCCCCAGCGCCCGCGCTTGGCTGCTGGCCCGCTCAATCACCGCGGCCGCGCGCTCGGGGGCAGGTATCGCAGCGCGATCTGCTTTAAAGCCAGCGGCCTGAGCCACATAACCTTGGCGCTCCGCCAATAATGCCACCAGCTGCTGGTCTAACGCATCGATCTGCGTGCGTACTTCATCTAATGACTGACAAACCTTCATATTGACCTCCTGCATGCGCCAAACGGGCGCCATCTATTAATAATCATACAAAAAAACCTGCTAATCAAAACAAACTCTTGCATCCATTAAGGCACATTCAAGCCAGTTCAGGTATACTCAATCTGCCTTAAGGCTGCGCCGCTACACCTCATCCATCTGCCACAAAACATCGCCATCCAGTAATTTTTTGGCAGATACTGGCCAGCTTCTTCTTCACTTCATCAAGACAGAGTGATCATCTATGCAAAACTACGTCGCGCCCGTTATTTCGGCCCAAATCAAAAAAATATTGCCCATTATTGTGGCCTCTGCCATTTTTATGCAGATGTTAGACGCCACCATTTTGAATACCGCCCTGCCGTCTATGGCCAGGGATTTAAATGAGTCGCCGCTGAACATGCAGTCGGCCATCATCAGTTACGCCTTAACCGTCGCCTTGCTGATCCCAGTGAGCGGCTACTTTGCCGACCGCTACGGCACCAAAAAAACCTTTATGGTGGCCGTGGTGCTGTTTTGTATTGGCTCGCTGCTGTGTGCGCTGTCGCCCACGCTGTCGACCTTGGTGTTTTCTCGGGTGATTCAGGGCGTGGGTGGCGCCATGATGACGCCGATTGCCCGACTCACGCTGATCAAAGCCTATGACCGATCTGAATTTTTATCGGTCATCAACTACGCCACTATGCCGGCGCTGATTGGCCCCATTATTGGGCCGTTAGTCGGCGGCTATCTGGTTGAAGTGGCCAGCTGGCACTGGGTGTTTTTAATCAATCTGCCGATTGGCATTTTGGGCCTCATCAGCGCCTATAAGTACATGCCCGACTTTAGGGAGCCAGAAGTGCACATGGACTTTTTAGGCTATGCGCTATTTGGCTCGGCGGTGGTGTTACTGTCACTCGGATTAGAATTTGCTGGCCAAGGGTCGGGCTTGCCGTTCTCGATCACGGTGATGGCCATTGGCCTCGGCCTGCTGGCTGGCTATGTCCGCTATGCCGAACGCACGCCCAGCCCTTTGTTTTCCATGGACCTATTTAAAATTCGCACCTTCCGCCTCGGCATCTGGGGCAACCTAGTGACCCGCGTCGGCATCAGCGCCATGCCCCTGCTGCTGCCGCTGCTGTTGCAGGTGGCCTTTTTGAATTCCGCCAGCACCGCGGGTTGGATGCTGGCCCCTATGGCCATCGCGGCGCTGTTAATCAAACCATTTATCAAACCGCTGTTAACCCGCTACAGCTACCGTAAGGTTCTGGTGGGCAACACCCTATTTATTGGCTTCATGTCGATCTTACTGGCCTTACCCACGGCAGAAACACCCTTGTATTACCTCATTCCGTTGCTGTTCGTCATGGGCGCATCTAACTCGATTCAGTTTACCGCCATGAACACGATCTCGTTGTCCAACCTTAGGCCCCATCAGGCCAGCAGTGGCAATAGCCTCGTGGCTGTAAATCAACAACTGTCCATCGGTTTTGGCATTGCCATTGGCGCGGCCTGCCTGCGCTTTTTTGATGAGCAAACCTGGGTGGGCGACACCCACACGGCCTTTAGAATCACCTTTGTGATTTTGGGCCTCGCCACCATGGCCTCGAGCCTGGTGTTTAGTCGCCTGCATGAAAAAGACGGCGACAATCTGGCCCAAAAACATTAGGCCAAGCGATTCAGCTGACGCAGCAACAGGCTGTTTTGCACCAGCCCCAAGTCTATCTGGGTGTCGCTCAAGGCCGGCGTTTCCATAATCAAGGTTTGATCCGGTCGGCCGGCGTGGAGGCTAAGCTTGCCTTGCGCCGCCTTAAAGGCCAGCCCATGTTTTTGCGCAAAGGCCTGCGCGCGCTGATTGGCCAGAGCCAACATTGGCAACAGGGTCACGTCCAAGAAAAAACGACGTGCTTGCAACACCAAAATACGGGCGGCAAACCAATCGGCCTCTTCAGTGAAACGCTCGGGACTGCTTTGGCTAAAATCATGTCGTTCGGCCGCCAATAGGCAGGCCACGAGGCGAACGTTCGGCAGCAACGCCTCACTCACCTTCGGCAAAGCCATGATGCTGGGCGGCATGCTGATGGGCGCAGCGGCGTCCCCATCGACAATCAGGTGCCAGGCATGGACGGCCTGAAGTTCAGGTTGGTGGGCAGATTGATGAAGCTGTTTGACACTGGCAAGCATGACTTAGTCCTTTTTAGTGGCTCGTACCGCAACTATTTAGGCGCCTGCTCTGATCAATGACCATCAAAAAAGCCGCCCATTCGTGAGGCGGCTTTTTTGTGTATTCGTTTAGAAACTAGTTCATTTTCGCTATGCACACATTAGGCCCGCCTTCGAGGTGCGGTACCAATATGAAAAAGAGAAAGTGAAATTAGTTTGGGTATTCATGGCTTTTAGATTAAACATTGCATTCAGGGTTGTCAAGACCCAAACAGGCTTTTTGCCTATTCGGCCCATTTTTTCATGAGCTGATGAGGAATGTTGAGCTGGTCTAAAATGCGCGCCACCACAAAGTCAACCAGATCTTCAATGCTTTTCGGATGATGGTAAAACCCTGGTGACGGCGGCAAAATACACACGCCGGCATCGGCCAACGCCAACATGTTGCGTAGGTGAATGCTGGACAGCGGGGTTTCGCGCGGCACAATAATCAAGGGCCGCCCTTCTTTAATCGACACGTCGGCCGCGCGCTCAATCAAATTGTCGGATAACCCTTGCGCAATGGCCGCCATGGTCCCGACCGTCGCCGGACACACCACCATGGCGTCGGCGGGATTGGTGCCCGAGGCCACTGGGGCAAACCATTCTTCTTTGCCAAATACGTCTAACTGCTCGGCCGCCACCCCGAACTTTTCGCGCAGCATTTCGGCGCAGGCTTTAGGGGATGAAGGCAAGGTCAAGCCCATTTCTTGCTTGGCCACAATTTGGGCGGCCTGCGAGTACAGCACCCAGACGCGCTTGTCAGCCGCCAGAAGGCTCTCGATCAAACGGATGCCATAAGGCATGCCAGAAGCCCCTGTTAGTGCCACACAGACGGTATTAATTGGTCTCATTGCCCTCATGACGTCGATCATCCATTCGCTTATTGTTCAATAGCGCCATTATAAAACACTCCGCCATTAAAATCTGCTTTTGTCTGCCCGGCGACCGCCCCCTCGACATTAAAAGCATGGCCATACCCTTGCCTGCCTCAAACAGGTGCTTTATTCTTAAATACACATGCAACCATTTGCCTGATTCATACTCTATCTACGATGCATGCTGGATCCCCTCCAGCCTTAAATACCGTAGCGCCACGCTCAATACCCTAAAAAGGAGGACTCGTGCGACTGTCTTTACCGCTCATACTGGCCGGCAGCCTATTGTTAGGCGCCTGCACCGTGCCCAATGCCCCAGCAACCCATACGGCATCCCCCAATAGCCCCGCTGCGGTCGTCAAACCCGTCATTCGCAGTAATGCACTGCCGCTGCGCACCGACGCACCGGACCAAACCTACACCGCCAATCGCGCCTCTGCCGACGTCATGCTCTGCCTGCAAGCGCAAATTAAAACCTCGTTCAGGCTACCAGAAGCGTTTATTGGCCAGCACAGCTATGATCATCAGGCTTATTCGGTTGGCCTCATGAACCCCATTAGCCAACGCATGGGCATCACCCTAGACGTGACCCGCAATACGCCCGCTTCCAGCACCATCAAACTGTACGCCAACGGTTCTGAGCTCTCGCGCGCTTGGCAAAACCTACCCAAAAAATGCCTTTAGCATCCACAAAATAGACGCCGATTAGGCCATTCGGGCAGTCTTTTAAATAAAACAGCTGACAACCACGCTGCTTTTGTGGGAAAATCTATGTATTATTAAATCTAGGCACAGCCAATGAATATTGATTGTGCCTTCATTTTGTATCAATTTTAGATCAAACAAGTAAAACGCTTGTTGCCAAGGATGTCACCCAAATGAGTACAGAAACTTCTCTCGGTGCCGCGCTTAAGGCCGCTGTGCAAACCATGAGTAAAAAGAAGCAAACAGAAATGATTGCTGATTATGTCTACAAGAAATATGATGTATTTAGTCGTTTCAAGCCTTTGGCCATCGGCATTGATAAAGACTTGATTGAAACCTTGTCTCAATTCGACAATGTATTGGTCTCTCGCGTATTGGCCAACCACTGCCGTCGTCCCCGCTACATTAAATCACTGGCCCGCGGTGGCAAACGTTTTGACTTAAATGGCCGCTTTAAAGGTGAAGTGACCGCTGAAGAGCAAGAAATTGCCAAAGCCCATCCGTGCATGCAGTCTGAAGCCCCTAAGGCCGATGCCGCTGAAACCGCACCAGAAGTTGCCGTTATGGATGTTGAAGCCGCCGTTGAAGTGCCAGCCGTCGCTGAGCCTGAAGCCAACGCAACAGCAGAAACTGAAGCAACCGCTAAAGAGTAAGCCTTACCGAACCATCAAGCCATCTATCCACAGATGGCTTTTTGTTTGGCCTCTTACCATGCCGACGCAATAAAAAACCGCTGCCAGCGCCCACAGGCGCCGCAACGGCCTTATTGATCCCGGCAGGCGGGTTACGGTTCGCGCACTAAGTGCAAGAATTGAATGTGACGCTCATACTGATTCAGAATGTCGTTAATCACCTGCTCCTGCGTGTAACCCAGCAAGTCATAGTCCAGACTCCCCTCGCGCAAGTGCACTTCGGCACGATAGTAGAGGTCTTTTTGCTCCGACTTATGCGGCACCCGCAGCGCATAGGAAGGCTTACTGTAGCCAGTAATGATGACCTTATATTCAAAGTCCATCTCATCCCCCATGCCAATCACCAGATCAATTTCATCATAACCATCGGCAGCCGTGACCATTGCGGCCAGATTTTTTTGCGCCATGGCATCAGACACCTGCTCGAAGGCAGGATAAACTGTGTGCTTCATGAAGTTTTTCACCGTATTACGGCTCGGATAGTGCAACACCCTCGACAAGCGTGAGCGCCAGTTAGCCGTGGGCGCCAAAACGTCGTCATCGGTTTGCATCGGTGGCAAAATGTAGCCTTGGCTGCGACGCTTTTGTGACTCTAGCTGTAAGGCGCTGTGCAAGCCTTTCATCAACAACAAGAGCAGCAGCGAGAACGGCAACGACATCAGCACCACCGCCGCCTTAAGCGCATCAACGCTACCGGCCACCAGCAGGCCTAAAGTGGTTAAGGCGATGACCGCCCCCCAAAATACCCGCAGCCATTTAGGGCCATCTTCATTGTCGCCCGCGTCTTCACAAGTGAGGTTCGACAGCACCACGGTGCTCGAATCGCCCGAGGTAATAAAAAACACAAAACCAATGACCACGAACATGCCCACCAAAAACTGGGTATAAGGATACGCCTCAAGCAAATGAAAAAACGCGGCGGCTGGTTCGGCAACGGCCAGGCTGGTCAAAGACACAAAGCCATGATTCATCACTTGCTCAATCGCGCTGTTCCCAAAAATAGACAGCCACGCCAGCGTAAAGCCTAGGGGGATAAACAGCACCCCGATCACGAATTCACGAATGGTACGACCGCGAGAAATACGGGCAATGAACATGCCTACAAATGGCGACCACGAAATCCACCAGGCCCAATAGAAAATGGTCCAGTCGGCAATCCAGTTGCTGGGTTTTTGATGCGCATACAAATCAAAACTTTTGGGCACCACAATGGCCAAGTAATCCCCTAAGTTTTGCACCATCAGGTTAAGCAGGCGCAGTGTGGGGCCGGCAAACAAAATAAACAATAGAAACGCACAGGCCAATAAAATATTGACGTTGGAGAGGTATTTAATCCCTTTTT
Organism: Neisseriaceae bacterium; assembly: GCA_017991555.1. GTDB lineage: Bacteria > Pseudomonadota > Gammaproteobacteria > Burkholderiales > Neisseriaceae > JAGNPU01. Next base: position 223,522 of record JAGOQM010000002.1, read on the forward strand.
CCACCCCTGACACCGCGGCGATAACCGCCAGCGACATCATGATGGTCACCAATATCGTCTGTACCAGCGGCGTGCTGGGCAAGCCAAACAAATAGGTTAAGCCCGAATTGATGTACAACACCCCGAAGCCCATGTCGGTAGACAAGCCCACCACCGTCGCCAAAATGGCAAAGACTTCCACCCCATGACCAATCGGCCCATAGATTCGGTTGCCAATGAGCGGATACAGGCCGGAGCGCATGGTTAAGGGCAAACGATGACGATAAGAGAAATAAGCCAGCACCATACCCACCAAGGCAAAGACGGACCAGCCGTGCAGCCCCCAATGTAGAAACACCGTTTGCATGGCCAGCTTGGCCGCCTCATTTTGACTGCCAACGGGGCTTTGGGGCTCAATAAAATGTGTGAGCGGCTCTGACACACTAAAAAACAGCAGCGTAATGCCGATGCCAGCAGAAAACAGCATGCCAGCCCAAGAGAAATAGCTAAACTCAGGCTTGTCATGGTCGGCGCCCAAGCGCACGGCGCCAAACTTCGACACCGCAATGCCAACCACAAACGCTAAGTACAACGACACCACCAATAAATAATACCAGCCAACGGTTTTTGAAGCCCAGGCTTGGGCATCCATAAACCACTGGCCGCTGGCGGCTGGAAATAAAATAACAATGAGGTCAAATAACAAGATGAGCGCTGCCGACACAATCAAGACAGGCTTGCTGATGCGCATACTCGAAGCAGGCGCACCAGACGGTTCAGATGACGCAATGGGTTCTGACAAAATGGCTCCTTTTTCAGACCGGAATGGTATAACGAGGTCAAGTGGCGACATTTTAGGGTAAAGCCATCGAGCGCCGCTGGCAAGCCCATTCGACCCAATCAATCATGTATTAAATGTTAAAATATGTCGAATTTGTTATATTTCAGTTCGATTAAAGGCGTATTCTTAGCGGATAAAGCCCACCAATTCACGCGAATATTTGCCATTTCACGCTGAACTTGTTATAAATAATAATCACTCATATTCGTTCAGGCACCACTAAACCCTGATCGTCACATTGACACACGTCATATCCACACACAATCGATTCAAAGGACACGCCCCATGACTCAAGCGATGACAGTCGGACAATTCATCAACGGCACCGAAGTTTTTAATGACCAAGCCACGACGTTCCAAAGCATCAACCCGGCCACTGGCGCCGTCCTCGCCACCATCCAGCAAGCCTCTGCCGAGCAAATAGAAGCCGCCATTGCCGGCGCCGCAGAAGCCCAAAAAATCTGGGCCGCCTATGCGCCAGCCCAACGCAGTGAAATCATGCTCAAAGCAGTCGCCTTGTTACGCGAACGCAACGACGAACTGGCCCACCTAGAAACCCTAGACACCGGCAAGCCCATTGCCGAAACCAGCAGCGTCGACATCGCCACCGGCGCAGACGTTCTGGCCTATTACGCTGGCCTAGCCTGTGCCATTGAAGGCACTCAAGCACCGCTACGAGAAGGGTCGTTTTTCTACACCCGCCGTGAGCCCTTAGGCGTGGTGGCCGGCATTGGCGCGTGGAACTACCCCATTCAAATTGCCATGTGGAAGTCTGCCCCTGCCTTAGTAGCGGGCAACGCCATGGTGTTTAAGCCCAGTGAAGTGACCCCCTTAACCGCCATGAAGCTGGCCCAAATTTATCTTGAAGCCGGCATGCCGGCAGGCCTATTCAACGTGGTGCAAGGCAACCACGTGGTTGGCAGCGCGCTGGCCGAACACCCTGCCATTGCCAAACTATCCTTTACCGGCAGCGTCCCCACGGGCAAGAAAGTCATGGCCGCTGGCGCCAATTCGTCGCTCAAAGACGTCACCATGGAGTTGGGCGGTAAGTCTCCGCTGATTATTTTTGCCGACGCCGACTTAGACCGTGCCGCCGACATTGCCATGATGGCCAACTTTTACAGTTCTGGCCAAGTCTGCACCAACGGCACCCGTGTGTTTGTACATGAATCAGTGATGAATGCCTTTGAGCAAAAGCTGTCGCAACGCATCGACAACATCCGCATGGGCGACCCTCTAGACCCAGACACCAACTTTGGTCCCGTGGTCAACAAGGCCCAGCTAGACAAAGTATTAAGCTACATTGAGGCGGGAAAAAAAGACGGCGCCATTTGTTTTGCCGGCGGCTATCACAACACCAAAGGCGAACTAGCCAATGGCTATTACGTAGCGCCCACCATCTTTACCCAATGCGCCGACTACATGAGCATCGTCACCGACGAAATTTTTGGGCCAGTCATGAGTGTGTTAAGCTTTAATGATGAAAAAGAAGTCATTACCCGTGCCAACGCCACCGAATACGGCCTAGCCGCTGGCGTGGTCACGCAAGACCTAGCCCGCGCTCACCGCGTCATCCATCAAATTCAAGCAGGGATTTGCTGGGTCAACACCTGGGGCGAATCGGCACCGCAAATGCCGGTAGGCGGTTATAAGGCCTCGGGCATCGGCCGTGAGAATGGTTTGGAAACCTTGCACCACTACACCCAAACCAAGTCCATCCAAATTGAGTTAGACCCTTTCGTTTCTGTGTTTTAAGCCTAGGGCCATGCCCTTGCCTCATTCACAGCAACCACACAAGGACACCCTATGACAGAATTTGATTACATCATTATTGGCGCTGGCTCTGCGGGCAACGTTTTGGCCACCCGCCTCACCGAAGACCCCACGGTCAAGGTGTTATTATTAGAAGCCGGCGGCCCAGACTATCGCTTTGATTTTCGCACCCAGATGCCCGCTGCGCTGGCCTACCCGCTACAAGGCCGACGCTACAACTGGGCCTATGAGACCGACCCAGAACCCCACATGAACCATCGCCGCATGGAGTGCGGCCGCGGTAAAGGCCTCGGCGGTTCATCCTTGATTAACGGCATGTGCTACATCCGCGGTAATGCACTGGACTACGATCACTGGGCCAAAATTGACGGCCTAGAAAACTGGACTTACGCCGATTGCCTGCCCTACTTTAAACGCGCCGAAAGCCGCAACATTGGCGGCAACGACTACCATGGCGACAGCGGTCCCGTCAGCGTGACCACGCCTAAAAATGACAACAACCCCCTGTTCCACGCCATGATTGAAGCCGGCGTGCAAGCTGGCTACCCCGCCACCGACGACCTAAACGGCTATCAGCAAGAGGGCTTTGGCCCGATGGACCGCACCGTCACCCCCAATGGCCGTCGCGCCCACACCGCACGCGGCTACCTCGACCAGGCTCGAGACCGCCAAAACCTAACCATCATGACCCACGCCACCACCGACCGTATTTTGTTTGAAGACAAGAAGGCCGTCGGCGTGGCCTATTTACACAGTAATGTGTATAAAAAAGCCTATGCCGCGCGCGAAGTCCTGCTGTGCGGCGGCACCATCGCTTCGCCACAGATTTTACAACGCTCGGGCGTCGGCCCTGGCGAGCTCCTGCGTGAGTTTGGCATCAAGGAAGTCATTGACCTGCCGGGGGTGGGCGCCAACCTCCAAGACCACTTAGAAATGTATTTGCAATACGAATGCATTCAGCCAGTTTCGCTCTACCCCGCCCTCAAATGGTGGAATCAGCCCGCCATTGGCGCTGAATGGCTCTTTAAAGGCACCGGCATTGGCGCCAGCAACCAGTTTGAAGCTGGCGGTTTCATTCGTTCAGACGAAAAGTTTGCCTGGCCCAACCTGCAATACCACTTTTTACCAGTGGCCATTAACTACAACGGCTCTAACCCGATTCAAATGCACGGTTTTCAGGCCCACGTTGGCTCGATGCGTTCGCCCAGCCGCGGCCGCATTAAGATCAAGTCATTAGACCCGAAGGCCCATCCTAGCCTGCTGTTTAACTACATGTCGCACGAACAGGATTGGGAAGAGTTCCGCGCTGGCATCCGCCTCACGCGTGAAATCATGCATCAACGGGCGCTGGACCCTTATCGTGGCCGCGAGCTTGCCCCTGGGATTAACTTTCAATCGGATGATGAACTAGACGACTTCATTCGCAACAAGGCCGAAACCGCCTACCATCCTAGCTGTAGCTGCGCCATGGGTGCCAGTACCGACCCAATGGCGGTCGTCAACGCCTACGGTCAGGTACACGGCTTAGAAGGCCTGCGGGTGGTGGATGCGTCGATCATGCCAATCATTCCCACCGGTAACCTCAACGCCCCGACGCTGATGATGGCGGAAAAAATCGTTGACCACATCCGCAATCGACCCGCGTTGCCGCGCGATTCGGCCCCGTATTACGTGGCCAATGGCGCCCCGATCAAGGCCGTGCGCTAAGCTTCATCCCTTTAGTTTGACCCGACACGCTGCCCCATAAGGGCAGCGTGTTTTGTTTTTAAAAATGATTGAGTGCCGATCAGCACAAGTATTTTTGGGTAAAATGGCTTATATTAGTTGAAGATCATTAAAACCAGAGGAATCAGGATGATGCTCGACCTCATACAATGCCAACAGGCCAGAATCAGCCGCGACCCACGCTTTGATGGCCAGTTCTTTATTGGGGTACTCAGCACCGGCATTTACTGCCGCACCATTTGCCCTGCGCGTCTGCCTTTGGAAAAAAACGTGGCCTACTTTGCCACCGCCGCCGCAGCCGCTGCGGCTGGCCTACGACCGTGCTTGCGTTGCCACCCAGACAGCGCCCCATGGTCGGCACGCTGGCAGGGCCAGAGCGCAACGCTGCAACAGGCATTACAGCTGATTCAACAAGGCTATCTGAATCAGCACAGCATCACCCAGCTCAGCGCACATTTGGGCATTAGTCCACGCTACCTCAACAAGCTGTGCCAAACGCACTTAGGCGTTTCGGCTCAGCACTACGCCCTGTACCAAAAATGCCTGTTGGCCAAGCAGCTACTCCACCAAACCCGTTTGCCCATCAGCACCGTGGCCTACGCCAGCGGCTTTAACGACTTAAGCCATTTCAACCACCAGTTTAAGGCACAGCTAGGCCTCACCCCAAGCAGGCTCCGCAAACAAGGGGAGCCCCATGGCCAGCCCGGCTTGAACCTATTTTTAAGCTATCGCCCACCTTACAATTGGGCGGCCCTGCATGACTTTTTACAGCCGCGCTTACTGGCACCGCAAGAATGGCTTAGCCCCAATGCCTATGGCCGCACTTTTACTTGGCAACAGGCTCAAGGCCACTTCACCGCCACCCATTGCGCTGACAAACACGGTTTTCGGGTGGCGCTCAGCCTGAATGACTTGCAGCACCTGGCGCCAGTATTACAAAACATCCGCCGCGTTTTAGACCTTGACGCCGACACCGTCACCATTGAGGCCCACTTACGGCACGCCTGTCCTAATCTACCCCTCACCACGGGGTTAAGGCTGCCAGGCACCTGGTCGATGTTCGAGGCGGGCATGCGCGCCATCTGTGGCCAACAGGTCAGCATTAAAGCAGCCCACGGCTTGGTCAGCCACATCATTCAGCTGTATGGCCCCATTGCCGCCACCGATGCCTCAGTCGCACCAGGCACAGCCCCCTATCATTACTTTCCAACCCCACAGCAGCTGGCCACGGCTGACTTTACGCCCTTAGCCACCACTCAAGGCCGCAAAGACACGCTCCAGCGTTTTGTGGCGCAACAGTTGGCCACGCCGGAAGCCCCCGCCACCGCTTGGTTAGGCCTAAAGGGCATCGGCCCCTGGACCGTCGACTATGCCCTCATGCGGGGCGCCAGCCATCCCGACGTTTGGCTGGCCTCCGACTTAGGCATTAAGAAAAACCTAGCCCTGCTGCCCCCTTTTGACCCTCGCACCGCAACCCCATGGCGCAGCTATCTCACCTTTCACCTATGGCAGATTACCCCATGAACATTGATTATTACTTACCCCATCAGGCCGAACACCTTGGCCTCATCCGCATCCAAGCCAGCGCCACCGGCCTTAGCCGCGTTGATTTTGTCGCCGACGTTGGGCAACCTGCCAATCCCAGCGGCCTCACCGCCAAAGCCTGTGCCCAGCTACACGCTTACTTTACTCATCGACTGCATCAGTTCGACTTGCCCTTAGACCTTGACGGCACGCCGTTTCAACAGCAGGTTTGGCAAGCCTTACAAGCCATCCCCTACGGCCAAACCAGCCACTACGCAGCCTTGAGCGCTCAGATTCAGCGCCCCAAGGCCCAGCGCGCGGTGGGTGCGGCCAATGGCAAAAACCCAGTGTCGATCATCGTCCCCTGCCATCGGATCATCGGTAAAAGCGGTCAACTGACCGGCTACTCGGGGGGCCTTGATGTCAAAGCCTGGCTGCTACAGCACGAACAGGGGCCGAAATAAGCCAGCCCGTATCTGACGGCCACAAAAAAGCCGTCCTGTCTCAGGACGGCTCGCTGGTGAACCCTTGGCCTCAGCACGAGGCTTATTTTTGATGCTGAATCAACCAACACTGATGAATTTTTTTGTTGCGGAAGTCTTCCGGCACGGACGTGGCTGACACATCGGTCACCAAATAGCGCTTGGCCACCGCCTCGTCTAACTCAAACGTGCGCAGGTTGTTCGAGAAATACAGGCTACCGCCCTTGTCCAACAGCGTCATGGCGCCATCAATCAAACCGACATGGTCGCGCTGAACGTCCAAGTCCTCCAACATTTTCTTGCTGTTGGAAAAGCTGGGCGGGTCCATCACGATGAGGTCAAAACGCTTACGCTCATAACGCGCATTGTCTAAGTACACGAACACGTCTTCACGAATAATCTGGTGTTTGTCTAAATCCATGCCGTTTAGCTCAAAGTTACGCTTGGCCCAGTTTAAATACGTGTTCGATAGGTCGACCGTTTCACTCGAAGCGGCGCCGCCGGTGGCTGCATAGACACTAAAGCTACCGGTGTAGGCAAATAGGTTTAAAAAGCGCTTACCCGCTGCCAGCTCGCCCACGCGCTTACGCGTTGGGCGGTGATCTAAAAACAGGCCGGTGTCTAAATACTTTTCTAAATTCACCCAAAAACGGCGGCCTTGCTCGCTGACAATGAAGTCTTCACCGGCCAAGCCGGTTTTTTCATACTGATTAATGCCTTTTTGGCGCTGACGGGTTTTAATCGACACCACCGACTCATCAAAACCAGTGACAAAACAAATGCTGTCAATGATGCCTTTTAACCACACCTTGTGGTCATCGTCGTGCATTAACCAGCCTGTATCATACTCTTGCAAATGGATGCGATCGCCATAGATGTCTACCGCAAATGGAAACTGAGGCACGTCTTTATCATATAAGCGCCATGCCTCAACGTCGTTGCGACGCGCCCACTTCATTAGGTGCTTGATGTTTTTACCCAATCGATTGGCAAAAGGACTGAAATCAGTCATGGTTCACACTTCTATTTCTTACGGTCAATAATGGCGCCATTTTACACTGAATTGCCGTTATATAGGGCTTTTTCAATAAAGCGGTTGCAGTTTCCTATGATGACTTGTACAATGCCGATTCTTTACTTCTTTATGAAGCCATCGTCTTCAACCTTGTGCTAGCCGCCAGTCAACGTGATTTCTCATTAAAAATCAGTTATTTATGCTTGCCGTATAGGTTTTTGGTTGTCGCCGATGTAGTTAACGTAGAAGCCGCTCATTGAAAAAATGGCTTCTCAGGCAAAACCAAGCTTAATAAACCTATGCTGTCACTGAATGCTATTCAGTGCGCTTTTGGTGCCTAATTCTGGGCCAATAAGCCAGTGTTTTGCTGAATTTTTAGGATCAATATGACCATTTCATTTGCCGATTTAAAACTCAGCGCCCCTATTGCCACAGCACTTGCCGATGCAGGTTACACCAGCCCTACCCCCGTACAATTACAATCGATTCCTGCTGCTCTAGACGGCAAAGACCTATTGGTTTCAGCGCAAACCGGTAGTGGTAAAACCGCCGCTTTCTTATTGCCTTCGCTAGAGAAAGCCATTCAAAAAAGCACCAAACCAGGCAAAGGCCCTCGTGTCTTGGTATTGACCCCAACCCGTGAACTGGCTCAACAGGTTGAAGAAAATGCCAAAGTGTACGGCCAAAACATGCGCTGGTTGCGCACCGTTACCCTAGTGGGCGGCACTTCTTTTGGTTACCAAACCCGTAGCTTAAGCCGTCCGATCGACGTGATCGTGGCCACCCCTGGTCGCCTAATGGACCACATGCGCCAAGGCCGCATCGACTTTAGTCGCCTAGAAGTGTTGATTTTGGACGAAGCCGACCGCATGTTGGACATGGGCTTTATTGAAGACATCGAAACCATCGTGGCCGCCACTCCTAAAGAACGTCAAACCCTATTGTTCTCTGCGACTCTAGACGGCACCGTGGGCAAACTAGCCGCTCGCTTGACCACCGACCCTGTTCGCATTGAAGTAGAACGCGTGCAAGAAGAAAGCAAGATTGAAGAACAACTGATGTACTGTGATGACTTCCGTCATAAAGACCGCATCATGGACCACATCTTACGCGACACCAACATTGACCAATGCGTGATCTTTACCGCCACCAAAGCGTTCAGTGAACAACTGGCCGATGACCTATACGAAAAAGGCTACGCCGCCGCTTGCTTACACGGTGACATGCCACAAAACTGGCGTAACCGTACCCTGAACGACCTACGTACTGGCCGCATCAAAATCTTGGTGGCCACCGACGTTGCCGCTCGCGGTATTGACGTACCCACCATTACCCACGTGATCAACTACGACTTGCCTAAGCAAGCCGAAGACTACGTTCACCGTATTGGCCGTACCGGCCGTGCTGGCCGTAGCGGCATTGCGATTTCTTTTGCAGAAGTAAAAGAGCACATGAAGGTAAGCAAAATTGAACGCTACCTAAACCGCAAGCTTCCAGAAGCGGTGATCGAAGGCATGGAGCCTACCCGTCGCAAGCCAAAACCATCTGCTGGCGCCGGTCGTCGCGGTGGCAACAGCAGCTTCGGCGATCGTCGTCGCAGCGGTGGCGCACCAGGTACGGGTGGCAAGCCTGCTTTTGGTGAAAAACGCTACGGTGGCCGTGGCAACGCCGGCGGCAGCGGTCGTCCTCGTAGCGGTGGCGCAAGCACTGGTACTGGCGCCCCACGTGGCCGTAGCCGTTCTACCGGCAGCAGCCAAGGCTAAGCTTTACGCTTAAAGTAAAACAGCCGCATCATGATTGATGCGGCTGTTTTTTTGCGCCATAATCACGCCCTACCCTTATCGACACGCCTTATGAACACCTTTATCACTGCCTTCTTACTGTCCCTATCACTCATTTTTGCCATCGGCGCGCAAAATGCCTTTATTCTGCGCCAGGGCTTAAAAAAAGAGCATGTGTTTTGGGTGTGCCTCATCTGCGCGCTCTCCGACTTTATCTTGATCACCGCCGGCGTCCTTGGCTTTGGCACCTTAATCAATAAAGCACCAAGCCTCGAAGCCATCATGCGCTTTGCCGGTGGCCTATTCCTAACCGTCTACGGCCTGCGTAGCCTGTACAGCGGCTTTAAGCAACACAACAGCCTTACCCCTAGTGACGGCCCTAGCACCAGCCGCCGCACCGCCATCCTCACCTGTCTGGCCTTTACCTGGCTGAATCCACACGTGTATTTAGACACCCTGGTTTTAATCGGCTCATTTTCCACCCAATACGCCCATCAGCAACCCCAGTTTATCGCCGGCGCCCTCACCGCCTCGGTTACCTTCTTTTTCTCTTTAGGCTACGGCGCACGACTATTACGCCCTATTTTTGCACAGCCTCGCGCCTGGCAAATTTTAGACGTCGGCATCGGCCTGCTAATGCTGGGACTTGCCTACGTTTTGTGTTTTGGCTAAGCCAATGCCCACCAGCCTACCGGGCCAAACCAATCGCCCGCTTAACCGGGCGCTCACGGACAAACACACCATTTTAATGACCTAATCAAACCCAACGATGACCATAAAGGACTCAAACCCATGACTCATACAAAATTTGACACCGAACACTGGGCTCGAAAAGAGCACTTCGAGGTTTTTAAATCTTTCGGTCAATGCACCTTTAGCATGACCGTTGAACTAGACATCACCACACTATTACAAACCATTAAGCGTCATGAGTATAAATTTTACCCCACCCTCATCCACCAGATCGCTGGCGTCATGAATCAGTTTCCTGAGTTTAAAATGGCGATTAAAAACGATGAGCTGATCGTGTGGGACAAAGTTAACCCTAGCTACACAATTTTTCATGAAGCACAAGAAACTTTCTCATCCATTTGGAGTGAATACCAAGAAGAGTACGCTGATTTCGTGCGTGAATACAGCGCCGACCAAGACAAATATGGCCAAAATCTCGCTTACTTTCCCAAGGCCGAGTTCATTGAAAACGTTTTTTACATTTCAGCCGTACCCTGGGCTAGCTTTACCAGCTTTAATTTAAATTTTGCCAACATTGACAACTTCTTTGCCCCACTGTGCACCGTTGGCCAATTTTTTGAGCGCGATGATAAAACGCTGCTGCCCATCGCCCTACAGGTTCATCACGCCACCAGCGACGGCTTTCATGCCGCCCGATTCTTTAACACACTTCAAGCAGCGGTTAATCGCTTCGACGGCTAGACACATCTTACCCATCAACAAAAAAGTAGCCACTTAAACTTAAGTGGCTACTTTTATTTAACAGACTAACAATTTCCTTTTTTAGCCTGCCCGGGCGGGCAAAACTTTTGTCCTCGACCCTGCTTGTGATGGCCACCGTGTGAATCAATGGTGACGCCATCAGCGTCGATCGTGACCCTATTGGGCACATCCGTACGCACTGTACAGGCCGCCAAAAGGATGGCTGCAGCCATCAAAAGATAGGCTTTCATTTTGGTTATCCCTCATTTAGTGATTAATTATAGGATAATTATTTTAAACACAAGTTCCTTTTAGGCCCTTGGCCACTCATTAAAAATGTGCCATCAGCCCTCTATGAGGCGTATGGAATTGTGTGCGGCGATCTTTAGTAAAGGACTATTTTAAGCGCCAAGCAGATGACCCTACAATCCAAACCAGTACGGTTTAAATGACCTTCAATGAACCTGCCCGTGGCGATGCAGGTGTAGCAGAATAGAAGCATGAGTGCTGTCGCTGCCGTCATAAGCCTTTGACAAGTACCCTAATGAAGGCCACTCATAATTAAGAATGGCCATAAAGCCGAAAGCAGGCCGCGCCACCAGCAAGCACACTATGAGCGCGCCAAATAATCAATCACCGCGTCCGCATCTAGGAACGTCACATTGACCACCTGATAAGAGGCATTAGATTTAACATGGGTACCGATCAATACCTGAACCGCCGGCAGTGGATGATGAGTATCGATGTACCAAATCATCCCCTGTACCCTGCGCACGGTACCCAACCTTAAGATGGCCTGCTCCAAAGAAGGCAGACATTTAATGGCACTAGGAGAACACGCTATAACCAAACTAAGCATCATCATTCCTTCCGGTGGCATACGATTTTAAACTTATCTCATCCGAAACAACCAGAACGACATCATTATAAATGATGAGTTTATTTAACTATTATAAATAATAATATTACATAAATTATATATAAACAAATAAATATAACTTAATATGCTTGTGTATCGAATAGGTTGGCATAACGACTTGGTTAAGGGCAAGGGTAAGACACATCTCTGGATGATCATTCATTCTGGTATGAATGTTCGCTACTGTAACGCCTATTTTGTGGATCATTACACAGGATGGCACAAGTTTGAACCTTGCTAACGTAGGCAGCAAAACCAGTTTTATACTTTTATGAACCACTCAAATTCAGCCAAGCCGCCCAAGGCCATGATCGGGATACGAGCAAAAACCAAAAAACCTTAATTTTAAAATAATATCAACAACTTAAATAAAAATATAACCTTGACTATAAGACACTAAAGGCGCACTGTAGGGGTGATAAAGTAATTCTGGGTTCTACCAGAAGTGCGTTCTATCACAATTAACCAATATCTGGTTAAGGAGTTTTATTATGTCAAACAATACTAATTTCAATAAAAACACTGATCCAAAAGCAGACAACAGTAATCAGCAAAAAACTGGCGATGACAACAAACAAAAGCAAGATGACAACAAGCCAAAACCAGCTGACGAAACTGCTAAAAAAAGCTAGGTGACAATACCAGTGCTGAAACAAGCACTTTACAAGAAAAGCTCCTGAAATGAACTGCACCCCAAAAGTTGGACACCCCAACTTTTAGAGGTGCAGTTTTTTATGAGTAAATGTAATGCCCCAGCGGCTTCTGCACAACTTAAGCTGCTAAAGCATACGCTTCAGCAGGGGGCTTTCATCTTTAAAGCCTGATGCGGCCGCTCATGGTTATAGAATTGAAACCAGCGGCCCAAGGCTAACCTAGCGGCGCTGAGTGACTTAAAGTTATGTAACCATAAGCATTGCTCTTTGACCGTTCGAATGAGCCGTTCAACCATGCCGTTTTGCTGAGGCGTATGCGGACGTATAAACTCTTGGGTCAGGCCATAGAGAAGCCCTTAAGGATCGTTCAGGACATCTGTCAGCAACACGCCTACCCATCGCTATCAGGCTTAGTGGTTAAGAGTGTCACGCAGCTGCCTACAGGGCTCAACGCCTCCAATCATGATAAATGGCAACAAGCATTAGAGAAAGCGTACAAGTTCGATTGGAGTCAATCTCTAGATGTAGTAGATTTTGAGAAGCATCACTGAATAGAACACCATAAAAATCCCAAATAGAATCCCCTCGCTAAATATATTTCTAATCTTATCTAACGCAAACCAGCCAAAGCCAATTTCTGGTTTACCCCTCAAACCAATAGGCGCAAAAAAAAGGACCTAAGCGTTAAGCTTAAGTCCTTGATTCTTTTGGTCGGAGTGAGAGGATTCGAACCTCCGACCCCTTGCACCCCATGCAAGTGCGCTACCAGGCTGCGCCACACTCCGACATTTAAAACGGTATTGCCTAAATCGTTAAAAAAGCCTTGAGATTTCATCAAGGCTTTTTTGTATCTGGTTGCGGGGACAGGATTTGAACCTATGACCTTCGGGTTATGAGCCCGACGAGCTACCATGCTGCTCCACCCCGCGTCTGAGAAATACATAGTACGATAGTGTGGTTTTTTTGTCAATGATTATTTATTAAATCATCCACTAGAAAGGCTTAAGGCGGGGCTTACACGCTTTTACTTAAGATTAAAACCAGATGATTCATCAACTTAAGCCCGACCATCCTAAATCGTGATTTTTAATTAATTAAGCGCCCCTACTGCCGGCCTAACTAAAGCAGCAACCGCAGCGGGCCAATGCTTCTAACCTAACCACCGCAGCCACCACAACAGCCGCCCGCGTGACCGTCATCCTCTTCTGGCGGGTAAACCGGCACGATGGCTTGCAGTTGGCCATTTTCTGTTATGTGAGCGGTCACGGCCTCGATGTGCTTGCCCGTGGCCTCTGGCCCTTGTAAATAGGCTACGGCCTCAACCAAGGGTAAAGAGAAGCCCGAATCAGCGGTGTCTGACTTAGCCGCAGCCGAATGATGTTTGATCTGCAAAAAAACCACAGCACCTGCATGGTCATGCTCGCGCTCAAACGCGGCAATGGCCTTAAGAATAGCCTGATGAGTCGACATAAATAGTCCTAAACATGAAATAAACACAATCTTCATTCTAGCAAACGAATGCGCGTTTGGTCGCGCGATTGATCAATCAATTCAAAACAATGGTTCATTTATTTTTAAACCGCGTAAACGCCCTGATGCTGGCCACGTGGCCCATGTCACCCAGCCTGCCCACACCTACACAACCATTCGACGGATCTCTGCCTTATTCAATAGGCTTAGTCCCTATCTGCTCATGGAGAATAGGCAGCTTGCCCCGCCTGGCTTATGCTGGCGTTGCAGTCATCCGTAATGTGGTTACGCTGCACCTTACCCTGATGGTTACCGAGGCCATCAGGGCTTTTTTATGGGCATTCAATTTAAAGGCAACCGATGAGGCTTTATACCCTGGCCTGTTTAATTAAACGCTGAGTTTGTTTAGTCAAAGTGCTATGCATGCTCAAAAAAACTTGATATGCTTTTATCATAACCATAATACCAGATGACGAAGCCCCTCCCCAACCAACCCAATATCCACCCTAGCCACACACAACCTAACACACTCGCCGTTACTGAATCAAACAGCTTCACTGCACCCATTAAAACCATTTGAAACGACCCACTGACCCACAAAAAATATAAGCCATCAGGAGAACACCATGTTTAAAACAGAGGACCTTCAAACCGCCGTCAAGATTCGCCAAGACATTCATCAACACCCCGAATTAAGATATGAAGAGCACCGCACCGCTGCCCTCGTCGCGAAACGTCTGCGCACGCTTGGCTTTGAAGTACAAACCGGCATTGCCCAAACCGGTGTGATTGGGCTACTCGAAACGGGCCGCGCTGGTCCAGTCATCGCCCTACGTGCCGACATGGATGCCTTACCGATTATCGAGGCCACGGCCTTGCCCTATCAGTCGGTGTACCCTGGGAAAATGCACGCCTGTGGCCACGACGGTCACACCGCCAGCCTACTGTTGGCAGCAGCGTGGCTGGCACAGAACCGTGATCGGCTACGGGGCACAATTAAATTGTTATTCCAGCCGGCCGAAGAAGGGGGTAACGGCGCGGCCTTAATGGTCGCCGAAGGCGCGCTCGCTCACCCGACCGTCGACGCCATTTTTGGCTACCACAACCGGCCCGGTCATAAGGCAGGCCTACTGTTGTTACGCGCGGGCCCGACCATGGGTGGTAACGACACCTATCACGTCACCATTCATGGGGTTTCTGGTCATGCAGCCATGCCCCACCTAGCCGTCGACCCCATTTATATCGCCGCGAATATCATCCAGCAAACGCAGGGCATCGTCGGCAGGCTGAAGTCGCCGTTACAGTCTGGCCTGATTACCGTCAGCGCCGTCCATGCGGGGGTAGCCGACAACGCCATTCCCGGTGAGGCCAAACTGACGCTCAACATCCGCAGCGATTGTGCGGCCACCAGAGCCCAGCTGATTGATCAGCTTGAGACACTACTCCATGGCTGCTGCACCCCTTTTGGCGGCAGCTATAGCTTAAGCCATGTCAACACCATGCCGCCTTTGGTCAATCCGCCCGCTGCTGTGGCAGCGGTTCAGGCAGCCGTCCAACAATACCTACCCACGCAAGAAATCCTACTGCTTGAGGCCATGCCCACCATGGGCAGTGAAGATTTTGCCTACTATCTGGAAGAGGTCACCGGCTGTTACTTCTTTATCGGCAATGGCGAAACGGGGCCCTACGTTCACAACCATGGTTACGACTACAACGACGACATTCTGCCTGCCGCCGCGGGGGTCTTTGTGGCCATCGTGCAGCATTACTGTGCGCGCTAAGGAGATCCGTCATGGAACGCCTACTCAACCACATCGAGCGTATTGGCAATAAGCTGCCCCACCCCTTCATTTTATTCATTATTTTGGCACTATTCGTCATCGTCATTAGCGCCGGCCTATCGGCACTAGGCGCGAGCGCAACCCACCCTAAAACCGACGCTGTGGTTTATGTTAATAACCTTTTGTCTGCGGCAGGCATTCGCTTTATGCTGGAGGAAATGGTCAATAACTACATGCGTTTTCCGCCTTTAGGCATGATCATCGTGTCGTTGTTTGGCATCGGCTTGGCCGACAAGGTTGGCTTTTTGCCAGTACTCATCAAAACCAGCGTCACCAAAGCACCTAAGTCCATCGTGACGTTTATTGTGTTTGTGGTCGGCATTAGTGGCAGCATCGCCTCTGACGCGGTGTTCATCATTTTGCCACCGCTGGTGGCCATGATTTACCACTCGCTTGGGCGCCACCCCATTGCCGGCGCTGCGGCGGCCTATGCGGGCGCCAGCGCCGGCTACGACGCCAGCCTGTTTATTACCCCGACCGACGCGGTGCTGTCTGGCATTACCACCGAGGCGGCGAGATTGCTTAATCCAGACGCCTACGTGAGCCCCTTAGATAATTATTTTTTTACCCTTAGCTCGGTGTTGATTTTGGCCACGGTGGGCACCTTACTCATCGACAAGTTCATAGAGCCGCGCCTGAATCGAACCTTAAAAATAGACGATAGCCCAATGGCACAGACCACGTTTACCACCGTCACGCCAGCTGAAATTAAGGCCATGAAACACACTGGCCTGATGGCTTTAGCCTATGTTGCACTGGTGATCTTGGCGCTACTACCCAGCAACTCACCCTTACGCAACGACGACGGCGGATTGATCCCTTCAACGTTTTCTAGGGCATTCATTCCCATTTTATTTGGGTTTTTCATGACCATTGGCATTAGCTACGGTCGCCGCATCGGCACCATCAAACAGCTGCGCGACATCCCAGCCTATATGGCCGAAGCGATTAAGGCTCTGGCGCCGACGTTGGTTCTTTTCTTTGTGATTGCCCAGTTTCTGGCCTATTTCCGCTGGTCAAACCTGGGCCAACTCATCGCCATTAATGGGTCTATTTTTTTAGAACACACTGGCTTTCAAGGCTACCCCCTCATTCTCTCGTTCATCCTACTCTCTGCCAGCATGAACATTTTCATGACTTCCGGCTCAGCCCAGTGGTCATTAATGGCGCCCATTTTTGTACCCATGCTGATGCTGTTGGATTACAACCCAGCCTTTGTCTTAGCCATGTATCGCATAGGCGACTCAACCACCAACATTATTTCACCCATGAGCGCCTATTTTGCGGTGGTGCTGGTCTTCATGCAAAACTACAAGAAAGACATGGGCATCGGCAGCCTGCTGTCGATTATGCTGCCCATTTCACTCAGTTTCTTACTGATATGGAGTGCCTTTTTATGCCTATGGGTCTTGCTGGGCTTGCCGCTCGGGCCTGGGGTGTACATGATGACCAACTAAAGCGCTGGAGGCCACGGGGGGTGGCCGCTTCAACGCCCTAAGCAGAAGACGTTCTGGCGCATATTTTTGATGTTCACGTCCGTCAATATTTGTTAATATGACGTGTCTTCATTCATAAATAATGCCTTCAAAATGAAAAAAACAGTACTAGGCTTAAGCCTAAGCGCCCTATTGGGCTTAGCCGCTTGCGGCGGAGAAACCGTAGAGAAAGCCCCCGTTAACCCTGTGAGCTGCACCAACCCAGAAGCCACTCAATTTCTGTTAGACAGCGTGGCTAAAAAAGCCGAACAGTCTACTTTAGGCCTCAGCAGCATGGAATGGAGCATTACTGAGGGGATGGTCCAAACGGTTTGGCAACAGCTACAGGCCAAAATTGACAATATTCGTACCGAAGAGCAAACCGACAGCAAGGTCAGCTGCGTGGCCAGCTACACGGTAGACGTGCCTGCGGGCGTCATGAAACAGGCTCAAGAAGGCTATGTATTTTGGATGGAAACCGACACCAGCCTTTTGTCTCAGTTAGATGAATTCGGCTGGGCTAAAGAAAGCAGCAGCCTGGTTAAAAACATTCAGTACACCGTACAACAAACCGACGATGGTAAAAAAATCATCACAGAACAAGACAAGCCCAGCGAAACGATTGATGGCCTAGCCTATTTGATGGCTGCTCACTTTGCTTACGACTTCTACACCAAAATGTTCGAAGCAGAAGACGCGAATGAGCGTGAATACGCCGAGCGCGAGGCCAAGCTTCAGGTTTTAGACGATGAGCGCACGATGGCGAAGGTTAAAGAAGCCCAAGAAATGAACAAGTTCGCCCACCAGCGTTTAAATGCCGCATGGAACAGCCTGCCTGAAGACGTGCGCAATGAAATGAAGGGCGTGCAAAAGGCTTGGAATGAAAAACGCGACACCGAATGCCGCTACAGCGCCACCGCCAACGCCGAGCGTAGCCCTGAACAATCACTTATTATGGTTCAGTGCGACAACGACATGGTCGCTAGCCGTACCGACGTGTTAGAAGACATTGCCAGCCGCTACAGCAACAATGCCCAAAGCACGGCAGACAAACAGCTGGCAGGTTTAAAAACACAGATGCAACAAACCTGGTCGACCTTCCCACGTGAAGTCAAAGACGCCTTGCAAAAGGAACAGCAGGACTGGCTGGCTGAGACGCAAACCATTTGCACCTCTAAGCGTAGCCAAACCGACGATCAAGAAGCCTCTAAGCTGCTATACGCCCAGTGCATGGTGGCGGAATACCAGCAGCGCATCGCGGCTTTGAAGAAATTCCAAGTATAAGCCAGCACCGACACATAAGAGCCCTTAGGGGCTCTTTTTTAATGCCTGTTCAACGCAAGCCAAACAAGATTATGCTTATTGACTTAATTAACACCATGCCGGAGCAGATTAACGTTACAATAAGCAAAATAATCCATGGTTTGGTGATGGTCAAATTATTTAAACTCACCACCTTTCCCTTAGGTGAAGTACCGATTTCCCGCTAAAGCCGCCGAGCTGGGTTCTATCGGGACGGTACTTCACCTAAAGGAGACGCCGTCAGAGGATATTCATAAAAACAAGAGCAAAGCCTCCTACACAAATAAACCATGGCTTTTAGTGCTTTGTAGCGTGAATCGCGTCCCACGTCGCCTTTGGTGTACATGATCTGAAGCATTCAAGCTGGTGGGTAGGCTACGCTTTACCACACCCGACTGCTAAGGCTACCTAAGCGGATTGAAGCCACACCAAACCATCATTAAGCAGCTTCTTTTCGAACACCGTGTAACGGCCATAGGCACCCAACAAAATCATGCCGCTGGACTGTGGGTTATTCAGAATCAACAACGACTCAACACCATGCTCGTACCTAGCGTCGTATTGGCTTTAGGCGAGTGCCCGGTTGGACTTAAACCATGGTGCTCAAGTAAGCACGCACAGCGCTTCGAGGGCCATACTCAAATAATTGGCATTTTATGTCCCACACGCCCATCAGTCACATTGACCTATCTGCATGGCCAGAGCCCGCTGCCGTACGGCTACGCGCCCTTATTCGACAGCACGCTCATCGAGGTGAATATGCCGTATTTGACGCCGACCAAACCTGCTATCAGCACGACCTAACCGAACCCCTCTTGGCTTTTTTAGAACAGCGGCACGTCCTCAGCAGAATGTCGTTGCCACCGGAGCTTAAGATCGTGCCTTTCTTGGATACCCCAGAGGGTTCTGAAAGCCTCTATGGTTACTATCAACGCCTATGCGATTTAAGCGACAATATTGGCTACGCTTGGATTGCACAAAGTTTTTCAGGCATCAGCCTACGCCAGCTTAAAGAGGCAATTGACGTCCTGCTGGCTCAGCCTCAGCCGATTGCCGTCCGCTACCTCGTCAATGGGCACCACACTGCCAGACTCGTCCATCCCCCTCGAATGATCACGGGCATGCAGCAACTATTGCGCGCATTAAAACAGCACGGCATAGCGACATACATCGTCAGCGCAGGGCTAGAGGAGGCCGTACGCATGGTTTTAGCAGACCCCCAATATGGTTACCATGTACCCGCAGAAAACATCATGGGCGTGACCACGCTTTTGTATCCGCCGACCACTGGCGTCCCCATCACGGCACGGCAACTGATTACTGCGGGCCGTTATTCGCCATCTGCTTTAAGCGCACACAAGCTAAGCAGTCACTTAGAGGCGCCGCTTACTTGGTATGAGGGGAAAACTGCGGCCATTAAAGCCTATATCAATCCTATTCGCCAACCCATTCTGGTGGCAGGAGACACGCCTAATAGCGATGGCCCGATGCTGTTTGATGCCACCGACATCGCCCGCGGTGGGCTGCGCCTGTTCATCAACCGTAGTCCTGTAGCACTCGCTCGCTTGCTGGCCATGCAAGCCGACCGAGCAACACAACAAGCAGCATTAAACCTACCCGTCACCGCGCATCATAATTGGCTCATCATGTCACAGCACTTACTAGGCTAGGACTTCGATGAATGCAATAGCGTGGTGACGTCTTCTATTTGTGCTTGCACCCATTTGGCGTCTTCACTTTCATCAGGCAACCGCTGCTTGAGTTGCTGCCACTTGAGTAAAGCGGTGTTATGATCTTGTTGTTGAAAGGCGGACTCGCCGCTTAGCAAGAGTACATTAACATTATCTGCTTCAATTTTGGCAGCCTGTGCCAACAACTCATCTGGCTTGCCTTCAAATGAGCCGCTCTGTATTGCCAATACCTCAGCAAATAGCGCTAGGTCTGTGGCATTTTGTTTAATTAAAGGCCATGCCTTACCATAGGCAATCACAGCTTCGGGATACCTTGCCATGGCGCGGTAGCTACGCGCCAGCTGTCGCTGTAACGAAGCATCTTCTGGCTGCTGCTCAGCCCTTGCCTCTAAACCCTCTAACTGATTAAAAAACTGAGCCACATCGCCAGTTTGTGCCAGCGCCTGAGCTGGGTCTGTGCGCTTCGAATCTAAGCTTAAGTAGAGGCCTGCCACCAAAATGGGAAACAGTAAAAAAACACAGCCCCATCGCGCATTGGTTTTTCGAGGGTGGCCGTGCTTGTCCATCGCTTGCATCTCCTGAACCAGACGTTGCTCAAGCTGTCCCTGCTCCCAGGTCAAGGCCTCAGCACTGATGTCGCCGTCGGCATGAGCACGGCTCAGCTCTGCCAGCGCTTGCTTATGCACTTGATACCGCTGCACGCGTGGATCGGCCTTAAGGGTACCCGCTTTTTGGGCACGCCAATAATAAACACCCATCACAATCACCACCAGCAACACGCTTCCCACCATGAATGCATACAACATCAGTCTTGCCCCTTATCAAACTCTTGCTTTATCTTAGACAAGGCCTGCGTCACCTCATCAGGCAGTACGGCCCCATCAGAAAAACCTGTTTTAGACTGCTTCAGTAGTAACCACCCTAGCCAACCACCTAGGCCAGCTAAAATCATAAATGGCGCTAGCCAAAGCAACCAGGTACGGCCGATAAACGGTGGCTGGTATATGACAAAATACCCATAACGCGCCACCAGATAAGCTTTAATCGCTTCATCACTGTGACCTTGCTCAATTTGTGAGCGCACCTCTTGTCGTAAATCATCTGCCAACATGGCTGGCGATGCTGCCAATGACTCATTTTGACAAACCAAACAGCGCAGCTCTTGGCTTAGATGTTGTAATCTCTGGGTGACGTCAGCGTCTGACATCATCGGATTGGCCCAGGCACAAGATAGCCATAACCCTAAGCATAAGGCCAGCCATTTAAGGTGAGACAGCATGATGAGCGCCCTCACTTAAAAGAGGCATTAAGGTTTGCTGAATGTCCTCATCGGTTAACGCACCCGCAAAACGATACAAAATTCGGTTATCGGCACTGATGATGAAGGTTTCTGGCACGCCATAAATTCCTAGATCAATGCCCAGCCTTCCTTCTTGATCAGTCAAAATCTGCTCATACGGATTCCCGCCCACTTGGGCTAACCACGCCTTCGCTGCACTGGCCTCATCCTTATAGTTAAGCCCAATCAGGCGCAGATCTGGCTGCTGAGCCTGCCACTTTAAGAGCACGCTGTGCTCGGCGACACAGGCATTACACCATGAGGCCCAGACGTTTAACACCCAAGGCTTACCAGTTAGGTCGGCAGCCTGTACCCAGACGTCTGGCTCAGACAAACTCGGCAAAGAAAATTCTGGAACGGGTTGATTAATCAAAGCGGAAGGCAGTGCGCCTGGATCACGCGTAAGGCCCAACCCCAAAAGCACCAGCAAAATCAGCACCATGAGAAACGGCACAAAACGTTTCATAGACGCCCCCCTTGGCCCAAGCGGCCACGATAGCGTTTATCAGTTAGCGCCAACAGTCCGCCCAGCGCCATCATGAGGCCGCCGTACCAAACCAAACCCATCAATGGTCGATAGTAAATGCGCACCAACCAAGGGCTATTTTCTGGCTGACTGCCCAACATTTCGCCCAATGAAATCGAAACATCAGCCCAAACGGTGTGATACACAGACGACTCGGTCATGGGCTGATCACCCGTGACGTATTGACGTTTTTCGGGTCGCAACCAAGCCTTTAGCTGTCCATTATGACCCACACTAAAGTGCCCAATTAAGCTTTGGTAGTTAGGCCCGGATTTTCCTTCTAAATGCTTAAAGGCGATATCGTAGCCAGCCATTGAAACGGTTTCATTAGGGGCTATTTTTTTATGCTCTTCAAGGCCATAGCTGCTGACCCAAGCAGCGCCCAGTACAAACATCGCCAAACCCAAGTGCGCCAGATGCATCCCTAGAAAAGCCCTTGGCTGATTCAACACCGTTCGCCACCAGCTGCGCTGATGCCTCGTTAGGTGTACCCGTTGCCAGACAGCGTTAAGCGTCGTCAGGCCCACCCACAACGCCAAGGCTGCCGCCACAGCCACACCCCAACGCCATTGAGGCATCAGCCAAGGCAATAAACCACCCACCAAGACCGAAACCACTGCCCATTGCAAAGCGCGGCGCCGCCACAAATGGCTGCTAGGCTGGCGCCAGGGTAAAAATGTCGTCATGCCTAAAAAAATAAGCATGGCCAGCATAATCGGGACAAACACTCGATTAAAATAAGGAGGGCCTACCGAAAACTTCCCACCACCCACCACATCCATCACCAACGGGAACAGAGTGCCAATCAAAACGCTGGCACAGGCTGCCACTAAAAACACATTATTAAATAACAATCCGGCTTCCCGCGACCATAAGCCAAAACGGACTGAACTTGATAGCTGTGGGGCACGCCAGCCATACAACAACAATGCACCACCCACAACCAAAGCCAAGAACAGCAAGATAAACACACCGCGACTCGGATCGGTCGCAAAAGCATGCACCGACGTCAACACGCCGGAGCGCACTAAGAATGTGCCCAATAACGACAGTGAAAACGCCAATATGGCCAACAATGCCGTCCAACGCTTAAAGCTGCCACGTTTTTCAGTCACAGCAAGCGAATGCATTAAAGCCGTACCGGCCAGCCATGGCATCAATGAAGCATTTTCAACCGGATCCCAAAACCACCACCCGCCCCAACCCAGCTCGTAATAAGCCCAAATGCTGCCAACCAAGATCCCCAAGGTGAGACAAGACCAAGCAGCCATCGTCCATGGCCGACTATATTTAGCCCAAGAGGCATCTAAACGCCCTAGTAGTAAAGCGGTTATGGCAAAAGCAAAAGCCACAGAAAAGCCAACGTAGCCCATGTACAATAAAGGGGGATGAATGATTAAGCCGATATCTTGTAAAAGCGGGTTTAAACCTAAACCCTCCAATGGCACTACGGTGCTGCGCACGAAGGGATTGGATGTAAAAAGAATAAACAGCAGCATACCCAAAGCAAGCCAACTCAATAGCGACACCACCAGCACCTGAACAGGCCAAGGCAGCTGTCGACCACACACGCAGACCGCCAGCAACCACCCCATTAAAAACACCAGCCAAAGCAATAACGATCCCTCGTGACCACTCCATACGGCAGAAAGCCGATACCACCAAGGCAACAAGGTGTGCGACTGCGTAACCACATATTGAACCGAAAAATCATGGTTTAAAAACGCCAGGCTCAGGCTGACATAGCTCAGCCCTACGCTGGCGCCTAAAAGCCAAGCAAGAGGCTTCACCATGCTCATCCCAAGCTGATTCTGGCGTAGCCCGGACCATAGGCCAACAGACCCTAAAAATAATGCCAACACACACGCCTGCATCAATAAAAAATGTCCTATTTGGATGCTCATGGTGTGCTTTCCTTCTGATGGTTGTGGGCTTGATCAATCACTGCCTGAGCCTCTGGTGGCATGTAGTTTTCATCATGCTTGGCCAACACCTCATTGGCCTCAAACTGCTGCCCTGTCCATCGCCCTTGAACCACCACCCCCTGACCTTCTTTAAATAAGTCTGGCAAACTGCCCGCATACAGCACCGTCACGACTTCATCAGTGTCGGTCACTTGAAAGCGAACATTAACGCCATCAGAAAGCCGCACCACCGAGCCGGGTAAAACCAACCCACCAATGCGAAATACCTGAGACTGAGGCGCCTCTCCTTGTATCAGCTGCGTCGGCGAGTAAAAAAACACCATGTTTTGACGCAGTGCTTGAATCAGGAAAAATGCCATCAATCCCAAAGTACATAAGCCAGTAACAATGACCCAAAGCCTTTTTTGACGCGGCTTCATGATGGCAACCGCTCTGTTTTTTTCTGTTGGCGGCGTAAACGCTGTGCCCGTCTAATTAAGCCGTACACTTCCCACAACAACACCCCGAGCAGCAGCCCTAAAACACCCCAAACATAGGCGCCATATCCCTCCATAACGACCCACTCAAGCATCATGTTCGTCATCACTTACCCCCTTTATTTCGGTCAGCATTCGCCAGGCTTGGTGCTGCGACCAGACGCCCTCTGCCACAATCAAACGACAGCGCCATAATATGACACCCCAAGCATAAAACCACAGCGCTAAAGTCATCAGAAGCAAAGGCCACATCATGCTGGGCGCCATGCGGCTCCCCTCTAAAAAGGACAGCGAGGCGCCTTGATGCAATGTTTGCCACCACATAACCGAATAGTGAATAATAGGTAGGTTAACGCCCCCCACAATCACCAACAAAGACCCTGCGACATAAGCTCGCGGCCCTAAAGGTAGGCTCTGAATCAAAGCCATAAAACCAAGGTAAAGAAACAGTAGGCACAGCATGCTGGTTAGTCTTGCATCCCAAACCCAAAAGGTTCCCCAGGTAGGTTGTCCCCATAAGGCGCCGCTGACTAAAGAAACCAGGCACAGTAGCGCCCCTGTTGGGGCAATTGCCTGGACCATCCAAGCAGACAATTTGGTTTTTAGCACCAAATACACTAATGACCAGCCCACCATCATCAAGTACAAGAACATGGCCAACCAACTGCTGGGAACATGGACATATAAAATACGATAAACAGGCCCCTGAACCCCATCAATGGGGGCCTTCACCCACCCCCAATAAAGCCCAATGAGGCCCAGCACAATCGCCAACGCAAGGCACCACGGTGCCAAGCGCTGAGCCATCAGGCTAAAACGTTTTGGGCTCGCAAATTGCAGCATGCGCTGCCACAGGTTTGGCGGGCGCTTTTTGCTCAAGATCATCTTCATCCTTTTAAAAAAGTTGTTTGATCGCCAGCAAGCACACATAGGGCATAAAAAACCATGTGCCTAATAGCAACACCAGCAATAGCCACAGCGCAGGCATGGCACTGCCGCCGCCCAACACCAATAAAACCGCCTGACAGCCAAAAATCAAAATGGGCACACATAAGGGCAGCTGCAACAATGCCAATAATGCCCCACTACGATCCAAACCTAACGTTAACGCACTGGTTAAGGCCCCTAGGGCTGACAATATTGGGGTGCCCAACAATAAGCCTAATAACAGTGGGACATAGGCCGACTCCGGTAATTGATACTGTAGGGCAATCAAAGGCGACAGTAGCAAAATGGGCACACCAAAAGTCAGCCAATGCGCGAAGACCTTCACCGCAATCATCAAGCTTTGTGGTAGCGGTAACAGTAATAGCTGAGTCAGGCTCCCATCGCGCCAATCTGCTTCAAAAATTTGTGACAAAGACAATAGATTCGCCAGCAGTATCGCCACCCAGATCACCGCTACGCCAATGGCGCTGAGCAAATTTGGCTCAGGATTGATGGCCAATGGAAAAAGGCTACTCACCAGAATAAAAAAAATCAGACCCACGCCCACGCCAGCACGATTGCGCCAAGCCAGGCTTAAGTCGCGCCACAATAACCAGATCAAATAATGCCGTAGCTTCATGCACCACCCCCAGCAAGCACTATTTGTCGCGGCGGCTGCGCTAAGTCGGGGTAATCTTGATGAGTGGTAAAAATCACCAAACCAGCCTGACGTACATGCGCATCGACCCAAGCCACCAAGGACTTCGCCCCTTGTGCGTCCAGTGCGCTAAACGGTTCATCTAATAACCACACGGGCCGTTTCAAAAAGCGTAATCGCAGCAATGCAACACGGCGCTGCTGCCCTTTTGAAAGCTGGCCAATGGGTACATCCAACGCCGAAGTCAGGGCCATTTCAGTTAGGGCCGAAGAGATCGTCTGAGGGTCTGGGCGCTGGCCTGACAAACGAATTTGCCACGCAAGGTGTTCACCCAACGTCCACTCTCTTTTCAACGCATCTGCATGCCCACAATAATGCCAAAGCCCACGCAGCTCATCCCCCCACGTTTTGACCATTTGCCCGTGCCACAACACGCGACCAGTATAGGCAGGCCTCAGCGTTGCTAAGGTTTCCAGCAAGGTGGTTTTCCCACAGCCGTTACGGCCCACGATATGGATGGCGTCGCCTGCATCAGCCCAAAAGCTTAGGGGCTGATTCAAAACCCGCTCTTGCCGAGCCAGCACTAAATCCTGAACCTTCAGCCATGGGCCAGCGCTGGCTTGCTCCTCATGCGGCGGATGCATAAGTGCTCAAAAAAGCCTGATCCTGGGCTACAAAAGCCTGCAAAAGCCGTAATAAGGCTGGATACACTTGACTGTGTAAAGGCAAAGCCTGACATTTATCCACAAAATCAGGCAGCCACGGCAATAACGCTTCCTGCAAGAAACGCTGTTGCTCGGCCAAAGTTAATCCCTTGTCTACGCCGCCGTCGCCATTGGCCATATGCGCCAGCACCGCTAGGTAAATGGCGATGTGGTCCTCTGGTTCTTTAAAATCGGCATTTAAGACTAAGCCTCTAGCCTGCAAAAAATAGTGCATGATTTTTGCGCTGGCCCCATACAGCTGGCCATTACCATCAGCTTCATAAGCTGATGCGTAAGGCAAAGCACTGCTGTGCTCGTCCAGTAAAAAAGCGTGCGTAAAATCTGACGCCAGCAACAAAGCGGCCTCTTCGGCCTTCGCCAAGCTGGCAACCGCCTCTAAATAGGCTTGAACTTCAACGGCTAAGTCATTCTCAGCCAGAACGGCAAAAAATTGAGCCTGACGGCCTTCGGCTAACGCTTGCCACTGCACAGAAGTAAGCTCGACGCGTAATTGCTGGCTAAACCACTGATAAACCGTGGCTCTACTGCGGCCAATTTCCGGTAGCGACAACGAATTTAAGGGTCTTGATTTAACCATTGAGAGGCATCCACTTAATGATCTTGGCTGGTTGTAAAGGATCTACTTCATTCGGTCCACCAAAAGCATTAACTAACGGGGCTGTTCCACGAAATTTTTCCATTTGTACTAGGCAAGTATTGGCGCAGGTGGCCTGAGCTAGCTGTGAACTGCCAATGTCTAAAGTCAAATTATTTGGGTCCCCATAAGTGTCTAAAGCTCCCAGCTCTGGCCCCGTCGGGCCATACCAAGCGCCTTCATGAATGCGGATCACCCCAGGAGGATAGTCGGTGGAGACGTTGGCACCGGCCAATAACTGGCCTCGATCGTTAAACACACGCACTAAGTCACCGTGTTTAATGCCCCGGCTGGCCGCATCATCTGGGCTCATATACACTGGCTCGCGCCCTTGTATGGTATAGGTTTCACGCAACACTTTAGACTCACACATTTGCGAATGCAGCCGTTGATCCGGATGTGCTGACTGAAGCCATAACGGAAACTGTTTCGACCTTGGTCCGCCATGCGAGCGCTCCGTTTTTTCTAACCACACGGGATGCCCCTTACAGTCATCGTAGCCATAGCTGGCAATTTTTCGGCTGTAAATCTCAATAAAACCGGAGGGCGTGCCCAGTGCATGTACTTCAGAATCCTCACGAAAATCCGCATGTCGCACCCACGGCTTACCCTCAGGAAACAAAACATAGCCCTTGGCCCAAAACGTCGAAAACTCAGGCATGGCCATATTAATGGCTTGGTTGGCCGTACGGCATTCTTCATAGAGTTGCTCAATCCACTGCATCTCCCCTTTACCTTGGCTGTATTCTTCTTCACGCCCAAAACGTTTACAAAAATCATGCCAAATATCGAAGTCAGGTCGTGAGTAAAACAAGGGGTCTACCAGCTTATGCATGGCCACAATACCGCGGTTGCTAAAGGTGCCGTAAACATCCAGATCATTACGTTCATAGGTCGTACAGGCAGGTAAAACGATGTCGGCAAAACGACAGGTCGCCGTCCAGTTATAGTCCACGGCCACAACCGTTTCTAGTTGGCGGTAGGCTTCCTTCATCCGATTGCGTTGTGACTGTCTATGCCATTGATTGCAGCCAGAAAAAATAGCCATTTTATACGGGGGCAACTTCACCGTACTGCCATTAAAATTAATTTCTTTACCTGGATGCAACAGCGCATCAATCACTTTAGCGACAGGCATCGTGGCGCTGTAGCCCTGATAATCCTGATTGGTGTGTTTGGGCGTTCGGCCTGGATCTAGGTTTAACGGGAAAGCCCCAGGCATAACGGCACCCGAACTGGCCACGCCGGATGAGCAATAATGATGTGAATAGCTGATGCCGCCTCCAGGCAAGCCAATTTGACCCAGCATTGAGGCCAAAACAGCGCCCATCCAGTAAGGCTGCTCCCCATGCTGCTGCCGTTGAATAGCCCAACCAAAAATAATTTGCGTGCGCTTGTTCGCCATCTGACGGGCCAGCTCTTTGATTCTGACGGCTGGCACACCACAAATGGCTTCAGCCCACTCTGGCGTTTTCACTACTTGATCTTCGGTTTTACCCAATAAATAGGGGATAAACTCTTCAAAACCGACGGTGTAATCTTTTAGAAAGGCTTTATCGTAAAGCTGCTCGGTATACAGTACATGGGCAATGCCCAGCATCAAGGCGACATCCGTTAAAGGATTTAAATATTGATGGGTAGCCTTTAAATAATGATTGGTTTTACTGCGAATTGGGTCGATGCACACGACTTCGACCCCACCCTGTTGTACTTTTTCTTTCAGCTTTACCAAATGAGCATAAGCCTCATGGGTTTCTGTATTCCAGCCTACCTGTAAGTTTTTGACTGGGTCGCTGGCCCAAAATAAAATGAGCTCACTTTCCGCTAAAATGTATTCCCATGAGGTGCCTTGTGAATACACTTCGGTAGAACCTAAAACATACGGCATAATCGTTTGACCGGCCCCGGTTGAATAATCGCCCGCTGTCCCCACACTGTGGCCATGCATGCCTACAGCGCGCAACATGTGGTTGCCACAACTGTGTACTTGCCCTACCGAGCGCCAACCGACGTTGCCCACATGCAGCGCCCAAGGGCCATAATCTGTTTGAATTCGCTCTAGTTCGGCATACAGCAAATCCAATGCTTCATCCCAACTCACCCGCACAAACCGATTGTCACCACGCTGCTTGGTGTCGCTTTGATGACGTTTTTTATACCAGTCTAAACGCACCATGGGGTAACGAATCCGAGACGCGCTGTACAGCACACCAGGGATGCCATTTATCATGTCGGTTGGGTGCTGATCATACTCAAATGGCTTTACATCAACCAGACGATCACCAATCACTCTGGCCCGAATGGCGCCCCAATGTGAGCCGGTAACCTTCCATGTACTGATGTCATCCGTCATCATGGCAACGCTCGGAATGGGATTCAAATCGGTGTTGGCCTTAATCGCCTCTGGCGTGGCACCCTGTTCACCACCACAAGCACTCAATAAGGCCGGCAAAGCCGTGCTGGCAGACAGTACAGCCATGCCCTTTAAAAAGTTACGACGTGTTGTTTGCATGATTCGTCCTTTAATGTTCTGCGGTGCTTGCGTCAGAGCCCTTGTTTTGTAAATATTTCAAAACCAGCTTTGCTGTATCCGTGTCCATACTGGTGAAGCCAACCATCCCGTTAAACAGCCCAGGCCAAGTATTGGCGTCAAAATGATCCTCTTTAGGTTGTCGATGGCACACGCTACAACTATTGGTGTAGCTAGACTTAGCCACAGACCAAATGGGTTCAACCCCCCCAACCAATCCGCCTGTTTTCATCCATGCCGTCACCTTAACCTCTTGCCATGTCAGGCCAGTCATGTCGTCGGTCTTATCGCCAATCACGGTGACGACAGCGTCACTGCGTGACACTGTTTTTTCTAAGGTCGCATTCACAATGTTTTTGGCAAAATGCCCATACAACACTCGGCCATAGCCCTTATCTTTACGCCATAAATTTAGATTAACCTGCTGAGCATTTCCCTGAGTGTCACCGGCGATAACCCCTGTGGCCATTTCAATGGCCCCAATTTTCTGAGTCAATTCAGGATCGGCAAAGATGTCCTGCGCCAATACAGCAAAGTATGCCTGCCCAGAAACAACGTTTTGAGACTTGGCCTCTGCAAGCAATGCATCAAATGCTGGATTTTGTAAGCTTTTAACCGCCGGTAACTTATGGGCAATGCCCTGATGACAGTCTAGGCAACTCTGATTATTGGCTGCCGCTTGACGCATCGGCACCTGAGAAGTGATGCGCATCTTGTCAAAATCCATGCTTTTATAATCATGACAAGACTTACACTCTTTCGAACCATTCGCCTTAAAACGCGCCCACTCTCTTTGAGCCAAAACGATACGGTGCTCTTCAAACTTTTCTGGCGTGCCAATGTCACCCATAAGGTGGGACAAAACTTCACGACTTGCCTGCATTTTCCTGGCCATCTTGGCGTTAAAATCATGAGGAACATGGCAATCGGCGCATTGGGCCCGAACGCCCGAACGATTTTGCCAGTGCACTGTTTTTTGAAGCTCAGGGTAGACAGTGTCTTTCATTGTGTGGCAACCAATACAAAATGCTTCTTGATTGGTCGCGGCCATACCAACGTTTAAACTTTGCCAGGCGACCATACCGGCAATAAACCCCCCCGTTACCAAAACGCCTAAGCCAATTTTCGAAGCTGGCCGCAGCATTAATTGGCAAAACGCCTGCCAAATATTTTTAATGTACTTAATCATGATGCTTTCACTTTTTATCTACTGTTAAAAATGGCCCATTAACTGGGTGGCCCAAAGAAGAGGATTTGAGAGAACCAAACGACAAAACCATAAGCACACAAACTCAAAACCATGACGATCGGCAAACCCACCAAGGCCAACAATAGAAAATGACGCCACTGTGTTCGTTTAGGGGCATCTACCCAAACGGCGGGCTGGTCCACGTTATTTTTCATAAACATTACTCCTGACTGACTAAGTAAAAAGGATGAGCCTTTTTTTAGTGCCCATAGCCTAGCTTTGATGACCCTACTTATTTCTGATTAACATCAATGTGAAATTTATTAGCATTGAAGAATTCAGTTAGCGTGACGTGTATCAAAAAAACAAAATAACCCTTACAAAATAAAAACATACTAAGATAAATTAAAAATAAACTAGGTTAAACAAGCCTTAATCCAGGATCAGTTTTAGCGCAATAAAAATACATTGGTCATTAAAAAACCAAACTATGCCTTGGATGAGCCCTGATAAATACTTCATAACGAGACCCGAATCAGTGCACCTAAACCTCACGCCCAAACCAATTTAATAATAGGATTTATAAAGAAAATGGCCTGAACCTAGGGCTCAGACCATTCAATAATGTCTCTGGTATTGACTCAAAAAAACAACATGGCAGCACTTTTAAAACGGCCTCAGAATTGCCCTAGATGTCGATACTGATCATGTATTTGTCCAAGCACCGCGCTAAACAATGCCCAACACTTTCTTTTTATCTAGATGCTTAACGTTCCTGCGAACATAAAAACCCCCAGCCAATGTTAACCGGCTGGGGGTTTTTAATGATTGATGATAGATGCCGTGAGGTCACCCACAAAAATGACCGATTTAACCCGCAAGACCGCTTCAATAACGGGCTTTGATGGCACTTTTGTAAAGTATTTATTTAACGATGCCCTTAAATTTAGGTTGATCATTCCTCAGCTTTAAATCTAAACTTAAACATTAACCCTATTTTTTTCGCTAGGGCCCGTGACAAAATGCACGCTTTGATCACCCTAACCCGCTGCGCAAGGCTAATCATATGGCTAAGTTTAAACCATGAAATACACCTTCACCCAAATATTGATTTGCGCTTTATCCAGCAGCTACTGGTTGTCTAGCTGCGGCAAACTCTTCCCCATATTCATTAATCCTGCCGTCTGCGTGACCGGGATCATGGCCATGCCCTTGGCCAGCCTGATGGCGGTCGTGTTTATTGGCCTGTGCGCCAAAAACCATCAACGCCACGTTGGCTTGGGCCTGTTGATCTGGCTGCTTTCGGCTCTATTTGTGTACAGCTTTAGCAATTAATACCCGCCCCTATCTAGGCCAGCGCCCCTATCTAGGCCAGCGCCCCATGAGCTGACTCAAAGCGCCATAGGCAACAAAACAGGCCCTAGGCCACGTCGTTTAAACGCAGCCTAGGGCCTGTTGTCATGATCAGTTCACTAATCTTCTAGTTCGGCCTGCATGATTTCACGCATTTCAAACTTCTTGATTTTACCGGTGACCGTCATCGGAAACTCCGCCACAAACTTAACGTAGCGTGGGACTTTTTGGCGTGAAATTTGACCATTACAAAAATCACGAATGTCCTGTACATCAAGGCTACGCCCTTCTTTGACCACAATCCAAGCGCACAGCTCTTCGCCGTACTTACTGTCCGGCACCCCGATGACCTGAACGTCTAGAATGTCGGGATGGGTGTACAAGAATTCTTCGATCTCGCGCGGATAGAGGTTTTCACCGCCGCGAATCACCAAATCTTTCATCCGCCCCACCATTTGGCAATAGCCTTCATCATCTAACACGGCCAAGTCTTCGGTGTGCATCCAGCCGGCGGCGTCAATGGCTTCGGCGGTTTTTTTCTCATCGCCCCAATAGCCCAGCATCACCGAATAAGAACGGGTACACAACTCACCCACCACCCCGCGCGGCACGACCTTGCCCAACTCATCCACAATTTTGATTTCGCAATGAGGGTGAGCGCGGCCCACGGTACTGACGCGTTTGTCGATGGGGTCGTCGGTGGCGCTTTGAAAGCTCACCGGTGAGGTTTCGGTCATGCCGTAACAAATGGTGACTTCGCTCATGTGCATTTTGTCCATGACCTGTCGCATCACCTCAACCGGGCAAGGGCTGCCGGCCATCACGCCGGTGCGCAGGCTCGACAAATCATATTGACCAAAATCTGGGTGATCCAACATGGCAATAAACATGGTGGGCACACCATAGGTGGCAGTGCATTTTTCGGTTTCGATGGCCTTTAAGGTTTGGACCGCATCAAACACCGCCGCGGGATACACCATGGTGGCGCCGTGGGTAATACACGCTAGGTTGCCAATCACCATGCCAAAGCAGTGGTACAGCGGCACCGGAATCGACACCCGATCTTGCTCTTGCAGCTTAATGCCTTCGCCACAGAAAAAACCATTGTTCAAAATATTGTGGTGCGACAAGGTCGCCCCTTTGGGGCTGCCGGTGGTGCCAGAGGTAAACTGAATGTTAATCGGGTCGTCAAACTGTAAACCTTCCCCCACCTCTGCCAGCTCCGCTAAGTCCTCAGCGCTGGGCGGCGTCATCAGCGCCGAAAACTTCATCATGCCTGGGCGTGGTTCGTCGTTGATGCTGATCACAAATTCTAGCGAGGGCAAACGTTCGGCGCGCAGCTGCCCAGGCTCTGAGTGGGCCAACTCGGGCGCAATGTCGCAAATCATGTCGTTGTAATTACTGTCTTTAAATGCAGACGCCATCACAATGGCCCGACAGGTCACCTTGTTGATGGCGTATTCTAATTCGGTACGGCGATAGGACGGGTTAATGTTCACCAAAATCAGCCCCGCCTTGGCGGTGGCAAACTGCATTAAGGTCCATTCCACGCAGTTGGTCGACCAAATGCCAATGCGGTCGCCAGGCACCAAGCCCAGGCGGCGTAGGCCACAGGCCAAAGTGTTGACCCGTTCGTGCAGCTCGCGATAGCTTAAGCGGGCCTGTTGATGTTGCACCACCAAGGCCTCATAGTCGGCATAGCGCGCGCAGGCGTCATCAAAATACTGACCCACCGTGGCCCCAATTAAAGGGGTGCTGCTGGCACCATTCACATAGCTTAGTTGATTCATAGTCACTCCTTGTTTCTATTCTCATTGGTAGATAATGCCCAGAGGCAATAACGGACGACCGTCCAGCGTTGGCTTATGGCCACGCCTTTTTTTATAATCCTGCTATTTAAAACAACCTATACTTCAACCTGCATGGCTTTGGCACTGTGCGAGGCGGGTGGTTTACCCAATGCTTGGCTAATCCATTGTGCCGTCGCCACCAGCTGCGGCAAATCCACCCCGGTGTCGATGCCCAAACCGTTCAGCAAATACACCACGTCTTCGGTGGCGACATTGCCACTGGCGCCTTTGGCATAAGGGCAACCGCCCAAACCCGCCACCGACGCGTCAAACACCGCCACCCCCATTTGTAAGGCCGCAAAAATATTGGCAATGGCCATACCATAAGTGTTGTGAAAGTGACCGGCCAACTGCGGCAACGGTACCCGCTTGGCAACGGCGTCAATCACCGCCATCGTGGCCAGCGGCGTGCCAACGCCAATGGTGTCACCGAGGCTGATTTCATAACAGCCTAAGTCCAACAGGCGCTGAGACACCTCAGCCACCGCTTCTGGCGCAATGTCGCCTTCGTACGGGCAGCCCAACACACAAGACACATAGCCGCGCACCTTCACGCCGTGGCTTTGCGCCGCCTTCAATACCGGTACAAAGCGCTCAATCGATTCATCGATGCTGCAATTGATGTTTTTTTGCGAAAACGACTCCGATGCCGCGGCAAACACCGCGACCTCGCGCGCACCAGACTCATAAGCCGCTTCAAAGCCTTGCAAATTAGGCACCAATACCGGATAACCCACGCCAGCACGAGGCTTAAGGCCGGTCATGACCGCTTTGGCATCGGCCATTTGCGGCACCCACTTGGGCGACACAAACGCCGTCGCTTCAATGGTGTTTAAGCCCGC
The DNA here is from genome assembly GCA_017991555.1 of Neisseriaceae bacterium. Taxonomy (GTDB): domain Bacteria; phylum Pseudomonadota; class Gammaproteobacteria; order Burkholderiales; family Neisseriaceae; genus JAGNPU01. Next base: position 258,401 of record JAGOQM010000002.1, read on the forward strand.
CGCACCTAGGCGCTCAATCAAGGCCAGCTTGGTGGCCGTGTCCACCTGCTGGGCCTCATTTTGCAGCCCGTCCCGCGGGCCGACCTCAACGATTTTAACTTTATTAGGCAGGTACATCGCTGGTTTCCTTTTCGCCTTCGGCAAACACCAATAGCTCGTCGCCATCGGCCACTTGGTCGGTCACGCCAAACAGCACGCTTTCGATGATGCCATCCGCAGGCGCGGTAATGGTGTGCTCCATTTTCATGGCTTCCAATACCATCAGGGCATCGCCTTTTTTAACCGCATCACCCGCATTCACCCATACTTTCACCACTTGGCCCGGCATCGGCGCCGCCAGGTGATTACTGCCTGCGGCTTCTTCCGCCACAGCGCTATACGGATCAACGTAGGTAAAGGTGTAGGCATCGCCATCCACAAACACCGACAGCACGTTGCCCAATCGAATCACCCGGGCTTTTTTCTGCTGTCCGGCGATCACCGCCGTCAACGCGCCAGCGGCGTCTAAGGCGCCAGAAGCCACTACGGTTTGGCCGTTAAGCAAAAGGTCAAACTGTCCCTGCCCTTGATAATGGGCCACCACCTGCACTGGCTCACCCTGATGCAGTAAATTAAGCTTACGGCGTACGTAGCCATTGAGGCGCCAGCCGTCGGCCTGATGCCAAGGAGACTGAGCGTCGGCGCTGGCTTGTGCACGCTGCTGCCAGCCTTGCTGCTGTTGCAACAAGAGGCCTAGGCTGGCCAAGCCCAACACGGATTCTGGCACGGGGTCGCTGCTGGGCAGTAAGGCCTGTTGCTCTCGCTCAATCAGGCCGGTGTCTAAATCAGCCTGAGTGAAAGAGGCACAGCCCACTAGGCGGCGCAGAAAGGCAATGTTATTGCTCAACCCCAAAACGTTGAACTCACCTAAGGCTCGGTGCATTCGGTTCAGCGCTTCGGCGCGGTCTTCGCCCCACACGATGAGCTTGGCGATCATGGGGTCGTAGTAAGCGCTGATCACGTCGCCGGCTTCTACGCCGCTGTCGATGCGCACGAAGTCATTGGTTTCTGGGCGATGCATGTACACGATCTGGCCGGTTGAGGGCAAAAAGCCTTTGTCCGGATCTTCGGCGTAAATACGGGCCTCTAAAGCATGGCCGCGAATGCTGAGCTGGTCTTGTGTTTTGGGCAAGGGTTCACCAAAGGCCACCCGCAGCTGCCACTCCACCAAGTCTTCTCCGGTAATCATTTCCGACACGGGATGTTCAACCTGTAGGCGGGTGTTCATTTCCATAAAGTAAAACTCGCCGCTTTGGTGGGCAATGAACTCCACCGTGCCCGCACCCACGTAACCCACCGCACGCGCCGCATTAATCGCGGCCTCACGCATGGCCGCTAGGTGGGCGTCGCTGACGTTGGGCGCCGGCGCTTCTTCTAACACCTTTTGGTGGCGGCGCTGTACCGAGCAGTCACGCTCAAAGAAATGCACGTAGTTGCCATGGCTGTCACCGAACACCTGCACCTCAATGTGACGCGGGCGCGTGATGTATTTTTCCAACAGCACGTCGGCGTTGCCAAAGCTGGCCGTGGCCTCACGCTGACAGCTGGCCAAAGCGTTCAAAAACTGATCCGAAGCTTCCACCAGGCTCATGCCCTTACCGCCGCCGCCGGCACTGGCCTTAATCAATAGGGGATAACCGATGCGATCGGCTTCTTGGTGTAAAAACTGGGGGTCTTGGTTGTCGCCGTGATAGCCTGGCGTCAGCGGTACGCCCGCTTTTTCCATCAATGCTTTAGCGGTCGCTTTCAGGCCCATGGCGTTAATCGCCGCCACCGGTGGCCCAATAAACACCACATCGTTGACGCGGCAAGCTTCGGCAAAGGCTTCGTTTTCAGACAGGAAGCCATAGCCTGGGTGAATGGCCTGAGCGCCGGTTTGTTTGGCGGCGGCAATGATCTTGTCGATCAACAAATAGCTTTCGCGCGCCGGCGCTGGGCCGATACAGATGGCTTCATCAGCCAGCTTCACGTGTTGGGCGTTGGCGTCGGCGTGTGAATACACGGCCACGGTGGCAATGCCCATTTTTTTAGCGCTACGAATCACACGGCAGGCAATCTCACCGCGGTTGGCAATCAAAATTTTATTAAACATACTATTCCTTTAAACGTCGGCGTTATTCAGCTTTCCAGATGGGTGAGCGCTTGTTTAAAAAGGCGCTGAGGCCTTCTTTCGCTTCCGCACCGGCGCGTAGGGTCGCAATGCGTTGCGCCGTATGGTCCAACAATGGCGCGTCAATGTCTTGATGGTTCACTGCAAAAATCAGGTCTTTGGCAGCCGCTTGGGCCACCGGGCCACCGGCCAAAAGGCTGTCGCACAGCTCGGCCACGGTGGCGTCAATGACTTCGGGCGAAGCGGCCAGCTCGTGCACTAGGCCGATTTGCTGTGCCTTGGCCGCGCTGATTCGTTCTGCGGTTAAAAAGTAGCGATGAGCTTGACGCGCCCCCATGGCGCGGAGCACATAAGGACTGATCGTGGCGGGCGTGAGGCCGAGCCTCACTTCTGAGGTGGCAAACACGGCGTTTTCAGACGCCACGCACACATCACAGGCGGCCGCCAAACCCAGCCCGCCGCCCATGGCCGCGCCTTGGACGCGGGCAATCGTGGGCTTATTCACGCGGGCAATGCTGTCTAACATTTGTGCCAGCGCTTGGGCGTCGGCTAGGTTGGTGGCCAAGTCGGCTTCACCAGCGGCCTTCATCCAGTTTAAATCGGCACCGGCAGAAAAATGCTTGCCGCGGCCGCCCAAAATCACCACCCGCGTGGCGTCATCGTGATTCAATTCGGTAAAGCATTGGTTTAACTCTGCGATCAGCGCCGCATTAAACGCATTGCCCACTTCGGGCCGGTTGAGCCACACGTGGGTGACCTGCGCCTGCCGCTCAATTTCTAAAAACTGATACATATTGGGCTCCTTCGCCTTACATCCGGAACACACCGAATTGAGTGGCTTCGGCTGGGGCATTAAGGGCCGCCGACACGCTTAGGCCCAGAACGCGACGGGTTTGGGCCGGGTCAATCACCCCGTCATCCCACAGCCGCGCAGAGGCATAGAAGGGATGGCCCTGATGCTCATACTGATCGCGAATCGGTTGCTTGAAATCCTGCTCTTCTGCATCGCTCCAGCTGCCGCCCTTTTTCTCCACCGCGTCGCGTTTCAGCGTGGTCAACACACTGGCCGCCTGTTCGCCGCCCATCACGCTGATGCGTGAATTAGGCCAGGTCCACAAGAACCTTGGTGAGTAAGCGCGACCACACATGCCATAGTTACCCGCACCAAAAGAGCCGCCAATGATCAAGGTAAACTTCGGCACCTTAGCCGTGGCCACCGCCATCACCAGCTTAGCACCGTTTTTGGCAATGCCTTCGTTTTCATACTTGCGGCCCACCATAAAGCCGGTGATGTTTTGCAAGAAAATCAACGGAATGCCGCGCTGACAGCACAGCTCGATGAAGTGAGTGCCTTTTTGCGCCGACTCTGAAAACAGGATGCCATTGTTGGCAATAATCCCAACAGGATGGCCGTACAAGCGGGCAAAGCCGGTCACCAAGGTGGTCCCAAAGCGTGCCTTGAATTCATCAAATTCAGAACCGTCCACGATGCGGGCAATGATTTCACGAACGTCGTAAGGCTTACGGGTATCGCTCGGCACCACGCCATACAGCTCTTCAGCCGGATACAAAGGCTCGCGCGTGGCCTGTAGCTCCAGCTCATGAGTCTTGCGGTGGTTTAAGTTGGCCACAATGTTACGCGCCAGGCCCAAAGCATGGTGGTCGTTTTCGGCCAAGTAGTCGGCCACGCCCGACACCCGAGTGTGTACGTCGCCACCGCCCAAATCTTCGGTGCTGACCACTTCGCCCGTCGCCGCCTTCACCAGCGGTGGGCCGCCCAAGAAAATGGTGCCTTGGTTGCGCACAATGATGGTTTCGTCCGACATGGCGGGCACATAGGCGCCACCGGCGGTACAGCTGCCCATCACCACCGCAATTTGCGGAATGCCCTTGGCCGACATTTGCGCCTGATTGTAGAAAATACGGCCAAAGTGGTCCCTGTCGGGAAACACTTCATCCTGTAGCGGCAAATAGGCGCCGCCAGAATCGACTAGGTAAATACAGGGTAAATGGTTTTGCTCGGCAATCTCTTGCGCGCGCAGGTGCTTTTTCACCGTCATCGGGTAATAAGTACCGCCCTTAACGGTCGCGTCATTGGCGACAATCATGCATTGACGGCCATGAATTTGACCGATGCCGGTGACCACGCCCGCGGCTGGTACTTCATTGCCATACATGTCCCAAGCGGCCAATTGGCCAACCTCTAAAAAGTTACTGCCTTCGTCTAACAGCACATCAATGCGTTCGCGCACCAACAGCTTACCTCGGCCTTCGTGACGGGCACTGGCCACTTCGCCGCCGCCCTGTTGCACCTTATGGGCCACCTTATTTAAGCTTAACAACGCCGCCTGCATGGCTTCGGCATTGGCACGAAACTCTTCGCTACGGGGGTTAATAGTGGATTTCAATTGATTCATGACTGACCTCGTTAAAAATTAAATACAGGCTTAAGCCGTTTCGTTAAATAGCTCTCGGCCAATCAACATTCTGCGAATTTCAGAAGTGCCCGCACCAATCTCATACAGCTTGGCATCGCGCCACAAGCGCCCTACCGAATACTCATTAATGTAGCCATTGCCACCCAAAGACTGAATGGCTTCGCCCGCCATCCAGGTCGCTTTTTCGGCCGAATACAAAATGGCGCTGGCGGCATCCTTACGGAAGCTACGGGCGTGGTCAGCCTGATCGCAAGCGCGGCCCACGGCGTACACCAAAGCCTTAGACGCCAACCACGTGCTGTACATGTCGGCCAGCTTACCCTGCATTAATTGGAATTCACCAATGGCCTGGCCAAACTGCTTACGGTCGTGTAAATACGGCACCACCACATCCATACAGGCCGCCATAATGCCCAAAGGCCCACCGCTCAACACCGCACGCTCATAGTCCAAGCCACTCATCAACACGCGGGTCCCGCCGCCGACGGTGCCCAGCACGTTCTCAACCGGTACTTCACAGTCATCAAAGAATAAAGGGTAGGTGTTCGAACCGCGCATGCCCAGCTTGTCTAGGTGTTTGCCAAAGCTAAAGCCTTTAAAGTTTTTTTCTACAATAAATGCCGTCATGCCCTTAGCACCGGCCTGTGGGTCGGTCTTGGCATACACGATCAACACGTCGGCATCGCCGCCGTTGGTAATCCACATTTTCGAGCCATTCAGCACATACACGTCGCCTTTTTTATCCGCGCGTAGCTGCATGCTCACCACGTCTGAACCCGCATTCGGCTCTGACATCGCTAAGGCACCGACGTGTTCGCCCGACACCAACTTAGGTAAATACTTGGCTTTTTGCTCGGCATTGCCGTTGCGGTTAAGCTGGTTCACACACAGGTTAGAGTGCGCCCCGTAAGACAGGCCCACCGAAGCGGAAGCCCGAGAGATTTCTTCCATCGCCACAACGTGGGCCAAATAGCCCATGTCGCTGCCACCGTATTCTTCACTCACGGTCATGCCCAATAGGCCAAGGTCGCCCATTTTTTGCCATAGGTCGGCAGGAAACTCATTGTCGTGATCAATTTGAGCCGCCCGCGGCGCGATTTCATTGGCGCTGAAACTCATGACGGTTTCGCGCAGCATGGTGGTGGTTTCGTCCATACCAAAATCTAATGTTTGCAATATCATGGTGCTTCTCCTTTGTCTTTTTTGTCTGGCCATTGTGGCATTGGTGTGAAATGGAACCCTGCCAATACACCGACGCCCTATCCGTTTTCATTACTATACATGGGTCAATCAAAAAAATGAATATCAATTCATAATTTGATTTCAATTTATTTAATGTACTAAATTTAACGTTTAAACTATAATGCCCTCATGACAGAAAAACGCACCTCAACCTACAAACGATCCTCTATGATGGAAGCCCGACTGGCCCAAAATAGAAAGATCATTTTCCAGGCCGCCCGCCGCATCATTGCCAAAGGCGGTTTTAAAGACGTGCAGGTTGCCGGGATTGCCCGCGAAGCCGGCGTATCGACAGGCTTGATTTACCGCTACTTCTCATCCAAAGACCAGCTGCTGGTTGAAATTTTGACCGATGCGGTGCTGCTGGAAATCGACATTCTCGACGACATCGCCGCTCAGCCCCTGCCCGCCCGCGACTGCTTGCGCGCCGCCATCGTGTCGTTTACCAGCCGCGCCCTAGCCGGCTCGCGCCTGGCCTATGCCTTCATCGCCGAGCCGCTAGACAGCGCCGCGGTCGAAACCGAACGAATGCGCTGCCACTTATTATTTGGCAACGTATTTAAGAACATTTTGCAGCGGGGCATTAAAGAAGGTGACTTTCGCGCCGTAGACGTCGACGCCAGTGCCGCCTGTATTGTCGGCTCGATGACGCAAGCCTTGATCATGCCGATCAGTAACCCAGAGGCCCACCCTGTAGACAAAACTCAGCTCATCGACGCCATTGCCGACTTCTGCGTACAGGCCGTTGCCTAGAAAAAAGTCGTCATAATCAGACACCCATAACGGGTAAATGACCCGTTCAGGCTTTATTTAACCAAATAGTCTTGACAACATAAGGCAAACCCCTTATTATGCACGTCTTGGCAGTCAACCAGCGCAACCACCCCACAAGGACAGGTTGTGATTCCGTTAAACCACAACGGCGGTGACCGCAAAAGAAAAGCAACACACCATTACCAAAAAATAAATAAAGTTTGAGCTTTTAGACTCGGACTTAACGTAACAGACGCGGGGTGGAGCAGCATGGTAGCTCGTCGGGCTCATAACCCGAAGGTCATAGGTTCAAATCCTGTCCCCGCAACCAACAAGGTCATGACGTTAATGACCACAAAAAATACCCTCTTCAGAGGGTATTTTTTCGTCTGGACCCATTCAACCAGATCAATAAGATCCGAAATAGCACACGGCCCAGCAACGGACTCTGCCGTGGCATCACTCGACTGACGGTTCACCACGAAGACATCTGCACTGTCGCGATCCAAATAGCATCCTTGGTGGATAGGCTTCGCTTTATCCACCTACGCAAGATGACCGTACACATAAAAAAACAGCCCTATATAACCATAGGGCTGTTTTAACTTAGTTTAGTTTGCCTTGCCGTGAATGACACAGGCCAATGATTTCTACCGACTGGTCTTCAAACACCTCTGGCTGTAGCACTTCTTGCGGATAAATGGGGTTGTCCGAGATCACCCGGATCGAGCCATCAAGCAACCACTGCAAGCGCTTCACCCGCAGGGCATCGCCCACGCGCAACAAAAACACGCCGTCGCCTTTTTTCTGGGCCATGTTCACCAATACCGCATCGCCGGTGTTTAAAGTGGGCGACATGCTCTCGCCGGCGATGGTGATCACCGCCAGATCTTTCGGGTACAAACCTTCATCGCGAATCCAGCTGCCCAAATAATGCAGCTTATCCACGATTTGCTCTTCGCTAAAAAAGCTGCCGTAGCCGGCACTGGCCGCCACATCGTACATCGGCACGCTGACGTAATCAGCATCGTCGTTTGCCGCCAGCGCCACGTTGGTGGTGCCCTCATGCCCAAATAAAATCCAATCTAGGCTGACTTGGCGATCTGTCGCAATTTGCATACACTTTTCTAAAGGAATGACGTTACGGGTCTTCCAAGAGTAAACCGTTTGCCGGTTAACCCCCAACACAGCGGCTAAGTCGCTGTCTTTATTGACCTCGTACAAAGACTTCACTCTGGCCACAATGGCGGCAAAATCAGCTTCTTTGTCCATAATTTGCATACTTTCGATCAATAATTTGAAATTAGGCCTTACATGTACGCATATTTTGTACTAATATGGTCATGTCCAACATTTGTTGACACATAGTAACATTTTTTTTAGAAATGATACAGATTGATGACTTATTTCTTCACCATCTGTTTACGACGAAGGAAGCAACCATGACCACCCTCACACAACACCGCCACACTCAGGTTAAAGACTTATTGAGCAGCCACAAAAAAGCACCGAGCGGCTGGGGCAAACTATGGGGCAGCGTGACCAGATTAAAAATAAAAAGCATCGATCAGCGCATGGCCGCCATTGACCAAGCCCTGGCATGGGAATTAAAACAGGGGGTGTCGTTTGCACGCCGCCTGGCCTTGAGCAATCAGGTGACGGCCGCGAAGAAAAAACTACAGCAACAAAAAGATCGCCTTAGCCGCTCTTTACACTAGACCGAATCGCCGCCATTGGCTACATACATCGGCGTAATGCCAGAAAAACGATCGGCCACGCTGGCCAATGGCGCCAGCGCCGCCACGTCGATCTTGTGGTTGCCCGCGTACACGGCCTCTTCTACCCTGACGTTGACCACTCGGCCTAAAATCACATGGTCGGTGCCCACGTTGATGATTTGATCCAACACCATTTCAAACGCCACCGGCGCTTCTTGCACGCTCGGCACCCCAACTTGCCGTGACGGTTCTGGCGTAAGCCCCGCCAGCACAAACTCATCCACTTCCGCCGCCACCGAGGCACCGCTAGTGGCCAAGGCGCTCACCAACGACGCGCCCGCAATATTGATCACATATTCTTTGGTTGCGCGAATATTCGCCAACGTGTCTTTGACCGTGCCCGTACGCGCTTCCACGCCTGGACCGATGGACACCATCAGCGTGGGCGGATTGCGCGAAGCCACGGTAAAAAAGCTAAACGGCGCCAGGTTCAAGACGCCAGTGGCGCTAACGCTGGACACCCAGGCAATGGGCCTTGGCGTCACTGCGCCCACCATCAACTTATAAATGGCATGGGGATCGGCTTCACTGACTAAGAAACTGTGGGCATCAGGGCTAGGCATAACGACTTTCAAAAATAAATAAACAGCACACTAGGCTAACTCAAGCCCAAACAGAAAACAAGCTTCAACACCGCTGCCGTACCGCAACCCCCGTCCCCTTTCCCACCCACCTATTGTGCTAAGATTGTCCTCACACAGTCGATGTTGTTTCTTAAAGGAGCCCGCATGCACACAACCTGGTTACGCCAAGCTATAGAGCTGGCACAGGCCAACGTGACCCAAGGTGGCCGCCCCTTCGCCGCCCTACTGGTCAAAGACAATCAACTCGTGGCTCAGGCCTGCAACACCATGCTGCAAGACCTAGACCCAACCGCCCACGCCGAGCTATCTGCCCTGCGCGCCGGCGGTAAAGCCTTACACAGCGTTGACCTCAGCGGCTGCGTCATGTACGCCAGCGGCGAGCCTTGCCCCATGTGCCAGGCCGCCATGTACATGGCCGGCATCCGCGAAGTACACTACGCCTTTTCCAATGCCGATGGCGAGCCTTACGGCCTTTCCACCGCCCACATTGCCACCGAAATGCAGCGCCCACCGCAGGCACGCAGCGGCTTTCGCTTCGTGGCGGCAGACGCCAAGAGCAAAGCCACTTGGCCACGCCTATATCACGACTGGCACCAACGGCAGCGCCAAAGATGATCACCCGCCAAAAAAATAACCCCAGGCAGCATCTGCCTAGGGTTATTGAGGCCACACGACACTAGCGCCTCAGCGTCAGCCACTCATCGGCCACCCATCGCCAATGCTCGCCACCTGGCTCATACACCTTGTGACAGCGTAGCCCCACCTCGGCCTCACCATCACGAAAAGGCCAAGCGCACTGATAGCGCGGTGGCACCACTATTTTGCCGCTGTCTACCGCGGCGTAACCGATGAGGCCGTCGCGCTCAATCCGAATCAGGCCTTCGGCCGGCTCGTCTGGGCCACTGTCATACATAAACACCTCAAACAAATGCGCACCATTCGGCGCATAGGCATGCCAACCACCGGCCAACGCCAAAGCAAACGGCAGCCGCTGTAGGTCGGCGCCGTAGTCAATGGTTTGCTCACACGGACGGGCAGCGATGATGATGCGCCCAGCCTGGTTTTGGTAATGACAGGTCGCCGTGGCGGCGTCTTCGATCTTGCGCAAATAGCCCGTTGCTGGGGCCTCGCTCGCCAGCGCCAAAGGGCTGGCGCATGCGGCCACGGCGGCCGCCATCCATAACATAAGGTTCATGCTGCGCTGTGCCTATTCATGCTTGCTGCCTCCTCAAATGAACATTGCCGTTGACTCAACCCAGCTTTCGGCCCGTGGCAAGGCGGTTGGCTAATCTTGATGCTGGCGACGTGAAACATAAACCATCATGCTGTTCATGCATGGTTTTTGTTGTTGCGATTAAACCCGCTAACAATCAGGAGGCCCACATCGCCTTGGGCGCACAGCCGTAGGGTGGGTCAAGCGCAGCCTACCCACTACTTCACCGTACGGCAACGCTCAAACCATATGGGCCTCAACCCACCCTATGTGGATTGCCCCACAGGGCTGCTGCCCATCCGCACCCGCTCACCCAACGACTAAATGGGGTTACTGTATTTTCTCCAGTGGCACCATCACTACCCCACTGGTCACCGTTGGGATCACAAAAGACCACACCAAAAAATAAGACGTCTTTTTAAGCGCCCTCAGGTCGGCGCGCCCCTGCTTAGCCAGCAAAACGCGCGCCAAGTCCTCCTTGCCCCACCCGTTTCTGCCATAGAGCTGACTTAAATCCAAACGCATCAAAATAAAGTCTTCGCCCTCGGGGCCAATGCCCATGGCACAGGCCTCAGCCTCACCTTGTGAGCCAAGGTTTAAGCCCAAGGCTTCATACTGCAACAATGGCCACAGACGATGCTCGGACTCAGTCAGCGCTCGCTCGGGCACGGCCAGCGCCTGCTGCATGCCCACCCAGAAATCCTGAGCGCCGGCTGGTTGCCCCAGCTGTGGCAGCACTTCCATCACAAAATCCTGCCCAGAATCATTGACCAAGGGGCTCACTCGATAGTGACCACCAAGGTCGCAGCCGGCCCAGCTAAAACTGCTGGCCGCCAGCACGAGCGTCATGCTCAGTCGTTGTATGGCCTGCCTAAATTGGGTTGGGTTCATGCCCTCTCCTGATGATGTCGTCCCCCTTATTCTACCGCACTCGCGCGCCCAGTCTTTGATCTCAATGCGTCGGATGCGGGCTGTGATGCGTCGACCAAAAAAAACCGGTCAAGGAGCAAAGCCCCTGACCGGAAACAACGTTCAACTTAAAAAATGATGAAACAGAGAAAAACTAAAAAATTAACGCACTTGCAAGGCTTCGCGACACAAAGCCCAAGAACGTGCAGATGAATCAGCATACATGCGCAACTCGTCAAACACAGAAGCCCCTAAAGACGCTTCAAATTGCGCCTGGCTCGATTCGCCTTCGTATTCAGCCTGGCTTTCGCCACCCAAATTCGATTGAAAAATACCGGCCGCACTCACTGGCAAGAAATCTTCATACACGATGGGCTCATAAATCACGGCGCCCGCGGCAATCAACTCATCCACACTGCTGCCATCGGCAAAGCTGCCGGCCTTGGCCAAGCCTTCGGCGGTAGGATAGTAAGCAAAATAGGCCAAATCTTGGTCGCGCAGTTCAGCATAGCTGTCAGGGAAGGCTTCAAAATGCTTGGCCAAATTGGCGCGGTAGGCGTCGGCATTGTCTTCCGTCGGCGCCCCACCAATGTCGGCACGGGCGTTGTTGAGTAATTGGTCGTATAAAGCACGGCCTTTCGGCGTCAAAGCGGCACCGCGCTGTTCGATTTCACCAAAGCGAGCGGTGTGGCTACCGACGGCGCCATCGGCGGCTTGGTCGGTAAAGCGCACGCGTTCTTGTAATGCTTTAAAGCTGGTTTGGCGCAGTAAAATGGGGCACTCACGGCGTGGCGGGCCCTCTACCACGGCTTTGGCGGTAATGCCACGCTGCGGCATCAAAGCTTGAACCGTGTCGATGTCGACGGTTCTTGGGGTCAAATGGTTGATGTGCGGACCCTTAAAAGCCACCACGTCGGCAATCAAACGGTGCTGATCATGCAACGCTTGATACTGGGCAGCGGTCACGGTGGCGTCAGAGTGCCAGCGGAAAGTCTCCAAGGCGGCGTTTACAAATCGGTCGCCATCGGCCTCATTCAAACCACCGGCTTGCTCACACTGTTCAATCAGAGCCAAGGCGTCAGCGGTGAAAATCTGGCGACGAGCCAAAATGGCTTTGGCTTCTTCGCGAGTGGCTTCGTCGTCGATCAGCTCCAAGCGCAGCAGCGAGGTAAACACGCGAAATGGGCTGATGCGCAAAGCGTCTTCATGCACGGCACGGAAGGCGGTGGAGTGCACCGGCACGCCAGCAGGCGCTAAATCGTAATACCCTACTGGGAACATGCCCATCACCGCAAACAGACGGCGGATGGTGCTGAGTTCAGCTTCGGTGCCCACGCGAATGGCCCCGTGGCGCTCTTCGTCTAAACGGGCCAACTCTTGGGTTTGTTCTAAACGAGCCCATAGCTCTGGCTTAGCGGCCAAGGTGTCTTTATTCACCTGGGCCACCAGCGCCATCAGGTCGCCATATAAAGGCACTTCGTTTTGGTACATGGCCGACATGGCGGCAGAAAATTTGGCGCGAATCAAATCTGGCGATAAAAAAGCAACATTTGACATGGGTTTCTCCGGTGTGTGTGTGTGTTCACTAAACTATGCTTCAGCGCTGAGGCCTTGCACATTTTTTAAAAGGATTTGCAAAGGATGGCTCAAGGCGTGCTCGCTCATCCGCTTCACTTGGCTACGACAAGAGTAGCCCGTGGACAATAGCCGCCCCGATGGCCCATGCTGGGCCACAATAGGCTGCCAAGACTGCTGGTAAATCGTGGCCGAAGTGGCCTGATGCTGGCTTTCGTGGCCATAGGTGCCCGACATCCCGCAGCAACCACTGGCCATCGGCACCAGCTTGAGGCCAAAGGCCGCAAACAGGCTCACCCACTGCTGGGCGGCTTCTGGCGCATTGGTTTTTTCGGTACAGTGGCCCATCAGGTAATACGGCTCGGCAGCGGCCAAGGCCGGTGCTGGCGCCTGGGCATTCAATAGCTGGCTTAGCCATTCTTGTGGCAACAGCACCTCGGGTTTGTCCAAGCTGCCGTCCAATACCTGCACGTATTCTTGGCGGTACACCAAGGTCATGGCTGGGTCCATCCCCACTAAAGGGATGCCTTGTTGCGCAATCTGATTCAAAACTTGGGTATTGCGCCGTGCCAGCTTTTTAAACTGGCTCAAGAATCCATGCACGTGTAAAGGCTTGCCGTTGGGCATGAAGGGCAACACAAAAATGTTGACGTTCAAGGCCTGTAGCAAAGCCATCCAGTCAGCCAGCAAAGGGGTTTCAAAATAGCGGGTAAAGGCATCCTGCACCAAAACAATGCTGCGTTGTTTTTCGGTCTCACTCAGACGTGCCAAATTGGCCACGGTGGCTTCTTGCACCCGATGCTGCTGCAATAGCTCGGCCCAAGGCAGGGTGCTCATTTTAGGACTGTCTACCAGCCCCACCACTTTGCGCATGAAGGCATCAACCACGCCATTACTGAGTAAAGCGTTGTACAGCTTGGGCGCCTTGGCCACATACGGCAAAGTGTATTCCAATGCGCCGACGGCATAGTCTTTCAACGGCCGCAGATAGCGGGTGTGGTACAGGTATAAAAATCGCGATTTAAAATCAGGCACGTTGACCTTAATCGGGCATTGGCCGGCACACGACTTGCACGATAGGCAGCCATTCATGGCTTCATACACCTGATGCGAAAAGTCTTCTTTTTTGGCCCGAGGGCTTTGCCATGAATGCTGCACCCGTGCCAAAGTGGCCTTAGTCGCGCCCAACCAGCTGGTTTTTTGGGCGTCGGGGGCACAGGCCAACACGTCCACGCCAGCCTGCTCTTGCAGCCGTAGCCATTCGCGCACCAACGACGCCCGCCCTTTAGGCGCATGCATGCGGTCGCGGGTGGCTTTCCAAGAAGGGCACATGGCGTCGTTCACGTCGTAGTTGTAGCAAGCGCCGTTACCGTTACAATGCACGGCGCTCTGAAAACCATACCAAACCTTTTTGGCGATTTGTCGGTCCAGATCGCCCCGAAACGGCACTTCGTCGACCTGCGTCAGCTTGGCTTCCGGCACGCTGCTGGGGGTGGCAATTTTGCCCGGATTAAGCTGATTGTGCGGATCGAACAAGGCTTTAATCTGTTGTAGAACCGGATACAGGGCCCCAAAAAACTTAGGCGCATAGCCAGAGCGCAGGCCTTTACCATGCTCGCCCCACAAAACGCCGCCATACTTATGTACCAAATCCACCACTTGATCAGTGATCTCACGGATCTTGGCCGCTTGCAGAGGGTCTTTCATGTCCAGCGCGGGACGCACGTGCAGCACGCCGGCGTCGACGTGACCAAACATGCCGTAGGCAAGACCAGCTTCATCCAAGACCGCACGAAACTCGGCAATGTAATCGGCCAGGTTTTCTGGCGGCACGGCCGTGTCTTCCACAAACGGCTGTGGCCGCACTTCCCCTTTGACGTTGCCCAACAGGCCCACCGAGCGCTTACGCATGCCGTACACCGTATTCACCGCCTTAGCGCCCACGGCCACGGTATGGCCCAAGCGGATGACGGTGGTGTCGCTGCCTAAATGTTGAATAAAATCAGCCACCGTGGCCTGTAACGCCGCCAGGTCATCGCCACAAAATTCGACGAGGTTGATCCCTAAAGTATCGCCGCCATCAGCATTGTCGGGAAAATACTCGGCCACGCTGTGCCACACAAAATCGGCCTTGGCCAATTGCAATACCTTCGAGTCAACGGTCTCGATCGACAACGGTTTTAGCGCCATCAAGGCTTTGGCATCGCGTAGTGCTGCCTGAAAATCGGCATAGCGAATGTTGACCAACACCTGTTGGGTAGGAATCGGCAACAGGTTAATATTGGCTTCGGTGACAAACCCGAGCGAGCCTTCTGAACCACACAGCAGGTTGTTCAGGTTAAACATGCCGGCTTCTTTAATGTGGGGTAAGTCGTAGCCGGTGAGGCAGCGGTTCAGCTTGGGAAAGGTTGCCTCAATGGCGGCAGCGTGCTCGCTGACCAAGGCGTCGACGGTTTGGTAAATCTGGCCAACTAAGCCCGCTTGAGCCTGTTCGGTGGCCAACTCGGGTGCCGTTAAAGCAACCGTATCCAACACTGTCCCGCCCAACAGCACGGTTTTTAAACCCAACACATGGTCACGGGTTTTACCATAGGTACAGCTGCCCTGACCGCTGGCGTCGGTGTTGATCATGCCGCCGATGGTGGCCCGATTCGACGTCGACAGTTCTGGCGCAAAAAACAGGCCATAAGGCTTGAGCGCTGCGTTCAGTTGGTCTTTCACTACGCCGGCCTGCACCACGGCGGTGCGGGCCTTGGCGTCAATGGTGAGGATTTGATTCATGTGGCGCGACACGTCCACCACAATGCCATCGGTCAACGATTGGCCGTTGGTGCCGGTGCCACCGCCGCGTGCGGTCAGCACCACGGCCTGATAGGCTGGCTCGGCCGCCAAACGCGCCAGGCACACTAAGTCGTCGGTGCTTTTAGGAAACACCGATGCCTGCGGCAAGCGCTGATACACCGAGTTATCGGTCGAGAACACAATGCGCTTGGCGTAGTCTTGTTCAATCTCACCCTTGAAGCCGTGGGCCGCCACCGCCTTTAAAAAGGCTTGATAGACGGCCGCTTGCGGCGCTGCGGGCACGTTAATGTGCGCGATTTTCATGTTTTAATTACCTGCGAGACACTCACCCAACAGGCTCAAACCTTGTTCGAGCAGTTCGGGCTCAATGGTTAGGGGCGCCAAAAGGCGGATGATGTGGCGGTTTTTGCCGCTAGGCATCAACAACAAACCACGTTCGCGGGCGCTATTCAATACGCGGGCTAAGGCTTCAGTGCCGGGGCCACCTTCATCGTTTAAGAGTTCGATGCCACGCATGGCGCCCACGCCGGTGAGCTTGCCCACACAGCGAATGCCGGCGGCCTGCCAGGCAGCATGATGACGCTCGACGGCGGCTTGGTAACGTTGCCCCCACAGGGCAAGGTTGTCGCCCTCAGACATCACTTCGATGCTGGCCAAAGCGGCCGCGCAAGACACAGGGTTACCTGAATAGGTACCGCCGAGGCTGCCCTTAGGCAGGTTCACCATAAATTCAGGCTTGCCCATGACGGCGCCGAGCGGCATGCCGCCGGCAATGCTTTTGGCCAACAACAGCAAATCAGGCTCGATGCCTAGGCGTTCAAAGCCAAAGCGGGTGCCGGTACGGCCAAAGCCGGATTGAATTTCGTCCAACACCAATAAGATACCATGTTGGTCACAGAATGCACGCAGGTACTGAGCAAATTCAGGATCCATCATTTGGAAGCCGCCCTCACCTTGGATGGGCTCTACCACGATGCACGACACTTCGTTGATGTCGATTTCGACCGCCATCAGGCGCGCCAACGCGTCTTTGGCGGTTTGGCTGCTGACGCCGTTGTCTTTACTTGGGAACGGAATGTGGTACACCGGGCCAGGCAATGCGCCTAGGCCTTGCTTGTAAGGGGCCACTTTACCGTTGAGGTTCAGCGACGCCAAGGTACGGCCATGAAAACCGCCATCGAAGGCGATCACGCCGGTGCGTCGGGTGTGAATACGGGCAATTTTCAAGGCATTTTCCGTGGCTTCAGCGCCACAGTTGGTCAACATGCCCATGAACGGCACCGAGGTCGGAATAAAGGCAGACAAAGCATCCATCAAGAGCCCATAAGGCTGATGGGGCACGGCATTAAAAGCATAGTGAGTGAGTTTTTGAGCCTGCTCGGTAATGGCGGCCACCACTTTGGGGTGACAATGGCCCAGGTTTAAAACGCCAATGCCGCCAATGAAGTCGATGTACGACTTACCGGCCTGATCCCATACGGTGGCGTTCAGGCCATGAGACAGCATGATGGGGTGCACAATAGACAGAGCGGGGCTGATCTGGTTGCTTTGCATGATTTGGATCCTCTTGATGTGGTGTTCTGTGCGGCTTTATTTTTTGTAGCACAGTCCTTTTATTCTGGTCATCGGCTAGCGTTGTAGCGACGAGTGCCTATCAGACCAGAATCCACCAAGAGGTTCAAACGAAAAAAAAGCTTTGTATTATTCCTTTTTTTCCGATTCTTGCGGCAATTGCAACAGCAGATGGTCTTTCAACCACGACACCAGCTTCTTGATTTTGGGCATGTCAGCGGCGTGCTCTTCGTAGGCCAGATAATAGGCGCCGTTGCTGGGCAACTCATACGCCCACGGCGACACCAGCTTACCGCTGGCCAGCTCGTCCGCCACCAAGAACTTAGGCACCAGCGCAATACCATAGCCCGCCTCGGCCGCGCGAATGCAGGCCGACCAGGTTTCAAAACGAGGCCCCTGATAGCAACGATTAACCTCTACCGACTGGCTCGAAAAATAGGTGTACCACGAAGCCGGACGAGACTGACACTGCAACAATACGTATTGTCCTAAATCTTCGGCTTTTTCAATCTGCTGCCCTGCCAACACGTCGGGGTGACACACCGGCACCATCCACTCATCAAACAGCTTGACGCACTCTACCCCCTGCCAGGCACCGCTGCCAAACAAAAACGCCACGTCGATGCCGGCCTTGGCCAAATCAAAAGGCTGGACATAATCCCGCATGTCTAAATGAATATTGGGATAAAGATCGTAAAAATCTTTGAGTGCGGGGATCAGCCAGCGGGCCCCAAAGGTGGGGTGCGCCGCCACGCTGAGCACTTCCGTTTCGCTGCCATACGACAGCATATAAAGCGTGGACACTTCAACCTGCCCCAAGATTTTACGCACTTCTGGCAAATACAACGCCCCCGCTGGCGACAGCTTTAAACGCTTACGCACGCGGCGAAACAGGCTGGTTTGTAACGTGGTTTCCAACTGCGCCACCTGTTTACTGACGGCACTTTGGGTAAGGTGCAGCTCTTCTGCTGCTTGGGTGAAGCTAAGGTGGCGCGCTGAAGCCTCAAAGCACTGTAGCGCAGCCATAGAAGGGACTTGCTTTCTTGATATACCTAAACGGCTCATGTGGTTTCTCCTACGCCAACAAGCTTTTGCTCATGACGTCAATTCATTGTTATTATTATGGTTTTTATTATATACATTTGATTGTATTAGTTTTATTGCTATTTCTCGGCGTTAAGCTTATCGTGATTCGTTTATTCATGCAATCCAAAACGGAATGAACACATGAATAAAGCTCGCTTGTCTTGAAACGGTGTTTTATCCTAATCTAAGCAACGCTTTTGATCTAGGTCAAAAAAATTAACGTATGGCAATATGCCGTATTTTATTTTTTAATGCAAGAAAGCCATATAAATCTTATTTATATTTCAATTTAAATAATCATAAAACAATAAAATAACAAAAATACACTCATTCAGGAGAACACACCATGCTAAAACTGTGGCAGTGGTACAAGAGCAAGTCGTTTATGCTCAAAATTTCGGTCGGCTTTGCACTGGGCTTAGCCTGCGGCCTCGCCTTCGGCCCCGCTAACGCTTTCTTGGCACCTTTAGGCCAGATTTTCATGAACCTACTCAAAATGGTCGTGATCCCCTTAATCTTCCTATCCCTCGTGGTGGCAGTGAACCACTCAGACCCCAAAGAACTGGGTCGCATTGGCGCCAAAGTCTTCCCCATTTACTTAGTCACCACCGGCATAGCCGTGGGCTTGGGCATCGTCATCGCCAAGCTCATGAACCCCGGCGCAGGTCTGTCTATGCCCGTTGACGCCGCCGTCAGCGTGCCTGAACGCCCCAGCTTTATGAACACCCTAATTGAAATGATTCCGACCAACATCGTGAAATCATTCGCCGATGGCAACATTCTGTCGGTGGTGTTTGTGGCCATCTTAGTGGGCTTATCGATGCTGTACATGCGCTACTCACAGGACGAAGCCCAGCGTGAAATGGGCAACACCCTGATGAAGTTCACCGAAGCCGCCAACGAAGTCGCCCTCAAAATCCTCAACGGCGTTTTAGAATACGCCCCCATTGGCGTGTTTGGCATTACCGCGGCCACCATTGGCAGCCAAGGCATGGACACCGTGATTGCGCTGAGCAAGTTTGTGCTGACCTCCTACATCGGCGTGATCGTGCTGATGGTGGTGGTGTACCCCATTATTTTGAAACTGTGGGGCGTGAAGGTATTTAAGTTTTACAACGACATCAAAGAAGCCGTGTTGACCGCCTTTGTGACCTGCAGCAGCTTAGGCACCCTGCCCCTGACCATTCGCGCCGCTGAAAAAGCCGGCATTGGCGAACGCATTGCCAAGCTCACCCTACCCATCGGCGCCACCGTCAACATGAACGGCACCGCCATTCGCCTGGGCGTGGGCGTGGTGTTTGCCTCCGAAATCATCGGCGTGCACCTAGGCGTGCCTGAGTTGATTTCCATCGTGGTCATCGGCACCTTAGCCGCCGTCGGTACCGCCGGCGTCCCCGGTGCGGGCCTAATCGGCATGTCCATCGTGTTTGCCCAAGCGGGCCTACCGATTGAAATCGTGGCTTTGACCGCCGGCATCAACGTGTTGGTCGACATGATCTTCACCTTAGGCAACGTCACCGGCGACTTAGTGGCCGCCAAGCTGGTGGATCAGTCCGAACGCCGGCACGCCGCCAAAATAAAGTAGTCTTTTTCCTATGTTGCACCCTTAGCCAAGCCCGCTTCAATGCTTGGCTTTTTTTCGCCCCAGCCTAGTGGCCACGCCCACAGCACCCACAAAAAAAGCCAAGCAAACGCTTGGCTTCGGGGTGATGGGCGACAACGTCAAGGGTGGTGAGTTAAACCACGTTGAGGTTGGCCATCATACCGAGGTTTTCATGCTCCAAAATATGGCAATGGAACATGCGTAACCCCTTATCGTGCTGAACCACTTTAAACACGATCGTCTCGTACGGCCGCAGATTGACCGTGTCCTGATAGGCTCGATAAGGCGCAGGCTCCGTCCGGTCATTGAGGCTGTGGCTGACGACCATAAACTGGGTGCCGTGTAAATGGAAGGGATGGTCCATGTGTGAATTGTTAAACACCGTCCACTCTTCCACTTCCCCCACCTTGCTGGTCAAGTCAATACGGTTCATGTCATAGGTTTGACCATTGACCTTAAACATATTGGCCATCATCGACATGCCCATGCCACCGCTCATGCTGTGGTCGCCGCCCATGCCACCCATCTCTTCGCTAAACACCACTCGCTTACGCGCCACCACTGGGCCAAAATCATTGATTTTACGCAGCGTGCGCGGCAAAGCCGCCACTTTAGCCCCCACCGTAACCTGCCCTAAGGTTAAGGTATACGGCGTTTCTTGCACCATCATTTTACTTCGGTCGTAATACAGGCTTTGCAACGCATACGTCCCCGGTTTACGGGTTCGCACCACCACCTCAACGCGGTCGGCGGGCGACAAAAACAGCTCGGTCACCGGCGCCTGCGGTGCTTCCAGCAAACCGCCATCGGTGCCCAGTAAAATGAACTCACAGTTGGGAATGTGCAAGCGTAAATAACGCGCGGCGCAAGCGTTCCAAATGCGCACCCGGTGTTCACCACTGAGGCTGATCTTCGGCTCGCGCTGGCCGTTTACCAACACAAACTGGCCTTCTCGGCCGTTCATCCAATCCAACATGGTGTTTTCAGGCACGCGTCCGTCAACGTCTAAACGCAAGTCTGAAATCAACCAATGTTGCTCAGGCAGGTGCGCCAAAGGGTCTTGCTTGGCTTTGACGATAAACGTACCGGCCAGGCCATGAGCCACCTGCTCCGACACATGACCATGCGGATGCGGGTGATACCAATAAGTGCCGGCGCTGCCTTCGGGCACGGTAAACTGATAGATTCTGGTTTGCCCCGGCGCCACTGGATCTTGCGGATTGCCGTCCTGATCGGAAGGCACCGGCAGGCCATGCCAGTGTACGGTGGTTGGTTGGCTCAGCTGATTTTCAAAGGTAATCTCAACCCTATCGCCTTCAGTGACCACAATTTGTGGGCCCGGCACGCTGTCATTATAAGCCCACAGCTCGGTTTGCTTTGCGCCGGCCAAGGTCACCATCACTGGCTTAGCCGTCAGTTTGGCGCGGAACAACCCCAGCTTACGGCTGCGGTTAGGCAGCAAAGCCAAAGGGGCTAACGGCGCACCAGCCGCCATCGCGGTCACTGGCATCAGGTTTTGTGCCCCCATGCCCATGCCGCCCATGTTGTGGTTCATGCCGCCCATGCCGCTCATACCGTGGCCCATGCCGCTCATGTTATGGCCCATACCATTCATATTGTGGCCCATGCCACCCATGCGCCCAGAGCGCGCCCAGGCGAACACACCCGTGGCGGCCACGCCGGCGCCAATGCCATACTTCAAAAAATCACGTCGTTTCATGCTGATTCCTTTATCTTGATTGATCTTGATGTTGATGCTTATCGGACGTCGTAGATGCCGCTAGGCTTACCCTGCTTGTCCAAAGCCACCATTTTCAAACTGCCCTTTTTCTCAGGGCCCATGCCTGGAGAGTTTAAGGGCATGCCAGGTAAAGCAATGCCTTTCAGATTTTTCGGTTTTTCTTTGAGTAGTTTATGAATCGACGCCACCGGTACGTGGCCTTCGACCACATAGCCGCCCACTTCAACCGTGTGGCAGCTGGCCGCTTGATGCGTGCCCAAACGTTTTTGCACGCTCGACATGTTTTCATGATTGACCGCTTTGACCGCAAAACCATTTTTTTTCAAATAGTCGATGTATTCTTGGCAGCAGCCGCAATAAGGGCTTTTATGGACGGTGGCGGCAATGGGTGCAGCCACGGCAGGCAAGGTAAAGGCGGCCAAAAGCAAGCCCAACGCAGGGGCTAATAAACGTGTGTTCATGATGAATTCCTAATGCTGATTAATAAATAAAATGTCAATAACAAATAAATATGAATGCAGGATTAGGCTTTAGGCGGGGGCGTATCAGGGGCCCCATAAATAGACGCAAACGGCTCATCCGCTGCCTGTGGCAGCATCACCGTTTGACTCAGCGCGGGCAGCGTTAAGCTGGCCACGGGTAGAACAGGCGCCGCACAGGCACCGGCCATGCTCAGACAGGCTAAGGCGCATGACGTACTCATGCCCCCGGCCATACCGTCCTCATCACAGCAATCGGCAACAGGCGCTGCATGCGAGCCCACCTCATGGCAATCCACCATCGACGGTGCTGACACCGCCATCACCACAGTAGTAGACCCGTGCGCCGCCGCCCCTGCCGTTAGGCTGGGAACAAACATCATCATGAATAAAGTTAAGCTTAATAAGCCTAGCTTTGAGCAGTAATGAACGGCGCGCACAATCACTCACATAGGGATAATCAGACCCACATCATAACATAAGGGCCCCAGAAAAATCGACCGGAACCCCATGATTAGCTGACGCAACGCAACTATTCAGGCGAGAGCCAGCGCCGCCGATACAAAAACACCACCATGCCCGTCACAATGAGCCCCATGCTGGCCAACACCACATAATAGCCATAACGCCAATGCAGTTCCGGCATATGGTCAAAGTTCATCCCGTATATCCCTGTAATCAAAGTCAGCGGCATGAAAATCAAGGTAATGACGGTCAGCAAGCGCATTTGCTTATTCAACTGGTTAGACTGATACGACAAATACACGTCCATCATGCCCACCAATAAATCGCGCGTGGCGTCCATGGTTTCAAGTAGCTGAACGGAATGATCGTAGGCATCCCGCAAAAACACCTTGGCCTCTTTGCGAAACCAGATGTCGTCGCGCACCAATCGGTTCAATGCTTCACGCAGGGGGGAAATGGCTTTACGCAAGCGAACGCCATCGCGCTTGAGCCGATAAATGGTTTTTAACACGTCGTCACGGGCCTGATTTGCAAAGATGCTTTTATCAACAGACTCAACTTTTGTTGAAAATTCATCGACCACGCTGAAACAATCGTCCACCAATCGGTCAATCAAATAATAGGCCAAAAACTCCGCGTCTTCATGCCGCAGCAAGCCTTTGTTTTGAATCAAGCGGTTGTGAATTTCTGAGAACAGGCCCAAAGGACGATTTTGAAACGTCAGCACAAACCCTTCGCCCACGATCAAATACACCTGATCGCCGACCAAGCGGTTGCCCTCATAGGCAAACACGCGCCCAGCAAAAAAGAGATAGTCGTCGTATTCTTCAATCTTGGGGCGCTGCTGTCGGGTTAAAATGTCTTCCACCACCAGTGGATGAATGTGAAACGGCGCCAGCATTTGGTTCAGCATCGCCACATCTTTGATCCCGATAAAGTGTAGCCACTGCGTTTGCCCTGCCACCACTTCGGGCGGCGGCGTCGCTAAAAAAGTGGCCGGCTCATATTCGGTAATCGACACATCGTCTTGGTCGTACACGGTGCGGCGCACAAACGCCGCCGGCATGGTGCTGGTTTCTTGCCTAACCGGCAGGCCGTGCTCATGGCTCATGGGTTGCCGTGTCGTTTCGGGGGCCTCAGACATAAACCTCACCTCTACTAGGGGTTATTCAACGTACAGCTCAGCGTCGGTTTCTGGCAGCGCACCCAAGGGTTTTATGGTGAAGTCACGACCAATTTTTTCCCAATGGGCCTCTTCTAAAACCAAGGCGCTGACCGTCAATGGATTAAGCTCTAGCCAAACGTTGGATATTTTTAACGTACATTTCTTCTTACTTAGTTGAAACTTAACTTTGGTATTGTTTGGAATGCACACATCCTTACGGCCGCGGCAAAATAAAGCCGCCAGGCGCAAAGACAGCACCGCCGCCCAACAGTATTCATCGGTGCCAATCTGCTCCAACATTTTCTTCATGTCGCCGCGATGGCCCAAAATCAACACCGCCAGCTTGTTTTGCTCACGCTTAGAAAAGCCAGGCATGTCGGCGTTTTTAACGATGTAGGCCGAATGCTTATGGTAGGCCGTGTGGGCAATGCTCAAACCAATCTCATGCAGCTTAGCGGCCCAGTCAATTAGGCTCAACCACATGCCCATTTCATGTACGGGTAGGTCTTTGGCCATGCCTTCAAAATACTTCTGGGCAATGTCCGACACCATTTCGCCCTGGTGGACGTCTGCCCGATAGCGATTTTGGAACCGCGCCACGGTTTCATCGCGCATGTCGGCATCCAGCTGCCGCCCAATGAGGTCGTACAACACGCCATCACGCAGGGCGGCGTCGGTGACCTCCATCTCTTCGATGGCCAGCTCTTCAAAAATAGCGATCATCACCGCCAAACCGCCGGCAAACACTTCCGTGCGCTCGGCCTTAAGGCCAATCACCATCGCCGACTCAACGCTGCCGGCACGAACGATTTGATTCATCAGCAGCTTCATCGCCGGCAGGGTGATCATCCCTCGCGCATCGCCCAAGGCTTCAAACACCGCACTGAGCGACCGCGCCGTGCCAGAAGTGCCAATCGACACATCCCAGCCCACCGACTTCAACATGGTGCTGATGCGCTGCACTTCGGTACGGGCCGCCCAGATGGCGTTCGCCACACTGGCCTCGGTCACCTCGCCCTCGGGGAAAAACCGTAGGCTGTGAGACACGCAGCCCAAAGCCAAGCTTTCGGTCACCTGTGGCACCAAGCCATTGCCGATCACAAATTCGGTTGAGCCACCGCCAATGTCGACCACCAGCCGTTTGTCGTCGGTGACTGCCGAAGTGTGCGCCACGCCCAAATAAATCAGGCGGGCTTCTTCTCGACCCGCGATGATTTCAATCGGGAAGCCCAAAACCGCTTCGGCCTGTTCCAAGAACGGCCCAATGTTTTTAGCCACCCTAAAGGTATTCGTTGCCACCACCCGCACCTGCGGCGTGGCAAAGCCGCGCAGGCGTTCGCCAAACTTAGCCAGGCACGACAAGGCCCGTTCTTGCGACTCCGGTGATAGGTATTTATCTTTACCTAAGCCCGCACCAAACCGAACCATTTCCTTAAGTGAATCAATGACAAACAGTTGCGTGCCCTCTTTACGGCAAATTTGCAATCTAAAACTGTTTGACCCTAAGTCTACGGTCGCCAATACATCAAAATCAAAGGCCTGTTTCACAAGCAGTCTTTCTCGAGATTCAAAACGTGCCCCAATGTTAGCGTGAGCCACTGAAACTGTCATGCTGATTTTTTGACTATGGCTGTCGTTTTTTCTGATTTAAAGCAGGCAATGCCCGACTAGCCAAGGTTGTGATTGTAGAGGATGCCTTTCCATCCCGCTTTTTAGCGGCCACCTTAATGACCAAAATTGGTATTTTCACCAAATAATTGTAGAATAAACCCCATGAACATCTCACAAGTGGCCGCGCTCACCCAATTAAGCGCCAAAATGATTCGGCGGTATGAAGAACTCAACCTACTGCCCGACGTCCCTCGTACCGAGGCGGACTACCGCGTCTATCAGGATCGCCACGTCGCCGCCTTAAGCTTCATTAAGCGCGCCCGTGACCTAGGGTTTTCCCTCAAGCAAATCGAGGCTTTAATGTCGTTGTGGCACGACCAACACCGCGCCAGCGCCGACGTCAAACAGCTGGCACAAGAACACATTCGCCTACTGGAAGACAAAGCCCGCCAGCTACAAGAAATGGCCAACACCTTAAAAGAGTGGAGCCAAGTGTGCCGAGGTGACGACGATCCCAACTGCCCTATTCTGAACAGCCTAGCCCAAGCCTGCGCCAGCCACCCCAATTAACCTCACCGCGCTGGGCGCGGTTTTTTATGGCAGCAACCAAAACCCAATGAACGAAACTGGCGCAAAACCCCCTGCTTTTTCTCATTAAAACGTCGTCACCCCCCAAGGCAATCCACTTCCCATCAACAACACCCATCAAAAAAGCATTTAATGCCAATTTAAATTAATATTTACGATTCGCAAACCATCATCTGCGCCATATCATCATTTTTTAGTTTGTTATGGCAAAAGCAAACGCCATCCTTTATACTCGTGCCTTTCATTTCAACACGCATACGCACAGGTTTTTTATGGGTGCCACCACCTCAGTTTTCAGCAACATCCCCTTTTTGATTCTTTGCCTCTACATCGGCGCCTTATTTGCCATCAGCGCCTACGCCAGCCGCCTCGCCAAAGGCAGCGCCTCTGCCTTTTTATTGGCCGGCCGTAAAATGACCACGCCGCTGATTGCGGTCAGCGTGGCCGGATTGGCCGTCGGCGCCGCGTCCACCGTTGGCGTGGCCGAAAGCGCCTACAACAATGGCCTTTCTGCCGGTTGGTATAACGGTGCTTGGGCTGCCGGTGCCCTCGCAATGGGCATGGTCGCGGCCGAAAAATACCGCCGCCTCAACGTCAGCTCATTACCCGAGCTGTTTGAACGCTATTTCGGCAAGAGCAGCCGCTTAATCAGCGCCGTGGCCATCCTCATCGTTTTGATGATGATCGCCTCGTTGCAATACCTCGCCGGCGGCGCCATTTTATCGACCCTGTTACCCGAATTTTTTAGCTTTAAGTCGGGCATGATGGTCAGCGCCGTGGTGTTCATCGGCATCGCCCTAATCGGCGGCCTATGGTCTAGCGGCCTATCCAATATTTTAAGCGTGGCCTTGATCTACCTTGGCATCATCGCCGCCACCATTTTGGCGGTCGGCAATGCTGGTGGCTTCAGCCAGATTGCCACCCAACTGCCGCCCGGCGACCATTGGTTTTCGCTAAAAGGCACGCTGCCAATGGCCACCCTAATCGGCTGGTTCGTGGTGATGATGACCCAGGCCATTAGCGGCCAGGGCACGGTGCAAATTGCCTGTAGCGCCAAAGACACCGCCACCGCCAAAAAAGGCTACATTTGGGGCGCGGCGCTTATTTTCCCCATCGGTTTTTTCTGCGCTGTTTTGGGCATTGTGGCCAAGGTTCAGTTTCCCGACCTCATGCCCACCCTGGCCTTACCGCACATTATTATGTCGCTGCCACCGCTCATCGCTGGCATCGTCTTGTCTGCCCTTTGGGCCGCCGACGTGTCGACTGCCTGCACCATTTTAATGGGCTCCAGCACCCTGTTTACCCGCGACATTTACCACAACATGCTGGCCCCTAAAGCCACCGAGCGTCAGCTGAACCTCATCAGCCGCCTAGCCGTGGCCGTCATTGGCATTTTCACCCTATTTTTAGCTTTCCAGGCCTCAGAAATCGTCAAAACCATGATGATCGGCCTTAGCCTCACTACGGCCTTTACGCTGGTATTCCTCATGCTGATGTTTAAGCCACAGTGGTGCCGCAAAAGCAGCGCCATCTGGACCACCGTCGTCGGCATTGCCGGCCTAGCGGCGTGGCAGTTCATTCCGGCCGTGCCCGAGTTTTTTAAAACCAGCCTGCCGTTCATCAACCACCCCATTTACCTAGAGTGGATTTTGTGTGGCGTGACCTTCTTCTTGGTGGCGATTTTCGACAAGCGCCGCGTGGACATCCCGTCCATACCCCAAGAAGCTTAATCATTAGTGCATCAGCAAAGCCTAGTCATTTTGAAGTGACTAGGCTTTTTTGTGGGCGCTTAAGCCTTAGAGTACGCCTTTCTTTACTTCACCCGACCATCGCCATGCCAAAAAAATACGAGACAGTCGCAACCCATGGTTTGTTGTTTGAATAAAACCTAGCATGTAATTAAAATAATTTAAACTAACAATGTTTACCTCTAAGTGAAGTACCGCTCCCCTTTTAGCCGCCGAGGCGGTTCGTGCGGGGCCGGGGCTTTAAGGCAAAGTTGTTTGAGTATTTGGCCGCAGGCCCAAATAGGAGTTTTTGCCGCCGGCCACGTGCGGGCCAACGAGGGCACCCGCAAAGCGGGCGGATAAAGTGGGACGGTACTTCACCTAAAGGAGACGCCGTCAGAGAATCGGCACCAGTGAAATACGTTTTACATAACACACAAAACCATCATTTTATGCAAAAAAAAGCCCAGCAACACAGGTTGCTGGGCCTTCCATCATGAAATTTAACCCTTAAATGCCACGCAATAACGCGTTAATGCCGACTTTACCGCGGGTTTTGGCGTCGACCTTTTTTACGATCACAGCGCAGTACAGGCTGTATTTGCCATCGGCCGAAGGCAAGTTGCCCGACACCACCACCGAACCCGCCGGCACGCGGCCATAGCTGACCTCACCGGTTTCACGATCGTAGATCTTGGTCGACTGGCCAATGTACACGCCCATCGAAATCACTGAACCCTCTTCCACAATCACGCCTTCGACAATCTCAGAGCGCGCGCCAATAAAGCAATGGTCTTCAATGATGGTTGGCCCTGCTTGTAGCGGCTCCAACACCCCACCGATGCCCACGCCACCCGACAAATGCACGCCCTTACCAATTTGGGCACAAGAACCCACGGTGGCCCAGGTGTCGATCATCGCGCCTTCGTCTACGTAAGCGCCGATGTTGACATAGGAGGGCATGAGCACCGTATTACGCGCAATAAAAGCCCCACGGCGCGCCACCGCACCAGGCACCACGCGGATGCCAGAGGCCTCAAACTGAGCCTGATCCCATGCGGCAAACTTGGTCGGCACTTTATCAAACACCCGATTCACGCCATCGTCGGCAACGGTATTGGGCTTGATGCGAAACGACAGTAACACGGCCTTCTTTACCCATTCATGAACCACCCAATCTTTTTGTTGTTTCTCAGCCACGCGTAGCGTGCCCTGATCCAGTGCCGCAATCACCGCGTCAACGGCGGCAGCAACTTCTGGCGTCACGGTTTCCGGCGTCATTTGCGCACGGTTTTCAAAAGCAGATTCAATAATAGATTGGTATTTGTTCATAGATTCTCGCAGGTTATGGCTGAGAAATGACCAAATCAGCAGGCACCAAGGGCGATGCCAACGGCTGGGCACATTCAGTTTGTAAATGTTGATAGAAAGGTAAAAAAGGCCAAAGTTCCGAGCCAAAACGCGCCAGATGCGGCGTGTCCATTTGGCAATCAATCAGCCCCACGCCGCAGGCATGCAAATGCCGCACCGCATGGACAAACGCTATTTTAGAGGCATTTGGCGCCAATGCAAACATCGATTCGCCAAAAAAAACCCGCCCCATTTGAACCCCATACAGGCCACCCAAGAGCTGCCAGGCGCCATCAGCGTCCTGACACCAATACTCAAACGAGTGCGCATGGCCTGCCTGATGTAAGGCGGCATAAGCCTTGAGCATCTGGGGGTTAATCCAAGTGCCGCCCTGTTCGGGACGAACCACGTCGGCACAGTGGCGCATCACCTGTTCGAAAGCGTGATTAACGGTGACTTTATAAGCGGTATTGCGTAAGGTTTTTTGGAGTGACCGACCCACATGTAGCTTGGGTGGTAAGAGTACGGTACGGGGGGAGAGTGCCCACCAACAAATGGGTTCCCCTTCTGAAAACCAAGGGAAAACGCCGCGCTGATAGGCTGCAACGAGCTGTGGCACGCTTAGTTCACCGCCGATCGCGATCAAACCATCATTGCTTGCAATGGCTTGTTCTATGGTCGGCAAGGTAAACTCAAATACGCTCAAGCGTGGCCTCAGCAGGGTGGATTAGGCTTTGGCCTGCGCCTTGGTTTGGCATTCAGGACACACGCCGTACATGTACAGGGCGTGATCAATCATGCGGTATCCTTGCTCTTTGGCAATTTGCTCTTGCCGCTCTTCAATTTTCTTATCAAAGAACTCGGTAATTTTACCGCACTCGACGCACACAAGGTGGTCGTGATGACCGCCACGATTCAATTCGTAGACTGCTTTACCCGTTTCGAAATGGTGACGAACCAAAATGCCCGCCTGTTCAAACTGGGTTAAAACGCGATAAATGGTTGCCACGCCAATATCTGCATCTTCTTCTAGCAATAAACGATAAATGTCTTCGGCAGTCAAATGACAATTAGGGCAGCTATCAAACAGGTCTAAAATTTTCAGTCTTGGAACCGTTACTTTTAGGCCGCTGTCTTTCAGATGATTAACATGGTTCATAAGGAATATCACTCAAGTATAAATTACGGTTATAATACCTACTTAAACTGCTTTTGCCCACCGCTAGATGATTTAAACCCATTCGCTAGCCGCCTGGCATTCTTCCATTCAAACAGTAAAGGCCACGCATATGAAAAAACAACTTCTAATCATTGGTTGTCTTGTTGCACTTAGTGCTTGCAGTGCGCAACGCATTTCTAACTTCCCATCATACAAGCTAAAAGTTGAACAAGGTAATGTTGTCACAGAAGAAATGTTGTCGCAACTACAAGCGGGTTTAACCAAAGCACAAGTGCAAAGTATCTTAGGCACGCCTTTATTGCAAGACGCATTCCATGCTAATCGCTGGGATTACTCTTTCTTGACCAGCCGTAATGGCGTGGTGCAAAGCCAAAAATCTTTGGTGCTATTCTTTGAAGACGACATTCTGGTTCGGGCTGGCGGCAGCGCTTTAGAAGCGGCACCTGCAGAAGCAGCAGCCCCCGCAGTTGAGGAAAAATAATGAATTCAGTTTTAAACGTGGCCATTATTGGGGCCAGCGGTCGCATGGGCCGCGCCCTTATTGACGCCATTGTGGCACAGCCTGCTTGCACCCTAGTGGCCGCGGTAGAGCATGGCAACAGCCCCTTCATCGGCCAAGATGCTGGCCTATTCAGCGGCCATCAAACCGGCGTCACCATCAGCCAGGACTTACCGGCAGCGCTGGCCAAGGCCGACGTGCTGATTGATTTCACCCAGCCAGAAGGCACGCTGGCCCACCTTCCCTTATGCATTGAGCACCAGGTCAACATCATCATTGGCACCACCGGCTTTAACGACCAAGGCAAAGCCGCCATCGCGGCTGCCGCCGAAAAGATCGGTGTGGTGTTTGCCCCCAACTTCAGCGTGGGCGTCAACCTCTCCTTTGCCCTTTTGGACTTAACCGCACGCGTCTTGAACGAAGGCTACGACATCGAAATCATTGAGGCCCATCATCGCCACAAGGTGGACGCCCCTTCTGGTACCGCCCTACGCATGGGTGAGGTCATTGCCGATGCCCTAGGCCGCGACCTCAAAACCTGCGCCGTTTACGGCCGCGAAGGCCACACCGGCGCCCGCGACCCGAACACCATTGGCTTTGCCACCGTTCGTGGCGGCGACGTGGTCGGCGATCACACCGCCCTATTCGCCACCGATGGCGAACGCGTTGAGATCACCCACAAAGCCTCTAGTCGCGCCACCTTTGCCAACGGCGCCGTACGCTCGGCCCTATGGCTCCAGCAAAAAGGCGGCACCGGCCTATTCGACATGCAGGACGTGTTGGGCCTAAAAAACATTTAAGCCCACCGCCCTCGTTTCGGCACCCTCAAAAAAAGCTGCGAAATTCACGCAGCTTTTTTTATGTCTCGGCACTTAAGGCAACAAGCCCCACCTCATAGCCACGGATGAAAGTGCTGCAACGGGCCCGCACCAGCGCCCACGTTGAGTTCGCCGCTGCGCTCAATCGCCTGCGTCACATAATGCTTCGCCTGCTGCACCGCCCGCGCCAAGTCACCGCATTGCCCGTACGTCACCGCCAAAGCCGAGGCCAGGGTACACCCCGTGCCGTGCGTGTTGGTGGCGGCGCTGCGTGCGCCCACAAACAGCTGCGGTTCATGCCCTGGTTGGCACAAGCAGTCAACGGCGGCTTCCGTCGCCGGCAAATGCCCGCCCTTAAGTAATACTGCCCGTAAGCCCTGGGCGCACAGAGCCTGTGCCTGCGCCTGCATGGTGACCACGTCTAACGCCTCGGGCACGCCCAACAAGCGCGCCGCTTCTGGAATATTGGGCGTCACCACATCCACCAAGGGCAACAGGCCCTGCCGAAACAACGCGCCGGCCTCACCGCTGAGGAACGCCTGTCCGGTGGTGGCCGACAGCACTGGGTCCAACACCACAAACGCCGGTCGCCAGCGCTGCAACACGTTGATGACGGCACCCACGCTGGCCAAACTGGTCAACATGCCGATCTTCACCACGTCAATGCGAATGTCGGCAAACACCGCATCACACTGGGCTTCGATCATCTGCGCCGGCACCGGATGCACCCCCTGTACGCCCAGCGTGTTTTGCGCCGTAATCGCCGTAATGGCACTACAGCCATAGGCGCCCAGCGCCGCAAAGGTTTTCAAGTCGGCCTGAATGCCCGCGCCGGCACCCGAATCAGAACCGGCAATGGTTAACGCATGTATCTGCTGATGGCTCATGCCATAAATCCTTGTGGTACAACACCCATTAAATAAAGAAGCCAGCCCGAAGGCTGGCTTAATCATAGCGACTGGCCTTAAGCGGCCGCAGGCGCAGGCTCTTCAGCCCCGTCTTCTGGCGCCACCGCCGCGGCGTCATCGTTGGCCGCAGGCGCATTAAGCTCGGCTGTTGGTTCTGGCAACAACGCTTCTGCCGCATTGCCGCTCGGCGCCGCGCCATGGCTTAGCTCTTCTTCTGACTCTTCGTCAAAGTTAGAACCCAGCATCACGCCCGCATCAAACGGTTTGCCATTAAACAACAGCGTCCCCTCTTTCAAGCTCACGCTTAGGTTCACAATGCGTTCGGTCACGGTCAAATACCCTTCTTCACGCATGTTGATGATCATGCTGTCCACCATAAACTTCGCTGTTTCTTCAATTTGGCGAATCTGCTCTTCTTTGTCTTCACCCTCGCCCACGTCAAAGAAGCTGGCAGCCTGGGCAGCGGCCATCCGCTCTAGGAACGCTTGTGGCACATTGACGTCCATCTGTGCGTCCATCTTATTCAAGAACGACGCAAAGTTGCTCATGTCCGCAGCCTGTATCCCCTTAAAGTTCATGTGCCCTTTGGCGGCCAACACGCCTTGTGGGGTCCCCAATTTAAAGGTGTTCAAACTGATTTTGGGGTCTTGCATCAAAATCGCCAGGCCTTCTTTATTGATGATGTTCAACACCTCATCGTGGTAAGCCTCACCGCTCAGCGCCTTGGCAGACACGTTTTCTAAGGCATCGGTCAACGCCATGAGGCTCGGCCCATGCAGGTGATCCGCCACCACTTCGACTTCTAATGGTCCATACTCATCTTGGCCCAAGGTGGCCTTGGCAAAGCGAACCTGACCGGTTGCCTTTACAAACTCAGCGGTTTCCGTATCCACCATGTCGCTGTTGACGTGGAAGTCGTCCACCACAATGCTCTTGGTGTCGCTGTTTAAAACGGGCTTGATCAAGGCGCCAAACTGAAGCTTGGTCACCAAGCCCAATAGCTCATCCACCTTCGCCTTGTCTTCATCGCCCCAAGCGACTGCAAAGCGCTTCAGGTCAAGCTGGTGCTTGCCCATCCACAGGCCAGTCGCGCCTTCTTTACCAGACAGCTGATACACCAGACCATCATAAGACACGCTCGACTGATTGCTCATCTGCCACACGAGGCCAGGCATGCTCAGTTTGGCCTCGATCTCATCAAAATCGCCTTTGTAATCGGCAAAAAACTCAAAGCCTTGCCATTTGATGTTGGTGTCAGACAGGCCTTTAAAGTCAAAGGCTGGGCTGTTAATGTTAATCGTCCCGCCACCAAATAGGCCCAAGGTTTGATTAATCACCAACGGCGTTTCGTCGGTAAACAGCAGCATTAAGCCACGCTTCATTAAATCTGGGTAAACGATGGTGCTGTCAATTTTGGCCCGAGCCAATGAAAAACCGCCGGCAAACGGACCATGCTGGATGTTGTTGGTGATTTTCACCCCTTCACCCATGGTTTGACGGATGTTTTCTGCCACGTCGATGGGCAGGCTCTTAATCAAATCTTCTTTAAGCTTAATGGTCATGGTTTCGGTAGATGAAAACCAACGACGCTCATACTGTCGCGATAAAACATCAACCATTGGCGACTGAGCCAATAGCTGATACTGCTTATTCAACGACGCTTCCGCTTTACCACCAAAATAGTAAGGCAAAAGCAAAGCCGCCGCGGCCACCGCTACCACAATGCCCGCAACGCCTAATTTAAAAACTTTACTCATGTCCCAATCAAACTTTCCAGGATTAGAAAAGAGAAAATCATAGCATGTTCACCCATAATATGTATATGTGTCGCGCCGACTTAAAGGTAAATAGAGCCAATTCTCTAGATTATTGATCCACAACCCTCTATAATAACAAAACGAGTATTTAAACCAACGCGCTTTAGACTTTAAATGGCGCTGACCTACTCTACTGACTCACACACATTTTGTGTCACCGACGGCCTAGGTCATAGCGGCTGCGGCTGACACCCTTGAAGGATACACATGATCATGAACGGCTTGTTTGACTTACCTTGGTACGGCGTCGTGCTGGTTACTTTGGGTTTGACTCACATTACCATTGCGTCTGTCACCATTTACTTACACCGTAGCCAAGCCCACCGCGGCGTTGACCTACACCCCATCGTTAGCCACTTCTTCCGCTTTTGGCTATGGCTAACCACGGGCATGGTCACCAAAGAATGGGTGGCGATTCACCGCAAACACCACGCGCGCTGTGAAACCGCAGAAGACCCTCATTCACCCCAGGTGCTTGGCCTTAAAGCCGTGCTTTGGCGCGGTGCTGAGCTGTATCGCGTGGCCTCTAAAAACCCACAGCTGGTGGAACAGTTCGGTAAAGGCACCCCTGACGACTGGGTTGAACGCAACATTTACACCAAACATTCTGGCCTAGGCATCTTTTTAATGCTGGCGATTAACCTAATGTGCTTTGGCCTGATTGGCATCACCATCTGGGCCATCCAAATGGTGTGGATCCCCTTCTGGGCCGCTGGCGTGGTCAATGGCATTGGCCACTTCTTTGGCTACCGCAACTTTGAAAACGAAGACGCCGCCACTAATCTAGTGCCTTGGGGCATCATCATTGGGGGTGAAGAACTACACAACAACCACCACACCTTTGGCAGCTCGGCCAAGTTCTCTTACCACTGGTATGAGTTTGACCTAGGCTGGATGTACATCAGCATCATGAAGTTCTTTGGCTTGGCCAAGGTACGCAAAGTGGCGCCGAAGTTGGCGCAAGATGCCCACCACGTCATCACGGTCGAAACCGTGCAGGCGGTCATCCACAACCGTTACCTATTGGCCACCCGCTTTGCCAAAGAGCTAAAGGCAGACTACCTGCCCGAGCTAGAGCAAATCAAAGGCAAGCTAGACCACTCGTTGGCGTCGCACAACCTAGAAAAGCTGACCAGCAAACTGTTCAAAAAAGAAGCCATTGCGCTGAACGAACAAGAGCACAGCCATCTGCAATCGTTGCTGTCTCACAGCCACATGTTGCAAAAAATCTACGCCATGCGCCAAGAGCTGAGCACCCTATGGCAGCGTTCTAGCTTCACTCAGGAAGAGCTATTATTTAAGCTAAAAGACTGGTGTGACCGAGCAGAAACCTCGGGCATTGAGTCCCTCGCTCGTTATGCTCAATCCTTGAAAGCGGCCAAACTCGCTTAAGTCAAGTACAACCACCCTGAAGCCAGTGAAGATTTCACTGGCTTTTTTATTGCAAAAGTCTAAAATAAGCCTCCTTAATGGTCAGCGGTCTCTAACCCCACCTGATTGACCGCACCTTATTTATTTCCTAGAGTATTCCTCGCCATGCGATTCATCCAATTTAAACGCCTGCTGGCTATTTTTATGCTTCCCTGGGCTTTAGCCATCCTGATTCAATCAGCTGGCCGGGCATTTCTATTGGTGCTTCACAGTGGCAACCTGACCCTAGCCGAACACGGCCAAGACCTCGTGAATATGTTCAGCGTTGGGCTGCGCTTCGACATTCGCATGGCCACCATTGTTTTTGGCGGCCTATTTTTGGCCGCCACCCTCAGCCTGATTCATGGCAAGCTGCATCATTACTGGCTCAAAACACTGCCCTGGCTCAACGCCCTAATGCTGTGCCTGTTCACGGTTTTAACCGTGACCAACATCTTTTACTATGCCACCTATGACCGTCACATTGACCTGTTTATTTTCGGCATTTTCGAAGACGACACTAAAGCCATTTTACAAACCTTGTGGAGCGATTACCCAATCGTGCGCGGCCTGCTCGGCCTTGCCCTCTTCGCCTACCTAGCCCACTGGCTTAACCGGCGCTGGCAACAGGGCGTGTTGCAACGCTTTAACCAGCGCAACACCCTTTACCTCCAGCTGCCGCTGGTCTTGCTGACGCTGTTGCTGATCACCATTGGCGCCCGCGGCTCAGTAACCACCTTCCCTTTACGCCATGCCGACGCGCAAATCTCGGGCATTAAAATCATCAACGACTTCACCCCCAACGCCGTCATCGCCATGAGCTGGGCGCATAAAGACTACAAAAACAACAGCACCTTTCCCGCCGCCAGCGATGAAGACGGCCAAGCCCTATTAAGCGAATTTTTTGGCCGCCCAACGCCCGCAGGCCTAGAACCGTTCCAAGCCAGCACGCCCCGTAATCCGCACGCCAAAAACAACCCACCCAACGTGGTGCTGGCCGTCATGGAAAGCTTTGGCACCCACCTATTGCAATACGACCATCCCGAACGTGACCTGTACGGCGCCCTGCGCCCACACTGGCAGCAAGACTGGCACTTCGAACGCTTCGTTTCAGAAGGCGATGGCACCATTGATTCCCTCAACCGCTTCTTTGTGCGTAGCCCCATGGCCAACATCAGCCAGTCCTCGGCCCAAAAACAGGCCTTTGCCAGTAACCTATTCCAACCCTATATTGACCAAGGCTACCGCATTGTCTACATCACCCCGGGCAACGGCGCCTGGCGTAACCTAAACCAGTTCCTACCCAATTTAGGCGTTGCCGAATTCATCGAGCAAAGCACCTTAAAACAGTATTACCCAGAAGCCGAAGTCGGCCCCTGGGGCGTGCCGGATGAATACATGTTCCGCTTCGCCGAACAACGCCTGGCTCAGGCCGAGCGGGAAGGCCAGCCCGTCTTCATCATGATGATGTCGGTGTCTCACCATCCGCCCTATCGCCTGCCCAAGCATCAGGCCCGGCATAACTTTGACATCAGCGCCGACGAACGCACACGCCTAAGCAATCTGGCCCAAGGCAAAGAGTTGGTGGAGGTATTCAACACCTTCCGCTACGCCAACGATCAGCTAGGCCAGTTTATTGACTGGGTTAAGGCGCAGGCCCACCTCAGCCAAAACACTATTTTGGCGGCCACAGGCGACCACAATATTCGCGGCATTAACTACCCTGCAGCAGAGGAAGTGGCCCTCCACCATGCGGTGCCGTTTTATTTATACGTACCCGAAGCCTACCGCGCCGGCACCCAGTACGACCCTCGCCGCGTGGGCAGCCATAAGGACATCATGCCCACCCTGTACGCGTTAAGCCTGTCCGACACGCCATTTTATCGCACCGGCTGCAACCTAGTGGCCAGCAACCCTAGTCCAACCTGGTGCCAGATGGGTTACAACCCCTACGTATTCCTAACTCCTGAGGGCGCCTACAACACCAGCACCAATAGCTTTAGGACCTGGCTCACACCACAGGGCTTAGCTTTGGCCACAGAGGCCAGCCAGCCCAGCGCGCAAACACAGGCCCAAATCCAACGCTGGCAAGCGTTTACGCCATTGCTCGCCTGGCAGCTTAATCGACAAATTCAAGACGCCAAAGCCCCATAGGCCGAAGCCACACAAAAAAGCCGTTGCTCTGATGAAGAGCAACGGCTTTTTCTGATGAACGCAGCGGCCTAGGGCAACAGGTCGACGTAACCCGATTCAAAAAACGTCGTCAAAATGGCCTGAGCCGCCACCTGATCCAAAAATGGCTTTTGCTTCTTGCCATAAACCTGCGCTTCTTTAAGCAGGCTTTCCGCCACCACCGACGACAGCCGCTCATCCACCAGATACACAGGCAAACGAAAGCGGCCGTTCAGGCGCTGCGCAAAGCGGCGACACACCGCCGTCATGTCATGAGGCGTGCCGTCTACATGCGTCGGCAAGCCCACCACCAGCTGCTTCGGCTGCCATTCCTTCAACAGCGCTTCTACTTTGGCAAACTTTTTGTCATTCTCAACTTCGGCAATCGTGACAATGGGGTGGGCAATGCCCAGCAACGCATCGCCTTCGGCCACGCCAATGCGCGCCTCGCCGTAATCAAAACCCAGCGTCGTGCCCTGCGGTATCGAATTAAGCATGCCCCACCCCCGACATTAGCTTGGCGTGATCCAGCCCCATGATGCCCAAAGCCGCCAGGTAGCGTTCTTCACTAGGCAAATCAAACATAATGTGTTTGTCAGCCGGCATAATAAGCCAATCATTATTGGCCAACTCTTCTTCCAATTGCCCCCCTTGCCAGCCAGAATAACCCAAGGTTGCCAGCATTTTCATCCCCGGCTCGGCCTCGTCGAAGCGGGTCAAAATGTCTTTTGACGTCGTCAACGCAATGTCGTCGCTCACCAGCAAGCTGGTTTGCCAATTACCGACGGGGGTGTGTAACAAAAAACCACGGTCTGGATGCAAAGGCCCACCAAAATAAGCCAGATCGCTTTGAAACTGAGTGGGCGTTGAGGTTTTTACCTGATCGAACAGTTGCGTCAACATAATAGGAGAAGGCTTGTTGATCAATAGGCCCATTGCCCCTTGATCGCTGTGCTCGCACAAATAAACCACGCTGTCTTTAAAAAACAGGTCAGTCATTGAGGGCATGGCCACCAGAAAGTGATTGGCCAAGGTGGTAATGTCAATTGTATTCATTAAAGAGATTCAAGTTATTAAATAGGTAAAAATTACAAATCATTCTAGCATTACTGCCCATAAAAAGCCGCACCCATTCATGGACATCGAATTTAATTACATGAATTTACGCAGGCAGTGCCCTCGATAGGGGTTCAATCATTGAGTTTTACCCCTAAAAAACACTATAATGGGTCTGCAGTCTTTGGCTGCCAAATAATGATGAACAAGCCTTAACCCCACACAACTCAGAAAGTAGATCCGTGCAACTTACAAAACCTGTTATTTTATTGATTTTAGATGGTGTCGGCCACCGCGAAGAAGGTGAAGACAATGCGTTTTTACACGCCCAAACCCCTCATTTAGATGACCTTAAAAAACGCTTTGCCTACGGCACGATTGACGCTTCTGAACGCATGGTGGGCTTACCGCGCGGCCAATTTGGCAACTCCGAAGTCGGCCACTTAAACATCGGCGCTGGCCGTGTGGTCGAACAAGACATCACCAAGATTGACGTCGCCATCGAAACCAAACAGCTGGCCCAAAACCCAGCGCTGCTAGAAACCTTCAAACAGGCCCAAGGGCATCAACTGCATTTATTGGGCCTGTTTTCTGATGGTGGCGTCCACAGCCACATCAACCACTTTTTCGCCACCCTAGACGCCGCCCTTGCCTTTGGCCTAGAGCGCATTGTGGTGCACCCATTCCTAGACGGCCGCGATACCCCGCCGCAAAGCGCCCAGCCCTACCTAGAAAAGCTGGAAGCCTATTGCCAAACCCACCCTCAGGTCTGCATTGGCAGCGTGGTGGGCCGCTTCTTTGCCATGGACCGCGACAACCGCTGGGAACGCGTACAGGAAGCCTATAACGGCCTGATGGGCCAAGCCCCGTTCCAGGCCGCCAGCGCCACTCAAGCCTTGGCCGACGCCTACGCCCGCGGTGAAAACGATGAGTTTGTTCAGGCAACCCTCATCAGCCCCGAAGCGCGCATCCACAACGACGACACCGTGCTGTTCCTAAATTTCCGTGCCGACCGTGCCCGTGAACTGACCAGTGCGCTGACCAAAGCCGATTTTGATGGCTTCCCGACCACCGGCGTGACCCTCAAACATTTTGCCAGCATCACCAGCTACGGCGACCAATACGACAATCCCGTGCTGTTCGCCCCTTCTACTATTGCCAACGGCTTGGGGGAGTATCTGGCGGCACAAGGCCTGACCCAGCTGCGCATTGCAGAAACCGAAAAGTACCCACACGTGACCTACTTCTTCAGCGGCGGCCGCGAACAGCCTTACGCCGGCGAAGAGCGCATTTTGGTACCGTCTCCGAAGGTAAAAACCTACGACATGCAGCCTGAAATGAACGCCCAACAGGTCACCGACCACATTGTGGACGCCATTGAACACCATCGCTTTGACGTCATCATCTGCAACTACGCCAACGGCGACATGGTTGGCCACACCGGCGACATGGCGGCCACCATTAAAGCCGTCGAAGCGTTAGACAGCTGCGTGCATCAGGTCGTGACGGCAGCGCAAAAAGTAGGTGGTGAAGTATTGGTCAGCGCCGACCATGGCAACTGCGAAAACATGTTTGACCACCAGCACGAGCAAGTTCACACCCAGCACACCACCAACCCGGTGCCGTTCTTATACGTGGGTCGTCCGGCCAGCATCACCAGCGGCGGCGCCTTAAAAGACATTGCCCCCACCCTATTGGCCATGCTGGGCCTACCCAAACCCCAAGAAATGACCGGTGAAAGCTTAATTAATTTTAAATGATTAAAATAAAATTATCTTTATCTGTACTCGCATGTTGCGCGGCGCTTGGCGCCAGCAACGTGCTTTTTGCTGCGCCCGAAGGCAGCCCCGAGGCTTTAAAAGAGACTCAGGCGGCCATCGAGGCAGCGCAAAAGGCCATCATTGAACGGCAGCAGGCACAAAAAACCATCCAAAAGAGCCTGACCGAAACCGCCGCCCAAATCAAGCAGCATCAGGGTGAGTATGAGCGCCTCAACCAGCAGCACCAGGTTAAATGGGCTGAAGCCAAAGCCCTACAAGAAGAGCTGAATATTTTAAGGCTCAAGGCACAGGACAACAGCGCCCAGCTGTCGCGGCTGCTTAATGCCTATTACAAAAATCGCTATCCAGAGGCCGTCATCCTATTGCTGAACAATGACGACCCCAATAAAAAAGGCCGCAACCTGCGCTACATGCAGTATTTAGTCGATGCCGACAAAACCATCATTAAAGCGCTGCGCCAACAGCAACAAAAAATTGCGGTACAACAGGCCGAAGTCAACGCCGAGCTCAAAAAGCTAGAAACCTTGGTCAGCAGTAAAAATAAAGTGCTCGGCAAACTCAAAGAACAGGGCAGCAGCGCCAACAGCGCCAGCCAAAAAATTGACGCCGACATTCAAAGGCAAACCGACCGCATCAAAGAACTTCGGGGCGACGAGCGACGCCTCAACAACATCATTACCGCCCTAGCTCAAAAAAGGGCTGCAGAGGCACGCACCAAGGCTTTAGCCGAACAGGCAGCCAAAAAGGCGGCCGAACAAAAAGCGGCCGAGCAAAAAGCCGCGCAGGCACGCCAGCTGGCCGAAGCACAAAAAAAAGCCGCTGCCAAGAAACTGTCGGACGCTTCCACTGTCGAACCTAAACCAATCACCACGGTAAAAGAACCGCCGGTGGTGGTGGCAGAAAAGCCCGTGGTCAAGCCCGCAGAACCCGCGGTGGCTAAAAAAGATGACTTTAGCCGCAAGCAAGGCCAAATTCAGCTGCCCGTTTCAGGCAAGGTTGCCGGTCGTTACGGCACCGCCAAACCTTCTGGCGGCTCTTGGAAAGGCATCTTCATCAGCACCGCGCCACAGGGCGTGGCGGTAGTGGCCAGCGGCGAAGTGGCCTATGCGAATGACCTCCAAGGCTATGGCCAAACCGTGATCGTAGACCATGGCAATAACTACCTCAGCGTCTACACCGGCCTGAGCCAAATTTCGGTCAGCGTCGGCCAACAGCTTAACCAGCGGCAACGCATTGGCGTGAGTGGCACCCTCGCCAGCGGCGAAACCGGATTGTATTTTGAAATTAGATACCTCAGCCAGGCCATCAATCCGCTGACCTGGACTAATTAATTAACGTATTAGCCAAAATTTGTGCCACATAAAGATGCTAGTGGGGTAAACTATCCGCCTCATATACATCTCTTGTACTACTTTATTTTTCCGAAGAGGAACTTATGTCTTACCCTACTGTTAAAAAAATTGCTTTATATTGCGTGGGTGCCCTGACTGGGATTGGCTTAAGCGTTAGCTTACAAGCCCACGCCAATCAAGCCAACGACACCAACTTGCCGGTACAAGACCTAAGAACCTTCGCCGAAGTTTACGGCCGCATCAAAGCCGAGTACGTAGAAGAAAAGCCTGACAGCAAGCTCATTGAAGAGGCCATCAAAGGCATGGCCGCGAGCCTAGACCCCCATTCTGAATACATGGACACCAAGGGCTACCTCGACCTACAGGAAAACACCAGCGGTGAGTTCGGTGGCTTAGGCCTAGAAGTCGGTGCCGAAAACGGCCTCGTGCGCGTCATTTCGCCAATCGAAGGCGCCCCAGCCGAAAAAGCCGGCATCAAAAGCGGTGACCTGATTGTCAAAATCGACGACACCAACGTACAAGGCCTAGGCCTGTCCGAAGCGGTGAAGCTGATGCGCGGCAAACCCGGCACCAAGATTAAGCTCACCCTGTCGCGCGCCGACAACCAACAGCCGTTGGTGATTGAGCTCACCCGCGCCATCATCAAAACCCAAAGCGTGCGCAGCAAGCTCTTGGAATCTGGCTATGGCTACGTGCGCATTGCCCAGTTCCAAGACCCCACCACCGCCAACCTAGTGGCCGCGTTAAATAGCCTGCGTACTGAAAACAAGGGCGCCTTAAAAGGCTTGGTCTTGGACCTACGTGACGATCCGGGCGGCATTCTAAACGGTGCCGTGGGCGTCTCTGCCGTCTTCTTGCCGCAGGACGCTTTGGTGGTCAGCACCAAAGGCCGTGGCGAAGAGGTTAAAATGACCCTCAAAGCCCGCCCACAAGACTACCTCAGCCAAGCCTCTCAAAAAGACCCTCTCATTGGCCTACCGGCAGAAGCCAAAGACATGCCGATCGTGGTCTTGACCAACTCTGGCACCGCCTCTGCT
The DNA here is from genome assembly GCA_017991555.1 of Neisseriaceae bacterium. GTDB lineage: Bacteria > Pseudomonadota > Gammaproteobacteria > Burkholderiales > Neisseriaceae > JAGNPU01. The sequence goes on from JAGOQM010000002.1 coordinate 301,261, forward strand.
TCTGAAATTGTGGCCGGCGCCCTACAAGACCATAAGCGAGCCGTCATCGTCGGCACCCAAAGCTTTGGTAAAGGTTCGGTACAAACCGTGCTGCCGCTAAGCAACGGCGGTGGTTTAAAAATCACCACGGCGCTGTACTACACGCCCAACAACCACTCGATCCAAGCGCGCGGCATTGTGCCTGACGTATTGGTGAGAGACAAAGATCGCCTGCTAGAAATGCGTGAGGCAGACTTAACCGGCCACATTTCCAACCCTAACGGCGACACCGAAGTGAAAGGCAAACTGTCTTTAAACGATGAAGAGCGCGCCGAGTTAGAGAAGAAAAAAGCCGACTTTGAAGCCGCTGCGAAAAAAGCAGAAGAAGACAAAAAGGCCGAAAAAGCCGAGAAAGAGGCCAAGCCAAGCGCCAAAGCCCCTGACGTTGATCCGCGCGACCCTAACCCCAGCAAGGACGCTCAGCTGGCCCGCGCCATCGAACTGATCAAGGATCCAGCCCAGTGGCAAAAATCGATTGGCCTAGCGGTCAACAAGCCTGGCAAAGACGACCTTGAAAAAGAGAAAAAAGAGAAGGCCAAGAAGTAAGCCCCTCTTTGAACCCAAACCAAACGCCCCTAGCGACAGCAGGGGCGTTTTTTTGAGCCCAAATCGGTTCTGCGCCCATAAAAAATGCCCAAGCAACTTGCTTGGGCATGCCAACCAGCACCAAAGAGCGCCCTAGCGCGCTGCTTTCTTGGCCGCACGTTCTTCGCGCAGCAAAGCTTCTTTCTCTCTGGCCACCGCCAGCCAGCGCGTCCACTCTTCCGGCGTTTCTAAGGTCACGCGCCCCATGAGGCCGGCACGATAGTCCGTCAAAATAATTTCGGCCACCTTTTGATAATCCACTCGACCACCGCCCAGCAAGGCACCGCGCTTGCGCGCAATGGCATCAAACCAATCGTTATCGTGCCAGTCGGCGTACTCTTCTGGCGTCACATCCAGCTTAAAGCGCGCCACAATTTGCTCAGGGTAGTTTTGACGCAGATAATCCAACAGTTCTAGCGACACCTCTTCCTCATCCAAAGCGTTCCGGCCCACGGCGCCGCTGGCGGCTAGGTTATAGCCCCCTTCTTCGACAATAATCTTCGGCCACAGCATGCCGGGCGTATCAAACAGCCAAAAGTCATCGGCCAGGAAAATACGCTGCTCTTGCTTGGTGATGCCCGGTTCGTTACCCGTTTTGGCACTGCGCTTGCCCATCATGCTGTTGATCAGGGTCGACTTGCCCACGTTGGGAATCCCACAAATCAACACCCTGATTGGGCGATCAATCCCGCCACGGTTGGGCACTAGGTCACGACAGGCCTTAATCAGCTTTTGAGTGGCCTTTTCTGAAGCGTCCAAAGCAATCGCTTGGGTTTTACTTTGGCCTTTGTAATACGCCAGCCAGGCTTCTGTCCTGCTGGGGTCGGCCAGGTCTTGCTTGTTTAAAATTTTCAGCTTAGGGCGGCGCTCAGACAGGCTTTCCAACAACGGATTAGCGCTTGAGCCAGGCAAACGGGCATCCAACACCTCAATCACCACGTCCGTCGTTTTCATCCGCTCTGTAATGGCTTTTTTTGCCTTATGCATGTGCCCGGGATACCATTGTATTGCCATATTAACTCTGCTCTCTTAACGGTTTGAGTAACGCCATCAAACCGTTTATTTGTATTTCATTTAATAATAAGATTAACCCGCCCAACTGCCCTTCGGGCAAGGCGGATCTGACCATAAAGGCCACATAATGCTCTGGTAGATCACACAGCAGTAAGCCACTGTATTTGCCATAGGGCATCTTCCAGCGCACCAGCTTTAACAAGTCGGCGCGTTCCATCTCATACTCCTTAACCCTGACGCTCGTGGTTCAGCTGGCGGTGACGCACCTGCGCCGACACGTCGGCAAACCGTTTTTTCAACTGTTCGCTGATGAACACCGAACGGTGTTTGCCACCGGTACAGCCAATGCCAACGGTCACGTAGCTGCGGTTTTCTGACTGCATGCTGGGCAACCATTTACGAATAAAGGCCTCCACGTCATCAATCATCGTCCACACCGCCTGCTTGTCTTGGAAATAATCAATGATCTGGGCATCCAAGCCATTAAATTCGCGAATGTCGCGCTCGTAGTGAGGATTGGGCAAACTGCGCATGTCAAACACGAAGTCGGCGTTCAACGGCAAGCCATATTTAAACCCAAACGATTCAAACACTAAGTGGATAATGGTGTGCTCTTTTAGCACCCACTCTGTCACGAAGTGCTTTAGCAACGGCGTGCTCATGGTACTGGTGTCGATGCGATGGGCCTGATTACGCACTTCGGCCATTGCCTCTACTTCCATGTCGATCGCCTCAGCCAAGGTTCTGTCGGCCCGCGCCAAAGGGTGACGACGACGGGTTTCAGAGAACCGCTGCACCAAAATTTCTTTGCTGGCTTCTAAAAACAGTAGGTCAACCACCACGCCCTTGGCCTTAAGGTTGCTAATGGTTTCGGGCAAACATTCAAAAGAATGCCCAGAGCGCGTGTCCACGCTGATGGCCAAACGGTTTGCCCCACTTTGTTGGTGCAGGCTAATTAAGTCGCCCACCATGCTTAGGGGTAAATTATCGACACAAAAAAAGCCTAAGTCTTCCAACAACTTAAGCACCACAGACTTACCCGACCCAGACAAACCACTAACTAAAACCAGCCTCATCATCATGCTCACTTTCACGCAAAAGCGCCGTGTGTCGATCAATAAATTCCTGCGTACTGTCTACCCCACGCAACTGCAAAATGTAGTTTCGTACCGCAGCCTCAACCAAAACCGCCAGGTTACGCCCAGCCGCCACCGGTAAAGTGACCTTACGAATGTGGACGTGTAAAATGTCTTGAGTTTCGGTTTGAATGCTCAACCGATCCAAACTCTTCATGTAGGCGTCGTCCGCATGCACCAAATTAATGATGAGCTTCAGCATTTTCTTGGGCCGCACCGCCGTTTCGCCAAACATCGCGCGGATGTTCAAAATACCCAAGCCGCGCACTTCTAAAAAGTCTTTCAACACTTTAGGGCAACGCCCTTCCAGTGCTTCAGGGGCAATCCGATAAATCTCCACCGCGTCGTCCGCCACCAATCCATGACCTCGCGAAATCAGCTCTAGCGCCAATTCGCTTTTACCTAAGCCAGACTGGCCCACCAGCAGCACGCCCACCTCAAATACGTCTAGGAACACCCCATGTAAAATGGTCGACGCCGCCAAACAGCGTTGCAGATAAATCCGCAGCACGTCCATCAGGTAAGGGCTTTCCAACATCGAGGTCATCAGCGGCACGTTGTGCTTGTGACAGTAGTCGCGCAACATATAGGGCACAGTCAAATCATTGGCCACAATCACCAACGGGATGCTGCGATTGAACAAGTCATCGAGCGACGCTTGAACCTTGCTTGACTCAAGGTGGTTTAAATAGTCCACCTCGGCCACGCCTAACACCTGCACTTTATTCGGATGAATAAAGTTTAAATGGCCCACCAGCGCCATATTGGGCCGATCAACGTCCAGACCTATTAAATTATCTGCGCCAATCATGCCTGTGGTCCAGGCCAATTTTAGTTTGACATGGTTGTCTTCATAAAGCTGGCGGACGCTGATACTGGGCATGGTTTATTCTGCAAACACGAGTTTAACGGCCTGTGGGTCTTTCGCATTTAGCAACCGCTCACGAATGTCTTTCGATGAAAACTTTTGCGCCAGCTCGGACAACACCTGCAGGTGGACATCGGTGGCCTCTTCTGGCACCAATAAGATAAACAACAAATTGACGGGTTGGCCATCAGGCGCGTCAAACGGCACCGGCTCTTTCACCCGGACAAACACACCAATGGCTTCTTTTAAGCCCTGAGTGCGTCCATGCGGAATCGCCACGCCCTGCCCTAAACCGGTTGAACCCAACTTCTCACGTGCAAACAAACATTCAAACACTTCACTGCGGGCCACGCCGATTTTATTTTCTACCAGCAAACCCACTTGTTCAAAGATGCGTTTTTTACTGCTCACGTCCAAATCAAGAATGATGTGATCAAGAGGTAAAATATTGCCAATTAGGCTCATAACTGTCGCCACTAATAAACAAAAAGAACCAACATTTTACCCTTGCCAGCGCCCATACACAATCATTGCGCCTGCTTTATTAGCGCCCATGCTTTAAAAAAAAGCGGTAAAGTGCAGCTAGGTCATGCCCAGCAATACTTTACCGCTTTGTCCTAAGCCGACTTTTTTTAGTCAGGCGTCGGTTTTAATCGTCAAACCACGAGGTAATGAAAAATCAAACCGGCAAACAGCAGCATGCCCACCTGATTATTCTGCAAGAATTGCTTGAAACACTTGGCCCGGTCTCGGCCTTTAATTTGCGTGTATTGATACACCTGATGCACCACCACCAGGCCCACCGCCACCCAATATGGCCAGGTAGCCGACAAGAGGTAGCCCACCAGCACCATCAGGCCGGTAAAGACCGCGTGGCAAATCATGATGCCCGCCACGTCATAACGTCCCCAGGTCAAAGCCGTACTGGTGATGTTTAAGTGGATGTCGTCGGGCTTATCCACCAGGGCATAAATCGTGTCGTAGGCCAAGGTCCAAAATACGCCAGCGGTAAAAATAACCCAGGCCCCTGCCGGCGGCCACTCGCCCAGCTGTGCGGTAAACGCCATGGGCACACCAAACGTAAAGGCCAGGCCCAAATACAGCTGCGGCATCGGAAAAAACCGCTTGGTCAATGGATAGGTAATGGCCAAGAACAGCGCTGGCAGGCTCATCAGCCAAGTCAAACGATTCATCGGCAACAGGCACAAGGCGGACAGTAGAAACAAAATCACAATCAGCAGCACGGCCTCGGTCTTACTCACTCGCCCCAAAGCAAACGGACGGTTTTTGGTGCGCTCGACCGCGCCATCAATGTCGCGATCAAATAAGTCATTGGCCACGCAGCCAGCGCTGCGCATAAAAAAAGTGCCCAAGGTAAACATCAACACCAACACCCAGTCAGGATTGCCCTTGCTGGCAATCCACAAAGCCCAATAGGTTGGCCAGAGCAACAATAAGGTACCAATGGGCTTTTCCACTCGCATTAATTGCCCATAAACATCCAGGCGATCCTTGGTGATCGCCCAAATGTCTTTCATCGTGTGCACAGTCATAAATACTCTTCAATCGCAGGTAAAAAACATTCGGTTAACAGTAAAGCATCTTCCCCCCACCAAAAAGTGGAACGCCGTGCGCCCAGCTCAGCCACCGGCAGAGCGGCCGCTAAAGCCTGCGGCAGCATCGGATGCATGGCCGGCACTAAGGCATACTCAAAGGCGCTGCGCGTGATCGGCAAAGAGCCGTCAAACAGCCGATGCCCCAGTGGCTCAGTTCCGCAATCCAATATCGGCAACCAATACCGACTGTGGCGATGACACACGCTGCGCGCCCACACCACGGCACGCCCGTCCAAAGACAGGGTGACTTCACGGCAAAACAAAGGCGCGTCGACGCCAAAGCCCACTTCATCAGCATAGGCCTCTGAATTGGCTAAGGCCAGTACCGTCACGCTAAAATGAGGCGACAGCGACTTTAAAGCCGATGTTAACGAGTTCACTTGCCATAATTCTGCCAAGTTTTGTACCATAGGCAGGTGTGCCTCATCGGGCACCTGGCCCTGCCAGCCAGCATAGGGGTGATGTACGGATTTCATCCGAGCATTATGCCAAAATTGCCCTGCAAAGGGAACGGACTAACCATAAAACAAGGACAATTAGTGGAGATTATTCTATGGCGCCACGCTCAAGCAGATGACGCAGCCGTTGATGAAGCGCGCCGCCTCACCGAAGTGGGCCACGCCCAAGCACAGCAGATGGCCGCCTGGCTAAGCCAGCGCCTAGGCAGCGACTATCAGGTTTGGTGCTCCGAAGCACGGCGCAGCCAAGAAACCGCCGCCCACCTGCACCCACGGCCCTTGCCCATGCGCAGTCTCAACCCCGATGCCGGCTATCAGGACATTTTAAACCTGATTCAAAGACAGCCCTTAGATGCGGCGCTGGTTCTGGTCGGCCATCAGCCGTGGCTAGGCCATTTATGCCATTGCTTGCTGAACCGCACTGCCACCAGTACGGCGCTCTACCCTGCCAGCAAAGGCGCCATTTGGTGGTTTTCCATCGACGCCATGGAACCTCAGCCGCACAGTCGCCTCAAAGCCATGTTGTCCCCTGATCTGGTTTAAACCTGCGCGGTTTCACCCACTTAAGGGGAAAAAGGGCAAAAAAGCTTATCAGCGCCCATTTAATGGTAAAATACCCGCATTCATAACATTTGCATTCATTTTTGGAGTCATCATGTTAAAAAAACTTGGTTTAGTGGCCTTAATTGGCCTCAGCAGCACGCTGGCCCTGGCCCAAACTCAGGTTACCCTGAAAACCTCATCCGGCGACATTCAGCTGGTCTTAGATGAGACTAAAGCGCCCAAAACCGTCGCCAACTTTGTGTCTTATGCCAAAAGTGGCTTTTACGACGGCACCGTTTTTCACCGTGTGATCAACAATTTCATGATTCAAGGCGGCGGCTTTGATCAAAAAATGGCGCAAAAGCCCACCAAGGCACCCGTAGCCAATGAAGCCGATAACGGCCTTAAAAACAACGTTGGCACCATCGCCATGGCCCGTACCGCTGACCCACAGTCTGCCACGGCCCAGTTTTTCATCAACGTGGCCAACAATGAGTTTCTTAACCACAAGAACAAAACCCCGCAAGGTTATGGTTACACAGTTTTTGGCCGCGTGACCAAAGGCATGGACGTGGTGAATAACATTGCCAAAACCAAAACCGGCAACTCTGGTTTCAACCAGGACGTGCCCGTTAAACCCATCATCATCAACAAAGTCATCGTGCACTAAGCACGCACATAAGGAAGTCGTACATGATTAAGCTAACCACCAACTTTGGTGACATTAAAATTGAACTAGATCACGAAAAAGCGCCCGTAACCGCCAAAAACTTTGAAACCTACGTTTCTGAAGGCTTTTACGACGGCACTATTTTTCACCGCGTTATCGACGGTTTCATGATCCAAGGCGGCGGTTTTGACAAAGACATGAACCAAAAAGCCACCCACGACACCATCGAAAACGAAGCCGCCAACGGCTTAAAAAACGATCAGTACACCATCGCAATGGCTCGCACCATGGCGCCTCACTCTGCCAGCTCACAGTTCTTCATCAACGTTAAAAACAACGCGTTCTTGAACTTTACTTCAGCTGACGCCAACGGTTTTGGCTACTGCGTATTTGGCAAAGTTGTTGAAGGCACCGAAGTGGTTGACGCCATTAAAGCCGTTAAAACAGGCAATGCCGGCGGTCATCAAGACGTGCCTAAAGAAGCCGTTGTGATCGAAAAAGCCGAAATCATTTAAGTTCGTAAGACTAAATGCCCACAGGCCGCTGATGCAAATCAGCGGCCTGTTTTTTTAATCCTTGTTTTGCTGATGTAGATCACTAATCGTTATTTTAAATTTAATAAATCGTAATTATTTAACTGCAAAAAAACTGCGCGATGGTGTACTATTGCGCCAAGTCAGGCGTTCTGCATATGCAGCCCTGACTTTTCTGCATGGTCATTGCCCATAAAAACAAAAGCTTAACTATTAAAGTAAATACAAGGAAAAACGTCATGGATCAACAGCCTCATCCAACAGACATGTCTGACAAGGATCAGCGCAAAACAATAAAAGGCCTCGCAATTTGCGTCGTCGCCCTCATTGCCGCCTTTGCCGTCTATAGCTTATTGCCCTTCGATGATGCCGCGAACAAGGGCCTAGCCCTATTGGTTTTGATTGCCATTTTATGGCTCACCGAAGCCATTCACGTCACCATTACTGCCCTACTGATTCCGGTGATGGCGATTGCCATTGGCCTACCCGAAATGAACACCAAAACGGCGGTGGCGGCCTTTGCCGACCCCATCATTTTCTTGTTCTTTGGTGGCTTTGCCCTAGCCTCAGCGCTACACGTGCAAAAGCTGGATAAAAAAATCGCCTTCTGGTTGATCTCACTGTCTGGCTCTCACCTAGGCGTGACCGCCATTGCCATTTTTGGCGTGACCGCACTGCTGTCGATGTGGATCAGCAACACCGCCACCGCCGCCATGATGCTGCCGCTGGCCATGGGTGTGATGAGCCACATGGACGCCAAATCAGAGCGCCCAACCTTTCTGTTTATTTTACTGGGGATTGCCTACTCGGCCAGTATTGGTGGCCTAGGCACCCTAGTGGGCTCACCGCCGAACGCCATTGCCGCCAAAGCGCTGGGCTTAGATTTTGTGGGCTGGATGAAGCTGGGCTTGCCGCTGATGCTGGTGTTGCTGCCCCTAATGGTGTTTAGCCTGTATTTAGTGTTTAAGCCCAAGCTTAACCGCAAGATCGAAGTCAACACCGAAGTCATTCCGTGGACGCCTTCACGCATCATTGCCATGACCATTTTCATCCTGACTGCCGCAGCTTGGATTGGCGGCACTTGGATTCAAAAAACCTTCGACATCAGCAGCCCCGACACCTTTATCGCCCTATGCGCGGCCGTACTGGTGGTGATGTTTGGCGTCACCACCTGGCGTCAGGTTTCTGACAACACCGACTGGGGCGTGCTGTTCTTATTTGGTGGTGGCTTAACCCTAAGCGCCATTTTAAGATCATCCGGAGCGTCTGCCGTCTTGGGCGACCAGGTTGCCGCCATTTTTGGTTCGGCAAACCCGTTCATCATCATTTTGGCCGTGACCACCTTCATCATCATCCTGACTGAGTTCACCAGCAACACCGCCTCGGCCGCATTGCTGGTGCCTGTGTTTGCTGGTATTGCCGAGCAAATGGGCATGCCTGCATCGGTATTGGTGATGATGATTGGCATTGGCGCCTCTTGTGCCTTTATGCTGCCTGTGGCCACGCCGCCGAACGCCATCGTTTTTGGCACCGGCGTCATCAAGCAGCGCGACATGATTGTGGCCGGCGGCGTTTTAAACGTGATGTGCATTATCGTGCTGTCGCTATGGGGCTACTTCTTCCTGATGTAAACCCAATGCATCAGGTTTAACCTAACCCCATCAATGCCACCCACCGGGTGGCATTTTTGTATTAAAATAAGCCCACATCATCACCCTAGTCACCGCCTAAGCCTTGCTTCTTAACGGGCTTAGCCTTTACTATTAACCACATCCCAAAGCATTACTTAATCATTCTATTTACTTAAGGAGCCGCTTCTATGCACAAACCAGAAGAAATCATTTTGGCGATCTTAGGCGTGCTGTTCATTGGCGGCATGGCTTATTTTATTCACGGCTATTACGCTCTGCCCTTGCCATATGGCCTGTACAGCTCGCTGTCCATTGCGCTGTGGACCATCACCCTCTTCATGCTGTGGAAATACAATGCCATGACCTGGCTGTGGCCTATCTGGGTAGGTTTGTTTTTTGCCTGCTGGTTCCCGCTATTGAGTTACTGGGCCTCGGGTGCCGCAGTGGGCCAACAAGAAGCCTTCTTATTGACCACCCCCTGGTACGACACCTTAACCACCAAAATTATTTTATTTGTGGTGCCCACGCTGCTGGCTTATTACGTTGCCTATCGCCTACAGCAAAAGAAAAAAACCAATATTATTTAATCTTTTGTGAATCAAGCGCCCGCTCCTGCTGGCGCTTTTTTTAATGCGCAGCGCCGTGCTTATTCGCAAAATTTGTGCGATAATTGAGGCTTATGTTTAATTATTTGTTTCACCCTACTTTACGGAGTCACGCCACATGTCAGACGATAAAAGCAAAGCCTTAAGCGCCGCCCTGTCGCAAATTGAAAAACAATTTGGTAAGGGTTCCATCATGAAAATGGATGGCAGCCACAAAGATGAAAACTTACAGGTAATTTCTACCGGTTCTTTGGGCCTTGACTTAGCATTAGGCGTCGGTGGTTTGCCACGTGGTCGCGTTGTGGAGATTTATGGCCCAGAATCTTCTGGTAAAACCACCATGTGTCTAGAAGCCATTGCCCAAGCCCAAAAAAGCGGCGGTGTGTGTGCCTTTATTGACGCAGAAAACGCCTTCGACCCCGTGTATGCCCGTAAGCTAGGCGTGATTGTAGAAGACCTACTGGTGTCTCAACCCGACACCGGCGAACAGGCTTTAGAAATTTGTGACATGTTGGTACGCTCGGGCGGCATCGACATGGTCGTGATCGATTCGGTGGCCGCTTTAGTGCCCAAAGCCGAAATCGAAGGCGACATGGGCGACAGCCACGTAGGCCTACAGGCTCGTCTAATGAGTCAGGCTTTGCGTAAGCTCACCGGCAACATCAAAAAAACCAACACCCTGGTTGTGTTCATTAACCAAATCCGCATGAAAATTGGCGTGATGTTTGGCAGCCCAGAAACCACCACCGGTGGTAACGCGCTTAAATTCTACGCCTCTGTGCGTCTAGACATTCGTCGTATTGGCCAAATCAAAAAAGGCGATGAGGTTCTGGGCAACGAAACCCGTGTTAAAGTAGTGAAAAACAAAGTGGCGCCACCGTTCCGTCAGGCTGAATTCGACATTTTGTATGGCGAAGGCGTGAGCTGGGAAGGTGAAGTCATCGACCTAGGCGTTAAATTTGACATCGTTGAAAAGTCAGGCGCCTGGTACAGCTACGGCGGCCAAAAAATTGGCCAAGGTAAAGACAATACCCGTAACTGGCTAAAAGAAAACCCAGAAGTTGCCAAAGAAATTGCCACTAAAGTCCGTGATGTTGTGGGCCTAAACGTTGAGATTACCGAAGGTAAAATCGACGAAACGGACGGCACTTTAGAAGAACTATAAAGCACCGACACGCCCAAAAACGGATGCTTGCCATCCGTTTTTTTGCGTCTAAATATAAAAACACCGCTTCACCTGCACAAGGAGCAGCACCTCATGATGAGCTTAGAAACGTACCAAGCCTACGTGGCCCAAGGCCACAACCGCATTCCGCTGACCTTAACCGTCTTGGCCGATTTGGACACACCGCTGTCGCTGTATCTCAAGTTGGCCAATAAGCCCTTTAGCTACCTGCTGGAATCGGTAGTGGGCGGCGAACGTTTTGGCCGTTATTCCTTTATTGGGCTACCCTGTAAAGACTACCTCAAAGTGCAAGGAGACACCGTTTCGGTGTACCAAAATCACACCCTAGTCGACAGCCACAGCGGCGACCCCATGGGCTTTATTGAAGCCTACCAGGCCAGCTTTAAAACCCCAGACATCCCCAACCTTCCTCGCTTCACCGGCGGCCTCATTGGCTACTTTGGCTACGAGACGGTGCATTATTTTGAGCCCAAACTGCCCAAGAATGACAAAAAAGACGTCATCGGCACCCCCGACATCATGCTCATGCTGTCAGAAGAGCTCGCCGTCATCGACAATTTATCCGGCAAAATCCACCTCATCGTCTACGCCAATCCAGCCGATCCCGACGCCTACCAAAAAGCCTGTAAGCGTTTAGAAGCCTTACGCATTCAAACCCGACAAAGCTACGCCCTGCCCCTATCGTTTGGCAGCCAGCACACCGAGCCCACCAGCGAATACGGTGAAGACAACTACAAGCGGGACGTCGCCGACATCAAGCAGCGTATTCTGGCCGGAGACTGCATGCAGGTGGTGCCCTCACAGCGCATGAGCATGCCCTTTAGCGACAACCCCATTAGCCTTTATCGCGCTTTACGCACGCTGAACCCATCGCCCTATATGTATTACTATCACTTCGATGACTTCTACATCGTCGGCGCGTCCCCTGAAATTTTGGTGCGTAAAGAAGCCGACACCATGACGGTGCGCCCCATTGCCGGCACCCGCGTGCGCGGCAAGACGCCGGAAGAAGACGCCGCCCTAGCCGCCGACCTATTGAGTGATCCCAAAGAAGTGTCTGAACACGTCATGCTGATTGACCTAGGCCGCAACGACGTCGGCCGCGTCGCCAAAACCGGCAAGGTTAAAATCACTGAAAAAATGTGCATCGAAAAATATTCCCACGTGATGCACATCGTCTCCAGCATCGAGGGCGAACTGCCGCCGCAAATCAAAATGATGGACGTCCTCAAGGCCGCCTTCCCCGCCGGCACGCTCTCTGGCGCACCCAAGGTCAAAGCCATGGAAATCATTCACGAGCTAGAGCCCAGCAAGCGTGGCATTTTTGGCGGCGCCGTGGGCTACTTAAGCTTCAGCGGTGACATGGACGTGGCCATTGCCATTCGCACCGCCATCATCAAGAATCAAACCCTTTACGTTCAAAGCGGTGCCGGCATCGTGGCCGACTCCGATCCTCAATCTGAATGGGATGAAACCCAAAACAAAGCCCGAGCCGTAGTGAAAGCCGCCCACATGGTTCAGGCCGGTTTAGACGCTTAAGGAATAGCAAACACATGAAGCACGCACTGGTACTACAGCACCCGCAACTCGCCCAAATCGACCTGTCTTGGCTATGGGCCGACCTAAACCTCACGCCTGCTGCCAGCAGCGACGGCGTGATTCGCCTGGTTCAGGCGCAGCCTTTTGCCCTCAGTGACGCCCACAAGCAGCGCCTCCACGACCTTAAAGTGGAAGTCGCCTGCCTGCCTAACCAAGCGCTCAGCGACATCGGCCTGATGGTCAGCGACATGGATTCCACCTTGATCACGATTGAGTGCATCGACGAAATCGCCGATCAAATGGGCATCAAAGCCCAAATCGCCGCCATCACCGAACGGGCGATGCAGGGTGAACTGGATTTTCGCGCCTCGCTCATCGAGCGCGTGGCATTGCTCAAGGGCTTGCCCGAAAGCGCTTTAGCCGAAGTGTACGAGCACAAGCTGACGCTGACCCCTGGCGCCGAAACCCTGGTTCAAACCGCCACAGCGCATGGCATTAAATTCATGCTGGTGTCGGGCGGTTTCACCTTCTTTACCGACCGCCTTAAAGCACGTCTGGGCCTAGACTATGCCTACGCCAACGAATTGGAAATCGTGGATGGCGTCCTCACCGGCAAGGTCATTGGCGACATCATTGACGCCGAAGCCAAAGCCCGTTTGTTGCGCCAACACCGCGATGAGCTGGGCCTAAAACCCGAGCAGGTGATTGCCATGGGCGATGGCGCCAACGACATCCCCATGCTTGAAGCGGCTGGCATTGGCGTGGCCTTCCACGCCAAGGAAAAAACCAAAAGCCACGCCACCCTGTGCTTAGACCATTATGGACTGGATCAGATTAGCCCCTGTTTTGGTTGATGATTTGCCTCATTTCGATCGCAATAGCGAATGACTATTGAGTATTGCTCGCATCCTTGGTTAATAGTTGACTAATTTAGTAGGAAATAGGATAATCAAGGTCATAAAAGCATTTACAAGGTGAATATTATGCGCCTAACAACCAAGGGGCGATTTGCGGTAACGGCCCTCTTAGATGTGGCCATGCACCATGAAGAAGGGCCAGTTAGCCTTTCTGCGATTAGTGAACGCCGACACATTTCACTCTCCTATTTAGAGCAACTGTTTAGCAAGCTGAGAAAAGCGGGCTTGGTTGCCAGCTTAAGGGGCCCAGGCGGTGGTTATTCTTTGAATAAACCACTGCATGAGATCAGCGTTGCCGCCATTGTGCACGCTGTGGACGACTCACTGGATGCCACCCAATGTAATGGGAAATCAAACTGTATGGGCCATACCCAATGTTTGACCCACGACCTCTGGGAAAACTTAAACAAAACCATAGGGGATTACCTGTCGGGCATCACCTTGGCCACGCTAATCGAACATGGCCACAACAAACAGCGCTTACACACCGCAGAAGCACACCCAATGACGGTGGTGGTAAGTACCCCTAACTAACACGTACCATACAAGAGCAAAAACCATGAGCCAAATTAAAACACCGATTTACTTAGACTACGCAGCCACCACGCCGATCGACCCACGCGTGGCGGAAAAAATGATTCCTTACCTATACGAAGAGTTTGGCAACCCAGCCAGCTCTAGCCATAGCTTTGGTTGGACCGCCGAAGAGGCCGTTGAAAACGCCCGTCAAGAAATCGCTCTGTTGTTAAACTGTGACAGCAAAGAAGTGGTCTTCACTTCTGGCGCCACAGAATCTAACAACTTAGCGATCAAAGGTGCGGCTCATTTTTACCAAAGCAAAGGCAAACACCTTATTACGGTTAAAACCGAACACAAAGCCGTTCTGGACACCATGCGTGAACTAGAACGTGAAGGCTTTGAGGTGACCTACCTAGACGTGCAAGAAAACGGCATCCTTGACCTAGAAGTGTTTAAAGCGGCCATCCGCCCTGACACCATCGTGGCTTCAGTGATGTGGGTTAACAACGAAATCGGCGTGATTCAAGACATCGAAGCGCTGGGCGCGATCTGTCGCGAAAAAGGCGTGATTTTCCACGTTGACGCCGCGCAAGCCACCGGCAAAGTCGCCATCGACCTAAGCCACGTTAAAGTAGACTTATTAAGCATGTCTGGCCACAAAACTTATGGCCCTAAAGGCATTGGCGCCCTATACGTACGCCGCAAACCCCGCATTCGCCTAGAAGCACAAATGCACGGCGGTGGCCACGAACGCGGTTTCCGTAGTGGCACCTTAGCCACTCACCAAATTGCCGGCATGGGCGAAGCCTTCCGCCTGGCCCGTTTAGAAATGGATGCCGACCGCGAACACGCTTTGGTGTTACGCAACCGCTTCTTGGATGCGGTTAAAGACATCGAAGAAGTGTACGTGAACGGCGACTTAGAGCAACGTGTGCCACAAAACCTAAACGTCAGCTTTAACTTTGTTGAAGGCGAAAGCTTGATTATGGCGGTTAAAGAGCTGGCCGTTTCTAGCGGTTCAGCCTGTACCTCTGCCAGCCTTGAGCCTTCTTACGTATTGCGCGCCCTAGGCCGCAACGACGAGCTGGCCCACAGCTCATTGCGCATTACCTTTGGTCGCTTCACCACCATTGAGCAAATTGATTATGCAGCCCAGCTGATTAAAGATAAAATTGGCAAATTGCGCGATCTATCCCCTCTATGGGAAATGCACTTAGACGGCGTTGACTTAAGCACCGTTGAATGGGCTGAGCACTAACACGCGCTGAGGCCTCAAACCTCGTACACACACTTATAACAATGATTGGCCAACCCGAGTTGGCCAGACAGCACTAGGAGCATAAACATGGCTTATAGCGATAAAGTAATTGACCATTATGAGAATCCTCGCAACGTGGGTTCATTCGAAAAAGGTGACGACAGCGTAGGCACCGGCATGGTCGGCGCCCCTGCCTGTGGCGACGTGATGAAGCTACAGATTAAAGTGAGCGAAAACGGCGTGATCGAAGACGCACGCTTTAAAACGTACGGTTGTGGTTCTGCCATCGCCTCTTCTTCTTTAATCACCGAATGGGTGAAAGGCAAAACCTTAGACGAAGCCATGGCGATTAAAAACAGCGCCATTGCTGAAGAACTAGAATTGCCACCGGTAAAGGTACACTGCTCTATTTTGGCCGAAGACGCCATTAAAGCAGCCGTAGGCGATTACAAAAAGAAACACAATCAATAATTGATTCACTGCTGCCTAAGCTCTGGCTTGGGCAGCTCATTACTGCAATAGGGGTATACATATGATTACCTTATCTGAACGCGCTGCGAATCATATTCAGAATTTTCTTAACAACCGTGGTAAAGGCATTGGCATTCGCCTCGCCGTGAGAACCAGCGGTTGCTCAGGCATGGCCTACGTTTTGGAATTTGCCGACGAAGCCAACGCCGACGACATGGTTTTTGAAGGATTTGGCGTAAAAGTCATCACCGACCCGAAAAGCCACGTTTATCTTGACGGCACCATGCTGGACTACACCAAAGAAGGCCTAAACGAAGGCTTTAAATTTGAGAACCCCAACGTAACCGACGAATGTGGCTGTGGCGAAAGCTTCCACGTTTAAATCGGCTCGTTCTCAGCCCCCAGCTCCCCCAGCTTAAGATAGGCAGCCTAGCTTGAGCGTAGCGATAATAAAACACATGACACAAAACCACTTCAGCCTGTTTGGGCTACCGACCGCTTTTGACCTTGATCCAGCAGCATTAAGCGCCACCTACTTAAAACTAGCGGCAGCCTGCCATCCGGACAAATTTGCCGGCGCCAGCGCCTTTGAGCAAAGACAGTCGCTGATGATGGCCTCTACCGTCAATGAAGCTTATCGCACTCTCCAACAGCCGCTTGACCGCGCGAGCTATCTGCTTAGTCTGCAAGGCATCGACGCCGATGATCCTCTGCACACTCAGTTTGAACCTGAGTTTTTAATGCAGCAAATGAGCTGGCGAGAAAGCCTAGAAGAGGCTCAGCAAGCACAAGACGTGCCTGCCCTACTGGCATTGGCCGATGACGTCCAAGCCGACCTCTCTAAGCTGTTGACCACCTTATCCACAACCTTCCAGCAGGAAGACTACGCGACCGCGGCAACGCTGGTTCGCCAAGGCCGATTTATGGATAAGATAACCCAACAAGTACACCAAGCCCTAGATGCCGTTGCTTAAAGTGCGCTGCACGCGCTCAAGCCGCCTAGGCGTTTGATGTCACCAACCCTAAAAGTTAAAGTAGATTTATGGCACTATTGCAAATTGCTGAACCAGGTATGGCCACCGCACCTCACCAACACCGTTTGGCCGTCGGCATCGACCTGGGTACGACCAACACCCTCATGGCCACCGTGCGAAGCGGCAGTGCCGTATGTTTAACCGACCCTGAAGGCCGCACCAGCCTGCCTTCGGTGGTGCGCTACTGTGAAGGCAGCCGGGTCGAAGTGGGCCATGACGCGCTATTGGCGCAACGTATTGACCCACAAAACACCATCAGCTCTGCCAAACGCTTGGTGGGCCGTGCCCTTGCCGACATCGGCAACGTCAAGCACTTGCCCTATCGTTTTGGCAACAGTGACCACATCATCGAAATTCAAACCCGCCAAGGCCTCAAAACGCCGGTCGAAGTGTCGGCCGAAATCTTACGCAGCCTCAAAGGGCGTGCAGAAGAAGCCTTGGGTGGTGAGCTCACCGGCGCCGTGATTACCGTGCCGGCCTACTTTGATGACGCCCAACGGCAGGCCACCAAAGACGCGGCCAAACTGGCCGGCCTACACGTGTTGCGCCTGTTAAATGAACCCACCGCCGCCGCCATTGCCTATGGCCTAGACAATGCTTCCGAAGGCACCTTCGTGGTGTACGACCTAGGGGGCGGTACCTTTGACGTGTCGATTCTTAAGTTATCTAAAGGTATTTTTGAAGTATTGGCCACCAACGGCAACAGCGCCCTAGGCGGCGACGACTTCGACCATCGCCTGTATTGCTGGGTGCTGGAAGCCGCCGAGCTGTCCGCCCTAAATGAGGTGGATAACCAGCTGCTATTGGCGCTGGCGCGCGCGGCCAAAGAAAGCCTAACCGACAACGACACCGCCACCATTAACTGTACCCTAAGCAATGGCGACGCCGTTGACGTGACCATCACCCGTGATGAGTTCCAACGCATCACCCAGCCTTTGGTGAACAAAACCCTCATCCCCATGCAAAAAGCGTTGAGCGACGCCAAGGTCAAAAAAGACGACGTCAATGGCGTCATCATGGTCGGTGGTGCCACCCGCATGCTGCACGTCCAAGCCGCGGCGGAACACTATTTCAACCAGGCTCCGCTGAACAACCTAAACCCTGACGAAGTGGTGGCCATGGGCGCCGCCATGCAGGCCAATATTTTGGCCGGCAATAAAAACGACGGTGAATGGCTGTTGCTTGACGTCACCCCGCTGTCGCTCGGCCTAGAAACCTACGGCGGCCTGGTGGAAAAAGTCATTCCACGCAACAGCACCCTACCCACTGCCCGTGCGCAAGAATTCACCACTTTTAAAGATGGTCAAACCGGCATGATGATTCATGTGCTACAGGGTGAGCGCGAACTGGTGAGCGACTGCCGCTCGCTGGCTAAATTCACCTTAAAAGGCATTCCACCGATGGTGGCCGGTGCCGCCCGCATTCGGGTGACCTTCCAGGTAGACGCCGATGGCCTGCTGTCGGTTTCCGCCAAAGAACAAACCACCGGTATTGAGGCCGCGGTCGAAATCAAGCCGTCTTACGGTCTTGACGACGAAACCATCGCCCAAATGCTGAAAGATTCGTTGTCTTATGCCAAGGAAGACATTGAGGCTCGCAATCGCCAAGAAGCCATCGTTGATGCCGAAGGCCTGATTGAAGCCGTCGAAGCCGCCTTAGCGCAAGATGCCGACCTATTAGACGCCGCGGAACTGGCCCAGGTACACGACGCCATCAATGTACTCAAAGCCAGTTTGGCCTCGACGGAGGTCAACGCCGCCAGCATTAATCAGCACACCCAGGCGCTCAGCAGCGCCACCGATGGCTTTGCCGCCAAACGAATGAACCGCAACATTGCCCAAGCCCTAACCGGCAAAAGCATAGACAGTATTTAACGTTATCTAGCCAATCGCAGTATTGGCCTTTACATAGAGACAAACTCATGCCAAAAATTACCATATTGCCTCACGAAACGCTTTGCCCAGAAGGCAAAGTGATTGAAGATGCGCCTATCGGCGAAACCATTTGTGACGTTTTGTTGGATCATAAAATCCACATCGACCACGCTTGTGAAAAATCTTGTGCCTGTACCACCTGCCACGTCATCATTCGTCAGGGCTTCGACAATTTGAACGAAGCGACCGAGATTGAAGAAGACTTACTCGACCAAGCGTGGGGCCTAGAAGCGCAATCGCGCCTAAGCTGCCAGGCCGAAGTGGGCCAAGAAGACCTCGTGGTGGAAATTCCTAAATACACCATCAACCACGCGCGCGAACACTAACCTGCTACGAAAGGCTGCCTCATGAAATGGACTGACACCCTATACATCGCCGAAACCTTGGCCGATACCCATGAAGACATCGACCCTAAAACCGTGCGCTTCACTCAGCTACGTGACTTGGTGATGGCGTTACCAGAATTCGATGACGACCCCGATCGCTGTGGCGAACGTATTCTAGAAGCCATCCAGCAAGCTTGGATTGATGAGCTAGAATAATCTAGCCCATACGGCCTTAAAACCCCGCCTCGTGCGGGATTTTTAATGTCTGTCAATTTGAGGCTGAAGCAGCCCCAGACACCATCCACAAACAGCTTCTTCGCCCAGCCAGCTCGCTCATCCTATTGTCAACCGTCGCAAAGCCTTATAGTATGGGCCTCACCCCCGCACCACAGAGACACTCATGACCACACACACCCAAACCGACACGCCCACGCTGGCCGACGAAATCAGCTGGCAACCGCTGTCGCCCATCCTACCAAAGCACATTAAAGGCTTTTACTGTACCCTGGCACCGCTAGACGCCGAGCGCCACTTAGACGACCTTTACCACGCCTTATGCGAACAGTCGAACCAAGATGGCTGGACCTACCTTGCTTATGGCCCTTTTGAACACAAGGCCGACTTTGGCCAGTGGCTAAGCGACGTGGCCGCCGGCAACCACCCTCTTTTTTACGCCATCTGCGACCTAAGCGGCAGGGCTTTAGGCCTGGTGGCCTACTTGGCCATTAGCCTAGAACATGGCAGCATCGAAATTGGCCACGTTCACTTTGGCCACCCCATGCGTCGTAGCCGCATCAGTACCGAAGCCATTTACCTGATGATTAACCAAGCGTTTAACTTAGGCTTTAGACGCTGCGAATGGAAGTGCGACAGCATGAACCAAGCGTCGGCCAAATCGGCACTGCGCTTTGGCTTTCAGTACGAAGGCCTGTTCCGCCAGCACCGTGTGAACCGAGGACGCAATCGCGACACCAAATGGTTTTCGATTATTGATGGTGAGTGGCCCGTCCTTCAAAAGCGTTATCTTAATTGGTTAAACCCCAAAAATTTTAACGATTCAGGTGTTCAAATCGAGGCCCTCAACATCGCCAACGATTAAGCCACTCTGAACCAGCCCTACGGGGCTTTTTTAACGCCCTCACCCCCAGCGGTGTCCTTTTTGCGACGATGGCTGTCGGCTAGGCTGGCGCAGCCGGCCACGCGATTGGCTATGCTGAATGAACCCTTCATTCAGCCCCTTAAGGACCCCCATGCTGCGCGACCCTTCTAAAAAATACCCCGCCGCCGCTGTCGTCAGCCTGCCTGACCGCACTTGGCCATCCAAAACCCTGACCCAAGCACCGCGCTGGTGCTCGACTGATTTACGCGATGGCAATCAAGCCTTAATTAACCCCATGGACAACGCCAAAAAATCGCTTTTTTTTGACCACCTCATTCAGTGCGGTTTTAAAGAAATTGAGGTGTCTTTTCCCTCGGCCTCTCAAACCGACTTTGACTTTGTTCGCGGCCTGATCGAGCAACAGCGCATTCCAGACGACGTGTGGATCCAAGTCATTACCCAATCTCGCCCCGACCTGATTGAACGCACCTTAGAAGCCGTCACCGGCGCACCGCGGGCCATTGTCCATCTATACAACGCCACCTCACGCCTGTTTCGTGAGCAGGTTTTTCAGCAAGACAAGGCCGCCACGGTTGCCCTAGCGGTTCGGGGCGCCACCCAAATTAAGGCGCTGTGCGTGGCGCGGCCAGAAACCCAATGGTGCTTTCAATATTCGCCAGAAACCTTTTGCTTTACCGAGCTGGACTTTGCCCTGGAGATTTGTGAGGCCGTGGCCGACGTTTGGGCGCCCAGCGCTGATCGGCCCATGATTTTAAACCTGCCGGCCACGGTAGAGGTCAACACGCCCAACGTGTACGCCGATCAAATTGAATGGTTTATGCGCCATTTCTCTCGCGCCGAGCACGTCGTCATCAGCCTACACCCACACAATGATCGCGGCACCGGCGTGGCCGCCGCCGAACTGGCCCTGATGGCTGGCGCCCACCGGGTTGAAGGCTGCCTGTTTGGCAACGGCGAACGGACTGGCAACGTCGACCTTGTCACTCTGGCGCTGAACCTATACACCCAAGGCGTAGACCCTAAGCTGGATTTTTCCAACCTTAAAGAAACCGTCGAAATCGTCCAGCACTGCAATGAGCTGCCCGTTCACCCGCGCCACCCTTACGCCGGCGAACTGGTGTTTACGGCCTTTTCTGGCTCGCATCAGGACGCCATCAAAAAAGGCTTTGCCGCCCGCCACAGCCAACCCAACGCAGCCTGGGCCATTCCCTATTTGCCACTAGACCCAGAAGACGTCGGCTGCAGCTATGAGGCGGTGATTCGGGTAAACAGCCAGTCAGGCAAAAGTGGGGCCGCCTGGCTACTGGCACAAAACCACGGCCTGCAGCTGCCGCGCGCCTTGCAAATTCACTTTAGCCAGCAGGTGAAGCAATACACCGACGCCAGCGGCCAGGAAATGAGCGTGGCCGAAGTGTGGGCGCTGTTTCGCGAAGCCTATGGCCTCACCGAACGGCCGCTGCTCGCCCTACAAGACTACCGTACCGAGCCTTACCAAGATGGCCAGCGCCTCTACGCCAACATTTTGTACCAAGGGGCCGTCATCGCATTAGAGGGCCAAGGCAATGGCCTACTGTCGGCCATGATGGACGCCATCCACGGCCATTTTGACCTCACCCTGAACATCGTCGACTATCAAGAGCACACGCTCGGCCAACGTACCCACAGCAAGGCCGTGGCCTACTTAGAGTGCCAAGGCCACCATACAGCACACACTTTTGCCGTCGGCATTGACCGCGACGCTTCCAAAGCGTCGCTACAGGCGGCGCTGAACATCGCCAGCCGTCTTTTGACATCGGCACCGGCCATCGTTTAAGCCTGCACCACGAAAAACCGCCTAGCGGCCATCACGGCGCTAGGCGGTTGTTACTGTGGGTTGGCTTTTGGGGTGGTTTCTGGATGGCCATTTAAATGGTTAAGGCTTATTTAACTTTACAATAAAATAGGATAAGAATCCACAACCAAGGCGCTTTGTTTCAATAATTAGTTCAAATAACAAACTTAACGCTTTATTAATGATTAAATTAATAAAATAATGCCTATAAGAAAAAAACGGCGCCAGATCTCATCTCTATTTGATTCCAAAACAAAATAATTATGGTTTATTGCGTATAGACTGCCTCTGAACGCCTTAAGTCCTCTTTTTTTTTAGTTTAAACAAGCGTATTTTAGACATTGGGTCCAGTAACAGGGTTAATCCCCCACCCGCCGTTTCGTGACGCCCATAAGCCCAACAACAGTGCCACACGAAGCAGATGCCGACAGCACTAACCGATTGTTTTGCCCCCTTTCCAACCCTGTTACTGGAGCAAAACCATGAAAATGATCACCGCCATTATCAAGCCTTTCAAGCTCGATGACCTGCGCGAAGCGCTGGCTGAAGAAGGCATCAAAGGCATCACTACTTCAGAAGTAAAAGGTTTTGGCCGCCAAAAAGGCCATACCGAGATTTACCGTGGCGCAGAATATGCCGTTGATTTTCTGCCCAAAACCCGTATTGAGATTGCCCTACAAGATGATGAGGTGAACCGCGTCATTGACACCATCATGAGGGTGACCCAAACCGGCAACATTGGCGATGGCAAGATTTTTGTCAGCAACCTCGAACAGGTTGTGCGCATCCGTACCGGTGAAACCGGCGCCACTGCCCTCTAACTCAATACAGGAAAACCATCATGAGACACCCTTCTTTTCGCCTCAGCGCGCTGGCGCTCTTGGCCCTGCCCAGCCTAGCCCTATCGGCCGAAGCCGACTGGGTTCGCCCCTATGCAGACATAGACAGCGGCGACACCGCTTGGATTTTGGTGTCGGCGCTACTGGTCCTGTTCATGACCCTACCCGGCCTGGCTTTATTTTATGCCGGCATGGTCCGTAAAAAAAACATTCTGGCCACCATGCTCCAAAGTTTCGCCGTGGCCGCGCTGGTGGCGGTGCTGTGGATGGTGATTGGCTACAGCCTGGCCTTTACCGCCAACAACCCTTTTATCGGCGGCCTTGACCGCTTCATGCTCAACGGCCTCAACGTTTGGCAAGCCAACCAAACCCTAACCATTTACCCTGGCGCCGCCACCATTCCAGAGTCGGTCTTTATGGTGTTTCAAATGGCGTTTGCGATCATCAGCGCCGCCATCATTACCGGCGCCTTTGCCGAGCGCATGAAGTTTGCGGCCTTACTGTGGTTCACCGCAGCCTGGCTGCTGTTGGTGTACGCCCCCACCGCACACTGGGTATGGGAAGGCGGTGGCTGGCTAGCCAAGCACGGCGTTTTAGATTTTGCCGGTGGTACCGTGGTCCACATTAATGCGGGTATGGCCGGCCTAGTGGGCGCCATTCTGTTGGGCCGGCGCTTAGGCTATGGTAAGGAATCGTTTGCCCCTGCCAACCTATCATTGGCTTTGATGGGCACCGCCATGTTGTGGATTGGTTGGTTTGGCTTTAATGCTGGTTCGGCCTTTGCCGCCAACGCCATTGCGGGGATGGCCATGCTCAACACCCAAGTCGCTGCGGCAATGGGCGCACTGGCTTGGTTGGCGTGTGAAAAAATAGCCCGTCACAAACCTTCTGCTTTAGGCTTTGCTTCGGGCGCACTTTCAGGGCTAGTCGGCATTACCCCTGCCGCGGGTTTTGTGGGGCCTCAAGGTGCTTTAGCCATCGGCGCCCTGACCGCCGTGGCCTGCTTTTGGTCAGTGACTCAATTGAAAATTTGGCTGCGCTACGATGATGCCCTAGACGCTTTTGGCATTCACGGCATTGGCGGC
The DNA here is from genome assembly GCA_017991555.1 of Neisseriaceae bacterium. Lineage (GTDB taxonomy): Bacteria > Pseudomonadota > Gammaproteobacteria > Burkholderiales > Neisseriaceae > JAGNPU01. Next base: position 325,018 of record JAGOQM010000002.1, read on the forward strand.
ATCGTGGGGGCACTGTTAACCGCGCTCTTTTTCAACAGCGACTTAAGCAGCCTAGAGGCCAGCGTGCTGACCCAGCTCATCGGCGTTTTGGTCACCGTCGGCTACAGCGCCGTCGTGAGCCTGATCATTTTGGTGCTGATCGACAAAACCATCGGCCTCAGAGTCAACGACCAAGATGAACGCCAGGGCCTTGACATCAGCCTCCACGGCGAACGCATCGAGTAAACAACACCCAACCCAAACCTTCTTACCAGGCCCCGCAGTGACGGGGCCTTTAGGCCATTGAGTCGGCCCTAAGATGCTGCACATATTCGCTGGGCGACTGCCCCAAATGGCTGCGAAACATGGCGCTAAAGGCGCTGGGGCTGTCATAGCCAACCGCCAATGCCACTGCCAAAATGCCCTCTCCCAGGGCCAAGCGTTCAAGGGCAAACTGTAGCCGCTGATTCCGCAGCCACGCCACAAAAGTCATTTGGGTTTCGCGCTGAAACTGGCGAGACACCGTGCGTTCGCTCACGCCCAACATGGTGGCCGCATCGGCCAGCGTCCACGGATCGGCAATGCGATCAGACACTTTACGGCACAACTGCTGTAGCGCCGAGCTAGATGGCGTGGGCACATGAAACGCCAACACCGGTAGCCATCGCAACTCATCTAAAATTAACTCAATGACGCGCGCCTCACGCCCGCCTTGCGGTGGCTGAGGTTCAATGTCAAGGGCGGCCACAATCAGGGCCTTGAGTAATGGGCTAATCGCCACCACACCGCAGCCATCGGGCAGGTCAGCACGCGCCAGAGGGTCAACAAACAGCTTGCGCGCCCGCACCAGGCCAATCGCGCGCAGGCTATGAGCCATGCGCGCAGGAATCCACAGGCCCCGATTGGGCGGCACCATCCACACACCGGCGTGGGTTTCTACCCGTACCACGCCGCTCAGGGTGTGCATCAACTGAGCGCAATCATGCGTATGAGGATATTCTTCCTCGCCGTGGGCGTAGTCTTGTGCGTACGCCGTTAGGGCGGGTTTTAAATTGAACTGGGGTACGGTCATGCCGACCTCACTGGGTTAGCCATTAGCCTGCCTACCGGCTGATGAGCCCATAGGCGCCATAGGCCGTGCTGTTTTAGACACCGCTCAAGCTCAGCGTGAGCGGTACTGATTGAGAAACTGAACGCTGTCGGCAAAGGCCTGTTGACCGGCCTCGCTGTCCATCTTAAATTGATATTCATGCTCGGTCACCGCCTGGGCTTTGTCAAAGAATCGGCTCTGAACCGCCACGCCTTTTTTCTGGAGCGCACTCACTAAGGCTTGGCCATGCGACTCAAAAGAAAAGGTATTACCATCGGTGATGTACGCCGGTGGAAAATCGGCGGTCACGTGCGACACCACGTCGGCCTGCTGCACTTCGTCACTGGCCAACCAATCACGGTTGCCCAAATAACTCCAACCCAGCTGGTTCAGGATAAAGTTCACTAGGCCCGAGTCAGTCCCGCCCTTAAGCGCGGTTAGGTCATAAGGCCCACAGTACAACAGCACACCTTTGATGTGGGCTTTAGGCACCACCGCCGGCATCGCCATCGCGGTGGCCAACTGCGGATTGGTTTGCATGGCAACAAACTGCGCCGCCATTTGCGCCCCGGCCGAATCACCGGCAAAAAACAGCTGCGTCATGTTGCCCTGATGCGCTGGTGCAACCTTTAGCAACGCCTGATACAGCTCCTGAATCTGCACCAGCGGCGTCGGATAAATGGCCTTGGGCGCCAGCTGATAGTTCATGGCCACCACCATATAGCCTTGATTGGCCAAGGCGGGCGCAAAATAGCGCACGTCGGTTTTGTCCCCCGCCACAAAAGCCCCGCCGTGCACCCAAATCAGCACCGGCAGCTGAGTACCAGGCTTCACGGTATGAGGCACATAAACGTCGTAGACATTGTTTTCATACTGCGAGGGGTAGCTGAGGTTGGGCCAAACCGCAACGTTGTCTTGAATCTGCGCGTAGTCTAAAGGCGGTGTGGCCAGCGGCGCTGATTCAATCAGCTTTTTTACCGCCCAAGAGGTGGGCGCGGGCGACACACAACCCGCCACGGCCACGCTGGTAGAGACAATAAAGGTAAGGATGGATTTGGTCATTAAGCGTCGCGATCTAAAAGCCACGCCTCAAGGGCGGGCGTGGTACTGAGGCTCAGCGGCGGCAACCTGCTGCCAAGACGCCCGTTCTGTCACAAAAATAGGCTGTTTGTGCCGCGGCTGAAACGACTGCTTCAGCGTGCCCCAACGCCGGCGATCACAACCAAGATCATCACGGCGGGCCGAATACAACGGCGAACCACAGCATACCCAATATTCATGTCCCTCACCATTAAAAACGGCGTCGATGGGGCTGCGGGCCATCCGGCTGAAACCGTTGGGCTCAGCCGGACAAGCGTCGGTCAGATGGATTTAAAACGCACGGCGAAACGGCTTCACCGTCACGCTTTGATAAATACCAGCGACCACAAACGGGTCGGCCTGAGCCCATGCTTCAGCGGTGGCCAGATCGGCAAACTCAGCAATAATGGTCGAGCCGGTAAAGCCGGCCTCGCCAGGGTTTTCACTGTCGATGGCTGGGTGTGCACCCGCCAAGATCAACTGACCGGCCGCTTTTAACACTTCTAAGCGAGCCAAGTGTTCGGGACGGGTGGCCAAACGCTGGGCCAAAGAGTTGGGCGCATCAATCGCGCTAATCACGTATAACATGGGATTCCTTATTCTTAAATGTGCCTCAATTAATCGAAGCGGACGAAGCTTTAGTTTAGCATGAGCGCCGTGTCTTTCGCTGCGCCATTTTGGCCTATAGGCCGCGCTGCCACTCCTGCCGTAACGGCGCGCTTTGCGGTGCGGCAATCGCTTGACGTACCTGCGCCAGCAGCGCTTCTTTGTCGCGCCCAAGCTGGCCTTTGAGCACCAGGTAATTAGATGCATGGTCGCTGCGGAACACGGTTTTGTCTAGGTTTAACTGGCGCAAAAAACGCTCGACTTCCACAAACAACGCCGCCTGATCTAAAGGCTTAAAGTCGGGATAGCGGCTTTTAAAACGTGCCATGCCCAAGGGGAAGCTCACCACCAGAGTCGACAAATACTCTGGCTGGGCCTCATTCATGAGCCGAGCCGACTCATCGGCGTGCTGATCGCTTAACTTGCGGCCGCCCAATCCATTCAAAATCATCACCGACCGAGTCATGCCTGCCTCACCCAGTTTGGTTAAGGCGCTGATCGACGAGGCATAGGTTTCGCCTTTATTGACCATGGCCAACACTTCATCGTCGCCTGACTCACAGCCAATATAGGCCATGCTTAAACCGGCATCGACCAGCTCTTTCAGTTCGGCCACGGATTTGTTCTTCACGTTACTGGGCAAGCAATAGCTGGATACGCGCCCAATGGTTGGGATTTCTTTCTTGATGCCCGCCAAAATCGCCATCAGCCGCCGCGTGGACAAAGCCATGGCGTCGCCATCGGCCAAAAAAACCCGCCGAATGTCCATCATTTGCGCCGCCTGATGCAGCTCGGCCAAAACCTGTGCTTCTGGACGTACGCTGAATTTTTTCTGCGGCGCCGTGTACATTTCACAAAACGTACATTGATTCCAAGAACAGCCATTGGTCACGGGCAAAATCAAAGACCGTGCTTCACTGGGTGGGCGAAACACGGGCTCGATGTAGTCAATGGGAAAGGCTTGTTGCAACATAGTGGCTCCTAAATACGGGGCAAGTGGTGGCAACCACCCTCGCCTTATCATTATCAATCAATGGGGCTAATCTGACCAAACCGCCGCGCAGCCATCAACCACCAGAGCTAAGGATGCTGGCAGCCCGGTGGGGCATCTCGGTGAGACTGATTCAGTGGCTATGGCGTCGACAGGCCTTCATACAGGTCTAACCAGCCGGGATTTTCTCGTTCGATCAAGGCCAACCGCCAGTTACGCGGCCATTTCTTAATCTTTTTAGCGCGCTGTTCGGCCAGCAGTAAATTGTCTTGGGCCTCGAAATAAACCAGAAAAATCGTTTGATGACTGGCGTGCAGCGGCGCGCCTGTCAGCTGCTTATGGCGCTCTATTTGCGCTTTCAAATCCACACAGCAGCCAATGTGCATGATGCTTTGCTGCTTGTTCACCATAATGTATACCCAGGCACTCTCTGACATAACGGCCTCCTAAGCTGACGCTCATTAATTATGCGAAACAAATAAAATAACGCATTAAGCCCACCGCTGTCACGATTAATCTAAGCGACTGATTCATTTTAAATCATTACATATAAAAAGCCCACCAGTCGTGTGCTGGTGGGCTTAAGTTCAAACCGACTTAGGGCTTACTTTTCAACCTGACTTACATCACGCACCGCGCCGGTATCGGCACTGGTGGTCATGGCCGCATAAGCACGCAGCGCGGCCGACACATAACGTTCGCGATTAACCGGCTTCCAAGCCTGTTTGCCGCGGGCGTTCATTTCGTCGCGACGCGCAGCCAGCTCGGCGTCACTCACCGCCAAGTGAATGGTGCGGTTCGGAATGTCAATTTCAACCGTATCGCCTTCATGCACGAGGCCAATGGCGCCGCCCTCAGCCGCTTCTGGAGAAGCATGGCCAATAGACAGGCCAGAAGTACCGCCGGAGAAGCGACCATCGGTGAGCAGCGCACAGGCCTTGCCCAAGCCCTTAGACTTAAGGTAAGAGGTTGGGTACAGCATTTCCTGCATGCCTGGACCGCCCTTCGGGCCTTCGTAACGGATGATCACGATGTCGCCCGCCACCACCTGGTCGGCCAAAATCGCGGCCACCGAGTCGTCTTGGCTTTCAAACACGCGCGCACGCCCGGTAAACTTAAGAATGCTTTCGTCCACGCCGGCGGTTTTCACAATGCAACCCCGTTCGGCAATATTGCCGTACAGAACGGCGAGGCCGCCATCTTGCGAGTACGCATGCTCAAGGTCACGAATACAGCCTTCGGCACGGTCGTTGTCGATGCTGGGGTAATGACGATTTTGGCTAAAGGCCTGAGTGGTGCGGATGCCCCCCGGCGCGGCCAAGAAGCGTTGATGCGCCTCAGACTCTGGCCCATTGACCATAATGTCCCAACGTTTAAAGGCTTCTGCCAGGCTAGGGCTGTGCACGGTTGGCAACTGATTGTGGATCAGGCCAGCACGGTCTAATTCGGCCAAAATACCCATCACCCCACCCGCGCGGTGAACGTCTTCCATATGGTATTTCTGGGTAGACGGCGCCACTTTACACAAGCACGGCACTTTACGGCTGATTTGGTCGATGTCGCCCATTTTAAAGTCTAGCTCGGCTTCGGAAGCCGCGGCCAACAGGTGCAAGACCGTATTGGTCGAGCCGCCCATAGACACGTCTAGCGCCATGGCGTTTTCAAAAGCCTGTTTGGTGGCAATATTGCGTGGCAAGACGCTGTCATCATCCTGCTCGTAGTAGCGTTTGGCCAAATCAACAATGGTTCGGCCCGCTTCCAAGAATAATTCTTTACGCTTTGCGTGCGTGGCCAGCAAAGAACCGTTGCCCGGTAACGACAGGCCTAAGGCCTCGGTTAAGCAGTTCATCGAGTTGGCGGTAAACATACCAGAGCAAGAGCCACAGGTTGGACAGGCCGAGCGTTCGGTCTCGTCCACTTGGGCATCGCTAATCTTGTCGTTGGCGGCATCGACCATGGCATCCACCAGATCTAGCTTGCGAATTTGGTTGTCAATGCTGATGACCTTACCGGCTTCCATAGGGCCACCAGACACGAAAATAACCGGGATGTTTAGGCGCATCGCGGCCATCAGCATCCCTGGGGTAATTTTGTCACAGTTAGAAATGCACACCAGCGCATCGGCACAGTGGGCATTAACCATATACTCCACCGAATCGGCAATCAGGTCACGGCTAGGCAAGCTATACAGCATGCCGCCATGGCCCATGGCGATGCCGTCATCGACGGCAATGGTGTTAAATTCTTTGGCGACGCCACCGTGGGCTTCAATCTCACGGGCCACCATTTGGCCTAAATCTTTTAAATGCACGTGGCCCGGCACAAACTGGGTAAACGAGTTGGCAATGGCAATAATGGGTTTGCCAAAGTCGGTGTCGGTCATACCGGTGGCGCGCCATAGGGCACGCGCACCAGCCATGTTGCGGCCATGGGTGGACGTTTTGGAGCGATATTGTGGCATGCTGATTCCTTTAGGCAGGCGAACGCTTCAGGGTTCGTCCTGCAGTTTCCTTAAATAAACAAACAGACGCAGCAGGCTATTATTGATTATTTCTGCTGTGGTCACGACCAACGGTAATGGCCATGCATGGCGCGATGAGGGTAAAACAGAGCCGCTTGGGCAGCCTGTTTAATCGGCCATGATTCTGGGCGGGTGTCTTTTGGCCCCAACCCAATCGGTACGTCAAAAGCGGGATCGATGAGGGCCGTGTTTGACACGCGCCCAACCGATAAAAAAAAGAGGCTCATCGGCGCTCGTTCTCACTACCTTTTTACTGCATTCTGTCAGAAAACTCAATAGAGATTCACCATCTTAGACAGCTTGTAGAAGGATGAGGGCCGCACCAGCGCTGGCTCAGGCCGATGCAAAGGCCTCTATTGATAAATGTGCTGCAACAGCAGCAGTAAGAAATGAGCCACAAGGTAGCCCACAAAGCCCCACTCCAACCAGCGCAACAGGCGGCACAGTTGCCTGATCTGCGCATAGTCTGGCACGGCCTCGGCCAAATGCACCGGTAAAACGGCATGCCGCCCAACCCAGCTTAGTAAGTGCTGGTTACGGTGACACAACAAGCCCAACCAGAAATAGTCCCGAGTAGGACTACCCGCCTGTCGATACAAGGCTTCGTCGGTTTGCAAGGCGCGAATGAAATGTTTGGTTTTCAATTGCAGCAGCATCGCCACCAGCAGTATCACCAATCCCCAAATCAGCGGTATCCACCCCCAACTCATGCTTTACTCCTATTCAAGAGGGCCCCATAGGGCGGTCAACAATAGCGTATACCCGACGCCGAAGGCAGCGCTCAGCGCGTGACATTAATCACCTGAGCCAGACAACTTGGCGAACAAAGCATACGCCAAGTGGCTATCTTGCCCTATAATGAGCGCTGCGCCACACGGGTTTTCACTCTATGGTCGGCCATTACGACCTTTAAAGCAAACCAACCCCGGTTTTCATGGTCTCAAGACTTTTGGTGTTTCGATGATTGCAGCCGAAACGACGTTAAATCACTTTCAAGAGAATAGACTCATCATATGATCGTTCACCCTCAATTCGACCCCATTCTTGTGTCGTTAGGGCCCCTGCCCATTCGTTGGTATGCCTTGAGCTACATCGTGGGCTTTGCCCTGTTTATTTTTTTAGGCAAGCGCCGTATTAAGGCCGGCAATACGTTCTTTACCGAAAAACTGCTGGATGATTTCGTGATTTGGGGCGTCCTGGGCGTCATCTTGGGCGGCCGCCTCGGCTACATCCTGTTTTATAAATTCAATGATTATGTGTCCGACCCGATTTCAATCTTTAAAGTCTGGGAAGGCGGCATGGCGTTTCACGGCGGCTTCATCGGCGTGCTGGTGGCGATCTTACTGTTTGCCATGAAACAAAAACGCTCATTTTTTGAAGTGTCCGACTTCATCGCACCGCTGGTGCCTCTGGGCCTGGCTTCTGGCCGCATTGGCAACTTCATCAACGGTGAGCTATGGGGCCGCGTGACGAATCCTGACGCTTGGTGGGCCATGGGCTTTCCTCAAGCCGCCCATGAAGACATCGCCTATGCCACGACTCACCCACAGTGGATGAGCGTGCTGGTTGAAAACAACATGCTGCCGCGCCACCCTTCACAGCTCTACCAGTTCGCCCTAGAAGGCCTGTGCCTGTTTGCCATCGTGTGGTGGTTCTCACGCAAGCCGCGCCCAGTGGGCCAGGTGTCTGCTTTGTTCTTATTAGGCTACGGCTTCTTCCGCTTCATAGCCGAATTTGCCCGTGAACCAGACGACTTTTTAGGCCTGTTGGCGTTTAACCTGTCTATGGGCCAATGGCTAAGCCTGCCCATGATCGTGGCCGGTTTGGCGCTGTTTGTGCACTTTGGCAAAACCCGTCAGGTGTCTAAAGTTTAAACGCTGAGGTTTAAACCCGCCTGCACGCCAATGGCCGCGCGATGATCGCGCGGCCATTTAACGTTCTGCCTCTAAGCCCTCAGCACTAAAAAAGCCACCCTAGGGTGGCTTTTGCTTACGACTACCATTGTTTGATTGGCGGCTGACGCCCGCTGCAAACGCTGCTGCTTACTTGGTAGCGCGGTTAAAATAACCGCGGTCGGCCATGCGTTCGCACATACCAGCCTTACGTGGTTCGGCAGGTAAGGCCACGCCTTTGTCCTTAGCACGCTTCAATAGGGTTTTATGCTGTTGATTCTGTACCCGCTTGCAGCTGTTGTAATCCTTGCTGTTCATGATTTGGTCACGGAAGGTTTGTGCTTCAGCCTGCGTCAACAGCCCTCCAGTCATACCCCCTTGATGATGACCATTTGGCCCTTGCTGGCCTTGCTGCCAATGTTGGCCGCGCTGATGCTGTCCGCCCCGAGGCCCCATGCGATGACCTTCTTGCCAATGGCGTGGCTGAGCCTGATTGGCCGCATTACCGCCCTCGCGCTCAATGGTCACGCCCGGAATGGTCGCATTATTGGTGGCGGCCTGAACCAAACCGGTGGTGGCCATACTTAAGGCCAACGATAAACCAAGCATCATTTTCTTGTTCATAGGGTGTCTCCTGTTCTAAATAATAAACTTTAAACTTCAATCACTTGATGGCACCATTACACCATAACCATGTAACATGGGTATGTCAAAACCACCCTATTTTGTCACCCGATGCAACAAACACGGGCTTTGATACAAAGTGTTACAAAATCATCGAAACACGCACGCGAATCACGCTAGAATAAGGCCATGGACACTTTAGATCATATTTTAATCGTCGACGACGACGTCGAAATTTGCCAGCTGCTGAGCCAATACTTAAACAAGAATGGCTATAAGACCAGCATTGCCCATGAGGGCCGTGCCATGTGGCAAGTTTTGGACACCACCCACATCGACCTCATCGTGCTGGACTTAATGCTGCCCGGCGATGATGGCCTGACCCTGTGCCGCAACCTAAGAGCACAGTCCAACATGCCGGTCATCATGCTGACAGCCTTGGGCGAAGAAACCGACCGCATCGTTGGCCTAGAGATGGGCGCCGATGACTATCTACCCAAACCCTTTAGCGCGCGCGAACTCTTGGCGCGCATTAAAGGCGTGCTGCGCCGCACCCGTACCTTACCGCCGAGCTCCCGCCTCAACAAACAGCAAACGCCAGCAAAATGGCGCTTTGGCCCGTGGCTATTAGACAGCGGCCAGCGCCATTTAATTGATTCGGCCGGGGTGATGACGGCCCTAAGCAGTACTGAATATCGTCTGCTGCTGGTGTTTCTCAACCATCCAGAACACGTTCTCAGCCGCGATCAACTCATGGACTTAACCCAGGGGCGAGACGCCAATCCGCTTGATCGCATCATTGACGTTCAGGTCAGTCGTCTGCGCGCCCGTCTATTGGATGACCCCAAAGAACCCACCTTGATCAAAACCATCCGCAACGAAGGCTACGTGCTGGCCGTGCCGGTCGAGCTGGTGCCATGAAGCGCTTTCTCCCCAACTCCCTGTTTGGACGCTTAATTCTGGTGCTGTTTGCCGGCCTGCTGATTTCCCAGCTGTTTAGCCAGTTCATCAACCACGAAGAACGCGGCCTGTTGCTGTCTGAAAATGCCAGCCGCCAGGCCGCCCACCACATTGCCGACACCGTACAGCTGCTTGAACCACTCAGCCCCGAAGCGCGGGAACGCGCGGTGGCCCACTGGCCCGACATTCGCCTACGCGAGCAGCCCATTAGCTTGCGCGGACGTAACCCAGACAGCAGCCGTTCCGAAAACCGCTTCAGCGCCTGGCTAGCCCAAACCCTTGGTCCCGACTATCGCTACAGCGTGAGCCCGATTCCCTCACGCATGATGCGCGGTGAACGCCATGCTGGCCGAGGCCCCGCCCCCTACAGCAATGCAGGACCTGGAGGCTCGGTGGCCTTTTTGGTGCAGGTGCCGCTCAAGGACGGCCAGTGGCTGATTTTTAACAGCCGTATCCCCAAGGCCTCAAGCTGGCTCTCTTCGCGCGCCTTAACCAATATTGGCCTGCTGCTTATGGTGGTGCTGGCCCTGTCTTACGTCGCCGTTCGCTCCCTCACCCGCCCCTTACAGCAGCTGTCTAAAGCCGCCGATGCCTTAGGCCGAAACATCAACCAGCCGCCCATTTCAGAAACCGGCCCCACTGAAATTCGCCAGGTTGCCCGTGCCTTTAACCTCATGCAAGGCCGCTTACAAAGCTACATCCAAGACCGAACCCACGTTTTTTCAGCCATGTCGCACGACTTAAAAACGCCGATTACGCGCATGCGCTTACGCACCGACCTGTTAGACGATGATTTACTGCGCGAACGCTTTGAAAAAGACCTTAAAGAAATGGAAACCATGGTCACGGAAGCCTTGGCGTTTATGAAGGGTCTAGACAACCACACGCCAGCACAGGCCATTAACCCTCTGGCCCTGCTGCAAAGCATTCAGACCGATTACTTAGAAGCCAACAAGTCCGTGAGCCTCGAGGGCGAGGCCACGCCGCCACTGTGGGGGCAAGCCGCCCTACTCAAGCGGGCGCTGGTGAACCTGATTGACAATGCCTTGTTTTATGGCCAACGCGCCGACATTCAGCTGCGCCACGATGGCCAAGGTCTGAGCATTGACATTATGGATGCTGGCCCAGGCATTAGCCCACAAGACCAGGAAAAAGTGTTCCAACCCTTTTTTCGAGTGGAGTCCTCCCGCAATCGAGACACAGGTGGCACAGGGCTTGGCCTCAGCATTGCCCGCAACATCATCCACAGCCACGGCGGTGATTTAAGCTTACACAACCGTCCCGAGGGCGGCCTAAAGGTCAGCATGACGCTGCCGTACAATGTGCCTGATTAAGCAGAAGGCTGAGTCATTTTGGTAAACGCCGCATCAATGGCCTGGCGTAAGGCCTGATCGCCACCATTGCGGCTAAAGGCGTGGGCAATTAACTCATTGGTGCCGCCGGGCGTTGAGTGCGCCTGCTGCAACGCCTTAAAGTCGACCTGCCCGCCCTCGGTTTGCTGCGCCAAATTGGCAAACAGCTTCGCCAAATACACGGCACTGGCCTCTGGCTCTAGGCCTTGGCCACACAACCACGCCTGACACTCGGCCATAAAATGGTAATACACGCCCATAAAAGAGCCAGCGGTCATGAACACGTTTAGCTCATGCTCCGTTTGGGCCACCACCACGCCACCCAAGGCCTGAAACAGCCTTTCTAAGTCGTCATCCTGTGGATAAATTGGCGTCATGCTTTGATGCTGCGTCACAAACGGCAAAGGCACTGCCCGCAGCACCACCCCAACGTTGCCCGTCCAAGCACGCACGGTGTCTGCCGTCGCCGTCGCCATCAGGCTGACCATTTTTTGCCCGGGCCTAAACCTTAGGCCACGCACAACCGTTTCTGCGATTTGCGTTTGTAAGGCAATAAACACCATGTCGGCGCCGTCCACAATCTGCTGGTTGTCGGCCGCAATCGTCACCGTCGCCACGTCCTTGGCCAAGCCGGCCGCCATTACGGCGTTGCGCGGCGAAATCATGATGTCAGTGATCGGCACCGCACTCTGGCTTAAGCCCCTAATAATGGCGTCGCTAATCACCCCTGTACCTATAAAGCCCAGCTTCATGAGCCTCTCCCATCCAGACAGCGTCTTTAAATTAAATGAGCTTTATTTATAGCTGAATTAGGCAGCAGCGTCTAGGCAACACCGCCGGTTCAATAAAGCGCCTGACCGTGGCTTGGGCAGTGGGTGGCGCGTCCGTTCTAGGGGCTAGCGAGGATGGACACAAAAAAACCACCGCCGCGGCAGTGGTTTCAAAACGTCAGGTTGGCTGAGCTTACTTGGCTTCTTCAGGCTTCCAAGTATCGCGTAGGGTGACGGTACGGTTAAACACCGGAGCGCCCACCGCATGGTCACGTCGATCGGTGACAAAATAGCCCAAACGTTCAAACTGGTAATGAGATTCTGGTGCCAAATCATTCACGATTTGTTCGGCATAACCCTGTACTTCTTGTAACGAATCAGGATTGATGAAGTCGACAAAGTCTAAGTATTCACCGTCTTCACCGCGAATCGCATCGGGACGCGCTTCGGTAAACAAACGATCGTACAGGCGCACTTTGATCGGTGCGGCATGGGCTTCAGACACCCAGTGAATCACGCCCTTAACCTTACGGCCTTCTGGTGATTTACCCAAGGTATCGTGGTCGATGCTGCATTTTAATTCGATCACGTTGCCTGCCTCATCCTGCACCACTTCGTCACACTTAATCACATAGCTGTAACGTAGGCGCACTTCCCCACCAGGGGTTAAACGCTGCCAGCCTTTAGGCGCTTCTAACGCAAAGTCATCGGCTTCGACGTATAAGGTTTGGCTAATCGGCACTTCGCGCTCGCCCAAATCTGGACGCTTCGGATGGAAGGGCGCGCTACGCGACTGGGTCATGGCCTCATCGTAGTTGGTCAATGTCACCTTAATCGGGTTCAACACCGCCATAATACGTGGTGAAGCGCCCTCTAGCTCTTCGCGTACGGCACCTTCTAGAACCGACAGGTCAATGATGTTTTCGCTTTTCGAAATGCCGATGCGCTTAGAGAACAGTCGTAGGCCTGCCGGGGTGTAGCCACGACGACGCATGCCAGAAATCGTGGGCATCCGTGGGTCATCCCAACCGCTGACTTTGTCTTGTACCACCAGCTGTTGCAGCTTACGCTTAGAGGTTACAGAGTACAGCAACTCTAGGCGCGAGAACTCATACTGGCGCGGATGAGACGGCGTGGCAATGTTGTCCAACACCCAATCATACAAGGGACGGTGGCTTTCAAACTCTAAGGTACACAACGAGTGGGTAATGTGCTCGATGGCATCCGAGATGGCATGGGTGTAATCGTACATAGGGTAGATACACCAAGCGTCACCGGTGCGGTGATGGTGCACGCGGCGAATGCGGTAAATCACCGGATCACGCAGGTTGACGTTGCCCGACGCCATGTCAATTTTTAAGCGTAGGGTTTTGGTGCCGTCTTCAAATTCGCCCGCACGCATGCGCGTAAACAGGTCTAAGTTTTCTTCCACCGTGCGGTTGCGGTAAGGGCTTTCTTTGCCTGGCTCGGTCAACGAGCCACGGTAGGCACGCATTTCTTCTGCATTCAACTCGCACACAAACGCATGGCCGTCTTGAATCAGCTGTACCGCAAAATCGTATAAGGTTTCGAAGTAGTCAGAGGCAAAGCGAATGTCGCCATCCCACTGAAAGCCCAGCCACTGAACGTCTTCCTGAATGGCGCGTACAAACTCATCCGATTCTTTTTCCGGATTGGTGTCGTCAAAACGGAGGTTACATTTGCCACCATAAATATGAGCCAGGCCAAAGTTTAAACAAATACTTTTGGCATGCCCGATGTGCAAATAGCCGTTAGGCTCTGGGGGGAAACGGGTCACGATGCTTGAGTGCTTGCCACTCTTTAAATCGTCTTCAATAATGGTACGAATAAAATGATTGTCTGCAAATTGATCTGGATTCATGGCTCTACTGTCTATTGTCTATGGCGCTAAAGTAAATAAGTTATTGTAACCGAGATTAACCAAAATAAGAATGGTTACACGGGGATTAGCCCCCAGAAACGCCCGAACCCTACTAAGCCAGCCTAAGGCCTGCCCTGCGGAGGAGTCGCCACAAAAAACCATTTGCATGTTAAGCTTGCTTTATCCCTTTTATTGCTAAGGAGTTGTATGAATCACTTGGTTAATTTTCGCGCCATTGAAGGCTACCGAGGCCACAATGGCCAACCGCTAAAGCCGCGCACCCTACTGCGCTCGGGCGAACTGTTTGAGCTAGACGCCAACGACAGCCTGAGCTTACAAAATGACTATCAGCTACGCACCATCGTGGATTTTCGTGGCCCACAGGAAGTCGAGCGGCGGCCCAACACCCTCATTCCCAATACCCAATACCATCACATCGACATCATGAAGGCCTCCGCTGGCCACAGCGCCAGCATGACCGACCTCATGCAAAGCATTACCCATGAGACGGCCCAGCAGGTCATGTTCGACATTTACGACACCTTAGTCATCAACCCTGAATCGCAGCGTGGCTATCATGACTTTATCCAGCTATTGCTGGCTCAAAAGGAAGAAGGCGCCGTGCTGTTTCATTGTTTCGCAGGCAAAGACCGCACCGGCCTGGCTGCGGCCATTGTCTTGCAAATCCTCGGCGTTGCCGAAGCCGACATCATGCACGACTATTTGATCACCAACATCCAGCGGCAACAGGCCAACGCCGCCATTGTGGCCGCGGCCAAAAGCAAAGGTATGGACGATGGCCAGCTCAGCGCACTGAGCCAGGTTTTGGCGGTTGAGGCCGATTATTTAAACCATGCTTTTAACAGCATGCAGCGGCACTATGGCGGCTTTGCCAACTACGTTTTACAGGCATTAAAGCTTAAGCCTGCTGATCTGGTGGAGTTACGCCGGCGCTACCTCAGCAAATAATCTTCCACCGGTTCTTTAAGTGAGTTTCTAATGAGAAAAACCAAAATCGTCTGCACCATTGGCCCCAAAACGGGCGACGCAGCCACCCTAACGGCACTGTTAAACGCCGGCATGAACGTCATGCGGCTTAACTTTTCCCACGGCACCCAGCCAGAACACCTGGCCCGCATCCGTACTTTGCGCGAGGTCATGGCCGCCACTGGGCAAGAAGCCGCCATCATGCTGGACAATAAAGGCCCAGAAATTCGCACCATGACGCTGGCCAACGATCAGCCCGTGGCCTTGCAGGCAGGCCAACGCTTTAGCCTGTGCACAGACCCCACGGTATTGGGCACACAGGATCGCGTGGCGGTGACCTACCCCGGCCTAACCGCCGACCTCAAGGTGGGCGACACCGTCTTGATTGACGATGGCCTCATCGAAATGGCGGTGCGAGAGATCAGCGCCACCGAAGTGGGGTGCGAAGTACTCAACCCAGGCGTATTGGGCACCTACAAGGGCATTAACCTGCCCAATGTCCGCATCAACTTGCCACCACTGTCCGAAAAAGATCAGGATGACTTACGGTTTGCCTGCACCCACCAACTCGACTTTGTGGCGGCGTCGTTTGTACGCAATCAGGCCGACATGATCGCGGTGCGCCGTTTTTTAGACCAGCATGGTGGCCAAGACATTCAAATCATTGCCAAGATTGAAAACCAAGAGGGCCTAAACCAGTTTGACAACATTTTGGCCTTGGCCGATGGCATTATGGTCGCACGTGGCGACCTCGGCGTTGAGATTCCGGTTGAAGAGGTTATTTTTGCGCAAAAAATGATGATCGAAAAGTGCAACCGTGCTGGCAAGCTAGTGATCACGGCCACGCAAATGCTCGACTCGATGATCAACCACCCGCGCCCGACCCGCGCCGAAGCCGGCGACGTTGCCAACGCCGTCTTGGACGGCACCGATGCGGTCATGCTTTCGGGTGAAAGCGCCCACGGTAAGTATCCGGTGGCGGCCGTCCACACCATGGCCACCATCAGCGCTTACACCGACGCGCGGATGCCCTGCGCGCTCGACGCCTATCGACCTTGCCACACCGACAGCGTCATCGAGGCCGTTTGTTTGGGCGCCGTCGACATCGCCGAAAAAATCAATGCCCCCCTCATCGTGGTCGCCACGCTCAGCGGCAAGTCGGCACGCGCCTTGCGTCAGCATTTTCCCCGCGCCCACATTTTGGCCCTCACCACCTCGCCTCAGATCGCCAGACAGCTACTGCTGTGTCGTGGCGTCACGCCTAAACTGGTCAAGCCCTTTGCCTCTACCGATGATTTTTATCGCGTGGCCAAAGCGGCCGCGCTGGCCAGCGGCCTGGCCCAAAGCGGCAACAACGTGGTGCTGGTCTCGAGCGCTTTGGTGCATCAAGACGACACCTACACCTCATCGGTTCATCCGCTTTAAATGTCACGCCGCCTAGGGCGGCGGCTCTTCTTTAGTGGCCTCGGCTTGATCGGCCCAGGCCTTATCCTGTGGCCGCGTGACGCCCCAAGCCGAAGCGGCCCAAGCCAAAGCCAGGAACGCCCCCACCACTGGGGCCAAGGCGCTGCCAAAGAGCGCATCCGCAGCCGACTTCAGCCAACCACTGACCGCATCGGCCCCTCGGTACACCGCCGTGTCGATGGCATTTTTAGCCTTATACTTCGCCTCAACCGGTACTAGGGTAAACAGCATTTCCCGCCCAGGTCGAACCAAGGCATACTCGCCCACGCGCCGCGCCACCATCACCACCACAAACACCATGAACACCGGCGCCACGGCCAACAGCACAAAGCCCAGCACCATCAATATGGGCACGCTTAACAACAGCGCCCTGAGGCCAAAAAATGCCGCAATTCTGGCGGTTAAAAAACACTGAATCAGCAGCGACAGCCCCTGCACCACCATGTCAATGAGGGCAAAGAACTGGGTTTGGGCCAGACGATCATCAAAATACGCCGCCACCCACCGAGCCTGCTCAAAGTACAAAAACGTATTTACGCTGGCCAACAGCATGACAAACACCGCAATGCCCAATAATAAGGGGGAGCGCCACAACAGCCGCACGCCAGCCAACGCGCCGCCGCCCAAGGCGCGCTGCCGATCTTCGGCCTGGGGCAAAGGCGCGCGCTTGGCCAAGCCTTCGCGCCAGCGCTGTAGGGCTTCCAAGAAAGCCACCGCCAACAACAGCCACAGCCCCGCCAACACCATCAAGCCAAAATGGCCGAAAGGCTGCACCAGCATGGCCGCTAAGGCTGGCCCAAATAAGCCGCCAAGGCTTGCCCCTGCCGCCATCAGCGCAAAAGCGCGCTTCGATTGCGCGGTCGAAAACACATCGGCCAACACGCTCCACACCAAGGAAATCGCCGTCAGGTTGAAGACCGACAGCCACACAAAGAAGATTCTGGCCAACCACACCGACTCGGCCCAATACATAAACGCCACCGCAAAACCAACCATATTGCTGGCAAAAAACACCAGCACATAGTGGCCCAAATAGCGTCGACGGCCGTGTGCCATCACCCAGCCCACCACCGGCAAAATCAGCAAAGTGGTGACAAAGGTGGCCGTAAACAGCCATTGCAGCTGCGACACCCCGCCCACAACACCCATGGTTTCACGCACCGGCCGCAGCATAAAGTAGGCGGTAAACAGGCTGAATAAAACCAAAAAACCCAACAACACCCCTCGGGCTTCGGCGGCTTCAATCTTGCACCAGCGGCCCAACCATTGCAGCCCCATCTAGGCGTACGGCCTCATGGCCCAACGGGGCTTACAGCACCATGCGTAGACCGTTTTTTTTGAATGCCCCCAGTTCTTGAACCGAGCCATGCACCAGCCTTCATTTTGGGTCATGGCTTTCACACCGGTAAAGTCGGCATGGCGACACCAGAAATGCGCTCACAGGCCGCCAGCAAACGCTCTTGCGCGGGCACATCCCGTACGTCAGGATTCAGCACCCCCGCAGCCATATGATAGAAATAGGCGCCGCTTACCATGGCCTCTGGCTCATCGCTAGACGCCAGCCAGACCTGGGTTAAATGTGACTGCGACAAATCATCAGATGCGCCAGCACCCCCTAGCGCCGTAGGCACCCAGCCCGGATTAACCGCCGTGGTTAACACCTGGGGCCAGCGCCGCGCCATGGCAAACGCCAGCATGGTGTCGTGTAATTTACTTTCGTTATAGGCCTGCTGCCCACTCCACGCCCGGCGCGTCCACAACAAATCATCCAAGCTGGTGTTGGCGCGGGCATTGCGATGGGCCTGAGAACTTAAATATTGTTGTCGCTTGGGTGGCAGCAACAGCGCCGTCAATACGTAGGGCGCCAGCGTGTTAATGGCAAAAACGTGCGGTAAGTCATCTTCGGTGAGCAGCCGCTGTGGCTCCTGATAGCCCACCGCGGCATTGTGAATAATCACGTCAAACGCGCCACTGGCATTGGCCTCTAGCGCCATCGCCCGCAGCTGGCTGAGGCTACCAAAGTCTGCCACTAGGCCACCTTCGGCACCGGGCAGCCGCGTACGGGCCGCCTGCATGCTTTGTTGGCTTCGTCCATGCAACACCACCCGATGGCCTTGTGCCAACAGCAGTTCGGCGGTCATAAAGCCAATGCCGGCGGTAGAGCCGGTAATTAATATTCGCCGCCCTTGACCGACGGTTGACTCAGGCGGTGCTTCACTGGCGGCAGCGGCGGTGCCGTTACCGAAGGCAAAATGATTGATGAGTGCTGCAGAACCGGCGACGCCCAATAGGCTCGCCAACAGTTGACGCCGGCTAATTCCTCGGCTTAAAAAACGTGAACGAGACATAAAAACCCTTTATCTAAGTACGTTAGGTGAAAACAATTTCTAAGAAAAACCAGCACCAGCGCATGCTTAGAAATGATTCAGCCAAACCGATAAAAGTGGCCATAGGCCCTTTATGCCAAAAATGAATGATGACAATAGCATTGATGTAACTAAACCACAATCTTTACCGCCAAATAATGGGCACGACGGCGTGAATGACCGCAGACAAATCAATAAAAAAGGCCCGTAAAACATCAAAAACCACCCTCTTTTGCGGTGGCTCAAATAAAACCCATTCTTATTTGCAAATTAACTGATTAAACGATATGTTAATCATTAATTCATTAAACTCTGTTTTAATCAAAACGCCCCGCTTTGAATGAATGCATCTTTCATTCGGCTGCCGTGACGTCGGTTCCAAACCACCTCGCGCGCGCCTTAATACACCCTGTATTTATCTTTAAATCACCCCTAATAGGAGACAATACTATGAGTCAACAAAAAGTAGCGGTCATTACCGGTTCTGGCGACGGCCTAGGCAAAGGCATTGCGGCACGATTGGCCAAAGACGGATTTAAAATTGTGTTGTCTGACATCAACGCCGACACCCTAGCCAAAACCGAACAGGCCTTTAAAGACGAAGGCCATGCCGTCACGAGCTTTGTCGGCGACGTGTCGAAACAGGCGGACCAACAAGCATTGGTCCAAAAAGCCGTGGCTGAATTTGGGCGCTTGGACGTATTCATCAACAACGCCGGCATCGAAGAAGTCGAACCCATTTTAGGCATTACCCCTAAAAGCCTAGACACCATTTTTAACATCAACGTTTTTGGCGTGGTTTATGGCATTCAGGCCGCCGCCGAACAAATGATCAAGCAAGGACACGGCGGTAAAATCATCAACGCCTGTAGCATTGCAGGACATGAATCTTACGAACTGCTGGGCGCCTATTCGGCCTCCAAACACGCCGTGCGCTCGTTCACCCAATCTGCGGCGAAAGAGCTGGCACAGCACCAGATTACCGTGAATGCCTACTGCCCTGGCGTGGCCCCGACCAAAATGTGGGACCGCATTGACGAGGGCATGATGAAGCACATGGGCACCAAAAAAGGGGAGTCATTTAAACAATACTCTGGTGCCATCCTACTGGGCCGTCCGCAGCAGCCTGAAGACGTGGCCAACCTGGTGTCGTTCTTGGCCTCAGAAGGCGCCGACTACATTACCGGCCAGTCCATCCTAACCGACGGCGGCTTAGTCTTCCGTTAAACCCTAACGGCGACCCCTGCACGGGGCCAGCAACAGCGTCCAGCCTACTGGCGCTTTTGCTGGCCCTGTTTTACTATATAAGGCTTATTTACCTCAGCATGGCAACGACATGGCACAAGATTATTCACAATTGGTCTACAGTACTGAAGCGGGCAGAATCACCCCCGAAACGCCGCCGGCACCGCGCCCGCAAGGGGATGGCATCGTGCGTATTCAGCGTCAAACCAGCGGTCGTAAAGGCAAGGCCGTGTGCGTCATCAGCGGCCTCGACTTGGACGATGCGGGCTTGGCCACTTTGGCGGCAGAACTCAAGAAAAAATGTGGCTGTGGTGGCGCCGTTAAAGAAGGCATGATTGAGATTCAGGGCGACAAGCGCGACCTATTAAAAACGCTGTTAGAAGCCAAGGGCATGAAGGTCAGACTGGCCGGCGGCTAAGCCTAGCCATGTCCCCTGATGCTGCTCACGCTGCTGGCCCTCCAAGCAGCGTTTTTTTATGTCTTGGGGTTAAAACACCGCATCATTTGCCACCACGCCCCGAGCAAACGCCGGGGTTAAGGTTTCGTTGTAGCAGGCAATCAGGTGCTTCGCCCTGCCCGCGGCCGTGTCTAAACAGGTGTGGGCATCCAGCACCAACACTGGCTTAAAGCCGACTTCATGAGCCACGCGGCAGGTGCTGTCTACGCCGGACTGAACGTTCATGCCGGCCAACACCACGGTGTCTACCCCCAGCGCAATGAGCCTGGCCTGTAATTCGGTCCCATCAAAACAGCTGGCCTGATTTTTTTGCAGCAGGGTGTCGCCCTCTGCCCACTCCAGACCGGCCGCCAATCGCCAGCCAGCGCTGTCGGCAGCCACTGGCGAGCCCTCTGGCCCAGTGTGCTGGCTAAAGAAAATCGGTACCGAAGCCATACGCGCCTGGCGAATCACCAAGTTAATGTTGGTCAGCACTTGGTCTTTTAAATAAGGGGCCTCTGGGCCATTCAAAAAGCCTTCCTGCACGTCGATGATGAGCAAGGCGTTTTTTTGGGGGGTCAGAATCATGTTTTATGCCTTTGGTTGGGACCAAACTCAGGCATAAAAAAACCGCCTTAGCTTGGCGGGTTAGTGAACTTTAAGTGTTATTTAATCATGCATGACGATGATCCACACCTCCCCAGCCAGTCGAAACGGGGCATGGTCATGGTTGGGGTCATCGTGTGTAAGCGCATGCTGTTAATGTACCCGCCCTATTGTTGTCTGGTCAAGCCTTTACTTGATGGCTCATCTTTACCGGCTGGGCAATCGCCAGCGCGCCGACTAAGGCTGAGCCCATCATGCTTTTTTATCTCAGGCATTAGATTAAAGGCGCCCAGCACAAAGGCCACGACAGTTTGTCGTGGCCTTTTTCAACCCACACGGTTTGAATCAAGGCGCCAAACGTTCTTTGTCCCACGCTTGCTCGTCTTGGTTTAATAAATACACCACTCGGTCATGTAGGCGGCTTGGGCGGCCTTGCCAAAACTCAACCCGATCGGGCGTGAGCACATAGCCACCCCAGTGCGGCGGACGCGGCACCGACAGTGGATGCTTCAAACCAAACTGAGCGGCACGGGTCACCAACACCGACTTACCAATGATGGTTTTGCTCTGCTCGCTGGCCCAAGCACCGACCCTAGAGGCATACGGCCGTGAGGCAAAATAGTCATCCGAAACCGCATCGCTGGCCTTCGTCACCCGCCCTTCAATGCGTACAGAACGCTCTAACTCTGGCCAAAAAAAGGTGAGTGCCGCAAACGGATGAGCCGACAAAGCCTGGCCTTTACGGCTTTCATAGTTGGTAAAGAACACAAAGCCGCCGTTGGCCACCTCTTTGAGCAACACCATCCGCGCTGTGGGTCGGCCACTGGCATCCACGGTGGCCAAGTTCATGGCCGTAGGCTCATTCACTTCGGCGTTCATGGCTTCTTTTAACCACACTTCAAACTGACTCACTGGCGAAGGCAAACACTCTTTAATCGACAGTTCTTTTTTGGCGTAATCCTGCCTGATATTGTGTAAATCCAAACTCATTCTCTGCTCCCGTAAAGCGATTAGTGGCAATAATATACCCTGTTTTGGGCCCTTTGATCGGCCTTTTTTAACCCTTGCGTTGGCTTTGTTTTCTTGTCATTTTTGGCGTATAATACCGTGTTTTATATTGAAACTTGACCCGATATGCAACTATCAGTGATTGGTTTAAACCATCAGACCGCACCCGTCAGTATTCGCGAACGTTTGGCGTTTGCGGCACAAGTGTTGCCTGATGCTTTACAAGAGATGGTCAAAGAGCGCGTGGCCAATGAGGCGGCGATCCTGTCTACCTGCAACCGAACTGAGATTTACTGCGTGGCCAAGCCAGAACACGTCATCCAATGGTTGGCGAAGTTCCACCACATTCCCGAAGCCGACATCCGTCCCTATTTATACACCCTCGACAGTGAAAAAACCATTCGACACGCTTTTCGCGTTTCCTGTGGGCTGGATTCGATGGTGCTGGGTGAGCCCCAAATTTTGGGCCAAATCAAAGATGCGGTGCGGATTGCACAAGAACAAAACACCATTGAAACCACGCTAAACACGCTGTTTCAGCGTACCTTTGCCGTGGCCAAAGAAGTGCGCTCCACCACCGCCGTAGGCGAAAGCTCGGTGTCGATGGCGGCCGCCTCAGTTAAAATGGCCGAGCGAATTTTCCCCGACATCGCCGACTTAAACGTGCTGTTTGTGGGTGCGGGCGAAATGATTGAGCTCGTGGCCACCTACTTCGCCGCCAAAAACCCGAAGCACATGATGGTGGCCAACCGCACCCTCAAGCGAGCGCAAGAGCTGTGTCAGATGATCGGCCAAAACGCTCAAGCGTGCTTGCTGAATGATTTACCCGACATCCTCAGCCGCTACGACGTGGTGGTGTCCTCTACCGCCAGCCCACTGCCCATTATTGGCAAAGGCATGGTTGAGCGCGCCTTAAAAGGCCGCCGTAAAAACCCCATGTTTTTACTCGATCTGGCCGTACCGCTGGACATTGAACGGGAGGTCGGCAACCTAAGTGATGCTTTTTTGTACACCGTAGACGACATTGCCAGCATTGTGGAAATCGGTAAAGAAGCGCGGCAACTGGCCGCTTCCGAAGCAGAAACCATCATTGACGAGCGGGTGAAAGACTTCCTCGCTTGGCAAGCTGCGCGTAAAAACGTGCCCCTCATCGTGTCGCTGAAAGATGAAGGAGAGCGCGCCCGCCGCTACGTTTTGGCCAACGCCATTAAGCAACTCAACAAAGGCATGTCTCCTGAAGACGTGCTCGAACGCCTGTCGGTGCAGCTCACCAACAAGCTCTTACACGCGCCCACGCGCGCCCTCTCGCAAGCCCAAACTCAAGACAACGACACGGTAGAAACCATTGCCCAGGTCTACCACCTACGGAACGATTAAACACCCATGAAAGCTTCTTTATTATCGAAACTTCAACACCTTTCTGAGCGTCTTGAAGAGGTGACCCACCTATTGGCCAGCGAACAGGCCACCAACGACATGGACCAGTACCGCAAGCTCACCCGTGAGCATTCGGACATTACCCCCATCGTGGAAACCTACCACCAATACCTCCAGGCCAAACAGGATCAGGTTGACGCTGAAGAAATGCTCAGCGACCCAGACATGAAAGAGTTTGCGCAAGAGGAAATTCAAAGCGCAAAAGAGCGCCTCGAATACATCGAACTCGAGCTCCAAAAACAGCTGTTGCCCAAAGACGCCGACGACGATAAAAACATCTTTATCGAAGTGCGTGCCGGCACCGGCGGTGACGAAGCCGCCCTATTTGCTGGTGACCTATTGCGGATGTACACCCGCTTTGCCGAGCGCAACCGCTGGAAGGTAGAAATTGTGTCGGAACACGAATCTGACCTTGGCGGCTACAAAGAAGTCATTGCCCGTATTGAAGGCTTTGGCGCCTTTAGTAAATTGAAATTCGAATCAGGCGGGCATCGCGTGCAGCGCGTGCCCGACACCGAAAGCCAGGGCCGTATTCACACCTCTGCCTGTACCGTGGCGGTGATGCCGGAAGCGGATGAGCTGGACGAAGTGATTTTAAACCCGGCCGACCTACGCATCGACACCTTCCGCGCCAGCGGCGCCGGTGGTCAGCACGTGAACAAAACCGACTCGGCCATCCGCATTACCCACTTACCCAGCGGCATTGTGGTCGAGTGTCAGGACGACCGTTCTCAGCACAAAAACAAGGCGCGCGCCTTAAGCGTTTTGGCCGCGCGCATCAATGACATTAAGCGCCGTGAACAACACGACAAAGAAGCCGCCGAGCGTAAGAGCCTCATCGGCAGCGGCGACCGTTCAGAGCGCATCCGGACCTACAACTACCCGCAGGGCCGCGTGTCCGATCACCGCATCAACCTAACCTTGCACAAATTAGACTACATTATGGACGGCGACCTCACCGAGCTAACCGACGCCTTAATTGCAGAGCATCAGGCCGAGCTACTGGCCAGCCTAGGCGATTAAGCCGCCCAACCCAATCCATCTACCCCAGCCATGCTGGGGTATTTTTTTGCCCCAGACGTGGCCGGTTCAGGCACAATAAAGCGTTCATCCCACCAAGCCAATACGATGCCCCAAAGCCACCACATCCAGCTCATCACCCAGCTGAACGACCTCGACCTCAGGCCCATGCTGCGAGAAAGCCAGGCCGAAGGCTTTCGCTTTGTGGCCAAACTTTGCGATGCCTACGCACAGGGGCGCAATCGTTTTGATCGGCCCGGCGAATGCCTGCTTGGCGCGTTTGATGCCACAGGCCAGCTCCTCGCCATTGCTGGCCTGAACCAAGACCCATACCAACAACAGCGCCACATCGGCCGCCTGCGCCATTTCTACGTGCTGGCGCCCCATCGCCGACAAGGACTCGGCTCGACGCTGCTGACGGCCTTGGTCACGGCCGCACGGCCCCATTTTACAACGCTCACCCTCAGAACACCGGGCACCGCCGCTTCAGCGCGCTTTTATGAGCGCTATGGCTTTATCGCCGTCGCCGCCAAACACCACAGCCATCAGCTCGCCCTACACCCTAACGGTGAAGCCACCTAAGCGCATTCTACCCATGCGCGCACCAGCCAATAAAATAATCATAATAATCATAATAATCATAATAATCAGGCCAATCGCCACAGGAGACCTTTATGGACGTCAGCTACCGCCAGCTCAAAATATTTTTGGCCCTGGCCGAAACCAAAAACGCCACCCGCGCGGCCGAACGGGTACACCTTACCCAATCGGCCGTTAGCCAGGCCATCAAAAAACTCAACGCCCAGCTGGCCTGTGAACTGTTTTTACGGCAGCAAAATGAGTTCTTGCTGACCGATGCGGGCAAAAGCCTGTATCAAGAAGCCAACATCATGGTGGCCAAACTGGCTCAGTTACGCGCCCACAACCTGGCCCAAAAAAAAGGGTTTCAGCAAACCCTTTCAATCAGCGCCCTATACACTCTGGCGGCGTCTATCGTCCCCGCTACGATTTTTGAAACCAAGCAGGCCCATCCAGGGCTCATGCTGACGCTCAAAGAAAACCGCGTGGCCAACATCACCGCCGGCGTCCTCAACGGCAGCATCGATGTGGGCATCAGCACCGACCCACAGCACCCAGACATCGCCTTCACGCCCATTTTTCGCGACCACCTCTGCTTTGTCTGCCCGCGTAGCCATCTTCTGTCTCACTTTGCCAGCTTGCATTGGGAAGATGCCTTTAAACACGCGCTGATTGCCGTCAAAGAAGGCAACAGCATTCGCGACCTGGTCAATCAGGCCTTTACAGCCAAGGGCCTGACGTATGCGCCAGAATACCAGGCGGCTCAAACGGCGACGCTACTGGCCATGATTAAAAGCGGCTTGGGCTGCGCCATCCTATCCTCCACCATCGCCTTTCTCCACCACACGCCAGAGCTCTGCTTCATCCCCATCACCAATCCGATCACCTATCGAGAAATCGGCCTGCTCTGTCAACACAGCCGCAGCAGCGACCCCTTAATTACCCTGTTTCAAGACAAGCTAATGACCAAAATCCTGCAGTGGGACGCCGCCGAACTAAACTTCATTACGCCCAGTGAGCGCCCTCAGGCAGGACCCACGGGCAGGCCTAAGGCCTGGTAAATTAAAAAAATGCTGCCCCAAATGCTTAAGAACAAAACCGCATAAGGCAGCATCATGGATAAAAAAGTACCAAACTTCACCCGCGCATCGTGCTGGGCAATTAAGGCCAAAACCATGGGGATATACGGATTGGTCGGCGAGATAATGTTGGTGGTTGAGTCGCCAATGCGATAGGCCATCTGAATCACCGCTGGCTCCATGCCCAACAGCATAAACAAGGGCACAAACACCGGCGCCATAATCGACCACTGCGCGGAACCACTGAACACGATTAAGTTCAATAAGCCCGCCAGCACCATTAAGCCACCCAGCATCACCACATTAGGCAATGCCATGCCCGACAGCCAGTCGGCGCCATTAACGGCAAAGAACACCGACAGATTGCTCCAGTTAAACCAGGCGATGAACTGAGCAATCACAAACACCAGCACCACATAGCCACCAATATGGCTCATGGCGCACCCCATTAACGCAGGCACGTCGTCCCAGCGGGTAATCACCTTAACCGCCAGCGCATAGGTCAAAGAACACAGCAGGAAAAACCCCATGATGATGGGAATGATGCCATTTAAAAAAGGCGAAGGCACGAGGCCGCCATCGGCATTGGCCAAGATCGCACCCGATGGCAAAATCAGCAGCAAGATTAAACCCATATACAATAAGGCCACGACCAGCGTGTATTGTAACGCCCGCTTTTCTAAGGGCCCCACCTGAAAAGCAGCCGTATCCTCATGCGCCTGCGTCTGTGCGGCACTGGCGCCATAGCGACGCATAAACCTAGGCTCAATATAAAAATCGGTCATCACCGTGCCCAACACCACTAAAATCGGCACCGACAGAATCATGAAATACCAGTTGGCCGCAGGGGTTAACGCCACATCGCCCACCGAGGCCGCTGCCGCATTGGTGATGCCCGACAGCAACACATCGGTGCCCGCAATAAAAAAATTAGCGGTAAATCCAGCGGCCACGGCCACAAAGCCCGCGCAAATGCCCACTATAGGGTGACGATTAGTGGCGGCAAACACAATGCCTGCCAACGGCGGCACCAGCACAAAGGCCGCATCTGAGGCCAGATTGCCCAAGATCCCCACCGTAAAAATAGACGCCGTAATCAAGCGGCGTGGCGCATTTAACAATAGGGTTTTAATGGCCGCATCGGCCAAGCCCACCTCTTGTAAGAACCCCACCGCCATCATCATGCACAGCACCAGGCCCAGCGGCTTAAACTGAATAAAGTTATCCACCGTCGACTGCAAGATGTAGACCAAGCCTTCAGCGCTGAGTAGGTTTTTAACCTGAATCAACTCACCCGAGCCTGGGTGGATGACGCCACTACTGACACGGCTCACCCACCACGACAAGCACACCACCCCCAGACATAAAAAAATAAACATGTAAAAAGGATGCGGGATTTTATCGCCAAAACGCTCTACTCGATCCAAAATCGTGGTTTTCCCCATCAGCTTCATGATCTGCTCCTCTGCAGTACTGCACTGTTTTTATACCGTCACTGATGCCCTTCTACCACCGCCACAAAAAAAGCCGCGCCAATGGGCGTAATGTCGTCATTAAAATCATAATGTTTGTTGTGCAAACCGATGCTACAGTGCGCTTCCGTCTCGCCGTTGCCAATCAAACCATAACAGCCGGGCACCTGCTCTAAGAAAAGGGCAAAGTCTTCGCTGGTCATGTAGGCGGCACAGGCGACATCGACCGCCTCCGCCCCCACTACCCTAGTGGCAGCGGCCACTGCCATGGCGTATTCAGCATCGGTATTGACGGTAGGCGGGTGACTGACAGGCCCTAAAGTGAACTCGGCGCTCATGCCAAATGCGGCCGCCGTATGGGTGACAATGCGCTCTAGCTTTTCAATCACCGCTCGACGCACCTCATGACTGTGGGTTCGAAACGTCCCTGACAGCTTAGCCTCTGCGCCAATGACATTATTGGTTTCACCCCCATGAATTTGGGTAATAGACACCACTACCGGCGCCAAAGGATCAAACTCTCGGCTCACCATGCCCTGAATGGCCTGGTAAATATGCGTGGCCACCAATAAAGGATCCCGTGCACGATGGGGTTGACCGGCATGACCACTTTGACCCGTGACGGTAATGAATAAGCGATCCGAACTGGCCATAATCGACCCTCGCTTAAACGCAAAATGCCCAACAGGTAAACCTGGCATATTGTGCAGCGCATAGCAAGCATCGATCGGATAGGCCGCCAATACGCCCTCAGCCAGCATTTTCCCAGCACCGCCCAATCCTTCCTCTGCCGGCTGAAAAATCAACACCACCCGCCCCTTAAAGCCTCGGTTCTGGCTTAGGTAACGGGCCGCCATCAGCAACATACTGGTGTGGCCATCGTGCCCACAAGCGTGCATTTTGCCTGCCTGAGTCGAACGGTGGGCAAACTCATTCGCCTCCGTGATCGGCAAGGCATCCATGTCCGCCCTTAAGCCAATACTTGGCCCAGAGCCCAGCGCGCCGTCAATCACGGCCACCACCGCCGTTTGAGCAAAATCAACGTTGATTTCAGTCACCCCATAGCTTTGCAAGGTTGCCACAATCAAGCTTTGCGTTTGCAGCTCTTCAAAGCCTAACTCTGGGTGGGCATGCAGTGCGCGCCTAAGGGCAACGGCCTGCGGCTGCCATTGAGCCATAGCCTGTACGATTTTGTTTGAATGCATTGTGTTCTCTCCTCTAAAGCCATCTTACGTAAGACCACCACCAAAATGACAGTGAAACTTTATACTGCCGCCATTAGCATGACTTATAGTGCCCGCCCCAAAAGGGCGGTACCTAAGAAAAACAGTTTATCGCCTAATGCCCACGCCCAACGCCCCCCTTTACCTAAACCTTAACCCCAATCAATCCTTTCAGCACCGATTTTTAAGCCTGATTAAAATCTGACTCACCCAACACCCAAGCCTTAGCCAGCTAAACTCAACTGATTAAGCCCTCAACCCCTAAAATCGGTGATGGTGGCGAGGCCTCAGCCGCTCACCTTTAAACCGACGGCCACAAAAAACCACCTCAGTGTGACTGGGTGGTCTGTGATGGGTCGATTAATGCAGGCTTAGCAAACGCATGCCCACCACGGGGCAAGCACACTTTCGCCGTATTCTCGAACCAAAGCGCCTTATACCGCGCCATAAAAAAGCCCTATAAATAGGGGTTTAACGCCCGATCATACCAGGCCAAAGGCCATCGCTCAGGGTGGCACCATAAGCGGTTTTTAATAGAATGGGCCGATCAGGATGACGAACATACTCTTCTAAATGAAAAGCCCCGAGCTCGTTTTGAACCTGCACATCGACGACTAGCTTCATCTCGGCGCAGCGCGTGATTAAGGCCTGGCCCAAGCTGGGCGAAAATGGCTGCGCCGCTTCAATCACAATATCGAGGTCGCTCTGGGCGTGAATCACCGGCTGCTGAGTCAGTAGTTCAAAGCCGACGCTGCCGCCAATGCCCCAATGAAAAGGGGTTAGGTCAGGCACCAGCTGGGCCAGGGTATCATGGAGCAAACGATGTCGCACCGAGCCCGTCAGCCCTTGCCATAAGCCCTTGGCCGCCACACTGCGTGCGGTCTTGACCTCACTCACCAAAGCCTGCGGCACATAGGTGGCAAAACGTTGGGCGCGATTTTGACCCCGAATGCCAATAGGCACGTAGCCCGCGCGCGGTAAAGCACGGCGAACCACCGCAAAAGGCGCATAGCCACCTTGAGTAACCTGCTGCGTGAGCCAAGCCGGCCAGTCGGTGGCAGAACCAGCTGCCCACCACGCATCAGGCAGGCACACCAAGTCGTGAGGGCGCAGCACGCCGTGATTCATCACGTCCACTCTGCCAGCAACTGCTGTCGTACCGCTCGGGTGGCGGCCCGTCCCTTACCCTCATGGCGAACGGCAAAATCGGGCGGTAGGTCTTGCAAGCTTACCAGCGCCGCCACAATGGCCGTTTCAACCACGGCCACATCTTCGACGCTGGGGCTGTCGGCGGCCACGCCTTCAATCAGGTGATACACGCCCCCGAGCTGGCTAAAGCTGTCGACGTCATAGGCCATGGCCGGCACCTTGGCCGAAGCCATTTTCACCGCCGCCACGCTGCGCTGCGTGACCCTGGCCGCAGACGCCAGCGACATTGCCTGCACCTGTACCCCCTCACCCCGCAAGGCCAGAATGCGATTCGACTGCAGGCCCAAAGCCAGAAATGCGCCCGAAATGGCCTGGCCGACCAGCACCGCAATCACCGCATGCCCCTGCCTTCTGGCGGTGGCGCAGGCGTCCACGCTGGCTGCTAAAGACAGGTGCAGCCCCATCAGCTCTTCGTGGTAGCCAAACGCCTGGCTGGGCACGTCGACCACTAAAATAATGGGCCGTTTGTGGGCCTGATCTGAATCAGCGACAATGGCCGCATGGACGTAATGAGCCAACGCATAACCCTCTTGTAGCCCCACTTCTCCGGCACGCGCACGCGCAAAGCGGCTGTTGGCATTGGCCACCACAGCGATATAGCGGCCCAACAACTCAGTATTGGCCACCGGTGCATCCGTCACCAACACTGAACCCACATCGCCGGGCGCGTAGGGGTTAAGCATCTTCGTCAATAACCCAAACCAACGCTGGCCGCGGCCTTGATCGCCTCTTGTCTCTGGCTGAGACTGGGCCAAAGGCAAAACCACGGGGTCGAGGCGCGGTCGTGTCTGATGTTGTTGATAAGCCTCGCGATAGCCTTCTGGGGTGAACCGTTGGCTTAGGTCTAGCGCCGCCAAACCCGCCAAATACTCGTCATAACGCCGTGAACGAAGCGGCCTTTCGCCTACAGGCACGGCCATGGCCGCGGCAATGGCCTGCTTTATCTGGCCCACATCATCGTTTACTAACTCATCCACCAGACCGGTGGCCACTCTTTGCGTCAGTCCTAGGCTGTGCCATATCAGCGCCCGATCAGCGGCATCAAACTCGCGCACGCCCGCCTCTTGTTCTATCACCTCTGGCCCATTTAACCCCATGCGCGCCAAAGGCGTGCCGATCAAATAGGTGGCCAAAGCCGCCGTAATGGCCAGCCCGCCAAAGCAGCCGATCGGCCCAGGCACCACCCCGATCACCGGCACCAACGCACGAAGGGCGATGAGGAGGTCCTGAATTTCAGAAACCACCAGTAAGCCATAGTTGGCCTCCTGTAAGCGCACCCCGCCGGTGTCAAGCAACAGAACCGGATAAAGCGCCTGCCCCGCCTGATTGCTTGCCAGAACCTGGCTTAACGCCGCCAGTATTTTGGCCCCGCCCACTTCGCCCAGCCCCCCACCTTGAAACCGACCCTCAATGGCCATGACCAAGGTCGGCCTTCCGGCCAAGAAACCACGCACCACGACCACCCCATCATCGCTTTGGGGCACCACCTGCTGGGCCAATAAATGAGGCGACATCAGCCCTGCCAACGGGCCCACCAGCTCACGACCACTGCCTTGATCCAATAGGGCGTGTGCCCGCGCTCGTGCGCCCAACTCGGCCAAACTAGGTGCTAGGTTCATGATATAAAATCTCCACCGCCTGCGCTAAACGTAAATTAACCACGCCGGGCGTGGCGCCAAAATCGTGAATAAGAATATGGGCCCCAATGGGGTGACGACGACAAAATCGGGCCAGAATATGACGCCAGGTTGTTTCAAAGCCATCACTGCCCGTGACCACCTCAATCTCACACCGCCCTTCACCATGGGCGGTGATTAAAACTTCTAAATCACCAGAACCGACCACCCCAACGTGGGCATGGCCGCTGACCTTCTCTGTGGCTGGGTGACTATAAGTAAACTGTTCCATATCCCACTGCTCCTAATCGTGTTGTAAAAACATCATCAGCGCCAACAGGTCGGCACTTCCCCCCGGCGACAGCTGCTGGCGCTGGCAGTAAGCGCACAGGTGCTGATAGGCGAGCCCACCGCAGAGGGTTTGAACGCCACCATGGCGCAACACCATGGCCGCAAGGTGCTGGACCCTACGTAAGCCCTCAAAGCCGCCTCTGCCCAATAGGCAGGTGTCGTCTAACTGCGCCATTAACGCCATCAAGGCATTTTGCCAAAGCGCCGTATGAGGCACCCCTAAACCCTGGCTGCGCCCCAACTCAATCAGGCCATAATCGCGCACCACCGGAAAGCCCCGCTGCGCCTGCCCTAAGGCCCCCACCACGCCATAGCGCGCGCTCAAAGCTTGCCCCCTAGTTGGCAACGGCCGATGCCCTTCGTCGGCAAAGGCAGCCAGGCGGCCACATTGCAGCAGCAGCCTGTGTGGCGCCCGCTCGATTCCGCTGGCACACACCGCCACCAGCAGGCCTAAAGCCCAAATTGCCCCCTTGTGGGTATTCACCCCACCCGTTTCGGCCAGCATGCTGGCCTCGGCCCTACGGCCAATCAAGGCCAACCGTTCGCGCAGGCGTTGGCTTAAGGCCTGAGCCTGCGCCGCCAGCGCCATATCGTAAAAAGCGGGGTACAAACTACTCGCGCCCTTTAACAGCAAGGCCACGTCCATGTCGGTGTGGGCGCCAGATCCACTGGCGTCCACCAGCCCCGGCTTGGGCGTTAATAAAGCCTCTTGCTGTAAGGCCCACACCGCCTTAGCCGCCAGCTCATGGGCCAAAATTTGCGGCGCCACGCCCGTGCTCAAAAACGACGTCATCGGCCT
Source organism: Neisseriaceae bacterium (assembly GCA_017991555.1). Lineage (GTDB taxonomy): Bacteria > Pseudomonadota > Gammaproteobacteria > Burkholderiales > Neisseriaceae > JAGNPU01. Next base: position 357,662 of record JAGOQM010000002.1, read on the forward strand.
CAACCGCCCTGCCTAAACTGTGCCGGCGGCTGGTACAAACCGCCTGAATAAGCCACCAGATCGGCCATGTTTCGCGCGGCCAGCAAAGAACGATTGGCCTCGGCACGCGCCACCCCGACGTCCTCAGGGAACGCCACAATTCCACGCTGACGTAGGCTTTGCACCTCGGCTTCGGCAATGCCTAAACCCGTGGGCGTGACGCCAGCAACCGCCGCAATGGCCAAGCGCCGCTCGGCTTCACCAGTGGTTTTATACAAATAGGCAATCCCTTCTTCGGTCAGTAAATGCGTGGTGTCTTCGCCATAGATCATCACCGGCGTACAGGCTAATCCAGCCTGCACCTTCACCGCCTCGGCCTCAAGCGCTGCCACAATCACCGGCTGCTTCTGGGCATCAAAGGTTTCCACCATTTGCACCACCAGCTTACGGCCACGATCGGCCCCACTGGCCTTGGCCAAGTCTAACCAGGCGGCGGTCGCATGCCGACGCCCACCGGGGTTATGGCCCATATTGGGGGCACCGCCAAAGCCGGTTAGGCGACCTTTCGTCACCGTGGAGGAATGGCCTGCCGCATCAATTTGTAAGGAGGACCCGATGAATAAATCCACTGCGTATTGCCCCGCCACCTGACACAGGGTTCGATTAGAGCGAAGGCTGCCGTCTTGCCCTGTAAAAAACACGTCGGGGCGGGCTCGAATGTAAGCCTCCATCCCCACTTCGGCCCCGAAGCAATGAATGTTTTGTACCCAGCCCTCTTCAATGGCCGGAATCATGGTCGGGTGCGGATTTAAAGCCCAGTATTGCGCGATTTTGCCTTTAAGACCCAAACGCTCACCGTAGGTCGGCAGCAACAGTTCGATCGCTGCGGTGTTAAAGCCAATGCCATGATTCAGCGACTGCACCTGATGTTCGGCATAAATGCCCTTAATCGCCATCATGCCCATCAACACTTGAATGTCGGTGATGTTTTTAGGATCGCGGGTAAACAAGGGCTCCAGTTGATAAGGCTGGTCGGCCACCACGATGACGTCAACCCAAGATGCGGGAATGTCGACGCGGGGCAACACGTCTACCACCTCATTCACCTGCACGATGACAATGCCGTTTTTAAACGCCGCCGCCTCGATGAGGGTGGGGGTTTCTTCGGTGTTAAAACCGGTGTACAAATTACCGTCACGATCGGCCTGATCAGCCGCCACCAGCACCACATGAGGAATGAGGTCAATAAATAAGCGGCCATATAATTCGAGATAGGTATGGATGTCGCCTAGGGTCAACACCCCATCCTCAATCATTTGGGCAATCCGTACGCTTTGCCCACCCGCATAGGAAAAATCCAAACGCGCCGCGATGCCCAGCTCAAACAGGGTTAAATGCTCTGGCCGCGAGACGCTCGACATAATCATGTGGAGGCCAAAAACATTGGCTGGATTGACCGCCGCCAGCCGCTGGGATAAAAACGAGGCCTGCTTTTGATTGTTGCCTTCCAATACCACTCGATCATAAGGGGCCACCAGCCGCTCCATGACGGTGACGATGTCATCGGTGTCCACAAACAAGCCCTGCCGTAGCGACGCCACGCGGGCGAGCTTAGCGGCCTTGCGCTGGCGTTGCAGGTCCCACTGTTTCAATGCGCTCATTTTGCTGCACTCCTTTTTTGGTACACATACAGTGCGTCCGCCACCCCATATTGCGCTATGGGATACAGCTGTACCTGTGGATGGTGGCGCTGCACCAGTGGGCTTAATATTTGGCCTGGCGGCAGCTCAAAAAAATGGCGCCCACCCCATTCAACGCAGATGGCCATCATGTCTAACCAACGCACGGGGTAGCGAACGTTGTCGATGAGGTCTTGCTTAATCAAGGCTGCATCGTGTAACAGGCGCCCAGACACGTTGCTGACGTAGGGCCGCCGAGCAATCCCCAGCGGCAGCCCCTGCATCTGTAGCGCTAAGGCCGCCACCACCCCCGCCATCAGCGGCGTATGCGAGGGCGTCGGCACGGCCAAACGCTGTGCCCTCACCGCGCCGTGCTTTTTCGCTTGCCGTATGACGGCATCGATTGCCGCCCAGCAACCAGCGACCGTCCACTGCAAATCGTCATTTTGATTGGCCACATAAACCGGACCATCGGCCTGAAACACCTGTACCACAATGGCGGCCACCTGCGCCTGCGGCAGGCCCACCACCACGCCCATGCCATAACCGGTGGGATAGGCCTCTTGCATCAGCTCGGCGCGCTGCCACACGCAGGTAATGGCCTGAGCAGGCGTGAGCACGCCGGCCGCCACGGCTGCGGCAAAAGCCCCGAGCGAATGCCCGGCCACCACGTTAGGCAACCCGCCCTGCGCCTGTAACTCGGTCCAGTTCGACAGCGTCACCAATAACGTACACAGTTGTACGTCCACGGTATTTTGGGGATCAAAGTGTCCGCTTCGGTAATCTCTACCGGTTAAGGCGCCAACCAGGTCGACATAAGCGGGCGTCGCCGCCGCCAGCATGTGGCGATGTTGCACCCCCTGCCCTGGAAACAACCACACGACGCCCTCTACATCCCCCATGACTTTTCCTTAATGGCCTGATTTACGCTGGGTGCGCCATGCGCGCAGAGCCGTTGGCGGCCTTTGCTCAGTCCTGCTTATTCGCCCTGCCGCCAGCACATCCTTCACCCCACTATTAACGACAAAAGCATAAAAAACCAGTCATTTAGGCCTCATGCATCGATATAGTGCTATTTTGTGACCAACAAACACACAAACCCTCCACTTTAAATAAAAAATAAACAATCTAAAACAATGAGTTAATTGAATTTTATCTTTACAAAACCAAACAACCATGCATTAATAAAAAACCCAATGACATTTAAATGCCACTGGGTCTAAAACAGCCACCATAAAATTAACCACCACTACTTCAAGGAGCGCGTCATGGTCATTTACGGCGTCGCCATTCTGGCAGCCTGCATGCTCATCGGCCTAATGGCTGGCGATTTCCTGGGATTCATCTTTGGCATTAACACCAACGTCGGCGGCATTGGTTTGGCCATGATTTTTCTGGTTTTGGCGACCGACTATGCCAATAAGCGGCGGCTATTTTCCGTCGTCACCCAGCGCGGTTTAGAATTTTGGGGCGCTATGTACATCCCGATCGTGGTGGCGATGGCCGCCACCCAGAATGTGGCGGGCGCACTAGATGGTGGCGCCTTGGCCATTATGGCGGGGCTGGTGGCCACCGTGGCCTCGTGGCTGTTGGTGCCGTTGCTAAGCCGGCCCCAGCGCCGTTAGTTAAGGAACCCCATCGTGCTAGAAAACGTCACCCAAATCTTTGTCAGCAATGGCTTAATCACCTCTTTTGCCCTCATCGGCATGGTGATGTACGTGGCCGTAATGCTGTCCAACCACCTCACCCGTGGCCGCATTCATGGCTCTGCCATCGCCATCATGATTGGCCTTGCTCTAGCCTATTGGGGTGGCAGCCAATCGGCAGGCACCCGAGGTTTGGCCGACATTGGCATTTTTACCGGCATTGGTCTGATGGGCGGGGGCATGCTGCGTGACTTTGCGATTATATCGACGGCCTATGGCGCCAGCTTTAGCGAGATAAAAAAGGCTGGTGCCAGCGGCGTCATCGCGCTTTTTGTGGGCATTTTACTGTCGTTTGTGTGCGGCGTGGCCGTGGCCTACGCCTTTGGTTATCGCGATGCGGTCAGCCTCACCACCATCGGCGGTGGGGCCGTCACCTACATTGTTGGCCCTGTCGCCGGTACCGCCCTAGGCGCCAGCTCGGATGTTTTGACCATCAGCATTGCGGCAGGCCTGATTAAATCCATATTAACCATGATTGGCACGCCCATCGTGGCCAAATACATCGGCCTCAATAATCCGCGCGCGGCCATGGTCTATGGCGGCCTATTGGGCACCACCAGCGGCGTCACGGCGGGCCTGGCCGCTACCGACCCGAAGCTGGTGCCTTACGGCGCCGTGACGGCCACATTTTATACAGGCCTGGGCCTGCTGTTGGTGCCCTCAGTGCTGTATTTGGCGACCGCCTGGCTGTTTCAAGCCTAATGGCATAGCCATCTCACCCTCTATACCCTAACCCTCAAGGCCAGCCCGCATGAGCACCAACATCCTATACAACACGGCCGTCGAAGCCACCCTGTCCGTCATTGGCGGCAAATGGAAACCGGTCATTCTGTTTCATTTGAGCTTGGGCAACAAGCGTAGCTCTGAACTACAGCGGCTACTGCCCACAATGTCGCAGAAGGTCTTAACCCAACAGTTACGACGCCTAACCCACGACGGCATCATTATCCGCATCGACCATCACGAAAGCCCACTTAGGGTCGAATACACCCTGAGTGAGTTTGGCATGACCCTCAAACCGCTGCTGCGTGCCATGTGCCAATGGGGGGATGACTACCTTCGTCACGCCCATGGCGCCGACGCCACGGTGCGCTTCGCAGCGACACCGCCATAAACCCAGCCGATGACCTAAGGAATAAGCCGCCGCTGGCGATAATCATCAAACAGGCGAAAAAACATCGTTGGGGTGTCCACAAACTCATGAAACCCGGCTAGATGCGCCTTATTATTGTCGCCAAACATATCGTAATCCCACGACATCACCGCATCCGCAAAGGCCCACGAAGACACGGCTGCATAAGGTAAATCAACTAGGTCATACTTTTGCTGCATGGCCGCCCACAGCGTTGCCTTATCCGCCATAATCACCTGCAGCGACATCGGCAGCGGCGGGGCAACTGGCATCTAAAAGTAATCGGCGAGCTGAGGCCATAGTTCACGCCAGCGAAATAAATCACCATTATTAAGGTTGTAAACCTGATTGGCGGCCTTAGGCTCGGTCACCGCCCACAGCATGCCCTTGGCCAAGAGGGTCGCATCCGACACTTCCAGCAGGCGATCATAGGCCCCTGGTTGGCCAGGAAAACGCAGTGGCAGCCCCAGTTCTTTCGACATAGCGGCATATTGCGCAATGGCCATCACCAGATTCATCGGCACACCGCTGGCAAAGCCGCACACCACCGATGGCCGTAATGCCGTCCAAGCCCACCCTGCCTGACGTTGCCGCTGCATTAAAAACTGCTGCTGGTCCAAATTAAACTCGGGCGGCATATGATCGGCATCAGACTCACGAGCGGGGGTCTTAAAGGGGCCTAAATGCGCACCATAGGCCTTATAGCCCTGCATCAATAAAACGTGCTGTAGGCTTTTAGCAACTGGCTCAATCGCGTCCATCACGTTCACCAACATGGCCAGATTGGGTGCCACTAGCTCGGCCCAGCTTTGACGATCCTGATAGGCCGCATAAAACACGTGCGTGACGCTGGTTAAGGCACTCAGTTCACACAGCGTGGCTTCACGGTCCAACAAATCAACGGCCATGTATCGCACCCGGCCACGAGACTCGCCGGCACGGCGCGACACGCCAATCACCTGCCAGTCACTCTGTTGGCTTAACACCTCGATTAAATTGCCGCCAATGATGCCGTGAGCGCCAATCACCAAGGCCACTTTTTGTGGTAATAAAGACATACAATACTCCTTCGCTTTAGGTTGTGAAGCAACAAGAGCAGAGTATGACATCTGGCACTATAGCTGAACATTAGGCACTTTGAGGTGCCTATCTTGTCGTGCCGCCTAGTTCAAGCCAATAAAAAGCCCGCCTATCGGCGGGCTATCTGATACAGGCTAATGGCGCGCTAATCCTTAAACCAGGTTTCGTGAATCCTGTCGTAGGTGCCGTTGTTACGGATGGCCTGAAGGCCATCATTCAGTTCTTCCACTAAGTCGTCGCGCCCCAATTTAACCGCAAAACCATAATGCTCTTTTTCAAAGCCTTCATCAATCATGGTCCGCATCTTGGCATCTGGGTTATGTGTAATGAAGTTTTGCACCACGCCATTGTCGCCAACCGTGGCGGCCACCCCGCCGGCCATCAGCTCTTTAAGCGCTAGGGGCAAGCTGTCTAAACGCTTAATCAAGGTGCTGGTTTTGCCCTGCACGTCTTGCATGACTAAGTCACCGGTGGTGCCGGTTTGTACCGACACGGTTTTGTCTTTCAAATCCGCCAGGCCGTTAATGTCGGTATTGCCTTCGGGCACGGCAATCATCTGCGTGGCTTCAAAATAAGGATCAGAAAAAGCCATCACCTGTTCACGCTCGGGGGTAATGGTCACGCTGGCTAAAACAATGTCGCTGTCGCCACGGTCGAGTGTGGCAAAAATACCTTCCCAAGGACTGCTTTTAAACACCAGCTGAACGCCGGCCTCATCGGCAATCGCCTGCAGCAGGTCTTTAGAAAACCCAACAATTTCGCCTTTTTCATTCTGATACTCAAATGGGGCATAGGTCGCATCCACGGCCACTTGATACACTGGGGCCTGTTCGGTGCCGGCCTGTTCGCTGCTGGCGTCTTTCTGTCCGCACGCGCTTAAACCCATGGCGCTCATGGCCATCACCGTCGCCCACCCTTTTTTTGACAACCAATTCATCTGCTTCTCCTTTATTTGTTATGTTGAATCGATACTGGCTGGCGATGCCCCTAGCACTGACACCCATAAGCACCGCCATAAAAAACCCGCCGGAGCGGGTCTGGTTAAGGCTGGTTACTGAGCACTAAACCATTCTGCGTAAATCTTATCGTAGGTGCCATCCGCACGAATGCCTTGTAGCCCTTCGTTGATTTTATCGGCCAGATCTTGACGGCCCTTTTTCACCACAAAGCCATAATGCTCTTTTTCAAAGTCCGCATCCACGATCACTTTCAAATTGGCATCAGGGTTATTGTTAATGAAGTTTTGCATCACGCCGTTGTCCCCCACCGAGGCCACAACGCCACCGGCCAAGAGCTCTTTCAAAGCCAAAGGCATGCTTTCGAAGCGTTTAATCTGGGTACTGGTTTTACCCTGCAACTTCTGCATCACCAAGTCGCCGGTGGTCCCGTTTTGAACCGACACGGTTTTGTCTTTCAAATCGTTGAGGCCGGTGACGTCACCGGCTTTTTCTGACACCGCTATCATTTGCGTGGCCTCAAAATAAGGCTCAGAAAAGGTCATGGTTTGCTGGCGCTCGGGCGTGATGGTCACGCTGGCCAACACAATGTCGCGATCGCCCTGCTCTAGGGTGGCGAAAATACCTTCCCATGGATTGGGCACAAAGTCGACCTTAATGCCAGCTTTGTCGGCCACCGCTTGCAAGACGTCTTTAGAGAAGCCAATGACTTGGCCTTTGTCATCCTGATATTCAAACGGCGCATAGGCAGCATCAACGGCGACCTTATACACGGTGGCATCGGCGCCAGCGCTTGGCTCAGTTGGCGCGGCCTCATCGGCTTTAGGCGAACAGGCGCTTAACGTCAGCGCGCCCGCCGTTAAGGCCACCAACCATGCTTTTTTGGTAAATAGGAACATACGTTTCTCCTCATTCATAGGGCTTGTTATTGGGGGTTTTTAGGTCAAACCCACCTTCTTTTAACGGGTGCTGCTCAGCATCACGATGACACTGTAGCACCAATATACCTAAAAAAAAGCGTCTGTTGCCAATTATTTAATGTCTATGCGCTAAAAACATCAATAAAATGGGAGAGCCCCATCGTCACCCGGAGGTTTGTCCTTTCAATCCCATGAAAGCAACAGCGTGGCCAACAATCCTAAGATCTACAGCCGCCCCATCCGCTTTAAAGCATTATGCCCTTCATACCCGACCAGAGCGCACGCCTTTAAGCCACCCTCACGCCATAAAAAAAGCCACACCGCTTAGGGTGTGGCTTACTTAACGCGCGTGCTTAATTAAGCAAACGGGTGATTCAAAACGATGGTTTCTTCACGATCTGGACCAGTAGACACCATGGCAATCGGTGCTTCACAGATTTCAGACATGCGGTCTAAGTAGCGTTTGGCATTGATTGGCAGGTCTTCGTATACCTTCACGCCAAATGTGGTTTCAGTCCAGCCTGGTAGGCTCTCGTAAATAGGCTCACATTTCGCTACGGCGTCGGCGCCAAATGGCAGAATGTCGACCACTTCACCATTCAGTTTGTAACCCACGCAGATTTTGATTTCGTCCATGCCATCCAACACGTCAAGCTTGGTCACGCACATGCCGGTCACGCCGTTCACTTGAATAGAGCGTTTTAGGGCTGCCGCATCAAACCAACCGCAACGACGTGAACGACCGGTGGTCGCGCCAAATTCGTTACCACGTTGACCCAGGCCTGCACCCACTTCGTCAAACAGTTCGGTAGGAAACGGACCCGCGCCTACGCGCGTGGTGTACGCTTTAACAATGCCCAACACGTAGTTTAGCATTTGTGGCGCCACGCCTGCACCAGGCGCCGCAGCACCAGCAGAACAGTTAGACGAAGTCACAAATGGGTAGGTACCGTGGTCGATGTCCAATAAGGTGCCTTGAGCGCCTTCAAACAGGATGTTGTCGCCTTTTTTGTTCATTTCATACAGGATGCGAGACACGTCCGCCACCATTGGGCGAATGCGTTCTGCGTGCTGCATGGCTTGATGCAAAATTGAATCAAAATCAACCGGCTCTTGCTTGTACAAATGCGTCAATTGAACGTTGTATAGTTCAACGTTTTCTTTCAGCTTGGCAGCAAAACCTTCTGGATCAAACAGATCGATCACGCGTAAGGCGCGTCGAGCGATTTTGTCTTCGTAAGCAGGGCCAATGCCGCGGCCGGTGGTGCCAATTTTGCCGCTGCCTTTGGCTGCTTCACGGGCTTGGTCTAAAGCCACGTGGTAAGGCAGGATCAATGGACACGTTGGGGCAATTTTCATGCGCTCAACCACGTCTACGCCTGCTGCTTCTAATTCGTCTACTTCTTTCAGTAAGGCTTCTGGCGACAACACCACACCAGAGCCAATGAAGCATTCTACGCCTGCGCGCAAAATACCAGATGGAATCAAGTGTAAAACGGTTTTTTCGCCATTCACCACTAGGGTGTGACCTGCGTTATGACCACCTTGGAAACGCACCACGCCTTGGGCGTGCTCGGTTAGCCAGTCAACAATTTTACCTTTACCTTCGTCACCCCATTGAGTGCCGATTACCACCACATTCTTAGCCATGATTTACCTAATCAAACTGAAGTTAAATATTAAATACAGGGCACAACTTGCCACTGCCCATCTTGAAGAACTAATTCTCTATTGCAATTCAAACTTTTCGCACTTTGGCCTAAGTAATCCACCACTACGGTTTCACCGGTCGTGCGTAATTGTTCTATGTGTGCTTGCGCATGGGTGCGCTTGTCGGCGGCCACTTTAATGCCCCAACGAATTTTATTTTGCGGCAATACTTTAATTAAGTCGCGTAAGTCCAAGCTAAACCCTGTTGCTGGGCGCGCCCGACCAAACTGAGCGCCGAGGTGATCGTAACGACCACCACGCGCCACGGCGTCCGACCAACCTGGGGCGTACGCTGCGAACAGCAGGCCCGTATGGTAGGTGTCTACGCGCACGTCAGCAAAGTCGACGTGAATGGTTTCTGCCGCATACGCCTGGCACACGGCCTCTACCTCTGCCAGCGCTGCGGTAATCAACGGCAAGGCTGGGAGCGCTGCTTTGGCACGCGCCACGGTGCTGACGTCGCCATACAGGCTCGGCAACAGCATAAAGGCTGCTTGTAACTCAGGCCGCAAAGACAGGTTGGCCACAAACTCGGCCACGCGCTGTTTGTCTTTGGTCTGCATGATTTGTAATAAGCCGTCGGCCGTTTCGTTGCTCAAGGCGGCTTCGCTCGCCAAAGCACGGAACACGCCAATGTGGCCTAAGGATAAAAACACTTCGGCGACATTATTTTGACGCAGCGCGCGCAGCATTAAGTCGATTAACTCAATGTCGGCATCCACGCTGGCACAGCCGTATAGCTCCGCACCTACTTGTAAAGGCTCTCTTGTGCTCATCAAGCTATCAGGACGGGCGTGCAGCACCGATCCGGCATAACACAAACGGTTGATGCCTTCATTGGCGGCCAACAGGTGCGCATCAATACGCGCCACTTGGGGCGTGATGTCGGCACGTAAGCCTAATTGTAAACCTGATAATTGATCAACGACACGAATGGTCTTTAAAGATAGGCCTGGATCACGATCTGCCATCAGTGATTCTGAGTACTCTAATAACGGCGGATTCACCAATTCATAGCCGTATACACGAAACAGCTTGAGCAGTGACTCTTTAGCACTTTCTACTTGACGGGCAGTAGCTGGCAAAATGTCGGCAATGTGTTCGGGTAATTGCCAAGTTTGCATGATCATCCTCGATTTATCGCAAAATAAAAGCGGGCGCAAGCCCACCTTTGTATTTTAAATAGGGATACTACCATAGTTTTTTTGGCTTGGGGATAGTAGCGCCCTTCCTTTTTGACCAAGAAAGCCATGACAGCCCCACAGGGGTTGGCCCAGACGGCATTCGGGCAGTCTTCAACAGACTGCCCGAAATCCAACACTAAAGCCCAAAGGGCTCAGGTGTTTTAGTTTTTACCTTGGTCAACCAATTTGTTTTTGGCGATCCATGGCATCATTGAACGCAATTGGTTACCCACTACTTCAATTTGATGTTCGGCGTTCAAGCGACGACGAGCGGTCATTGAAGGATAGTTGGTTTTGCCTTCCAAGATAAACATCTTGGCGTATTCACCAGATTGAATGCGGTACAAGGCTTTACGCATCGCTTCTTTACTCTCTTCGTTAATCACTTCTGGGCCAGTCACGTACTCGCCGTATTCAGCGTTGTTCGAAATAGAGTAGTTCATGTTGGCAATGCCGCCTTCGTACATCAGGTCAACGATCAATTTCAATTCGTGCAAGCACTCAAAGTAAGCCATTTCTGGTGCGTAACCGGCTTCGGTCAACACTTCAAAACCGGCCTTAACCAATTCAACCGCGCCACCGCACAATACGGCTTGCTCACCAAACAGGTCGGTTTCGGTTTCTTCTTTAAAGTCTGTTTGAATCACGCCACCTTTGGTGCCGCCGTTGGCTGCTGCATAAGACAAGGCCAAATCACGGGCTTTGCCAGATTCGTCTTTGTAGACGGCGATCAACGTAGGCACACCACCGCCTTTTAGGTATTCGCTGCGTACGGTGTGGCCAGGGCCTTTAGGGGCAACCATTACCACGTCTAAGTCGGCGCGTGGCACAATTTGGTTGTAATGAACGTTAAAGCCGTGAGCAAAGGCCAATACGGCGCCCTGCTTTAGGTTCGGCTCAATGTCGCTGGCGTAAACGTCAGGTTGGCTTTCATCTGGCAACAAAATCATTACGAAGTCGGCGGCCTTAGTGGCTTCAGCCACTTCACGTACGTCATGACCGGCATTCACGGCTTTGTTCCAAGACACGCCGTTTTTACGCAAACCCACAATCACGTTCACGCCAGATTCTTTTAGGTTGGCTGCGTGCGCATGGCCTTGTGAGCCGTAACCGATGATGGCTACCTGTTTGCCTTTGATCAATGATAGGTCGGCATCTTTATCGTAAAAAACTTTCATGGTCATTCCTTAAATATAAAATAATTGCAACTAACTGGATGTATTAAATAATGGTGGCTGAGCCACATTAAATGCGTAAAATTCGTTCACCGCGGCCGATGCCAGAAGCACCAGTGCGTACGGTTTCCAAAATCAAACTGCTTTGAATGGATTCCAAAAAGGTATTCAGTTTTTCTGTGGTGCCGGTCACCTCAATGGTGTAAGTCTTATCGGTCACGTCCACGATGCTGCCGCGATAAATCTCGGCCATCCGTAACATCTCATCCCGATCCTTACCCACTGCACGAACCTTAACCAACATCAGCTCACGCTCGACGTAGCGACTTTCAGTCAAGTCCGTCACTTTAACCACTTCAATCAGCTTGTTCAGCTGCTTGGTCATCTGCTCCATTTGGCTAGGCGACCCGGTGGTCACCACGCTTAAACGAGACAATGAAGGATCTTCCGTTGGGGCCACCGACAGGGCGTCGATGTTGTAACCACGCGCAGAAAACAGGCCCACCACGCGCGACAAGGCGCCTGGTTCGTTCTCAATTAAGATCGACAAAATGTGTCTCATGGCACACTCCTTGTATCGTATTCACGGAAATCGGCTTCGTAACGCTCTGCTTCTTGCACCATGTGCGGTGGCAGCACCATTTCGTCCAATCCTTTACCATTACCCACCATCGGAAACACGTTCTGTTTCTTGTCGGTAATGAAGTCCATGAACACCAATCGATCTTTCATTGCCAAGGCTTCTTTCAAAGCCCCTTCAACGTCACTGCTTTTGTCGATCCGCATGCCAACGTGGCCATAGGCCTCTGCCAGCTTCACGAAGTCGGGCAGTGAATCCATGTAAGATTCTGAGTAACGGTCGCTGTAGTAAAACTCTTGCCACTGACGCACCATGCCCAAATAGCCGTTATTCAAGTTGATCACTTTAATCGGCAGTTTGTACTGCTGACAGGTTGACAGTTCTTGAATGTTCATCTGAATCGAGCCTTCGCCGGTAATACAGGCAACGGTGGCGTCTGGATGAGCGACTTTAGCACCCATCGCATACGGCAAGCCCACACCCATCGTGCCCAAACCGCCCGAGTTCAACCACTGACGTGGTCGCATAAACGGATAGTATTGCGCCGCATACATTTGGTGTTGGCCAACGTCAGACGTAATGATGGCGTCGTTATTGGTCAAGCGAGCCAAGGTTTGCACCACAAACTGTGGCTTGATGATTTGGCTGGCTTCATCGTTTTCAAAATACATACAGTCTTTTGCACGCCAAGCTTCAATCGTGTGCCACCATTTCTCAAGGTGGTTCGGATTCAACACGTAGGATTTTTCTTTCCACAGTTGAATCATTTCACGCAGCACCTGCTTCACATCACCCACAATCGGTACGTCTACCGGCACGCGCTTGGCGATGCTGGAAGGGTCCACGTCAATGTGAATGATTTTTTTCGGTGCGTCGGTGAATTTGCTTGGCACAGAGATCACGCGGTCGTCGAATCTGGCCCCTATCGCGATGATCACATCACAGTTTTGGGTGGCCAAGTTGGCTTCATAAGTGCCATGCATGCCCAACATACCCACAAACTGCGAATGCGTGCTCGGATAAGCACCTAACCCCATCAGTGTGCCCGTACAGGGCGCACCCAACAGCTGAACGAATTCAATCAATTCCTGGCTGGCATTGCCCAACACCACCCCACCGCCAAAATAGATCATTGGGCGCTTGGCGCCGGCCAAAACCTGCATGGCCTTTTTGATCTGGCCGGTATGGCCTTTAGACACGGGTTGGTAAGAACGAATGAACACTTCTTCGGGATAGTGGAACTTCGCCAAAGCTTGAGTCACGTCTTTAGGGATGTCGATTACCACGGGACCGGGACGGCCACTTTGGGCAATCATGAACGCTTTTTTAACCGTAACGGCTAGGTCGCGAACGTCGGTCACCAAGAAGTTATGCTTGACGCATGGTCGAGTAATGCCCAACATGTCGACTTCTTGGAACGCATCCGATCCGATGGCGGGCGTGCCTACCTGCCCTGAAATCACCACCAAAGGGACTGAATCCAAATGGGCGGTCGCGATGCCGGTCACCGCGTTGGTGGCACCCGGACCTGAGGTCACGAGGGCAACGCCAACTTTATGACTTGAACGAGAATAAGCGTCAGCAGCATGAACCGCCGCTTGCTCATGACGAACCAAGATGTGCTTGAATTGATCTTGCTGGAACATGGCGTCGTAGATTTCCAGTACTGCGCCGCCGGGGTAGCCAAAAACGTATTCCACGCCTTCTGCTTGCAGACTTTGCACAAGGATTTGTGCACCAGATATTTGCATAGTTAACCTCTTATTGTTTCAATGCTTCGGGTCCAAGTTGTGATCGTCTGGTTTTGTCGGTGTGTGGGTAACACAACTCTTTATGACAGCGATTTAGGGTACGCGCACATAAACAGCGGGACAACAACGGCAACAATCTCAACTGCCCAAACTCGTATGGGTTTCTTATTTAAGAATTGAACAGTTAATCTATCCCTTGGCCTTGACAGCGTCAAGCCTGTTTTCAGATTATTTTCAACAAATTTAACCCTGTCCAAAATAAGGGGATTTTTTTGTCCATTACGTCCAAAAAACGGCCAAATTTAGACATTTAATCTAAAAAACGAAAAAGCGACGAAGTGTCAAAATGAGACACTCGTCGCTTTAAATTGAAATAATATTTTTTCAAACTTAGGCTAATCACCAATCACTGCTGATGAACCCGCCATAATCGCCCATGTTTTCAACAGGCTTGCCGGCAGGTGTTTTTGCGGCAACTGCGTCACATTGGCCACAATGGGCAAATGACTGACGCTTTTGGCCACCGCAATGGCCTCGATGTCCAATCGATAATTAGACAAATCGTTCAAAGACAGCGTCCCCGCCTCGCCCAACATGACATAATGGTTACCCTGCAGCATGATGCGCTCGGCCGCTTTTAACCACGCCTCGACCGCATGGTGCTTGTCCTTACACAGCACCACAGGGGTATTGAGACAGCCCACTTCATTTTGCAAAAATACGTTTTCCATCAGCTCACCGCCAAAATACAGCACGTCGGCCTCTGCGTTCAACACCGCATCCAGCTGCCGTACGTCTCGAATGCGCACGATGGCGGGCTGACCCTGAGCGTGCACCGCCTCAATCTGGGCCACCATGGCCTGCTTTTGCGCCGCAGCGCTCATGGGCTCGGCGTACGGTTTTAAACTAATGTAATAAGGGTCTAAGTACGCCGCATCGGCCTTGGTTTGCCCTAAATGGCTGCTGATGTGGATCGGCTCTGCTTGACCAAAGGTGACACCACGGACCTTAATGAGGGTGTTCTCTGGCTTGACCTCGCGACTAATCATGCGCCAGTCGTGCAGTACCCGCATGGCCCGCTCGACTTCTGGCAAACACTCAAACTCCTTCGGGTCAAACACCCGTTCGTCACCAACCGCCCCAATAATGGTGCACTCAATGCCGCGCGACACGTGTTCGGTCAGGCCGCGGCTGTGAATAATCGCCACCACCTGGTTGATGGCCACTTCGCTGGCCTGTTTTTTCATTACGATGATCATTGGTTTCGCTGTCCCTTAATGCGTCTTTGCCCATCATAACAAACAACGGCATCGCTGCCACGCCTCGATGCCGTCTTAAGGTCAACTAAACCCGCTTCGTTTACCAAAAAGCATGAAAATGATGCACTGGGCCAATGCCCTCACCCACTTCGAGCGTGTCGGCCGCCAGCAAGGCCTGCTGCAAATACGCCTTCGCTGCCGCCACGGTGCTGGGCCAATCTTCATGCCGTGGCCGCAAGGCCGCTAGGGCCGCCGACAGCGTACAGCCGGTGCCGTGGGTGTGCTTGGTCGCCACCCTGGGCGCACTGAAGCGCTCAGCACCTGCGGCGGTAAACAGCCAATCAGGGCTTTCGGCCTCGCTCAAGTGCCCACCTTTCATCAACACCGCCGGACACCCCAAGGCCAACAGCGCCTCACCTTGGCTGCGCATTTGCGCTTCGTTGGTGGCCACCGGCTGGTCTAACAGCGCCGCGGCTTCCGGCAAGTTTGGCGTAATCAATGACACCATCGGCAACAACACTTCTCGAATCGCCGCCACGGCGTCTGGCGCCAGCAAAGGATCCCCGCTTTTGGCCATCATCACCGTATCCAACACCACAAACGGCAGCGGATACTGACGCAGCTTCTGCGCCACCACCGCCACCACCTCTTGGCTAAACAACATGCCAATCTTGGCACTGTCGATGCGCACGTCGGTCAAGACCGAATCCATTTGCGCCGCCACGAAATCGGTGTCGATGGGGTAAACCGACTGCACCCCCTTGGTGTTTTGCGCCACTAGGGCCGTAATGACGCTGGTGCCATACGCGCCCAGCGCCGAGAAAGCCTTTAAGTCCGCCTGAATGCCGGCGCCGCCAGAAGGGTCGGTGCCAGCAATGGTCAAGGCGTTAATACGGGTACTCATAAATTAATCTCCGGAACCCCTGCACACACGGCGGCAGGGTGATAGTGATAAAGGGCATCGACAAACAAAGACACAAAGCTGCCAGGACCGGCCGCGGCAGCCGTGGCCTGAGCGCCACAGTCGGCCATGACCTGACAGGCCAAAGCCACCTGCTGTAAGCGCATAGATTGAGGCAAAGGCAGGCCGCAGAAAGCCGCCACCACGGCCGACAGCGCACAGCCGGTGCCCACCACCCGCGTCATCAGCTCGGCCCCGCCGGGCACGGCGATCACGGCCACGCCATCGGTGATGAAATCCACCAAGCCCGTCACCGCCACAATGGCGCCGCTTTGCTGGGCCAAGGCCTGCGCAGCGGGCATCGCGGCGGCCGAGTCGGCCGTGCTGTCGACGCCGCGGCCCCCCGCGGTCATGCCCGACAGCGCCATGATTTCAGAAGCATTGCCCCGAATGGCCGCCGGTTTGAGGCATAACAGGGCATGAGCAAACTCGGTGCGATAGCTCAAGCCCCCCACCGCCACCGGATCAAGCACCCACGGCCGATCGGCCGCATTGGCGGCGGCAATGGCGGCCAGCATGGCTTTTTCGCGCTCGGGATACAGCGTGCCGAGGTTGACCAGCACCGCATTGGCCACGCCGGCAAACTGGCTGGCTTCGCTGGCCTCGACCACCATCGCCGGTGACGCACCGAGCGCCAGTAAAACATTGGCGGTAAAGGACTGCACCACCTCATTGGTCAAGCAATGGACCAAAGGCGGGGTTTGTTTGAATTGGGTAAAGATGGTGGCAGCGGTGGCTGCCTCTAAAGAAAGGTGAGAAATCGTGGCGGTTGTCATCGCTTGCTCCATACAACGGCAGAGAATAGCGATCATGAGCCAACACGATCGTGACTTCCCTCCGCTGGCATTAACCAGATCAGGTGTTACGGGTACTGTCTCAGCTTCGTGTGCGAAGCGCCCCGAGTCATGTGTAACGTACAACAAAAACTGTGCGTATGATAACGCATCCTACCCTACGTGAACACGCTTAGCCCATTTTAGGCTAACCATCCGACCCAAAAGGGTAACCGGCACAGCCATTCAGCCAGTCTTTTCTTTGCTCGGCGTCTAACATCTGAAACAGGGCGTGCTGTAGCTTCAACTCACTGATTTCTCGACGCAGCTGCACGCGATAGAAATCGTTGATGAGTTTTTTGGCCGTGACTTCATCAAACTCTGGGCGCGTCATCAGGTTGTTAATGCGCTCATTGTAGCTTTTCTGGTAGCTGCGTTTGAATGCCTCATGGCCATCGTATTCACTTTTCAAGGCCAGGCGCATGCTTTTAAGCCGCTCGGCCTGAGACTTAGTGAGGTTTAAATACTTAATCCCACACTGGGGGCCATAGGTGCCCCCAAACTTACCCTCGGCCCACACAGGCTGAGCAAACAAAGCCAACAACATCAAAATTGATACTTGTTTCTTCATCTTTAGCACTTCCTATTAAATAAGCCCAAAAGCTGCCCTTTAGGCATCAATCAATGCTTTAATGTGCGCCACAACGCTACGCCCCAAAGAAGACGGATCATAGCCCCCTTCTAAGGTGGACACAATTTTGCCACCACAGTGGTGGTTCGCAATCGCCACCACCTGCTCGGTCACCCACTGATAGTCGGCTTCAACCAGGCCAAAATTACCCATGTCGTCTTCTAAGTGGCCATCAAAACCGGCACTGATCAGGATCAACTCGGGCTTAAACTCATGCAGCTTAGGCAACCAGGTAGCCTCCACCATTTCTCGAAAACCTTGGCTCTTGGTACCAGACTTAAGCGGGCTCTTAATGATGTTTGGATTACTGCCAATGGGCTCTGCGCCACAATAGGGAAACAGGTCTTGCTGAAAGGCCGACAGCAGCATCACGCGGTCGTCGTCCTGGAAAATCTCTTCGGTGCCGTTGCCGTGATGAACGTCAAAATCAACAATGGCCACGCGGCTCAGCCGGTGTTCGGCCAAGGCGTGCATGGCGCCCACAGCGACGTTGTTGACAAAGCAAAAGCCCATGGTCTCTTCGGTACAGGCGTGATGCCCGGGCGGGCGAATGGCGCAAAAGGCATTGGGCACTTGAAAATTCAAGACCAGGTCGACTGCTTGCACCACGGCGCCGGCAGCCAAACGAATGGCGCGCATGGTGCCGGAGCTGATGCTCATGTCGGAGTTCAGGCGATTAAACACGTGCGGCTCGCTGGGCACCAGCGCTTCGATGTGCTGAATGTAGCGCGGCGGATGCACCCGCGACAGCTGGATGTCGGTGACCGGCTCGGCTTCAAATTCTTGCAAAAAATCGAACACCCGCGACGACATTAGCTGGTCTTTAATCGCCATCAGTCGTTCGGGGCATTCTGGATTTTCAGGCTCAACTTCATACGCCAGGCAATCAGGGTGCGTAATGTATGCCGTTAACCCTTGATGGGTAAAATGTTGCGTTAGCCACTCAATGGCCATAACCGTCTCCACGTATTGGTCTAGGGATGTGCGTTTAAGGTAACAATATAAACGCGATGCCCTTCTTGAGGCAATCCCTAATCCCACGTCGTTTGATTAATGTGGCATGATCCACGCCCACACGCGACGGCCTTCATCTTTTAATATATTAAAGGTACGACAGGCCGATGGCGTGATCATCACTTCAAAGCCAATGCCCTGACGGGTTAAATGCGCGGTGATTTTGGGGTGTAAAAACTTTTGGGTGGGGCCACAGCCAAATAAAATCAATTCTGGCTTGGCCGCAAGGGCATCGGCAAACGTGTCTTCGTTCACTTCAGAGAACACCAAATCGGGCAAGGCCATAACCTGCTCTTCGTCCAAGCGTATCGGGGTTTCATAGCGGGTTTCCCCTACCTGTACGCCCGTTTCATCGTAACTGGCAAAATACAGCTGATCTTGGGGTAAACTTTGGTCTATTTGCATGATTTTCCTCTCTTTTTAACCAACCGTTTATATTTCGTGCAAACCATCGTGTTTTCAGCTACGATTATACGTTTATTTTCAGACTAATAAACCAACAATATTTGGCAGCTAGCCAGGAGGATGTATGCAACCCATAAATATCGGCATTTTAGGCGTAGGCACCGTTGGGGGAGGCACCGCTCAGGTTATTCAACAAAACGCTTCCGAGATTCGACGTCGCCTTGGGCGCGAAGTTCGTTTATTCATGGCCGCTAGCCGCAATACTGAGCGTGCGCGGGCGGTTTGTGGCACCGACACCTTAATCAGTGCCGACGCCTTTGAGGTGGTCAATCATCCTGACGTCGACATCGTGGTTGAAACCATTGGTGGCACCGACATTGCCAAAGACTTGGTGATCGCGGCCATCAAAAACGGCAAACACGTAGTGACCGCCAATAAAAAATTGTTGGCTGAATATGGCAACGAAATCTTCACCCTGGCCGAACAGCACAGCGTGATGGTGATGTTTGAAGCCGCCGTGGCCGGTGGCATCCCCATCATTAAAGCCCTTCGTGAAGGACTATCTGCCAACAAGATTGAATGGATTGCCGGCATCATCAACGGCACCAGCAACTTTATTTTAAGCGAAATGCGCGAACACGGCAGCGACTTTGCCGACGTGTTAAAAGAAGCGCAGGCGCTAGGCTATGCCGAAGCCGACCCCACGTTTGACGTGGAAGGCCACGACGCCGGTCATAAAATCACCATCATGGCCGCCCTCGCCTTTGGCATTCCAATGCAGTTCAATAACTGCTACCTAGAAGGCATTAGCCAACTCAATGGCAAAGACATTCGCTACGCCGAAGAACTGGGCTACCGCGTCAAGCTGTTGGGCATCACCCGTAAAACCGAACAGGGCGTTGAGCTACGCGTTCACCCTACCCTCATCCCAGAAAGCCGCCTACTGGCCAACGTGAATGGCGCCATGAACGCCGTTTTGGTGAAGGGTGACATCGTGGGCACCACCTTGCATTACGGCCCCGGTGCCGGTGCCTTGCCGACCGCCAGCGCCGTGGTGGCAGACATTGTGGACATTGGCCGTTTGATCACCGCCGACAACCACCAGCGCGTGCCTTACCTAGCGTTCCAACCCAGCGCCGTGCAAGACATCGCCATTCTACCCATGGACGAAGTGCGCACCAGCTACTACCTGCGCGTGTGCGTGAAGGACGAGCCGGGCGTGTTGGCCGAAATCGCCAGCTTATTGGCCCATCGTCAAATCTCGATTGAAGCCCTGATTCAAAAAGGCGTCATCGATCAAGACAATGCCGAAATCGTGATTTTGACCCACCGCACCGTGGAAAAAGACATCAACAATGCGATTGCGGCCATGGAAGCCCTGTCATCTGTGACCCAAAAAGTCACCCGCATCCGGATGGAAACGCTGCATGATTAAAAAATTGCGCCCGTGGCTGTTCATCATTTTAATTCTGGTGGCGGCCTTTTACTGGATGTCTAAAAAAGGCCTCAGCGCCGAAGAGGCGAATCAGGCCATGGTTCAAGCCTGTGTGCAAAACACGCCCTTCGACCCTAACTGGCCCGCCGAACTACAAAAAGTCGGCATCGATGGCGACGCAGAGTGGGCCATTCAGCCCTATTGCGAATGCACCATGGCGGGCCTATTCGACAACATGGACGAAGCCGAAGTCAGCGCGTTTTCTAAGCTGACGCCAGAAGCCCGGATTGAACAAATGGGCGGCATGACGGCCATCGAAGCACGCAACCAAAGCTGCCTCCAAGACCTTAAGGCGAACGAACATGCCCCTGCCTAAGCGCCTGGCTTTACTCACCGCTCTGAGCCTTCTGGGCGCCTGCTCGCAGGTCGACGACATGGCGCGCCAGCAGGTGGCCACCCAGCTGACCAACCTTTGCGAGGCCAGCATCACGGCCAACGAGGTGTGGCAACGCCCCGAGGTGAGCCTTTTGGGCGGTGACAAGGTCAAGCAAAGCCTGGTGAGCAACTGTGGCTGCGTCGGCACCGAAACCACTGCCGCATTTGAAACCTCGGAACTGGTGACGGTTTTACTCAAGCAAGGCCAGCTGAACCCCGAGCAAAAAAGCAAAATGAACGACGTGATGATTCGTTGCCAAACCGGCGACCTGCCTCCCTTCGTACAAAAGCTGCTGCAAGGGATCACGGTGATCGAATAAGCCCATTCAATCCCCACAAAAAAACGGTGAATCCCATTCTGGATTCACCGTTTTTTATGGCTGATGCGCCTAAGCGTTGGCCAACTCAATCATGGCGGCGCGCAGCTCGTCTAAGCCCTCGCCACTCTGAATGGAAACCCGTACGCCCAACAGTTCGTCTTCTTGCCCCCGCACCTGCCCAATCGGCAAACGTGCGTCTTCGGGCACTAAGTCCATTTTGTTGTACACCACCAGCTGCGGCACGTCGGCGGCGCCAATCTCGACCAAAACCTCGTCGACATCGGCCATTTGCCGCTCGTAGTCTTCATTAGACACATCGACCACGTGCAGCAACACGTCGGCCATGGCGGTTTCTTCCAAAGTGGCAGAGAACGCCGCCACCAGGCTGTGCGGCAGGTCGCGCACAAAGCCGACGGTGTCGGTGATGATGACGCTGGCTTCAGGGCTTAAGTATAAGCGCCGGGCGGTGGGGTCTAGGGTGGCAAACAGCTGATCCGCTGCAAACACCTCAGACTTGGTCAATCGATTAAACAATGATGACTTACCCGCGTTGGTATAGCCCACCAAGGCAAAGGTTTTGAGCCCGCTTTTGCCGCGGCCTTTGCGCTGCGTGGCCCGCTGTTTTTTTACGTCTTTTAAACGCGCTTTCAGGCGGGCGATTTTGTTCACGATCAGGCGTCGGTCGGTTTCGAGCTGGGTTTCCCCTGGCCCTTTCAAACCGATGCCACCGCGTTGGCTTTTAAGGTGTTTGTAGCCACGAACCAAACGGCTAGACAGGTGGGTGAGCTGTGCCAGCTCGACCTGCAACTTACCCTCTTGGCTTTGGGCACGCATGGCGAAAATCGCCAAAATCAAGCCCACGCGATCCAAGACGCGGCACTGCATGGCCTGCTCTAGGTTACGCTCTTGCGTGGGGGTGAGTTCGTGGTTAAACACCACTAAGTCGATTTGCTGCGCCTGCACTAAGGCGGCAATTTCTTGCGCCTTACCGGTGCCGACAAACAGCGCAGCGTGAGGGCTGGCGCGTTTGCAGGTTAAGACCTCTACCAGGTCCCCTTCAACGGCAGAGATCAGGTCTTTGGCTTCTTCTAGGGCATTCTCGAAGTCGGCAGCATGAAAATCAACCCCAACCAGAAGTACGCGTTCTGATTGGGGTTGCAAGTGGTCGAGCCCGTGACGATTATTCTGCAGAATCGGTACCTGCTGCAGGTTTGTCGTGACTGATGCTCACTGCGCGCGCGGGCACCACAGTAGAAATTGCGTGTTTGTACACCATTTGGGTAACACTGGTGTTGCGTAATAAAACCACGTATTGGTCAAATGATTCAACTTGACCCTGTAGTTTAATGCCGTTTACCAAGTAAATTGAAACGGGCACATGCTCTTTACGCAAAGCATTTAAAAAAGGATCTTGTAACAATTGCCCTTTATTATTCATATTTAACTGCTCCATCTTATTGTGATTATTTATGGCCTAAAAAGGTCTTTTACATCTTTTGCACGCATACATCCTAACACATCAACGCGGCTTTGCCTTATTCTTCTGCGATAAACGCTGCGATATTTGTTGTTTTTTTTCTTCTTTTTTGGCAATCCGATTACTTAACTGAGCACGACGTGGGCCAGCATTGGCTTGGTTGTCGACGTTGGCAAACGGGTTGTCAGAAGACTTAAACTGAACGCGTAAAGGCGTGCCTTCTAGGTTAAATGCCTTACGGAAGGTCGCCACTAAATAACGGGTGTAGCTGTCCGAAATTTTTTGCAAGGCGTTACCATGCACCACGATCACCGGCGGATTGCTGCCGCCTTGGTGAGCATAGCGCATTTTCGGGCGAATCAGGCCAGCACGGGCCGGTTGCTGACGCTCTAAAGCAGATTGCAACACGCGGGTAATTTTCGGCGTGGGCATCTTAATCATGGCGGCTTTATAGGCCTGATTAATCGATTTAAACAAATCGGGAATGCCGCGCTCTTTCAACGCTGAAATGTAATGGTATTTGGCAAAGTCCAAGAAATACAACTTGCGGTCGATCTCTTTTTTAATGGCGGCCTTGCGCTCTTCGGTCACGTCATCCCATTTATTCACGGCCACCACTAAAGCACGGCCTGCCTCTAAGGCAAAACCAGCAATGGTGGCGTCTTGATCGGCGATGTCTTGTTGCGCATCCAAAACCAGCACCACCACGTTGGCCGCTTCAATGGCGCGCATGGTTTTGATCACGGAGAACTTCTCAATGGCCTCATCGACCTTACTGCGACGACGCACGCCGGCGGTGTCGATGATGGTGTAAGGCTTACCTTGACGTTCAAAGTCAATGTGGATGCTGTCGCGCGTGGTGCCTGCTTGGTCAAAAGCAATGACCCGCTCTTCGCCCAAGATCGCATTCACCAGCGTGGACTTACCCACGTTGGGGCGACCAATAATGGCAAACACAGGGTGATCGTTGGCCACTTCTTCTTCTGCGGCGTCAGGAAAGTGCGCCAACACTTCTTCCATCAGGTCGCGTACGCCTTCGCCATGCGCGCCTGAAATCACCACCGGCTCAGTCAAGCCCATTTCATAGAACTCTGCCGTCACCACGGCGCGGTTCATGCCTTCGGCCTTATTCACCGCGATGAATACGGGACGATCGCTTTGGCGCAGGCGGTTGGCAATCATTTTATCCTGTGGCGTCAGGCCCGAACGGGCGTCCACCAAGAAAATCACGGCATCGGCTTCGTCCACCGCTTGCAGCGTTTGCTTGGCCATTTCAAATAGAATACCGCTGTCTACCACCGGTTCGAAACCGCCGGTATCCACCACCAAATAAGGCTTGCTGGCGCCCTTGCCGTGGCCGTAGTGACGGTCACGGGTTAAACCGGGTAGGTCTGCCACCAACGCGTCTTTGGTACGCGTGAGGCGATTAAACAAAGTAGACTTACCTACGTTAGGACGTCCAACCAAAACAATCGTGGGTTTCATTAACTAACACCTGCTCCAACCAGCATCAACTTACCTGATGCGCCTTGTAATAAAGTCATGCCGTTCAGACGCAGCGGCTGAGCCGTCAGCGCGCCAACCGGCAGTTTTGTACGGCCAATAAAGGCACCCGTTAACGGGTCCATAATATGGGCATACCCTTCAAAATCCACCACTACTAAACCATTTTTCAATAAAATAGGCGCAGAGATTCTTCTGTTTTTCAATGAGTCATTTTGCCAAACTTCTTGGCCATCAGCACGGTTAAAAGCCGACACCAAGCCATTGTCTTCGCTCACCACCACCAGATCGCCATACACTTCGATGCCTTTACTTGAAGACAAAGGTTTCGACCACATGATTTGCCAATCACGCATGTCGTAACAGGTCACGTAGCCTTGGAAGGCGGCGGCGCAAATTTGTGGGCCATCGGTAATCGGACGGCTCAACACTTCGGTCACGCGGTCAAAGTCAGTCGCGCCACGAGGGAACGAAATGGGGGCTTCGAAGACTGGGGCACCGGCACCGGCATCCACCAGTTGCAGCACACCACCGTCTTGGCCGACCAAGAAGTGACGCTCATCCATTGGCATCATCGACCCGGTACCGCGAACCTGCAAGCCTGACTGGGCGCCGACAAACGACCAACCGATGTCGCCGGTTTGCGGATTAAAGCCGGTCAAGCGTCCGTCTTTGGTTTTAACCACCAGCACCGATTGCAACATAAGCGGCGCTTCGCTCAACACGCTGGTTAAGTTGCTGCGCCAAACTTCGGCCTTGGTGCTCAGGTTATAAGCCACCAGATCACCACTTGCGCTGCCCACAAAGGCCAAGTCGCCGGCCACGGCCACACCGGCCACCAGCTTTTGTTTGGTGTCGATGCTGTTTAAAACGCGGCCCGTTTGAAAATCCAGCTCAACGATGCGGCCTTTTTCATTGGCGGCGTACACTTTATCGCCGACCAAGGCAGGGGCAAAGCCCAGCGTGCTGGTTGGGCCAACGTCTGCCGTCCACTGCACGTCCATTTGGGTTTGCTGACTGATTTCCAGCAGTTTGGCTGGGTCTGTCGGCTTCATCTTCGAGGAGCAGGCCGCTAGGCCCACCGCCATTAAACCAATCACAAGTGCTTTATATTTCATGATTACCCCTGTTGATTACGCTTCAGCTCAATCACGGCACGACCAGGTGCTTTCTCGTCGGTTTTGGCCAACGCTAGGTCATAAGCCTCTTTGGCTTCGGCTATTTTGCCTTGAGCGGCGTAAATGTCACCGCGTACAGATAATAATAAGCCTTCAAATTCTGGTTCGACTTTGGCCTTGGTCATCAAGATGGCTTCGTCGTATTTTTTCTGTTGTAGCAACACCACGGCCAAACGCTCGGTGGTGATGGCTTGAACCAACGGATCTTTGTGGTTGTCCTTCACCCAAGTCAAAGCTTTGGTTGCCCCGTCAAAATCACCACCATCAAAATACACTCCGGCCATCATCAGGCTGGCCTGAGTGGTCAACGACACTTTAGCATAGTCGTTTTGGAGGGTGGCCAATGAGGCTTTGGCCTTGTCTAAATCAGAAGCTTGCACTTCTTTGGTTAACTGGTCCAGAACAATGGCCGCGTCGGCAGACTTGTTCATCTGCTTTTGTTGGTAAACATAATTACCCACATAAGCAATGGCGCCAATCAACAACGCCAAAAACAACCAGCGACCCCAGTTTTTCCAGAACCGTTTAAAGCCTTCTACTTCTTCATGTGCTTGTAAATCGTAGGCCATGACTTATTCCATCCATTCTGTTAGTTGTTTGACTAAATCTGTTTGCGCCACGGTGATCTGCGCTTTATCGCCACGCAGGTCTTTAATGCTCACCGAAGCGGTGTTCAATTCGTTCTCACCCAGGATCACGGCGTAATGCGCGCCGCTGCCATCGGCTTTTTTCATTTGTGACTTAAAGCTGGCCACGCCGCCGTGCTGCAAGACGTTAAAGCCAGCCTGACGTAAGGTTTTGGCCAACACCAAAGCCGCCACTGCGGCGCCCTCACCCTGTTGTAACAGATACACGTCTGGGGCGGCATCCACGGTTAGGGTGCCGAACTCTTGCGCCAAAAGAATCAAGCGTTCAATCCCTATGGCAAAGCCCACTGACGGCGCCGGCTTGCCACCCAACTCTTCAATCAGGCCATCGTAACGTCCACCACCACACACGGTGCCTTGAGAACCCAGCTTGGTGGTCACCCACTCAAACACGCTTAAGTTATAGTAATCTAAGCCACGCACCAAGCGAGGGTTTTCAACGTAAGGAATGCCTAAAGCGGTGATCATGGCCTTGTAATCGGCGTAGTGCTTCAGCGATGCCTCGCCCAAATAGTCGATCAGCTTCGGTGCGGCATTGGCCATCGCCTGCAAATCAGGGTTTTTGGTGTCTAAAACACGCAGCGGGTTGGTGTACAGGCGCTTTTTGGCGTCTTCATCCAAAATGTCGGCGTGCGCTTCCAAGTGCTTAATCAAGGCTTCGCGATGGGCAGCGCGCTCTTCGCGGTTGCCCAGGGTATTGATCTCTAGGGTCAAGTAATCTTGCAAACCCAAACGACACCATAAGTCGTAGGCCATGCCAATCAGTTCGGCATCCACGTCTGGGCCTTCAAAGCCCAAGCATTCCACCCCAATTTGGTGGAACTGACGATAACGGCCTTTTTGTGGGCGCTCATGGCGGAACATTGGGCCCATATACCACAGGCGCTGTGGCCCATTATAAAGCAGATTGTGCTCAACCACGGCGCGCAAACACGACGCCGTGCCTTCTGGACGCAAGGTTAAAGAATCGCCGTTGAGGCTGTCCACAAAGGTGTACATTTCTTTATCCACAATGTCGGTGTTCTCACCGATGGAGCGCACAAATAATTGCGTGGATTCAACCACGGGGGTGCGGATTAGCGACACGCCGTAGCTGGCGGTCCAGTCGTTCACTTCTGCTTCAAAACGTTGCCAGTAGGCTGAGTTGCTTGGCAACAAATCGTTCATGCCTTTGATGGCCTGTACTTTTACACTCATGGTTCTCGTCTTTATCTTTATTGGTTTTGTTATGAATTAATAATGGGGATGACTTTGTGACGGCTGCGTCGGTCGCCGCCCTCACCAAAATGCGTCACCACATAGTCATTCACAATTTGAATAAACTGTTCGGCCATTTGATCGCCTTTTAAGGTCACCATACGCTTGCCGTCAACATAAACCGGCGCCACCGGTACTTCACCAGTACCCGGCAAGCTGATGCCGATGTCGGCCAGCTTACTCTCGCCTGGTCCGTTCACCACGCAGCCCATCACGGCCACGTTTAAAGCCTCTACGCCTGGATATTGCAGGCGCCAAATCACCATTTGCTCACGCAAATACTGCTGAATGTCTTGCGCCAGCTCTTGGAACACCGTGCTGGTGGTGCGACCACAGCCCGGACAGGCCGTCACCAAGGGGGTAAAGTGACGCAAGCCCATGGTTTGCAATAATTCCTGCGCCACAATGACTTCTTGGGTGCGGGCGCTGCCTGGCTCTGGCGTCAGGGAAATGCGAATGGTATCACCAATTCCCTCTTGCAACAAAATGGCCAGTGCGACGCTGGACGCCACAATGCCCTTACTGCCCATGCCGGCTTCGGTTAAGCCCAGGTGTAAGGGGTATTCGCAACGGCTGCCTAGGTCACGGTAGACGCTGATGAGGTCTTGTACGTTACTGACCTTGCACGACAAAATAATCTTGTTTTCGGCCAGGCCAATGTCGCGCGCTTTTTGCGCCGACTCTAAGGCCGAGATGATTAAGGCTTCCTTCATCACTTGGTCCGCCGTTTTAGGGCTACCCAAAGCCAGATTTTCATCCATTAAGCGCTTCGACAAGGATTGGTCTAGGCTGCCCCAGTTCACGCCAATGCGCACGGCTTTGTCGTGTTCTATGGCTTGCTCAATCATGTAGCTGAATTTTTCGTCGCCTTTAACGCCCTTGCCGACGTTACCGGGATTAATCCGGTATTTGGCTAAGGCTTTGGCACAGTCCTGATAGTCGCGCAGCAGGCGCTCACCATTAAAGTGAAAGTCGCCCACCAACGGCACGTTACAACCCATGTCGTCTAAGCGTTGGCGAATCTCCGCCACCTTGGCCGCAGCCTCGGGGCTGTTCACCGTGATGCGCACCATTTCCGAGCCAGCGTTGGCCAGCTCAAAAACCTGCTGTGCCGTGCCCACGGCATCTGCCGTGTCGGTGTTGGTCATCGACTGAACCACCACTGGGGCCGTAGAACCCACCAAAACGTGGTCGATGGCCACAGTATGGGTTTGACGTCTTACTAATACATTACGATCTTCATTCATTTTATTTAGGTACCGTTACCGCGGCAGTGATTTTGTCCACAAAAGCACCTGACAGGTCCACCGCTTCATCATTAAATGTCATGCTGGCGCCGCGTGCGTAGCCAATTCGCACATCGTAAGGTGCGCCACCTTCAAACTTGTGCTCGCTGCGTGCAGGCACAATTTGATTGATCAATACTTCACCGTCTTTGCTTTTCACCACCAGCATTGAGCGGCTGGCGATGTTGATCACCAAAACGTCGTTACCAACCGCCGCTGGGGCGTTGGCCTCTGATTCGGCGGCGGCCGCGTCGGCGGCAGTCGCTTCGGCGCTGCCCTCAACCGCTTCAGTACCGCCGACAGGCGTCACAGGCACCGCTGGGGCCACCTGAGGCGCAGCCAGCTCACCTACGGCCAAAGGCGCGTCATCACTTGCGCCTGACTCTTCTGCTTCGCCCTTAGGCCAGGCAATCGCCACGCCCACGATGACCACCACTAAACCCGCCATCCATAGCCATTTAGGCAGCTTTTTAGCGCTGCCGCCATTGCGAACGGGTGCCTGCGACTGTTGGCTTTGCGCATGATTCACTGCCACGCGCTCGGAAGGGAACATCACGTTCAAATCCGCCAACACTTCGGCTTCGTTTAGCTGCAAAAAGCGGGCATAGCTACGAAAAAAACCACGGGCAAAAACGGGTTCGGTAAAGCGGCTTGGATCGTTGGTTTCCATTGCCTCTACCTGAGACACGGCTAGCTTTAAACGTTCGGCCACTTCGCCTACGCTCAAACCTTTAGTCAATCGGGCCTGTTTCAACTTCTCACCCAGCATCAACACACCATTGGTTACAGGAGCTGTATCGGTCGCTTGTGTTTGTTCCACGTCACTCATAATCCCGTCCTAAAATATCTTAACGTCTTGCTTTGGTATGATTCAAAAGCAGGCCTTGGGTATTCTTCATGCTTTTTTTGCCCTAAAGCCTACTCACTTAATAGAAGCATCAACCCGTCGCCCCTCATTTCAAGGGGCCAACGCCGTCAATCCTCTTATCCTTACTTACGGCGACGCTGTCTCGACAGCGGCGCCTGCTATTCTATCGTATTCGTGCCCTTAGGCTGGCTCAGTCATTTTGGCAAACGTGTTGCTGCGCCCTCACCTGAGCCAAATAGGCATAATCAACGTCGGCCAAGGCCCGCTCAAAATACCGCATCACCTCAACTGGTTCCGCCTGTGCTGCCCTATCCTGGCACAAATACCAGGCATAATGGTGATTGGGTGCGCCGGCGCTGGGCGCCAAACGCAGCGCTTGTGCATAACTTTGCTGCGCCTCTGTGGGCCGGGCCTGCTGTCGATACAGCTCGGCCCGAATCAACCACAGCGACACGTCGTTGGGCAGCAGCGCCACCGCCTGGTCTATCTGCTTAAAAGCTTCCTGCCATTGCCCTTGCGCCATGTAACCTTGCGCCAGGCTGGCCTTCACCACAGCCAAAGCCTGAGGCTGCTGCGGCGCGGGGCCAACCAGGCCCACACACGCCGTTAACGCCCACCCAGTCATGATCATCATGCCACCGAGTAGGCGCTTCATGGGCCTAACTTTTCTCTAAGTTAATTTGTTGCCACTTGGCCTGACGCTTGGTTTTATCCTTCACCTGCCCTGCCAGTTGCCCACAGGCGGCGTCAATGTCGTCGCCGCGGGTTTTACGCACGGTCACGATGAGGCCTGCTTCTTGCAACACGTCCCTAAACGCACGAATACGGTCGTTGCTAGAACGATCATAGCCTGAGTTAGGGAATGGGTTAAACGGAATCAGGTTAAACTTACACGGCACGTCTTTCACCAATGCCACCAGTTCGTGCGCGTGCTGCACGTAGTCGTTCACACCCTGCAACATGACGTATTCAAAGGTCACAAAGTCACGCGGTGCTTTCACCAAGTAACGCTGGCAGGCCGCCATCAGCTCTTTCAGCGGGTACTTTTTATTTAATGGCACGATTTCATCGCGCACGGCATCGTTAGACGCGTGTAAAGACACGGCCAACGCCACCGGACAATCTTCTTTAAGCCGATCCATTTGTGGCACCATGCCCGAGGTCGACACCGTCACGCGACGGCGTGACAGCCCATAACCATGGTCGTCCAGCATGATGTTTAAAGCCGTCACCACATTGTCGTAGTTGGCCAGCGGCTCGCCCATCCCCATCATCACCACGTTAGACACCACGCGCTCGTTGCGCGGGGTCACGCCCATGGCTTTATTGGCCCACCATAGCTGGCCAATGATTTCAGCGGCGCTGAGGTTACGGTTAAACCCTTGGCGACCAGTAGAACAAAACGTGCACTCCAGCGCACAGCCAACCTGGGAAGAAATACACAGGGTGCCGCGTTCTGATTCGGGAATAAACACCGTTTCGACACCATTACCGGTGCCAACGTCTAACAACCACTTGCGGGTACCATCGACCGACGCCTGCGACGTCATCAAATCGGGTACTTGAATAATGGCCTGCTCGTCTAATTTAGCGCGCAGTGATTTTGCCAAGTCCGTCATGTCGTCAAAACTAGAGGCACCCATTTGGTGCATCCAACGCATCACCTGTTTGGCACGGAATGGCTTCTCGCCCATTTCTTCGAAATGGCGCGTTAGCCCTGGCAAATCATAATTTAATAAATTGGTACGCATACTAATTCAGGCAGACGCATCTACGGCTGCAAACGGCCTGCCTGAAGGACTCCTTTAATTAACGAGCACAGACTTCTGAATCATTGAAAAAATAAGCAATTTCAATGGCTGCATTTTCCAAGCTGTCAGAACCGTGTACTGCGTTGGCATCAATTGATTCAGCAAAATCAGCACGGATGGTGCCCGCTTCTGCTTCTTTAGGGTTAGTGGCACCCATTAGTTCACGGTTTTTCAAAACCGCATTTTCACCTTCCAACACTTGGATCATCACTGGGCCGCTGGTCATGAATTTAACCAAGTCGGCAAAGAAAGGACGCTCTTTGTGTACGGCGTAGAAGCCTTCAGCATCGGCTTGTGACAGCTGTTTCATTTTAGCAGCAACCACTTTAAGGCCGTTGTTTTCGAAACGAGTGTAAATTTGACCAATAACATTTTTAGCTACGGCATCAGGCTTGATAATAGAAATAGTGCGTTCAATCGCCATTTGTAAATCTCCAACTTTTAAGTTTAGATAGGGAAAATGCGTTATTTTAGCAAGGATTCGCCCCTAACAGACACTCTTTTTTACATAAATTTTATCTTATCGCTCAGTCACATGATCAATCGCATGGAATTTATGCCAAAGTCAGGTGTGGCAACGACAGATATTGCTCCGTTTGCATGTCAATCAAACGGCTGGCGGTGCGCTCAAATTCAGCCGCAAAGTCGCCTTCGGTGTAAATGGCCTCTGGCGCCGCGGCGCTGGTGGCGATCATCTTGACGCGGTAATCGTAAAATACGTCCACCATCCAAGTGAGTCGTCGCGCCTCGCTGCGGCGATCGGCCTCAAGCTTTAAAATATCCGACACAAAAACGGTGTGATAGTGCTGGGCAAGGTATAAATAATCTGCCTGTGAGCGTGGCCCAAAGCACAGTTCTTTAAAATCAAACCAAATGGCGCCTTCGGTGTGGCCACGGGTAGTCAGCTTACGGCCATGGATGGTCACGACCTGCTCAAGCTTGGCCTGCCCCTGAGTGACTTGCGCAAACAGGCTGGCCAACTTGGCGTCACAATCCGACTCGGTCGACACCAAAAAAATATCCGCCTTCGACAAGGCGCGCATCCGATAATCTTCGCCGCCGTCTAGGTTCACCACGTGCAGCTTGTCTTCCATCAGCTTGATCGTGGGCAAAAAGTTAGACCGCTGCAAGCCATTGGGATACAGCTCATTGGGCGCATAGTTTGAGGTCGCCACCAGCACGACCCCTTTGGCAAACAGACCTTCAAGCAGGCGCCCCAAAATCATGGCATCGGCAATGTCGCTGACGTGAAATTCGTCAAAGCACAACAACCGTACCTCTTGGGCAATCTCTTCTGACACCACGGTCAGCGGATTGACCTCGCCCTTGTGCGCCCGCAGGCGCTCATGCACCTCGGCCATAAAGGCGTGAAAATGCACACGGCGCTTGCGCTTATACGGCAAACAGCCAAAAAAGGCGTCCATTACAAAACTTTTACCCCGCCCAACCCCGCCATAAAAGTACAGACCCTTAGGCACGTGCGGTGAGCGAAAGCTGCGACCCAAAAAGCGATTGCGACGCTTTTTAAAATCCATTAAATCATGCCATAAGTCGTCTAAGATCTCGATGGCCTGATATTGCGCCTTATCCTTAATAAAACCGTCTAAACGACTGGCTTTTTTATACCAAGATACAGGCGTCTCCCCCTCATATGCAGGAAGAACTAATTGTCCTGATTGTGTCATCGTATGAACCCGTTATTTTTATTGATTATTTTATAATGATTCGGTGCTGCATTCACCACCAAGAATACACCATAGCAAAAAAAGCCGTACTAGGGTATCTATTTGCACTGAATAACCAAGCAAACGCTTATAAACCAAAGACTTTTTTAACGCTGGTAGACAAAAAAAAGCGCCGCTGTTAGGCGGCGCTTACTCACAAAAGAAACATATTAATTGGTTTTTTGCATTGCGCCATCAACACGCTCACGCAACTCTTTACCTGGCTTGAAGTGGGGTACGTATTTCTCAGGCACGTCCACCTTTTCGCCGGTTTTAGGGTTACGCCCGGTGCGGGCTGGTCGGTGATTTAAATCAAAACTACCGAAACCACGAATCTCAATGCGTTGACCTTTCGCAAGGGAGCGCGTCATGGTGTCAACCAACACCTTAACGCCTTGCTCCACATCCTTTGCGACCAACTGAGTGTTACGCTTAGTGGCAAACAAATCAACTAAGCGAAGCATTAACTCTGACTTGGTCATAACTCAGCTTACTCCTCGCCAGACAACTTAGCTTTAAGCAAGTCGCCAAGGCTAGTGGTACCGGCATTCACATTGCTAGAAGCGGCAGACACGGTACGTAGGGTTTCGCCTTCGTCTTTAGCGTCTTTGGCTTTGATAGACAAGCTGATGTTACGGTTTTTGCGATCTACAGCGATGATCACGGCTTCAACTTCGTCACCTTCGTTTAGGTGGTTACGAATGTCTTCAACGCGGTCACGTGACACTTCAGAAGCGCGCAAGTAAGCTTCAACGTCGGCTTCTAGTACCACTACGGCACCTTTAGCATCTAGAGACTTAACGGTACCTTTAACCAAAGCACCTTTGTCGTTGACGCTGATGTAGTTGTTGAATGGATCGCCTTCAAGCTGTTTGATGCCCAAAGAGATGCGTTCTTTTTCAACGTCAATGGCCAATACCACGGTTTCAACTTCGTCGCCTTTTTTGTATTTGCGTACGGCTTCTTCACCGCTTTCGCTCCAAGAAAGGTCAGACAAGTGTACCAAACCATCGATGCCGCCGTTTAGGCCAACGAACACGCCAAAGTCGGTGATTGATTTGATGGCGCCAGTGATTTTATCGCCTTTTTTCTGCAAGGCAGCGAACTCTTCCCAAGGGTTAGCCTGGCATTGTTTCATACCTAGAGAAATACGACGACGGTCTTCGTCGATGTCCAAGATCATCACTTCAACTTCGTCCCCTAGCTGAACCACTTTGCTTGGGTGTACGTTTTTGTTGGTCCAGTCCATTTCTGAAACGTGTACCAAACCTTCGATGCCTTGTTCGATTTCAACGAATGCACCGTAGTCAGTCAGGTTGCTTACTTTACCGAACAAGCGAGTGCTTTGTGGGTAACGACGGCTTAGGCCGTGCCAAGGATCTTCACCCAATTGCTTCATGCCCAAAGACACGCGGCTTTTTTCTTGGTCGAATTTCAATACTTTGGCTTCAACTTCTTGACCCACTTCTAATACTTCGCTTGGGTGCTTAACACGACGCCATGCGATGTCGGTGATGTGTAGCAAACCATCGATGCCACCCAAGTCAACGAATGCACCGTAGTCAGTAATGTTTTTAACAATACCTTTAACCACAGAACCTTCTTGCAAGTTTTCAAGCAATGCTTTGCGCTCTTCGCCCAAGGTTGCTTCCAACACGGCGCGACGAGAAACCACAACGTTGTTGCGTTTTTTGTCTAGCTTGATTACTTTGAATTCAATTTGTTTGCCTTCGTAAGGAGTGGTGTCCTTAACTGGGCGAACGTCTACCAATGAACCAGGTAGGAAAGCACGGATGCCGTTAACCATAACGGTTAGGCCGCCTTTAACTTTACCGTTGATCATGCCAGACAAGATGTCGCCATTTTCCATGGCTTCTTCTAGGGCGATCCAAGCAGCAGCACGTTTTGCTTTTTCGCGAGAAAGTTTGGTTTCACCATAACCGTTCTCTACAGATTCGATTGATACTGTTACGAAATCACCCACTTGAACTTCAACTTCACCTGCATCATTTTTAAATTCGTTGATGTCAACCAATGATTCAGATTTCAAGCCAGCATTAACAGTTACAAAGTTATTGTCGATCGCAACAACCTCGGCGGTGATTACTTCACCAACGCGCATTTCTTGTAAGGTTAAGCTTTCTTCAAGTAATTGGGCAAAATTTTCCATTGTCATTTAGTAATATCTCAAACACGGCCAAGGCAGTGTCATAGGGTTCGTTAGTCAAACTTGCACTCCTTGGCAGCGCAAGCGAAATAATAAAGTAAAGCAAAATACGCAATAAAAATAATAACCTAAAGTAGGTTAAGGCTTGCTTTAAAGCCTAGCCGTCCACCACACCCTAAGGCGCATTAGTAATTGCAAGGCTAATATTCTACACTAAGTTTTTGATTCTTGATACCATTTAAGCACTTTTTCCAACGTTTCTTCGATGCCCAATGCTGAGGTATCGAGGTAATGGGCATCGGCCTCATGCTTTAAAGGCGCCACTTTACGGTTGCGGTCGGCTTCATCGCGGCGTTCGATGTCGGCCAAGATGGTGTCAAAATCAGCCGCCTGCCCTTTGCCCTGTAGCTGAAGCACGCGCCTTTGCGCGCGCTCTTCGGCGCTGGCGGTTAAGAAAATCTTCAGCTGCGCACTGGGGAACACCACCGAGCCCATGTCGCGGCCATCGGCCACCAAGCCATTGGGCCCCAAAAACGCACGCTGTCTGGCCAACAGGGCTTCACGCACCTGTGGTAGTTTTGCGACGGCAGAGGCCCCTAGGCCGATTTCTTCTTGTCGAATGACCTCGGTTACGTCCTGGCCCTCGAGTAGGATTTGCCCCTCGACAAACGTCACCGGCAGGCTTAAAGCCAGCTTGGCCACCCCAGCTTCGTCGGTATGGGCAACCCCCTGGCGCTGCGCATACAGTGCGGTGAGACGATACAGGGCACCAGAATCTAAATAATCAAAACCCAACTTCGCCGCCACTTTCGCAGCAATGGTCCCCTTACCAGAGGCACTTGGCCCGTCGATGGCAATGACTTTT
The DNA here is from genome assembly GCA_017991555.1 of Neisseriaceae bacterium. Classification (GTDB taxonomy): domain Bacteria; phylum Pseudomonadota; class Gammaproteobacteria; order Burkholderiales; family Neisseriaceae; genus JAGNPU01. The sequence continues at coordinate 393,590 of JAGOQM010000002.1, forward strand.
TGCACAATATTCATGGTCTCTTCACAAAAGGCTCAATAAAGCCATTATTTTAAAGTAAACCGCGCTTTAGCACCAACGCTGTTTTGGCTAATTTACACTTGCAACTATTCTGGCTTGGTTTACACTAGTGGGCACGCTATTCATTCCAAACTTAATCCAGGCGCCGTTTTGCGGCCTTTTAACTGAGTATTCTTATGAAAGAAGTCAACCCTGTGACCACTGAGCATGCCTCCCCCGCCCTACACCTTGCCCCTCGTTCGCTTAAGGCCAGTACCCTCACCCTTCCTGGCTCAAAAAGCATCAGCAACCGTGTCCTGCTTCTGGCCGCGCTGGCTTATGGCAACTGCGAGGTCAAAGACTTACTCCATTCAGACGACACTCACTACATGTTAGAAGCCCTCAAAACGCTGGGCGTCAACGTTGTGCAAACCCAGCCCAACGACTATTTAGTCACCGGCAAGTCTGGCCACTTTGCGCCCGCCGCCGACCTTTTCCTAGGCAACGCCGGAACGGCCTTTCGCCCTTTAACTGCGGCCTTGGCGATCATGGGCGGCGACTACCGCCTTAGCGGCGTCGCCCGCATGCACGAGCGACCCATTGGCGACCTGGTCGACGCGTTACGCTTGGCCGGCGCCCACGTGGACTACCTGGGTGAAGCAGGCTACCCACCGTTACGCATTGGCGCGCGCGGCGACGCCCACAGCCAAACCATTCCCATTAAGGGCAATGTGTCGAGCCAGTTTTTAACCGCGCTGCTGATGGCACTACCGCTTACCGGCCAAGCCTTCAACATTGAGGTGGATGGCCCCTTAATTTCCAAGCCGTACATTGCCATCACCCTAAACCTGATGGCGCGCTTTGGCGTGGTGGTCAGCCACCACGACTATCAGTCGTTCCAAATTCCCAAGCACGCCCACTATCAGGCGCCCCCTTTAATGCACGTTGAAGGCGATGCCTCCAGTGCGTCTTATTTTTTAGCCGCCGGCCTGCTCACGGGCGCTCCCATTACCGTCCAAGGCATTGGCAAACACAGCATTCAAGGTGATGTGGCCTTCGCCGACACCCTCGCTCAGTTGGGCGCTAACGTGACCTGGGGTGAAAATCAAATCACCGTGTCTCGGCCTGAGGACCAACCAATTAAGGCCTTTGACCTAGACCTTAACCACATTCCTGACGCCGCGATGACCCTCGCGATCGTGGCCCTGGCCGCCGATGGCCCCTGCCGCTTGCGCAACATTGCCAGCTGGCGGGTCAAAGAAACTGACCGCTTAAGCGCAATGGCGACGGAGCTACGCAAGCTGGGTGCCACCATTGAGGAAGGCGAAGACTATTTGTTTATTACGCCGCCAGTCAGCCTCACCCCCAATGCCCACATCGATACCTATGACGACCATCGCATGGCCATGTGCTTCTCTTTGGTGAGCCTCTTGAATACGCCAGTGGTCATCAACGACCCCGACTGCGTGGCCAAGACCTTCCCTGATTACTTTTCAGCGTTTGCCAAACTAGGCCAATAGCCTGCTGCGCCGAGGCCCCCGCTTCGGCGCAAACCATTGATTTAAAATAAATCACATCAAACCCCGCTCACGTCGCACTCACTCCCAGCCCTCGTATTCACATATAAATTTAAATATCCCATCAAATAAATCACTTTGATTTAACAATCTACCAATCAACGCAACAGCACGGCTATTTAGCCAAATATTTAGCATAAAATAAAATCACACCACCATTGGCGCAATTAATTTAAATAAATAAATTGAAATTAAGCATAATGTGATTTAACCTAGCCTCCACCTTTAAGCATTTTTCACAGGCAATACCCACAAGGTCAGCGCCTGTTTGACCCGTAAGCGAATTGATTAGATAACCCTAAATGAGTACACACACACCAGCCCCAACGGCAACCCTGGACACGGCCGACGCCGTGCCTTCACGACCCTTAAACAAACACGACTTCAAAACCCTGTCACTGTCTTCTTTAGGCAGCGCGCTAGAATTTTACGACTTCATTATTTTTGTGTTTTACGCACAAATCATCAGTCACCTATTTTTTCCAGCCTCTCTAGACCCTTTTTGGGCCATGCTCAACACCTACGGCACCTTTGCCGCCGGCTATTTTGCCCGCCCCTTAGGCGGCATTGTGATGGCCCACTTTGGCGACATGATCGGCCGTAAGAAAATGTTTGCGCTGTCGATTTTACTGATGGCGCTGCCCACCATGGCCATCGGCCTGATGCCGACGTTTGAAACCATCGGCTATGCCGCGCCCATTCTACTGTTATTAATGCGCATCCTACAGGGCATTGCCATTGGCGGTGAAGTGCCTGGCGCATGGACGTTTGTGTCCGAACACGTGCCCAAAAAACGGGTCGGCTTTGCCAACGGCTTGCTCAGCTGCGGCCTCTCGGTCGGCATTTTATTTGGCGCCGTGGTGGCCTTAGTCATGGAAAAAACCTTCACCACCGAAGAATTAAGCACCTGGGCCTGGCGCCTGCCGTTTATCCTAGGCGGTGTTTTAGGCTTGGTGACCATGTATTTGCGCCGCTGGCTGAAAGAAACCCCCGTGTTTCAAGCCATGCAAGCCAAAAAAACCTTGAGCCGTGAACTGCCAGTTAAAACCATTTTAAAAGCGCATCGCTCTGGCATCGTGCTGTCGATGCTGCTGACCTGGTTCCTCACCGCTGGCGTGGTGGTGGTGCTCTTGGCCACCCCCCAAATCATGAGCAATCAATACGGCATTTCGCGCGAAACCGCCTTTACCATGCAAAGCACGGCCATCATCATTGAAGCCATCCTGTGCGTGTTCACCGGCTACATAGCGGACAAAGTGGGCGCAGGCAAAACCCTGATGGTCGGCGCCATTGCCCTGGCCATTAGCGCCTACTTCTTTTATGGCAGCCTCGCTGGCGGCGACCTAAACACCATTTTCATCACCTATATGTTCACCGTCGCCGCCGTGGGTGTCGTGGGCGTGGTGCCAATGGGCATGATTTTGTCATTCCCGGCTGCCGTACGCTTTACGGGCGTGTCATTTTCTTATAACGTTTCCTATGCCGTGTTAGGGGGCATTACCCTGCCCTTGATACAAGTATTAAGTCGTTACAGCGATTTAGGCATTGCTTACTACATCTTATTTATGTGCGTCATCGCACTGGGGTGTGGCCTATACATGATGAAGAAAAAAATATAACCCTTCGCACACTAGGCCGCTCCAGCAGGAGGCGGCTTTTTTAAACCCTTTACGTTTCGACTTTGGACTACTCTTTATGAATCAAACACCGATGTCGGGTGCCGCCGCAGATGCGGATGTGCAATACAACCCACCCAGAAAATTGAATCGCAATGACGCCAAAACGCTGTCTCTATCGGCTTTAGGTGGTGCCTTAGAATTCTATGACTTTATTATCTTCGTGTTCTACGCGAACGTGATTAGCCAACTGTTCTTCCCCGCCACGCTAGATCCATTTTGGGCCTCATTAAACACCTATGGCGCCTTTGCCGCTGGCTACTTTGCCCGCCCCTTAGGTGGCGTGGTGATGGCTCACTTTGGTGACCTAGTGGGCCGCAAACGCATGTTTACGCTGTCGATTTTACTGATGGCGATCCCCACCCTGTGCATCGGCTTTTTACCGACCTTTGAAAGCATTGGCTATGCAGCGCCGATTTTGCTGCTGTTGATGCGTGTGCTGCAAGGCATTGCCATTGGCGGTGAGATCCCTGCGGCTTGGGTGTTTGTGGCCGAACACGTGCCGCAAAAACGCATTGGCCTAGCCGATGGCACCCTGACCATGGGCTTGGTTTCGGGAATTCTATTGGGCTCACTGATGGCCCTTGCCATGAGCCTGATTTTCAGCGAACAGACCATTCAAGAGTGGGCCTGGCGCTTGCCCTTCATCGTGGGCGGGGTCTTGGGTTTTGTGGCCATGTACCTACGCCGCTGGTTAGAAGAAACCCCTATTTTTAAAGAAATGAAGGCGCGTAAAGCATTGCACGACGGCATTCCGTTAAAAACCATTTTCGCCCACTACAAAGGCGCCATGGTGTTGTCTGGCCTACTGACTTGGTTGTTGACCGGCTGTGTGGTGGTGATGCTGTTGATGGCCCCCAACCTCATGAGTGGCACTTTTAACATGCCGCGCACCCAAATTTTCACCATGCAAAGCTTTGCCATTTTGGCGACCTGCTTAGGCTGTGTGGCTTCGGGCATGATGTGCGATAAAATTGGCGCAGCCAAAACCTTTGTGAGCTGGTGCTTGGCCTTGCTGGTGAGCAGCTGGGTGTTCTACCATAGCTTGGGCACGGCTTCGACCTTACAAATTGCGGCGCTATACGCCATTACCGGCTTCTTTGGCGGCATTTTGGGCAGCATTCCCTACGTGATGGTGCACCTCTACCCCGCCAATATTCGCTTCTCTGGCATTTCGTTCTCGTACAACATTGCCTACGCTATTTTTGGCGGCATTACCCCGATCCTCATCGTGTGGCTAAACGACAAGAGCCCAGTAGGCGCCGCTTACTACATGGCGTTCTTGGCCATTATGGGCGTGTGCATGGGCCTGTACCTGTTTAAACGTAAAATTTAACCGTTAAACCCAATCACAACACCGTGGCCACCCATCCGGAGCCACGGTTTTTTTATGGGCGCCGCACCCTAGGCTGACGGTATGGTTATATTCAGCAAAGCACTGCTCAAGCTTTTACCATGCGCATCCAGCGCCAAACTGCGGGTCACTCCACCGCCCAGAGCCTGATAAAGCACAAAATTGAGGGCCCCCAGCTGCGGCAGTTCGTAACGCACCACCTCACCCAACACCCACTCAGAAAAATGCGCCTTAACCCGCGCCACGCTGAGCGCCTGCCTAATGCGTTCATAGTCGGCTAAATCATAAGCAATCACCGCAATATTAGACACATCCCCTTTGTCGCCAGAACGGGCGTGGGCCAATTCCACCAGCCTCATGCGATCACCTCAACACAGTGCACGCGGGGCACCACCAAAGCGCGGGGCAAATAGGCAGAATCAATCGCCACCACTTCACTGACCTGCTTCATCACGCCACCACCCCCAGCTGGGCCATTGGTATACAGCGCTTCGACTTCATTGCCCACCCAGGCCGCTTCGGCCGCTGCCGCACAGCGGGCCGCCACTCGGGCACGCACTTCATAGGGGACGCCCACGTTGGCAATGGCATCGCCGTGCAAGGCATTCACCCCGATTAAATCATAGCGCGCCGCCAAGGGGGTTAAGCCAATAATGTCAAATCGTGCTTGCACAATGCTCAAAGCCAGCTGCGCCCGCTCTAACGCGCCCACACCGGCATAGGCAATCTCACCGCTGCCGATAAAGCCATCGGCGTAAGCCACCGACACTTTCAACAACGGCGGCCTAGGTCGGCCTGAAGCCCCGGCAACCGCCACCCGGTCGGGGCCTATTTGGGTAAAAGTGACCTGAGAAAAATCGGCGGTCACATCTGGCGTTAAATACCGCTCTGGATCATGTATTTCATACAGTAGCTGCGCCGTACAGGTCGCCACCGTCACGCAGCCGCCTGAACCCGCCACCTTGGTGATCACCGCATCACCTGCCGCATTGACTTCGGCCAAGGGAAAGCCCAAATGGGCCAAGTTGGGCACGTCGTTGATGCCCGGCTGAGCGTAATAGCCCCCGCTGACCTGGCCTGCGCACTCTAGTAAATGGCCCACTAAGGTGCCCTTGCCCAAACGCACCCAGTCATCCGCCGCCCAGCCAAACTCATGCCGCATGATGGCTAAAAACAAAGATGGGTCGGCCACTCGCCCCGCAATCACCACGTCGGCACCCGCGGCCAAAGCCATCATTAATCCTTCGGCGCCGGTGTAGGCGTTGGCTGAAATAATGCGCGCGCTGAGCGCCTGAAAATACTGCTTCTGCGTTTCCAAATACACGTTTTCTGCCGCCGCGATGGTGTGCACGTCATCGCCTTCCACCACCGCAATGGTTAAGCCGTTCAAGCCCAACTCTTGCGCCACCGCCGCCACCACCTGAGCCGCGGCGGCCGGATTGGCGGCGCCCATATTGGTCACGATGCGAATGCGCTTGGGCCCACACACCGGCAAAACGGCGCGCATCCGCGCGGCCAACAGTTCGTTGTAACCCAAATTGGGGTCCCGTGCCTTTTGTTTTTGCCCCAAGGCAATGGTGCGTTCGGCCAAACATTCAAACACTAGGTAATCAAGATCGCCTTTTTGCGCCAACTCGAGCGCTGGCTCTATCCTGTCCCCTGCATAACCTGCTCCTGCCCCTATGCGTATGGTCTTCATCACAGCCTCTCTTAAAATGGAAACACACCCAGCAGCACGCTCACCAAGGTCATCACGATGGAAATCGCCCACAAATATAAAAAGCTAAAACGCTGATGCTCGGCCAAGTCCACGCCCGCTAAGCCCACCAACAAAAAGGTTGCTGGGGTTAAGGGACTGATGGGAAATCCGGTGGTCATTTGCCCTAATAGCGCCGCCTGCCCCATTTGTAATGCGGGCACGCCCAAATCATGGGCAGCCGCGCTCACCACCGGCAAAATACCAAAGTAAAATGAATCGGGATCAAACACCATGCTCAGCGGCATCGACACCAACCCTAGAATAAAAGGAAAGTGTCCTGCCATCTGTGCGGGCGCATTAGCCGACAAGGTTTCTGCCATGGCACTGAGCATGCCGGCGTTTTTCAAGATGCCGGTAAACACGCCAGCGGCAAACAAGATCCCCGCCATCATCATCACCGACCCCGCGTGGGCATCAATCCGCGCTTTTTGATCAGACTGCTTTGGGTAGTTCAGCCACAGCGCCACCACCGCACCCAGCATGAAGCACAGTACAGGCTCGGCCCAGCCCATCAGCATGCTGCCCAACACCAGCAGCACCAGGCCAAGGTTGAGCCACACTAACTTGGGCCGACGCAAACCACGCTCGGCGGCGCTGAGGTCACGGTCATTTGAACCCAAGCCCAGCATCAAAGCCTCGCCCCCCATTAGGCGTTTGGCCTCGCGCCGGCCCATTAGCCACGCGCAGGCACAGGCGAACAGTAGTCCGGCCAGCATTACCGGCAACACGGGTAAAAATAAAGCCATCACGTCGACCTGTAGTGCCGAAGCGGCCCTTAAGGTTGGCCCACCCCACGGCAGCATGTTGGCGACGCCCGCCCCCATGGCCACACAGCAGGCCAAAATACGCCGATCCATCCCCAAGCGTTGGTATAGGGGCAGCATGGCCGGCACCACCACCAAAAAGGTGGTTGCCCCCGATCCGTCTAGGTGCGCCACCACCGCCAGTACCGTTGTGCCTAAGGCAATGCGTGCTGGCTGATGGCCCACCGTTTTTAAAATCCAGTCAATAATGGGGTCGAACATGCCCGCATCGGTCAGAATACTGAAAAACAAAATGGCAAATACAAACATGCCGATGACAGGGGCAATGGCCCGAATTCCGGTGACCGCATGGCCACTGACCTCGCTTAGGCTAAAGCCCGCCAATAAAGCCATCACGATGGGAATCAAGATTAAGGCCCCCATGGCACTCATTTTTTTACTGATGATGGCCGCCAACACCAACACAATGGTGAACAATCCAAACCATGCCAACATAGCCGTCTCCTCTTCTCTAATGCCTGCCAAAACCCTCAATGGGCTTTTGTTGTGTTTAGATTCTAGGCAGCCGAAGGCAAAAACGTCTAACGCAAAAGACAAATCAACTTATTGAAAAAAGGAATGAATGTAGGGCAAAGAGTCTGCTACCGTGTATCGACACACGCCACTGATTGAGGACCCGCCCGTCATGAATGTCTCGATGAAACAGCTACAGGCTTTTTTTGCCCTGTTAGACACCCATAACTTTACGCAGGCGGCACAGCGCGTACACCTTTCACAACCGGCTTTCAGCAGCCTGATTGCCAGCTTGGAGCATGAATTGGGGTACAAACTGTTCGATCGTGACACCCGCAGCGTACGCCTCAATCAGCATGGGGTGTACTTTACCGGGCGCGCGCGCAAGCTTTTAAACCTTTACGAAACCACTTTAAAAGACCTAGCCGACTACAGGGATCACCCCTATGAAACGGTGACCCTCGCCGTGATGCCCTCCATCGTTGCCCACTGGCTACCGAGCGTCTTGACCCGTTTAAAACAGCAGCATCCCAACCTGAGCATCAACCTCATCGATGCCCCCTGGAGCGAATGCTTGAACCTATTGCTGACGGCCACCGCCGACTTTGCCATGACCACCATCACCCCCTCCATCAGTGACATTCAGTCGGTGCTGCTGTTTCGAGATGCATTTTATTTGGCCTGCCATCAAGACCATCCCTTAGCCACGCAAGCACGGGTGACCCTCGCCGACGTGCGCAAACACCGCCTCATTGGCTTTCGCAAAGGCACCAGCCTGAGGCTGTATACCGACATGTTGATCGAGCCCCACCAAATCAGCTACAGCTTAGAAATTAACCAGCTCACCACCATGCTGGGGCTGATCATGGCCAACTATGGCGTGGGCATTGTGACCCAGCTTAGTGCTTTTCAATTCAAGCAGCCCGACATCTGCCTAAAAGCGCTGCACAACGTGGGCATTGATCGCCCTATTTATCTGGCCTCTCACCTACAGCGCCCGTTGTCTGAGGGCGCTCTAAAATTTAAAACCGCCCTGTCACAAGCCGATGCACCCCAGCCCTACACGCCGACTGAAAGCACGTAAGGCTCGACAAACCATGGCCTCCACCCTAAACTGAGGCGGTACACATTCATCCGTCTTTTCTGTGAGGGCCTCACCATGTCGGTCACCCAGCTTGTGGCGCAACAGCGCCAGTTTTTTATGCAGCAGCACACCAAGCCTTACGCCTTTCGAGCAGAGGCCCTGAAACGGCTGGCCGAGGCCTTTGCCCACCATGAGGCTGACTGCTATGCGGCCCTGGCGCACGACTTAAACAAGTCTGAATCAGAAGCCTACATGAGTGAAATGGCCCTCATCCAAAGCGAGCTCGCCTTTGTGCGTCGACGCTTGGCCAAATGGATGCGGCCCAAACGTCTGCCCACGCCGCTGAGCCATCAGCCTGGGCGCAGCCGCCAACTGTTTGAGCCTTACGGTGTGGTGCTGATCATGGCCCCTTGGAACTACCCACTATTGCTGAACCTAAGCCCTTTAATCGGCGCGCTGGCGGCGGGTAACTGCTGCATTCTTAAGCCCTCTCCCGATGCGCCGGCCACCAGTGCCGTCCTCCAAAAAATCATCGAGCGCGCCTTTCCTCCCGAGCATGTGGCCTGTATTGAAGGCGGCATTCCCCTCAGCAATGCTTTAATGGCAGAACCGTTAGACTATGTGTTTTTTACCGGTGGCGAGGCCGGTGGCAAAGCGATCTTGCGGCAGGCGGCGGAACGGCTCATCCCGGTCACCTTAGAGCTAGGGGGCAAAAGCCCCTGCATCGTAGACACCGAGGTCGACCTGAAGGTCACTGCTCGGCGCATTGTCTTTGGCAAATGGCTCAATGCTGGCCAAACCTGCGTCGCGCCGGATTATTTACTGGTGGCGAAAAGCCAGCACTCGGCCCTAATGGCCGAGCTGGAGGCGGCCATCATTGAGGCCTACGGGCCGGAGCCTTTGGCCAACCCTGACTATCCTAAAATCATCAACCAGCGCCACTTTGATCGCCTGACGGCCTTACTGCCAGAAGTGGGCATCGTCCACGGGGGGCATAGCCAGGCCGACGCTTTAAAAATTGCCCCCACCGTGGTCGATGTCCGCCAAGCGGATTCAGCGCTGATGGCCGACGAAATTTTCGGCCCCATTCTACCAGTGCTGACCTATAACCACTTAGACGAAGCCATTGCCCAAATTCAATCTCGGCCCAAGCCGCTGGCGCTGTACGTGTTCAGCAGTGACCAAGACGTGGTCGACCGTGTTTTAAGCCAATGCTCGTCTGGCGGGGCCTGTGTCAACGACACCATCATGCACTTGGCCAACATTCACCTGCCCTTTGGCGGCGTTGGCCCCAGCGGCATGGGCCACTACCATGGCCACAGCAGCTTCTTGACCTTTAGCCATCAAAAAAGCCTCTATCAAAGAGGCTTCCGGTTCGAGCTGCCGCTGCGCTTCGCACCATTTAGCGCGAGCAAGCTTAAATGGTTGAAACGGTTTTTATAGCTTTGTACTCAATGACGCCATTAAGACAGCATGGCCTCGCGGTCGATTGAACACCAAAAAGCGCGCCGAGGCGCGCTTTTTAATTGAGGGACTGATTAAGCCCAATCTTGCTTCAGCATCCAGTTCACATAGCGCTGAACGCCTTCTTCTACGGTTAAGAACGATTCTTCGTAGCCTGCCTGACGCAAATGGGCAATATTAGCTTGGGTAAAGCTTTGATATTTGCCTTTTAACGCCTCGGGGAAGTCTACGTAACGCAACAGCCCTGCTTCAACCAGCCCTGCCAAAGGCAGCGCCTCTTCGCCGTTGGCCGTACGACACGCATTAACCGTGGCGGCCGCCAAATCATTAAACGGCTGGCTGCGGCCAGTGCCGAGGTTGTAAATACCGGATTGTTCGGGGTGATCCAAGAAGTGCAGGTTCACCTTCACCACGTCTTCAACGCTGACGAAGTCGCGGCTTTGTTCGCCGGGGCCGTAGCCATCGTACTCGCCAAACAGTTCAACGTAACCGCGCTCACGGTATTGGTTAAAGTGGTGGAATGCCACCGAAGCCATGCGGCCCTTGTGCTGTTCACGCATGCCGTATACGTTGAAGTAGCGAAAGCCCACGACTTGGGTGGTGAGGTCGCCATCGCGGCTGCGTTGGCGCACCACTTGGTCAAACAGGAATTTAGAATAGCCATAAACGTTCAACGGGCCTTCGTAGGCACGATTCTCTACAAACTCGGTGCCTTTGCCATACACGGCGGCGCTGGAAGCGTACAAGAAGGGAATGCCTTCGTCCTGGCACCAGTCCAGCAAATCTAGGGAGTACTGATAGTTATTCGACATCATGTACAGACCATCGTGATTCATGGTGTCGGAACAGGCGCCCTCATGGAACACGGCGTCGATGTTGTGAAAAGGCAAGGTGTGCTTGCGCACGGCCTTAATGAAGTCATGCTTGTCCATATAGTGGAGGATGTCGGCATCCACTAGGTTTTTAAACTTCTCGGCGTTGCTTAAGTTATCCACCGCCACGATGTTGGTGATGCCACGGCTGTTTAAGCCTTTAATAATGTTACTGCCCACAAATCCAGCAGCACCGGTCACAATAATTGTCATGGTCTTTCCTTTAGGTGGGGCTCACGCTCATGAGCCCTACGGTCATCTTTCGTTAGGCATCCAGCTTGGCCAATAGTTCTTCTTGCGTACACACGGCGGTGCCCACTTTGGCCACCACCACACCAGCGGCCTTGTTGGCAATCGTCATGGCGTCGATCAGGCTAAAGCCGGCGGCCATGCCCAAGGCCATACTGGCAATCACGGTGTCGCCAGCGCCAGACACGTCAAACACGGCCTGCGCTTGCGTGCCCTGATGGTCGATAGAGCCCTCTCGAAACAAGGAAAGGCCTTCCTCACTGCGCGTGAGCAATAGCCCATCTAACGCCAACCGCTGACGCAGCTGCTGCGCCTTTTCGGTCAGCAAGGCCTCGTTTTGCCATGCACCCACCACTTCTTTTAGCTCGGCGCGATTGGGCGTGATCAAGCTGGCGCCATGGTATTTTTGGTAATCATTGCCTTTGGGGTCGATCAACACGGCCTTGCCTTGGGCCCTGGCCATTTGAATCATTTTTTGAACGTGGGTGAGGCCGCCCTTGCCATAGTCAGACAAAATCACCACGTCGTACTCTGGTAACAAGGTTTCGTACTGGCTCAAACACGCCAGCAACACTTCGTGCGCAGGCGTGTCTTCAAAATCAAGGCGAATCAACTGCTGCTGGCGTGCCACCACGCGTAGCTTAATGGTGGTGGCAATCGTTGGGTCGCGCAGCAGCTGCGTGCGCACCCCTGCCTCGGCCATAAGCGCCTCTAGGCTTTGGGCTGGCTCATCGTCGCCGGTTACCGACAGCAGGCAGGCATGACCGCCCATGCTGGCAATGTTACGGGCCACGTTGGCGGCGCCACCGGCGCGCTGTTCGATACGCTCAATCTTGGCCACCGGCACTGGCGCTTCTGGTGAGATGCGGTGGGTGTCGCCAAACCAATAACGGTCCAACATCACGTCACCCACCACCAGTACGCGCGCCTGAGCCACATTTTCGACAAAGCCTGCGGCATTCAGCGTCGGCTTAGAATCAATAAAAGACATAAAAAATCCTTTTAAACCGGATTGGCCAAGGCGTTCACCTGATTCAACACCGCAATCGGATCAGCCGCCTGCGTCACCGGACGCCCCATCACTAAGTAATCTGACCCTGCCTGCAACGCCATTTCTGGCGTCATCACGCGGCGTTGGTCGTCGTTGATGTCTAGGCTCATTCGAATGCCTGGCGTCACCAACAGGCAATCGTTCACATTTTGCTTCAGCATGCTGGCTTCTTGCGCCGAGCACACTACGCCGTCTAGGCCAGAACTTTTAGCCAAGCCCGCCAGGCGTAAAACCATTTCGTCGGCGGGGACACTGATGCCCACTTCTGCTAGGTCGCTGGCTTCCATGCTGGTCAGCACGGTCACGCCAATTAACAAGGGCTTGTGGGCCTCGTTTGCCACCGCCTCGGCGGCGGCTTCCATCATGCGGCGACCGCCTAGGGTGTGCACGTCGACCATCCACACGCCCATTTGGGCGGCAACCTTACAGGCCTGCGCCACGGTGTTGGGAATGTCGTGGTATTTTAAATCTAAAAACAGCTTAAAACCTTGTTGAATCAGCTGCTCCGATAGGCTGCGACCGGTCGCAGTAAACAACTCTTTACCAATTTTCAACTGACACAGGTCAGGATTCAGCTGACGGGCAAAATTAAGGGTGGCCGCCGCATTGTCAAAATCCAAGGCCACGATTACGGGCGTACGTTGGTTGTTGGTACTGCTGTCGTTCATCATTAAAGGGTTCATTCAGTTAAATCTCTACGCGGTTAGGGCTATAGCTTTCCCACTCATTACAAGCAGGACAATGCCAGAAGAAAACTTGGGATTTAAAGTTGCACCGCTTACAGCGGTACATGGTGGCTTTTTGCGCATATTTACCCACCACCGTACGCACTAGGTCGGCATCGACGCGCCACAGTAAATCCGTTTGCGGAATGTTCACGCCCAATAGTCGATAAACGCCATTGAGGGTTGGGCGTAGCTGCACCAGCTGGCGCACGGTTTCAGACGCCTGCGCTTCGCCTTGCAATAAGAGGGTTTTTTGATAAATAACATCGATTAAGTCCAGCTGCGGGAAGGTGCGCACATAGCCTTCCAATAGGGCCAAACCCTCTTCTGGCTTACCCAATGCATCAAAGGCGTCGTATAAACGCTCACCCACCATGCTGAGGTATTCGGCATTTTGCTTTTCGATGGCGCTGTAGGCTTCGATGGCGGCCTGATGATTTTGCGCCTTTTGCTCAATGTCACCCAGAATCATGTTGGCACGGGCACACTTTTTATTGGCCTCTAAAGCTTGAGCGACATAGTAGCGAGCCTTAACCAAGTCAGACTGAAACAGCGTCATTTGCGCCAGCTCACAATAGAACTGGGCAATTTCAAACTGATAGGTTTGCTCATCGTGGCTCAGCGTACGCGCCATCTCGATGGCTTTTTCCCAGTCTCGGTCCTGCTGATAAATACTCAACAACACCTGACGGCTTAGCTTGCCCATATTGCCATCAAGCAGGCCATTAAAAATTTGCTCGGCACGATCAACCAAGCCCGCGCTTTGAAAGTTTTCGCCCAGCTCAAACAACACCTGCTGGCGCCGGTCGGCCACAATATCGGCAGACTCTAACAGCGCCTGATGTAGGCGAATGGCCTTGTCGTTTTCGCCGCGCTTGCGGTACAGCTTGCCTAAGGTCATTTGCAATTCAAACGCGGTCGGATGTGCCTGAACCACTTCCGATAAGGCACGCGCGGCCACGTCGGTTTTGCCATCGACCAAAGCGTCTAGGCTTTTATAAAAGCCAATCGGCACCGCTTTAGCCTGTTTCAACACCGCGCGCATGTCGACACGGGCGGCAAACCAGCCCATCCCGAAAAAGATGGGCAGCAGAATGATCCACCAAATTTCAAATTCCATACGTTACAGTTCCTTCGGCTTTACTGGGTCAACGTTGACCGTGGCCGACTGTTGCTTCACCTCAACGGTTTTTTGATTCATTTTTTGGGCGACGGACGCGACCACCGATGGGTCTTCTTCAAATACTTTAATGTGCTTGTGGTTTTCTTTACGTAAGCGATTCACTTCATTACGCAAACGCAAAATACGGCCCAGCATCGACAACACGCCCAACACCGCCCCGATCACAAAGAAAATCAACAACAGCACCACCAGCGGCCATTGTACCGTTTGCTGCATAAACCAATTAAACGCCACGGTATGGGTATTATTAATGGTTAACATCAATAAAAATAACAATAGAACCAGCTTAATGACTAGGTATAAATATTTCATAAGACGCCTTAATCTCACGGTTGGGCTGTAAACAGCCTAAAGTTTAAACGATTTGGCTGGTTTTTGATACATTCAGCCCGGGTTTTGTCCTTGGTTTCTGGTTAATCCAACCCCCCAGCGGGGTTTAGACCGCTTATTTAAACATTTCTAGGTTAAGATCTTTACAATGATGCTTTATATTTCTGCTATATTAACGACAGTTGCATGACCATCTGCCCGCTGACGGCCTGATGTGCCATGAAGGCCACACCCACAGAACTTTAGCCTTAAACCCTCGACACATTATTACTCTTTAAATAAAACCCAATAAAGGATCATGCCATGTCTTTGTACCCGATTGCGCAAAGCCAAGACAACGTGATAATCGAACTTCGCGCCAAAATGGCCAACCGTCACGGCCTCATTGCCGGCGCCACCGGCACTGGCAAAACCGTCACCTTACGTAAAATGGCGGAGTCTTTTAGCGACCACGGCATCCCCGTTTTTTTGGTCGACGTTAAGGGCGACCTATCTGGCCTCACCAAGGCGGGTGAAGCCAGCGGTAAAGTACAAGAACGCATCGACACCTTCAACCTTGGACCCGATTACCTTACGGGTTTTCCGGTGCGCTTTTGGGACGTATTTGGCCAAACCGGCATCCCCGTTCGCGTCACCATCGCCAGCATGGGCCCGATGCTGCTGTCGCGCTTGCTCAATCTAAACGACACCCAAGAAGGCTTGTTAAACTTGGTGTTCAAAGTGGCCGAAGACGACCAGATGGCGATTAATGATTTAAAAGACTTACGCGCCTTACTGCAAAACGTGGCCAGTAAGGCCGCCGAATACCGCAGCACCTACGGCAACGTCTCGGCCGCCAGCGTGGGCGCCATCCAACGGAGCCTCCTGACATTAGAAAATGAAGGCGGTGGCCACCTATTTGGTAAACCCGCTCTGGATTTGAACGACTGGCTACAAACCGAAGGCGACAAGGGCGTCATCAACGTGCTCAACGCCGAAAAACTAATGCAATCACCGCGCCTATTCAGCGCCTTTTTATTGTGGATGCTCACTGAACTGTTTAACCAGCTGCCGGAAGTGGGCGACCCAGACAAACCGAAGTTTGTCATGTTCTTCGATGAGGCCCACCTCTTATTTGACAACGCCTCTTCTGCCCTGATTGATAAAGTAGAACAGGTGGTTCGCCTGATTCGCTCCAAGGGTGTGGGGGTTTATTTTTGTACCCAAAACCCTTTAGACCTGCCGGACAGCATTTTGGGCCAGCTGGGCAACCGCGTGCAGCATGCGCTACGCGCCTTTACCCCACGCGACCAAAAGGCGGTTAAGGCCGCAGCGGACACCTTCCGCGCCAACCCTAAATTTAAGGTCGTCGACGCCATTAGCGAACTGGGCGTGGGCGAAGCCTTGCTGTCGTTCTTGGACGAAAAAGGCATGCCGACACCGGTTGAACGCGCCTTTGTTCATCCGCCTAAAAGCCAACTGTCGCCGCTGAGCCTGGCCGAACGCGACGCCACCTACCAGCAGGACAGCCTGTATCCCCATTACAAAGACGAGATCGACGATGAGTCGGCCTTTGAGCTGGTGACCCAACAGCAAGAAGCCGCTGCCGCTCAGGCCGCCGTCGAGGCCGAAGCCAAAGCGACGGCCAAAACCAGCGCCACCCAAAAGCAAGATCCGTCGATGCTGGACGCCTTGGTCAAGGGCGCAACAGGCCAACGCAAGCGCGCCAACGGTGGTTTGGTGAACGACGTGGCCCACCAAATGGGCAACACCGTCTACAAAAGTATTTCGAAACAAATTACCGTCGCACTAAAAAATGTGTTAAGCAGTATTCTGGGCGGCAAAAAATAGCCCATAACCCGAAATTCCTTGGCCGAGACAGCGCTCGGTCAAGGCTGAACAGGAGCGCCAATGTTACGCCTTATGACGGTTCCGGTAGGAACCCATCAAAACCTCAACGTCGTCACCCTTGCTTTAATTGAAGCCATTCGTCCCCATCATCGCGTCAGCTACGCCAAGCCGATTGCCGACAAGCAGTCTGAACTGGCCCTAGACTACGCCCTTAGCCACGGCGCCATCGACCAACACCCTAGCCTCAGCGCTGAAGCAGCGATTGCTTTGGTGTGCGCGCAGGCCCAAGATGAGCTGCTGGAAACCATTTATGGCCACCTCAGCAACGGCGAAGCAGAGGTATTGGTGTTAGAAGGCATCAGCCAACCACAGCTCATGGCGCAAAGCATCCCCATCGCCAACACCCTACACGCCGGCTGCGTGCTGGCCATTGACGTGAAAACCCGCAGTGCTGCAGAAGTGGCCACGGCACTGAACTTGGCGATTGCCGAATACACCCAGCAGCCCGCCAAAGTGGTGGCCTTTGTGCTCAGCAACGTGGCCCACGAAGCGGTGGTTTTTGAGGCTGAAGTACAGGCTTTATTGACCACATCGCTACCGTGCTTGGCCACCTACCAGTCTCACACCAACCAGTTGGATGACGCGGTGCCACAGCTGGCTCAGGCCCTTAACCCTGACGTGCTGGCATCATTATTGGCCAAGCCCCGCACCCCGCGCTTGTCCCCCCCAGCCTTTCGCCACCACCTGATGACGCTGGCGCAAAAAGCGCACAAACGGGTGGTGCTGCCTGAAGGCGACGAGCCCAGAACCATTCAGGCTGCGGTGATTTGCCATGAAAAAAACATTGCCCATTGCGTGCTCTTAGCCGACCCTAAGGCCGTGGCCACACAGGCTCAAAGCCTCGGCTTAACCTTACCGGAAAGCCTAGAAATCATTGACCCAGCCAGCCTGATCGAGCAATACGTGGCCCCGATGGTTGAACGCCGTAAAAGCAAAGGCCTCACGCCAGCAGAAGCCCGCGAGCAGCTGCAAGACAGCGTGGTTTTGGGCACCATGATGCTGGCCGAAGGCGACGTGGATGGCTTGGTTTCTGGCGCGGTACACACCACCGCCAGCACGGTCCGCCCGGCGTTACAGCTGATCAAAACGGCGCCGAACGCCAGCCTGGTGTCCAGCGTGTTCTTTATGCTGATGCCAGAGCAGGTATTGGTCTTTGGCGACTGCGCCATCAATCCGAACCCGAGCCCAGCACAGTTGGCCGACATTGCGATTCAATCGGCCGAATCGGCCCTTGCTTTCGGCTTAGAGGCCAAAGTGGCCTTGATTTCATACTCGACCGGTGCCTCTGGCGCAGGGGCCGATGTAGAAGCCGTGGTGGCAGCCACCGCACTGGCTCAGAAAAAAGCCCCACAGCTGGCCATTGATGGGCCGTTGCAGTTTGACGCGGCCTGCGTGCCCAGCGTTGGCAAGCAAAAAGCCCCCAACAGCCCGGTGGCGGGTGAAGCCACGGTGTTTGTGTTTCCCGATCTAAACACCGGCAACACCACTTATAAAGCGGTCCAGCGCAGCGCCAATGTCATCAGCGTGGGCCCGATGCTGCAAGGGCTAAACAAACCGGTCAACGACCTATCGCGCGGGGCCTTAGTCGACGACATTGTGTACACCATTGCCCTAACCGCCATTCAGGCGATGCAATTAGCCAACGCTTAAGCCATCGGGTTTGGCCCCGAGAATCTACCCCGCAGCCAGCCTTTTAAAGCTTTAAAAGCGGCCTATTCGGTTCACGAATAGGCCGCTTTTTTTGACGGCACGCCTTCATTCCTTTGGGCTCAAATTATACCCTTAACATATTTTAACACTCAGCCAGGCTCAGAAAGACTAAAGCCATGATATGATAAGAAAAACTAACCCAACAGCCCATTCAAAATTATTATAAGAGGCCCACATGATCAAAACCCTGATACCACAAGAGGTATTAGACAGCGATGCTAAAATCTTATTTATTGTGCATTTAGCCATTGGTGACTTCACCTATTTACAAAACTTTTTTTTGGCCCTAACCCAACAATACCCCAAACTGCGCGTTGACCTATTCATTGATGAAACCAGAAGAACGGAAGAGGCCGAAAAATGGCCGGCGCTACAGCAATACGTTCTGTTTGACTGGATAGACACCTGCTCATTTTTTAACAAGGTTTACAAACATACCTACAACAATGAAACCTTGCTCAAAAGCATTCAGGCGGCGCAGGCCGAACGTTATTCGGTGGTTATTTCACTGGCCACCATTGGTCATTACCACTACGCCCAACTGGTTCAGGCCATCGCCAACGGCCACAGCCGCACCATTGCCACCCGTGCCAAAACCGGCCTGTTCCAATACAAGCGTAGGCGGATTTATCGCGCGCTCGACGCCACCATCGCACCGTTTCAATACACCGCGGAACAAGACCACATCAGCGACCAATACGCTTATTTATTCGGCACCCTCGCTGGGCTTAAGCTCACCAAAAAAGAACGCTACCCCTTTATTCAAAACATTCCAGAAGTCTGGCAAACCCAAGCCGATGCATTCTTGGCACACCATAAAGTTGATCGTGCCGACCCTTTAGTGTTCATTAATCCTTTTGCCAAAGACCCTAATCGCTGCTGGCCCATCACCCACGCCCTTAGCCTCATCGCCAACCTCAGCCGCGAGCCGGCTTGGGCCAAGGCGAAATTTGTGTTTAATGCCATGCCGCAAGACGTCGCCTTAATAGAGCCGGCCCTGGCCGCCAGCCAGCTAGACAACGTGGTGATTTTTAGCGCTTTAAATAACTTTTTCGAACTGCCGGTGATGATTGGTCAATGCGATCTGGTGATCTCGGTCGAAACCTCAGTGATGCACCTCGCCAATGCGATGAAGGTGCCGGTCATCGCCCTCATGAATCAAACCACGCCCGAGTGGTACCCGATCGACCAAGCGCTCAGCACGGTGCTGGTGACGCAGCACGCCGAAGAGCCCATCAGCGCCATCGGCGTTAACACCGTAACCGAGGCCGTCCTGGCCCATGGCCTCCCCCAAAAGACGCCCCGTTAATCATCACCATCAAAATGGCGCCTTAATCATCAAGATTAAGGCGCCATTTTTGATCCGGTTACGACTAAGCTTGCGTTTGCCGACGGCGTAAATGCAGCCATTTATCTAGGCTTTGGCCAAACGTTTGTTTGTCCTTCGGCGACAGCGCTGCTGGCCCACCAGTGTGGATGCCGCTGCCGCGCAGGGTGTCCATAAAATCGCGCATGGTCAGCCGTTCCTGAATGGTTTCTAAGGTAAACGGATCGCCACGCGAGCTGATCACGATGGCTTTTTTAGCCAAAGCATCCGAGGCCAGAGGGATGTCTGAGGTGATCACCAGGTCATTGGGCTCGATCAGGCGCACAATTTCATTGTCAGCCTCGTCAAAACCATGGGCCACCACCCGATTTTTGATGTAGGGCGACGGCGGCGTGTGCATGGGCCGATTGGCCACTAGGGTTACATTCACCTGCTCGCGCTCGGCGGCGCGAAACAAAATGTCTTTAATCACCACCGGACAGGCGTCGGCATCTACCCAAATTTGCATCTTCATCCTTTACGTTTGATTTAGGCACATGCTAACACATCTTTGCTTTAAATCGTCGCCTGCTGACTGCGCTGGTGGGCCCGCTGATACGCTGGCCGCGCCTGTACCCGCTGCCACCATTGCCACAACGCGGGATGGCTGCTGGCACTTAAACCGGCTCGCTGCACCGCCAGATCAATCGGCACGCTCATCATGACGTCGGCCACCGTAATATGATCACCCACAAACCAAGTTCGATCCGTCAAAGCCTCGGCCACATAAGCCACATACAGGCTTAGCTGTGCCGCGACGGTGGCCCTGATCGGCCACGCCAACACACCTAATTTTTGCACCACCAGCTGTAATAGCAGCTGAGGCATCAACGAGCCTTCAGCAAACTGAAGCCAGTACTGCTGTGCCCAGTCGGCCGCACTGTCTCGTGGCGCCAGCCATTCTGGGCCATGATGGGTGGCCAAATAGGTTAAAATCAGCGCACTCTCGGCCAATACCTGACCGTCTACTTCAAGGGTCGGTGATTTACCCAGAGGATGCACGTGCCTTAATGCTGCGGGTGCCCTCAGGGTTCGCGGCTCACGTCGATGGTAAACCACCTCGCAATCCAAGCCCAGCTCTTCGATCAACCACAACACCCGAAACGCCCGTGAATCTTGTAAATAATGCAACACCATAAGGCATGCTCCTTAATCTGCATCTAGGCCTCTAGCCTAGCAAAAAACCCATAAATGACAAAGTCATTTATGGGTTTTTTTAACCTGCATGGCCGTTGCGCTGTGGTTAATGCGCCTACGCGCCCATGCCGATCAGGTCGGTACCGTAGGAATGATCGATGGCACAACGCCAGTGGCCGTCGGCCTCACGCCGAAACACATAGGTTGCGCACCGATCCATGCTGTAGGTTTGCTCATCCTTGGCCGAAGCCAAAAAGGTTTGCGACAGCACCAAAACCGTGTTGCCGGCCGCCAGAAACACCATTTCGCCCTGGGTGGGGGTGAGGCTGTTTTGAAAATAGGCCGCAATTTTAATAAAGGCCGCCTTGATTTCTGCCTGACCGCGGGCAATCATGTCGCCCTTCACCACCAACACGGCGTCTTCCGTATAGTGGGCCATGAGGCCATCAAAATCTTCACGCCTAATCGCCTCATCGCACGCCGTAATCAAGCCTCTTATTTCTTGCATCCTGTCGTCATTTAACTGTTTTTAAGGGCCATTAAAAAAACCGAACCGCAAAGCCTAAAGCCTGCCGTTCGGTTGCACCTGAGCCTGATCTAGACTAACAAAAAAATCAGCGCGCCACCATTACTCTGGCCGTTTCTTAGGAATCCAAGCCCAGCACATCGAGGCCTCTATCGGCGCCTCTCCGCTTTCGTCGGTCACGATGCAAGGCACGATGAAATCACCCTTGTCTTCATTAACCAAACGCGCCGCCATGTTTTCGGGCAGCGTCGCCACCGCCTTCATGTCGCCCACAGAACGCTTGGTGTACTGAATGGTCATGCTTTTGAGCAGCATCAGCTTGTCGTCGGGGGTGTTCATGCCCACCACAAAACCGGTGGCGGTCTCGGCCAATAAGGCCATGGCGGTGGCGTGAACGCCTTTAATGTGGTTTTGTACTTTACGTTGATTTTTAATCCGCACGATCACCCGCTCGTGACTCACTTCATCAAACGCTAAGCCCGCCGTATTCAAAAAGGGCACCACCCGCCCTAAGGCGATGGTTTTGGCACGATTGCCCAAGCCTGCCGGCCAACGGCCTAACTTTGCCATCATGGTCGACATTCTATTTTTTATGCGCATATTTCTTCCTTGTTGACGTTAACGAAGCGGCCAATTTAAGTTATGATGATCTTCTTTTATCTGCTTTGGCCTAAATCCGATGAACACGCTCAAATTCACCAAAATGCATGGACTTGGTAATGATTTTATGGTGGTTGATGGGATTACTCAATCTTTTAATCCGAGTAAAACCTCTATAAAACAATGGGCTGATCGCCAATTTGGCATCGGTTTTGACCAACTGCTGTTAGTCGAGGCGGCCACCTCTGCTGCCAACGATTTTAAATACCGTATTTTTAATGCCGATGGTTCTGAGGTGGAACAGTGTGGCAACGGCGCCCGCTGCTTTTTCCGCTTCGTCATCGACAAGGGCTTGACCACCAAAACCCAACTCAAAATTGAAACCAAAAAAGGGGTGATTGAGCCAAGCTTAGCCCCCAACGGCCTGATTACGGTTAATATGGGCCTACCAAGGCTGGCCCCGGCGGCCATTCCATTTGTCCCTGTCGTTGCCCTAGCGGCTGATGCACTGACCCACACCTTAAGCTTGGCCGGTGGCGAATCCATCGCCCTTTGCACCGTCAACATGGGCAACCCCCATGCCGTTGTGCTGGTAGACGATGTGGCCACAGCACCGGTGGACCGCCTTGGCGCCGAAATTGAGCGTCACGACCAGTTTCCGGAGCGGGTCAACGTGGGCTTCATGCAGGTCCTCGACGCTGCCAGCATTCGCCTGCGCGTGTTTGAACGCGGCGTGGGCGAAACCCTGGCCTGCGGCACCGGCGCTTGTGCGGCGGTGGTCGCTGGCATCCGCCTCGGCCTATTAAACTCAACCGTTTTGGTGCACCTACCTGGCGGCAACCTCACCATCAGCTGGGCCCCAGGCCAAGCCGTGATGATGACGGGGCCAGCCACAACCGTTTTTGAAGGGGAGATTGTGATTCATGAATGACGTTGATGTTTTGGACTTTTTAAAAAACCATCCTGAATTTTTGCTGACGCACGCCAAGAGCTTGGGCATCCAGCCAAGCAACGACAAGATCACGGCCTTTGCCGAGGTCAAGCTACAGGCCAATGAAATCCGCACCCAGCGGATGGAACAACACCTAAACGCGCTCATCGACAATGCCCGCCACAATCAAGCCTTGATCGACACTCTTTTTACGCTGGACCACGCCCTAATTGGCGCCACCAGCCTCACCGAGTTAACCACGGCCTTGCACCACGCGCTCAGCGACGGCTTTAACCTGCCGCATTACACCCTCAAGCTGGCCCCAATGGTCGGGGACGCCCTCCCCGAGGCGCTGACATTTCCGGCCACCAGCAGCGCCTTCGACAAGCTAAGCCAGCTCAAGCACAGCACCTGTGACCACTATTTGGCCGATGATGTCTTGGCTTGGCTACCGCCGGCGCCAGAAACCCTGCAAAGCTGTTTAAAGATGCCGCTTTTAACCCCTACACAAGGATTTATGGGCGTGCTCATCGTGGCCAGCCCTAACCCCCAGCATTTCAGCCCTGAGCAGGACACCCGCTATATGGACAACCTCGCCCGCAACCTCAGCGCCGCCCTTAATCGTCTTTTCACCCTAGCGACTGCATGAACATTAACCTCATCGTGGCGGCCCTGTTTGCCGCCCTCTTTGTCTGGCAGTGCGCCAAATACCAGGAAACCAAATGGCTTTTGGCCAGCCTGCTGCTGTGGTTAGGCTTTACCTTCAACCTCAGCAGCGTGCTGCCTTCGGTCTACACCTTCAGCAACGCCCTCTACCACAGCCACGTGGCCATTTTTATTGGCAGCCTGATTTACTTCATTAACCAGGTGCGCTGGGACAAAAAAAACCGGCTCATCCGCTTTAATCCTGCCAGCGGGCCGTTTCTGCCCTATTTGGCCATGGCCCTTGTGTTCATGCACCTTGGGTTTGCCGCCCTGTCGCTGTGGGTTTGGTGGCTCTACCCTGCCGGGCTCACCTACTTTGCCGCCTACAGCCTGCCGCAGCTATACCTATTGCAGCCGACCTACTTCATGGGCATGACCTTATCCTTAGCCGGCCTGATGATGATTCGCGCCCGCGCCAAAAATACCCGTGCCCTGACTGGTACGGCGCTACAGTGCGCCTTTTTATGGGGCTTTTTCAGCACTGCTCTCTACATTGTGTTGGATTTAATTTACGCCATTTAAAAAAGCTTGCCAGCAACGCTTGGCAAGCTCATAATCATTTCTTTCAAAACACGGCCGTCTACACCGCTATGTCTTTCAGCTTATACTTATCTATTTTCACTTTCTTATTGATTGCAGCGGTGACCCCAGGCCCCAACAATATTCTGCTCACCACCACGGCCGCCAATTTTGGCATCGGGCGCGCCCTCAAGCCCATGTTTGGCATCATGTTGGGCATGCAGGTACTGTTGCTGTTGGTGGCCTCTGGCGTGGGCAGCCTCATCATTCTACACCCCAGCATTCATTTGGCCTTAAAAGTCATGGGCAGCGTGTACCTACTGTGGCTAGCCTATAAGCTGGCCTCGGCCCGCTTCGAAACCCTCGACACCGAAACCGCGCCGGCCCAACCGGTGAAGTTTTACCAGGGCGCGCTGCTGCAGTTTCTAAACCCCAAAGCCTGGTTGATGGCCTTGGGCTCTATTTCCAGCTTTAGCCTGATGGGCGATCTCTACGTGCCGTCGGTCATCGCCATCAGCGTCATCATGGTCGGGGTGAACTTCATCGCCAGCGCCGTCTGGCTCGGTTTTGGCTCGTTGATTAGCCACCTGCTGCGTAGCCCAAGATCCTGGCGGCTATTTAACGTCACCATGGGCGTGTTAACCGCCGCCTGCGTGCCCTTAGTCTGGTGGTAACGCCACCCATAAAAAAGAGCGCCCGTTAAGGGCGCTCTTTTTAGGGTCAGCCGTTACATGGCTGAATAGTTGGGGCCACCGCCGCCTTCTGGACACACCCACACAATGTTCTGCGTTGGGTCTTTAATGTCACAGGTTTTACAATGCACGCAGTTTTGCGCATTGATTTGCAGGCGCTTATCCCCTTCTGGGTCTTCCACAATTTCATACACGCCAGCAGGACAGTAGCGGGTTTCGGGTGAGTCATACTCATCCAAGTTGACGCTGATGGCCAGGGCTGGGTTTTTCAACTTTAGGTGAGCGGGCTGATTTTCTTCATGGTTGGTGGCCGACAGGAACACGCTCGACAAGCGGTCGAAGGTCAGTACGCCATCTGGCTTTGGATAATCAATCTTACGGCTGTTCTTGGCCTTTTTCAAAGCTTTGTGGTCAGAATGACCATGCTTTAAGGTCCAAGGGGCACAGCCTTTAAAGATGTAGTCGTCTAAGGCCGCATAAGCAAACGCCACATACATGCCCCACTTAAACGCAGGACGAACGTTGCGCACGCGCCATAGTTCGTCGTACAACCAGCTGTTTTTCATGCGCTCAGGATAGCTAAACGACTCGAGGCCCGTCACACCTTCGACCATGGTGCTTAAGCTTACGAACACGGCGTCGGCCGCCAGCATGCCCGACTTCATCGCGGTGTGGGTGCCCTTAATGCGCGGCACGTTCAAAAAGCCCGCGGCGTCGCCCACCAAAAGGCCACCAGGAAAGTGCAGCTTGGGCAAGCTTTGGATGCCGCCCTCAACCAAGGAGCGGGCACCATAAGCAATGCGGCGGCCGCCCTTAAAGATTTTGGCGATGTCCGGATGGGTCTTGAAGCGTTGGAACTCTTCGAACGGTGACAAGTAGGTGTTCTGATAGTCCAACCCCACCACCATGCCCACGGCCACCTGATTGTCGTCAAGGTGATAAATGAACGAGCCACCGTAGGTGCTGGCGTTCATCGGCCAGCCCACGGTGTGGGTGACCTTACCTGGCTCAGACACGGCTGGGTCTACTTCCCAAATTTCCTTGATGCCCAAGCCATAGGTTTGCTTGTCGGCATCGTGGGCCAGCTTGAATTTTTCAATGATTTGCTTGCTCAGCGAACCACGACAGCCTTCGGCAAACACCGTTTGGTGCGCATGTAGTTCCATGCCGCGCTGATAGTTACCCGTGGGTTCGCCATCTTTGCCAATGCCCATGTCGCCGGTGGCAATGCCCTTAACCGAACCATCTTCGTGATACAGCACTTCGCTGGCGGCAAAGCCGGGGTAGATTTCCACGCCCATCGCTTCGGCCTGCTCGGCCAGCCAACGGGTAAGCTGACCTAGGCTAATGATGTAATTGCCTTCGTTTTGCATGCTCGGTGGCACCACCGGCGATTTAATCGCCTTGTTCTTGGTTAAGAACAACAGCTCATCTTTGACCACAACTCGAGTCACCGGTGCGCCTTTGGCCTGCCAATCTGGGATCAATTCGGTTAAGGCTTTGGTGTCCAATACGGCGCCAGATAAAATGTGGGCGCCCACCTCGGAGCCTTTTTCGACCACGCACACGTTGATTTCGTGGTTACGTTGCTCTGCTAACTGTTTCAGACGGATGGCCGTGGTTAGGCCAGAAGGCCCTGCCCCGACGATCACGACGTCAAACAACATACTCTCGCGTTCTTCTTGCACCATGGTTTATGTTCCTCAAATAATTTTTTTATTCTTTAATTGTACTATGAGTTCATCACTTATACCCATCTCTTTTAAGACTTCCTGGGTATGTTGCCCTAGTTTTGGTGGCAAGCTTTGATATTGAACAGGGGTTCGGCTCAATTTCAAAGGGTTGCCAATCAAGGTCATGGCTCGATCAGACTCGCTTAGGGCAACACTCATTGCACGCGCCTGTACCTGCGGCATCGCAAAAGCCTCGGCAATGTTGTTAATCGGACCACAGGGCACGCCAGCGGCTTCTAACACGCTTAACCATTCGTCCCGTCCTTGGTTCATAAAGCAGGGCACCATTAAGGCAATCAGGGCCTCACGATGCGCCACCCGATCAGGGTTGGTCAAAAACCGTGGGTCGGTGGCCCACTCTGGATGGCCCAAAGCGGCCGCCACGGCGGCAAACTGCTGGTTGTTGCCACAGGCCAAAATCAAATGCTGATCTTGCCCGGTTTCGAACACCTGATAAGGCACGATGTTCGGATGGGCATTGCCCAAACGTGGCGGCACTTCGCCGGTGGCCAAGTAATTCATGCCCACGTTGGCCAACATATTCACCGCGCAGTCCAAGAGCGATACGTCAATCCACTGCCCTAAACCACTCTTGGCTCGCTCGATTAAAGCCGCCTGAATGCCCACTGTTGCTTGTAGTCCTGTGAATAAGTCTACCACAGCCACGCCCACTTTAAAGGGTAAACCCTCGGATGGACCAGTAATGCTCATTAATCCCGACATGCCCTGAATGATGTAGTCATACCCTGGACGCTTAGCGTCGGGCCCGCTTTGGCCAAAGCCAGTCAGGGAACAGTAGATCAGACGGGGGTTTAAGGCCTGTACCTGGGCGTAGTCTAGGCCGTACTTTTGTAAGCCACCCACCTTGTAGTTTTCCATCAACACATCGGCTTCAACGATCATTTTTTTGATCAAGTCTTGCCCCTCTGGCGTGCTTAAATTGACGGTAACCGAGCGTTTGTTCCGATTCACGCCGGCAAAATAGGCGCTGGTACCGTCGGCAAAACTGGGCGGCGCCCACGTTCTGGTTTCGTCCCCGACTTCAGGCCGCTCAATCTTAATCACTTCGGCACCTAAATCGGCCAAATGTTGGGTACAGCTAGGCCCTGCCAATACCCGTGACAAATCCAAAACCTTAATCCCTGCCAGTGCTTGCGTGCTCATTGTGTGTTCCTTTAATAACAGACAGGCAGCCAGGACGAATCCACAGCTGCCTGTTTGGGGGGTGTAACCGTTGTAAACGCTTAGCCGAAGGCTTGAATGCCTGTTTGGGCACGGCCCAAGATTAAGGCATGCACATCGTGCGTGCCTTCATAGGTATTCACCGCTTCTAGGTTCATGACGTGGCGAATCACGTGGTATTCATCTGAAATACCGTTGCCGCCGTGCATGTCGCGCGACACGCGCGCAATGTCTAAGGCTTTGCCACAGTTATTACGCTTAATTAAAGAAATCATTTCTGGTGCGGCTTGGTCTTCATCCATCAAACGACCCACTCGCAGCGCGGCCTGTAGGCCTAAAGAAATTTCGGTTTGCATATTGGCCAGCTTCAACTGCACCAACTGAGTGGCGGCCAAAGGGCGACCAAACTGTTGACGGTCTAGGGTGTATTGACGTGCGGCGTGCCAGCAGAACTCGGCCGCCCCCATGGCGCCCCAAGCAATGCCGTAGCGGGCTTTGTTTAAACAACCAAACGGGCCCTTTAAGCCTTTGACGTTAGGCAATAGGTTTTCTGCCGGCACAAACACCTCGTCCATCACGATTTCGCCCGTAATTGAAGCACGCAGTGAGAACTTGCCGTGAATCACAGGCATGCTCAAACCCTTCATGCCTTTTTCTAAGATGAAGCCACGAATGTCGCCGGCGTCGTCTTTGGCCCACACCACGCACACGTCGGCGATGGGACTGTTGGTGATCCACATTTTGGCACCCGACAAAGAATAGCCACCGGGCACGCTCTTGGCGCGGCTTTGCATGCTGGAAGGGTCAGAACCGGCGTTGGGCTCGGTTAGGCCAAAACAGCCCACCCATTCACCCGAAGCCAGTTTGGGCAGGTATTTTTCACGTTGCGCTTCCGAACCATAAGCCCAGATGGGGTGCATCACCAAGCTAGACTGTACGCTCATGGCCGAACGGTAGCCCGAATCCACCCGCTCTACTTCGCGGGCAATCAGGCCATAGGCCACGCTGGATAAGCCCGCACAGCCGTAGCCTTCAATGGTACAGCCCAACAGGCCTAACTCACCCATCTGGGTCATAATGTTGCGGTCGAATTGCTCGTGGCGGTTGGCTTCTAAAACGCCTGGCATCAGCACGTCTTGGCAAAATGCTTCGGCAGAACTTTGCACCATGCGCTCTTCATCGGTTAACTGCGCCTGCAGTAAAAAAGCATCTTCCCAAGAAAAAGGGGCACGTTGATTGGTTTGGCTCATCTGGTTTCTCCTTTGGTACCGATGCTCGCCTAATGAGCGGCGAATATGCGGCAGTAAACAAACGATTATGATTTAATAGTTTCGCTGTGCGAAATTTTGTTTTACAATGCAGAACAATCTACCGAACTTTAGAAAGCTTGTAAAGATGCTGGCGCACATTTTAAATACCGTGGCTCAGGCCCAAACCGAACAAGACCGTCAATTTGTGACCGCCTTGGCCCGTGGGCTCAGCCTATTGAGCGCTTTTGAAGAAGACACCGAGCTGAGCCACCAAGCGTTGTGTCAACGCACACAGTTGCCCAAGGCCACGGTGACGCGCTTGGTGTACACCCTATGCCAAACCCAATTCTTGATGTTTAACCCGCAAACGGGACTGTATCAATTAGGCAAACACGCCCGTCGTTTTGCCAGCCATGCCCTCACCCAGTTTCATTTGTTCCAACACGCGCAACCACTGCTGCGCCAGTTTGCCCAAACCCATCAGGTGTCGGTGACCTTAGCCACCGAGGATGGCGGCGAAATGCTGTATTTAGAAAGCGTGCGTAGCCCCGCCAAGCTGGCGGTTCAGCTCCACGTTGGCTCGCGCGTGCCGGTGGCCTATTCGGCCATTGGCCGCGCCTATTACGCCAGCCTGCCGGATGAGGGCGCCCGAACGGCCTTAATTGAGCGCCTGCCCAGCGCCAATCGTGACAAACAGGTTGAACTGTTGCAGCAGGCGGCCACCGACTACCCCAAGCAAGGCTATGTGTTGGTTAAAGGCGACTTTTCCTACGACATCATTGCCGCAGCCGTGGGTTTAAAAGACTTTAGCCAGCCACACAAACATTTTTCTTTAAACGCCAGCGCACCTTCTAGTTTGTGGTCAGAGGCCGACTATGCCTCGTTTATCGTGCCCAAGTTAATGCAGCTGGCCACCGACATTGAACAATGAGTTTGAACGCACCTTGGGCTTTGCCTTGTACCGAGCGAAAGGGCAATGCTACAATCGCCCTGTAATTCATTCACTTTAAACGATGAGAAAGTCGAAACATGCAAATTAGCAAAAATTCTGTAGTGACCCTTCAGTACGAAATGTACGATGCCAACGACCAATTAATCGACCAAACCAAACCTGAAGAGCCTATTGCCTACTTGCATGGCGGCTACGATGGTATTTTTCCTTTGGTTGAAGAAGCCCTACACGGCAAAGCCGTCGGTGAAGAAGTAGACGTGTTGCTGCAACCTGACGACGCGTTTGGTGAGCAAGATTCTGAGTTGGTTCGCATTGAAGAAGTGGCCAACTTCCCAGTAGACGTAGAAGCCGGCATGATGTTTGAAGCCGACGATCCTGAAACCGGCGAAGTATTGATCTTCCGCGTGACCGACGTTGCCGATGGCAAAGCCGTTGTCGATGCCAACCATCCTTTGGCCGGCATGAAAATTCGCTTTAAAGCCAAGGTTCAAGAAGTACGCGAAGCGTCTGCTGAAGAATTGGCTCATGGCCACGTACACGGTGCCCACGGTCACCAACACTAAGCCATATCCCATACTGGAACGGCGCCAACCGGCCCCATTCTGAACCCAAAGGCCCTAACGGGCCTTTTTTTGTGCCTTCTATGAACGCGATTCACCCTGAATTCAAAATTAATTTTTCAAGAAAAACCAACATCTAGCAGCCAGGCCTTACCAGCAGCCACTTTCGTCACCACAAGCACTTGCATTCCAACTTTAAAGCCTATATAATCGCCCTTCTCTTGTGGGGGTATAGCTCAGTTGGTAGAGCGCTTGCATGGCATGCAAGAGGTCATCGGTTCGATCCCGTTTACCTCCACCACAAAATACCAAAAAAGGCTTAGATCACGATCTAAGCCTTTTTTACGTCTCATCCTCCTTACTCATTCCGTATCCGCGCGGGAATATGATTGCGGGTGAAGGCCAGAGCCAACAGCACCAGCAGCATGGCCACCCCCAACATAATCACATAAGCGGTAAGCCCGCCCAAAGTAATCAACACCGCGCCCGCAAACGCGCTCACGACCGTACCCAAGCGGCCCCACACCAGCGCCATAGCCGTACCGGTGGCACGAATTTTGGTGGGGTAAACGTAAGCACAAAGCGGATACATCACCGACTGCACCGCATTGGTGAACAAGCCATGGACGCCAATGCCAAAAATCAACAGCCCACTGCTGCGGGTCACGTCGATGCCCAACAGCAAGAAGGCGCTGATGGCGCCGCCGGCGCAGCAGATTAACAAGGGGATGCGTGAGCCAAAGCGCGTCACCAGCAGCGCACAACCCAATGCCCCCAGCACCCCACCCATATTGTAAGCGGCCAAGCCAGAGCTGGCGACGCTGACGCTTAAGCCTTCGGCACTGAGCATCGTGGGCAGCCAGCTAAACGCCGCATAGATGGTCAACAAGCACATAAAGAAGGCCAGCCAAATGGTGAGCGTGTCGCGCCCTAAGCCATTGGCAAACAGAGCCCCCACGCCGGAGCGCGCCTCTTTTTCTTGCTCAATCTGGTCGGTAAAGGTGACGTCATCGGGCACATGGTGGCCCATTTTTGCCATGATTTGCCGCAGCTGCGACGCCCGCTCTGGATGTCTCACCAAAAAGCGCGGTGATTCTGGCAGCAGCCGATACAGCACCACCAGCAAGACCAACGACAGTAAGCCCCCACCAAAAAACAGCCAGCGCCAGCCGTAAAGGGGAATCACCTGGCTGGCGAATAGGCCAGACAGCATACCGCCCAACGGCACGCACACAATCGTGGCCGTAATCGCCAGGGTTCGACGACGGCTGGGCGTGAACTCGGCGGTTAGGGTCGTGGCGGTCGGCAAGGCCCCACCAATGCCTAAGCCAGCCAAAAACCTTAACACGGTTAACTGCATCAGGTTTTCGGCCAGCCCAATCAGGCCGGTGGCCACGCCAAAGGTTAGGACGCTGAGGATGACCGCCCAGCGGCGGCCATAGCGGTCGGCAAAAAAACCGGCAAATGCGCTGCCTAACCCCATCCCCACCAACCCCACCGCCACCGTCGGGGCAAAGTCATTACGGCTAAGCCCCCATTCTTGCAGTAGGGTGGGAATGGCGTAACCGATCAGCTGACCATCAAAGCCATCCATCACGATGGCCAAGGCCGCCAAAATAAACACCCGCTTTTGAAACCCGGTATAGGCACCACCATCCAGCACTTGGCCTATGTCTACTGTTTTAGGGTTCATACGGCCTCCTTTTGCAACTCGCTCAACAACCGCACCAGACCCAATAGCGTGGCCGTCACTGGCACCGCAACGTCGTGCCGCTGCGCCAGCGCCACCACCTCGCCGTTAAGCGCCTCTATCTCAGTCGGCCGCCCTGCGCGCCAGTCTTGCAGCATCGACGGATGGTGCCCCTTGTGGGTGTCGATGGCGTGCTTCACCGTAGCGTTCACTGCGGCCACGTCCACCACAATGCCTTGGGCCGCCGCTACTAGTGCCACCTCGGCCACCACGGTGCGCGCCAAACGCTCACCGTCGGGTAAAACACCCAGCCGATCAACCGAGGCATTCACTACGGTACAGAGGCTATTTAAAGCACAGTTAAAGGCCACCTTGGCCCAGATAATGGGCCAGACATCGCCGCCAACCGCCGCGTGCAGGCCAGCCTGGTTGAGCATGGTCACCATGTCGGCCAGCACCGTCGGCATGCGGCCATCGGCCGCCATGAATCGAATGTTGCCTTCGCCGTGCGTCACCACGTGATTGGGCGCCAACTTATCCGCCGGCCAGGTGGTGGTGCCAATCAGAATTTGGGCCAGCGGCACAAAGGACGCCAGCTTATCCAGGTTGCCCAAGCCGTTTTGTAAACTCATGACCCAGCTGCTTGGGGTGAGCCGATGCTGAATGCTGGCCAAAGCCTGGTCGGTTTGGTGACTCTTAGTGAACACCCACAGCCACTCTATTGGTTCTGCCAGCGCCTCTGGTCGGCAGCAGCCGATGTGGCGCAATACGCGCAGGCCCTGATCGGTCTCGAGGCGGAGGCCTGCCGACTCGATGCTGCCCAACACGGCGGCATCAACGTCAACCAGAGTGACTTCATACCCCTGCTCCGCCAACAGCCCGCCAAACAGCGCCCCCATACTGCCGGCGCCTAACATGGTGATCCTCATTGTGCCGCTCCTTTATTGACGGTCAACTTGGCCCTTTACGGACACCATTACCCAGCCCAGAACCCAGCTTAACCTTTGTTTTATAATGACTATCCAACCACAATCAGCCTAACCAATTTCATTTAAATCTGCGACTGGCAGCACCACATAGCTGTTATATAAAAGGTGGGCATCCTCTACCCAGCGGTCTGAAGCAACGGCCTAAGCCATCCCCATAATGCTCATTTTTTAAGCAAATTCATTTAATCATAACAAATCAATGGCTTAAATACACAACCCACAACTTATCCACACACTCACACACGATTTGTGTGCAAAAGCCTCAGTCCAGCCCCGCATGGTCGCCACATTAAGCCTTTGCCAGCGCCACAAAATTTGCCTACTTTTTAGGCAGTCTCACATTAAGCTTTAATATCAATACACTAAGACAACAGCACACAACTTATCCACACGACCACCCACGGTTTCTGTGTGTAAACCGCCTGAGGCGGCCGCTCATCGGCAAAAGAGCGCTTAAATCCGCCCTCAATCGGCATTGCCTATTTTTTAAGCGATCCATTTATCCCCAACAGAAACAACGATCAACCTACCCCACCCACAGCTTATCCACACAGCCACCCACGGTTTTTGTGCAAAACTTAAGCGCTACCTCAACCGGTCGCCTTGGCCTACTGCTGAGCGCTTTCACAAATGCTTAAACAGCCAAATCCATGCCTTTAATGGGCTATTTTTCAGGGATGGACACTTTGAAGCCCTACACCAGACGCCTTTATGGCCAATACTGCCCGTTTATTAAGCAGCCCAACTTTATCCTTTATAATCAACCCATAACCCCTTTCACCCACAGCTTACCCACACACTCACCCCCGCTTTCTGTGCGTAAGCCCCCTAACGCGCAAACGCAAAAAAAGAGGCCGAAGCCTCTTTTTTATGCTTTACAGCACCCTTACCGCACCACAATGGCTATGATTTCACCACAATGTCAGGGTCGGCATCGTGTTTGCCATACGAGGCAAACAAAAAGGTTTGCATCATGCTTTGCTGGATGTGCTGGCGCTCACGCACCGGAATCACCATGCGCACAATAAACTTATAGTGCTTGTCGTCCACCGCCACAATGGTGATGCGCGGCGCCGCCGAAGGCGCCTGATACATGCGTTCGGTTTCTAAAGCATTCACATAGGCTTTTGCCTGAGCCAAGTACGGCATACACAACTCTTCGGCACTGTCTTGCAAGACCTTACTCGCCTTAATCGGATCGAGGCTATACGGTGCGGGAATCATAAAGGTGTGGATGGTGAACTCCCCCATGTGGTTCTCTCGAAACACCGGCGTGCTCAACAACAGGCTATTGGGAATACTGGTGGTGCGGCCCGTGGTTTGATTGGTCAGGTGGCCTGGCCCCACCTCCATCAACACGGTGCTGAAAATATTCATGTCGACCACGCGGCCACGATACTGGCCAATCTCGATGTAATCGCCGGCGCGATACAGTTTACCGGTGGCCCGCACTAAACCACCCGACACGCACATGATCAGCTCTTTGGTGGCCAATACCGTGGCCGCTGCCACTGCCATCATCGACAAGGCGAAACTTTGCAGCTCGCTGGCCCAAATAACCAACATACTGATCAACACACCCAAGAGCACTGCATTACGGCTGCCGATATACCAGCGCTGCTTGGTTTCAATACGCATCGCGGGGTTACGCTTAAAGACGGCGCGCAAAAGGGTAAAGCGGCCCACGATCAACGCCAAAACCAAGACGACGGAACGCACCGCATCGGCCAGCAGCGGCGACTCACTGTTTAATATCTGACTTAACCATTCACTCATATTTTATCCATCAAAAAAGGGCAACCTAACGCTAAGTAGGCTGCCCATTGATTATGTTCGCCCAGCGACTCAATCGTTTAGGTTAACCGAATGCTCACGGGTTTCATGGAACACAATGTCGGGCCAACGCTCTTGCGTAAGCTGTAGGTTCACTCGGTTGGGGGCCAAATAGGCCAGGGTATTGCCCGCGTCAATGCTGAGGTTAAGCTCATTGGCTCGCTCAAACTCTGCCAGCTTTTTCGGATTAGGGCAAGACACCCAACGTGCCGACCAAATCGAGGCGGTTTCAAACATCGCATCCACACCGTATTCTGCCGCCAAACGTGAGGCCACCACTTCAAACTGCAACACCCCCACAGCACCGAGTATCAAATCACCGCCGTTATGTGGTTTAAACACCTGTACCGCACCCTCTTCGCCCAGCTGCTGTAGCCCTTTTTGTAGCTGCTTCATTTTCAGCGGGTTGCGAATGCGGACACTGCGGAATAGTTCTGGCGCAAAGAACGGAATGCCGGTAAAGGCCAGCAGTTCGCCTTCGCTGAAGCTGTCGCCAATTTGAATGTTACCGTGGTTGGGAATGCCGATGATGTCGCCGGCGTAGGCTTCCTCAACCAGCTCCCGGTCGTGCGACATAAAGGTCACCACGCTCGAGGCCGCAATGTCACGGTTAAGGCGTAGGTGCTTCATTTTCATGCCGCGGCTAAACTTACCGGAGCAAACGCGTAAGAACGCGATGCGGTCACGGTGTTTTGGATCCATATTGGCCTGAATTTTAAACACAAAACCTGAAAACTTAGGCTCGCCCGGCTCTACCACGCGCACAGTCGCGTCGCGAGGCTTAGGCGCGGGCGCCCAGTCAATGAGCGAGTCCAAAATTTCACGCACGCCGAAGTTGTTAATCGCCGAGCCAAAGAACACGGGCGTCAACTCACCCGCCAAAAACTCTTCTAGGCTAAACTCATTAGAGGCTGCCTGAACCAGCTCAATCTCAGCCCGCAGCTGCTCCATTTCAATCGGGAACAGTTCGTCCAAGCGGGGGTTATTCAGGCCTTCAATTACCTCAAAGTCGGCGGTTAGTTTTTCAGTACCGGCTTCAAACAAGCGCACCTTGTCGTTCAAAATGTCGTACACGCCCTTGAAGTTTTTACCCATGCCAATAGGCCAAGATACGGGCGCACAGCGAATTTTCAAGACGCTCTCAACCTCATCCAACAGCTCTAACGAATCGCGCACTTCACGGTCATACTTGTTCATGAAGGTCACAATCGGCGTATTGCGTAAACGACACACGTTCAGCAGCTTAATCGTTTGTTCTTCTACCCCGTTACCGGCGTCGATCACCATTAGGGCGCTGTCTACAGCGGTCAGCACGCGATAGGTGTCTTCCGAGAAGTCTTTATGGCCTGGGGTGTCCAACAGGTTCACTGAGTGATCGCGATACTCAAACTGCATCACGCTGGAGGCCACGGAAATGCCACGCTGCTTCTCGATGTCCATCCAGTCGGAGGTCGCAAATTTACCTGATTTTTTACCCTTGACGGTGCCGGCCATTTGAATGGCGCCTGAAAACAGCAACAGCTTTTCGGTCAGGGTGGTTTTACCCGCGTCAGGATGCGAAATAATGGCAAACGTGCGGCGGCGTTGGGCTTTTTTTAAGATTTCTGGGTTAGACATGTTTCACAATACTTTAGAGGAAAAGGTCGTTTCATAAACAACCCTTTAAGATTCAAATGCCGTCATTATACGCATGTTAGACGTTGACGAATACCGAAGTGACTATTTTTTTTAACGCGCGCGCAACACGCCAGCGCGCAGACGTAAATACGCCCAGATACGGCAAGCTGCCAATATCTGGGCGTCATCGTTTGACCTATTTTTTAAGTTCGTCGTCCGTTGGCAACGGCTGGCCGGTAAACGCATGTAAAAATGCCTCACACAATAATTCACTGTTGGTCGCGTGTTTTAAGTTATTCACCTGACGGCGAGTACGCTCGTCGGTCAACACTTTCAAAACAGGCAATGGAATTGAGACGGTGATTTTCTTGGTTTGTTCGGTTTTCTTGCCGTGTTCTGCATACGGGTCGATGTACTCGCCGTTCCATTGTTTCATTGTCTGCCCTTTTCATTGATTCATTAACTAATGCCTGATTTTAATCATTAATGCTCATCCTATCAATCCATACGTACAGAAATAAATCTATTTAGCCATCTATACATCTTGACGTCCATAAATTATCAGTATATTGTTTCCTCATAGATGACCCACAAAAGGCCAAAAAATCATGAGCTTCCAGATTGCCACGCTTGCCATTCGCAGCGGCTTAAACGACGACGACCAGTATGGCGCCGTGGTGCCGCCACTGCACTTATCCAGCACTTATAACTTTAAAGCCTTTAAAGAACCGCGCACGCATGACTATGCCCGCCGCGGCAACCCCAGCCGAGACCATAGTATCCACGCCTTGGCTCAGCTTGAAGGCGGCGCTGGGGCCATTTTAACCAACAGCGGCACCTCGGCCCTATTGTTGCTGCTCACCGTCTTTTTAACCCCAGATGATCTCCTGCTGGCGCCACACGACTGCTACGGTGGCAGCTACAGGCTACTCACCAGCCTGAGCCAGCAAGGGGCATTTAAAGTGTGTTTTGTGAATCAAGGCAATGAGGCTGAATTACAACAGGCTTTGGCACAAAAACCCAAGCTGGTGCTGATCGAAACCCCCAGCAACCCCTTACTGAACGTGGTTGACATTCAACGGCTGTGTCAGGGTGCGCACTCAGTCGGCGCGCTGGCCGTGGTCGACAACACCTTTTTAAGCCCGGTTTTACAACGCCCCTTTGAACTCGGGGCCGATTTAGTCCTGCATTCCTGTACCAAATATTTAAACGGCCATTCCGACGTGGTCGCCGGCGCGGTCGTCTGCGCTACTGACGCCCTAACAGAATCCTTAACCTGGTGGGCCAATAATCTGGGCGTCACCTGCGGCGCCTTTGACAGCTATCTATTGCTCCGCGGCTTACGCACTTTGGTGCCAAGGGTGCAACAACAGCAGCGCAACGCCGAGGCCATCGTGGCCTTTTTAGTGACGCAGCCGCTGGTAGACAAAGTTTATTATCCCGGCCTCAGCACCCATCCTGGGCACGCCATCGCCCAACGCCAGCAGCGCGGCTTTGGGGCCATGGTCAGCTTAGAGCTCAAAGGCTGCGAAGCCCAGCTGGCACAGTTTTTGGCCCAGCTTCAACTTTTCACCCTGGCCGAGTCGCTAGGCGGTGTGGAAAGCCTGATTGCCCATCCGGCCAGCATGACCCATGCCGGCATGAGCCCAGAAGCACAGCAACAGGCCGGCATCAGCGCGCAACTGCTGCGCCTGTCGGTTGGCCTAGAAGATGCCGCCGACCTCATCGCCGATCTGGCGCAGGCTTTAGCCGCCACAGCGACCGCTTAAAAATAAGCATAGTTGCATAAATATCACAACAAATGAACCGTAATATGTTAAATTAAAAACACATTTCTATCACCTCAGCATCCAAACAAGAGGTTTGCTTATGAATACGGTTTACATCATTCATGGTTTTCAAGCCAGCCCTGCCAGCCACTGGTTTCCGTGGCTGAAGCAGCAGCTGAACCGCCGCCGCATTAACGCCCACATTTTGTCCATGCCTCACCCCACCGACCCTAAGCTGGCCGAGTGGGTGGCACACTTACAGGCCCGTGTGAACACCCCCACGGCCAACACCTACTTTGTGGCGCACAGCCTAGGCTGCATCATGTTGCTGTACTACATTGCCACCACACCCTTAAGCCAACCGTTTGGCGGCATGGTGCTGGTGTCCGGTTTTTACGAGCCGCTGCCGCCCATTCCAACGCTGCACCCCAAGTTGGCCTTAGAGCTGGAAAACATCAAAAGCCACCCGCCGCTGCACTTTGATCTCATTCGCAGCAAGGTCGCGCTATCCGCCTGCGTGTCCTCTGGTGACGACGCCATTGTGCCCACTGAATTTAGCCAACGGCTGGCCCAAAAGCTAAATGCCCCCCACTATCTGGTCGATAATGGCGGGCATTTTCTTGATCGCGAAGGCTTTACCAAACTGCCTATTGTGGATCAGATCCTTAAAGACATGATGCTAGCTTGAGCGGCCATTGGTTTTAATCTTGATAAACCCAAACACCAACACCACCGCAATGAGCTCTAACGCCGCCACAAAATAAAGGCCGGCAGACAGGCTATTAGACTGCTCTTTTAAATAGCCAATCATATAAGGCGCCACAAAACCCGCTAGGTTGCCAACTGAATTAATGAGGGCAATGGAACCCGCCGCCGCGGCCCCGGTAAAGAACAGCGACGGAATTGACCAAAACACCGGAAACGCCGCCAAAATACCCACGGAGGCAATCGTCAAACCAATCAAGGCCATAACGGCATTGTGTGCGAAAAATCCGGTCATCACCAAGCCAATGCTGGCCAACAGCGTGGCCGCACACACGTGTAGTTTGCGCTCACTGGTTTTGTCTGAATGCGCCCCAATCCATACCATCGCCACCGTCCCAAACAAAAAGGGCACGGCCGAGATCAAGCCAATGGTTAAGGTGTTGTCGATGCCCAAAGCCTTGATGATGCTGGGCGACCAAAAGGCAATGGTGGCGTTGCCGCTGACAATACAGAAGTAGATCGCGGCACACAGCCACACCACCTTGTTGCCAATCACGGCGCGGAAGCTAGAGTGCTTGCCCGTGTCTTGGTTG
Source organism: Neisseriaceae bacterium (assembly GCA_017991555.1). Taxonomy (GTDB): domain Bacteria; phylum Pseudomonadota; class Gammaproteobacteria; order Burkholderiales; family Neisseriaceae; genus JAGNPU01. The sequence goes on from JAGOQM010000002.1 coordinate 433,137, forward strand.
TCGGCGGCCACATCGGCGTTGACCAAGCGCTTTTCTTCAGCATTTAACCATTTAGTGTTGTCTGGGCGATCAGGCAAATACTTCAACACAAACAGGCCGGCGATCACCGATGGAATGCCCTCGATTAAAAACAGCCACTGCCAATTGGCAAGGTTGCCCACGCCCACCATTTTATTCATCACCAAACCCGCCAAAGGCCCCCCGACCACGCCTGCAATCGCAAACGACGTCATAAACAGGCCATTAATTTTGGCCCGACGAGCGGAGGGAAACCAATAGGTGATGTACAACACCACGCCAGGGAAAAAGCCCGCTTCAAACGCGCCCAGTAAGAAGCGCAGGATGTAAAACTGAGCGGGCGTGGTGACAAACATCATCGCCGCCGAAGTAATCCCCCACAGGATGGTGATTCGGGCCAGCGTTTTTCGGGCGCCAATTTTTTCTAGATACAAATTACTCGGCACTTCAAAAATAAAATAGCCGATAAAGAAAATACCCGCGCCTAAGCCATAAATGGCTTCGCTAAAGCCCAAATCAGACAGCATGGTGATTTTGGCAAAGCCAACGTTGACCCGATTAAGCCAGGCCAATAAAAACAAAAAGATTAAGAAAGGCACCAGGCGACTGGTGATTTTTTTATACGCCTGTTCCTTAATCAGCGCCTCGTTGGCGCTGAGTGTGGTGTTCACGTGACTCATAAGGTTTCTCCGGTTTAAAGCTGTGTTGTCTTATCTGATTAAAGCCTGCTCTATACTCAATGCCACATTTAAAATCTTTGCGTCTTGGCCAGCCAAGCCGCCCACGCTTAGGCCTAATCCTTGCCCCAACGGCAATGACACGGCACAACCGTCTAAGAAATTCAGCACGGTGGTGTTGCGTAAAGCCAAAGCATTCAAACGAAAGAAGGTGTCGGCATCGGCCAGTTCGGTCAGCTTGGGCGCACCAATCGCCACCGTGGGCATCAACCAGGCATCGGCATAGGCCAGCCGCGCCTGAGCCAACTCAATCAGGCCCGCGCGCTGCTGCTGTACCCGTAGATAGTCACCGGCACTGATGTGACGACCGCGCTCAATCCGCGTCGCCACCAATGGGTCATACTCGGCCCGCGCGGCATCAAAAAAATCCTGATGCTCAGACCACACTTCGGCCGCGGTTAAGCCGCCGGCCGCATTGATCTCAGGGATGCGGTGCAGTTCTGAAAAAGCAAAGGGCACGATGGTGGCCCCGAGCTGGCTGAGTTTGGTGACGCTGTGGCTAAACGCAGCCGCCACTTCTGGCGCCAGCTGATCGAGCACATAGTCTTCGGTCACGAACAGGCGCAAGCCCGCCAAAGGTGCCGCTTGTAGATCATGCGCTTGCCCCGACAGCACGCCATCCACCAGCGCACAGTCACGCACCGAGTGGGTGATCGCGCCGACAGAATCAAAGCTATGCGACAAAGGCACCACGCCTTGACGGCTCACCCGAGCGGCCGTTGGCTTAAAACCCACGGCGTCACAAAACGCCGCCGGAATGCGCAAAGAACCACCGGTGTCGGAGCCCAAACCGGCCAGCACCATGCCGCCGGCCACGCTCACTGCCCCACCGGAAGTGGAACCACCGGCAATGTAGTCCGACCGTTGGGGATGACAAGGCGTGCCATGATGGGGGTTGTAACCCAACCCAGAAAAGGCAAACTCACTCATGTTGGTGCGCCCAACCAAGACCGCCCCCGCCGCCCTTAGGGCACTGATGGCAGGGGCGTCTTCTGTGGCAGCGTCGTGCTGGGCAAAAAGCTTAGAACCAGCGGCAGAAACCTCACCTTTAACATCAAAGGAATCCTTAATTGACACAGGAATGCCCGCCAAAGGAGAAGCCACATAGCCTGCGCGGCGCTGTGCATCAGCCGCTTCGGCCTGAGCCAAAACCGCTGCTTCATCCACGCTCACCCAAGCCTTACCGCCTTCTTGATGGTGTTGTTTGATTTTTTGTAAGCTTTCTTGCGCCAGCTCGACGCTGTTCACCTTACCGTTGGTCAGTAAGGATTGAACCGAGGCAATGTCTGTCATCTTCATTTATTCATCCACCGCTAAATAACCCAGTTGATAAGCATGGCTTAGGCTACGGCCTAAAACCGGATCGTGTAACGCCACCTCAAAGGCTTCGCCATAACCCAATTGGCCGATGACCGCCTGAGTGCCACAGAACATCACTTGGCCCTCTTCTAGACGCGGTTGGCCCGACCATTGCTCAATCAGCGCCAGCGGGTGCAACAACGAGGTCACACTGCCTTCTTGATACAAGGCTCGCTCACCGTTCAAAGTACGGTAGCAGCGCATGCTCAGTTGGTCCCAATGCTCGGCCACGTCAGCAAAACGCCACACCGACGCCGAAAAAGGCTTGGCGCACATTTGCTTGGACACGGTGACGTCGTAGGCCTCGACCTTACGGTCGGTGTGGTCTGAACCCACACCCACGTATAACTCACCCTCATGCTGAAACAGCACGCACTCAACTTCGCCTGAAGAATCTTTTCTGGGCACGTCGATCTGCGTGGCGTTGGTTAACAGCTTGGGTTCCAGCGGGTAGAAACACGGTGTTTTTTTCGGCGGCTCGATGCCCATTTCCTGTAGTTCTTTAATGTGGGCGTTTACTGCGGCCTGATCGCGGCCAGCCCATCCCCCAATGATTAAAGACCTTGGGTTAAAACCAATGCGGCCGTGACCGACAACGTTTAAATCTAATGTACTCATACTGCCCCTTTATCGTAGATGGCCATTGCGGCCTTAGTTGACTGATGCCGCGTTTTTTAAACGGCGGTCATGATGTTTTTTCTGAATGAATTAATGTGTTCGGCCATCATTTCTTTAACCCCATTGACGTCACGCGCCCCCAGCAGGTCAACAATGGCCAAATGCTCGCGATACACGTTTTTCATGTGCTCTGCCGAGGACAAGGATAAAAACCAGAAGCGCGCCTGTTTTTCATGGATGCCGCGCAATAGCTCAGCCAAGACGCGGTTGCGTGAGGCGGCTGAAATGGCGTTGTGAAACTTAAGGTCAATAGTCATCAAGCTTTGCAAATCGCGCTGTTCGATGGCCTGCGGCGTGCCTTTTAAAATGTCGTACATGGCTTCAATTTCAGACTTCTGCGCCCGCTCTGCCGCCAGCGTGACCGACATTTCTTCATTAATGAGGCGCACCTCAATCATGTCGATGACTTCGTTCAACGACAGCTGTGACACCATCACCCCCTTACGAGGAAAAATGGTCAACAAGCCTTCCACTTCCAACCGGTGCAAAGCCTGATGGATGGGCGAACGCCCTAATTGCAATACTTCACCGATTTGTGCTTCGTTTAAAAACTCACCTGGCGCAAATTCGCACGCCAAAATGCGCTTTTTTATTTCGTTATAGGCCTGCTCCCGCAGGTAACCGCCCTCTTTTTTTGCAGACATCGCTTTGTCCTTTGGTTTGATTATTATGGGGCTCATCTTAATACAATGTTAATCTGAAACGCAAGTGATATATCAGTGATATATCACAAACACTGTCTAATAAATAGACACTTACGCTGAAAATAGGTCGTTTCGTGCAGGGTATGGTGGATTAAAACGAGGCGATAAAACCCAATTGTCAAGGGTATAAATATAAGATAATCATGGTTTGTTGTGGCTTCAATCCGCTTGGGTAGCCTTAGCCGTAGGGTGTGGTAAAGGGCAGCGTACCCACCCGCTTTAATGCTTCAGATCATGTACACCAAAGGCGACGTCGGACGCGATTCACGCTACAAAGCACTAAAAATCATGGTTTTGTGTTTGAATAAAACTTAGCTTTGAATTAAAACAGTTTAAACTCACCACGCTTGCCCTTAGGTGAAGTACCGTTCCCCTTTTAGCCGCCGAGGCGGCTCGTGCGGGGCCGGGGCTTTAAGGCAAAGTTGTTTGAGTATTTGGCCGCAGGCCCAAATATGAGTTTTTGCCGCCGGCCACGTGCGGGCCAACGAGGGCACCCGCGTAGCGGGCGGATAAAGTGGGG
>JAGOQM010000011.1 GCA_017991555.1 Neisseriaceae bacterium
TAACAATGAACGCCCTCATACAAGGCTGCAGTACAAAACACCAAATGAAGTTCACCAAAATCCATCAATAATGACATGAATTTAAGTGTCAACTTATTTCAGGACTAGACAGGCCACGCAAAAGAAAGTCTGTCGCCCTACAGGGCGAAACCCAACGACTGATCAATAGCGATGCTGCCGAAGCATGAATGATTTTGAAAGGCTGACTTTGGGTAAATAGGACTTGAATTTGAGCGTTTGTTTCGCCCTATGGGCGCCATCATTTCTTTTTGATGTCAAAAAGAAACGAAGCAAAGAAAAACCACCCCACTTTATCCGCCCGCTATGCGGGTGCCCTCGTTGGCCCGCACGTGACCGGCGGCAAAAACTCATATTTGCGCTTTTGGCCAAATACTTAAACAACTTTGCCTTAAAGCCCCGGCCCCGCACGAACCGCCTCGGCGGCTAAAAGGGGACGGTACTTCACCTAAAGGAGACGTAGTGAGTTGATACTCATAAAAACAGGTGCAAAGTTTTCTACACACAAAACCATCATTTCATGACCTTAGCCAATCAACATACTTTTTAGCCCACCTGTCACAAGGTGGATAAAGCCAAGCCTCTCGACCAGCCTTACTCATCACATCGCTTCAAAACAAAGGCAACCGTGAGCCGTGGCCCAATCCTACGGCCGAGGCCGAACGTGTGCTTCTTGGCGACACCCCACCACATCCCATCATAAAAAAACGGTGCTGAACTGAGTTCAACACCGTTTTAAACCTTAATTTAATAGGCTTATTTTTGTACTGCCGTCACCATGATTTCCACCAACACGTCTGGGCGGGCCATTTCGGCCTGTACTGCCGCACGCGCTGGGCTGTGGCCTAAAGGCATCCAGGCTTCCCAGACGGCGTTAAAGGCGGCAAAATCGCGGGCCATGTCTTTAATCCAAATTTGGGCCGACAGGATGCGGGTTTTGTCGCTGTTGGCTTCGGCCAGCAGCGCATCAATTTTGGCCAATACATCTTCGGTTTGGGCCGTGACGTCAACGCTTAAATCGGTGGGCACTTGGCCTGATAGGTACACTAAACCACCGTATTCTACGCTGGCGGCCAAACGGGCTTGGGGGTTATTGCGCTTAATTGTCATTGTTTTATCCTGTTAATCCTGTGAGTGAAATAGGCGCAGCAGCGCCGGTAACCAAGTGCGTTAAAACGGCGGCACTGCCAGCGGCAAGGGTGAAACCCAAGCTGCCATGACCGATATTTAACCATAAGTTGGTGTATTTTGTCCGACCTAATATCGGCGGTCCTTTCGGGGTTGAAGGCCGTAAGCCGCTCCAAGCCGTCGCGTCATCCAAAGTGCCCAATTTAGGAAAGCTGGCGCGCACGGTGCGTTTCAAAGCGGCCACGCGGTTGGCCCTTAGGCCTTGATCTTCATAGCCGATGTCCACCATCGCGGCAACGCGTAGCTCGTCGCCCAGCTTGGCGTACACCGTTTTGTGGCCATAATCAGTCACGCTGATGCTGGGCACCACGTTTGCCTCTTCAGGAAACGGCAGCGTGAGGCTGTAGCCTTTCAGCGGATACACCGGCACGCGAATGCCTAGTTTGGCCAACAGCGGCACGCTGCCGTTGCCGGCTGCCACGATGAAGTCGTCGGCCAATACTCGCCCCTGCGGCGTTTCTAGGCCCATCACGCGCGCGCCGTCGGTGACAAAGTCGGTCACCTGCCGTTCGGTCAGCAAAGTAAACTGCGGCTGCTGTTTGAGATAGGCCAATAACTGCACGCAAAAAGCATGACAGTCGGCGGTTTCATCATCGGGCGCATAAATGGCGCCACGTAGCTGGTCTTGAATGTGAATAAGCGATGGTTCTAAGTCGCACAGTTCACGATTGTTTAATACTTGTTGAAATTCTGGATCCACGCCTAGGCTGGCTTTTTCAAAACTGGCCTGATCGCGGTGGATGATCATTTTGCCAGAACGACGCCAGTGAAAATCACCAATGTCGCCTTCGGTGCGCCAGGCGCTGAGCATGCTTTGACTCAAAAGCGATAACCTAAGGATATGGGCCCCATTCACCTGATTGGTGCGCTGGGTACAGGCCGCCGTAAACTGTATCAGCCACGACCACTGGCGCAGCGAAGGGCGCAGCTTAAAGTTCAGCGGTGAATCTTCTTTGCCCATCCAGCGTAAGCCCTGTAAGGGCACGCCGGCATCGGCCAAGGGCGACACATAGCGATAACTTAACTGCCCGCCATTGGCGAAGCTGGCGCCCATCCCTACTTCCGAATCAGACTCAACCAAGGTCACACTTAACCCTGCCTTAATCAAGGCGTAGGCATTGCTCAAACCAATCACGCCACCGCCGATGACCACCACCTGCTTGCTCATGTTGCCAACCGTTCGTCGTTTACTGTTATAGAGCCCTTATTTAAACGGATTGCATGGACTTAAACAATTGAGTTTTTAACCACACCATATAACTTTTGGTTAACTCCTGCCATTTTATTGGCCAAATAGTCCCCCAACACCGTGACGTAGTTCTGCGCGGCTTTAGATAAAGGACTGTCGGCCCGGTGCAGTACGCACACCTGTAGGTTTAAACGCTCGACCAAGGGGTGGATCATGCTTTCTGGCAGCGCCTGCTGCGCCGAAAAAATATCGGTGATGCTGCAACCCAAGCCCTGCTTCACGAATTCGGCCGCCATGTGATAGGTGTGCACGCTGATGGTGGCCGGTGCGAAGGTGCGGTATTCGCCAATCAGCGCCGCCAGAGAATCAGAACCAGGGTGAATCCAACGATCCTGCTCGATGTGCGCCAAAGACACGGCACCAGAAGGCGCCAGCGCATCGACGTACACCAGCGGTGCCTCGGCCACCGGCAGCACGCTGACGCCGCCTTCGATGGCCAGGTTGAAGCTGATGCCTAAATCTAGTTCGCGGTTGCGTAACAGCTGTACCAGCTCATCGGTATGATGGGTGCCGACGCTGAGGGTCATGGCGGGATTTTGCCGTAAAAAAACCGCCGTCACCGCTGGCACCAGGCTTAAGCCTAGGCTGGGCAAGCAGCCAATGGCAATTTTACCATTGGGGTTGGTCGACAGGTTCTCGGCCAGGTCTTTTAAGTCGTCTAGGCCTTCGTAAATGGCTTTGGCTTTATCAAACAAGATGTAGGCCTCTTCCGTGGGCAACAGCTTGCCCCGAATGCGCTGAAACAGCGCAAAGCCAAGGCGCTGCTCGGCATGCTTGAGCGCCTTACTGGCCGCAGGCTGGGAAATATGAAGGGTCTCGGCGGCGCGGGTGAGCGAGCCACAGGTCATGACAGCGTAAAAAATTTCTAGGTGGCGTAGGCGCATGGGGTTTCTTAACCAAAAGTTATGCCTTGAATTGTACCAGCTGGCCGCACTCACTCAACAAAAAAATGCCCTCAGACGAATCTGAGGGCCTAAACGTTCTGAAGCATGATGTCTTCAGGAAACAACTCTGATGCTTAAACCTTTCTTGGCTTAGGCAAAATAGGTGCCGATCTCAATAAAGATTTTGATCAGCGTGCTGTTGGCTAGGTCGACAAAGAAGGCCCCCACCATGGGCACCACCAAAAAGGCTTTGTGCGAGGGACCAAACGCCTTGGTAATCACCTGCATATTGGCAATCGCCGTGGGCGTCGCGCCCAGGCCGAAGCCACAGTGGCCGGCGCTCATCACCACCGCATCGTAGTCCTTGCCCATCACGCGGAAGGTCACAAAGCAGGCAAACAACACCATCACGATGGTTTGCACCACCAAAATCAACAGCACGGGAATCGCCAGTTCGGTCAGCTGGCCCAGCTTCAACGACATCAGGGCAATGGCCAAGAAAAGCGACAGACACACGTTGCCCAAGACGTCGATGGTCGGTTCGAACACCTCGCGGCGCGCCACGTGGGTCAAGACGTTACGCAAAATCACCCCAACAAACAAACACCACACAAAGGTCGGCATTTGGAAAATGGTGCCTTTGAGCAGGCCATCAATGTAGCTACCGATGGCAATGCTCACCGCCAACATGCCGATGGTTTCCACAATATTGGCGGCATTGATGCTGCGCTTTAACTGCGGCTGCTCAAAGGTTTCTTGCACCGGTTCGGTGGCCGCATTACCGGTGGGCTTTTTCACTTTTTTCAACAGGTGGCGCGCCACGGGGCCGCCAACCAAGCCACCCAGCACCAAGCCCAATGTGGCACACGCCATGGCCAACTCTAAAGCACCGGCCACGCCGTATTGCTCGCTTAAGATTGGTGCCCATGCGGCGCCATTACCATGACCGCCAGACAGCGTGATAGAGCCGGCAATCAGGCCAATGAAGGGGCTTTCTCCCAGGGCCACGGCCATGCTCATGCCGACTAAGTTTTGCACAAAGATCAGCGCCGCCACGGCCACAATAAACACCACCAGTGGCTTGCCGCCTTTAATCAAACGAGAGAAGTCGGAGCTCAAACCGATGGAGGTAAAGAACGTCAACAACAACATGTCCTGTAGCGGCTTGTCGAAGTTCACACTCACGCCCCAAATTTGATACACCACCAAAAACCCAATCGCCACGATAAAACCGCCGGCCACGGCTTCTGGAATGTGATTACGCTGTAAAAATGTGATTTTTTTAACCAGCAACGTGCCCAGCAGCAAGACCAAGCAGGCTGCCACCAACGTGAGGTTGGCATCTAATGTCATCATGACTTTTCCTTTGTAAACCTTTTGTCTGTTTTCATCTGTCGCCGTCAGCCTAAGCTTGCGGCGGCGCACATGGTACACCCTCTTCATGTAAAGTCGATGTGTCATCGACGCGGACGGCTAGACCAAGGAGTAAACTATAATCAACCGCAAGACGCTGGGATAGTGAGTTTTTAGCCAGTGCCCATAACCGAAGGTTATGTCACCCCCTGCGGCAACGGCGTGAGCCACCCCGCCCGCGCCCACAACGACAAACCGCCTAGGGCGCAGCAGCGCAGCCCTAGGCGGTAAGAAACAACAAACCACTTAAGCCCTTGGATGATGGCTTTGGTATATTTTTTGGAGTCGCTCTTTGGCCACGTGGGTATAAATCTGGGTCGAGGCAATGTCGGCATGGCCCAACAGCATCTGCACGGTGCGTAAATCGGCCCCGTGATTGACCAGGTGGGTGGCAAAAGCGTGCCGCAACACGTGCGGGCTAAGCTGTTTAATCCCCGCCATCTCAGCGTAACGTTTCACAATCATCCACGCCAGCTGGCGGCTCATGCCATTTTTTTTCTGGCTGACAAACACAAAGTCACAGCCCTGATGGCTAAGTAAAATGCCGCGGGCGCCGCCCATATACATCGCCAAATACTCACTCGCCACTTCGCCCAGCGGCACCATGCGCTCCTTATTGCCCTTGCCCACGGTTTGCACCACCCCGACCTCAAGGTTGATTTGGTTCAGCTGGAGCTGTACCACCTCACTCACCCGCATGCCAGTGGCGTACATCACTTCCAAAATGGCCTTATCACGCATGCCGTGCGGGCTGCCCAAATCAGGCCCGTTTAACAAGGCCTCGATTTGTCCTTCCGAAATGCTTTTTGGCAGCTTCAATCCTTGCTTGGGCGCTTTCAGCTTTTGACAGGGGTTGTCGCTGCGCTTGCCGTGGTCGACCAAAAACACAAACAAACGCTTACAAGCCGACAGTGCGCGCGCCTGCGAGCTGGGCTTTTCGGTCACCACATAAATGGCCGAGCGCAGCGCGTCTACCGACACATTACGCCAGCCATAGCCTAAGTCTTGCAAGCGCTTCTCCACTTTCACCAGGTCGCGCCGATACGAAGCCAGGGTGTTTTGCGCCAGCCGCTCGCTGAGCCATAAATGGTCCAACAAGTCATCAATGCACGGCGACGGCTCGAACCGAACCTCGACGTCTTTTTCGGCCCCATTGGCCTCAGGGCTCAGCCCCTGGTCGACTGCATCGCTCATATCACCCCCTCATGTGCCAGCAACCAGCGCTTAACGTTCAGCAACCACGCCTCCTGGCCCAGGTTAAAACCACCCAAGCCCCCATTTTTAGGCACCACCCTATGACACGGCACCCACACCGGCACAGGATTGCGACCACAGGCCTGGCCCACGGCGCGTGCGTGCGAGCCTAAGGCCACGGCCAAATCCTGATAGCTACGGGTTTCGCCAACCGGGATGGCGGCAATCTGTGCCCACACCCGCTGCTGAAAATCGGTGCCGGTCACGGCCAACGCAAAGGGAAACGGCTGTAAAGCATCGGTAAAATAGGCATCTAAAGCCTGAACGTAGGGTTGCCAAAAGGCCGACAGTGGCTCACCGCCATCTTTGACAACTAGGTCTGGTGCCACAAAATCAATGTGGCTGATCCCCTCACCACTGCGCCGCAAGCGCAAATAGCCAAACGGGGCTGGATATAAATAACTGGCTAACTGTGTCGAATTCATCTCTTTCATCCTTTACGCTTTATCCATCACTTCAGTGTCACTCAGACGAACTACATCACCGTCCAACGACAATGGCTGCATGTATGCCAAGCGTTGCTGGGACCGTTTGTCCACCAACAAAGAGTGAGCCTCTTCGGCAGCAAATAGATGCTGCTCGCCCCATTGCCGCAGGCTGACCAGAATCGGAAATAAAGCCATGCCCTTCTCTGTAAGGGCATATTCTTGATAAGCACTGCCATCTGCTGCTGGTAATAAGGCCAATATACCAAGCGTCACCAGAGTATTGAGACGATCGCTTAAGATGTTCCGCGCCACCCCGAGGTTTTTTTGAAAAACACTAAAACGGCGAACGCCATCAAAAGCCTCACGCACGATTAACAAACACCAGCGATCCCCAATGGCCTCGACGGATCGAGCCACTGGACAATGGTCTTGTGCCCAGCTTTTACGTTTTGCCATATCCTTCTCTCCGTGGTTCATGGTGGCTCAATTAAACCCCATCATAAATTAAATGGTTGCATTTTGAAACCATATTCGCCACACTAAAACTAGTTTCAATATAAAACCAGGTTGGTCATCATGCTTAAAACCGTTCCACCGCAGTCGACAATGCCGCCACTGTTAACGCTATTATTGGCTATTATCTGTGGTTTTAGCGTGGCCAACGTCTATTACGCCCAACCCCTCCTACTGGCTTTGGGCACCGCCTTCCATCTCGACCCGGCTAATGTAGGCAGCCTCATCACCATGACACAAATAGGCAGCGTTCTAGCACTTTTGTCACTGGTGCCTCTGGGGGATGGCCGTGAACGACGTCGATTCTTAAGCCAGCTATCGTTAGCCCTAATCGTGGCCTTGATCATCTTGGCCAATGCCCGCAACGCTTACAGCCTGATGGGCGCACTACTGGCCGTAGGCCTATTTGGCACAGCGCTGACCCAAAGTACCATCGCCTACGCCGCCAGCATCGCGCCTACATCAGAGCGTGGCAAAGTGGTTGGGCTGACTCAAAGTGGCGTCGTGATCGGCCTCCTGCTGGCGCGCAGCCTGTCTGGATTCATTGCCGAGCACTGGGGCTGGCGCGCCGTGTACTATAGTTCCGCAGGCATTAACGCCGGCTTATTACTGCTGATCTGGCGCTGTCTGCCTCAGCAGCCGTCGAATAGCAGCGAGTCTTACCCACAACTGCTGGCTTCCATGTGGTCATTATTACGCCACGATCACACTTTGCGCATTCGGGGCACCCTAGCCTTCTTACTGTTCGCCGCCTTCAACGTTTTTTGGGGCGCATTGGCATTGCCTTTAAGTGCCGCCCCTTTTCACTATTCGCTCACCGCCATTGGCGCTTTTGGCCTAGTCGGCCTCATTGGGGCTCTGGCCGCTTCCAGAGCAGGGGCACTAGTCGACAAACACCACGGCCAGCGCGTCAGCGGCATTACTCTGGTCATCCTATTCATGGCTTGGTGGCCCTTAGCCGTCCTCAACGGTCAGTTACTCACCTTAATGGTCGGCATTGTTTTACTTGACCTCGCAGTACAAGCCTTACATGTCGTCAACCAAAGCCTCATTTTTAACCGTCAAACGCACAGCCAACACAGCCGCTTGGTGAGCTGTTACATGCTATTTTACGCCACCGGCAGTGCCTTGGGCGCCTACGCCACCACCCATGTTTATGCGGGATTCGGTTGGGTAGGCGTGTGCCTTTTGGGCGCTGGCTTTAGCCTAACAGCACTGCTGTTTTGGGTGCTGACGCTCAACACCGCTCAGGCCAGCACACCCTAACCGCTGCCGCCAGTAAAATCAAAGTCCTAACATCAACGAGGCCATAAAAAAACGCCACCCGAAGGCGGCGTATGAAAGGGTGAACATCACGGAACACTTATTTCATGGTGGGCATGGCAAATTCTGCGCTCATGGTTTTCGGCCAGCGGCTGGTGATCGTCTTCATGCGGGTGTAGAAACGCACCCCTTCTGGACCATGCATGTGATGATCGCCGAACAACGACTGCTTCCAACCGCCAAAGCTGTGAAACGCCATAGGCACGGGGATCGGCACGTTAATGCCCACCATGCCCACCTGAATACGATGACCAAAGGCCTGCGCCGCTTCACCCGAACGGGTAAAGATGCTGGTGCCGTTGGCAAACGGACAGTCGTTGATCAAGCGTACGGCGGCCTCAAAATCAGGCACCCGCACCACCGCCAACACTGGCCCAAAAATTTCTTCGCGATAAATACGCATGTCGGTTCCGACATGGTCAAACAGGCACGGCCCCATAAAAAAGCCGTCGGGTTGTTCTGGGTGTGCATAATCACGCCCATCCACCAACAGCGTTGCCCCTTCGGCCACGCCAGAATCCACCAGTTCTTTGACCTTGGCTCGATGCGCCGCCGTCACCAAGGCGCCCATTTCGGCGGTGGCGTCTTCGCCAATGCCTATTTTGACCTGCTGGGCGCGGGCCTTAAGCTTGGCCACTAGGGCATCAGCCACGTCGCCCACAGCCACAGCCACGGAAATCGCCATGCAGCGCTCACCGGCAGAGCCATAGGCTGCGCCAGTTAAGGCTTCCACGGTTTGGTCTAGATCGGCATCGGGCATCACCACCAAATGGTTTTTGGCGCCGCCCAAGGCCTGGACGCGCTTGCCATAGTGGGCACCCTGCTCGTAAATGTAATGGGCAATCGGGGTCGAGCCGACAAAGCTCAGCGCGGCCACATCAGGGTGGGCCAACAGCGTATCGACGGCGACCTTGTCGCCCTGCACCACGTTGAACACACCTTCGGGCAAACCGGCCTGACGCAATAAGTCGGCCAAGAACAAGGCCGCAGAAGGCACTTTCTCTGAGGGCTTCAACACGAAGGTGTTGCCGCAGGCAATGGCCACGGGGAACATCCACATCGGCACCATAGCCGGAAAATTAAACGGGGTAATCCCCGCCACCACGCCTAAGGCTTGGCGGGTGCTGAAGCTGTCGATGTCGGTGCCGACCTGTTCGGTGTACTCTCCTTTTAACAGCTGTGGGATGCCGCAGGCAAACTCCACCACTTCTAAGCCACGGGTGACTTCCCCTAAGGCATCAGACACCACTTTGCCATGTTCTTCGGAAATGATTTGCGCCAGCTTGTGCGCATTGGCGTCCAGCAGGGCTTTGAATTGAAACATCACCCGCGCCCGCTTCAGCGGCGAGGTGGCGGACCAACCGGCAAAAGCTGCTTTGGCAGCGGCCACGGCTTGGTTGACAGTGGCCACGTCAGCCAAGGCCACTTGGCGAATGACTTGCCCCAACGCCGGATTGAACACGTCGGCCTGACGTGCGCCCGTGGTGTGGGTTTGATCTTGAATGTAATGGCCAATAAGGTTCATACGTCTTCCTTGTTTTCTCTCTTGTTAATCACACGGTCGGCTTGGCGCCCGCAGGCCCCAAGCCCTTAATCACTTAAGCCGTTTTTTCAATGGCGCTGGCCAAAATACGGAACAGCTCCTCGATCTCGGCCTCGGTGATGATCATCGGCGGCGCCACCGCCAAGGTGTCACCGGTCACGCGCACAAACAGGCCCTGCTTCCAGCATTCGGCAAACACCGCTTGGGCACGCACGCCCACGCCTTCGGCACTTGGGGCCATTTCCACGCCCACCACCATGCCGACGTTACGGATGTCAATCACGCCTGGTAAACCTTTGAGTGCGTGGGCACGGGCTTCCATATGTGGCGACATTGCCGCCGCACGGGTGAATAAGCCATCATTTTGGTACACGTCAATGGCCGCAATGGCAGCGGCACAGGCCAAAGGATGCGCTGAGTAAGTGTAGCCATGGGCAAACTCGATGGCTCGTTCTGGCGCCGCGTTGATCACGGTGTCGTGAATGTCCTGGCGCACCAACACCGCGCCCATCGGCACCACGCCGTTGGTGAGGCCTTTGGCACAGGTAATCATGTCGGGCACCACGCCAAATACGTTGCTGGCCCAGTCGCCACCGGTACGGCCAAAGCCGGTGATCACTTCGTCAAAAATCAACAGAATGCCGTGTTTGGTACACAGCTCACGCAGCTTTTGTAAATAGCCTTGCGGCGGCAAGATCACCCCGGCCGAGCCGCTCATGGGCTCCACAATCAACGCGGCAATGGTCGAAGGGTCATACAGCGCAAACACACGGCTTTCTAACTCGTCGGCCCAATGCGCGCCATAAGCAGGCAAGCCTTTGGAGAAGGCATTTTGTTCTAAGTCGTAAGTGCTGCGAAGGTGCGTCACAAACGGCAACGACTGTTGGCTAAACGCTTTACGGTTGCCCATGATGCCGCCAACGGCGGTGCCGCCGAAATTCACCCCATGATAGCCTTTTTCACGGCCAATAAAGCCACTGCGGCGGCTGTCGCCGTTGGCCACGTGATAGGCCAACGCAATTTTTAAAGCCGTGTCGGCAGATTCTGAACCCGAGTTGGTGAAAAACACTCGGTTCAAGCCTTTGGGCGCAATGTCGGCCAAAGCCTCGGCGGCTTTAAAGGCCAATGGGTGACCCATGCCAAAGCACGGGGCATAGTCTAATTCTTGCAGCTGTTGGGTGATGGCAGCGGTGATTTTCTCATTGCCGTGGCCAGCGTTGACGCACCACAGGCCAGAACCGCCGTCGATAATAGGACGGCCGGCTTCATCTTTATAATAGAGGCCTTGGGCGCTGGCAAAGAGGCGTGGTTGTTTTTTATAGGCGCGGTTATTGGTAAACGGCATCCAAAACGATTCTAGATTCATGCTCATGTGTGTTTTCTCCACTTGTTTGGTGACGACAAAAGTCGTAAGCTCAAATATAAGAGCCCTTGCGACAAAGGCACAGTCACAGTTAGCCACAAACAGCGGGCAACTGTACTGACAAAAAAACCAATACAGTGGCGTATAAAAATAACAGTCAACAAAAGAAATAAGAGAAAGTAGAAACCATGAGCACCTTGGTGGCCCAAACCATTCGAGACATTACCGATAAAATCGAACAAGACCTGCTGCCGCCCGGCAGCAAACTGCCGTCTATTCGGCAGCAGGCGCGCCTTCGCGGCGTCAGCACCTTTACCGTGGTGGAGGCCTACGAGCGTCTGGTGGCACAAGGCATCATTCGCAGCGAGCAAGGCAAAGGCTATTTTGTCACCCAAGGTCAAGCGCCTAAAGCACCGACACGGCCCAACCAAAACCTGCCCAACGCCCCGATTCGGCAACCGTTTGACGAAGACTGGCTGCTGCACGGCATTTACCAGCACAACCACACCATGCTGCTGGCCGGCTGCGGCTGGCTACCAGAAAGCTGGTACGACCAAAACCTCATGCAAGGCGCCCTACGCCAGCTCGCGCGCACGCCCAACCATTTATTTGAATATGGCCACCCGCTGGGCTTTGAGCCCTTACGCGAGCTGATTAGCCGCCAGCTAGAAGCGCATCATCTACGCTATCAGCCCAAGCAGCTGCTGCTGACTCAGGGCGCCAGCCAGGCGTTGGACCTGGTCACCAGCACCTTTACCCAACCGGGCGACACAGTATTGGTAGACGCGCCGGGCTACAGTAATTTAATCACCAACTTAAAATTCAAACGGTTGAACGTCATTGGCGTACCGTGGGGGCCCAATGGTCCCGACACCACCGCTTTACAACTAATTTTAGCGCAGCACAAGCCCAAATTATTTTTCACCAATCCGGTGCTGCATAATCCAACCGGCGCCAGCTACGACGCCGCCACCACTTACCAGGTCGTGTCTTTGGCCCACCAGCATGGCTTTATGGTGGTGGAAAATCAGGTGTCGCTGTCGCTGGCGTTTAATCCGCCCAGCTGTCTGTCGGCGTTGGACAACCAAAACAACACCTTATTCATCAGCAGCTTTGCCAAAGCCTTAGCGCCCAGCCTACGCGTTGGCTACGTCGCTGGCTCCAGCCAGCACATTTGGCACATGATGCAACAAAAAATGATGTCTGGGCTCACCACCTCCAGCATCAACGAGCAGCTCACTTGGCACATACTTCAACACCCTAAAAGCCAAAAAGGGCTACAACACATCAAACAAAAACTGGCCGCTGCTCAAGCCAATGTCCAAGCGCTACTGATCGACTTGGGCTGGCAGTGCTTTACCCAGCCAACCTCAGGCCTGTTTGTGTACGCCCGCCACCCCCGCATTGACGACGCCTACGCGTTTGCCCAAAACCAACACCACGAGGCGGTGTCGCTGTCGCCTGGCGCCCTGTTTGAATGCCACGCCAGCAACCTGCCCCAGCCTTGGTTTCGGTTCAACGTGGCCTACTGTGACGCCCCTGAATTCAGCCAATGGCTACATCAGGTCACGCCCAGCGGCCACTAAGCGCAGCCCCAGCCTCGTCAACCTGTCTTTGACCCTATCTAACCATGCTTGAGCATAGAGTGACCCCCATGAGCACACCTAAGCCTAACCAAGGCCCAAAACCGTCCACGCCGCACGTTCGCCCAATGACGAACTACCGCTGGTGGGTGATGAGTTTTATTTTTGTGATTTACATCATCGCCAACGCCGACAGAGCCAATATTGGCTTTGCCATTCCCTACATCCAAGAGGAATATGAATTAAGCAATACCATGGCAGGATTGCTGATCAGCCTATTTTTTACCGGCTATGCCTTATTTCAAATTCCTTCTGGCTTCCTCATCAGTAAGTTTGGGGTACGTAAAGCCTATTCCATTGGCCTGTTCATGACGTCGATTTGTACCGGCCTAATGGGCATGGTCAATTCGGTCTTCATGCTGAAAATCCTGCGCTTTTTTGTCGGTGTGGCCGAGGCCCCAGTCGCCTTAGGCTCCACCGCTTCGGTCAACAACTGGTTTCCCGCCAAAGAAAAAGGCACCGCCACCGGCATTTTTTTGGCCGGTTCTAAAATTGGTCCCCTCATCGTGCCCCCCATTTGCGCTTGGATCATCATCCACTACGGCTGGCGCCAAATCTTTGTATTTTTTGCCATTCCCGGCATCATTTTATCTCTGTTCTGGTATCTGATGGTGAAGGACAAACCGGCCGACAACCGCTTTGTGTCTGAGGCCGAAGCGCAGCACATTGAAGACAAAGCCCCGCCACAGGCAGCCCAAAGTAGCGCCCCCGCCGCCGTGGGCAGCCATTGGTTAGATAAGGTGATCCGCACCAAAGACGTGCCTGAATTAACCACGTCCCAACAGGTGTTCCGCTGCTGGGACATTTACGGCATTGCCCTAGGCTATTTTTTCATGGTGGGCATCGTGACCATGCTGATGTCGTGGCTGCCCAAGTATTTGATTCAGGAGAAAGGCTTTGCCATCATGAGTTCCGCCTTCCTTGCCTCCGCGCCGTTTGCCGGCACCGTGTTGGGCAATTTCTTGGGCGGCTGGCTGTCGGACCGGGTGTTAAACAAACGCCGTAAACCGTTGATGATGTTTAGCGCCTTGGCCACCATCGTCACCATGTACGCCCTTGTCTACGCCCCTGAGAACATGACCCTACTAGCCATCTTATTGTTCAGCACTGGGGTGTTGTTGGCCCTAGGCTATTCCGCCTACGCCGTTTACGCCATGGGCCGAGTCAACCGCGAAACCTTTCCCGTTGCCTTTGGCGTGATCAATATGGGCGGCCAGCTCGGCGGCATGGTCAGCCCATTGGTGATTGGCATCGTCCTCGACCACTACAATTGGGGGACGGTGTTCACCATGCTGGCGGTGAGCTGCCTGCTGTGCTTTTTGGTGGTGGCCTCAACCGTTGAGCCCTTGCCGAAACAGCATTAGGATTCAGCAATGACACCACACGGCGAGCATGCATATGTTGCCGTGTGGTTTTTTTTTGCCTTCGGATGAGTGCTTGGCTATGGCGCCTCGACTCAGGCCAAGCCACTGGTTCACTCTTGGGCCTGACCGACCACCCATAGGCCACCGACCAGCGCCAGCAGCATCAGCACCAACGCAAACAGCGTCGCCCCTGTCGCCAAGCCCACTGCATCGATTAAATAGCCGGCCGCCACCGGCAACAAGCCAGCCGGGACATAGCCACCGATATTGAGGATCGCATTAGCCTGAGCACGATGGCTGTCTGGCACATGTACGCCAATCAGGGTTAAGCCCCCCAGTTGGCCCAACCCCTGACCAGCGCCAGCCAGTAACGCAGACGCGATCAAAGCCGGCACGAACGAAGCCTGAATGGCCCAAACCAAGCCAACCATCGCCAGCATCGTCGCCGTTGCGCTGGCCGCAAAAATGCGCCGTATTGGCCATTGCCGCACCGCAAACTGCACCGCAGTGGCGGTTAGAAACATCGCACACGCCATGCCCCCAACCAGCAGCGGGCTACCCGCATTGAGCACCTCTGACAGCAATGATGGGCCCAGCGCCAAAACAAAAGACGTGGCGGTAATACCGGGGCCGAAGGTGGCGATGCCGCAGGCAACCTGCCCCCGATTGGCTTGCGGCACCGAAGGCAGGCTTAGCCGCAAGGGGCCCGTCACCATGGGCCGCCGCAACGGCAACCACCACACCGCGCCCAACGCGCTGAGCAGCAACAATGCCTCAAAGCCAAAGATGGGCAACACCGGCTGGGCCAAATTTTGCGCTAGGCTGCCTGCCAGCAAAGGCCCAAGCCCTGCCCCAAAAACCATCGCCACCGAAGCCAAGAGCGCTGCCAACCGTTTGTGGGCAGTGCCGCCGACGTCAACCACCGCGGCCATACCGGCCGACACAATCACACCGACAGCGACGCCGGCTAGGAATCTGCCGATCGCCAGCATCATGATCGAGGTGGCGCCAGCAAACAAGACGCACGCGACCAAGGCAGCTAACAGCCCAGGCACCAGAACGCGCTTGCGGCCATAATGATCAGACAGCTGGCCCGCCAGTAACAGCGTGCCCAGTAAACCAATAATGTAACAAGAAAAAATAACCGTTAATAAGCCTGAGGAAAACGCAAACTGCTGCTGCCAATACACATACAGCGGCGTGGGTGAGTTGGACAACATGAATACGGCCGTCACCACCCAGGCGGCTGGCCACAGGCCGGAAGGCACGGCCGTGGCCTTCATTAACGGCCCCTTTTCATGTACCGCAGGCTGGTCAGTGACACCTGAGTGCCGACCCAAAAGTTTGAAATCAATAGACCTTTAAGCATCACCAATACCTTACGAGTTTTTTCGTACTATACGCTAGTTTGACAAAACTCGTACAAAAACATGAGGGCCAAGCGAAACTTATTCGACAACACTCATACTATTGTTATAATTAGCTCATGATCCCCCTTCCAAAAAACGGACGACAAGGCGCTTCACGACCAGCCCGAAGGCCTGCCGAAACCCTTGCCCGAACCAGAGGCCACCAACCTACGCTTGGAGGCCATCTTGGCCGCACTGGCCGACCCACTGCGCCTAAGCATTGTGCGCAAGCTGTTGTTGGCGGCACAGGCCTACGACCACCCCTGCGGCTGGTTCGGCTTAGAACGCCCCAAATCGTCGTTAACACACCACTTTAAAGTACTCCGGGCTGCCGGCGTGATCCGCCAACGGCAGTATGGCCTAGAACGGCGTAGCCGACTGCGTCGCAAAAAGCTTGAGGTCCGTTTTCCGGGACTACTGGCCTTAGTCGCCAGCTGGCAGCCACCAACAAGCGCCTAAACACACCCACCGTTGGGCACAAAAAAACCGCCGCAATCTTAAGATTACGGCGGTTGATTAAATACGTTACAGATTTACACGGCAGCCAGCCAGGGCGCCACGCTGTCTAAGGCTTTGGCTAAGGCCGCCACGTCGGTGCCACCGGCCTGAGCCAAGTCTGGACGACCGCCGCCTTTGCCACCCACCTGCTCGGCCACAAATTTCACCAAATCGCCGGCTTTGACCTGTTTGGTCGCGGCCTTGCTCACGCCAGCACACAGAGACACTTTGCCGTCGCTCTCAGCCGCCAACAGTACCACCACGTTGTCGCCCTTGCCGGTCAAGCCGGTGACGGTGTCGCGCAATACGTTGGCGTCGGCATCGGCCAAGGTCGCCACCACCAGTTTAAAGTCGCCCACGCTGGCAGCGTTTTCCAACAATGCCGCACCAGCGTGTTGCGCCAGCTCAACCTTGGCCTGAGCCAATGATTTTTCAAGCTGTTTGCCCTGCTCTTGCAGCTGATGGATTTTGCTCACCACGTCTTGTGGGGTTTGTACCTTTAGCTCGTGCATGGTGTCTTTGATCAGCTGCTCTTGCGACTGTACCAAAGCCAGCACGTTCAGGCCGGTCACCGCTTCGACACGGCGAATGCCTGCGGCCACGCCGCCTTCTGAAGTGATTTTAAATAGGCCAATGTCGCCGGTGCGCTGTACGTGGGTACCGCCGCACAGCTCGGTCGAAAATTCACCCATTTGTAAAACGCGCACTTCATCGCCGTATTTCTCACCAAATAAGGCCATCGCGCCGGCTTTAATCGCCTCGTCGTAGCCCATCAGTTTTGCGGTCACGTCCACGTTGGCCAAAATCGCCTGATTCACCAAAGCTTCCACTTCGGCAATTTGAGCGGGCGTCACTGCCTGTGGGTGGGTGAAGTCAAAACGGGTACGCTCGGCGTTCACCAACGAGCCTTTTTGCGCCACGTGTTCGCCCAAAACGGTGCGTAACGCGGTGTGCATTAAGTGGGTGGCGCTGTGGTTGCGCATATTGGCAGCACGAATGGTTTCGTCAATGCGTGCCTTCACCGTATCGCCCACGCTGAGGTTACCAGACAGCATGATGCCCTGCTGGCCCGAAACCGCGGCCTTAATTTTTTGGGTGTCGCGTACTTCAAAACGACCCGCAGCCGCTTCAATGAAGCCCACATCGCCCACTTGGCCACCGCTTTCGGCGTAGAATGGGGTGTGATCTAGCACCACAATGCCCTCTTGACCGTCGGCCAAGGTCGGCACCGATTCACCTTCGTGGTACAAGGCCAACACTTTGGCTTCGGTTTGGGCTTGAGTATAGCCTTCAAACTCGGTGTCCGCGCCTTCGTAGGCGACTTTGGTGTCCATCTTAAAGCTTGAGGCGGCGCGGGCGCGGTTGCGCTGGGCTTCCATCTCGGTTTCGAACCCGGCCTCGTCCACCACAATATTGCGTTCGCGACAGATGTCGGCGGTTAAGTCATAGGGGAAGCCATAGGTGTCGTATAGTTTAAACACCACTTCACCCGCCAGCTCTTGTTTGCCACCGGCCAACGCCTGCTCTAGCAAGGTCATGCCGTGCTCTAGGGTTTGCGCAAAACGGCTTTCTTCTAGCTTCAAAGCATCGCTGATCACTTGCTGACGCGCCACCAGTTCAGGGAAGGCTTCGCCCATTTCGGCCACTAGATCTGGCACCATTTTATGGAAGAAAGCGCCCTTTTGGCCCAGTTTGTAACCATGGCGTACAGCACGGCGAATGATGCGGCGTAACACATAACCACGGCCTTCATTAGACGGCAACACGCCGTCGGCGATCAAGAAAGAACAGGCGCGAATGTGGTCGGCCAATACTTTCAAAGAAGGCTCTTCTAGGCTAAAGGCCACGCCGGTTTCGCGCGCAGCGGCTTTCACTAGGTTTTGGAATAGGTCAATTTCGTAATTGCTGTTGACGTGTTGCATCACCGCCGAAATTCGCTCTAGGCCCATGCCGGTGTCGACCGATGGTTTTGGCAATGGGTGCATGGTGCCGGCTTCGTCACGGTTAAACTGCATGAACACGCAGTTCCAAATTTCAATGAAGCGGTCGCCGTCTTCTTCTGGGCTGCCTGGAGGGCCACCCCATAGGTGTTCACCATGATCAAAGAAAATTTCCGAACACGGACCACAAGGGCCGGTGTCGCCCATTTGCCAGAAGTTATCCGAGGCGTATTGACCGCCTTTATTGTCACCGATGCGGATGATTTTTTCTTCTGGCATGCCAATTTCTTTGGCCCAAATGTCAAAAGCTTCGTCGTCGGTGGCGTAAACGGTGGCCAACAGCTTGTCTTTAGGCAGGTTCAACCACTCTGGGCTGGTCAGAAACTCCCAAGCAAAGTGAATCGCATCGCGCTTAAAGTAATCACCAAAGCTGAAGTTGCCCAGCATTTCAAAAAAAGTATGGTGACGGGCGGTGTAGCCCACGTTTTCTAAGTCGTTGTGCTTGCCGCCAGCGCGCACGCACTTCTGGCTGCTGGTGGCGCGGTTGTATGGACGCTGATCAAAACCTAAAAACACGTCTTTAAACTGATTCATCCCGGCATTGGTAAACAATAGGGTTGGGTCTTCGTGCGGCACCAGCGAGCTTGAAGCCACAATCTGGTGTCCTTTGCTTTCAAAAAAGTGTAAAAACTTTTGGCGAATCTGAGCTGTTTTCATGGCTATTGTGTACCTAACGATTAAAATCGCGCTGATGATGGTTTTATGGCGCGACAAGTCAAAAATATAGGGCTAAATCTTACCTTGATTTTAAAGACTTGTCTGCTTATCATCGAGCCCGATAGGGAATATTTATCCCTACTTTAAACCTTTTGGCCTTTCCCCTGACCAGAATCATCCTGTGGCTATCCCAATTGGTGCCCTTGGCTTAGAATGAATCCCTTTTCTCCATTTTTTCATAAAGACACCCGCACCGATGGCAACCTTTAGCCCCAGCCTGATCTGGGACCTCAGTAAAATTTTCATAGGCAACGTGGTCATGGGCCTGGCCTACGCCAAATGGATGGTGCCCCACCAAATCATCAACGGCGGCGTCACTAGCCTGTCGATGGTCATCAGCGGCTTTAGCGGCTGGCCTTTGCTCTACCTCACCAATGGCCTGGCCATTTTACTGCTAATCCTGTGCTGGGCCTACTTAGGCAAAAGCGTGTTTTTTAAATCGCTGCTCAGCAGCGGCCTGTTCATGCTGTTTTTTTCGTTTTTCTACAGCCAACCGTTTACCCTCACCAGCCACATCGCCATCGACATCAGCCTCGCCTGCGTCGCCATTGCCTTTGGCTACTACTGCTGCCTGTCGGCTAATGCCTCGACCGCGGGCCTAGACGCCGTGGCGCTGATCGTGCATAAATATTACCCCCACACCAATGTGGCCCACACCCTACGCTACTTAAATTATGCGGTTTTGGCCTTTGGCTGGTTGGTATTTGGCTGGGTGTCCGTGGTCATTGGCATTGTGTTTAGCTACGGCTACTCCTGGATTCTGAACGTGTTTTTAAACCGACATGACCGCCATCACGCCAAGCCTTAGATGCGCTATCCACACACGTCACCCACAAAAAAACCCACCGAAGTGGGTTTTTTTAATGCTCAGTCAACTGAGATTAACGCGCGGTGCCAGAGTAGTTGCTAAGGTTGGCAATGCGGTTTTCAATCGATGGGTGGGTGCTGAACAAAGAATCGCCACCGCCGGCAATGCCCATCGCCATCATTTCTTTAGGCAAGCTTTCGTCGCTGCTGCCATTTAGGCGCTTCAACGCGGCAATCATTTTAGGCGCACCGGCCAAGCGTGCGGCGCCTTCGTCGGCACGGTATTCACGCTTGCGGCTAAACCACATCACCACCAGGCTGGCCAACATGCCAAACACGATTTGCAACACGATGGTCACCACCATGTACGCAATCGGGCCCAAACCGCCTTCCCTGTCGTTAGACATGGCATTGCTGATCACGTTGGCAATCAAGCGCGATAGGAACACCACAAACGTGTTCACCACGCCTTGAATCAGGGTCAACGTCACCATGTCGCCATTGGCCACGTGCGACACTTCGTGGGCCAACACCGCTTCGGCTTCGTCACGGGTCATCATGTTCAACAAGCCCGAGCTCACCGCCACCAAAGAGTTGTTCTTGCTGGGGCCTGTGGCAAACGCATTGGGCTCATCAGCGTAGTAAATCGCCACTTCTGGGGTTTTAATCCCGGCCATTTCAGCCTGACGCTCTACCGTGCGCACCAACCAAGCTTCCATTTCGTTGACCGGCTGAGTGATCACCTGAGCGCCGGTTGAGCGCTTGGCCATCCACTTTGACATTAATAAAGAGATGATCGAGCCGGTAAAGCCCACCACCGCCGAGAAGGCCAACAGCTGGCCCATGTTGTTGGTTCGTCCGCTTAAGCCAAAAACGCTTAAAATGACGCTGATGACCACCAAAACCGCGATGTTCGTCAGTAAGAATAGAAAAATACGCTTCACAGAAATCCCCTCGAAAAAAAGCCTAATATGGTACTTAAATCTTGGCAAAAGCGTGGATTTCAAGCACCCACGCCGTCATTCAGCCAAAAAAATGTGTGTTGCCTAACCCCGAACCTGCCCGCTGCCAAACACCACCCACTTTTGGTTGGTGAGGCCGTGTAGGCCAACGGGGCCACGGGCGTGAATTTTATCGGTTGAAATGCCGATTTCGGCACCCAAACCATATTCGAAACCATCGGCAAAGCGGGTCGACGCATTGATCACCACGCTGGCCGAATCGACCTGCCGTAAAAACGCCTGGGTGTGGCTGTAGTGTTCGCTCACGATGGCGTCGGTGTGATGGCTGCCATAATGGTTGATGTGGGCCACGGCTTCAGCCAAAGAGGCCACCACCTTGATCGCCAACACCGGTGCCAAATATTCAGTCCACCAATCTTCTTCAGTGGCGCTTTGCACGTCTTTGACCAGGATTTTTTGCGTTTGTTCACAGCCACGCAGCTCAACGCCTTTTTCGGCATAAGCCACTTGCAATAAAGGCAATACGGTCGACGCAATGGCCTCATGCACCAATAGGGTTTCCATGGTGTTACACGTTCCATAACGTGAGGTTTTGGCGTTCACCGCAATCGCCACAGCCTTTTCTACATCAGCGTGCTCATCAATAAAAGTGTGGCACACGCCGTCCAAGTGTTTGATCACTGGCATTTTGGCTTCGTCGCTGATGCGCTTCACCAAGCCTTTACCGCCGCGCGGAATGATCACGTCGATGAACTGTGGCAGCTGCAGCATGGCGCCGACGCTGTCGCGATCGGTGTTTTCGACCACTTGCACGCACTCTGCGGGCAAGCCAGCCACGGCCAAACCTTGTTTGATCAGCTTCGCAATCACCATATTGCAGGCAAAGGCTTCGCTGCCGCCGCGCAGCACGCTGGCGTTGCCAGACTTAATGCACAGCGCCGCCGCATCGGCCGTCACGTTGGGGCGCGATTCGTAAATAATGCCCACCACGCCCAAAGGCACGCGCATTTTACCGACCTGAATGCCAGAAGGACGATAGGCAAACTCGCCCATCTCGCCGATCGGGTCCGGTAGCGTCGCCACTTGGCGTACGCCTTCGGCCATGCTTGCTACCGTGTCCGAGGTAAGCAGCAACCGATCCAACAAGGCCGGCTCAAGGCCTTTGGCTTCGGCCTTGGCCATGTCCTCAGCGTTGGCCGCCAAGATCTCAGCCTGATGGCTTAATAATAGGTCGGCAATGGTGGTTAAGGCCTGGTTTTTTTGTTCGGTATTGGCCACCGCAATCGCCTGCGCGGCCTTTTTAGCGGCACTGGCAATGCCGTACACATATTCATGGCTACTCACAGCGTAAGACTCCTCATCTAGTAAGCTTGGTTTATTGCCCTCTATTATGCATTAACCGTGTATTTGAGCAAGCAACAAACGTAAAAAAACGCCGGCCTAAGCCGACGTTGCGCATGAGTTTAACCCTGCTTAAAATTGCTGGGCAATGCTGAAGCGAATGTCACGACCGGTACCAGATACCGCCTCACCCAAATAAGGGCGATATTCACGGTTAAACAGGTTGTCTACGGTCAGGTTAACCTGAGGCCCTTTTTTACCACGTGGCGCCCAATCCAAGAATAGGCCGTGCAAGGCGTAGCCTTGTGACTTAGGCAGTGCCCACGAAACAGCACTAGGATCATGATCCGTTGGCGAACGGTCCTGACGGCGCACAAACATGCCGCGCCAGCCAGCACTTAGGTTGGCCTGAGGCACCTTAAAGCCTAAGGTTGCCGTCGCTTTGCGCGGCGCAATCTCGGTCAGCCACGTTTTAGACTCAAACCAAGGATCGCGGGGTGAGTTATCCCTCTGGCCCGAAATTTGCGAATAAGACAGGCTGGCAAACACGTAGCGGCTATCATAAAACGATTCCAGCTCAAAACCCTTAATCGTGTAACCGGTAAGGTTGCGATTATTACCCGTTGATTGTGGGCACTCAGTGCCCTCTTTACAGTACACGCCACGACGCTTAAAGATTTCATCCTTGCCCCGATTTTCAAATAAGGTCGTCCGAACCTGGAGGCTGTCGTCTTGAGTCACGACGGAAGTAAAATCAACCACCGCACCCAACCGCAGTGCCAACATTTTCTCTTTGTCTAAGTCACGGCTACTGCCAGTCAAGCTGCCCAAGCCCTGCACTTCATATTGCTCGTCAATGCGTGGGGCACGCCAAGCTTGGCTGACATTAGCAAAGAACCCTAGGTTGGGCGCGGCTTCCCAATACAGGCCCAGTCGCGGCGTCCAACCGGCATAGGTTTTGCTGCTGTAGTCATGGCCATATTTTGGGTCAGTTTGGCTGTAGCGCTTGGCCCGATTACCATAGCCTTCATTGGTGATGTGGTCGTAGCGTAAAGATGGGCTAATCGTCACCGACCCCAGTTTAATGTCGTCTAAAACATAGAAACTACGCATTTTCTGTATGCCAGAAGGAAAATAGTAAGGCTCATAGTAGCCAAAATTCAGGTCAGGATCCTTAATCTTGCTTTTGTCAAAAATCAGGGCGCGCTGCGACATTCTTTGTATCTGTAAACCCATTTTAAGATCGTGCGACAGGGCCCCCGTTTCAAAGGAGCTGACGTTGGCTAAATCTAATAGATTATTACGGTAGCTCACCCAGCTTTCATTGCCCATGTTGCCTGACTGAAAGTTACTGGCGCTGTCTGGCCGTCGGTCATGTTGTCGAGTTTGAGAGTGGGTGAATTTAGCAGTGAACTGCACCAGCGGGTTATCGACTGGTAAATATTCATAGGCAAGGCTATAGCTTTTATCGGTTTGATCACGATACACCAGCTTACGCTTCCAAGCTTCATCCCAACCCCACTTGTCTACTTCACTTTGGGTCGGCGCCGTCATCTCATCACGTTTCGACGCAAAAGGCTCCCAGCCTTCATGGTCGCTGTTCATAAACGACCAAGTGATCTTTTGCTCTGACGTGGGGCGTATGTTGCCTTTTAACAATAGGCTGTCTTGCTTATTCGATGACCATTCAAAACGAGTGCCGTCTGGACGTTTGACATTGCCAGCCTGACGCTTGTTGTAATACATCATGGCGTCAAACATATTGTCGGCCGTTCGTCCAAACAAGGCGCCCGTGTATAAATCTTGCGTGTTATTGCTGTGGCGGCCATATTTCAACAATCCGCCAAACTGCTCACCGGCACGCAAAAAATCTGCCGCATCCTTGGTGTCAAGCTTGACGCTGCCGCCAAAGCCGCCGTTGCCCACGCTGACCTCATGCGGGCCTTTTTCCACGGTGATGCGTTTGAGCAATTCAGGCTCTACAAATACAGACCCTTGGCGATACTTATCAAACGTTTTTAAGGCACCATCCACGGTAATCGGCACGTCTTCACTGCCGCCCATGCCCCACATATTAATGGTTTGGCCACCAGGGCGCGGCGAACCCGCCATGCTGACGCCCGGCAGCGTTTCCAACAGCGAGGCCACGTTGTTCGCCTGCTGGGTGTCTAGGTTACGCTGGTCCAGGATTGACTTACCCACTAGCCCCTTACCAGAACGTTTGCCGATCACCACCACCGAAGGCAGCTGATAGGATTGACCGCCATTGACCTCGGCAACGTCGCTCACCGCTGCGTCTGGTTTGGCCGTGGTCGCGGCCACAGCCGAAGTGGTAAACGCCATCAGCACGCTGAGGCTGATCAACGTATGCCGTTGATTAATAAAAAACATGATGATTTCCCATGGAAGTACTGGCTAAAAAAGTCGACATTGTACCAAATGATAATCATTCCTGTCTTGTTTAATTTTTAATTAAAAAGTTGGCATTCATAATCAATATTTAATTCAAACAGTATATTTTAAATCAATATAAATAAATCTAAGCTATTTAACGGCCTAGAACCCAAAAATATTGCATGCAAAAAAAACCGCAACCTCATTAGGATTGCGGTCATCATACTCACACCAACGCGCTAGGCTTTAAGCCAAGCAGCCCGCTGGGCCTTGGTGTGGAAGGTCCAGGCCAGCAGGCGGCTGCTCTTTTGGCCTTGCTGCATGTCGATGGTTTTCACCTTCACCGCACCCACGCTGCGCAGCTGCGCATACAGCGGTGGCAGGCTGTCTTTTTTTGACACCAGACTGGTGAACCACAGGCACCTCTGGGCCAGCTCCTGGCTTTCTTGAATCATCTTGCCCACAAACGCCACCTCTCCACCTGGGCACCACAGCTCGTTGCTTTGGCCGCCAAAGTTCAGCTTAACCTTGCCCACCGATTTGCCCTTCAAGTTTTGCTGCTTACGCTTGCTGCCCTCTGCTGCAGCCGCAGCAGAGGCATGAAAAGGCGGGTTGCAGACGCTGGCGGTAAAGCGATCCGCCACGTCAACGATGCCCAGCAAGGCATGCGCTGGCTTGGCCTGTAGGCGCGCCTCAATGTGGCCATGCAGGTGCGGATTGCCCGCCACAATGCTTTTCACATTGGCCACCGACACGGGGTCAATGTCGCTGCCGACAAAAGACCATCCGTACTCGGCGTGACCCAGCAAAGGGTAGATCGCGCTGGCGCCCACGCCCACGTCTAAAATCCGCACGCTCGGCCCCGTCGGCGGCACGCCTTGCGGTTGGTCTTCGGCCAACAGATCGGCCAAGTAATGCAGATAATCCACCCGCCCAGGAATCGGCGGGCACAAGTAATTCGCGGGCAAGTGCCAAAAGCCAATGCCATAGCCACTGGCCAGCAAGGCCTTGTTCAGCGCCACGACGGCTAAGGGATTGTTAAAATCCACCGACAAGTCACCGTATTTATTCGGCGCCACAAACGGCGTGAGCTCTGGCGTGGTCGCCATGAGTTGATTCAGGTCGTAACGACCCTGATGTTGGTTACGCGGATGCAGCTGGGCCTTGGCCTGCTGCGCCGGTTTTTTTGCGTGTACGTGTTTATTGGTCGCCATCTTTATCCATCAACAACAAGGCACACCCAAACCTGCGGTGTGCCGATTACCTTCATGATTGTCCTGACCCCTGCCCTCAGGCAGAAACCGTTTTATCCGCCAATGCTTCGGTGCCCCAGCCATCAAACTGACCTTCCACCGCCACCACCAAAGGCAGTAATTGATTGACCCAGTCCGTCATGGTGGCTAAATCAGGCACGGCGTTGGCGCCGAACTGAACCGCCCACCAAGCGTTGGGGCCCTCTTCTTCGGCCTCCATCGCCGCCACCACAAAATCAGCCGGCAAGCTTTTGACAAAACGCTTGGCCGCGCCTTCGCTTGGAAAGCTGGCGTAATAGTCAACCGGCCGTGCTTGCAGCAAAGCATCGCCACTACGGCGCAGCTGCTGGCAGGTTTTTTGAGTGTAGTCTAAGGCCAGGTCGACCGCGCTCGGGTACAGCGTTTCGAAATAAAACGCCCACTGATCGTCGGGGAAGGTCGCGGCCACGTAGTCGACGTCTTCTTCCTCTGCCAGCGCCGCGGCAATGCTTTGTGGCCAGGCCAGGTCGGCATTACTGACGTACACCAAATCGGCGACCCCGTGGCTGTATATGTGGCCAACATGGCGCACATGCGCAGCGGTAAGGGCGTCGTTGAGCAGGTGTGTATGGATGGTGTGGGTGATTTGTTTGAGCCGACGCAGGTCGGCCTTGGTTGGCAAGCCCGCTTCATCACCTTCATAAGCCACCCGAATGAAACGGGTGTGGTGGTGGTCGCTGCCTAACTCTGGGGCGCTTAAGTCGACCCCTAAGAGGGCATCGTAGCCCTCTAGTGCCGTTTGATAATGCATCCAGTCATTGGAAAAAACCAATGCTTCTGGTGCCTGTTGTGTTTGTCCCATGGCCTAATCTCTGCGCCAGCGCGCATTCATCGTTGGTGATGGGCCTATTCTAAACGGTTTGTGAATAAGTTGCTTGGGCTTTTTTCTCACGCAGGTGGCGGTCAAACACCATGGCGATGTTGCGAATCAAGAAGCGCCCTTTCGGCGTCACCACCAAGAAGCCATGATCTTGCACCACTAGGCCAAGGCGTTCAAACGCCGTGATCTGCGCCAGCTCTTCGGCAAAGTATTCGGCAAATTGAATCCCATAGGTTTCTTCATACACGTCAAAAGCCAAAGCAAAGCGACACATCAGCGCTTGAATGATGCTACGACGAAGCAGGTCATCACGGGTTAAGGTCATGCCACGCATGACCGGCAGATGGCCCTGATCTAAGGCCGCATAGTATTCATCGGCATCACGGGTGTTTTGAATATAGCTGGCCCCAACTTTACCAATGCTGGACACGCCAATGCCGATCAGGTCACAGTCGGCATGGGTCGAATAGCCTTGGAAGTTACGCTGTAAGCGGCCTTGGCGCAGGGCCTTAACCAGCTCATCGTCGGGTTTGGCAAAATGGTCCATGCCAATGAACACATAGCCTTTTTCGGTCAAAGTGCTCACACAGTCTTGCAAAATGTCTAGCTTCTCGACGCTGTTGGGCACCGCTTCTTGATCGATGCGGCGCTGTGGTTTAAACAGGTGCGGTAAGTGGGCATAGTGATACAAGGCAATGCGATCAGGGCTTAAGGCCAACACTTTCTCCAGCGTGGTCGCCATGGTCGCGGTGGTTTGATGGGGCAAGCCATAAATTAAATCCACGCTGATGGATTTAAAGCCGTTGGCACGGGCCGCCTCCATCACCAGCTTGGTCTCTTCCTCCGACTGCACCCGATTGACCGCTTTTTGAACGGTTAAATCAAAATCCTGAATGCCCACGCTCATGCGATTAAACCCTAGCTGGGCTAGGTTCTGTACCGTTTGCGCGCTGACCTTACGGGGGTCAATTTCAATGGAGTACTCTCCATCCGCAATCAGCTCAAACGTGCCGTTAATCATCTGCATCACCCGCGCCAGCTGGGCGTCGTTAAGAAACGTTGGCGTGCCGCCGCCAAAATGCAGCTGCGCCAAACGCGGCCGCTTAGGCAAGGTTTGGGCCAAGAGCGCCAACTCTTTTTCTAAATAATCCAAGTACTGATCGGCACGACTGGTGTCTTTGGTGATGATTTTATTACAGCCACAGTAATAACAGATGGTGTTGCAAAAAGGCACGTGTACATACAACGACAAAGGCTTAAATAAAGCGCCGGCGTGGCGCTCTTGTAACACCTTGAGATAATGCTGCTCGGTAAAGCCATCATGGAAGCGATCAGCGGTTGGGTAAGACGTATAGCGCGGTCCTGAACCGGCCAACTGTTCGATCAAGGCGCGATCAAACACCACTTCTTGATTCGGATAAACATCCAATAGCTGTTCCATAATTGTCATTCACTCTCATTAATGTGTTGGGGTACTGCCTGTACTCATAACAAAGCCGTCGCACAGGCCATGAGTGGGCTGACCGACAGCACGGTCATGGCGCATGCGAGCATAAGGATCGCCTTTTTTGCTTTTTTTTGCCTTGATTGAGGTCAAGCAGATCAACCTTGGCCTATTCTGCCCCGCTCACCCTATAATGTCGGTGGCCCCACCCACCCCACGCCCCAAACCGCCGCAGCGCCTACTTCGCCGTGCCCCAAAGCCTTTTGAGGCGCCGAGCGGCCAGCGCCACTCACGGCAGGGCCACGTCGCCGCAGACAATCTTTACTCTTCTTTACCTTTCAAGTCTTGCCCTAACCACAAAGCCAGGGTTAAACGAGGGCTAAACCCCAACATCTCATTCATTTCGCTCAAAAAAGCAGGCATACGAACCGCGCGACACCGAAGTTAAAATAACCTTAAGGCCACCAAACCCACACCTATTTAGCATCGTCGACATAGCAATTTATCCGATAAGCTGTTAAAATCCTTTGGAAAACAGCCCCATAAATTGATTTAAATCAAACAATGCCGCGGCTGCACCCGACCAGTTTGCGTTAAAATCAGCGACTGCCGTCGCCAGTTTAGATTTTTATTAAAATTGAGTACATAAATGACCGAAAAAATTAGATCTTTAAAAGTACTTTGTTCAAATTGTAACTTAAGAGAATTGTGCTTACCGATCGGCCTAGATCGTACGGAAATGTCTCAATTAGATGCCGTCATTAAACAAAGTAAACGCCTCAAGCGTGGTGACTATTTATTTAGAAGCAATGAGGCTTTTAAATCTTTGTATGCCATTCGTACTGGTTTCTTTAAAACCAGTATTGCCATTCAGGATGGCCGTGATCAAGTCACCGGCTTTCAAATGTCTGGCGAGATCATTGGCATGGATGGTATTTCTTCAGACACCCACACCTGTGACGCTGTGGCCTTAGAAGACAGCGAAGTGTGTGAACTGCCGTTTGAATCAATGGAACACCTAGGCCGTGAAATTCCTAGCCTGCAAAGCCATTTTTACCGCCTGATGAGTAAAGAAATCATCCGCGACCAAAACATCATGCTGCTTTTAGGCAACATGAAGGCCGACGAACGCATCGCCGCGTTCTTGTTAAACCTGTCTGACCGCCTGTACGCCCGCGGGTTTGCCGCCAACGATTTCATTTTGCGCATGAGCCGTGAAGAAATCGGCAGCTACTTGGGCCTCAAACTAGAAACCGTCAGCCGTACCCTGTCGAAGTTCCAACAACAGGGCCTGATTAAGGTCGACCACAAACACATTCAGCTATTAGAGCCGGACGCGCTTAAAGACTTAGTTTCTGGTTGCGCGCGCAACCACGACTAGTTTTTAAACAGTCATCGTCACGATCTAAAACACTTTATCGTGACGCTAGGGCCGCCATGACCCTCATCGGCGGCCTTTTTGTTGGCAACATCAGCGTCCTAACGCCCATAAAGAAAGCCCTGCTTCTACGCAGGGCTTTCTTTATGCTGGCCTCAGCTTAAGCCATGACCACACCAAGGGTGTCTTCTACCCAGCGCGGCAGGCCAATGCTGGCACGCTCGGGAATGCACAAAAACCCTTCTTCTGCCCAGCGCTGATCGGCCGCGGGGTCAATCAACACCTTCTGCGCGTGGCTAGGCACTTCATAAATGAGGTTGGCGGCTGGATACACGCTTAACGACGTGCCCACCACCAGCAAAATATCGGCCTGTCGGGCCAGGCCCATCGCCACATCCATATTAGGCACCGCCTCGCCAAAGAACACCACGTGCGGACGCAGTGGGCTTCCTAACTCACACTTCGCCGCCATCGACAGCTCGTGCCCCTCAATCGGATAGGTTAAGCGCGCATCGATGCTGCTTTGTGCGTGGCGTACTTGCCCATGCAAATGCAACACGTTTTGGCTGCCGGCACGCTCGTGTAGGTCATCAATGTTTTGGGTGATCACCATCACCTCCATGAGCTCGCTCAAACGCGCCAGCGCATGGTGGGCCGCATTGGGCTGCGCTTTGATGACCGCTTCACGCCGATCGTTGTAAAACGCCTGCACCAGATCGGGCTGACGCGCCCACGCCTCGGGCGTACACACGTCCTCAATATGATGATTCTCCCATAGGCCATCACCGTCTCGAAACGTTTGCAGGCCACTTTCCGCACTGATGCCGGCACCGGTAAACACCACCACTTTTTTATGTTCCATGTTCTCCACTCCTACCTATTTATTTTTATACGAAGCCTAATCCCTGACTTAAACCACCTTCTTTAAAGGTACACTCCTGTTTCACCACCGTAAAGAAGGCCTCTGCTGAAGTAAACGGTATCACGCGATGACGCTTCATGGCCACGGCAAAATCGCCCGGCGTGAGCTGCTTCATGCTGCGCACCGACACTTCTAGCGCCTTAGCGGCCTCGCCTTCCAGCGCTAGGCCAAACAGCTGGGCGTGCTGCTGAAACAGCCCCCAAGCCTGATCTGGTTTTAAATATGTTAACTCAATTTTAAAATCAAAGCGGCGCAAGGCAGCCTGATCTAAATTTTTCATCAGGTTGGTGGTCGCAATGAACAGGCCCTTATAGTCTTCCATCTGGGTCAACAGCTCGTTCACCTGCGTCACCTCCCAAGAGTGCTGAGTCTGACGTCGATCTTGCAACATGCCGTCCACTTCGTCAAACAGCAACACCGCCTGTTCGCGTTCGGCCTCTTCAAAAGCCGCCGCAATCAGCTGCTCGCTCTCGCCCACGTACTTAGACAACAAATCCGATCCGCGTTTGTACAGCAACGGCATATTCAATTCATCCGCCAGCCATTTGGCGTAGGCACTTTTACCCGTACCCGGTGGCCCGTACAGGCACAAGGTACCCCGTTTTTGGCCGGCCAAGCCCTGGCTTAAGGCCTGTAAATCCTGATTGGCGTTTAGCCAAGAAAGATCATACAGCGGCGACAGGCTGCTTTTGGCCAAGGTGCTGGGATAGCCCTGCGCCTTTAAGGTGCCCCGCACCAGCTGTTTGAACACCACCCCCTGCTCGACCTCATTAAAATGAGGCGACACGATCTGGGTGACCTTATGCGCGCGCTCGATCAACGCCGGCACCACCGCTTCGTGCTGGGCCAGCTGCGCCACGTCTTCCTGCGGCAAAAAGCCCTGCGTCACCGCTTCGATCATCTGGGTGCGCTGCTGGCGCCCAGGCGATTTCATTTCGACCACCACGTCAAACCGACGCAGCACCGCACGGTCCATCACATCCACCCGATTACTCACCCACACGGTGGGCACGGCATTGCGCTCCAGCATCCGATTCAACCAGGCCTTGTTCAGCGCATAATCTTTTTGCTCTTGATCGAAGACATCCTCCACTTCGTCAAACAGCAGCAACACGTTTTGCTCTGCAAAAATATGCTGCGCCGCGCGCAACGCACTCATTCGCGCCTCACGCCCAGCGGGCCCGCCGTCTTCATCCGCCCACGACACCTCAAACAAATCCACGCTTAAGGCCTGTGACAGCGCCCGCGTGAATTCGGTTTTGCCCGTACCAGCCAGGCCATAAATCAAGATGTTACACCCTTTACTTTGGGTGTTCAGGGCGTGGGCAACGTGGTGCTGCACCACCTCAACCAAATCACCCATGTGGTGAAAATCGGCCAGGGTCAAACGCGTTTGTGGCGCATGCGTCACGTGTCGCTTCAACAGCTCAATCGGCGCAATGTCTTGATGCAGCATCAAATCCACAAACTGATTGGATAATACGTCAATTTTACTGCGCAAGCTGTAGTCGTGGTGCGGGTCAATGCGCACCAAGCCGGTGTCAAACAGCTTGCCCTCGGCGCTCAACGCCTGCCGCACGCCCACTTCAGAACTGCCAATGAGCAAGGCCAGGATCGACTGTGCCTGCTGGGTGTTCAGTTCGCCCAAGAAACAGCAGGCGTCGTTTAATACCGAATCGGCATGCAGTAAGATCACAAACGCCAACAGCCGCTCTTCATGCTGGGTTAAGCCCAATAGCTGCTGCCATTTCTTGACGTTTTTGGCCAAGATCGGCGGCAGGTGGCTGTGCCAATAGTCATGCTGGCCCTTTTGCTGCTGCCAGGCTTCGTAGTGCTGTCTTAACAACACCCGCGCCTCGCTCGGCTGATAGCCATCGCGGCCAAACGCCCATTCATCGGTTTTGAGTAATTCGCTGATGCGTAAGTGTTCAAAGCCGTGGTCGCCCACAAATTCGCTTTGCCCCCCCAGCGGCAACAAAATTTGCCAAATCCAATCAATCAACAGCGGTTCGCCCTCTTGTCCTAAGGGCGTATTCAGCGCCAATGGATTTAACGATTTCGTGACCGTCCCGGCCCCAACGGCGGCCGTGACCGGCAGGTAGGCGGCCTCAGGCAGCGCCTCAGAAGACGCTACGGTGCTTGGGTGACGCTGGCGTTTCAGCCATTGGCGCACCCCATTCAGGACCAGTACCAACAGCAATAATCCAAAAAAAATCTTCATTTATCGGTCCTTTCCTGATCGGAATTAATCATGCTGACGACAGGCATCAACCGCCTCTTGCAAAGACTGCACGCCGATGATTTTCATGCCGCCGAACTCATCAGCATTTTGCTTGGGCATGTTCGCCTTCGGCACGATGGCCTGAGTAAAGCCCAGCTTGGCCGCCTCTTTTAAGCGCTCCTGCCCGCGCGTGACCGGCCGCACCTCTCCAGACAGGCCCACTTCGCCAAACACCACCATTTTTTCGGGCAATGGCTTGTTTCTAAAACTAGAGAACATGGCCAAGATCACCGCCAGATCAGCAGCGGGTTCCATAATCTTAACCCCACCAACGGCATTTAGAAACACGTCCTGATCGAAACAGGCCACCCCAGCATGGCGGTTAAACACCGCCAACAGCATCGCCAAACGATTTTGCTCGAGGCCCACGGTTAAGCGCTTGGGGGTAAAGCCATGAGCGTCGTCCACCAAGGCTTGAATTTCCACCAGCAGCGGCCGCGTGCCTTCCTGCGTGACCAGAACGCAAGAGCCAGGCACGTCGTCACGATACGACGACAAGAAGATGGCCGAAGGGTTACTCACCCCTTTTAAGCCCTTGTCCGTCATCGCAAACACGCCCAACTCATTGGCGGCGCCAAAACGGTTTTTGATCGCCCGAATCATGCGGTAATTCGAATGTGCATCGCCTTCAAAATACAGCACCGTGTCCACAATGTGCTCCAACACCCGCGGCCCGGCAATGGCACCGTCCTTGGTGACGTGGCCCACCAGCAAAATGGTGATCCCGGTTTGCTTGGCCAAGCGGGTCAGCTGCGCCGCACACTCCCGCACCTGCGACACCGAACCCGGTGCCGAAGTAATGTGGTCAGAATACAGCGTTTGGATCGAGTCGATCACCGCCACCTTCGGCTGATGCTGCTTTAAGGTCGCCAGAATGGCTTCGAGCCGAATTTCGGCCAATAGTTGCACCCCATCTGGGTTAAGCGACAGGCGGCTGGCGCGCAACGAAATTTGCTGCGCCGATTCCTCGCCCGACACGTACAGCACCGAACGGTCTTGCGCCATCGTGGCCAAAGCCTGCAACAGCAAGGTTGACTTACCGATGCCTGGGTCGCCACCGAGCAGGATCACCGCTCCCGCCACAATGCCACCGCCCAAGACGCGGTCCAGCTCGCCGATGCCAGAGCTGGTGCGTGGCACTTCTTGCGCCTTCACGTCGGCCAGGTTTTGCACGCCGGTGGTTTGCGCCGTCCAAGTGGCAAAGCGCGGATTCGCACCGCTGCTGGCCACCTGTTCTACCAGGGTATTCCATTCCCCACAATGATCACACTTACCTTGCCACTTAGGGCTGGTACCGCCACAGGCGGTACAGGTGTATTCCGTTTTAGCTTTTGCCATATGCTTGCTTTACCAAATAATAATGGTTTCAGATCAGGCCAGTTTACCGCCCTCTTCTGAAACCATTGTGTCACGATTCATGTGCCCGCGGGCCTTTTTTACAACTTCACAATTTCGCCGTTTTTGCCTTTTGATTCAGGACTCATCCAGTACACGAAAGACGGCGTAATGTCGGCTAAGTCTTTACGCTCACCCGCGGTTTCGCCCGGATGGGTTTTTAATCGCTGCGGTGAGTTCACCTGGCCCGGCACCAGCACGTTGACGCGGATGTTGCCTTTGCCAGACCACTCGTCGGCGGCCACCATACCCAAGTAGTTTACCCCAGCCTTAGAGGCGCCAAAACCGCCCCAGTACGCTTTAGGGTCATCGCCGTGGCTTTCGCCCACAAAAATCACCGACGCGTCTTCTGAACGCTGTAGCAGCGGCAATACGGCGCGGCTCAAAGCCATCGGCGCCACGGTGTTGATGCGGTACTGATTCATCCACTCATCGATGGTTTGATTGGCCAACGGCGACAGCGCATAAAAGTAGCTGGCGCAATGCACTAGGCCATCTAAGCGACCGGTGGCTTGAAAAATGGCTTCGGCCAGCTGGTTGAACTCTTTTTCCTGTGCGGGCAGTAGGTCAAAAGTAATCGCATAAGGCTCTGGCCCCCCCGCCGCCATGATTTTATCGTACACCGCTTCTAGCTTACGCTGATGGCGGCCGACCAAAATGACGGTCGCACCCGCAGCCGCATACGCCAACGCCACAGCTTCGCCGACCCCTTGTGAGGCACCGGTGATCAATACGACTTTATCTTGTAATGGTTTTTGCGTCACTTTCGCTCCAATCTAATAAACATTGTGCTGCCACTCGCTGCGCCGACTCAACCGCGCCTTCTAAGGTGGCAGGATAGATGGGGTGCAGGTAATCGCCTGCAACATAAACCCCTAATTCATTCATCTGCCAATAAGCCTGCGGCGTACGCCCCACGCTGGCTAAGATGGTCCCCCGTTTTTCAATAATCACCTGCGCTTCCAGCGGCTCATTTAAATCTGGGCACACCTGCAACACATCCGCATGAATTTTATGGATCCACGTTTGCTGATCCCAGCCTTCATACTGTTGGGCGCAGCTAATCACCGCCGCCACTTCGTGGCTGTTAAAGTCCAATGCCCCTCGCTGTACCAGCCATTGGGCGGTGCCATCGGCTAGCCCAATCATGTGTTCGGGCAACACCACCGGCCGATCATAGTGTAAATACACGGTGGCAATTGAACCATAAGAGAGGCCATCGACATACTGCTCAAAATCAACCGCGTTCAGATTAGCCAATAATGTGCGCGCATGATAGGGCGCAGCGCACACAATCACTTGATCAAAACGCTCACCGTCGACCCAAACCTGCCCTGGCCCTTTGGCCTCGATGCTCTGCACCCGCTGTCCGAGGCTAATAATGACCTGATGCTTGATCAAGTATTTTAACACTGGGGCCACAAACACATCATGCAAGCTGGCGCGCGGAATCAAAAAATCGCTGTGAGCGCGCGTCGACATCACCCCTTCTTGCACCACTGCGGCCAAGGTTTTGACGCTGGCCATGGCCAGCGGCGTGTTTAACGTGGCCCACACCAGCGGCTGCCAAAACTGATGAATAACGTGCAAAGACGTGCCCTGCTGGCGCAGCCAATCGGCCACCGACAGATCATGTTTCGGCGCCATCTGGGCCAAGGCCTGCAGGCGCTTGGCGCCTTTTAGCAAGGCGATTTTATCGCCCCTACTCAAGCCTTTAGCCCGTAAAATCCCCACAATTAAGTGCAGCGGCGCCGGCAGCTTCGGGCACTTCATCTGCATGCCATCGTGCATCACCCAGGTTAAGGGCTGACGCACAAAAGCATCGGCTTCGGCCACGCCCACCTGCGCCAAAATGCGCAAAATGCTGTCGTAGGCACCAATGAGCAAATGTTGCCCGTTGTCTAAATCGCTTAAATAGCCATGCTTGGCCGAGGCACTGAGGCCACGCGCACGGCCACCGGCCTGCTTGCTGGCTTCAAAAACGGTGACGTCTGCCTGACGGTACAGCGTGAGCGCAGCGCTTAGCCCCGCCCAGCCCGCACCAATAACGGCAATTTTAGGACGCCGATTCATGGTTTAAAACCAGACAACCAGACCTTAAGCGCAATGCGCGCCTTGCGCAGCCCCGGCAGCTTAATCTTATGCCGTAACACATTTTCTGGTCCATCGGCGTCAATTTCCAACAACAGCGCATGGTACACCGCCGCCATGATCAAGCCTGTTTTTTGAGCCTTGGCATCTGCCGCCGGCAGCGTGGCCAAAGCGGTTTGATACAGGCCTTTGGCCCGTTCGACCTGAAATCGCATCAGGTCTGCAAATTCTGGCCCACCGACACAGCCGGTGATGTTTTGGGCCGGGACGTTAAACTGCTGTAACTCGGTCACCGGCAGATAAATCCGGCCCAAGCGCGCGTCTTCACCAACATCACGAATAATGTTGGTCATTTGCAAGGCCAGACCAAGCTGATCCGCAAAATCTAAAGTTTTGGGGTCGGTAAAGCCAAACACGCGCACGCTCAAACGGCCCACCGCGCCGGCCACTCGCTGGCAGTAGGTCGACAGCTCGGCAAAAGTGCCGTAGCGCGCCTGTTGTAAATCCATCTGCATGCCATCAATGATGGCGCTGAATTCCGACTGCGGCAGCTCAAAGGCCGCCACGATGGGCTGCAAAGCCTGGCATACAGGATGATCTGGCTGGCCATCGTACACCGCCGCCAGCTGCCCACGCCACCAGTTCAGCGTGGTTTGCGCCACGTTAGGGTCAGAACACGTGTCGACAACGTCGTCTACCTCACGGCAAAAGGCGTACAGCACCAACATGGCTTCACGCTTGGCCTTGGGTAAAAACCTAAAACTGATGACAAAATTGGAGCCGCTGTGGGCGACTTTTTGTTTACAGTAATCTAAAGGTGTCAAAAGTATTCCCCTAAGTTCATCAACCGCTGGTGACCTCATAAAGGTCCCGAGACATTAAAAGCATAAAGGTAGGAGTTTAACCTGTTTTGCCTATTCGCCCAAGGCATGACGCTGATTTTTTGGCGATGGCCGCGGCGGCTCGGCGCCCTCAGGCGGGCGCCACAGCACGGCCTCGGTGAGCGTCACCACGGTTCGGCTGTCGACACCCCATGCCCGCACCGTCACGCGATAGGCCAAACGGCCATCCGGCAGCTGACCCAGAAGCACCCAAGCATAGCGCGGCACCCTCAGTACCCGCTGCCCTATTCGCCCCTGATAACGTAAGGCCGGGTCGTCGGCCGCACCGCTTAACAGCCACGTTTCGTCCGCCGCCGCGACCACATAGCGACCATCACAAAGGCCACCCACGCAGCGAGGGCTAAACAAAGC
The DNA here is from genome assembly GCA_017991555.1 of Neisseriaceae bacterium. GTDB lineage: Bacteria > Pseudomonadota > Gammaproteobacteria > Burkholderiales > Neisseriaceae > JAGNPU01. Next base: position 37,188 of record JAGOQM010000011.1, read on the forward strand.
CTGATAGCGTGGCCACTGCCCCGCCACCTGCTGCCAGGCACTGTTTTGCCGCTGCGGCCACTGAGTCAAGGCCTGCGCCAAGGTTAGTTGAGCCAAGGCCGCCACGCGCTGCCGCTCGGCCTGGCTGACGCTGCTGCGGGCAGCCAAGCCACTGCCGTGGCCGCTTAGCCACACCCATGAGCCCAAAAGTAAAGACAGCAGTAGGCTCCAGCCCAACACAAACCCTTGCGCCGGTACCCGCCTTGCCACGTCAACAGCCCTCGGCCTGCGTGGGCACTAGCGTTAACGCCAGGCTGAAGGCTGGCCGCGCGGCACTGGCTTGCCAACCCAAGATGACCTCATAAAACACCAGGCCTGCCGCCACCTGATCCGGCGCTTGAAAAACCCGCGACGGCACGATTGCGTCGCAGCCTAAGCGTTGCCACGCCCGCACCTCAAACCGATTCAACTGCCTGGCCGGCGTGGCCTGATCGGCTGCGGCTGGCGCCGGTAGGCGCCGCCGCACCACGCCCGCGGCAGCCGTGCCCTCATACCGCACCCGCTCACTCACGGACAGGCTCAATAGCCGTGGTTGCTCCGCCTCATGCACGCCCAGCGCCCAGCCACCCGGTAACTCAATCGACACGTCCCGCCCGTCTGTGCGCCAGGCGCGGGGCGTAAAGGACCAGGCCACGTCGCAGCGGCTCAATGTCCAAACGTAGTCGCTGGCGTCGGCTAAATACGCCTGCAGCGGTGACGACGCCACCACCGTAACGGCTGTTAGGGTATGGCCAGACGCTGGCCCAAAGCCTCGGCTCGCCACAACGGGTGCCACCCACAGGCGCGGCGTAAGGGTGAGCGCCTGCGCTGAATCCACGCGGATGGCCTGTGCTTCAGGCACCACGCACGGGCCCTGTGGCTGTGCCGCAAAATCTTGCTGTAGCTGCGCTTGCAGCCACGCCAGCTGCGCCCATCCCCGTGCCTGTTGCTGCTGGCTGCCCGTGCTCAAGTGCACCCGCACCAATAAGCGCTGCCACACCAGCAGCAGCGCCAACGACAGCACCAGTCCTAACAACAAGGACAGCAGGCTATGACCACGCTGATGCTGGGCTTTAAGCATGAACGTCACACCGCCGACAGGGGCAAAGCATACACAAACCCCTCGGTTTCAAAACGCCAGGCCACATACAACACCCACCCATCGGCCCGTGCACCAGCGGGACACGCTAGGCGCACGGGCCCAACGCTCGTGTCGGGCTGGGGCCAAGGCGCCGCGGTTAAGGGGCAGACCGCATAGGCAAAATCAGCCCCAGCCAAACGCTGGGTCAGGCCCGCCTCTAGGCGGCACAGCTGACGCTGCGCCATGCCCCTCGAATCCACCAACCGACTGGCCGCCGCTGCGCCACAGCTCGCTTGGCCTTGATAATGGCGCCAATGCGGTTGCGATCCCGCAAACTGAGCATTGGTGCGCATGCCCGCCACCAATGCGCCCGCCTCTGCGGTGACCAACCCACGCAGCTGTGCGCCCTGCGACTGGGCCAGGGTGCGGCCCTGCAAGGTCAACAACCCCACCGCCACCCCCGACAGTACCCACAGAGCCAACAGGGCTTCAAACAGCAACAGCCCCGCCATCGGCCTCAAAAACAGACGCATAGCCTCGCCCTTTCGCTATGGTTCGACAAGTCCTGACAGTACTGCGGGGGCCCAGATGGCGGCAGCAATAAAAGCGCACACTCACCAGCAGCACGCCCTTGCGGCGACAGCTGTAGCTGTAGCCATACCGGTTCCGCATCGCCCCAACCGCGAACGCCATAGCGGATTTGTGGCTGCCGCTGCGGCAGCGACGTCAATGTCAGGGCGCTCGAAGGCCCTTGCTCGCGCCACTGCCGCAGTTGCAAACGATGGCGACGCTCGTCCACAAACACCGTTCGCACCACCTCACCGCTGTCATAGCTGCCCATATTAAGGCCGGGTTGATCGGCATAAACCAGCAGTCCTTGCGCCCACATGTCTTCGCTGAGCTGCCGCACACAGCCGTTAATTCGGCCATCTACCCGCAGCTGCACCGGACACAGCCACAGCGGACGGCCCAACCGCCCTGCCTCCAGCTGAGCAAACTGTAAGGTTTGGCCCAAGAAGCGCATTTGCAGGCCCAGCTGCTGTTGCGCCACGCTGCGCTGTAAGGCCAACAGCAGACCGCCACTCATTAAAGCCAAGAGGCCTAACGCCAGCAATAATTCCCACAGCCCAAACCCCTGCGTATTGATCCTTGCCATGACCCCAGCCCACCCTTTTTAAGATGCGTGCCCCAGCAGCACGCTCAGAACAAAATCATACATGACAAATGATTAATGAGCGTAAAAAAGATCATCAACGCACCAAACACAATAGGATAAAAGCCAACACATGAATATAAATATTGTTATTGATCAAAAACTTACTCTTTATTTAAATGCCATCAAGGTATACTCTATATAGGGCGTCCTTTAAATTATTTATTAAAAGACCCACAAGCCTACAGTCGCAATACTGCCCTGTACGCCCCTATTCATCCCCGCGTATCCACTGCGGCTTAGATTCAGGAGTCCGAATATGTCAAACAATGAACCCATGACCAGACGGGATTTATTAAAAATCATTGGCTATGGTGCAGGTGCATCCGTTATGTATCAGGCCATGAGCACCATGGGCTTTGCCGCAGGCGTCAGCCCGGCGCTTAAGATGGACCTTAAAGGGGCGCCCAAAGGCGCCACTATTTTGATCTTAGGCGCGGGGGTGGCGGGGCTAAGCGCCGCCTACGAACTACGCAAGGCAGGCTATAAGGTCAAGGTCTTAGAATTTCAAAATCGCCCCAGCGGTCGCGCTTGGAGCATTTATGGCGGCGACAAGCACACCGATACCGATGGCGTGACTCAGGTGTGCCAGTTTGATAAAGGCAAATTCCTCAACGCCGGCGCCTGGCGCATTCCCTACCATCACCAAAACGTTTTGAACTATTGCCAAGAACTGGACGTCAAGCTAGACCCCTTCGTTCAAGTTAACTTTAATGCCTACCTACACAGCGAAAAAGGCTTTGGCGGCAAACCACAACGCTATCGCGACGTATTCAGTGATTTTAATGGCCAAATATCAGAGCTATTGGCCAAGGCCACCAACGCCAACTTGCTCGATCAGCAGATTAATCGGCAGGACAAAGAAATTCTTTTAGAAGCGCTTAAATCACACGGCGCCCTCAACAACGATTACACCTACAGTAAAGGCATTGCCTCTAGCAATCGCCGTGGCTACGCCAAAACCCTTGGCGGCGGCCTTTCTGGCGGCCGGATCACCACCGAGCCCTTGGCATTGAAAGACATTCTAGACAGCCGCATTTGGCAAAGCATGAGCTATCACTTTAACCACATGTTCCAACAAACCATGTTTGAACCGCGCGGCGGCATGGAGATGATTGGGCGTGCCTTTGCCAATCAGCTTAAAGGGGTCATCCAATACAACGCCGAAATCACCGACATCAAACAGTCTGAGCAAGGCGTTGAAGTCACCTATAAAGACAACAGCCGGGGTGGCCGAGTGCGTACCGAGTCGGCCCAGTGGTGTGTCTGCACCATTCCCCTCCCGATGCTACGGCGCATGAACCTTCAGGTTAGCCCCCAGCTAAAAGCGGCCATCGACACGCCTGCATATGACCCAACGGTTAAGGTCGCGGCACAGTACAAGCGCCGCTTCTGGGAGCAAGATGAAGCCATTTATGGCGGCATGACCCTCACCGACATGCCCAACACCCACATTGCCTACCCGTGCGTGGTCGATGATTATTTCAGCAAGGGCAAAGGCGTTGTGCTCAATGGCTATATGTCAGGTGCCAACGGCCAAACCTTTACCGACATGCCGCTGGCCGAACGCAACCGCGCCGCGCTGGCCTACGTCGCGAAGGTGCACCCGCAGGCACCACAAGAGTTTGACAACGGCTACAGCACCGCTTGGGCCAAAGTACCCTGGATTCGCGGTGGCTATACCCAATGGACCGACGCCCAGCGTGAACAGCACTATCGCAACCTGTGTGAGATTGATGGCCGCATCGTGCTGGCCGGCGAACACGCTTCGTACATGAATGGCTGGTTAGAAGGCGCCATTACCTCTAGCCTAGACGCCATTACCCGCCTCCATCAAAAAATCATTCAAGCCAGCTAGACGCTAAAACCCTCACCGCAGCACCCTTGTTGGTGGCACGGCGGTGAGGTTATTTTGTTGCACCCACACCACAGGAGATGCCCCATGCGCCTTACCTCGACCACCCTTGCCACCCTGAGCCTGGCCTTGGCCAGCCCGCTACTGCTGGCACAAAACCCCAAGATTGAGCGCCAGCCGGTGCCTAACTTCCCCATCTCTACCGCCGTCACCATCCCTGCGGGCGCCACCACTTATTACTTAAGCGGCGTGGTGCCCCCTAAGCTGGCCGATGGCAGCTACGGTGCCAATACCGAACAGCAAACGGTGAATATTTTGCGCGCGATTGAAACCCACTTAAAAAATCTGGGCTTAGGCCTCGAAGACGTGGTAAAAATGCAGGTGTTTTTAGTCGCCGATCCGAAGCTGGGCAATAAGATGGACTTTACCGGCTTCATGAAGGGCTACAGCCAGTTCTTTGGCACTCAGGCACAGCCCAACACCCCTGCGCGCTCTGCGTTTGAAATTAAGGGCTTGGTGATGCCGCAATGGCTGATTGAAATTGAAGTGGTGGCGGCAAAAGTCCCCACCCGCTAAATGATAGATAAAACAAAGTAGTGACGCACAAAAAAACCGACGATTTGTCGGTTTTTTTGTGCGAATTATTCGCTTTCCCAACCGCCATCGGGCAGGGCGGCGTTTTCAAACTTAGCGTACATGCCCACAAAGGACAAATAAACTTTACCGGTCGGCCCGTTACGGTGTTTGCCGATGATCGCCTCGGCCAAGCCTTTAAACTGGGTGTCGGCGTTGTAGTACTCATCGCGGTACATAAAGATGATGATGTCGGCGTCCTGCTCAATGGCCCCCGACTCTCGCAAGTCGGACATCATTGGCCGTTTGTCGGTTCGCTGTTCGACCGAACGCGACAGCTGCGACAGCGCAATCACCGGCACCTGTAATTCCCGCGCTAGGCCTTTGAGCGAGCGCGAAATCTCACCCAGCTCGGAGGCACGGTTGTCGTTGCCGCGACCAGAACCACTCATCAATTGCAAATAGTCAATCACGATGAGGCCCAACTTACCACCGAAGTTACGCGCTAGGCGGCGCGCCCGAGCGCGCAGCTCTAGGGCGGTCAAGCCAGGCGTTTCGTCAATAAACATCGGCGCATCCGACAGTTTCACCACCGCGTCGTTGAGCTTGCCCCAGTGCTCGTCCTGTAAGCGGCCGGTCCGCAACACGTGCTGATCCAAGCGGCCCACCGAACCCAGCATCCGCATCACCAGCTGCGTGCCACCCATCTCCATCGAGAACACCGCCACGGGCAAGTGGCACTCTACTGCCACGTGCTCGGCAATGTTCATCGAGAAAGCGGTCTTACCCATAGACGGACGACCGGCCACGATCACCAGGTCGCCGGCCTGTAGGCCTGAGGTTTTGGCGTCCAGATCGGTAAACCCGGTTGGCACCCCGGTGACTTCGTCGGGGTTGTCGCGCGAATACAAATTATCAATGCGCTCAACCACCTCTTTCAACAGGTTGGGCATTTCCAAAAAGCCCTGCTGCGAGCGCGAGGCGCTTTCGGCAATGCGGAACACTTTGTTCTCGGCTTCGTCTAGCAACTCACTGGCATCACGCCCCTCTGGGTTATAGGCACTGTCGGCAATCGAGGTGCCCACTTCAACCAGCTGGCGCATGACCGAACGCTCGCGCACGATTTCCGCATAGCGCCGAATATTGGCCGCCGACGGCGTGTTTTGGGCCAGGCTGACCAAATAAGAAAGCCCCCCCACGTTGCCGATGTTGCCCGCGCTTTCCAGCGCTTCCTTCACCGTCACCACGTCGGCGGGACGAGACTGTTCTAGGAGCTTCTCAATCGAATTAAAAATAATGCGGTGTTCTTGGCGATAAAAATCGTGCTCGTTGGCAATCCCGGCAATGCGTTCCCACGCCGAATTGTCCAACAACAGGCCGCCCAATACCGACTGTTCTGCTTCTAAAGAGTTAGGCGGCACCCGCAGACCTAAATCGTCCCTACCTTCTACCATCAAATCACTGTCGTCCATCCTACCCTCTTTATTTAGCCTGCTTACAAAAGGCTATTTTAACATTGTTCGACGCCCAAGTACCCCTATTTAAACTAGGGCCTATAGCTTTTACATATTTGATGAATATCAAGATATAATCGCCTAGATAGCGTAAATCTAGTACACTATAGCGCATAGTTACGTTTAGCGTACTTTCTAACAATGACACCATAAGGAGCTTATACTATGGAACACAAACTACCAGAATTACCTTATGCATTAGATGCACTTGAGCCACACATTTCTAAAGAAACTTTAGAATACCACTACGGTAAGCATCACCAAACTTACATCACCAACTTGAACAACCAAATCAAAGGCACTGAGTTTGAAAACTTGAGCCTAGAAGAAATCGTGAAAAAATCTTCTGGTGGCGTGTTCAACAACGCAGCCCAAACTTGGAACCACACTTTCTACTGGTTAAGCCTAGCGCCTAACGCGGGTGGCGAGCCTACTGGCGCCTTAGCCGATGCGATCAACGCTAAATGGGGTTCTTTTGCTGAATTCCAAACCGCATTCAACACCTGCGCTGCGGGCACCTTCGGTTCTGGTTGGGCTTGGTTGGTTAAAAATGCAGACGGCAGCCTAGACCTAGCGTCTACCAGCAACGCCGCCACGCCTTTGACCACCGAACAAACGCCTTTGTTGACCTGTGACGTGTGGGAACATGCTTACTACATCGACTACCGCAACAGCCGTCCTAACTACCTAGCTGGCTTCTGGGCCGTGGTAAACTGGGCTGAAGTAGCGAAACGTTTTGCTGCTTAAGTTTTAGCAGGCGATAAAAAAGCGAAGTCATCAGACTTCGCTTTTTTTGTGCCCCTCGCCCTTCAATGAAGGATGAGGGGCTACTTGATGGCGTATCGCCTACTCGGCGTCGCTTAGCTTCTGGGTACCACCCTTGGCCTTAACCGAACGCTCTAGGTAAGCCAAGTAGCTGGTCAAGACATCGTTCGAACGCAGCTCTGCCAACATGCCTTTGTCTTTGGCTTTGTCCTCATCGCTTAATTCTGGGATGGTAATGCTTTCGACCTGGATCACCAACTGCTGGCCCTGGAAGTCCATGTTCAGGTAAGCCGGCTGCTTCAAGTTAGCGCCTAGCTTCAATACTTTCTGAGCGGTCTCTTCTGGGAACTGCTGTTGGATGTCGCTGCCGGCAATCGACTGTGTCGGCATCCAGTTCAAGGCCACGTTTTCGCCTTTTTGCAAGCGAGCGGCCACATCAGCAGCGCGCTTGGCCGCCAACTTTTCAGCCTCTTGCGCCACGTAGGCGGCACGAACCTGATCCTTCACCTGAGCCAGGGTTTGCTCGGTTTTAGGCCGTACTTCTTTGGCCCTAACCACCACCACTGAACCATCAGGCAGGTCGATCGGCTCAGAGTTAAACTTCTCTTTCACCACTTCATCAGAAAAAATCGCCGTCAGCAGCGCCTCTGGCATGCCCTGAGCCTTCGCTTCGGCTTCGGTCAACCACACGTCTTCGGTTTGCAGCGGCAGGCCTAGCTTGTCGGCAACGGGCTTAAGGTCAGTGTTGTTGTTAAAGGCCAACTCAGACAGCTGCTCGCGCTCGGCGTGCACCAGCTTCTGGGCTTTTTCTTGGCGCAACTTTTGCGTCAATTCGGCTTTTAGGCCTTCGAAAGCGGGGGCTTTTTTGATGTCGGTCACCAATAGAATATGGTAGCCGAACTGCGTTTCCACGAGGTCACTCACCTGCCCCTGGTTCAGGGCAAACACCGCGTCTTCAAACGGCTTTACCATCATGCCGTTTTGACCCACGTAGTCTAAGTCGCCGCCATTGGCTGCAGAACCTGGGTCTTCAGAATATTTCTGTGCTAAAGCGGCAAACTGGCCTGGATTGGCCTTGGCTTCTTTCAGTACCGATTCTGCCTTGTTCTTGGCTGCGGCTTTGGCTTCTGGGGTGTCGTTTTCAAACGCCAACAGGATATGAGACACCTTGCGTTCTGGTTGAGACATCTGGTTTACATGCTCATCGTAATATTTCTTCAGCTCTTCATCGCTCACGCTGACCTTGCCTTGAACCGACTCTGGCGTCAGCGCCACGCTGCTCACCTTAACCGCCAATGGCAACACGTACTGCGCCTTATGCTCGGTATAGTAGGCATTAAGCTTGGCGTCGTCCACGGCCACTTCTGCGGCAAAGGCACGCGGATCGATCACCGCCGTACGTAAGGCGTAGCGAGCGTTCCAAATATTGGCCACCTGGCTGGCCTGGGCATCGCTGACAATTTGGCCGGCTTGCACCATGCTCAACACCGAATTCAAAGCAAATTCTTTACGCAGCTGTTCAATCAGCTGGGTTTCGGTCAGGCGCTGCTGCTGTAAATAGTTTTGGTACAGCTCTTCGTTAAACCCGTTTTCATCGCGGAAGGTTTCTTCCTGCACGATGGCCTGCTTGATTTGTTCAATCGACACCGTCACGCCCATTTGCTCGGCGCCTGCGATCAGGTAAGCACGACGCAATAGGCTGGCATAAATGCCTTCTTTGACTTCAGGCGTGCCTACTTCACCCAAGCGTTCTAAGGCTTGGCGAATGTCGCCTTCGGTCACCGCTTGATCACCCACTTTGGCAATATACGGCTCGCCCCCGGTTAATGATGTGGCACCAAACCCCACAAACGTCAGTGCAACAAAACCCAGTAAGATTTTGGCTGGTGTGTTAAATTTTCTTACAGCATCAAACATAGCGATATCTATTCAGTATTGGTTGATCACAAGAACGGTCATTTTACCGTCAAATACAAAAAAAAGGTGAACATTCAGTCCACCTTTCCTTAGAAAACTTAATTCTTGGCCTACAGTGCCTCTTTCAAGGCTTTACCCGCACGGAATTTAGGTAAACGAGCCGCTGGAATGGTAATCGCGGCGCCGGTTTTAGGATTGCGACCGCTGCGTTTAGCACGGTTACCTACGTAGAACGTACCAAAACCTACCAAAGTCACCGTGTTGTCTTTTTTCAAAGCTTCAGTCACGGCTTTAATCGTTCCATCTAAGGCTTTCCCCGCAGCAACTTTTGAAAGCCCAGCTTCTTGTGCTATTGCATCAATTAATTCAGACTTGTTCACAGAAAATCCTTTTCTATTATTAAACAATGGGGGAGCGAGAAGCGTTTTCTCCAAAACCGATTCTCGCCGTGCCAAAGCTTTTATAACAAGTCTGAAATTCCAGTGTCAAGCGTCATAAGCCTGCTTTACTCGTCTTAACCGTAAAAACCACGGTTTTAGGCCAAAATGTGGCTTATTTTCAATGTTTTGGTGTCTCAGATACAACACTTTTCAACACTGGTTCTGCGCCTTTTTTGTCGATAACCTCCGGCATCACCCAAGGTTCTGGCTGCCGTTCGAGGCTCAAAAGCAACACTTCATCAATCCATTTAACTGGATGAATGGTTAATTCGGTTTGGACATTTTTTGGAATGTCTTCCAAATCCTTCATATTGTCCTTCGGAATCAACACGTGTTTGATGCCACCACGAATGGCCGCCAACAGCTTCTCTTTGAGGCCGCCGATGGGCAATACTTCGCCGCGCAGCGTGATCTCACCGGTCATGGCCACGTCTGCCCGCACGGGAATGCCGGTGAGCGCCGACACCAGCGCCACGGTCATGCCTGAGCCTGCGCTCGGGCCATCTTTCGGCGTGGCGCCTTCTGGCACGTGTACGTGGATGTCGTGTTTTTCGTAAAAGTCTGGCGCAATGCCCAAACGCTCGGCGCGTGAACGCACCACGCTTAAGGCTGCGGTAATCGACTCTTGCATCACGTCACCCAGTTTACCGGTGCGCACGATCTGGCCTTTACCCTTCAAGGCCGCCGCTTCAATGGTCAACAGCTCGCCACCCACTTCGGTCCAAGCCAGGCCCGTTACTTGACCAATGCGGTTTTCGTCTTCGGCCACGCCAAAGTCAAAGCGACGCACGCCCAAGAACTCATGCAGGTTTTTAGCCGTCACTTTCACCGCTTTGGTCACAGGCTTGGCCTTGGCCGCTTTGGTGCCCTTGGCACCTTTGGCTTTGGCACTGGCCAGCTCTTCGGCCAATAGCTGCTGGGTCACGATCTTACGGCAAATCTTGGCCACTTCACGGTCAAGCGAACGCACGCCGGCTTCACGGGTGTAGTAGCGCACGATGTCGCGCACCGCTTCTTCGGTGATGACGGCTTCGTCTTCTTTCACGCCGTTGGCCCCCAACTGCTTCGGCACCAGGTAACGCATGGCGATGTTGACCTTCTCGTCTTCGGTGTAGCCCGACAGGCGAATCACTTCCATTCGGTCCAACAGCGCTGGCGGAATGTCCATTGAGTTAGACGTGGCGATGAACATCACGTCCGACAGGTCGTAATCCACTTCGGCATAATGGTCCACAAAGGCGTGGTTTTGCTCTGGGTCTAACACCTCCAGCAAAGCACTGGCCGGATCGCCACGGAAGTCTTGGCCCATCTTGTCGATCTCGTCCAACAAGAACAAGGGGTTTTTCACGCCCACCTTGGTCATGTTCTGCAAAATCTTACCGGGCATCGAACCAATGTAGGTCCGGCGGTGGCCGCGAATTTCGCTTTCGTCACGCACGCCGCCTAAGGCCATGCGCACAAACTTACGGCCGGTGGCGCGCGCAATCGACTCACCCAAAGAGGTTTTACCCACCCCTGGCGGGCCCACCAAGCATAGGATGGGGCCTTTTAGCTTGTCGACGCGTTTTTGCACCGCTAAATATTCTAAAATGCGTTCTTTAATCTTATCCAAACCGTAATGGTCGGCGTCCAACACCAGCTGGGCTTGGGCAATGTCTTTATTGACCTTGCTTTTCTTTTTCCAAGGCAAATCAACGATGGTGTCGATGTAGTTGCGCACCACGGTGGCTTCGGCCGACATCGCCGGCATCATTTTCAGCTTTTTCAATTCGGCCAAGGCTTTTTCTTTGGCTTCTTTACTCAGGCCGCGGGCGTTGATTTTTTCTTCCAGCGCGTCTAATTCGCCCTGACCTTCATCGTCACCCAATTCTTTTTGAATCGCTTTAACCTGCTCGTTCAAATAGTATTCGCGCTGCGATTTTTCCATTTGACGCTTCACCCGACCACGGATGCGTTTTTCTACCTGGAGGATGTCAATTTCTTCTTCCAGCTGTTGTAATAGGTGTTCCAGGCGCTTGGCCACGTCCACCACTTCCAATACCTCTTGGCGCTGCTCTAGCTTTAACTGTAAGTGAGCCGCAATGGTGTCGGCCAGCTGGCCGTTGGGCACGATGCTGGTGATGGTCGACAGCACTTCGCTGGGGATTTTTTTATTTAACTTCACGAACTGGTCAAACTGAGTCAGCAAGGCGCGGCGCAAGGCCTCGATCTCTTGGCTGTCTTCCTCATCTAGGTCAACCGGTTCTACGTGGGCCACAAAGTAATCGTCATTTTTGTCGATGCCTTTCACTTCTGCACGCTGCAAGCCTTCGACCAGCACTTTAACCGTGCCGTCTGGCAGTTTCAGCATTTGCAAGACCGTGGCCAACGTTCCTAATTCGTATAACTCTTCGGCACTCGGATCTTCCGAACTGGCTTGGCGTTGGGCCAACAAGAACACCGGCAACGACTGTGCCATGGCCTCTTCTAGCGCCGCAATCGACTTTTCACGACCCACAAACAAGGGAATCACCATGTGTGGGTACACCACCACATCACGCAGCGGCAACATAGGCAGCGTCATAATGTTGATATTGTCTGGTTGTTTTTTAGCCATTTAAGTACCTTAATAAGTATGTTTGATGCTTTACATGGGCTCAAAACGAAATATTTCAAGCACCACCCTACAAATCCATTAAAAAAGGCCGTCTGTACATAGACGGCCTTTAACCTTACCTTACGGGTTGAGCAACCTATGGCTATAGACTACTCATAAACGATTTCAGGTTCAACACCTTCATTGATGACGTGTTCGTTAATCACCACTTTTTTCACGTTTTTCAAGGTCGGCAACGCGTACATGGTGTTCATCAGCGAACGCTCTAAAATCGAACGCAGGCCACGGGCACCGGTTTTGCGCGCCATCGCCAGCTTGGCCACGGCTTTGAGGGCCGATGGCAAGATGTCTAGCTCAACCCCATCCATGGCAAACAACGCTTGGTATTGCTTCACTAAGGCATTCTTAGGCTGGGTCAAGATGTTCACCAAGGCTTCTTCATCCAGTTCGGCCAAGGTGGTCAACACCGGCAAACGACCGATCAGCTCAGGAATCAAACCAAACTGAATCAGGTCTTCTGGCTCCACTGTTTTAAAGAGTGCGCTGATGTCGGCGCGTTCGTCTTTGCTGACGATTTCCGCCCCAAAGCCAATGCCACCTTTTTCAGAACGGCGACGAATCACCTTATCCAAGCCCGCAAATGCGCCACCGCAAATGAACAAGATGTTGGTGGTGTCGACCTGAATAAACTCTTGGTTGGGGTGCTTACGCCCGCCCTGTGGCGGCACTGAGGCCACGGTGCCCTCAATCAGCTTCAACAAGGCCTGTTGGACGCCCTCACCCGATACGTCGCGGGTAATCGAAGGGTTGTCACTTTTACGCGAAATCTTATCGATTTCGTCGATGTAGACAATGCCGCGCTGGGCTTTGTCGACGTTAAAATCACAGGTTGCCAACAGCTTGGTGATGATTTGCTCGACGTCTTCGCCCACGTAACCCGCTTCGGTCAGGGTGGTCGCATCGGCCATCACAAACGGCACGTCCAATTTACGGGCCAGGGTTTGCGCCAGCAGGGTTTTACCGGAGCCGGTTGGGCCAATCAGCAAAATATTACTTTTAGACAGCTCCACGCCACTTTTCTTGGCGTCAGGGTGATGCAACCGTTTGTAGTGGTTGTACACCGCTACTGCCAACGCTTTCTTGGCGTCAACTTGGCCAATCACGTGTTCGTCTAGGCTACCGACAATCTGTTCTGGCGTGGGCAAGCTGGCAAAGTCTACTTCGGCCTCTTCAACCTCGGCCACGCCCACGCCGGCTTTTGCCGCCGCTTTGGGCGCGCCTTCGGCGTCTTGATTAAACAAAACGCTACAAGCAGAAATACATTCGTTACAAATGCAGCTGTCTTTACCCTGAATTAAATTTTGAACTTCGTTTTCAGATTTACCGCAAAACGAGCAGTATTGAAGTTTTTTTGTCATAGTTAGGCAATCACATCCATTTTACTGGCCAATACTTTGTCGACCAAACCATAGTCACAGGCTTCTTGTGCCGACATAAAATTATCACGATCGGTGTCGCGCTCTAAGTCTTCGATAGGACGACCCGCATGATCAGCCATCAGCTGATTCAACTTGCGTTTCAGTTTGATTAATTCATTGGCGTGAATTTCAATGTCAGACGCTTGGCCCGACAGGCCCCCGCCAATCAGCGGTTGGTGAATCATCACGCGGCTATTGGGCAAGGCAAAACGCTTGCCTTTTTTACCGGCCGACAGCAAAAATGCGCCCATGCTGGCCGCTTGGCCCAGGCATAAGGTCGACACGTCTGGCTTGATGAAATTCATGGTGTCATAAATAGACATCCCGGCGCTGACAGAGCCGCCTGGAGAGTTAATGTACAAAGAAATGTCTTTGTCTGGGTTTTCACTTTCCAAGAACAATAACTGCGCCACCACGAGGTTGGCGGTTTCATCGGTCACAGGCCCAACCAAAAACACAATGCGTTCTTTTAACAGGCGAGAATAAATATCATAAGCGCGCTCACCACGACCGCTTTGTTCTACCACCATTGGCACCAAGCCAAGTGATTCAATGTTAGGGGTATGCATACCGTCTCCTGTTGTGACTGTTCATTGATTGTTGACGCCACTGCGCCAAACAACCTTGCGTTCATAGCTATATAAGGCCACTTGCCTAAAATGCAAACGCTAAAGCGATTTGCACGCACATAAAAGACGTTTATTTTACCTTAAAAATAAAAAAAATGATAAGGCTATAGGACAATAGCCCCGCTGCATCAGCCCAGCGCCACCATTAAAGCGCCAAGCCAAGCGGGCATAAAAAACCGCCCTCTTTCTCGAAGGCGGTGGCCAAACCGACGCAGCGCTCGGTTACAGGGGAGAAATGGCATCCCACAAGGCCGCGATTTTTCGGTTTTTTACCTGCCACAGCTCACAATACGTCATGCGCTGGCCATCATGATAGCCTTCTGAGTGGGTCAACACAAACTGCCCGGCGGCCAAGGTCCGGTGCAGGGTTTCGTACATCAGCGGTTTGCCTTCACTGGCCAACTCGGTCAAGAAGGCCTGCATGGCCTTGGCCCCATCCTCAATGTCGGGGCTGTGCTGCTCAAACTGTGGGCCATTGGCGTAATGGGCAATCCGATCATAACGCTGATTCATCAACACCTCTTTAAAGAACACCGACACCAGTTCACGATTGGCCTCGGTCGGGGCCTCAGGGTCGACCTGAGTGTCGCCGTCCAATTGGGTACGACCACTGCCGTTTGGCGAAGCCTCTGGCACCAAGCTGTCCCAATGCTCGGTAATGCGCCCATCCTGAACTCGATAAATGTCAAAACCCACCATCGGCTCGGGCGCCAAACCTAGGTAGCGACCGTGCAACACCACATACTCACCGTCGACGAAGGCCCGCACCACCTCATGGCGTAAACCGGCACCGGCCTCAACCACCAGCTGCCGCAGGCCCTCTAACGGCTCGGGCCCCACCAGCGGCGAGTGCTCGACAAACTGGGGCGAAAAATACGTGGTTAAGCTGCGTAAATCATGCTGGGTAAACAGCGCCTGCTCGGCCTGATAAACCAAGGCCAAAATATCGTGTGCTTTCATGCTCGACTCCTCTGGCCGCAAGGCCACTCAATGGTAGGCTGCCGCCTTAGTCTAAGGCGCTCATCACATGCTTAATGCGGGTGTATTCTTCCAGCCCATACATCGATAGGTCTTTACCGTAGCCCGAGTGTTTAAAGCCACCGTGTGGCATTTCGGCCACCAGAGGAATGTGGGTATTGAGCCATACTGTGCCAAAATCCAAGGCCTTAGACAGACGCATGGCGCGGCCATGATCACGCGTCCACACGCTGGCGGCAAGACCATAGGCAACGCCATTGGCCTTTTTCAAGGCATCGGCCTCATCCTTAAAGGACTGTACCGTGATGACGGGCCCAAAAATTTCTTTTTGAATCGCGTCGTCCTGTTGCTGTAAGCCAGAAATCACCGTCGGCGCAAAGTAAAAACCACTGCTGCCCACCCGCTTGCCACCCGTTTCTACTTTGGCGTGTGGCTTAAGGCCAACCATAACGGCCTCGACCGCCGCCAGCTGGCGGCTGTTGTTGAGTGGCCCATACAGCGCCTCTTTGTCCGTCGGCAGGCCACAGCGAATGCGCTTGGCCTCGGCCACCAGCGCTTTGACAAACTTATCGTGAATGTCTTCGGCCACCAGCACTCGGGTGGCGGCGGTACAGTCTTGTCCAGCGTTAAAAAAGCCAGCGGTGGCAATGGCCTCGGCGACTTTAGGGATGTCGACGTCGTCAAACACCACCACCGGCGCCTTACCACCCAGCTCGAGGTGGGTTTTGGTGACGTTTTGGGCCGCCGATGCCGCCACCGCCATGCCCGCACGAACCGAACCGGTAATCGACACCAGTGCGGGCACCGGATGGCTCACCAGCGCAGCGCCGGTCAGAGCCGTCCCCAACACGATATTGACCGTACCCTTAGGCACGTGCTCGGCGATGATTTGGGCAAATAATAAGGTGCTTTCTGGGGTGGTGTCGCTGGGCTTGAGCACCACCGTATTGCCCGCGGCAATGGCGGGAATGATCTTCCACACCGCCATCATGAACGGATAGTTCCACGGCGTGACCTGGGCCACCACGCCTAAAGGCTCACGCCGAATGGTGGAGTTCAACCCCGTCATGTACTCAGCGCTGGCTCGGCCTTCCAACACCCGCGCGGCACCGGCAAAAAATCGAATTTGATCGGCCGACACGGCAATCTCTTCCGAGGCCACCAGGTGCTTCAACTGGCCAGTATTGCGACACTGCGCCTCCACCAGCGCCTTGGCGTTGGCCTCAATGCCATCGGCAATGCCCAACAAGGCCTTTTGCCGTTCTGACGGAGTGGTCTGCCCCCACGTTAGAAAGGCTTTTTGAGCGGCTTTAAAGGCCTGATCGAGGTCTTTTTGATTGGATTCTGGCGACAGGCCGTTGACCTTACCGGTCACTGGGCTCACCAGCTCAAAGGTTTCTTTGCTGTGGGAGGGCACCAAACGGCCATTAATGAAGTTAGGTAATGCGGTGAATTTTGCCATGCTCTTTCTCCTTTTTTTATGACGATGCGTACAAAAACGGGGGAAACATTGAAACAAAACAGCCATTTACTCAGACTTAAAACATAGACTAACTTATTTTTAAAAAATACGCCAGCACCCCAAAATGCCGCCAGCGGTTTTTTTACGGCCATAAAAAAACCGCCTCAGCTGAGGCGGTTTTGATGATCAAACGAGGCTTAAAGCTTACATAGCACCTTGCTGTGCGGCCATGATGTCGTCAAAGCTCATGGCTTTTTCAACGGCTTTGGCTTGGCCCAACACAAATGCCACCACGTTGGCTTCAACGGCCAAAGAGCTAGGGCCTTGCATGCGCTGCGCGTCTGCTTTGTACCAGTCGATCACTTCTTTAGGGTCTTCGTAGCTTTCGGCAAATTCAGCGATGACGGCTTCAACCTGTTCTGGTTTTGGCTCTAGCTTGTTGTCTTCAACCAATTGCGCCAAGATTAGACCCAAAGACACGCGACGCTCGGCTTGAGCGGCAAACATTTCTACGGGGAAGTCTGGCAGGCTGTTGGCGTCCATGCCTTGGTTGATGAAGTTTTGACGCATTTCACCCATTAGGCGAGAAGTTTCTTCAGCCACCAATGCTTTAGGCACGGTGATTTCAGTCACGTCTAACAAAGCTTGCATCACGTTTTCTTTGGTTTTGTCTTCGGTGCGACGTTTCACTTCACGCGCCACGTTTTTCTCAACTTCAGCACGCATTTTGGCCACGTCACCGTCTTCGATGCCTAGGGCTTTTGCGAAGTCAGCATCCACTTCTGGCAAAGCGGCTTCAGACACGTTTTGCATGGTCAAAGTGAACACGGCGGTTTTACCAGCCACGTCTTTACCATGGTAATCTTCAGGGAAGCTCACTTCAACGTCTTTAGATTCGCCTTGTTTCATGCCAATCAAACCCGCTTCAAATTCTGGCAACATTTGGCCTTGGCCTAAAACGAATGGGAAGTTTTCAGAGCTACCGCCTTCAAAG
Source organism: Neisseriaceae bacterium (assembly GCA_017991555.1). Taxonomy (GTDB): domain Bacteria; phylum Pseudomonadota; class Gammaproteobacteria; order Burkholderiales; family Neisseriaceae; genus JAGNPU01. Next base: position 54,701 of record JAGOQM010000011.1, read on the forward strand.
GCTTCGCCATCAATTTTACCCACGAAGTCGATGATGATGCGGTCGCCGTCTTGGGCTGCACGCTCAACGTGGTTGTAACGAGTGCGCTGTTTGCGCAAGATTTCGATGGTTTGATCGATTTCAGCGTCGCCCACGTTGGCCACAACTTTTTCAACTTCTTTGGCAGACAAATCACCCACGGTGATTTCTGGGTACACTTCAAATACGGCGTCCACTTTGAATACTTTTTCGTCGTCTTGGGTTTCTTGCGCGTCAAAGCGTGGGTAGCCAGCAACGCGGATTTTTTGACCCACAACCACGTCGTAAAAATCACGTTGCAATTTTTCGTTCAACACTTCTTCACGAGCGCCTTGGCCGTACATAGACTCAACCATTTTCAAAGGCGCTTTACCTGGGCGAAAACCTTGTACTTTGGCCTTTTTTTGCATTTGTTTTAAACGGGCAGTCACTTGTTCGTTTACGTCGTCCCAAGCCAAAGCCAATGTTAATTTGCGTTCTAAACCTTCTAAGTTTTCTACCTTAACTTCCATGTTAAACCCTTATCTTTACGTGACAAAACGCTCGTCTGATGCCGCTTAATACGGACAAGCATTGAAAATAACTGCGTTCATTAAACCTACATACTAGATGTAGACAAAAAAATAATTTTCAAGTGTATCATGCCAACAGGCAAAATCACAATGATTTTCAGCCCATTGCATCGTTCAAAATGAACCTTATTTTGCCCTAAATCAAGGCAGCAATGCCTTCATTACCCTACTGGTTTCATGCCAATGGCCATCAATGCGCTGGTGTAAAAAAGCCACCACGCCTTCCTTGACCCCATCGGCCAAGGCGCTGAATGGCTGAGCCTCTGCCGCCGCCACCCGCGCGGGGCTCAACCGTTGCATATTGGTCAAGAGCACCCAGCGGGCCCCTTGCAGCGCTTCGGGCAGCTCGGCCCAATCGCGCAGATAATGCCCAGCCCAACCATAACGATTGATCGGCGCCGGTGCCGACAACAGCGTGCCCTCAGGGGTAAAGCCCACGCCGCGCACAATCGAAGCACTGCGCACGCTGGGGGCCTCAGGCCACACCGCGGCCGTAATGGGGGCAAACGCGGCGTGCCCAGACCAGGCCAGCTGCTGCTGAAGCTTGCTGATTTTATTCGCCATCTTGTCTTGCTGATTCAGCCCCACAAAGCCGTCTAAGGTGGCCTCTGGGTTGCCATAATACTTACAGGTCAATTCTAAATGCAGCGGCTCACCCTCAAGACGCACTAGGAAATCCACTGAACCCAAGGTTTGCCTGCGGCTCACCGGATCGTCGTACAGCGCCAGATTCTGGCCCACCAACGCAAAATGAGGGGCGTGGCTAAACCAAAAGGCCAACAGGCTTTCGGCATAAAACCCCAAGCGGTGCCCATACGGGGCCACCTGGGCTAAATAATCATGCAGCGGCGCGGGCGCATCGTTTAAGCCCAGTAAAAAACGAAACCCGGTCTCGCCAATCAAGGCGCGCCGTGGCAGTTCCACCCCACTGTGCCACAGCGGCGGTGCCGCCAGCAGCGACGCTAGGTCGCGCACAGCGCCATCGGTTAGGCGCCACCACAGCGCGTCTTGAGCAAAATTCATGAATGAGTCTTTTTACTGATGAGTTTAAAAAAGCCGCGCAAAATGTCGATTTCTTCACGCTCAACCGCGGCCCGGTCAAACAGACGCTTCATGCGGCGCATGAGGCGTTCGCCGTTGCGGCGCTCAAAAAAGCCCAATTCGTCCATGGTGGCCCCCATGTGATCCACCATGCCCTGCACCTGCTCATGCGTGGCCAACTCATTCGACTGTTGTAAATAGTCCATGCTTAAATCCACTTGGCTAAAGAGTTCGTAACACACGACCTGCACTGCCTGAGACAAATTAAGCGAGAAGTAATCGGGATTGCCATTGATGGTGATTAAACGATTGCAGCTTTGCACCTCGTCGATCGATAGGCCAAAGGTTTCATTGCCAAACACCAACGCCACCTGCTGGCCTTGCTGGGCCAGCGCCAACACCTCTGGCATTTGCTCACGCGGGGTTTTTAATTCGGCGGTCAGCTCCCGTTTGCGGCTGGTCAAGGCACAGCTAATGGTCATCGGCGCCAGCGCCTCGGCCAACGTGGGCACGATTAAAGCCTGTTCCAGCACGTCGCGCGCGCCCGATGCCAAAATAAAGCTTTCTTCTGGCAGGCTAAACCCTTCTGGCGCGGCCGGATCATACGCCATCGGCGCCGGCGTCATCGGCGTTTCCATCAGGTTGGGCGCCACCAAAATCAATTTACCCAGGCCCATGGTTTTCATGGCGCGGGCGGCAGAACCGATGTTGGCAGGATGGCTGGTACGACTGAGGACAATGTGGATGTTTTGTAAAAATAATGGGAGCTGTGGTTTATTCATGGTTTCAGTTTGGGTTAAATATGCGTATAATTTGCGGATTCGATCTTTAAACATTCAGTCAATACGTATTAAACGGTGATGCGCGCCCACGCTAGCGGGGCCTGCGTGCCTTTAATTTTATTTTGCTTTGGAACTTGGATTTTCACATGAACCCCATGATTAATACGGCCATTAAGGCCGCCCGCCGCTCTGCGCACATGATGTTGCGCGCTTCCAACAACTTAACCTCGGTTAAATTTGAAAGCAAAGCGTTTAACGATTTCGTGTCTCAGGTAGACAAAGAATCAGAAAATATTTTGGTTTCCATTCTTAAAGAAGCCTACCCTCATCACCGTATTCGCACGGAAGAATCTGGCGTTCATGGCCCAGCAAAATCTGACTACGAATGGATTATCGATCCTTTGGATGGTACCACCAACTATTTACACGGTCATCCTCAATACGCAATTTCCATTGCTTTGGCCCACAAAGGCATCGTCACCGACGCCGTGGTGTTTGCTCCAGAGCACAATGAGTTATTTACCGCGTCACGCGGTCAAGGCGCCTTGCTCAACGACCGCCGCATTCGCGTGTCTACCCGCATCGAGCTGAACGAATGCTTGATTTCAACCGGCTTCCCAGTGGTTGACCAAAGCATGATGAACACCTACCTTGCCATTTTAAAAGACGTATTGGCCAAAACCGCCGGTGGTCGCCGTGAAGGCGCTGCCTCTTTAGACCTATGCAACGTCGCCGCTGGCCGCGTTGATGGCTTCTTCGAATACAACTTAAAACCTTGGGACATCGCAGCCGGTAGCCTACTGGTTCAAGAAGCCGGCGGCATTGTGACCGACTTCTCTGGCGACGACGGCTGGATGGAAAGTGGCGACATCGTGGCCGCCAACCCTAAAGTATTGGCCCAATTGCTACAAATCATTGCCAAGCACGAAAAATAAACGCCCCGAAATGCCGAAAGCCGCTTCAGCCTACTGAAGCGGCTTTTTTGTGGTCGTTTAAGATCCTGCCAATCGCCTTTTTTTCAGGCCCCAAAGCAGAGGCAAGCCTGCTGCGGCGGAACACACATGCTTGAGCGTGTGTCCAGACAACCCATCCTTGCGTCAGCGCATAAACCTGATGGTCACCCAACTCAAACAGCTTGGCCACGGCATAACAGGCCATCACTAAACCCAAAGACACGCCATGACGCTTCGATGCTGCCGGCAACAGCGCCATGCCCACAGGCTGCCGCCATACTGCCACAGCCATAGGGTAAACGGCCCGGCCACCAAGGCGGCATACGTCATCACCTGCCCAGCCCGATCACTACAACGATGCGTCAGCGTCAGGCCCAGCATGCCCGCAAATGCCCAGACGATCCAGCCACAAAGTTTGATCACTGGGCGTCAGGTGATGGGCAAAAGAACCCAAACCCGCCAGAACTAGCCCATAAAAAAACAGCTGCTGTCGTTCGTATAGGGCTGGCCAATTAGCGCTTAAGGATGAGCCTTGCGACCGCCACACGCCCCAAACGCCGACGCCCATAATCGGCACGTTCGACCACACGTCGCCCCAATGGCTTAGCCCCCACAGCTGACTTTGATCAGCAAAGGCATGATCGTCAGGATATTGGGCCACATAGGGACCCAACAGCGCCAACAGCACCCAAGCCAACCCCAAAAGCAACAAATATTTTTCTGGTTTAGATAATGGTAAACGACCTTGGGTAGCCCGCGCCGCCACGGGGATAGAGCCTGGTTTCATCACGGTACACCTTGCTTAAAAAAGAATCAGCATGCATGCAGCGGCGAAAAAAGTATTGTTTTATTTCAAAAATACGGCAAAATAAGACCTTTAGAACAAAAAAACAGTACTCATGAGCACAACGGCCACCTTAATTACGGTTTTAAAACGCGAACTGAAACAAGCCCACATGACCTATGCTGACCTGGCCCAGGCCTTAGGCATGGCGGAATCCAGCGTCAAGCGCATGTTTAGCCTGGGCGACATGAGCCTGTCTCGGGTAGACGAAATCTGTCAGGTTTTAGACCTTGATTTTGCCGACATCGCCGAACAGGTGGCCAGCGCACAGCCGGATGTCTCCGAGCTCACCCTGGCTCAGGAACGCGCCCTGATTGCCGATGAAAAACTCCTCCTCATCGCCATTTGCGTCCTTAGCCGCTGGAGCCTGGCCCAAATTGTGGCGCAATACGCGTTCACCGAAGCTGAGGCCATTGGCTACTTCGTTCAGCTTGACCGCATTGGGGTGATTGAACTGCGGCCACTGAATCGCTACCGTTTAAAAATGGGCAAAGGCATGCGCTGGCAGCCCAATGGCCCCGTCATGCAATTTTTCCGCGACCATGCCTTGGTGGACTATTTTTCTGGCGGCTTTGCCCCCGCCGATGAAGACCTCACCCTCACCTACGGCAGCATCTCACCCAAAGCCCTGCCCGCCTTTATTAAGCGCGTTCAAAAGCTGGCCAGCGACTTTGCCGACCAGCATCAGCAAGACAATAAGCTGTCGCCCTCTAAGCGCCACGGCTACACCATGGTGATGGCGGTTAGGCGCTGGGAGCTGGCTTTATTGAAAACCCACGCACGCCGCTGAGATTAGGCGACGACGGCCCTTAAGGCATCAAACCGTTAAGCCTCTCTTTGGCCCAAACAAAGTCACTTTCAAGCGACGGCCATGCTCATAAATAAAGCCCCACAGAACTGTGGGGCTTTATTTGTCAACGTCGTTTCCGCGTTAAGTAATGCCAATGTGTGAAGTACGTGATGCGTATTATGTTTATGAATGTTTTGACTACTCAAACCAGCAATCACTCATGGCCATGACCATGAAGACGCCTACCAACAATGCGCTGATCACGACTAAAGCGGGAATCCCCACCCAAACCATGAACTGTAACATTTGAGACTTTCATTAAAGATGATTTAAATAACGACCCGTTGCAGCAGCAACGCCACAACATTTACTAGGCTAGCACTGTTTGTTAATAGGAATCAATATCATTAAAGATATCTCTCGAAAATGAATCTGACCTCAAGGGTGTTTCTATCGGTAAATGCTTTAAAAACGTCGTTTAGCCCTGTTGCATTCTGGTACCAGTCTGGCCTGCTGCACGGTCAGCGGCAGGAACCTGTCCCTAATTTTCATGGCGATTGGGACAATCGTCGATGGTCCCCCGCTTCATGCCTGTCCTAATGCAGGTGGGCTAATGAGCCCAAATAGCCAAGCATGGTTTGCTTCTTGTCTTAGGTAATGGGCTGATGAGGCGAGGCCGTGGGTAGGCTACGCTTTACCCACGCTACGGCATGTTGACCATCACCAAACCATGGGGGTTTTTGGGCTACTAAATTATTTAAACTCACCCCCTTTCCCCTAGGTGAAGTGCCGATTTCCCGCTAAAGCCGCCGAGTTGGGTTCTATCGGGCCGGATGAAGCGAGCAAATCGCTTGTGGCTGCCGACCACGTTTTTATAGGAGGCAGAGCACTCTTGCTAGCGCCGGCCCGATGGGTTCCAGCGAGGGCACCCGCTAGGGCGGATTGTCGGGTGGCGTTTTCTTTGCATACTTTCTTTTGGCCACGCAAAAGAAAGTCTGTCGCCCTACAGGGCGAAACCCAACGACTAATCAATAGCGATGCTGCCGAAGCATAAATGGTTTTGAAAGGCTGCTTTTAGTCAGGCATGACTTAAATTTAGGCGTTTTGTTTCGCCCTATGGGCGCCGTCATTTCTTTTTGATGTCAAAAAGAAACGAAGCAAAGAAAAACCACCCCACTTTATCCGCCCGCTATGCGGGTGCCCTCGTTGGCCCGCACGTGGCCGGCGGCAAAAACTCATATTTGAGCCTATGGCCAAATACTCAAACAACTTTGCCTTAAAGCCCCGGCCCCGCACGAACCGCCTCGGCGGCTAAAAGGGGACGGTACTTCACCTAAAGGAGACGTAGTGAGTTGATACTCATAAAAACAGGTACAAAGTTTTCTACACACAAAACCATGGTTTGCTTCTTGTCTTATTGGTACTGATGAGGCGAGGCCGTGGGTAGGCTACGTTTTACCCACGCTACGGCATTTTGGCCATCACCAAACCATGATTTACCAAATCCCAGAAGGCCCAAACGTTCATGCCTTAAAGACAGATTATCTGCCGCTTTTAACCCACTCATCAGGCCTGTACACAAATTAAACGCAGGAATACCCCCCTTAACGCCCACTTTTCCTCAAAAAAATGCTAAAGTTTATGACTACTTTTTTATTCTACGCCGTGATTCGTCACGGCGTGGCCGTTAGGATGCATTGCTATGTTGTTGATGATCGATAATTTTGACAGTTTTACTTATAACATCGTGCAGTATTTGGCCCAGCTCGGCCAAGACGTGGTGGTTAAACGCCATGATGAAATCAGCGTGGCTGAAATTGAAGCGTTAAATCCTGAGTATTTGGTCATTGGTCCCGGCCCTTGCTCCCCTAAAGAAGCGGGCATCTCCGTGGCGGCGATTCAACAACTGGCGGGCAAAATGCCCATCATGGGCATTTGCTTAGGCCATCAGGCCATCGGCCATGCCTTTGGCGGCGACATCGTGTCGGCCAAAACGCTGATGCACGGCAAGGTGTCGCCGGTGCAGCACCACAATGTCGGCATGTTTCACAACTTGCCCAATCCAGTGAGCTGCACCCGCTACCACAGCCTAGCCATCAACCCGGACACCCTCCCTGACTGCCTCAGCGTGACGGCCTGGACGCAAGATGGTGAAATCATGGGCGTGCGCCACAAGGACTACGCCATCGAAGGGGTGCAGTTTCACCCCGAGGCTCTGTTGACCGAGCATGGCCACGACATGTTGCAGAATTTTTTAACCGAACATCAACGCCGCAGCGCCTAAGCGCGACAGATCACAATAAAAGACAAAGAGAGACTGATGATTACCACCCAAGAAGCACTGAACCGCTTAATCGACAACAACGAACTGTTTTTTGATGAAATGGTGCACATCATGCGCCAGATTCTGAATGGTGAAGTGTCGCCTGAGATTACCGCCGCCCTACTCATTGGCCTACGCATTAAGGTCGAAACGGTTTCTGAAGTGGCCGCAGCAGCCACGGTAATCCGCGAGTTTGCCACCCACGTACCGGTGCAAGACAAAACCCACCTGCTCGACATTGTCGGCACCGGTGGTGACAACGCCCACACCTTTAATATTTCTACCTGCACCATGTTTGTGGCGGCCGCCGCCGGCGCCAAGGTCGCCAAGCACGGCAACCGTGCGGTGTCGTCTTCCAGCGGCAGCGCCGACGCCTTAGAAAGCATGGGCATTAACCTTAAACTTAGCCCTGAACAGGTGGGTCAATGCATTGACCAACTGGGCCTGGGCTTTATGTATGCACCCAACCATCATCAAGCCATGCGCCACGTGGCGCCAGTGCGTAAAGCTTTGGGCGTGCGCACCATTTTCAACATTTTAGGGCCTTTGTTGAATCCGGCTCAAGCCCCGAATCAGCTCATGGGCGTGTTTCACCCCGACCTGGTGGGCATTCAATCTCGCGTGCTGCAACAGCTGGGTGCCAAACACGTGATGGTCGTCAACGGCTGCGACGGCCTCGACGAAATCACCCTTTTAGGCCCCACCAAGGTGGCCGAGCTGAAAGAAGGCTGGATCAGAGAATACAGCATCCACCCGAACGATTTTGGCATTGACCTCATCGACACTCACAAACCCTTACAGGCGCATTCCACCACCGAATCCTTGCAAAAAATTGACAGCGTTTTAAACGGTGAAGCCGGCCCTTGCCGCGACATTGTGTTGCTGAATGCCGCTGCGGCACTGTACTGTGCCGACATTGCCACCGACCTACACGATGGCTTTGAACGTGCCAAAGTCGCCATAGACAGCGGCGAAGCCAAGCGCAAGCAACAAAGCTTGATCAGCCACACGCAACAGCTACAAACCATTAAAGAGTAAAGAAAGTTTAGCCTTATGAGCCTATTGGCCCCTGATATTTTTAAAGCCTACGACATCCGTGGCATTGTGGACGACACCTTAACCTTAAACAGCGCCTATTTGATCGGCCGCGCCATCGGCGCCAGCGCCGCAGACAAAGGCGTGACCGACATGGCCGTGGGCCGCGATGGTCGCCTTTCTGGCCCCTCGCTGCTGGCCGAGCTGGCGCGTGGCTTACAAGATGCCGGCCTTAACGTGTTGAGCGTGGGCATGGTGGCCACACCGATGCTGTACTTTGCCGCCCACACCCTGACCCAAGCGTCCGGCGTCATGGTGACCGGTAGCCACAATCCGCCCAATTACAATGGCTTTAAAATGATGGTTGCTGGCGAAACCCTATCGGGCGAGGCCATTCAAGCCTTACGCCAGCGCATTGAGGCCGATGACTTACCGCAACGTCCTGTTGGCCAATACAGCGAAGCCGACATTGCCCAAGCCTACCAAGACCACATTGTGGCCGACATCAAACCCAAGCGTGGCATGAAGATCGCCATCGATGCGGGCAACGGCGTGGCCGGTGCCTTTGCCGGCGACCTTTATCGGGCGCTGGGCTGTGAGGTGACCGAGTTATTTTGTGACGTGGACGGCACCTTCCCTAACCACCACCCCGACCCAGCCAAGCCAGAAAACCTTCAGGATTTAATCCACACCTTGGCCACCACCGACTGTGAAATTGGCCTGGCCTTTGACGGCGACGGCGACCGCCTGGGCGTGGTGACCAAAGAAGGCAACATCATTTGGCCCGACCGCCAGCTGATGCTGTTTGCTCAAGACGTGCTGTTGCGTCACCCCAAAGCGCAGGTGATTTACGACGTCAAGTCGACGCGCCTATTGCACCCTTGGATCAAACACCACGGCGGCCTGCCCATCATGGCCCGCACCGGCCACAGCTTCATCAAGGCCAAGATGAAAGAAACCGGCGCCCTGATTGCCGGTGAAATGAGCGGTCATATTTTCTTTAAAGAGCGCTGGTTTGGCTTTGACGACGGCATGTATGCCGGCGCGCGCCTGCTGGAAATCTTGTCGGTGTCGGGCAACCCTAATCAGGTACTCAACCAATTGCCCAACGCGATTTCGACCCCAGAATTAAACCTGCACATGGCCAAAGAAGGCGACAATCACGCCCTGATTGCCACCTTACAAGCCGCGGCTAAGTTCCCTAATGCCGATGAAATCATCAGTATTGATGGCCTTCGAGTGGAATACCAAGACGGCTTTGGCCTCATGCGCGCGTCCAACACCACGCCGGTCATTGTGTTCCGCTTTGAGGCCGAAACCGAACACGGTTTAAAGCGCATTCAGGCCGAATTCAAACAGGTATTGCAACAGCACACCAGCCTTGCCCTGCCCTTCTAAATCTCTTGCATCAAAAAGGCTGCCCTAAAGGCAGCCTTTTTCTTGATCTGACAGCATGAACACAAAATACACCCTTATCCTCGACCTCTTCGCCAACTTTTTGGCGCCGTGGCTATTGTTTACCTGGCTGGAACCCAGCCTGGGGTCTTTTCAGGCCTTATTGGCTTCGGCCGTGCCGCCCATTGCCTGGAGCCTCATCGAACTCATCCGCCACCGCCGCGTTGACGCCATTTCCCTCTTGGTCATAGGCGGCATTGCCCTCTCGCTATTGGCCATGGGCTTTGGCGCCGACGAGCGGGTTTTGCTCATGCGCGAATCGTGGATTACTGGGGGAATGGGGGTCATGCTGCTGGGTTCGGCGCTGATCAAGCGCCCGCTGTTGCCGATTTTAATCGGCGCCATCATGCGACGACAGGCTGTGGCCACAGAGAAACAACAGGCCTTGGCCCATCCGCTGTTTCAAGCCAGCCTGGCTACCAGCACTTGGGTGTGGGGCCTTGGGCTCCTGCTTGAGGCCGGCATTCGGCTGTGGATGGCGGCCAGTTGGCCCATTGCTGATAATTTACTCTATGGCCCCATCGTCAGCTACGGCATCATGCTGCTGTTGGTGCTGTGGTTAGTTGTCCATCACCACCGCCGGATGCGGCAGCGACGTTATTGAGGTGGCGCCACCACGTTGTGCTTCACCGCGAACACGGCGGCCTGTACGCGACTGCTTAATTCGAGCTTGCGCAAAATGCTTTGCACGTGCACCTTAATCGTTGACTCTGCCAAATCTAACTTACGGGCGATTTCTTTATTGCTGGCGCCCACGGCCAAATAGGACAGGGTTTCGGTTTCGCGCGGGGTCAGCGACTGTAAGGCCAATTCGTCTGCCGAAGCCGGTGGCTGATTGGGCTTAAGCAGGCACTGCACCAGCTTGGCCGTCATTTCAGGCGAAAACACGGTGTCCCCCTCAACCGCCTTACGAATGCTGTCTAGTAAAAATTCGGCGTTGATGTTTTTTAACAAAAACCCCTTCGCCCCTAGGCGCATGCATTCGGTTAAGTCTTCGGCGTCTTCGGACACCGTCAGCATCAACACCACCTGCTCTGGGTCGGCGCTGAGGATTTGCGCCAGCGCTTCTTGCCCATTCATGACCGGCATGTCCAAATCCAAGAGCACAATGTCGGGCTGTAATGATTTGGTTAACTTCACCCCCTCTAGTCCGTCGGCGGCTTCGCCCACGATCAAAAAATCAGCCTGGCGTTGAAGCAACGCTTTAATGCCGCTTCGGAACAGCGTGTGGTCATCAATTAGTAAAATTTTAATTTGCGTCGTCATAATGCCTTTCGAGCCTGATGCGGAATGGTTAAAGTAAGCGTGGTGCCGCCTTCGGGCACAGAATCAATGCGCAAATGGGCCTGTATGCGCTCGGCCCGTTCCTGCATGATCGCCATGCCCACGTGGGCCAAGGTTTTATCCGCCAGTTCAGCGGCGTTAAACCCTTTCCCATCATCGCTGAGCGTCAACACAAAGTCAGCGTCATTATGAATGCGTACTTTGACCTTTTGAGCCTGAGCGTGCTTGCGGATATTAGACAGGCCCTCTTGCAAGATGAAAATCACCTGAATTTGCTCTTTAGGGTCCAATGCCATGCCCTGGCCGGTTGCCTGCCAGTCGATCGAGATGCCCACCTGCATTTCAAAACGCTTAATCACTTCGGCCACGGCCTCGGTAAACTCGGCATTTTTAATCGGCATTCTAAAGTTTAATAATAACTCGCGCACGTTCTCATAACATTCTTGCACGCCATCCCTAATAAAATCAAGGTTTTCCTGTGCCTCGTCGGGCTTGTTGTCGGCCCAAGCCTGAGCCAGCATCTGTACTTGCAGGTTCAAAAAGGTCAGCGTTTGGGCAATGCTGTCATGCAGGCCTTGCGCCATCATGTTGCGCTCTTCCAGCACCGCCATTTTACGCAGCTGCGCCACCAGCCGCATGCTGCCGATGGCCACGCCCAGCTGATTGCCTAAGGTGTGCAGTAAATCGCTTTCTGACTTGGTTAAGTCATGCGGCTCGTAAAAATGAATGTTAAACAGGCCAATTTTTTGATGGCCATAGCTAATGGGAAACGCCACCATTTGGCCAAAGGCCTCATTTTCACAGGGGCTAGCCTGCCCCAAGATTTTAGGCTGGGCGCCCGTATGGTCAAAGATGCGGATCATGCTGTCCACGCTTTGCTGCTGGGCAAACTCACCGCAGTGGCAGGCATCAAAGCGAGTACACACCTCGGCCATCAGCATGTGCTCGGGCAAATCAACCGCCGCCACCCAATCCATTTTTTGGCGCTGTTCGTCAATGAGCTTGACGCTGCCGGCAGAGGCGCCGACCACGGCAATCACGCGCTGTAAAAATCCTTCACACATTTCCGCCAGTGGGTGGTCTTGATGAATGTAGGTGGTGGTGTCGTACAAAACCTTAAGCTCGCGGTTACGCTCTTCTAAGTCTGCAGTCTTCTCGTTCACCTTCTCGGCCAAATTACTGTAGGCGTCTTCAAGGTTGGCCGCCATTTGATTAAAGCCAATGCTGATTAAGCCAAACTCGTCATTCCGATCCAGCGCCACCCGGTGCGCAAAGTCGCCACTGGCCACGTGGGCCATGCCCTCTTTCAATCGGCCCAAGGGTTTGACAATCCAGCTGATTAAGACGTACATCATGAATAAAGAGCCAACAACCACCAACCCAATGAGAAACTTCTGGAACAGCCGCAGCTGATTGATCGTTTGTGTGTTGTCACCCTCTAACAGCTGCACCAGCCTGTCGATGGTGAGCACAAAGTCATCCGCCCACACGCTGGCCACCGGCTCTTGCTCGCGCCACTGGGCCATGATTTTAGGATGGTACTGCTGCTGCCACTGCTGCTGCACGGCTTCGGCCTGCTGCTGGATGTCTTCGCGCTGAGGCAAAGCCAACGGTCGGCTAGGATCGCCATCAATGATGCCTTTTAACACCCGCTCAAAATCCTGCATTTCCTGTTGCAACAGCGCTTCAGACTCATGCTTTTGGGTCATCAGCGCCATCCTATAAGCGCGCATGCGTAGGCTGCCGGCGTCGTTAATGGCGGCGCCGGCGCCTTCTAAGCGCCACGACAGCGACAGCGTAAAGCCAATCGCCAAGAGCGCCAAAACCCACCAAACCAGGGTCAAGCAAACCAGTTTGGTGGATAGATTTTTACTAATCGGTAATCTTGAAAAAAACGTCATTCGTTTACCTTATCAACATTTAGTGGGCGCACCCTTACGAGCATAATACCACCAGTTAATCGCCACACAAGTGGCATAGAACACAATAAAGCCGATCAGTGCTGGGGCCACGCTGCCGGTTAAGGCCAAGGCGCTGCCATAGCTTTTAGGGATAAAGAAGCCACCGTAGGCCGCCAATGCGGCGCTAAAGCCCAATACTGCGGCGCCCTCTTTGGTGGCCGCTTGCTGTGCTTCGGCGTCACTGACCTCACCTTTGGCCACGCGTGCTTCATGAAACTTCGCAAAAATCGCCGGTACTTGCATAAAAGTAGATCCGTTGCCAATGCCGGTCAGTGCAAACAACACCAAGAAGCAGATGAAGAAGCCAATAAAGCTCCCGCCCACACCATTGCTAGGCAAGCACAGCAACACGCCGACTACGGCGACCATCATCAATAAGAACACCCAGTGGGTGACGCGGGCGCCGCCGATCTTGTCTGACAGCCAACCACCGAATGGGCGCGCAATCGCACCCACTAAGGGTCCTAAGAACGCTAGTTTTAAAGCATCAATGCCGACAAACTGGCTTTTCATCAAGAATGGAAAACCGGCAGAAAAACCAATAAACGAGCCAAACGTACCCAAATACAGCCAGCACATCAACCAGTTGTGCTTACGGGTAAAAATCACCGCCTGTTCCGAGAACGAGGCCTTCATGCTGGCGATGTCGTTCATGCCAAACCAGGCCAAAATACCAGACACCAAAATAAAGGGCACCCACACAAAGCCGGCATTTTGCAACCAGACGGTTTGGCTCACGCCCGCCACGTCATGGGTTTGGCCCGCACCGCCAAGGGCACCAAATAGCCCGAAGCCAACCACGGCCGGAATCGCCACCTGCATCACCGACACGCCTAGATTACCCAAGCCAGCGTTGAGACCCAAGGCCGTGCCTTTTTCTGCCTTAGGGAAGAAAAAGCTGATGTTGGCCATGCTGGAACTAAAGTTACCGCTACCGAAACCGCACAGCAGGGCCAGAATCATCATGGTTGTGTAAGGCGTATCAGGGTTTTGGACAGCAAAACCTAACCCCAAGGCCGGCAATAACAGCGTCATGGTCGAGAACGCGGTCCAACGACGGCCACCAAAAATCGGCACGATAAAAGAATACACGATCCGCAGCGTGGCCCCAGACAATGCCGGTAAGCCAATCAGCCAAGACAGTTCATTGGCGGTGTAGTTAAACCCTGCCGCGGGCAAATACACCACCACCACGCTCCACATTTGCCAGATGGCGAATGACAATAACAGAGAGAAAATAGACAGCCATAGATTACGCTTGGCTATGCCCTTACCCTTCTTATCCCAAAAATCTTTATTTTCAGGTTCCCAATCTTTTAAGACATAAGACATAACGTTCCCCTTAGCTTACTGCTTTATTTTTAAAAGAAAAGTGCATCCAAATCAGCGACACACACACCGTGCCGTACATCAGCATGAACACGGCCGAGCGCACGCCGGTAAAGTCTTCCAGCGCACCAAACAGAATCGGTAGGGTAAAGCCACCCAAACCACCGGCCAAGCCCACCACGCCAGAAACGGCACCCATGTCGCGTGGAAACTCATCTGAAATAAACTTGAACACCGACGCCTTGCCCACGGCCATGGCCACGCCGACCACAAACATTAAAATGGTAAACAATACGGGGCTTAGGCCAATGTGAAACGCTTTGGGGCCACTGGTGGTTTGAATCACAAAGTCGGTTTGTGGGTAAGACAAAATAAAGAAGCACACCCAACACACCCACATCACCCACCAGGTCACCTTGTAGGCACCCCACTTGTCTGAAAACCAGCCGCCGAGTGCCCGCAACACGCCGCCAGGCATGGAGAAACAGGCAGCCAAGAAGGCGGCTAAGGCTAGGTCAAAACCGTATTCATTCACATAGTATTTGGTCATCCACAGGGCCAAGCCCACGTAGCCGCCAAACACCACTGAGTAATATTGGCTATAGCGCAAAACGGCAGGGTTTTTCATTAAGGCGATTTGGTCTTTGATCGACACTTTTGAAGACACTAGGTGAGCAGGATTGTGAAAGCTAAAGAACCAGAACATCACCGCGGTGCCCAGCATGATGGCGGCGTAAACGGTCGGCACTAAATGCCAGGTACCCACGGCAATCAGCGCTGGCGCCACCAAGGTGTTGATGGCCGAGCCAGCGTTACCGGCACCAAAGATCCCCATGGCCAAGCCTTGGCGCTCTTTTGGAAACCACTTGGCGACATAAGGTGTGCCAACGGAAAAAGAACCGCCAGCCAGGCCCATAAACAGGCCCACCACCAACAGCTGCCAGTATTCACCCACAAACTGAATGGCGTAGATGCCGGGCACGCAGAGCAGCATTAACACGAAAAAGACTTTTCGACCGCCAATGCGGTCCGTCAGAATACCCAAGGGCACCCGAATCAAAGAGCCGGACAATACCGGCATGGCGGCCAAGAGGCCAAACTGGGTTGAGCTAAGCTGTAGCTCTTCTTGAATCGGCACGCCGATGACGGCAAACATCGTCCACACCATAAAACACACGGTGAATGCCAAGGTACTGCTGAAAAGTACCGAATATTGTTTAAATTTAACCGTTGCCATAACGCCTCCTAGCGAAATCCACAGATTCATTTTTGCTAGGCTTAACCTTACTGCGATGGCGAAATTTTAAACATTGGTGAGAAGTTGATTCACCCACCAATTAATGCGGAGGAGGCGTGCTTATTTTGAGCTAACTGGCCTACGTCTTTAGACCTAGGCTTTATAAAATGACGCCTAGTGTGTTTTTTACAGTCACATTTTTCAAGCACAATTTAAAAATAAAATCACACTTACATACAACCAACTGTTTAAAAACAAACGGCATATGCCCCTCTTCTACTCATTAACAAATTTAACCCTAGACCAATGGCGACGACTCGCTTAAAATAGTCACCGATATCATCTATAATCAGTCTGTTAAAGACAAAACCATGACCTAGACATATTGTCTAGGCACCTCTTCTGTAACACCCCCACAGTATAAAAATAATGGTCTGACGCTCACAAAATAACGCTCAGTAACCTTTTCACAGTCTATTTAAGTCAGCTGAATATTAAACACAATGTTAGAAAAAAATCCCCCGCTCTCCCTACCCGCCATCATCAAACACGAAATGATGCACGACATTATGTCTGGCAAACTCAATCCTGGTGACAAAATCATCGAAGAAGAATACGCCCACCGGCTCAACGTCAGCCGTGCGCCTGTTCGCGAAGCAGCCTTGATGTTGATCACCGATGGTTTGGCCACCAAAATCCAAAATCGCGGCACGATTTTGCGTCACTACACCATAGACGAACACATCGACCTATACCACATTCGCTATTTCATCGAGAAGCTGGCCATGGACAGGCTGCGCACCAAGGATGACTTTACCGAGCTGGTGGCCAAGTTTAAACCTTTGGTTCAAATGCTAGAGGAAGAAAGAGACAATCTTAGGAAAATCAACATTCTGAATGAATTCTGTCACTACACTTTAATTTCGTTTGCCGACAGTCCAACCTTTACGGCCGCCTACCCCTCAATTTATATTTCAGCTCAGCTACTACAATACCCTGAGTATGCAGAATGGCTGACACACATGGCCACTCATTTTAACGAACACCATCGAGTCATTACGGCCTTTGAGCAGAACAACTTGGACGTCGTCGACCAGATTATTGACCTTCATCATAAAGACCTGTTCGCCTTATTGCACCGAATTCAACGCAACTGTGCACAGACCTAAAAAAGAGCCAACGACTCGTTTTTTAGGCCTGTGTCCACTGCATGAGCCACTCTTCTGCCCCAGTGTCCGCATCCACCTGACGCAACAGCGGCTGAAAACCACAGCGTTCATAAAAAGCGACGCCACGATGATTGCGCACATACACGCCCAGCGTCATCGTTTGGCGTCGCGACTTAACTTTGTTCATCAACGCCTGACCAATGCCTTGGCCCTGCCTTTCGGGGGCCACGAACAAGGCCGCTAAGGTATCCCCATGTAAAGCCACAAAGCCTTGAATCTGCTGGGTGTCATCGTCAACCGCTACATACACTTCCGAGGCTGGCAAATAGTGTTGACGCATGGCGTCAACGTTGTCGGCCCAATACTCAGGCGCAATAAAATCATGCGCTATTTTAGAAGCGGCCAACCAAATGGCCAAGATCGTTTCGATGTCTTCTGCTTGTCCTAATCGAATCACCGCGCCTACCCATCCTTTCTTGACCTCATCGGTCGTGTCTAAGCCAATAAAATTTAAGGCCATCCCAACGATTATAAACCAACCGCCCATAAAAATACCCCAAAGCCCAACAAGGCGCTCTGGGGTAGACTAACACCAAAACAGGCTTAACGACGGCGCACCAACTGCCAGGCGCGGGTCACGTAGGTGACGCTGGCAAAACCACTCCAAACGTGTACCAAGCGGGTGAAGGGGAAAATCACAAACAAGGTCATCCCCATCAACATGTGCAATTTGAATAAGATCGAGGTGTTGACAATGAAATCAGCCGCACCACCTCTAAAGGTCACAATGTGCTGGGCCCAATTCATCAGCCGCACCATCTCTTCCCCGTCGGTGTGCTGTGCGCTCACGAAAATCGTGCTCAAACCCAACAGCAAGGTAATCAGCAACCAGAACAACACCAGCTTGTCACGCCAGGTGGTGTTGGCCGCCAAACGATCACACATAAAGCGACGGTGTAGCAACAGGCATAGGCCGATCAAGGCCACCACCCCAAACACGCCACCGGCCACCATGGCAATGATTTGTTTGGCCGAATGGCTGAGGCCCAAGGTGTCCCACACGATCACGGGGGTGAGCAAGCCCACTAAATGGCCAAAAAACACGGCGAGAATGCCGATGTGAAACAAAATATTGCCCAAGCGTAGCTGGCCACGGTACAGCAGCTGGCTGCTTTCTGACTTCCATGAATACTGTTCGCGGTCAAAGCGAATCAGGCTGCCCAAGAAAAAGATGCTCAGGGCAATATAAGGATAAATGCCAAATAAAAATTGATGAAGGGTGTTCATGTGCGTCTCCTACTGAGCCATGGGTCGATTAGGGTAAAACTGGACGGTTTGGGTCAGGCCTGGCCGAATCAACGGTTCCACGCCTTCTGGACTGGCACCAAACAGCTCCATTGCCTCATCCATGTCACGCACCGGTGGCTCCACTAAGGGTTCGGGGCAAACGGGGCTTAGGTGCACCAAAATGGTCAGCAATGGCGCGTAAGGCACGTGGTTCGCGTGTAGCTTATTACCCAAATGATTGATGACGTGAATCGCATCCGACAGCATGCTCAGCGCCACCGTTTCGTCTACTTGAGCCATAAATTCCAGCAACAGCGGCAGGTAATCCGGCAGCTCATTGGCGCTGATGTCAAAACCATGGCCACGATAGGCTTCCAAGAGGTCGACCATGGCGCTGCCGCGGTCGCGGTCTTCGCCGTGCAAGTGCTCAAACAAGTACAGTGCATGGCTACGGTTGCGGTCAAAATACGCCACATACTCTTCTTGCAAGGTAATCAGCTCGCGGCTTTCTAAATAATCCAGCACCTTATCAAAGGACGAGGCGTGTTCTTTCAGCACCGGCACCGTGGCCACGGCCGCCCTTAGGTCGGCCAAAGCCGCTTGCTGGGTGTCGGTGGGGTAACACAATAAGGTGGAAATGAGTTTAAAGATTAAATTCATGACTGACCTCCTGCCCCGTCCTCACCGTGGCCACGCCGTTTGTCACGGTTGGCTTCACGGTCTTTGCGTAAACCATGAAAGACGATGGGGATTGATTTGCGTTTGCCAAACAGGCTGGCCTCTGACTCGCCGCTGCTGCACCCATTACCAAAGGTAAAGCCACAGCCGGCCTTGTCTTCAAAGGTATTTTCTACCATTTCTTTATGGCTGGTTGGCACCACAAAGCGATCCTCGTAGTTGGCAATCGCCATCACCTGATACATCTCTTCGATTTGCGCGGCGGTGAGGCCAATGCCGTCCAACAAACTGGTGTCGATGCGGCCATGCACGCTTTCTTCACGTTTGAAACGACGCATCGCAATCATGGTTTCCAGGGCCTTTTTAATCGGCTCGATTTTACCGGCAGTCAAAAGGTTGGCCAGATAGCGTAATGGAATCCGCAGCTCATCCACGCTCGGAATGATCCCATTTTCGCCCACAAGGCCACTTTCGATCGCGGATTGAATCGGTGACAGCGGCGGCACATACCAAACCATCGGCAAAGTGCGGTATTCAGGATGTAATGGGAAGGCAATCTTCCACTCCATCGCCATTTTGTACACCGGCGATTTTTGGGCCGCAATCAGCCAAGCCTCGTCGATGCCCTGCTTACGCGCCTCTTCAATCACGCGCGGGTCGTTCGGGTTCAAAAACACGCCCAACTGTTCATCGTAGAGGTTTTGTGGGTCTTCCGTACTGGCCGCGCTCTCGATTTTGTCCGCATCGTACAGCATCACCCCTAGGTAGCGGATACGCCCCACGCATGACTCGGAACACACGGTGGGCATACCCGCTTCGATACGGGGGTAACAGAAGGTACACTTCTCGGCTTTGCCACTGGTCCAGTTGTAGTAGATCTTTTTGTACGGACAGCCCGACACGCACATGCGCCAACCGCGACACTTGTCTTGGTCGATCAACACAATGCCGTCGTCTTCACGCTTGTAAATCGAACCAGAGGGGCAAGAAGCCACACAGGTTGGGTTGAGGCAATGCTCACACAGGCGCGGCAAGTACATCATGAAGGTTTGTTCAAAAGCGCTATACATCTCTTTTTGAATGCCTTCAAACAGCTGATCTTTACTGCGCTTGGCGAACTCACCGGCCAGATCGTCTTCCCAGTTAGGACCACCCACGATTTTGTCCATTTTCTTACCGGTCAACACCGATACCGGACGGGCCGTTGGCGGCGTGGTCATGGTAGGCGCATTTTGTAAATGCTCATAGTCGTAGGTAAACGGCTCGTAATAGTCGTCAATCTGCGGCATATTTGGATTCGCAAAAATGTTCGCCAAAATTTTGAGCTTGCCGCCTTGGCGAGGGCGCAGCTTGCCGTTGGCCATGCGCTCCCAACCGCCTTGCCATTTGTCTTGGTTCTCCCATTCGCGCGGGTAGCCCACGCCAGGTTTGGTTTCAACGTTGTTGAACCAGGCATACTCTACCCCGTCACGACTGGTCCAGACATTCTTACAGGTCACAGAGCAGGTGTGGCAACCAATGCACTTATCTAGGTTCAACACCATGCCAATTTGGGCTCGGATCTTCATATTGTGTTCCTTACAGTATTCGTTTTTGTGATGGTGGCGACACAGGCCTTAAGCTTTTGCCGGCGTGTCGAGCCAATCCACTTTATTCATTTTGCGAACCACCACAAACTCATCGCGGTTAGCACCCACGGTCCCGTAGTAGTTAAAGCCATACGACTGCTGCGCATACCCGCCAATCATGTGGGTGGGTTTGGTCACGGCTCGGGTCACCGAGTTATGGATCCCGCCGCGCTTGCCGCTGACTTCAGAACCCGGCACGTTGATGATTTTTTCCTGAGCGTGATACATCATGGTCATCCCATCTGGCACCCGTTGGCTGACAATGGCCCGCGCAGTCAAGGCCCCGTTGGCGTTAAACACTTCAATCCAATCGTTGTCCTCAATGCCGGCATTCTTGGCATCGCCCTCGCTGAGCCAAACGTGTGGGCCACCACGCGACAGAGTCAGCATGCGCAAGTTATCCGAATAGGTGCTGTGGATGCCCCATTTTTGGTGTGGGGTTAAAAAGTTCAGCACCAGTTCTTTATGGCCGTTGCTGTGGCGTCCCAACACTTTTTCTGTGGTTTTTAAATCCACCGCTGGTTTGTACACACATAGGTGCTCACCGAAACCACGCATCCACATATGGTCTTGATAAAACTGTTGACGACCGGTCAGCGTGCGCCAAGGAATGTACTCATGCACGTTGGTGTAGCCGGCGTTGTAGCACACGGTTTCGCTTTCAATCCCCGACCAAATCGGCGAAGAAATAATCTTGCGTGGCTGCGCCTGAATGTCACGGAAGCGAATGTGGGTGTGTTCACTGCCCTCGGCCAAGTGCCTGTGGCTGCGACCGGTGGCTTTAGACAAGGCATCCCACGCTTTTACCGCCACGTGACCGTTGGTTTCTGGCGCCAAGGCCAAAATCATCTCGGCCGCATCAATCGCGGTGTCTAAGCGCGGCTGGCCTTTACCAACGCCCTCGGCGCGGGTTTTGTTGATTTGACGCAGCAATTCCACTTCATGCCCCGTTTCCCAAGCCATGCCCTTGCCGCCGTTGCCGGCTTTTTCCAACAAAGGGCCAATCGACGTAAACTGCTCGTACACGGCGCCATAGTCGCGCTCGACCACGGTGATGGCTGGCATGGTTTTACCGGGAACCGGCTCACATTCGCCTTTTTTCCAATCTTTAGGGTCAAACGGCTGGCCCAGCTCTTGCGGGGTATCGTGCATCAGCGGCGTCATCACAATGTCTTGACGCTTGCCCAAATAGTCTTTGGCAATTTCTGAGAACGACTTGGCAATCCCTTTGTAAATTTCCCAGTCAGTTTTGCTTTCCCATAAGGGTTCAACCGCTTCAGACAAGGGGTGAATAAACGGATGCATGTCCGACGTATTCAAGTCGTCTTTCTCATACCAGGTGGCGGTTGGCAACACCACGTCGCCGTATAAGCAAGTGGTCGACATGCGGAAGTCCAACACCACCAGTAGGTCTAGCTTGCCTTCGGCAGCCGGGCGCACGGTGATCTCACTCGGGGTAATGCAGTCGGCCTCGTCGCTATTGACCGCATTTTGAGTGCCCAATAAATACTTCAAGAAGTACTCATGGCCCTTAGCCGATGAACCCAACAGGTTAGAACGCCACACAAACAGGTTGCGCGGGAAGTTTTGCGGATTGTCAGGATCGTTACAGGCCATGTCTAAACTGCCCGACTTAAAGCCATCAACCACATAGTCTGCCGCGCTCATGCCGGCCTTAGCGGCCGCATCGGCCACGTCTAAGGGGTTGCTCGACAGCTGTGGCGCAGAAGGCAACCAGCCCATGCGTTCGGCCTTGGCGTTGTAGTCAATCAGGCTCATTTTTGACATGGTGCCGTTTTCGGTTGGCGCCAAAATTTCATCAACGCCTAATTTTTCATGCCGCCATTGACTGGTGTGGGCGTAAAAGAAGGAGGTGCCGTTCATTTGACGAGAAGGACGCAGCCAGTCTAAACCGAAGGCCAATGGGGCCCAGCCGGTTTGTGGCCGCAGTTTTTCTTGGCCCACATAGTGACACCAACCGCCCCCGCTCTTGCCGATACAGCCACACATCATCAGCATGTTAATGATGCTGCGATAGCTCATGTCCATGTGATACCAGTGGTTCAAGCCCGCACCCACGATGATCATGCTGCGCCCTTCGGTGTCGTGCGCATTCTGAGCGAACTCACGCGCCACTTGAATCACCTGCTCTGGCGGCACACCGGTGTGTTTTTGCTGCCAGGCTGGGGTATAAGGCTCATCGTGCATGTAATCGGTGGCCACATTGCCGCCGCCAAGACCACGGTCAATACCGTAGTTGGCCACGGTCAGGTCAAACACCGTGGTCACATAGGCTTCTTCGCCATCGGCCAAGGTGATTTTTTTCACCGGCACTTTACGCGCCAACACGTCGTCGTGCTCGCTGCCAAAATAGGTAAAGCCCACGTCAATGGCCTCATCTTGCTGGCCCATAAAGCTCAGGCTAGGCACGCAATCGGCTCCTTGCGCCTGATCTTCTAGGTTCCACTTTTGGCTCTTGTCCCAACGGAAACCCACCGAGCCATTCGGCACCACTAGCTTTTGGGCAGCGTCATCCCACACTAAGGTTTTCCAATCGGCATGGGCGGTTTCGCCGAGGCCTTGGTCTAGGTGAGAGGCACGCAAGAAGTATTCAGGAATGTACACGTCGCCTTGCTTTTGCAAGCGCACCAACATCGGCATGTCAGTGTATCGACGGCAATAGTCTTGGAAGTAAGCAGACGGCTTATCTAAGTGAAATTCTTTCAAAATCACATGACCTAAGGCCATGCCCAAAGCAGCATCGGTGCCCTGTTTGGGGGCCATCCAAATGTCGCCAAACTTGGCCATTTCACCATAGTCGCTGGAAACGGCCACGGTTTTGGTGCCCTTATACCGTACTTCAGTGTAGAAGTGGGCATCGGGGGTACGCGTCATCGGCACGTTCGAGCCCCACACCATCAAGTAGTTGGCGTTATACCAGTCGGCGCTTTCGGCCACGTCCGTTTGCTCACCCCACACCTGTGGGCTGGCGGGCGGTAGGTCGCAATACCAGTCGTAAAACGACAGCGGTACGCCACCCAATAAAGACAGGTAACGGCTGCCTGAGGCATAGCTGACCATGCTCATCGCGGGAATCGGCGAGAAGCCAATCACTCGGTCAGGGCCGTAGTTTTTTACCGTGTAGGCGTTGGCCGCGGCGATTAACTCATTGGTTTCTTGCCAGGTGGCACGCACCATGCCACCCAAACCACGTGTGGTTTTGTAGCTAGCGGCCCGCTCTTTATCTTGGCTAATGTACGCCCAGGCATCAACTGGCGACATGGTTTTACGGGCTTCACGCCACATTTTGGCCAAGACGCCACGCATCATTGGGTATTTCACGCGCTGGGCAGAATACACATACCAGCTATAAGAAGCGCCGCGCGGACAGCCGCGTGGTTCATGATTGGGTAGGTCGGCACGGGTACGTGGATAATCGGTTTGCTGCATCTCCCACGTAATCAGGCCGCTTTTAACAAAGACCTTCCAGCTGCAAGAGCCAGTACAGTTCACACCATGAGTGGAGCGAACCACTTTGTCATGCTGCCAGCGTGAACGATAGCCTTCCTCCCATTGACGAGACTCGGTAACCACCGTGCCGTGGCCATGAGCAAAAGACTCATGTTTTTTGCTCAAAAAATTCAAACGATCTAAAAAGTGACTCATGGTGTATCTCCATTGCCTATATACCGGAACACCATAAGAATAAAACTTTAAGCAGACAAAACCCATTCTACAAAAGGGCTTTTTTAAGACGCATTAGGATGAGCCACCCCCTACCAAAGGCGTAGAAGAAGATGGCCAAATGACTGAGACTGCGAATAAAACGGCCAGCCCAGCAATCGGCAAAAAAAATTAATTATTTTAAAATCAATCAGATAAACCCATCGGTAATTTTTAATTATTATAGGATAAATACCTAGTTTACGTGATTGTGGCCATTGCCCCCCTAACCGACAATGAACCCTCACCACTGATTATAAAAAAACGTTCATTACTGTACATTAATCGCAAACAGCAACCGCCTCAGCGCCAGAACAGGTGCCCTTCCTGCTCAGTCGTTTAAGCCACCTGTTTGCCCGGAGAACATCATGACGCACGCCACCGTCGGCGCTTGCTTTGACTCAGTCCTCATCGTTGAGGACTGCCCTGTCCAGCGCCACCACCTCAAGGCACTGCTACAGCAATGTGGCATTCCCATTACGTGCATCGGCTTTGCCAATAATTTGGCCCACGCCTACGCCATTTTAGAACAGACGCCACAACCCACCCTCACGCTGATCGACATCAGCCTACCCGAAGAACCAGGTGAATTCTTGATTCAATGGGTACAAGCCAAACTACTAGACACCATGATGATGGTGCTGGCCATTTGGGCCACCCAAAGCAAAGCACATTATTTATACTATTTTAATAAGAATAGGCCATAATGGAGTCACATCATGACCAGGCCAGCACATTGCATCAAAGAGGAAAAAAATGACCCTTCCTACCGACCAAAATAGTCATTTTGGGACCGCCCTAATCGTCGAAGACTGCCCCACCATGCGCACGCGTCTGCAAGGCATTTTGCAGCAATGCCCAGTAGCAGACATTCACTTCGCCGCCAGTCTTGCCCAAGCCTATGCATTTTTAGAACAGCAAGACATCCCCAAACTTATTTTGGTCGACATGGGGCTGCCCGACGGCAACGGCACAGAATTAATTCAATGGGTGCAAACCCGCTTGCCCGAAACCATTATGGTCGTGGTTTCGGCCTGGGCCACCCAAGAAACAGTGTTATCTGCCCTGCGCGCAGGGGCCGTAGGCTATCTACTGAAAGAGCGCGAGGATCAAGAGCTCATCCACGCGCTGCAAACCGTGGCCAAAGGCGGCGCCCCTATTGACCCCTTTGTGGCCAAACGTATTTTGCAAGAACTCCAGCCCAATCCCGCCCCCTCAAGCACCCCGATGAACATAACGGCCCTCGTGGCCGACAGCCACGAGGCTTTAAGCCACCGCGAGAAAAATATTCTAGAATGGGTGGCGCAAGGCCTGACCAACCGTGAAATCAGTGAAGAACTTTCACTGTCTCGCCATACGGTGGACACCCACATTCGCAACATTTATCGTAAACTCGCCGTCACTAGCCGCATTCAAGCCCTACAAGCGGCCAAGCAGTTAGGATTGCTGTCGTGACGTTGAGGTCACTTAAATCCAGTTTGAGTCGCGTACTACTGGCCCTTGGTTGCCTCATTGCCTTAATCGGCCTAGGTTTATTTTTAAATGGCACCGCACTGTTTAGTCCGAACCTAGGCCAAGCACAGCTATTAAATCAGGCCGATGTGCTGAAACTCAACCACATCGAAGGCGCTCAGAACAGCACGGCCAGATGGCAATCCGTCGCCTTACCCCACTATTGGGACAGAGATTGGCCCACGTTTTCGGGCGCCCTTTGGTATCGACTCCAATGGCAACAAACCGATCAACACCCTCGATCACTGCTCATCACCAGCATGAACATGGCGGGCAGCGTGTACGTCAATGGGCAGCTGCTGCATCAAGACACTCAGTTGGTCGAACCACTGTCGCGATCGTGGAACATGCCTTATCGCACCATCATTCCCCCTGCCCTCATCCAAGCGGGCACCAACATCATTACCGTCCGCATACAAGGCTATGCCAAATACCCCCATAATGGTACGCCAGCTTGGGATGCTGGTGGCCTCAGCCCTCTGTGGGTCGGCTCACCTACTGAGATTGAACAACTGTATCAGTCTGAGTTTTTTTTCAAACGAGACTTAGCCATCTTTAATTTGGCCGCCAACATCACCTTAGGGCTTATTTTTGCGGCCTTAGGCTGGCGCCATCGGCAAGAACCTCAATACGCGTGGTTTGCCATTGCCTGTCTGGCTTGGACGCCATTGGTGATCAACCAAATCGTCACTTCGCCTTGGCCATTCAACCACTCTGCCCATTGGCAAAGAATGCTGCTCATATCCAGCGCCCTCTACGTAATCAGCTACGCCCTCTTCCTCATGCAAATGATCAAAATACGGCTGCCCATGCGCACACGCTATGCCTTGGGCTTATGCGTGCTGTTCAGCAGCATCGTGAGCTTGCTACCTGGTAAGTTAATCATCGTCACCCTATTGTTTGCATTTGCCTTAATCATGCAAATAATCTTTTTATACCGGGCCTTAAGGTTTCATTCCTTTGAGTTCTACGTCATGATGATCATCGTCTTCACCGTGATCCTAACGCTGAGCTTAGACCTTATGGTTGGCTTAAGCCTATTGACCTATCGCCCCACTTTAGTACCCCTAGCCGGCAACCTATTTAGCCTCGGCATGGCGATGATTCTCGCTTGGCGTTTCGTGCGCAACGGCCAGCAAATCGAGCAGTTTCAAACACAAATGCAGCATGAAATCCATTTAGCCGAGCAGGCTTTAAGCGAACAGCTTCATCACCAGCATCAGTTGGACTTGAACCACAGCCGCATCGGTGAACGGCTAAACTTGGTCAGAGATTTGCACAGCGGCTTTGGCCGCATGCTGAACGAGTACGCCGAACGGTTACGCCAACAGGAGGGCAAGCTAAAGGCAGATGATTGGGCCACTATTTTAAAAGCACTCAGAGACGATTTACGCCTCATCATCGAGACGGGGAGTCAGGCACATACAAACTTAGAAGCACAGCTGCCGCCCATTCGTCGACGCCTCACAGAAGCGATGGAACAGGCCAACATCCAAGGGAAATGGCACATTAAGCCCTTGGCACAGGCACACTTACCCTTGTTCACACGGCTGAATATTTTACGGTTTCTACAAGATGCCATTGGCTATACAATTCACTACGCGCAGGCCAAGCAAATCAACATCACCCTAGACATCCAGCACGATCATTTACTGATCGACGTCACCCATAATGGTTCTAAACGCTTCATTCAAACCCACACCCAAGCTTGGCAAAACATCCTGCTGCGAACCCCGAACACTCAAGGCGTTCTTAAACAGAAGGACACGCCACCGGGCTTAAGCCTATGGGTTCCCCTGCCAAAACCCATCAAACCCGCCACTGACTCAGGAGCGCCCCATGACTAAACGAAGCCGACAGGCATTTT
Organism: Neisseriaceae bacterium; assembly: GCA_017991555.1. Classification (GTDB taxonomy): domain Bacteria; phylum Pseudomonadota; class Gammaproteobacteria; order Burkholderiales; family Neisseriaceae; genus JAGNPU01. The sequence goes on from JAGOQM010000011.1 coordinate 82,189, forward strand.
GGTTTGGCCTCTGTTTGCTGTTAAGCAGTGTCTTGGCCTGTGCGGCTCAGCCAACGACCTTAACACAAGCACAAGCGGTGCCCGCTAGCTGGACAGAATACGCCCCACCGCAAGCGGGCTGGCAAAATGTCACCCTACCACATCAATGGCAGCAAAACTGGCCAAAGCATCAAGGCGCCGTTTGGTACCGCCTGACTTTTCAGAACCAGATAGACTCAGGCAATAAGGCCATGATGCTGCCCTACCTTAATATGGCAGGCAGCATTTACCTTAATGGGCAACTGATCCAGCAAGATGTTCAACTCCTCGAACCGCTTTCTCGCAGTTGGAACGCACCTAAACTCTGGCAGCTGCCCACGGCTTTACTGCAACCTGGCGCCAACACCCTTATCATACGCACCGTCGGCTACGCCCAGCATCAGGCCGGCATCGGCGCGCTCGCCTACGGCCCAAGCGAACCCATTACGGCTCTGTATTGGCGCGAATTGACCCTAAGGCGCTATGTGCCTTTGGTTGGGCTGGCCTTACACCTCAACCTGTTGGCGGTGTTTGGCAGCATTTACTTTTTCCAAAAACGCGAGCGCGCCTATGGCTGGTTTGCCCTCATGTGCTTGGCATGGGCCCTGTTGGCTAGCCTATTTTATGTCGCCAGTCCATGGCTGGGCTTGCCAACCCAATTAACCACCCAAGCCGCCAGTATGTTGTTGATGCTGTACACCACTGCCTTTATTGGGTTTACCTTAACCCTGCTCCATAGTCCCGCCAAGCGACTGATGCCCAAGATCACCGCCTTACTGCTCATCGCCCTTACCTCCCTGTGGCTAACGCCCCATGCCTTATTCGACGCCCTGTTTCTGTTCTGGTTATTGCTGGCCTTCGTGGGCTGCACCGCCACCGTGGTCTATTTTTTACGCCGCGCACGCCAACAGCTGTCCACAGGCTATCGCCCCTTGGCGGTGGCCATGATGCTGTGCCTAATAGGCTACAGTCATGATTTATTAATGCATCTAGGGCTCACCCCAACTGCGCGCTACCTATCGCCCTGGACCGCAAATATTTTGGTGATCGTGGTGGCCTACGTGTTGATTAAACGCTTTAGCAACAACGTCAATCATCTGGCCCAGCTAAACCAAAGCCTCATCCAAAAAGTACGGCTGGCCCAATACAACCTTGCCCAGCGCCTTAACCAACAGCATGACCTCAGCAAATCACACGCCTGTTTGGAAGAGCGGCTCAATCTGGTGCGTGACCTACACGATGGCTTAGGCGCCACCTTGGTGGCCAGCCTAGCCACCAGCGACAGCCATGAAACCCAAGAAAATCCCTATCGTCTAGGCATTCTTAACTCACTCCAGGACGACATGCGGCTGATTATTGAAACCGCCACCAATGACTACCATGGTGAATTTTATCTGGCCGATCAAATCGCCACCTTCCGCCACAGAATGACCGAAAGCCTGAACCGTTGCCAAATTAAGGCCGAATGGCAAATCGAAGGACTGTCTGGCTTGATTCTCTCCTCTCGGCACAACTTAGACATCTTACGTTTCATGCAAGAAGCCTTAACCAATGTCATGAAACACAGCCATGCCCACACCGTCAGCATTCACATTGCTGCCGAACCCACTACCTTAGCCATTACCATTAGTGATGACGGTAGCGGCTATAGCACCAGCGCCCCCGCCTCCCAAAGCGGCCAAGGCTTATCCAGCATGCGTATGCGCGCCAAACGACTTAATGCAGAGCTGAGCATCAGCTCAGGCACATATGGCACCAGAGTGAGTTTAGACATACCCCGGTAAAGGCTGTATTGATACGGCGATGAGCATTGATCAACATTACCGTCGTCATCTATTACAGACTTTGTGGGTACTATAAGGTTGTGGATGATTTAAGGTAGCGCCACCGATAGACCAGCATCAAGGCCGTGGGTAGGCTGCGCTTTACCCACCCTACTGCGGCTGTACGGCAAGCAGCAAGGCTTTGGGCACTCAGCAGCGCAACGGTGGGCTATCTAGCCCACCCTACAGGGTTTCTGGACGGTGGTACTGCCTACGTCAATAAAATAAAGGCCTGTGGACCCTTATGTGTTCGTAATGGCGGCAGACGCCATCATCATAAAATAGTGACGTTACAACATCATAGATCACGCCGCGCAGCCTACCCACCACCCCACCAGCCACGCTTAACCCAATACGACGTCCACCAGACGCAACAAAGCCCACCGTTAGGTGGGCTTTGTTTTGGGTATTCGGGGTAAAGGCGCAAGGCCAAGGCAAG
>JAGOQM010000012.1 GCA_017991555.1 Neisseriaceae bacterium
CACGTGGCCGGCGGCAAAAACTCATATTTGAGCCTTCGGCCAAATACTCAAACAACTTTGCCTTAAAGCCCCGGCCCCGCACGAACCGCCTCGGCGGCTAAAAGGGGAACGGTACTTCACCTAAGGGGATACACTGTCAGAAGGTCGGTAAAATTGAGACATGTATTCACCGAACACCAAACCATGGTTAAAATTAACCCATAAAAATCAACAATCTATTAAATCATTTAACAATTAGTTAAAACAAAAACAAATAATCATGGTCTATCCTTTAATACGTTTTCTATTTAAAGGGGCAGTATGGGCCAATCACCCATGCAGCTCCACCTTAAAAGGTACCCACTATGCTGACAAAAAAAACCACCTGGCTCACCCTCCCCCTATTGTCTCTCGCCCTTTATGGCTGCGCCCAACCTTCGGCACCCACCGTGGCGGCCACGCCGATCGAACCGGCCATTTTAGGTGACTATGTGAGCGATGGTTACGCCGAACGCGCTGCTGGCTACGACTGGGTCGCCGTGAGCCTTAAAGAAGGCAAAGACCAACAGATTAAGGTGTCTGTACGCAGTCGCAACGACCGCAAAAAACCCACCTGTACCTTTGATGGCTACGCCAAGAAAACCGGTGCCCAAACCTACACCACCACCGCCAACGGCCAGCCGGTGACCTTAACTGTCACCCCCACTCAGCTGACGATTGCGGCTGACACCACAGAAGGCGCTGGCGCGCTGGCCTACTTCTGCTCAGGCGGCGCCACCCTAGCCGGTAGCTACGACAAGCTGCCCGGCAGCGTCGACCCAAGCCAGCTAGACCCTAGCTTATTCAACCCTCGCAGTTAGGCAATCAAGCCATAAAAAAAGGACACCCGTTACGGTGTCCTTTTTTGTGGAAGCTGTGGCTGAGAGGGTGTGTAGCGCGATTTTAGGGTGGCTAAAAAAATCATCAGACGGCGACAAAACCAAAGATGGCCATTTAAGCACCGTGGCCAGAGGGGTTCATCATGATTCAGATTAGGCTTAGCCATCAAAAAACAAACTACTCATAAAAAACAAAGCACTAACCAGAAACCGAGCAGTTTTTAAAAGCCTGCAATGCTCGCTCACGGCTGGCTTTAAGGTCAACCATTGGTGCCGGATAAACAGCGCTTAGTGCATCCTGCTCACCCACGCCAAAATGAATACGGCGGCGGTCTAGGCCCGCTAGCTCTGGCAGCCAATGCTTGATAAAGGCCCCATCGGGGTCAAAGCGCTGTGACTGAGTCATTGGGTTAAAAATGCGAAAATACGGCACCGCATCGGTGCCAGTAGACGCACACCACTGCCAGCCACCGTTGTTGGCGGCCAAGTCACCATCAATTAAGTGGCGCATGAACCAAGACTCACCCAAACGCCAATCGATGAGCAAGTTTTTACTCAAGAACATCGCGCACACCATGCGCAAGCGGTTGTGCATCCAGCCCGTGTGTTGCAACTGGCGCATCGCCGCGTCAATTAAGGGGATGCCGGTACGGCCTTGCTGCCATTTGGCTAAATCATCGGGCGCCTGCCGCCAAGGCAGGGATTGAGTATGTGCCTTAAACGGCTGCCCCATCGACAGGCGTGGATGGGCGGCCAAAATATGCTGGTAAAACTCGCGCCACAGCAACTCATTAACCCAAGTTTGAACCCCTACCGAACCGCCGCCCAAACGGCCTTCGTTTTCGGCCAAGGCGCGCCACAGACACTGCCGTACCGACAGCACCCCCGCGGCCAAATACGGTGACAGCTGGCTGGTGCCCGGCAAGCTGGGGATGTCCCGGGCTTGCGCATAATCATGAATCGCCGCCCCCACAAACGCATTCAAACGCGCCTGCGCTGCCGCTTCCCCCGCTGGCCACAAACGCTGTAGCGCCACTGGTGGCTGGGCCAAGCCCGCAAAACCAAGCGCGACCTCATCACCCGCTAAAGCCAGCGGCGGCTGCGGCGATGGCACCGGTAAAACCGGCGGCGGCTGATCGGCCAGACGCTGTAGCGCCACCCGCTTAAAAGCGGTAAAAACCTTAAACGGCGCCCCACTCTGATTCAACACGCTGCCGGGCAGCAACAGCCCCTTATCCTGTTGGAGCAGACACTGAACGCCCTGCTTGGCCAAGGCGGCATTCACCGCTTGGTCCCGCCGCTGCTCATTCAGCCCATATTCTTGCTGGTAATGCAGTTGGCCCACCTGGTGTTGGCGACAAAAGTCAGCCAGTTGCGGCCCTAAATCCTGCCACTTGGCCACCTGCAAAATCCGCAGCGGCACGTTTAACTCAGTCAAGCTGACCTGAAGGGCCATCAGCTGACGCCGCCAAAAATCAACCTTACAGTCAGCGTCCTGATGCGCCTGCCATTGCTTTGGGCTCACCACGTATAAGGCCAAGGTTGGCCCTGCGGCCATCGCCGCGGTCAGCGCCGCGTGATCGGTGACCCTTAGATCGGTACGAAACCACACACATTGTTGCATCAAACCTGCTCCTCGCTAGCCTGCCCATCGGATGTCAGCACGCTTTGTCATTTACATATATCATATTATAAAATCAGAATCATGCTGATACTGAATTTTACGCCAAGGCACAGGAGCCGTCATGACAGAAAAAACCATTCAAATCATTGGCTGGGTGGCAACATTCACCGCCGTCCTCATGTATGTGTCTTACCTACCGCAAATCATGGACAACTTGGCCGGCAATAAAGGTAACCCTGTCCAACCCCTCTGCGCCGCCATTAACTGTACCTTGTGGGTGGGCTATGGCTTTTTAAAGCAACAAAAAGACTGGCCCATCATGATTGCCAATCTGCCTGGCGTCGCTTTAGGCAGCCTTGCCTTTGTGACGGCGCTGTGAAAGAAAACCCGTTGGGGGTGGCGTGGACGATGGCCGACGCCACCTTGGCTTGGGCGTTACTTAAGTAGTGGATCGGCGGGGATATAGGGTGGCGCGGGAATGAAGGCATGCTTTGAAAGGGATGGGCACGCGGGGGCCCATCCATCGTGTCGGCCTGACGTCAACGGCTAGGCCGTAGGCCGAGCTTGATTAGGGTGCAAACAGCAACAGGCCAAACACCACGAACAGGCTGAGGTGAATCAGGCCCAGAACTGCGTGGGTGCGTTGGCCAGAAAAACTCAGCATGCTCAGCCCGATGGTCAACACCAACAGCACCGTTTCGGTGTCGCTTAGGCCCATGTGTAACGGTTTGCCCAACGCCCAAGCCAACACCAGCACGGTCGGAATCGTTAAGCCCACCGTCGACACAAAGGCGCCCAAGCACAGGTTAACCGCCCGCGTCATGTCGTCCGCTAAGGCCGCCTTCACCGCGGTAATCGACTCTGGGGTAAACACAATAATGGCAATCAACACGCCGCTTAACGCAATCGGTGCACCGGTGGCGCTGATGCCAAAATCAATCACAATGGCCAGATGATGTGCCAACAGCACGATCGGCAATACGGTCAACACCAACACCACCGAACGGCCAACAATCAGGCCGCGGCCAATGGCCACCTTTGCCGGTTCAGCCGCACCCGCTGCTGGCGCGCCCAAACCCACAGGCGCTTGATACAGGCCTTTATAGCGCCCAATTTGGCCCCATAAAAACGCCGCGTATAGCCCTAAGGTTAAGGCCGCCACCACCAGCGCCTGCAGCGGGCTAAACTCGCCCTGCCCGCTGGTAAAGTTGGGCAACACCATCGACACGCCGGTCAGCAACACAATCATGGCCAAATAGCTTTGTGCCCCTTGAGCATTGTAGACTTGTTGCGTGTAACGACGCCCACCCAACCATAGGCCCAAGCCCATGACCAGGTTCATGATGATCATCATCACCGAAAAAATGGCGTCTTTGCCAATGGTGGGCGTCTCCCCCGGCCCGATTAAGACGGTGGCGATCAAAATCACCTCGATCAACACAATCGACAGGGTCAAAATCAGGGTGCCATAAGGCTCACCTAAAGCTTCGGCCAAATGATCCGCTTCATTAACCACCCCAAAAGAGGCAAAAATAATGCTGCCAAATAGGGCGATGAAGGCCAAGCTAGCCGCCATTGCGCTCATCGGTTGCGCCAGCCACACGTCGGCATACAGCGCAAACAGCGCCACCATGCCCCAGCCCACCAGTAGGCGTAAGCCGGTCATTGGGGGACACAGTTGTGAGAACAGAGTTTGATTGGTTTTAATTTGAGTCATGGGCGTTTTCCAAAAGTCGGGTCGTCCCAATAGGCCACGTTCGGGCCAGTCGTCTGGCCCTATTGCCCGCATTACAATGCAGCAACCGTTATAAAGATCAATAAGGCTTGATTATAGCAAAACTTTCGCCAAGGCCAAACCTTAACGCACCACCCTCAAACGCCCAATGATGTCTTCTTTGAGCAGCTGCACCAAAGGTGCACTGAGGCTTTGAGGGCTCTCAATCACCGCCACGCTGAGGGTCGGCAACTGTGGTAGCTGATGCTTATTTAACACCAAAAAACCCGGGGGCACGCTGCATTGGGTGACCACCGCAATCGCCATGCCGCTTTTGACCGCCGCCAGCTGACCCGCAATATAAGGACTGCTGTAGACGATGCGATACCCGCCTTCAAGGCTGGCCAAACTCTGAATGATGTTTTTGCGCGCCTGGCTGCCAAACTCATACATAGCCACCGGCAACGGCCGCTTTTGCCACACCGGATAAGCCTCAGAACCTAGCCACAGCAAAGGCTCATTGAATAAAAAAGTGCCTTGCTGCGGGCCATCGCGGCTAATAATGGCCAAATCCAACTCGTTCGCCTCGACTTTGGGAATCAACGCTGACGACGGCTCACAAATCAACGACAGCTCGATGGCAGGGTATTTTTCGGTAAACAGGCTCAAAACCTGCGGTAGGTATTCGGGCGCATAGTCATCCGGAATCCCCAGGCTGATTTTACCCGCCACGCTCGACCCCACTAGGGTTTGCAATGCCTCGGCGTGGGTGGCCATAATCGTTTGTGCAAAGCCCAACAGCTCGTGCCCAACCGGGGTCAGGCTCAGGCGACGGCCTTCCCTAAAGAACACCTGCCGTTGCAACACGGTTTCAATGTTTTTAATGTGCATGCTGATCGCCGACTGCGACCGAAACAACACCTTCGCGGCATCCGTCATCGAACCGCTTTGGGTGACCGCGACAAAGCTGCGCAACCAGGCCATTTCTAAATCGGGTAACGCCACATGGCCTCCTTATTCGAAAATCGAATAGATAATGTCCGTATTATTCGTTTTGATAAAACAAATTCATCATATAGACTTTCCCCATGCCCCACAACCGAATAGAGCCCACGCCATGACACCCTTACGCTATCAGCTTGCCTTACAAACCTGCGCCATTTTATATGGCGCCACCGCCATCATTGGCCATCAGCTAAGCGGCAGCGTGGTCACCACCGTGTTGGTGCGGGGCCTATTTGCTTTCCTCACCTTAAGCCTCGTGTTGCTGATCAGCCGTAAACACGCGCTCAAGCCCGTCAGCGCAGCCAACGTGGCCAAGCTGATGGTGTCGGGCATACTGCTGGCCGTGCATTGGCTGTGCTTTTTTGTCAGCGTCAACAAGGGTGGCATTGCCATCAGCACCCTTAGCTTTGCCAGTTTTCCGGCCTTTGTGCTGCTGTTCGACACCCTCTTCTTTAAAGAAAGGCTCACCACCACAGACGTGCTGGTGATTGCCCTGATTGCGCTGGGCCTGCTGCTGGTCACGCCGGCGTTCAGCCTATCGCACGACACCACAGTGGGTCTCTTATGGGGCATGGCTTCTGGCATGGCTTACAGCCTAGTGGTCTTATACAACCGCCACAACCAAACCCAGCTTGGCGCCGTCCAGGCTTCTTGGATTCAATTTTTAGGCATCAGCATCGCGCTATTGCCCTTTGGGGCGGCCAACCTAGGCAGCTATGCCATTAATGAGTGGTGGCTGCTGGCATTTTTAGGCGTTGCCTGTACGGCGCTGGCCTTTACCCTGTTCGTCTACAGCCTCCAAGGCGTGCCCGCCAAAACCGCGTCGGTGGTCATTGCCTTAGAGCCAGTGTACGCGATCATCATGGCGTGGTTCTTTTTTGCACAGGTACCCACCAGCAAAATGGTCTTAGGCGGTCTGGTGATTCTGGCGGCCGTGATGCTGTCTTTGCGCAGCGTGCCGCCCAAACCCCTGACCAATCCTGTCAAAGCCGATTCGGTCGGTGGCTAAGGCCAAACCGAGTGGCGTGGTCAGCAAACACGATAGACCAAATCTACGGCCAAAAAAAAACCCTGCCGGGGCGCTGAATCATGCAGCAGCCCGACAGGGATAAGGGATTTTTGACTTACTTCAATGCGTCTTTGTAGGCTTGGTCGGCTTCGTCGAAGCGGTCCAACACAGACTGTTTCGGACGACCCAACAAAGACACCACCACGATGGTCAGGAAACAGCCAATGAAGCCGGGCACAATTTCATACACCACACCGCCTAAAATAGGCTTCCAGATCACCACCAGTACCGCGCCCACGATCATGCCCAACATGGCACCAAGGCTGGTCGTGCGCTTCCAGAATACCGATAAAATCACCACCGGGCCAAAGGCGGCACCAAAACCCGCCCAAGCATAAGACACCAGGCCCAACACTTTACTGTTCGGGTCTTGCGCAATCCAAATGGCAATCAAGGCCACGGCCAACACCATCAAGCGGCCAATCCACACCAATTCTTTTTGGCTGGCATTATGGCGTAAAAAGCCTTTGTAAAAGTCTTCGGTTAAGGCGCTAGAACACACCAATAGCTGGCAGCTTAAGGTGCTCATCACGGCCGCCAAAATGGCAGACAGTAAAATGCCGGCAATCCAAGGGTTAAATAAAATTTGGACCAACTCAATGAAGATGCGCTCGTTTTCCTTATTCACGCCCGCCGCCAACTCTGGGTGGGTTTGGAAGTAAGCAATGCCCAAGTAGCCAATCACCACCGCACCCAACAAGCAGAAGAACATCCAAACGGTGGCCATACGGCGTGCGTTGCGTAAAGACTTCACGTCTTTTGAAGCCATAAAACGCGCCAAAATGTGGGGTTGACCAAAGTAGCCTAAGCCCCATGCCGCTGCGCTGACAATGGCGATGATGCTGCCGCTACCAAAAATATTGGTGTATTCCTTGCCTGCTGCCTCACCCGCTGCGGCGATCACTAGGTTGGCTTCTTGCCAACCACCCACGCCGATCAACACAAACACGGGGGTTAAAATGAGGGCAAACACCATCAACGTCGCCTGGAGCGTGTCGGTCCAGCTCACCGCCAAGAAGCCCCCAATAAAGGTATAGGCAATGGTGGCCACCGCACCTAACCATAGGGCCGAGGTGTAGTTCATGTCGAACAGGCTTTCGAATAAACGCGCACCCGCCACCACGCCTGAGGCGCAATAGATGGTGAAGAAAAACAAAATGATCGCCGCAGAAATAATTTTGATTAACTTGGTGCTTTCACCAAAACGGCCATAAAAATAGTCCGGTAAGGTTAAGGCATTACGGTTAAATTCGGTGTGAACGCGTAGGCGGCCTGAAACAAACAGCCAGTTTAAATACGCCCCCACCAACAGGCCAATGGCAATCCAGCTTTCGTATAGGCCAGAAATATAAATCGCGCCGGGCAAACCCATCAGCAACCAGCCCGACATGTCGGAAGCGCCGGCGGACATGGCCGTCACAAAACTGCCCAAGCTGCGGCCACCTAAGATGTAATCTGAAAAATTTCGGGTATAACGATAAGCAACAAACCCAATGGCCAATACCCCGATCAGGTAAATGGCAAACGTAATCGTCGTGGGATTCACGTAATCCATAACATCTCCTCATGCTTCATCATTTAGTTAAAAAACATATTTTTATTATTATATTCAATAGTACTTACGGAGTTTTAAAAGAACGTCATTAAGCCGTTGCCAAGCAGCAAAATGCCAAAGCCGTTTTTTAAGACTCAGCCATCATAGCAACCTTTACGGCTAGACTCCACTTTTTTTATGCCTCGCAAAATCAAAAAATAAAACCAAATAAAAAAATAGCCATCTAATCAAATAGATGGCTATTCTCAAAAAACCACATCCAAACTTTAACTCATGAAGTGAGCGCCCAGCCCAACTTATGTCAATCGAGTTCAACCTGTAAACGTCGGCAACACACCCAGCTGACTCAGCAGCTGCGCCAAAATATTAATCACCGCAAACAGCAGTACAAAACCAATCATAAACCGACCGCCAAATGCCCTAAAGGGGGCATTCGGAAAGCGTTTGCGGCTTTCATTCACCAACAACGCCGGCACAATGCCGGTCCAAACGGTGGCGCCTAAGCCCACGTAGCCGATCACTTTGACAAATCCAGTAGGAAACAGCAGGCAGGCCACCAGCGGCGGCAAAAACGTCAGCAAGGCGGTTTTAAAACGGCCCGAACGACTGTTGCTGAACTTACACAGGTCGGCCAAGTAGTCGAACAGGCCTAAGGTCACGCCCAAAAACGAGCTGGCGATCGCCATGTAAGCAAAATAGTTGAGGGTTAAACCCAGACCATCGGTACTGATGTAAGACGACAGCGCAGTCAGCAGCGCACTCACGTCGCCGCCGGCGGCGATCACGGGCGCAAACTCTGCGCGGGGTAAATTGCCCTGTACCGCGAACTGCCACAAAATATAGATCACCAACGCGATCAGCGTGCCCAGCAGCAGGCTACGCGCCACCTGCTTGCCGTCTTTTTGGTAGTACTTTACAAGGCTCGGCACGTTGCCATGGTAGCCGAACGACGCCAGACAAACCGGCAGCGCCCCCCACACATAGATCCAATAGCGCTGCCCTTCTGGCGCAATGGTGTTCAACAACACCTCACGACTGGCCGTGTCCATCATGCCCCCCACGGATAAGAAAAAGGTGATCACCATGCCGCCGATCAGGATGGTCGAAAAGCGATCGACCACGCGCGTTGACAGCCACACGCAAAACGCCACCACCAGCGCAAAAGCCACCGCCCCTACTTCACGACTAAGGCTTAGAGACTCCGCCCCTAATAGCCCCCCAATTTTTTGTAACGAGGCCTGCGTTAGCCCTCCGCCAACAAAAATATAAGCATAGGTCAAAATATACAGCACGAACGCCACCGCCACACCGGTGATGACGTTCCACTTTTGCCCTAATAAATCCTTCACCACGGTGTCAAAGCTGGCCCCTAGCGGATAGTTTAGGTTGGCCTCTAAAATCATCAGACCAGAGGCATACATGCAAAACCAGGTATACAGCAACACCACCATCGACCCCATAAACCACACACCGGAAGTCGCCGTAGGGTTCGCAAACATACCGGCACCCACGGCGGTTCCGGCAATAATCATTGCGCCGCCCAGCAGCGACGGCATTTTTGGGCTGGCGCCCACGGTGGGTTCACTCATGAATCATCCTGAATCAGTCTGACAACGCGCCCCTAGAATGAACGCGTCATTTATTAAAATACAAATAAAAGCCAACAATGGCAATCAACGCAATAATGGCATGCAATACCGTCAATAAACGCGCCATGACAATCCTTAAAAAAGACAGGCCATGCCGATGATAACAAGAAATCGACACCTTGGTCGATCAGCCCGTTTAAATAGTCCTTTGACTCAGTCCTCTTAGGCGTGGGCACAAATAAAGCCAGGTGCAATCTGGCACCTGGCTGGGTAGCGGTTTACATGCCCCTAGGCTATTCTATTTCTTGCTGGCGCAGCGCCGCCAATAAGGACTCGGCCACCGCAGCCGAAGAAGCTGGGTTCTGCCCCGTCACCAACAGTTCATCGCGCACCACATAGGCTTCAAAGTTAGGGCCTTGCTCAAATTGGCCACCGAGGCTGCGAATTTGGCTTTCCAATAAAAACGGCACCACGTCCTGTAGGCCAATGCCGACCTCTTCTTCATTGGTAAACGAATTAACCCGACGCCCAGCCAATAAGGGCGAACCATCCAGCCTAATCGCGTCCAGCAAACCCGCTACGCCGTGGCACACGGCACCAATCACCCACCCGCGCGCAGCGGCCTCACTGATTAAATTGGCCAACGCCATCGATTCGGGGAAATCCCACATCGCGCCGTGACCACCGGGTAGGAACACCAGCCGATAAGCAGCCATGTCGACGTCTTCCAGTGCCAAAGTCTGCTGAATTTGGCTCATGCAGGCCGAATCAGCCAAAAAGCGCTGCACCGCTTCGTGCTGGCCCGTTTCTGGCACGCTATTAGGGTCCACCGGTGCGGTCCCACCCTGAATCGACGCAATGTCTACCGTCAGTCCGGCCGATCTTAAGGCCCAATACGGCACCGCCAATTCCTCAAAATAAAATCCCGTTGCGCGCCCTGTGTCGCCTAGCTGGGCATGTGACGTCACAATCATCAGCGCTTTTTTTGCCTGTATCGTCATGCGATACTCCTTTCGTCAGTCATCTTGATGCAAAATGAATAATGACATCTAAATTCAACGCTGCATAGCCTAAAACATAAAAAATATTTGATTAACAGGTACTTAAACAGACTACCATGCGAACCCACCCTAAAACCCCGATGACCTAATGAGCCGACCCAAACACCTGCGTCAGGTGGTGCCGATGGGCCGCTGCAAATGCCTCTGGCTGATTGTCTTTCACCACATCGTTCAGCATAAACGTGGGCAAGGCCTGCAGGCCAACAAACTGCTGCGCCTTATGAAAAGCAAAATACACTCCGTCCACACCTTTGCCTTCAAAGAATTCCTCTGGTGCCGTAAAGGCATGCAGCGGCGCATTCCAAGTGGTCGACAGCATGTACTGGCGACCTTGCAGCAGCCCACCAGTGCCATAATTGACCTCTGGATTAAGGTGTGAACGCCCATCGCTGGCGTAAATACGGCCATGACCGATGCTGTACACTTCATCCATATACTGTTTGACTTTCCACGGCAGCCCCATCCACCATCCGGCCATTTGAAACACAATGGCCTCGGCCCATATAAACTTATCCACCTCTGCCGCCATGTCATAGCCGGCCTCAATATGGGTTTCTTGCACGGCGTGACCGCACTCGCTCAAATGGCGCACCGCCAACTGATGTAAATGGGTATTCAATTGCCCGCCCTCACCAAACAAACTCTGGGCACCGTTAATCAATAAAATGTTCATGCATCGTCCTTAGGCCATAAATTACAAAGAGGGCCCAGTATAACGAAGCGTTTTTATTGCATAAACCGTCAAAATTGAAAAATACTATTGATTAAAAATCAACAATAAAGCAGAATTAAGCCTGACTTTTCATCTTCAAAATCCCATGAACACCACTTTAGAAGAATATTTAGCCTTTCAAACCGTGGTCGACTGCGGCAGCATCACCGCCGCCGCTGAGCAGCTTGGCCTGACCGTGTCTGGCGTCAGCCGCGCCCTCACACGCTTAGAACACAAGCTCGACACGCCCTTACTCACGCGCACCACGCGCCGTTTGGATTTAACCGATGAAGGCCGCTACGTATTGGCCGCAGGCCGTGACATTTTACACGCGGTCGATCGGTTAGAAGAGCAAATGGCCATTCGCCGCCAACAGCCCAGCGGTCGCCTTCGCATTAACGGGGCCCCCTCGTTCATCAGCCAGGTCATCGTGCCCTTAGTGGGCGCTTTTCGCCAAGCCTACCCGCACATCAGCCTAGAATTAGACAGCAACGATTTCTACATCGATTTGCTCGCCCAACACACCGACATTGCCATCCGCATCGGCCACCTGAGCGATTCGACCCTGCACGCCCGCCTGCTGGGCCACAGCCAGTCGCGCATCTTCGCTAGCCCGGCCTATTTGGCCGCCCACGGCACGCCCACAACGGTGGCAGAACTGGCCCAGCACACGCTGCTGGGGTTTAATAAGATCCCCACCCTAAACCAATGGCCATTGTTGGACGACAAGGGCGTACCGCTGCAGGTTGAGCCCAACCTATTGGCGTCTTCCGGCGCCACTTTATTGGCCTTAGGCTTGGCCGATCAGGGCATCTTTTGCCTGACCGACTTCACCACTCGGGCGGCACGCAGCCAAGGCCAGTTGGTCGAGCTGTTTGCGGCCGAAAGGCTGCCGCACAGTCAACCAGTCAACGCGGTGTATTATCGCAACACCCAGCTGTCGTCGCGCATCACCGCTTTTTTAGACTTCATTCAGGCGTCGGTGCGGGCCTATTTATAACCACCGAGTACGTCGACCAAAAGCCACACCGCCATCACCAGCATTAACAGGCCGCCAAGACAGTGCATTAGGCGAATGCGCGATTCTGCCCCCTGCATAAACCGCCGCCCGGCCACGGCCAGCATGGCCCAGGCGGTGTCCACCACTAGGCCCGTGACTATTGGCACCAAGGCCAACAACAGCATCAGCAGTGGCGCCGACAGCGCCACGCTGTCGGCGCGCGGCATAAAGCTGGGCACAATGGTGCCAAACATGATCAAGACTTTAGGATTACTGGCCCCAATCAACACCCCCATGCGAAACGACTGGCCATGATTTGCTTCCACCACCTTGGTAGACAACGCGCCGGGGCGCCAGGCTTGACGAACATACTGCCCGCCAATCCAAAATAAAACGACGGCCCCAAGCACCCCCATCACCGTTTGCAGCCACGGCAACAGCGTAAACACATAGCCTAGGCCCACCACCACCACTAAACCGGTGCTGGCGCTGCCAACGGTGTTGCCCAGCACGCCATATAAAGCGCTGCGACGGCCAAAGGCTAAAGCCTGACCCACAATGTACAAGACACTGGGGCCAGGAATGGCGATCAGCAAGCCTGCGGTTAATAAAAGGCCGATAAAGGCCGACACCAGTACACTCATGTTTGATTTCTCATTGGGATTTTCATTAGGCATAAAAAAAGCAAGCCACCAAGGCTTGCCTTTATCATACGCCGATGCCGTTAATCTTTAAATCGTTCTCTGTGGCACTGTAGTAAAGCCTGCACCACGAGGTCGGCCGAAGCGGCATTTTGGCCGGTGACCAAGTCTCCATCACGGCGCACGCACGGCGCCTGAGCGCTGTTAAAGCTAAGCTTTGCGCCCTGGGCGGTGAGTTTTTTCTGTAGCGAAAAAGGCACCAGCGTCAACAGCCCCGCCGCCTCTAATTCGGCGTCGCTAAAGCAGGTCATTTGGCGGCCATCCGCCACCGGTATGTCTGGCGCTTCGCAGCCGGTCATGGTCAAGCGGGCGTAGGTTAGGCCCGCCACCCCTTCGCCCACGGCCCCCAGCAAAATGCCCTCATCAAAACACTGGCTCACCACGTAGGCCAAATGCGTCGATGGGGCAAAATCCCACAGCGCCCCATAGCCGCCGATCAACACCACCATGGTGTAATCGGCCACGTTCACATCGGCCAGCGCCAAGGTGTGATCTACCTTGCCCACGCTGGCGCCGTGGGTTAAAAATCGGCGCAGCGACTTACTGCGGTCGGTAATGTTGGCCAAATAGGCTGGGTTAGCCGGTGCACGGCCACCATCGATGGAGGCAATGTCAACGTCAAAGCCATAGTCTAATAATCCCCAATATTGCATGGCCAAAGTTTCATAACAAAAACCCGTGGCTTTTTCGATCTCCCCTAGCTCCCGATGAGAGCTGACCACCAAAAGGGCCTTACGTTTATGCGTGTGCATGGTTAACCTTCATACTTTCTTTATTATGATTGTTTATTGATCCTTAATGCGTGTGTCTTAACCGCTTTACTTCGTTTGTAAATCATGCCACTGACTTTAGCGCAGACCACTAAAAATGACAATCCACTTCCGTGTAAAATTAGATTAAATACAGGCCCTTGCCGTTCCCTTGCCTATTTCAGTAAATAGTGAAACATATAGCTATGATGGGGCTAAAGTCACAAAGTTCAAGCACGCGCCATAGAATAAAATAGGCGTTGGATTAAGCCCTTAATAAAGGATTTTATCCGGCTGATGTCAATCGATCGAGACCGAAGCCGCGCACTTGAACCGCCAGGCGCAAGGCGACAGCCCAAAAGCCGCCTTAAAACGCGCACGCAGCACCTCTGGCATCCACTTTGGCCTCACCCTACTGTCGCTCATCTGCGGCACCGAGCTGGCCCAAACCCAACAGTGACTGATGAAATATGACCCCGCACCACTGTTTCACAGCGGCGCCATCCACAGTGCCGACCCAACCTTGGCCAGCGCCACCCAGCAAGCTTTTAGCGGCTGGCTCGCGCAGGCAGAACCAGACGCTTGGGCATTGCCTTGCCCGAGGGCGTTCGTATCGCACACGCTTTCTCGCACTGGCGGTAAAGCGCAGCCTACCCACCAGCTTTAATGCTTCAGATCATATAAACCAAAGGCGACGTGGGTCGCGATTCACGCTACAAAGTACTAAAAAACATGGTTTGGTGAATG
Source organism: Neisseriaceae bacterium (assembly GCA_017991555.1). GTDB lineage: Bacteria > Pseudomonadota > Gammaproteobacteria > Burkholderiales > Neisseriaceae > JAGNPU01. The sequence goes on from JAGOQM010000012.1 coordinate 14,384, forward strand.
CCAAATTATTTAAACTCACCACCTTTCCCTTAGGTGAAGTACCGTTCTCCTTTTAGCCGCCGAGGCGGTTCGTGCGGGGCCGGGGCTTTAAGGCAAAGTTGTTTGAGTATTTGGCCGAAGGCTCAAATAGGAGTTTTTGCCGCCGGCCACGTGCGGGCCAACGAGGGCACCCGCGTAGCGGGCGGATAAAGTGGGGTGGTTTTTCTTTGCTTCGTTTCTTTTTGACATCAAAAAGAAATGATGGCGCCCTACAGGGCGAAACCCAACGACTAATCAATAGCGATATTGCCGAAGCATGAATGATTTTAAAAGGCTGTTTTTAGTCAGGCATGACTTAAATTTGGGCATTTTGTTTCGCCGAGGGCGACGTCATTTCTTTTGCGTGGCCAAAAGAAACGAAGCAAAGAAAAGGCCACCCTGATCCCCGGTCACTTCGTGACTGCCCTCAGCAGAACCTATTGAGCCAGCGCAGGCACACCAGAATAGTACTCGCCCTCCTATCAAAGCGTGGTCGGGCGCCACAAGCTTTTTGCCTGCTTCATCTGGCTCAATAGAACCTACTTCGGCGGCTCTACGGCACGGTACTTCACCTAAAGGATGCGCGGCGAGGTGATCGTCGCAAAACAAGTACCAGTCCTTCATCAAACACCAAACCATGGTTTTTTGACACACAGCCATGCCACTTAACTCATCACAATGGCCACTTGAGCCACCTCGCCTCGCGCAGCCAGCGCCCTCAAACCGCTGTTTTTTGTAAGGCCAGTCGCTGCTGAATACGCATAAAAAACCCCACGCCAGCTGGTTGCGGGCATGGGGTTTTAAGCCTAATCACCTTACGCTTGGTTTTGCTTACAGCAGGCCTTAAACTTCTTGCCGCTGCCGCACGGGCAAGGATCGTTACGGCCAATCTTGTCGCCTTCGCGGCGCACGGTTTTAACCGGGTTCATGAAGTGTTGCCAATAGCCATACACCATGGCCACGATTTCTGGCAGCTGCTCTTGGAAAATGTTGATTTCGCGCTCGGTAAAGGTCAGCAAGGCCGCCTGACCTGGCTGCTCGTCGAACATGCCAGCCAAAGCCATAATCGGCGTGAGCAGATCTTCAAACTCTTCCGCTTCAATCGCTTCAAACCAGTCGGTTTGGGTCACATCCAACGCGCACAAATAGGCGTTACACCAGCTTAAATAGTCCATGCTGCCTTCAACTTCGGCATCTGGGTACACGATCGGGGTGATGGGCTGACGCGCGGCCAACTGGGCTTTTAAGTCGGCCACTAAGGCCTCGACCAAGGCGATGATTTGGGCGTTTTCTTCCTCGTCAAAACCGGCGTCGTCACCGGTGATTTCGGTGAGCCAGTCGGCCACCACCACTGGGTCTGGCCCGGACACAAGGGCGGTAAAAAACGCCTGTACTTCGTCTAAGCGCATACAGTCGCCGGCAATTGCCTGTGGGTTTAATAAGGTTTCGAGCGCTTTGTGCTCGGCGGCCCCAAAAGTCATGGTGGTCATTACAATTACCTCGTGAAGATGATGATGTTGGGCACGGCTGTGACAGCCACGCCTTTAAAGTATTTGACGCATGCGTTCAAACAGGCACACGGTTGCCGCCATGGCGACGTTTAAGGATTCGGTTTGCCCCAACATAGGGATGATGACGGTTTGGTCGGCTGCGGCGATGGTGGCGGCGCTGACGCCCGCCCCTTCGTTGCCAAACACCAGGGCCACGTCTTGGCGCAGGTCTTCGGCGTACACCGACACCGCCCGCTCGTCTAAAGCCGTGGCCAAAGAGCGGCCCTGATACGCTGCCAGCCACGGCAGCAACGCCACCTCGGTGTGGATGTTAAGCAAGAAATGTGCCCCCATCCCGGCACGCAGAACCTTGGGAGAATACACGTCCACACACTCTGGGCTCAACAGCACGTTGGTGACGCCGGCGGCAGCGGCACTGCGTAAAATAGTGCCCACATTGCCAGGATCCTGTAGGTTTTCCAACACCACCACCGAGCCGTTAAGCGGCGGCGGCACCGCTTCTGGCCAGGCCACCACGCTGATGATCTCCGCGGCATGGGTTAAGGCCGTGACTTTGGCAAAGGCTTCGGTGGCCACCGACACGGCCACACCCGCGGGCAGTTGGGTCAGGCAGGCGGCTATTTCAGGGTGGCCGATACAGTCTTCTCGCACCAATACCTGCTGTGGCGTTTGGCCAGCTTGCAGTAAGGCGCTGAGTAAGTGAATGCCCTCCAAGACCATCACCCGATCGGTTTTGCGGGCCTTGCTTTGGCTCAGCCACTTACGCAGGTTTTTCAAGGTGTCATTTTGCGCGGAAGCAATGTGTTTCATGTCGCCACTTTCGGTACGGAGGTCGGAAGGAATGTTCAGCTTATTTTAACAGCTTCAGGCCCATTCGACCTAAGCTTGTAAAACCGCCAGAATGTCTTCGGCCTGCTTGAGGGTTTTGATTTGGCCGAACAGCGCCGCCGCTTCGGGATGCACCAGCTTGAGCATGCCCAGCCACTGTTTAAACCTGGCCGCAGGATACTTACTGTCACTGCCAGTTTTGGCCACGCACAAGTGCACAAACTCGATCAGCCACTGCTGAATCTGTGCCCAGTCGGCTTCGGCCACTGCGGCCGCAGGCGTGCCGGCCTCATAGGCTTTAATCCGCCGCGCCAGGTCAGGACGCATCAGGGCGCCACGACCCAGCATCACGCTGTCGCAGCCAGTTTGCTGCTTGATTTGTATGTAGTCATCGAGGGTGAACACATCGCCATTGGCGGTCACGGGGATGCGGATGGCTGCGGCGATTTTGCGAATCCAAATCCAGTGGGCTGGCGGCGTATAGCCCTCAACCTTGGTGCGCGCATGCACCACCACCGACGCCGCGCCGCCGGCCTCGATTGCCTGAGCGCAAGCGATGGCTAAATCCTTGTCCTCAAAGCCCAGGCGCATTTTGGCGGTCACCGCAATGTGTTCGGGCAAGCCTTGGCGCAGCGTGTGCACGATGTCGTAAATGGCTTCCGGCTCTTTCAACAGCACGGCACCGCCCTTGTGCTTGTTGACCGTGGGCGCGGGGCAGCCAAAGTTAAGGTCGATTTGCTGGGCGCCATAATCAATCACGTTCAGGGCATTGGCCAACATATTGGGCGCGTCTGAGCCCAACAGCTGTACCACGCAGGGCACGCCGCTGGGCGTTAAGCCATCGTTGGCCAGCTCTGGCGCATGCTTAAGCCAGGTGGGCTTGCTGTGCACGGTATGGGTAATACGCACAAATTCGCTGACGCAGGCATCAAAACCGCCAATGTCGGTCAACAAAATGCGCATCACGTCATCGACTAAACCTTGCATAGGGGCTAAAATTAAACGCATTGACAAGCTCATGAGGAGGAAAGAAAGCGATTTTACCGCTTTTTCACCGTGATGACCCAAAAACCAACCATTATTATCGACACCGACCCGGGACAAGACGATGCCGCTGCCATTTTAATGGCCTTTGGCTTCGCCAATCAGGGCCTCGCTGACATCGCCGCCATCACCACAGTGGCGGGCAACGTCGGCCTAGAATTGACCAGCAAAAACGCACGCATTATTTGCGACTGGGCCAATCAACCACACACGCCGGTTTATGCTGGCGCCTATAAGCCTTTAATTGAAAAACTGGTGACGGCCGAAAACGTCCACGGCAAAAACGGCCTCGACGGCGTGCCGCTACACGAACCCAAAACGCCGCTCAAGAGCCTGCACGCGGTGCCTTTTTTGGTGGAAACGCTACTGGCCGCCGCCCCTAACAGCATCACCCTCTGCCCCATCGGCCCACTCACTAATATTGCCCAAGCCTTAAGCCTGGCGCCAGAGTGTGCCCAAGGCATTAAGGAGATCGTGCTGATGGGCGGGACGTACTTTGAAGCTGGTAACATCACGCCCGCGGCCGAATTTAACTTTTTCGTCGACCCTCATGCGGCCCAAATCGTGTTACAAAGCGGCGTGCCGATCACCATTTTGCCGCTAGACGTCACCCACAAAGCCTGCATTACCCAAGCGCGGATGGACGCACTAAAAGCCCTCAACAACGCCAATGGTCCTCGTCTAGCCGCCATTTTACAAAGCTATGAGCGTTACGACATTCAACAGTTTGGCCTAGAAGGTGGCCCCCTGCACGATCCTTGCGCCCTCGCCTATGCGGTGTTCCCCGAATTGTTCCGTGGCAAAAAAGTCACCGTCAACGTGGAAACCCACGGCACCTTTACCATGGGCGCCAGCGTGGTGGATTGGTGGCAAAAAGGCGAACAGCCTGCCAACGCCCACTGGATCACCGAGGTCGATGCGGACGCCCTATTTAGCAAGCTCACCGCCGCCATTGCCACCCTCCCTTAACCCTAATAAAGACACACCATGATTAAACGCGGTATTTACCAGCACTACAAAGGCGCCCTCTACGAAGTTTTGGGCACCGCCCGCCACAGCGAAACCGAAGCGCAATTAGTGGTTTACCGAACCCTCTATGGTCAGTATGATTTGTGGGTGCGCCCACTAGAGATGTTCGCCGAAACCGTCACCTTAGACGGACAAGAACGACCACGCTTTGCCTTGCTCAAAGCCCATAACGATTAAACACAACAGATGACTCAAGGGAATAAAATGGAACAAGCCACGTTTGCAGCCGGTTGCTTTTGGTGTATTGAAGCGGTTTTTAGCCAACTAAAGGGCGTCCACAGCGCCGTGGCAGGCTACACCGATGGCCACGACCCAAGCCCAAACTATGAATCTGTGTGCACCGGTGCCACCGGCCACGCAGAAGCCGTACAGATCCGCTACGACCCCAGCGTGATTCAATACCAAGACTTATTAAACATTGTGTTTGCGCTACACGACCCCACCTCACTCAACCGCCAAGGCGGCGACGTGGGCACTCAGTATCGCAGCGCGATGTATTATCATAACGACGAACAAAAAGCCCAAATCGTGGCCACTATGGCCGAACTGGCCCCGCACTACCCCCAGCCCTTAGTCACCGAGGTCAAACCGGCGGTGACGTTTTATCCCGCTGAAGATTACCATCAAGGCTATTTCTTAAAGAATCCTGAGCGCGGTGGCTATTGCCAAGCGGTGGTGGCGCCTAAGTTTGTGCGCGCGAAGGCCAAGTTTGCCGAGTTTTGGCGTGATTAAACGCCTTTTTTGAAAAGGATACAGCATGGCACAAGCACTTTTTGCAGCAGGCTGCTTCTGGTGTATTGAAGCGGTTTTTAGCCAATTAAAAGGCGTTGAGGCAGCAATTTCGGGCTACAGCGATGGCGACGTGGTCGACCCAACCTATGAGCAAGTGTGCGCGGGTGAAACCCAACACGCCGAAGTGGTTCAAATCACCTTCGACCCTGAGGTCATCCAATACACCGACCTATTGCACATTTTATTTGCCCTGCACGATCCGACTTCTGTCGATCAACGCCACGGCAGCGACACCCCCAGCAAGCAGTACAGCAGCGCCGTGTATTACACCGATGAGACGCAAAAGGCACAGGCCTTGGCCACCATTGCCGAGCTGGCGCCCCACTACGACCGCCCCATTGTGACGGCGCTCAAACCTGCGGTGACGTTTTATCCGGCCGAAGAATACCACCAAGGCTATTTCATGAAGAACCCTGAAGCCGGCGGCTACTGCCAAGCGGTGGTGGCGCCGAAGTTTGTGAAAGCCAAGGCAAAATTTGCCGAGTTTTGGCGCGATGCCTAACCATGATACCGCCCGAAGAGACCGACCACCGGTCTCTTTATTATTTGTTCTGCGTCAGCGCCTTCGCAGCCTGGGCGCACTAAAGTAGCCTGATCTTGCCCGATTTGCACATCATCTACTTTGAGACTATGAAAAAACCCTTTAGAATAGAGCCATGAATAGCTTATTTAAACACGTCGGTTTGGTGACCCGCCCCGACACGCCCAATATTAAAGAAGACGTCAGCCTGCTGATCGACTTTTTGTGCGCGCAAGGGATTAAGGTTTACCTAGAAAAAGACCATGACAACGATTTTTTAAACGACTTCATTTCCGACGTGTGCTTAAGCGTAGACAAAGACACCTTGGGTAAAGTCTGTGACCTGGTTTTGGTCTTGGGCGGCGACGGCACCTTGCTGTCGGTGGCCCGTAAAATTGCGCCCTATAAGGTGCCCTTAATTGGCATCAACCAAGGCCGCCTCGGTTTCATGACCGACATTCCGCGCGAGCGCATGCTGGAGGTTTTGAAACCGATGTTCCTAGGCGAATTCATGCCGGAAGAGCGCATTTTACTGGAAGCCACCATCGAGCGCAGTGGCAAGCCGATTAAAACCTCGCTGGCTTTAAACGACGTGGTGTTTAGCCGCAGCGGCATGGGCCAAATGGTGGAATTTGAAGTCTTTGTGGACGGCCAGTTTGTGTACACCCAACGCTCCGATGGCCTCATTGTCTCCACCCCAACCGGCTCCACCGCTTACTCCTTGGCGGCTGGCGGCCCTATTTTACACCCGACATTGCCCGCCATTGCGCTGGTGCCGATTTGCCCCCAGTCGATGAACAATCGGCCCATCGCCATCCCCGACACCTGTAAGGTTGAGGTATTGCTGACCAAAGGCCTCGACACCCGCATTCACTTTGACGGCCAGTCGCTGTATGACCTAGAAGAATTAGACCGCATTTTCATCCAACGCTACCAAAATAGCCTGCGGATTTTGCACCCGCTTGACTACAACTATTACGGCACCTTACGCCAAAAACTCCACTGGGGCGAACGCTTAGTTTAGGACCATTCATGCTGTTGACGCTTACGCTTTCTGACTTTGTGATTGTGGACAAACTCCACCTTGATTTTGACACTGGCTTCACCGTTTTAACCGGCGAAACCGGCGCGGGTAAATCCATTACCCTAGACGCGCTGGGCCTGCTCATGGGCGATAAGGCCGACTACAGCCAGGTGCGCCACGGCGCCAAAGACGCGCAGTTTTCGGCGCTGTTCGACATCAACCAGCTGCCCAACACTCAGGCGTTACTGCTCGAGCAAGGGTTGCTTAAAGAAGGCGACACCGAGCTGGCCATTCGCCGCATCATCGACGCCAAAGGCCGCAGTCGCAGCTTCATCAACGACCAAACGGTGACGCTGGCCCAGCTTAAAACCGTGGGCGAGCAGCTGATCGACATCCACGGCCAAAACGCCCACCATTCGCTCAACAACGAAGCCACCCAGCGGGCGCTGTTAGACGAATACTCGGGCAATCTGGCCTTGGCCAAAGAGGTGCGCTTGGCCTATCAAAGCTGGCAGCAGCAAAAACAGGCCTTAAACAAGGCCAAAACCCAGTCCGACCTGCTCGAAGTGGAACGTGAGCGACTCTGCTGGCAAATCAACGAGCTGTCCGAGCTAAACCTAATCACGGGCGAATGGGCCGACCTAAGCCAAAGCCACCACACCCTCGCCCACGCCGCCGACCTAATCGAAGCGGCAAGCTTTGTAGAACAGCTGGTGAATGAAGACGAGCTAAATTTATTGCGCATGGTGTACCAGTGCCAAAACAAACTCAGTCCATTGGTGCAGGTTCACCCCAAATTTGAAGAAAGTCTGGCGCTGCTTAACTCTATCGAAGCGGAGCTCAGCGAAGTGGCCCACGCCATGCGCGACGTCAATAGCCAAATCGAAATCGACCCGAATGAGCTGGCCAAAAAAGAGGCCCGCATCAACGAGCTGGTCAATATTGCGCGCAAATACCGAGTTGATCCAGAAGCGTTACCAGAAAAATACCAGCAGCTGCAAGATGAGCTGGCCGTCCTAGAGGCCGCCAACGACTTGGACAGCTTAGAAAAGCAGGTAGAGCTAGCCTATGAGGCCTACCACACCATCGCGCAAAAACTGAGTAAAAAGCGCAACGAAGCCGCACAAAAGCTGGCCGACGAAACCACGGCCCACATGCAAGATTTGGCCATGGCTGGCGCCCAGTTTGCCATTTCACTGCATCCGCTAGACGACCCCCAGGCCTATGGCCTTGAATCGGTTGAGTATCAAGTGGCCATGAATAAGGGCGCGCCTTTACGCGCCTTACACAAAGCCGCTTCAGGCGGCGAACTGTCGCGCATCAGCCTCGCGCTACAGGTCGTGACCAGTCAGTACACCAAAGTGCCGACGCTGATTTTTGACGAAGTCGACACCGGCATCGGCGGGCGCGTGGCGCAAATCGTGGGCAAAGCCTTGAAGGCCCTAGGCCAGCACTATCAGGTTTTGGCCATTACCCACCTACCACAGGTGGCCGCCTGTGGCGACCAACACTGGCAGGTGGCCAAGCACGAAACCAAGGAGCACACCGTCAGCCAAATCCACGTTTTAAACCATGATCAACGGGTACATGAAGTCGCCCGCATGCTCGGCGGCGAAGTGGTGACGGACACCACTTTGCAACATGCCAAAGAATTACTATCGGCACCATAGCCTCACGCAACCAAACGCAACGCCAGCCCTTATTAGAGGCTGGCGTTTTTATTGGCCCTCATTGACCTACGGCAACATTGCCCTTAATCATAAACAAAAATACACAATAGAATCAATAGTTAGCCATATTTACACGCCCTCATAACAATCATATCCTAGGCAATAGGAAATTCTGCGCCACCCGCGACTGAATCCACGGCGACCCAAGCGGCCACCTTAACCTTATCATGGAGTCAACACATGAGTTCCTCTTGCCTAGAACACACCCAGCCAGCCCAAAATCGATGGTACAGCATGGCCCAAACCCTATTACAGCAGGCCGGTATCACCATTAATGGCCGCCAGCCTTACGACCTACAGGTACACCACCCCGACCTCTTTGAACGCATTTTCAAAGAAGGTTCTTTAGGACTAGGGGAAAGCTATATGGACGGTTGGTGGCGGTGCGAGCGCCTCGACCAGTTTTTTGAACGCGTGCTGCGTAGCGGCCTAGAGGCAAAGCTGCACCTGCCTTGGCAAGACGGTCTGCGCCTGATGACAGCACGGATTTTCAATCGACAGTCGCGCCGCCGTGCGTGGCAGGTGGGACAACAGCATTACGACTTGGGCAATGATTTGTTCACCCAAATACTCGACCCACACATGCAATACTCCTGCGGCTATTGGCCCGAAGCCGCCACTTTAGCCGAGGCGCAGGCGCACAAGCTGCGGCTCATTTGTGAAAAATTACGCCTGGCGCCGGGGCAAACCTTGCTCGACATTGGCTGCGGCTGGGGTGGCCTAGCCGCCTATGCCGCTCGCCACTATGGCGTGCGCGTGGTCGGTCTCACCATTTCGGCAGAACAGCAACGCCTGGCTCAGGCCCACTGTGCAGGCTTAGACGTCGACATCCGCCTAGAAGACTATCGCAGCCCCAAGCAACGGTTCGACCGGGTGGTGTCGGTGGGCATGTTTGAACACGTCGGCCCCAAAAACCACCGCACCTATTTTAACAGCGTGCGCCAGAACCTAAAGGATGATGGCCTGTTTTTACTGCACACCATCGGCAGTAACCGCACCAGTCACCGGGTCGATCCTTGGGTTGAAAAATACATTTTCCCCAACGGCAACCTGCCCTCCATCACCCAGATTAGCCAAACCTCAGAGGCGCTCTTGGTCATGGAAGACTGGCATAACTTTGGGGCCGACTATGACCGCACCCTAATGGCCTGGCTACAGCGCTTTAGCGCCGCGTGGCCTAGCCTGGCCGAACACTATGGCGAACGCTTTGAACGCATGTTCAGCTATTATCTTCAGGCCTGTGCCGGCGCTTTTCGCGCCCGCGACCTACAGCTGTGGCAGGTGTTGTTTAGTCCTCACGGCGTCAACGGCGGCCTGCGCGTGGCTCGTTCCTAACACAACCGGTGGCTTAAGCCTTGATCTCATAGCCTTGCAACAATAAAGACGGCGTCTTGGGCGACAGGTTTAAGTCATACACCGGGTGGCTGAGGTGGCCAAAACCAGTGGCCCACGGCAGCTCATCCGGCCGCACCACGCTTTTACAGCCAAACAGCCGAGCCTTATATTGAAACACCAGCACATGCTCGCCCACGCCGGTGGCCAAAAATGGCTCATCGGTGCCCACGGCGCCACCGATATAGTCCGACCGCAACACCTGGCAGTCAAACAACGTATCCCCCAGCGGCGTGCGGCTTAACTGTGCCAGCTGCGCCTCCGTCATCGTGACGTAATGATTGCCTTGCCCATCTTGCTGTACCTCAAACATAGCGCCTCCTAAAATCGAATGAATTCAAACCAATAGCCACCGTCTTTTACTATTTCGTATCTTAGCTTGATTGATCAGAAAATCCAACCAAACCGGATCAATTGGTGGCGTGCCTGATGGCGCGTCAACGGTGGTTTTTCTGTGGCCTGCATCCTGAGTTTTGAGTCAGCAAACGCCGGCACCACAGGCCTACAGCCCAGCGTAGGCTGGGCCTAAGCCATACGACTGTGGCCTAGACAGGTCTGGTACTCGGGGATTGTGGTCGGCCGCTACGGCCGTAGACAGGCACCACTTTGCCGCCGATGACGGCTTGCTTATACATGCTGGAGGCCCTTAAGGCCGGTGGATAGGCGACGCTTTAGCCACCTTACGCAGAATGATTGTTTTGGATGAGGTGATGAAACAGCTTTTTGCTAAAACCACCCTCTTCTCTCGATCACGCCGACCAACGCGCATAAAAAAATAGACCCATTAAGGGTCTATTTTGTTTGGCACTGACGGTGTGCTTTGGCTTACGCCTCGGCATCGCCTTCGGTATTGTCGGCTGCTGGTTCAGCAGCAGCGTCCTCAGGCGCGTCCACGCCGTCTAATTCAACGTCGTCCAACTCGTCCTCTTCGGTTTCCGCCACCTTGGTTAAGCTTACCAGGTGTTCGTTTTCGTCAAGGTTAATCAGCTTCACGCCTAGGGCGGCACGGCCGGTTTCGCGGACCTGATCGACCTTGGTGCGAATCAACACGCCGCCGGAGGTAATCAACATCAGGTCGTCGGAGTCTTCTACCAGAGTGGCCGCCACCAGCTGACCGTTACGGTCGCCAGTGTCGATCGCGATCACCCCTTGGGTACCACGATTGGCCTTGCGGTAATCGTCGACCGGGGTGCGTTTGCCGTAGCCGTTTTCGGTGGCGGTCAAGACTTGAGCGCCGGTTTCATCGGCAGGATCGCTCACCAACAGGCTGATCACGCGGTTGTCGGGATCGGTTAGGTTCATGCCGCGCACACCGCGGGCGGTACGGCCCATCGGACGCACGTCGTTTTCGTCAAAACGTACGGCTTTACCGGCGCTAGAGAACATCATTACATCGTGCTGGCCGCTGGTTTTGGCCACGCCAATCAGGCTGTCGCCCTCATCCAAGGCCAGGGCAATAATGCCGGCGGTACGTGGACGAGAGAAGTCGATGAGCGGGGTTTTCTTCACGGTGCCCAAAGCGGTGGCCATAAAGACAAACTCGTTTTCGGTAAAGGCTTTCACCGGCAAGATGGCGCTGATCTTTTCGCCGTCTTGTAGGTCCAAGACGTTGTTCACTGGACGACCACGGCTGTTACGGCCGCCTTGTGGCAGCTTGTACACTTTAATCCAGTGACACTTACCTAAAGAGGTAAAGCACAGGAGGTAATCATGGGTATTGGCCACAAACAGCGTTTCAATGAAGTCTTCTTCTTTGGTTGCTGCCGCCTGCTTGCCACGACCGCCACGACGCTGAGACTGATAGTCATCGGTTGGCTGGGCTTTGATGTAGCCGGTATGGGTCAGCGTCACCACCATCTCTTGTGGTGGAATCAAATCTTCGTCGGCGATGTCGCCACCAAACGGGTTAATTTCCGAACGACGTTCGTCACCAAACTGGGTTTGGATCGCCACCAATTCGTCATTGATGATTTGGTTCACGCGCTCTGGTTTGGCCAAAATATCCAACAGGTCCATGATGATGTCCATGATGTCTTTGTATTCGGCCACAATCTTGTCTTGCTCTAAACCCGTCAAGCGTTGCAAACGCAGGTCTAGAATTGCCTGAGCCTGTACTTCACTCAAGTGATAGCCGTCGTCTTTAAGGCCAAACTCGGGGCCCACGCTTTCAGGACGCGCCATGGTTAGGTCAACGCGGCTAAGCATGTCTTCCACCAGGCCTGAGCGCCAGGCTTTGGCCAATAGGCCGGCCTTCGCTTCTGGCGGGGTGGCGCTGGCTTTAATCAAGGCAATGATTTCGTCCACGTTGGACAATGCCACCGCCAAACCTTCCAATACGTGGCCACGGTCACGCGCTTTGCGTAGTTCAAACAGGGTACGACGCGTCACCACTTCGCGACGGTGGCGCAAGAATTCATGCAAGATTTGCTTGAGGTTCAACAAGCGTGGCTGACCGTCAACCAGCGCCACCATGTTGATGCCAAAGCTGTCTTGCAGCTGGGTCATTTTGTACAGCTGATTGAGCACCACTTCGGCGTTTTCGCCACGCTTAAGCTCAATGTAAATGCGCATCCCTGATTTATCAGATTCGTCACGCAGATCAGAAATGCCTTCGATCAGTTTTTCCTTCACCAGCGAGCTGATTTTTTCCAGCAGCTTGGCTTTGTTCACCTGATAGGGAATTTCATCCACGATGATGGCTTCTTTGTCACCCTTGCCCACCGGTTCGATGTGGGTTTTGGCACGCATCAGCACGCGGCCACGGCCGGTGCGGTAGCCTTCACGCACGCCAGAGAGGCCGTAAATGGTGGCGCCGGTGGGGAAGTCTGGCGCCGGAATGTGCTCGATTAAGTCATCCACGCTCAGTTCTGGATCGGCCAATAGGGCCAAACAGGCATTGATGGTTTCTTTAATGTTGTGCGGGGGAATGTTGGTGGCCATGCCCACGGCAATGCCGGAGCTGCCGTTCACCAACAGGCCGGGCACTTTGGCCGGTAGGATTAAGGGTTCGTATTCAGAACCATCATAGTTAGGGCCAAAATCAACGGTTTCTTTGTCGATGTCGGCCAATAATTCGTGCGCAATCCGAGACATTCTGATCTCGGTGTAACGCATGGCGGCGGCACTGTCGCCGTCGACAGAACCGAAGTTACCTTGACCATCCACCAGCATGTAGCGCATGGAGAAATCTTGAGCCATCCGTACAATGGTGTCATACACCGCAGAGTCGCCGTGAGGATGGTATTTACCAATCACATCGCCCACAATACGGGCCGATTTTTTGTACGCGCGATTCCAATCATTATTGAGTTTATGCATCGCAAAAAGCACGCGTCGGTGTACGGGTTTCAAACCATCACGCACATCGGGCAACGCACGCCCCACAATCACACTCATAGCATAATCCAGATAGGAGCGACGCATTTCCTCCTCTAGACTAATGGCAATGGTTTCTTTGGCAAAAACTTGATCAGTCATAGCATATTTTTCTTGATAAGATAGTGAGAAATTATAGCATAAACAGGGTTGTTTCACATCATGTACGCGGTTTATATGGCCTATTTTTTAGGTTTAATCGGGTCACGCGCCACTGGACCCAAATTTTGACTGAATTTTTTAGCCAGAAGGCGGTCACAATAAATAATCCATCGCCGTAAGCTGTTATGATTAAACCACAGCAGCTTAGAATATCTTCATGTTTAACGAAAGGAACGCACGATGATAAAATTCATGATCCCGTTACTGGGCAGCCTGTTTGTTTTGGCGGCCTGCTCGCAAGAACCCGCCGCCACCGATGCCGCCCCAAGCGAAACCTTGACCCAAGCGTCGCCTGAAGCCGCCGACGCCACTGCCGTTGACAGCGAACACAATGCCCAAAACGCATTAGACTGGGCCGGCACCTATGAAGGCACGCTGCCCTGCGCTGACTGTGAAGGCATCAAAACCACCTTGGTGCTAAACGCCGATGGCAGCTATGAGCGCACCAGCGAATACTTAAAAGACGTACAGCCTGGTGAAGAAAACACCTTCACCGACAAAGGCCAATTTACCTGGAACGAAGCTGGCAACATCGTCATCCTCGACGAGGCCAGCGACCGCACCCAATATTTTGTGGCCGAAAACCGTCTCGAAATGCGTGACCAAGAAGGCACCGCCATCACCGGCGCTCTGGCAGACCAATACATTTTGCAAAAGGTCCCTGAGTAATGACGGCCAAGCCCTGGTCTCGGCGGCAAACCCTACTCGGGCTATTGACCCTGGTGGGGCTGGCCGCCTGCCAGCCGCAAACCGAGGCTGAACCCGCCGTTGCCGAACCCACGGGAGACCAAATTACGCAGGTCTGCCAAGGCTTTGAAGATCAAGCAGCCTGCCAGCAGGTGGTTCAAAGCTGCCTCGACAGCGGCGGCACGTTTGAATCGATCGCCCTGGTCAACAGCGTCGACAGCGAGTCGATGTTTAACATCGTGTGTCGTGGCACCGACGCCGGCACCGACCCAGCGCCCTTGCCCGGTCCCCAAGACACCGAGCCAGCGCCCACGGCCAGCAATCCCTAAACCCAGCCAGCCTTTGCTGGCTTTTTTTAAGTCATTCTGCCGCCTTGGCCCTAAGCCAACGGCGCCATTGAATTTCCCTCTTTCCCCCCCATTTATGTGGCTTAAGGCTTTGTCGTTCGCCAACCATGATCATCATTCAGCCACCAAAGGAGTCCTATGAGCACATTACAGACGCCGCTGACCATCGGCCAGACCACCCTACCTAACCGCGTTGTGATGGCGCCCTTGACGCGCCTACGCAGCATCGAGCCTGGCGACCTCCCGACAGACTTAATGGGCACCTATTACGCTCAGCGCGCCAGCGCCGGGCTCATCATTACCGAGGCCACGCAAATATCCGCTCAGTCCAAAGGCTATGCCGGGGCGCCTGGCCTTCACACCCCAGAACAGCTGGCGGCATGGCAAAAAATCGTGGCTCAGGTACACGCTAAAAAAGGCCGCATTGCGGTACAGTTTTGGCACACGGGCCGCATTTCCCATACCTCGGTGCAGCCTGAACAACAGCCACCGGTGGCGCCCTCGGCCATTGCCGCGCGTGGCCGTACTTCTTTACGCGACGAGCAGGGCTTGGCCATTCGCGTCAACTGTTCTGAACCTCAAGCGCTCACCCTTGACGGCATTCAACAGGTGGTCGCCGACTTTGCCCACGCCAGCCGCATGGCCAAGGCCGCTGGCTTTGACTTTTTGGAGCTACACGGTGCCCACGGCTATTTATTGCACCAATTTTTGTCGCCCAGCGCCAACCAGCGCACCGACGCCTATGGTGGCAGCATTGAAAACCGCAGCCGCTTGACCCTAGAAGTGGTGGACGCGGTCATCGACGCCTGGGGCAAAGACCACATCGGCATTCGCCTGTCGCCCATGGGCCCATTCAATGGGGTAGACAATGGCGTGGATCAAGAAGCGGCCGCGCTCTACCTCATCGGCGAACTGAATAAGCGCCACATTGCCTACCTTCACCTGTCCGAGCCAGACTGGGCCGGTGGCGAACCCTATACCGATGACTTTAGGCACAAAGTCCGCGCCGCGTTCCAAGGGCCGATCATCGCCGCCGGCGGCTACACTCAGGCAAAGGCCGAAGCCTTGCTCCAAACCAAGCTGGTCGATGCGGTGGCCTTTGGCCGCGCCTACATTGCCAACCCGGACTTGGTCGAACGCTTTGCCCAGAACGCCCCGTTAAACGAACCCGATCCAAGCACTTTTTATGGCGGCACCGAAAAAGGCTACACCGATTACCCCAGTCTAGCCTAACCCATCAAAAAACCACGCCGTTTGGGCGTGGTTTTTTGTCGTTTTAACTGCGGCACAGCTTTTCACAAGGCACGCCGTTGCCATCACCATCAAGGCTCTTGACCTGACACACGTTTAAAAAATAACGGGCTTCTTCACAGCTCTGCATTTCCTTACAATATTGCTTGGTGCCACACGCAAAATTGGCCTTAGCCGCCTTTTGTTTGCTGGCGCGCACGCGCGTGTGTTCGCTGGCCACCACATTGGCGCGGCCATCTTGTAAACGATAGCCTTTGCGCCAGTCCTGTGGATAAATCGGATTCGGTTCGGACCATATCCCTATCCGTTTGGCTTCTGCCTGCTGCTGTGCGGCCCGGTAGCTTGGGTCTTTCGAATACTCGACGTAGGCCCACGCCAGGCCTTTTTGCACCATCATTAGGTTCACGTTGCTTTTTTGGGCGTACACGATGCCGATGGTGCGACCATAGCGATCGGTGGTGCCGCCTTTAACCAGCACGTCTTTACCAAACACCGCATCCGACAACTGTTTTTTGGCCGCCGTGCCAAACGGCTGCTTGCTCTCTGGTGCATCAATCTCACCCAAGCGCACTTTAACCTGCGTTTTTGCGGCGGTTAAACAGGTTAAGGTGTCGCCATCGGCGATGCCCACCACCCGACACTGAATGTCTTTTGCCTGCGCTGTGGCCATTAAGCCCAGCAGCCCTACCCATACCATTACTTTATTTAATTTCACTGATTACTAATCCATACATCGATGATGAATCATCACAATCCATCGGTTGACCTACCTCACAGCTTCACTGCCCGTACTCTGGCCCATGGGCACGCCCATTTGGCCAGAAGGCAGGCATGGTAACAAGAGTCGCCGCCAAGGCAAAGCCTCACCACCACACTCTCGCTGCGGTAGGCGGCTAACGGCCTGATCAAAGAAGACATATGTGGATAAAATAAAAACAACCACGGCCAAGCGTGGTTGTTTTAGGTGAGGCTGAGGTCATCCTCTGCCCGCCGTTAAGGCGGCTTAATTTTTGGTCGCATCGTGCGATTGCAAGAAGACGTAGAGCTGATCTTTTAAATTTAATTTTTCCCTTTTCAAACGAATAATTTGATCATGATCGGCATTCAACTTTTCTAGGCGGATAATTTCATGATCTAAAGCGTTGTGTTTTTCAAAAAGGGATTGGAATCTAGGCTGAGTGCTTTTAAGTTTTGAGATTAATTCACGGTATTCTGGAAACATGATGCAGCTCCTAATTAATAATGGTCATGACTACGAAGTAACGCTCGTCATTGCACAATATTCATAGACGGCCTTTCTACTGATAAACCCGCTCCTTTTGAACCAAGGAGAAGCTTCAGTATGGGCCGCCGACGCAACAAGCGTCAACCCATCCCTTTGATTTACATCAAAATAAAATAAAATCAACGGGAACCATTCCGGACACCACCGCCTCATCTACCCTAGCCCACCCCCTACCATTGACGCATGCTTACCACACTGCGTCAGCGCCATTGAATCGCCTCGAGCTGCGGCCCAGCCCGCTGAAGCCGCACCCAGCGGGCACCCAAAACCCACCTCAAAAGCAGCTTAAGCGTGGGCTTTTGAACGCCTATACAACGTGTTTGTATTGAATAAATCCAGTTTTTTTAGCGATGCGGTCATACAGCTGCTGCGCGGTGTGATTGGTTTCTTCGGTCAGCCAATACACCCGCGACCAGTTCTTGGCCTTGCCCCACTGATAGGCCGCTTCGATCAAGGCTCTGCCCACGCCGTGGCCACGCATTGATTCATCCACGTATAAATCTTGCAAATAGCCATAGTTTTGTATCGTCCAACAGCTTCGATGCTCAATTAAATGGGTGAAGCCAACAATGCGCTGGTCGACCGTGGCCACCAACGCCCACATCGGCTCGGCCTCGTCCATAAAACGCTGCCAGTTCACCTGAGCCTGCTCAACCCCTAAGTCAGCGTGGTAAAAAACCTGATAACCTTGCCACAGCGGCAGCCAAGCAGCCTTGTCGCCCTCGGTAGCCAAACGAACTCGAACCTGTACTTTAGACATTGATCTACGCCTTTTCATCCCGTTAACTTAAACGGGGCCAATCCCAGTTGGCCCGCCCCATTGCCTACCCCATAACCTTAGCACAACCCGCGCTCAAACCAAACGATAGCCCACGCCCACTTCGGTGAGCAAATGCACCGGCATGGCCGGATTGTCCTCTAGCTTTTGCCTGAGGTGGCCCATGTAAATGCGCAGATAATGGGGTTGCTCCACATAGTTAGGCCCCCACACCGCGTTTAGCAAGTGACGCTGGGTGCACACCTTACCCTGATGGCTCACCAATTCCACCAACAATGCATATTCGGTCGGGGTTAAATGAATGGTTAAGCCATTTTTTTGTACCAGCCGGTTCACCACGTCGATGGACAAGTCTCCACACGCATAAGGCTGATGCTGATTTTTGGGCTGGGCGCGCCGCACCTGTACCCGCAGTCGCGCGAGAAACTCAGGAATGCCAAACGGCTTGGTCATGTAGTCGTCGGCGCCGGCGTCTAAAGCGGCCACCTTTTCTTGCTCATCGTGCCGAGCCGTCAGCACTATAATGGGGGCATTCGACCATTGTCGAAACGCGCTGATAAAGCCTTTGCCATCGCCATCGCTCAGCCCTAAATCCAAAACCACACAGTCCGGCTGACGTGAGGCCGCTTCGATCAGGCCACGTTTAACGCCTTCTGCTTCAAATACGCGCCAGCCCTCTTCGCTTAAGGCCATGGCCAAAAAGCGGCGAATGTGCGGGTCGTCCTCAATGATTAAAATGGTTTTGTATCCGTCCATGACTCACTCCATGCCCTCTATCTTCGGCGCCGACTGCAGCGGCAGGGTAAACCAAAAGTGGCTGCCCTGCTGGTCACTGCGTAAAGCCGCGTCGATGTGTCCAGCATGAGCGGTTATGATGGTTTTGGCAATACTCAAACCAAGGCCAGTGCCCACTTTGTGGCTTTCCTTTTCACCACGGCTAAACTTTTGAAACAGCCCCGCCACCTGATCAGGCTGGATGCCTTCGCCCTGATCAAAAACCGACACCTGTAGCCATTGCGGCAACACCTTCACCTCAATCATGACCTTGGCTGGCGGCGCACTGTAGTGGATGGCGTTGTCCACTAGGTTACTCAATACCCGCTCAATCAACACCCCATCGCACGCCACCAGCGGGCAATCGGCCGGCATGTGGGTGCTGAACTGTACTTCGGGATGGGCAAACAGCGTGGCCCGAGTGACGCTGCCGACCAGCTCTTCGATGGCGTGCCACTCTTTGTGTAAAGCAAATTCAGCGCTTTGCAAGCGCGCCATTTCCAAAAGGTTAGACACCATGGCGTGCAGCCGTTGGGCACAGTCATGGAGGGCCATTAGGCTGTCGCCGAGCTGCGCCTGTGGCAGCTGCTGATGGGTTTGGGCCAGCCACTCTGCCTCGCCCATCAGGGCCGTCAGCGGCGTGCGTAAATCATGGGAGATGGTGGCCAACAGCGTATTGCGCATCTGCTCCGAAGCAATGCCCATGGTCGCTTCCTGCGCCACGGCGGCAAAGTGAATCCGCTCTAGGGTAAGCGCCACCAGGCTGGCCAACACGTCCAGCTGGCGGCGCTTTTCGGGCAACCACAGCGACTTCGGGTCGTCTGGGGCAATCGCCAAAATGCCGCGAATGCGGATGGGTGCCTTCAGCGGCAAGTATAGGTAAGGGTGTTTGGGCAAGGTATGGGTGCCAAAGCCGGCCTCTTGCTGGTGGGCGTAAGCCCATTGAGCAATGGGCAAATCCACATCCGACGCTCCTTGGGTATGGTGCAACTGCTCGTCTAAATCAGGCAGTAAAAAAGCCACTTTACCTTTGAACTCTTGTAACAGCACCGCCTGGCTTTGCCGAATGATCTCATCAAACTCCAGCTGTCCAGACAGGTTTTTGGCAAACTCAAATAAGGCAATCGCCCGCTGCTCACGCCGATTGGCCATACGCGCCCGCAGTTTTAACGACAGGGCGTACTGGCCGGTCAACAGCCCCACCCCCAACATCACCACAAAGGTAATCAGATACTGTACGTCGCCCACGGCAAAGGAATGCCTTGGCATCACAAAGCCAAAGTCAAACAGGGCCACACTGATGACTGAGGCAAACACCCCCACGCCACGACCGTAGCGTACACTGATCGCCACCACCAGTACCAAAAACAGCATGATGATGTTGGCGTTGTCCAAAATTTCTGCCACTGGGTACAGCAATAGCCCCAGGCCACAGCTGGCCAACAGCGTCACCGCATAGGGCCACAGCCGCGGCAGCCAGGCACGTTTGTTGGGGGTAGGCTGACTTGCCGCTGCAGAAGTCGCCGCCGGCCGAACCGCGGCGCCACCCCCAACGTGCACCACATTGATTTCCGGCGCCAAGGCCCTAATCTGCTGCGCCACGCTGCGCTGCCAAGGCCAGCATGGCCCGTCAGCCAGACACATCATGTGGGCCAAATTGTGCGCCCGGGCATACGCCACCCACGCCGCCACGGCCTGTTCCCCTTGGGTATAGGCCGTCACCGCACCCAGGCTTTCGGCAAAGCGCAGCTGCGCCGTTACCCTTGCCTGCCGAGCCTGAGCCGCCTTATGGCCACTGGGCGTGTCCACAAACAGCACGTGCCACTCGCCCCCAAGCTGGCCCGCCAGCCGCGCGCCGCTGCGGATGAGGTGGGCGTCCACATCCTCGCCGCTTAAGCACACCAGCACGCCCGAATCCGTTTGCCACACGCTTTGAATGGCCTCACGCTGGCGATGGGTTTTGACGTCGGCTTCAATACACTCTGCCGTCCGTCGCAGCGCGATCTCACGCAGCGAAATCAGGTTGCCCTTTTTAAAGAAGTGCTGATGTGCGCGCTGTACCTGCGCTGGCGCATAGATATGGCCCGCCTGTAGGCGCTTGGTCAGTTCTTCGGCGGTGGTGTCCACCAACACAATCTCATTGGCACCATCAAAAAAGGCATCGGGCACCGTTTCGTGAATGGGTACCCCCGTAATGTGCTCAATGACGCCATTAAGGCTGTCTAAATGCTGCACATTGAGGGTGGTCCATACGTTGATGCCTAAATCCAACAGCTCGGCCACGTCCTGCCAACGCTTAGGGTGGCGCGAGCCAACCACGTTGGCATGCGCCAACTCATCCACCAACAGCAGCTCGGGCCTGGCCGCAATGGCCGCGTCTAAATCAAATTCCAGCACTGGCTTGTCCTGAAACAGCCATTCTTTTTTGGGCAACAGCGGCAGGCCTTCGGCCTGCGCCACGGTGCCAGCCCGCGCATGGGTTTCGACCACGCCAATCAAAACGTCCACCCCTGTGGCCTGCGCTTCCTTTGCCGCTTGCAGCATGGCGTAGGTTTTGCCCACCCCGGCCACGGCACCGAAATAAATCCGCAGTTTACCGCGCCGCTCAGACCGCTCTTCGGCCTGTAGGCTTTGCAATAAACGATCCGGGTTTAACGTTTGATTCATCTGGTTAATCATGGTGTGGGCTTCGCTAACTGGTCTAAACGATGGTTTAATAACAATACATTAACCCTGTTTTCACCAAATAGCCACGTCGATTTGACCGCCTGCTGTGCCACCACGGCCCGTACCTGAGCCTCATCAAGGCCGCGCGCTTGCGCCACGCGGCGTACCTGATACTCGGCGGCGGCTAGGCTGATCTCTGGGTCGAGGCCGCTGGCCGAATGAGTGACTAAATCAACCGGCACCGAATGCGCTGCCGCCCCTTCTGGCGCCAACATCGCTAGCCGCTGAGCCACCGACGCCGCCAATAGAGGGTTACTGGGGCCCAAGTTGGCACCGCTGGACGCCATGCTGTTGTAGGCGTGATCCCCCGCCGCCGATGGCCGGCCCCAAAAGTAGTCAGGCGTGCGAAAATCTTGGCCGATCAAGGCCGAGCCAATGACCTTATCGTTTTGCCAAATCAGGCTGCCCGCAGCCTGCTGCGGAAACCACCATTGGCCCAAAGCGGTGACGCTGAGGGGGTAAACCACGCCCAGCAGCAGGGACAACGCCACCAGAATGCTGAGGGCAGGACGAAACAAACGAATGTGCGCGTGCATTTTTATGCCTTTCATAACGGCTGGCCTAGGCCAGCCAGGTCAAAATCAAGTCAATCAACTTAATGCCGATAAAGGGCACCACCAAACCGCCTAGTCCATACAGCAAAACGTTTTGACGCAATAGCTGGGTGGCGCTTAAAGCACGATAGCGCACGCCCTTCAGCGCCAAAGGAATCAACGCGATGATGATGAGGGCGTTAAAAATCACCGCCGCCAAGATGGCCGATTCTGGGCTGTGCAGGCCCATCACGTTCAGCGCCGACAGCTGTGGATACAGCGGTGTAAACAACGCGGGAATGATGGCAAAATACTTGGCCACGTCGTTGGCAATGGAAAACGTGGTTAAGGCACCGCGGGTCATCAACAGCTGCTTGCCGGTCTGGACCACCTCGATCAGCTTGGTCGGGTCGGAATCCATGTCGACCATATTGCCGGCCTCCTTCGCCGCCTGAGTGCCCGAGTTCATCGCCACGGCCACATCGGCCTGAGCCAAGGCGGGGGCATCGTTGGTGCCGTCGCCGGTCATCGCGACCAGCAGGCCTTGCTGTTGATACGCACGAATCATGTTGAGCTTGTTTTCGGGCGTGGCTTCGGCCAAATAGTCATCCACCCCTGCTTCGGACGCAATCGCCGCCGCGGTTAACGGGTTGTCGCCGGTAATCATCACGGTTTTAATGCCCATTTCTCGTAACTGGGCAAACCGAAGGCTCATGTTCGGCTTCACCACGTCTTTGAGGGCCAAGCAGCCAATCACCCGATCGCCCACTGCCACCACTAAAGGCGTGGCCCCCTGAGCGGCAATGGCATCCACCTGTTTTTGCACCGCACTCGGAAAGCTGGCGCCCAGTGCTTCAACATAGTCTTTAATCGCCTGCGCCGCCCCCTTCCTAACCGCCAAAGCCTTGCCTTCGGCCTCGATGTCGACGCCACTCATCCGGGTTTGCGCCGTAAATGGCACCGCCCTCAACGCCGGCCACTGTCGCCGCAAGGCTTCTGGCGTCAACTCAGGCTGCTTGATTTGGGCCAGCGCCACGATGCTGCGCCCTTCTGGGGTGTCATCCGCCTGTGAAGCCAGCCACGCCTTTTCGGCAAAGTCGTCGGGGCGAATGCCGGCAGCGGGATAAAAGGCGCTGGCCTGACGGTTGCCAAAGGTGATGGTGCCGGTTTTATCCAGCAGCAACACGTCAATATTGCCCGCCGTTTCCACCGCCCGCCCTGATTTGGCCACCACGTTTTTGGCCATCATGCGGCTCATCCCCGCCACCCCAATGGCCGACAGCAGGCCGCCAATGGTCGTGGGAATCAAGCACACCAGCAGCGCGATCAGCGACACAATGGCTAGGGGCGCGGTTGCGTCGCCAACGCTGGCCGCAAACACCGAAAATGGCAGTAAGGTGGCCACCACCATCAAGAAAATCGCGGTTAGGGTCACCAATACAATGGTTAAGGCCACTTCATTCGGGGTTTTCTGACGCTTGGCCCCTTCCACCATGCCAATCATTTTGTCGATGAACGATTCGCCCGGATTGGCATTGATGCGGATTTTCAACCAGTCCGACACCAAACGCGTGCCGCCGGTGACCGAGCAAAAGTCGCTGCCAGCCGCCCGAATCACCGGGGCCGATTCGCCGGTAATGGCCGACTCGTCCACCGAGGCCACGCCTTCAATCACCTCGCCGTCCATCGGCACTAGCTCACCAGCGCGCACGTACACCACGTCGCCAAGCCGTAAATCACTCGAGGCCACCACGTTTTGCTGCTCTTGGCCCTTGACGACGCTGAGGCGACAGGCCGAAACCGTTTGTTTCAACGCCTTCAATGAAGCCGCCTGCGCCTTGCTTTTGCCTTCGGCATAGGCTTCTGCAAAATTGGCAAACAGCAGGGTAAACCATAGCCAGACGGTCAGCGCGACCACAAAGCCGGCGTTGGGCGCGCCCTGCCACAGCGCCTGTAGCGCAAAGCCAGTGCTGAGCAAACTGCCGACATACACCACGAACATGACTGGGTTACGCAGCTGCGCCCGTGGGGTGAGTTTCCACAATGACGCTTTGAGCAGGTCCGTTGCCGCCATCGCCGTTAAAGCGTCT
This sequence comes from Neisseriaceae bacterium, assembly GCA_017991555.1. Taxonomy (GTDB): domain Bacteria; phylum Pseudomonadota; class Gammaproteobacteria; order Burkholderiales; family Neisseriaceae; genus JAGNPU01. Next base: position 38,281 of record JAGOQM010000012.1, read on the forward strand.
GATTTTTGAGTTAACATAGCCATTCCTTTAATGCATTAATTGCAAATGTTCAATCACCGGGCCTAACACCAAGGCAGGCAAGTAGGTCAACGCCCCTACCAACACGATGACGCCGAGCAATAGGCACACAAACAGCGGCCCGTGGGTGGGTAAGGCACCATCGGCGTGGGTGCGTTTTTTCTGTGCCAACCCACCGGCCACCGCCAATACCGCCACAATCACCCCAAAGCGCCCGAAAAACATGGCCACCGCCAAAGCATAGTTATAAAACGGCGTGTTTGCGCCCAAGCCCGCAAACGCGCTGCCGTTATTGTTGGCGGCCGAGGTAAAGGCATACAGAATTTGGCTAAAGCCATGCGCGCCAGGGTTGCTGACGCCGGCTTGACCCACATCGGTCACGGCGGCAATGGCGGTGCCCAACAACACCAAACAGGGCACGGTCAACAGCGCCACCGACACGGCCTTCATCTCCCGCGCCTCAATTTTCTTACCCAAATACTCGGGGCTACGGCCAATCATCAAACCGGCAATAAACACCGTCAAAATCACCAACAGCAACATGCCATACAGGCCAGAGCCCACCCCACCAAACACGATTTCACCGGTTTGCATCAGCACCATCGGCACCAAACCGCTTAGCGGCATTAAAGCATCGTGCATATTGTTGACCGCGCCACAAGACGCGGCCGTGGTCACCGCCGTAAACAACGCCGAGGCCACGATGCCAAAGCGGGTTTCCTTGCCTTCCATATTGCCGCCCGCCTGCAAACCGGCCTGCCAACGGCTGTCGATGGCCGAACCAAAGAGCGGATTGGCCTGTTGTTCAAAGTAAAAAATCACCATCACCAGCAGCACAAACAGCACCGTCATGGTGGCGTACAGCGCCAACCCTTGGCGGGCATCACCGACCATGCGCCCAAAGCAAAAGCACAAGGCCACAGGAATGAGCAAAATCAGGCTGATCTGCACAAAGTTGGTCAAGGCCGTTGGGTTGGCAAAGGGATGGGCCGAGTTGGCGTTAAAGAATCCGCCGCCGTTGGTGCCCAAGAGCTTAATCGCTTCTTGCGACGCATTGGGCCCCATCGGCAATACCTGCGCCATGCCGTCTAGACCCAAACTGGGCACGTAGTCGGCAAGGTTTTGAATCACGCCTTGGCTGACAAGAAACAGCGCCGCCACCAGGGCAATCGGCAATAGCACCCACACGCTGATGCGCACCATGTCGACCCAGAAGTTACCCACGCCTTGGCCTTCGTGGCTGCTGAGGCCGCGAATGAGGGCAAACACCACTGCAATCCCGGTCGCGGCCGACAAAAAGTTTTGCACCGCCAGGCCCAGCATCTGGGTTAAGTAGCTCATGCTGGATTCACCGGCATAGCCCTGCCAGTTGGTGTTGGTGACAAAGCTGACGGCGGTGTTGACGGCCGAATCAAAGCTGGGGCTGCCAAAGCCTTCCGGGTTAAGGCCCAGATGCCCTTGCAGCAGCTGCAAGGCCAGCAGGCACAATAGCCCCAAAAGGTTAAACCACAGCAGCGCAAGGGCGTAGCGCTGCCAGCTCATGTTGTCTGTCATGTCGACCCCCATCACGGCATAGGCCTTACCGGCCCAAGCGTGCCAGCGTCGCCACACCGGTTCAGGGCCCGCCACCTTGGCCAAATACAGGCCTAAGGGGTAACCCAAGAGCGTCAACACCGCCAGATAGGTGATTAATAATGCCCAAGCCTGAGTCATCATTTTAAAATGCCTCCGCGTTGAATAAGGCGTACAGCAGGTACGCCAACAGGGCCACGACGCCAAACGCGAGGCATGCATAGAGGATGGTCATGAGTCTTTCCTAGAAATGATGTAGACAAGCTTCATCATAGGAAAAGCCGCATTAAAATGACGTAAAGACTGGGGGCTGGGGTGTAAAAATAGTGTAAAAATGAGGCGCATGGCCTGAGTTAAAAGCCATTGCATTGAAGGCTGACCCTTTAAAGATCAGCTGTGGCTGTTGATCGCAAAGCATGGTTTTTTGTGTTATGTAAAACGTATTTCACTGGTGCCGATCCTCTGACGGCGTCTCCTTTAGGTGAAGTACTGTCCCGTAGAGCCGCCGAAGTAGGTTCTATTGAGCCAGATGAAGCAGGCAAAAAGCTTGTGGCGATCGACCACGCTTTAATAGGAGATCGAGCACTATTCTGGTGTGCCTGCGCTGGCTCAATAGGTTCTGCTGAGGGCAGTCACGAAGTGACCGGGGATCAGGGTGGCGTTTTCTTTGCTTCGTTTCTTTTGGCCATTCAAAAGAAATGACGGCGCCCTCGGCGAAACAAAACACTCAAATTTAAGCAATGCCTATCTAAAGAGAGCACTGCAAAACCACTCATGCTTCGGCCATGCCGCTATTGATCCGTCGTTGGGTTTCGCCCTGTAGGGCGACAGACTTTCTTTTGCGTGGCCAAAAGAAAGTATGCAAAGAAAAGACCACCCGACAATCCGCCCTAGCGGGTGCCCTCGCTGGAACCCATCGGGCCGGCGCTAGCAAGAGTGCTCTCACGGTGGCGACGGTGGCCACGGCGGTGTTTGCGTTTAGTCTGATCTGGCTCTGGCTGCCGCTGCCCAGCCCAGTTCGAGCCTATGGTTTTATGCTGCTGTTTATGGGCGCCACCTATGGCCGCATGGTCGCCGCCACCGTTCTGGCCGCCGCCATCCCCAGCGCTGCCCACCGCGGTGGCTTTAGCGTGTTGCAAACCGCTTTGGGCCATCTGTCGGCCAGTGCAGCCTTTGCCCTACCGGCCTGGTGGCTGATGCATCAAGACCTAAACCCCGACGCCCTCAAACCACTGTTTTGGTTCGTCGGGGGCAGCGCCTGGTTGTTGTGCCCCTATTTACAGCGGCTTAGCCGCCTTACAAGACAAAAGCCCTAGACGACTAGGGCTTTGAAGATGAATGCTGATGATGTTTTAAGCCGCCTCGAACAACGCCTGGCCTAAGTAACGGTCATCGGTGATGCCTGGCAGGGCAAAATAATAGCCGCCGCCAAACGGCTTGATGTACTCCTCTAAGGGTTCACCGTCTAAGCGCTTTTGGGTGCTGACAAAGCCGGCGTTTAGGTCCTGTTGGAAACACACAAAAATCAGGCCCATGTCGAGCTGGCTAGACTTGGTTAAGCCTAAAGAATAGCTATAGCTACGGCGGCGTAGCTTGGCTGTGTAGCGATGCGGATCGCGCGGTTCGGCTCGACGCATGTGGGAATCGTAAGGCGTCACCTTACCTTCTGGGTCCTGATCAAAGGCTGGGTCATCAAATTCGGCCTTTTGCCCTAGGGCTGCACCGCTGGCCTTTTGCCGACCAAAATCAATTTCTTGTTCGCCCAAAGGGGTTCGATCCCAAAATTCAAGAAAAAAGCGAATCAGGCGCACCACGTGATAGCTGCCGCCTACGGCCCAAGCCGGCTCGCCCGAATTCTGATTCACCCACACCAGCTCGTCCATGAGCTTGTTGTCGGTGCCGGGCGCATTACCGGTGCCATCTTTAAACCCAAACAGGTTAATCGGCGTGTGGCCGTTGCGCACGTCGCGCGCTGGCAAAAAGCCATCCATTTTCCACTGGGCCACTAGGCGGCCCGAAAAGGTTTTGACGAGGTCGCGCACGGCATAAATCACCGTTTCACGGCTGTTGGCGCACAGCTGCAACAGTAAATCGCCATCGCACCAGCTGGCATCTAAAGCGTCGTTGGGAAAAGACGGCATCTCAATCAGCTGCTTGGGCCTGTGAGCGGCAAGGCCATAGCGCTCGTCAAAAAAAGACGCCCCCACAGAAGCAGTGATGCTGAGGCCATCTGGGTGAATGTACTCGCCCAAAATACCAGATTCTGGCGGTGGATAACGGCCATCACGCGTAGGGGCTTCACCCCCTTGGGTTAAAAAAGCAATCCTGTCGCTCAGTTTATGAAACAGCTCGGCCACGGCGGCCTTGCCTTTGGCCACCACGGTAAAGGCGATGAAAATCGCTTCTTGCTGTTCTGGGTCAACAATGCCGGACTGATGCTCGCCTTTAAAGGGCAGGCTGCCTACCGTTGGGTCTGCGGCCGAGGCTGGCTTGGCGTCATTCTGCCTATTGAACCAGCCATAGCCCCCGACCGCCCCCACCACCAAGCCGCCACCGGCCAGCCCTAGCCCTTTTAAGGCCTGACGGCGAGAGGGGTTGGCCAATTCGGTCGACGCTTTTTTTTGCTCTGACATCTTCGCTTCCTTTAATTCAAACCCAAAGCTTCTGGCAGCTGGGCCAAGCGTGCTTCTTGTTCGGTTAACTGCTGTTTCAGCATGGCTTGATCAGCCGCACTCAACGGCGCTGGTGCGGCATACGGCTGCAACAGCGTCAACGTGTCTTCATACGCCGTTTTAAATGCCTGCGCCAACTCTGGATGCGCCTTGGCCAGCATCGGCGCCACCAGACGATAAATGCGGTATGAGCCGGCCACGTTGGCCTGTATCCCCGCCACATCGGTTTTGGCATAGCGGCTTTTCTGGCCCGTTAGCTTGTGCTCGGCTTCGCGCAATAGCGCGGCCGCATATTGAATCATTTGATCGGCCGGCACCGACAGCGCCGCCACTTCTTGTTGCAAGGCCTCAACGTTGGTCACCAACTGCGCCGCCACCGGCGCTAAGCCCACCGTGCTTTGGTCGCTAAAGAGGCCTTTTTCGAGCTTGTGTAAGCCGCTGAATTTAGGGTCTTCAGCCTTGTTGGCAAACAGGCTCTCATCGGCGGCAATCGCCATGTCTAAGGTTGAAAACTGCTTCACGACCGGTGCCACAGTGTCGTAATGCGCTAAGGTCGGCGCATACAGGGCCTGAGCGGCTTTGACATCGTTGGCATTAATCGCATCGGCCAAGGCTTTGGCGCCTTGCAACAGCGCCCCCACTTGGGTGCTGACGTACACTTTGTATTCAGCCACCGCGCCGACGAGCTCTACCGGCGTTGGCTTACGGGTTTGTTCACCGCCCGGAGCCGCTTCAACGATCAGCTTGCCACGGGGATTAGACAATAGGCCGCAGGCCATTTCATAGGTGTCCGGATCCAAGGTGGTGGTTAATTTTTGGGTGAATCCTGGGGGAATGTTCTCCCGCTCATCAATGATGCGCACGCCTTTTAAGATTTCCCACTCAACCGCTCGGTTGCTTTGGTTATTGATTAAAAAGCGCGTTTTACCCGATTTAATGGTTAACACCATAGGGTCGCACTCATGCGCCAAGATGGTGATTTTGACCTCTTGAACGTCTTCGCTGGCGTCCCCCTTGTCTTGGCCACCACAGGCGGCCACCATCAACAACGGCGCCAGCAGCGCGCCGCGCCACCCAACAGAATCCCATAACGCAGCACTCATCATTCATTCCTATCTCAGGTCAAAATCATCGTTTTAAAAGCGGCTCAAGCCAAAACTTAGTTATCCAAGCCCAAGGTGCCGCGTAAGGTGGCCAACTCTTCGGCCAAGGCAGCAATTTGTGACTTCATCAACGCCTTATCTTGCTCGGTCACGGCCTCATACGATTGGAAGCCCGCGCCATCGGTGGTGCGGTACTGATTCAACGTGGTTTCGGCTTCGGCAAAGCCGGTTTCTAACTTAGTAAACAGTTCTGGATTGGCTTTTTGAATCAGCGGTTTCAATAAGGCCACAATCTTCATTGAGCCTTCTAAGTTGCCGCTAAAATCCCATAGGTCGGTACGACTGTAGCGGTCTTCTTCACCGGTGATTTTGGTCATGGCGATTTCTTCCATCAGGTCAGCCGCGCCCTGAACCATTTTCACCACCGGAATTTGTTCTTCCTGCAAGCGGCTCTGTAGTTCTAAAACATTGCTCATCAAGCCATCAGCATAACCTTCGGCGCCTTCGGTGGTATGGCCTTCAAACAAGATCTTCTCTAAACGATGGAACCCCACAAACTCAGGGTCTTCGGCACCCAGTTTGAAATCGTCTTCACGCGCGTCAATGATGGGGTCTAGGTCGCCAAACATTTCGGCGGCGGGCTCAATGCGTTCGTAATGCAGGCGGGCAGGCGCATAAAGCGCTTGGGCTTCCTCTAGGTTGCCCGCCTTAATGGCGTCGGTGAAGGCCTTGGTTTTCAGCACAAATTCATCCACCTCAGCCAACACATACAATTTATATTGGCTCACCGGCTCAACAAAATCTTCAGCGCTGGGGGTGGCTTGTTCCGCCGTCGTGGCGTCGGTGCTGGCCACTGTGGCCTCTTCGGTCTTTTCACTTTGGCCGCATGCAGATAAGGCAAACACGCTGGCAATGGCGCCAGCCAAAACGGCTTTACGTACGGATCGTTTCAACATTTCTAAACTCCTGTGTATTAAACAGCCTGCTTGTTAGCGGGCCAAAAGAAAAAAACCAAAGCGGGGATTAAATAAGCAAAGTAGACCACCAGCTCACCCACCGTCGGGTGGTCGTTGTAGCCAAACAGGCCCATCAATACCGAACCCAACACCGTGTGGGTCGACATGAAGCCGTCAGACGCATCAAACACGATGGTTTGTAGCCCATTCCAGACGCCGGCCTCATGAAACGACTTCAAGGCACTGGCCAACAGGCCAGCGGCCACAAACAGAATCAACAGGCCGGTGTATTTAAAGAAACGACGCAGGTCCAAGCGGACGCTGCCTTTATAAATGGCCACGCCCAATAAGATGGCCACAGCCACGCCTAAAATCGCGCCCATTAAGGCCGCCCCATGGCGACCATCCTGTTCGAAAAAGCTGAATAAAAAGAAGAGGGATTCCAGGCCTTCACGCGCCAGCGCAAAAAAGGCCATGCCAACCAGCATTAAGCCCTGCCCTTTACTTTGGTTCAGGGCGCTGTCGATGCTGGCAGACAGCGCGTTTTTTAATGAGCGTGCAGCCTGACGCATCCAGAAGATCATGTAGGTCAACACCCCCACGGCCACCAGCGCCACGACGCCTTCAAACAGCTCTTGGCTGCGCTGCGGCATTTCGCCCACGGTGACAAACAGCCACACGCCCGCCCCGATGCACAGGGCAACGGCAACCGCCACGCCCAGCCACACATACCTCATCCACTGTTGATTGCCGGTGCGGGTTAAGTAGCTGGCGATGATGCTGATGATGAGCGAGGCCTCTAAACCTTCACGCAGCATGATCAAAAAGGTGGCTAAAAACATGATGGCGACTCACACACATAAAATTTAATGATAATGATTACCAATAAGCTTCGCAATCACTTTTAAATATTTTTTTGATGTTCATCAGCCATCTATCAATAAAGGGCCAACAAACATGGTCACCAAATCCAGCCCGACCGCCGACAAAGCTGACGCTGAACGCAAAAAAAAGCCGCTGCACACGCAGCGGCCCCTCAGTCCTAATTTAGCTTAATAGCCTCGAGCACGATCCACCACGCCCGATGGCCTTTGTCCGGCTTCTAACGCCCGAATATTGGCGGCAATGGCATCCATCGCTTGCTCTGGTAACGTCATGGCGGCCGTGTGCGGCGTCATGCTCACGCGCGAATGCTGCCAAAAAGCGTGGTTAGGCGCCAAGGGCTCTTCTGCAAAGACGTCTAATGCCGCCCCCGCCACCTGCCCCGATGCCAAGGCGGCCAATAGGTCGGCCTCAACCAAGTGCGCGCCCCGAGCCAGATTCACCACATAGGCCCCAGGGTTCAGCTGCGCCAATAGCGCCGCGTTAATCACGCCCACCGTGGCGGGCGTGTTGGGCAATAGGTTAATCACCATCTGGGTGCCGTGCAAGAAAGCACTCAGGCCCTCGTCACCAGCAAAGCTGGTCACGCCTGCAAAGTCTTTAACCGAGCGGCTCCAACAGCGAACGGGAAAACCTTGGACCACCAGCGCCTTTGCCACCGCAGTACCCAATACGCCGGCGCCCATCACCCCAATCACAAAGTCAGCCTGTACCCGCGCCGGCAGTGGTTGCCACACGCCTCGTTGCTGTAGGCGCTGATAGTCGTCCAAGCGCCTAAAATAGCGTAGCGCAGTGGCCAAGGCATACTCCTGCATTTGCTGCGCCATGCCGTTGTCTTCCAAACGCACAATGGGCACGCCTTCAGGCAAGGCACCCGGCTGCTGCTGCGCCTGTCTCAAAATGGCGTCAACGCCCGCGCCCAACACCATGATGCCTTTCAGCTCGGTTCGGTGCGCCAACATCTCATAGGGCGGCGCCCACACCATGGCGTAATCGGCAGCACCCTGATCACCGGGCTGCCACACCCGAATGCTGGCTTCAGGCAAACGCGCCTGCATGCCTGCTAACCACGCCTCAGCAGCGGCCCCCTGTTGGTAAAACATGATTTTCATCGAAACCCCTTCTTGTCTCTGTGTGTGCCCCACCCTATCATAAAAACGCCGCGCCAACGACTGTGATCATCGTGGGTGCGGCGGCCAAGGTCGTAGGCACAATGCGGACTAAAAGGTCAGTTTTTCAATGGCGACCCAATAAATGGCCAACGCCCCCAAACACACAATGGTGATCGCGGCTAGCCTGGCCGGCCAGGTTGGAAACGGCGCCACTTTTTTTTCATGGCAGGCCTTCAAAAAGAACAGCAGACCCGGGGCGTATAAAATCATGCTCAGCAACACAAACTGGAGGCCACCAGCGTAGATCAACCAGGTGCTGTAGCCCGTCGACACCACGGCAAACAGCAGCGCCATGCTTTTGTTGCCCCGCCCTTTAGCGGCTTCTTTAAGCGCAAACGCAGAACACAGCCAATAGGGAATCAAACACATAGACGACGCCAGCTGAATGATTTTGTTGTAGCCAGAAGCATTGTAAAAATTGTAAATCAGCAAGAGGGTAATCAAACCATTGGTGAGCCACATCGCCGCGGCAGGCGTTTGCGCCTTATTGACGGTGCCAAAAATAGCCGGAGCGGTATGCTGCGCCCCACGCCCACTGAGGTACAACATTTCAGAGGCCAACAGCGTCCAGGCCAGCAGCGCGCCCGCCACCGAAATCACCAGGCCCAAATTGATGGCGGCGGCGCCCCAAGGGCCCAAGGCAGCGGCCATCACCATGGCCATCGACGGGTTACGCATCTGGGCCAGCTCATGCTGCGGCACGATGCCCAGTGACAAAATCGACACGCAGGCCATTAAAATCACCGTGATAAAAAAACCGTATAGGGTGGCACGGCTCACCACGCTTGGGCTTTCTGCACGGGTGGCGTACACGGTGGCGCTTTCAATGCCCAAGAAGACCCAAACCGTAAACAGCATGGTCGATTTCACCTGGCTCATGACGCTACCCAATGCCGGTGTACCCCAAAAATCGGTGGCAAACACGTCCACTTTAAAGGCCAAGGCCACACACACAATAAACAGCACGATGGGCACGATTTTGGCAACGGTGATGACGGTGTTCACCAAGGCCGCGCTGCGCACGCCTTTAAGCACAAAGAAATGCACCAGCCACAGCACCACCACCTGCCCAATAAAGGCCGGCGTGGTGGTGCCATCGCCAAAAAACTGAAACAGCGTAAACGAGCCTAGGGCACTGAACAACACCACCAGATAGCCCGCATTACCCACCCACACCGACATCCAATAGCCCCAGGCGGCATTAAACCCCAGGTAATCGCCAAAGCCATGACGCGCATAGCCATACACACCATCGTCAATGTCTTGACGGTTGGTCGACAGCCATTCAAATATTTTGGCCAACGACAGCATGCCAAAAAAGGTAATCACCCAAGCGATGATGATCGCACCCGCACCCGCGCCTTCGGCCATGTTTTGCGGCAGGCTGAAAATGCCGCTGCCAATGATGCCGCCGACCACCAAGGCCGTCAGCGCCACCACCCCTAATTTTTTACCACCGCCACCCTCTTTATTTGCTTGATCCATAATCACACCCCTTAGACCGCACCGTTCGCCATCACAAACCACAAACACCAGGCGCAATGAGGCCCGTTGGCGCCTTAAGCGCCAACGGCCCATACAACCATACGGTCAATTAATGATAAGCGGTACGCTTAAAAGCGTAAGGACATACAGCTGACGCCACCGTCAATTTTTTGGTATTCAGAGGTGTCGATTTCAATCACCTCATAGCCCAAGGCGGCAATTTTGTTTCTGGCGTTGGGAAACCCAGAAGGCATGATCACTCGGCCATTGACCCAAATACAGTTGGCGGCATACGATTCGGCCGGGTCAATTTCGATGATGTTGTACTGTTGAAATTCGGGCTTGGTGACAAACTCACCGCAGGCCACCAGATTGTTGTTTTCTAGATAGGCCAAGCCGGTTTTTAAATGCAACACTTCTTCCAACTTCACCACCGAACCGGTTAAGCCATATTTTTCTAAAATGGCGATCATTTGGCGGGCACCCTCAGCGTTGGTCCGGGCCGACTCGCCAATGTAAAAATGGGTGCCAACCATCATGATGTCCCCGGCTTCAACCGTTCCTGGGGCTTCGATGTGTTCAATGTGCTCATAGTAGCGGCTCACGGCGGCCTCAATGATTTTGGTTTCGCCGCGACGGCTTTCAGCGCCTGGGCGGGTAATGATGGCACAATGAGGGGTACACAAGACCGGATCTTCAACAAACACCGAATCGGGAAACTCGTTGGCGGGGGGCAGAATCAAGATGTCCACCTCACATTGCTGTAGCGCTTCAATGTAACGATGGTGCTGTTCTAGGGCTTTGCTGTAGATCGGTTGACCTAGGCTAGACGAGGTCAAGCCATCAACCAATGCAGGACAAGGGGTACGGGCGATAATGTGGTTAAATTTAGTCATAGTAAGCCTCCAAAGCTTATGCGTCGGTTCAGATAAAAAAGCACAACCACGGCCTCAATTTCACCAAAAATCACCACAAGTAACACAATATTGCGAACAAACACCTTTATTGGTTTTAAAATCTACAAACTCAATCTAGTCTCATCCCTTCATCCCCACTTTGCGATAAGTCAAAAAAGCCCCCTCAGCGCCCATGCTTTACCTATTCACACACAAACACACCCTTCTTTACATAGCAACCGATTATAAATAAAACAAAAATATCTGAATGATGGCAGAACCAAACGGGTCAATGAGGGTGATGGGGTTTGATATGGGCAGACGCTGGCAGCCAACAAAACCGCGGTTCAGCCTCCATAAGGCGGGCACAGCGCAGCATGCCCACCTTAATGTCTCAAAGCAAAAGAACTGCGTGGCCCCAGCGCCCCTAAGCCTGAAAGGCCAGCATGCGGCTGATCGGCAGCCTGGCTCGGCTCATCAAGCCTTCATCCAACTCGATCACATGCCCTTCGGCCTCATCCAAGGCCACGCTGAGCTGGGTTAAATCGTTCAGCGCCATCCACGGACAAAAGGCACAGCTTTTACAGGTCGCGCCGTTACCCGAAGTCGGGGCCGCGAGCAACCTTTTGTGCGGCTGCTGCTTGCGCATTTGATGCAAAATGCCCTGGTCGGTGGCCACGATAAAGGTGGTTGCCGGCAGGCTGCTGACGGCCTTTAATAAGGCACTGGTCGAGCCCACCACATCGGCCTCGGCCACCACCGCGGCGGGCGACTCTGGATGCACCAACACCTTGGCCTCTGGCCACTGCCGCTTCAGCGCCGTCAGCTCAAGGCCTTTAAACTCATCGTGCACCACACAGGCGCCCTGCCACAGCACCATGTCGGCGCCGGTTTGGGCCTGAATGTAAGCCCCTAAATGCCGATCAGGCCCCCACACGATTTTATGGCCCGCCCGTTTGAGCGACGACACAACGTCCAGTGCAATAGAAGACGTCACCACCCAATCTGCCCGCGCCTTCACCTCGGCGCTGGTATTGGCATACACCACCACGATTCGATCAGGGTGGGCGTCGCAAAACGCCGCAAATTCCACCGCTGGACAGCCCAAATCAAGAGAACAGGTTGCCGCCAGATTAGGCATCAACACGCGTTTTTCTGGGCTCAAAATCTTAGCCGTTTCGCCCATAAACCGCACGCCAGCCACCGCCAAAGTTGAGGCTGGGTGGGCTTGACCAAAGCGAGCCATCTCCAAAGAATCGCCCACGCAGCCGCCAGTGGCCACAGCCAAGTCTTGTAATTCTGGCGCCACGTAATAATGCGCCACCAAAACGGCGTCACGTTCGCGTAGCTGGGCTTTGAGGCGGGTTAAGGCTGCCTGTTTGTGCGCCGGGCTTAATTCGGGCGGGACGTTGGCCCAGGCCTGCCCTAGGCTCACGCCAATGGACGCCTGTCGCTGATCTGACTGAGAATGAGTAGTGGTCATGTTGTTCTCCTTTGTTTTTATTTAATACTCAATTTGAGCATAAAATACTCGCCAACACAAGCCAATGTCCGCACCCTCATGCCGTTTCCATTCGCCCGCTTAAAAATAAATCCCTTAGTCTGGCCTTAAGGCCTAACATAATTAGTCGAAATGGCTTAAAATGAGCCTATTTTAAAGTATTAACGACGGATCCCTCATGATAGACATTCAACTCTTTCGCACCGACATCAACAGCGTGGCCGAACAGCTGGCCCGCCGTGGCTATGATTTAAACGTAGCGGCCTTTAACGAATTAGACAGCCAACGTAAAAACCTACAGGTGCTGGCACAAGACCTACAGGCCAAACGCAACGCCACCTCCAAACAAATTGGCATCGCCAAGAGTAAGGGCGAAGACGTTTCCGCCATCCTGGCGGCCGTGGCCAACTTGGGTGACGAGTTAAAACAGGCGGAAGAGGCTTATCAAGCCGTTCAAGATCAGTTAGACCAGTGGATGTTGAGCATCCCCAACCTACCGCACGCCAGCGTGCCCACCGGTAAAGACGAAAACGACAACGTTGAAGTGCGCAAAGTAGGCACCCCACGCACCTTTGATTTTGACATCAAAGACCACGTCGATGTAGGCGCACCTTTGGGCCTAGATTTCGACACCGGTGCCGCCCTTTCTGGCGCCCGCTTCACCGTTTTAAAAGGCCAAATTGCCCAGCTACACCGTGCCCTAGCCCAGTTCATGTTGAACACCCACACCAACGAACATGGCTACTTAGAACACTATACCCCCTACATTGTGAATCCAAACGTTCTGTTTGGTACTGGCCAACTGCCTAAGTTTGCCGACGACATGTTCAAAGTATTGCGCGGTGGCGACGAAGAAGCGAAAGAACAGTATTTAATTTCGACCGCTGAGATCACCCTTACCAACACCGTGCGTGAGCGTTTGCTCAAAGAAGCCGAGTTGCCGATCAAAATGACCGCCCACTCACCCTGCTTCCGCTCCGAAGCCGGTTCTTACGGTAAAGACACCCGCGGCCTGATTCGCCAGCATCAGTTCGACAAAGTGGAAATGGTTCAGGTTGTTCATCCAGAGCACTCTTATGACGCGTTAGAAGAAATGGTGGGCCACGCAGAGAACATCCTCAAAGCCTTAGACCTGCCTTACCGCGTCATCACCCTGTGCACTGGCGACATGGGCTTTGGCGCACGCAAAACCTACGACATCGAAGTGTGGGTACCGGCTCAGGCCACCTACCGCGAAATCTCTAGCTGCTCTAATTGCGAAGACTTTCAAGCGCGCCGCATGATGACCCGCTTTAAAGACGAAGACGGCAAAAACCGCTACGTACACACCCTAAACGGCTCTGGTTTGGCCGTTGGCCGTACCCTGGTGGCGGTATTAGAAAACCATCAAAATGCCGATGGCTCTATCACCATCCCAGAAGTATTGCGCCCATACATGGGGGGGAAAGACGTCATTCGCGCCTAAGCGCCATGGCCTCAGCCGCCATCCAAAAAGCCAGCGCAAGCTGGCTTTTTTATGGTTGATTGTGTTGATCTAAAGCTGCCGACGAGGCTACTCATATTTAAATACACCACGCTTGCCTTGATGACCGCCACAGCGCCGCTGTTGGCCCAGCCGATGGGCGACAAAAAAGCCAGCTTACGCTGGCTTTTTCAGTAGACGTCTGGCATCAAGCGTTTACTTCAACGGCGTCATTCCTAAGTGCTGTAGCAAGAAGTTGGTGAATGCGGGATTTTTTGGCTTATCCTTCATGGTCGGCCAACGCACTTGCCAAGTTTCTAGCGACGTTTGAATGATCTGTTTCGACTGTAAGCCAGTAATTTTACCGTTTTGGCTTTCAACCGTTGAACGTAAATACACGCTAAATACGCTGTCATCTACTGTATTACTGCCCGCAGTCTTCAATCGGAAACGATTCAATAACTGTGCAGCCTGTACTTTGGTTAATTCCTCTTTGCCAACCAGCATGCCTAAGCGGTTTGCTTCGACGCGAATGGCTTCAACGTCTTTCGCATGGCTTTCCGCCATTTGATAAGATTCTGTTGAACCACCCATGCTTTGCGGCCAAAGATTGGTCGGCAAGCTACCGCAAGCCGACAATAACAAAGCAGATACAAATAAAAGTGGGATATATGCTTTCATGTGGTCAATTATAACCCATATTGAGCAAATGGCCCATTTAGTTCATAGCCTGCTTTATTTTTTTTTAACTGTGTGACAATTATGCCAAATTTTCAAACAAAGGCGTTGACAGATAGCGCTCGCCGAATGAAGGAATGATCACCACGATCAGCTTGCCTTTATTTTCAGGACGCTTGGCCAATTCTAACGCCGCCCATACGGCAGCGCCCGAAGAAATGCCCACCAATAAGCCTTCATTTTTAGCCATGGCACGGGCGGTTTCAAAGGCCGCATCGTTGCTGACCTTCACCACTTCGTCGTACACGTCGGTATTTAAAATGCCAGGCACAAAGCCAGCCCCAATGCCTTGAATGCTGTGCGGGCCTTTTTCGCCACCAGACAAAATGGCCGAAGCTTCAGGCTCTACCGCCACCACCTGTACGCCTGCTTTTTTGGCTTTTAAAGCTTCGCCCACGCCGGTAATTGTACCGCCGGTACCCACGCCTGCCACAAAAATATCCACGTTGCCATCGGTGTCACGCCAAATTTCTTCGGCGGTGGTGGTACGGTGAATGGCCGGGTTCGCTTGGTTTTCAAACTGTTGCGGCATGAAGTACACGTCGGGCTGTTCGGCCACCAACGAGGCGGCCTTATTGATCGCACCAGACATGCCTTCGGCACCCGGCGTCAATACCAGCTCAGCGCCATACGCTTTGAGCAACATGCGGCGCTCTTTACTCATGGTTTCTGGCATGGTGATGGTGAGTTTATAACCACGGGCCGCACACACCATGGCCAAGCCAATGCCGGTATTGCCACTAGTGGGCTCGACAATGATGGTGTTCTTGTTGATTTTGCCGGCCTTTTCAGCCGCATCTATCATCGCAATCGCAATCCGATCCTTCACGCTATGGGCAGGATTAAAAAACTCTAGCTTAGCCACAACCGTTGCCCCCACGTCTTGGGTTAGGTGGTTTAATTTGACTAAAGGGGTATTGCCGATGAGGTCGGTGACGTTATTTGCAATATTCATAGGGTTAATCCTTCCACGATTGAGTAATAGATACAGATCATAATATACGAAATAGTCGATGCAGATTAGACGAAATAAGCATATTCATACAACTTTTGGTTGTAAGCTTCCTGCGCTGCCCTCTTTGGACGCAACGCAACATCTTCTGCACCCACTTTTAAATGGCATACAGCCTAGCCCTGAGCGCCTTTGGCGCACTAAAATGCTAGATAAGCCCCTTCCCCCATGCTACCATAATGCGCTTCGGTTGATGAGCCTAAGCCAGCCACATTCATCAGGGCTAACGGCGTCAACGCCCGATGTTTATTCCCGCTGGGCCTGAACGCTTGGCACCAAAACCCAAATAGAGGACAACACCATGAACCTAAAAAAATGGCTGGGCTTGGCCGTCGCCTGTTCTGCCCTAACCCTGGCCGCCTGTGGCGGTCAAAAAGAAGCCACCGAAGCCGTTGCTGATACCGATGCCGCCAAAACCTACACCGTGGCCATGAACGCAGAATTCGCCCCGTTTGAATTCAAAGGCAACGATGGCAGCATCGAAGGCTTTGACGTTGATTTACTGAACGCCATCGCCAAAGAAATGAATTTCCAAGTGACTTATAAAGACATTCCTTGGGATGGCCTGTTTGCCAGCTTAAATTCGGGCGACATCGATGCGGTGATGTCTGCCGTCACCATCACGCCTGAGCGCAAAGAGAGCATGGACTTTACCGAGCCCTACTTTGAAGTCAAACAGGTGATTTTACTGCCTAAGGGCAAAACCCTAAGCAAGCTAGACGAACTCAAAGACATGACCAAAGTGGCCGTGGTCACCGGCAATACTGGGGACTTCGTGGCGCAAAAAATCTTGGGCGCCACCAACCCTAAAATCGCCCGTTACGAGCGCGTGGCCCTAGTGGTGAAAGAGATTGAAAACTCAGGCGCCGACGCCGCCCTAAGCGACAGCGCCGTGGTTCGCCACTACGTTAAAAACAACGGCAGCGACAACTTCACCATCGTCGACAGCGATGAGGTTGAAAGCGAGTTTTACGGCATGGCCGTCCGTCCTGGTGACGAACTACAAACCTTATTCAATGAAGGCCTAGCCAAAGTCAAAGCCAACGGCGAATACGACAAAATCTACGGTAAATACTTCGCTGACAATAACTAATCTGATTAATTAACGCGACATAAAAGGTCTAGAAAATAAAATTTTTTAGACCTTTTTCCTTATCTGTTCCATAATTAGGCTGAACACAAACTTCGTTATCAATAACGATCGCCTAATCACTCCAAAGGATGACACTATGAATTTAAAAAAATGGCTGGGTTTAACCATCGCCTGTTCTGCTCTAGCCCTAGCTGCCTGTGGTGGCGGTGACGCAAAAACCGACGGAGCCGATGCCGCCAAAACCTTAAAAGTAGGCGTGAACGCCGAATTCGCGCCTTTTGAATCATTAGACGCCAACGGCCAAATGCAAGGCTTTGACATTGACCTACTGAACGCCATTGGCACTGCCGAAGGCGTGACCATCCAGTTTGTGGACATGCCTTGGGATGGCCTATTTGTCAGCCTGAATTCTGGTGACGTCAATGCCCTAGCTGCGGCCATCACCACCACCGAAGAGCGCAAACAAAGCATGGACTTCACCGAGCCCTACTTCACCATTACCCAAGTGATTGCCGCGCCTAAAGACAAAGCCGTGGCCACCGCCGACGACTTAAAGAACCTGAATAAAGTCGCCGTGGTGACCGGCCACACCGGTGACCTAGTGGCCCAAAAAATCTTGGGCCCAACCAGCAACAAAATCGTTCGCTTTGAAAACATTGCCTTGGCCATGAAAGAAGTGGAAAACGGCGGCGCCGACGTAGCCATCAGCGACAGCGCTGTGGTGGCTCACTACCTTAAAAACAACCCCAACCAAGACCTAGCCATCATTCCAGCCGAAGGCTTTGAAGATGAGTTTTATGGGATTGCGGTTCGTAAAGGCGACGCAGACACCTTGGCCATGCTGAATGAAGGCCTGAAAAAAGTCCGTGAGTCGGGCGAATACGACACCATCTACGGCAAATATTTTTCTAAATAAACCCATTTGATGTCCCCCTAAAGCCTGAACCTAGTTCAGGCTTTTTTTATGGCCAAGCCTGATGAGGGTCGATGAAAATGCCCTTCGAACAAGCGCGGATTTGTGGGTCGTTGTCGGGTGGGGCGTGACCCACAGGGCCTTTGTGTTTTACATGAAGTGAGCCTTTAGGGCCGTTGGTAGGCTGGGCTTTATCCACCCAACGGCCGTAGGCTTCTTAAGCCATTAAAGCCCAAAAAAACCATGGTTTGGTGTGTGCTGTAAAACATCTCTCACTGGTGCCGAGCCTCTGACGGCGTCTCCCTTAGGTGAAGTACCGTCCCGTAGAGCCGCCGAAGTAGGTTCTATTGAGCCAGATGAAGCAGGCAAAAAGCTTGTGGCGATCGACCACGCTTTTATAGGAGATCGAGCACTCTTGCCTGCGCTGGCTCAATAGGTTCTGCTGAGGGCAGTCACGAAGTGACCGGGGATCAGGGGGGATCAGGGTGGTTTTTCTTTGCTTCGTTTCTTTTTGATGTCAAAAAGAAACGAAGCAAAGAAAAACCACCCCACTTTATCCGCCCGCTACGCGGGTGCCCTCGTTGGCCCGCACGTGGCCGGCGGCAAAAACTCATATTTGGGCCTTTGGCCAAATACTCAAACAACTTTGCCTCAAAACCCCGGCCCCGCACGAACCGCCTCGGCGGCTAAAAGGGGAACGGTACTTCACCTAAGGGGATACTCTGTCAGAAGGTCGGTAAAATTGAGACATGTATTCACCGAACACCAAACCATGATTTACTTTAATAAAGCCCTCTAAAAAATCGGCAACTTAAGTAAAGCACAACCTGCCCACACACAAGCCATGACCCTAAACAAGTTCAAAACCTGGTCAAAAACTGGATGGACCAGGACCCACTCTACGCAAGGCTTTACTGTCACACACAGCCACCAGATTAAGTAAAACACACCCCAGACCAGCCTAATGTCATACAAAAAACCACACCACTCACACCCTACCCTACTCATAACCACCTGATTAAATAGACGCTAAACGAAGGTTAAATTTTCCCTATAGCGTTCATTAACTATTTCACTTGTTAGCGAAACTTCATAGGGCTATAGTAAGTCTGATCAAAGAGGGTCTGCTTTTGGCCCTTAGCCTCATCATGTCGATGAGCCTCATCTAAAGGAGTGTCACAATGCCTAGTATTCATCCTGGAAGTTACGGTTTACCTTTGCAACTGAAACAACGATATGAAAACTTTATTGGCGGACAATGGGTCGCCCCGGTACAAGGTCAATACTTTGAAAACCTAACGCCCGTTACCGGCAAAGCCATCTGTGAAATTGCTTCTTCCACCGAAGAAGACGTGGACCTAGCGCTAGACGCCGCCCACAAGGCCAAAGATGCCTGGGGCAAAGCTTCCGCAGCAGAGCGCGCAGCCGTCTTAAACCGCGTGGCCGACCGCATGCAAGAAAACCTAGAGCTGTTGGCCACGGTAGAATCCTGGGACAACGGTAAAGCCATTCGCGAAACCTTAGCCGCCGACATTCCCTTAGCCATTGACCACTTCCGCTATTTTGCCAGCGCCATTCGCGCTCAAGAAGGCGGCATTAGCCAAATCGACAACGACACCGTGGCTTACCACTTCCACGAGCCTTTAGGCGTGGTCGGTCAAATCATCCCTTGGAACTTCCCATTACTGATGGCCGCTTGGAAACTGGCACCCGCCTTGGCCGCCGGTAACTGCGTGGTGATGAAGCCCGCTAAATTCACCCCCTTGTCGATCCTGATTTTGATGGAAGTCATCGGCAAAGAGCTGCCCCCTGGCGTGTTAAACATCGTGAACGGCGCCGGTGGCCGCATTGGTGACTACCTAACCCGCTCACCCCGCATTGCCAAAATTGGCTTTACCGGCTCTACCGAAGTAGGCCAAAGCATTATGCGCGGCGCGGCTGACAACGTATTGCCAGTGACTTTAGAACTCGGCGGCAAATCACCGAACGTGTTCTTTGAAGACGTGATGGCCAAAGACGATGCCTATCTAAATAAAGCCTTAGAAGGCTTTAGCCTGTTTGCGTTAAACCAAGGTGAAATTTGTACCGCGCCTAGCCGTGTGCTGATTCAAGAATCTATTTTTGAACAGTTTATGGAAAAAGCGGTAAAACGCGTACAGGCCATTAAGCAAGGTAACCCTTTAGACAAAACCACCATGATGGGCGCACAGGTGTCGCAACAACAGGTCGACACCATCACCAAGTACATTGAGATTGGCAAGCAAGAAGGCGCCGAACTGATCACCGGGGGTAAACAAGCCCAGCTCGAAGGTGATTTGGCCGGTGGTTACTACATCGAACCGACCATTTTCGTGGGCAAGAACGACATGCGTATTTTCCAAGAAGAAATTTTTGGTCCAGTGCTGTCCGTCACCACCTTTAAAGACATGGATGAAGCCCTACACATCGCCAACGACACCATCTACGGCCTTGGCGCTGGCGTGTGGAGCCGTAATGGCAACATCGCCCACCGCATGGGCCGCGGCATTCAAGCCGGCCGTGTGTGGACCAACTGCTACCACATGTACCCTGCTCACGCGGCATTCGGCGGCTACAAAATGTCGGGTGTGGGTCGCGAAAACCACAAAATGGCCTTAGAGCACTACCAGCACACCAAAAACCTATTGGTGAGCTATTCTGAAGAGGCACAAGGCTTCTTCTAAGCCCCCACCTTCATGACCAACGCCCTAATCGACAACCGCGATTAGGGCGTTTTTTATTCGGGCATGGCCTAAACCACGTAAGGGCGATTGCCTAACACCTCGACCAGCCGCAGCAAATACCCATCAGGGTCCTGCGCCAAACGCGCCAAAATGGGCGCTAAGGCCGGCACTTCAATTTGCAGATTCAACCCATTGCCAAAGGGGCGCACCAACGGTGCCGGTAACCATTGATCTGCCTGCACGGCTTCTAACATCACTTGTGCACCGGCAAGGTTAAGGTAGACAAAACCCTCTTCTGGCCGCGCATACATCACTTCAAAGCCTATTAAGCCGACCCAGAACCGCTGGCTGGCGGCCACATCGCTGACGCTCAACTCCGGCACTAGCTTAGCCCATTCATGCATGCTTCATCCTTAATGGCCCAGAAGACTAACATTAAAAAAAGCCTGAATGACTTCAGGCTTTCTATCCGTGATGCGGCTTTTAAATCCGATAGCTGATGGTGGTCATCACCTTAGAGGTGAGCTTCATCAAACCTTTAACCGGGGCCGGCAAGGGCGCGGCACCAAAGTCATGCGCCATGTGGGCGTGCTTGAGTTCGTCTTCCACCATTTGGGTCACCACCGCACGGCTTTTGTGGTCGTTTTCAGGCAGGCTTTCCAAGTGCTCTTGCAAATGAGCCGTCACCTGATATTCGGTTTCTTCCAAAAACCCCAGGTTCCATTTATCGCCTAACAAACCGGCGCTCACGCCCATGGCCAACGAGCTGGCATACCACAAGGGGTTTAACAGGCTGGTGCGGCCGCCCAATTCTTGCACCCGCTTTTCAGTCCAGGCCAGATGCTCGACCTCTTCTTGCGCCGCATGCTCTAGCGCAGCTTTGTTTTCCTTATTGCGTGCGGTTAAGGCCTGCCCTTGGTACAACGCTTGCGCGCACACTTCACCCACATGGTTAATCCGCATCAAACCCAAGGCGTGCTGGCGCTCGGCTTCGGTAAGCTCACCCTCCGCCACCTCGGCATCGGGATACGCTCTAATCGTGTAAGCAGGCGCAAACAGGGTTTTTACCACAACGTCGACATTCGCTATCACTTTATCTAACATCACGCAGGCCTCTTTCTTTACCAATGAATACAACCATTATACGATAACAGCACAAATTTATCTGTAGTTGCTGCTATAATAGACCCCATTATTTTTTGACCGAACAAATCAAACAAAGGTAAATCATGAATATTAATGCCATCAATCCCGGCAAAAGCATGCCTGATGACTTCAACGTGGTAATTGAAATTTCTGCCAACGCAGCGCCCATTAAATACGAATTTGACAAAGACAGCGGCGCCCTAATGGTTGACCGCTTCATGGGCACTTCAATGATGTACCCAGCCAACTACGGCTTTGTGCCCAACACCCTGTCTGGTGATGGCGATCCTTGCGACGTATTGGTTGTGACCCCATTCCCACTGCCTCCTGGCGTGTTGATTCGCTGTCGTGCCCTGGGCGTGCTAAAAATGGAAGACGACGGCGGCGTGGACGCTAAAATCGTGGCCGTACCGGTAGAGAAACTGTGCACCATGTACAAAGACATCCAAAAACTAGAAGACCTGCCACAGCTGTTGCGCGACCAAATGGTTCACTTCTTTGAGCACTACAAAGACCTAGAAAAAGGCAAATGGGTGAAAATCCAAGGCTGGGCTGACGTTGAAGAAGCCAAGCTAGAACTTGAAAATGGCGTGAAAAACTTTAAATAAGTACTGAACCGTCTTGAAAAAACCGCCTCAATAGGCGGTTTTTTTATGGGTGTCACGACGTCCGTTTCAGCACCACCGATTGGCCTTTTTGCTCCACCGTCATTTGCCCAGAGCGGCCAGACATCAACCCCCCGTTGACCACGCTGTGTTCACAGTCAGCCATTGGCACGTCAAAGCCCATCGTTTCCAACACCAGCGTAGGCAGCTGTTTGTGCATTAACCTGTCACACCCCTTAAGCCGGCTTTGAATGCTTTGTTGCAAGGCCTTATTCGGGCTCATGATGACCACCGGCACTTCATACACTTCGGGGTCAAACACCACGTGGCCGAATTTTTCCCCCTTGATGTACTCACCATGGTCGGCCGTGTAAATCAACAGCCAGTCCTGATTCGGCTGTCCCTGTAGCTGTTTGACCACGCCTTCAATAAAGGCATCCGTATCGAGAACGGCATTGTCGTAGCGATCGGTCACCGTGGCGGTGCCAAAGGGCCGTTCATCATCGCGCAGCGAATCCCCAAAAGGCGAATGCGCCCCACGCTGATGCAACACCACAAAATGGCGCCCTTGGGTTAAGTCTAACTGCGCCAGCTGCGGCAACAAAGCATCGTCGCGCATGCTTGCTAAGGTATCGTAGCCATGGTCGCTAGAGTCGGTGTAGTCATCAATCCAAAACGACCCCACCAGCGACACGAAGGCCAGGCCATTGCGGGCCTGAGCAGAGTAAAAAGCGGTCTGATAGCCCTGTAGCTTGGCCAACCGATATAAATTACTGTCCCCAGAGCGGGCTTGCTCTGTGCCATCGGCGCGCTCAATGAGGTTAAACAGGCTAGGAATGCTGACATCGGTCGAAATACCGGCTGAAAAACTTTCTTTGACCACCGCATTCGGCTGCTGTTTTAACTGCTGTAAAAAAGGTGTGGTGGGCCGATCATAGCCAAAAACCGACATATGGGTGGTGTTTTGGCTCTCCCCCATGATCCAAATAATGTTGGGCAACTTAGGCTCGGCCACCACCTTAGGCTCAGGACGCTTGTATTCTGGCAGCTGGTGAAAAGAAAACCACTCTCCTGGCAAGGTTTGGCCAAACAAATGCCCCGTCACATAGTAGTTGGCCTTTAGGCGCGAATAACGCTCGGCCGGCATTAGGCCACGCACATGCTTGGTGGTGGCCCCAGAAATAATGGTCGACGCCAACACCATCATCCAAACCGCATCCCACAGCCAGCGTTTCGGTGCCACTTTAGGCCTGAGCCAGATCAGGCTCAAGAACGCCGCCGTTTCCAGCACCGACCACGCCAAAGGCGCCCACAGCCGCGGCAAAATGCTCAGACCGGTTTCGCTCACTTCGCCTAAGTTGTCGAACAGCAATAAATAGGCCGTCGGCGACAGCCAGGTATGATAGACCGCATAATGTAAGGCATGGCCTATTTGGCCCACGCCAAAGAACAAGCCCAGCATGGCCACGGTCCACTTCGACCGTGCTTTTAACATCACCACACACAGCAGCAGCAAAAAGGCCCAGGTTTCGGCCGCCTTATACATCGGGATGACATCGGTAAATAAGCGGAACAGCACTTCACTGCCAAACAGCACCGTGCTCATGACAGCAGCTGGCAGTAGCCACTGCCACACGGTGGCCCAACGACCACGATTTAAAGTAAAGCCATACATCGGTTAAGTTATCTTTAATAGGATTAAATTAGGGCGTTTATTATAAACAGGCTAGCCACCATACAGGCATTTTTTTTACTTAGCCGCCTGCCACGATAAAATCATGGTTGTTTTCAGTTATAATCAACCCCTATCTTTCTTTTTAAAAAGTCCTGCCCCCATGAGTAACAAACGTTTAATCTTTGGTTTTCACGCCCTTAACGCCCGCCTATGGCAAAATCCAGCCTCATTGGTAGAAGTGTATGTCCAAGAAGGCAAAACCGATGCCCGCATGCGCGAAGTTTTAGCGAAGGCCGAAGCCGAACAGGTTAAAGTGGTGTTTGCCGATGCCGAACGCCTGAATGCACTAAGCAAGCAGGCCCGCCACCAAGGCGTGGTGGCCTTCATCGACGCTTCTAAAAACCACGTTGACCTAGACGACGTGCTAGACCACATTCAAGAGCCGCCCTTCCTGTTGGTTTTGGACGGCATTACCGACCCCCATAACCTCGGCGCTTGCCTACGCGTTGCCGACGCCATGGGCGTGCATGCAGTCATTGCCCCTAAAGACAAAAGCGCTGGCCTCAACGCCACCGTGAGCAAGGTTGCCTGCGGCGCCGCAGAAGTCGTGCCCTACATTACCGTGACCAACCTGGCCCGCACCCTACGCGACCTTAAAGAACGTGGCATTTGGATTGTCGGCACCGACATGGGTGGCGATGCCGACCTATACCATTACGACGCCAAAGGCCCGATCGCTTGGGTGATGGGCAACGAAGGCGAAGGCATGCGTCGCCTCACCCGCGAACTGTGCGATACTTTAGTGTCTATTCCGATGTTTGGCACCGTGGAAAGCCTGAACGTCTCGGTAAGCGCCGGCATGGTGTTAAGCGAAACCCGCCGCCAGCGCACCCTAGCCCAAGGTTAATCTCGCCCCCATTCACTGCCCCACCAAGACAAAGAAAGGCTGACTCATGCGCTCAAAATCTTCTTTATTTTTAGGCCTATGCATTGCCGTCGGCATGATTGCCGGCGCCTTTGTCTTGGGACAGCAGTTTAAAAACCTGCGCCAGCCCAGCACCATTACGGTTAAGGGCCTATCTGAAAAGCCCTACAGCGCCGACCTGGCCGAATGGCACATCAGCACCACCACCGCTGGCGACACCTATCAAGCCGCGATTGATGCCCTTAAGGCCAGCCAACCGACCTTAGAAGCCTTCTTGTTGAAACAAGGGTTTCATCAAGCCCAGCTCAGCCAAGGCCAAATGACGGTCGAGCCAACCTACGAACAGGTTTACAACGCCGAACAGCAGCGCACCCTATCGGTTCAAAATGGCTACGCCGCCACGCAAGCCGTGGTGATCACCGATAAAGACGTTCAAAAAATCGCCATGGCCCAAAAGCAGGCGCTAGAATTTAAAGCCCAACAACCGCAGTTTGACTTTGCCGCACCACTCTATTTATTGAGCAATTTAGAAACCATTAAACATTCCTTGATTGCCAGCGCCACCGAAGACGCCCACAAGCGGGCCACCGAGTTTGCCAAAACCGGACAGGTCACCGTCGGCACCATGCGCACCGCTTCCCAAGGCTCTTTTAACATTATGTCGGACCAAGTCAGCCAGCAAGACACCGAAAATTGGAGCGGCGAATACAATAAATCCACCATTAACAAACTGGTTCGGTTGGTGGTGACAATTGAATATGACATACAATAATTATCCTGTATGATCAACTCTTGATTAGGCGCCCAAGCGGTGCCCGGTCACCTCTTTCATCCGTACGACGACCTGAGGGCAGCGCCATGATCTGGTTTGCATTTGCACTGATTTTTTTAATGGCTGAATTATTCAGCACCACCCTATACCTATTGGTCATGAGCCTTGCGCTCTTTACCGCTGGCTTCGCCGACGTGCTGTTAGGCACCAGCACCTCGGTCAACTTCGGCATTGTCGCCGCCATGACGTTTTTGGGCTGCTTCATCGCCTATAAATACAATCAAAAGCGCAAGCAGCGTCGGGGCCACCGCACCGACGACCTCGACCTACAGCAGGTCGTGAGCATCGAGGGCGTCAGCCTTGCTGGCGAGATCGAAGTGCGCTATCGCGGCGCCATTTGGCAAGCCCGATTCATCGAAGACAATCTGCCAACCGACACCCAACAGGCCATCATCGTGGGCAAAGAAGGCAACCTACTCATTATTCAATCAATTTAACCCCTTTCTTCAGGAGACTTCTGTATGTCAGAATCCATGATCCTTGGTATTTTAGTGGTGGCCGTGGCGTTTGTATTCGCCAAGCTCAGCATCACCGTGGTACCGCAGCAAACCGCTTTTGTGGTCGAACGCCTTGGCCGTTATAAAAGCACCTTAAAACCAGGTTTGAACATCTTGATTCCCTTTGTGGACAAGCTGGCCTACAAGCACAGCCTTAAAGAGATCCCTTTAGACGTGCCCAGCCAGGTGTGTATTACCCGCGACAACACCCAGCTAACCGTTGACGGCATCCTGTACTTCCAGGTAACCGACCCGACCCTAGCGTCTTACGGCACCAGCAACTACATTTTGGCCATTACCCAACTGGCGCAAACCACCCTGCGTTCGGTGATTGGCCGGATGGAACTGGACAAAACCTTCGAAGAACGCGACGACATCAACAAAACCGTGGTGGCTGCACTAGACGAAGCCGCCGTTTCTTGGGGCGTTAAAGTGTTGCGCTACGAAATCAAAGACTTGGTGCCACCACAAGAAATTTTACGTTCAATGCAGCAGCAAATCACCGCCGAGCGTGAAAAAAGGGCCCGTATTGCCGAATCAGAAGGCCGTAAGTTAGAGCAAATCAACTTGGCCACCGGCTCGCGCGAAGCCGCCATTCAGGAATCTGAAGGCGAAATGCAAGCGGCGATTAACCAATCCAGCGGTGAAAAAATTGCCCAGGTAAATAAAGCCGAAGGTGAAGCACAGGCCCTACGCCTGGTGGCCGACGCCACGGCCGATGCGATTCGCAGCATTGCCGAAGCCACCCGCATGCCTGGCGGTATGGAAGCGGTGAACCTAAAGGTGGCCGAACAGTATGTAGAAGCCTTTGGCAAAATGGCCAAAGAAGGCAACACCCTCATCATGCCGGCCAACGTGGCCGACATGGCAGGCCTAGTCAGCGCCGGCCTACAAATTGTGAAAGGCCAAAGCAAAGCCTAAGCACTTTATTGGCCCGCCCGCTCACAGCGCCTCTTGATCCTCGATCGGGGCGCTGTTTTTTGGCCAGCATCCAAGGCCTTAGGCCATGCGCTCAAGCCTTGAATGGTTTAGAATAGCCCCATTGTTTATTGAAGCGAGTCTGCCCCCATGAAATACACCGACTTAAGAACGTTTATCGCCCAGCTTGAGCAGTCCGGCCAGCTCAAACGCATCCAAACCCCCATCTCCCCCGTGTTGGAAATGACCGAGATCGCCGATCGGGTGCTACAGGCGGGCGGACCAGCGCTGCTGTTTGAACGCCCCGAACACAACGGCCACCGTTACGACATCCCTGTCCTGGCCAACCTCTTTGGCACGCCCGAGCGCGTGGCCATGGGCATGGGCGCCGAAACCCTGCTGGACCTACGCGAAGTAGGCAAAACCTTGGCCTATCTAAAAGAGCCCGAGCCACCCAAAGGCATTAAAGACGCCTTCAGTAAACTGCCTCTGTTAAAAGACTTGTGGAGCATGGCCCCCAACGTGGTGAAAAAAGCGCCTTGCCAAAGCATTGTCATTGAAGGAGACGACGTTGACCTAACCCAGCTGCCGATTCAACACTGCTGGCCGGAAGACGTGGCACCGCTCGTGACCTGGGGCCTCACCGTCACCCGCGGCCCCCATAAAAAACGCCAAAACCTAGGCATTTATCGCCAACAGCTGCTGGGTAAAAACAAGCTGATTATGCGCTGGCTCGCCCACCGCGGCGGCGCCCTCGACTTTCAGGCCCATAAAGCGCTACACCCAAACACGCCCTACCCGGTGGCGGTGGTGCTTGGCTGCGACCCCGCCACTATTTTAGGTGCCGTGACGCCGGTGCCAGACACCCTGTCCGAATATCAATTTGCAGGCCTGCTACGCGGCAGCCGTACCGAATTGGTCAAATGCATCGGCAATGACCTACAGGTGCCGGCCCGCGCTGAGATTGTGTTAGAAGGCGTGATTCATCCCGACGAAGTGGCTTTAGAAGGCCCTTACGGCGACCATACCGGCTATTACAATGAGCAAGACCATTTCCCAGTCTTCACGGTCGAGCGCATCACCATGCGTGAAAACCCCATTTATCACAGCACCTATACCGGCAAACCCCCTGATGAGCCTGCGGTCTTAGGCGTGGCGCTGAACGAAGTGTTTGTGCCGCTCTTGCAAAAACAGTTTCCAGAAATTGTAGACTTTTACTTACCACCAGAAGGCTGCTCTTATCGCATGGCCGTGGTCAGCATCAAGAAGCAGTATGCTGGCCACGCCAAACGCGTGATGATGGGCTGCTGGAGCTTTTTACGCCAGTTCATGTACACCAAGTTCATCATCGTGGTGGATGACGACATTGACGCGCGCGACTGGAAGGAAGTGATTTGGGCCATCACCACCCGTATGGACCCGGTACGAGACACCACCCTCATCGACCACACCCCCATCGACTACCTTGATTTCGCCAGCCCCGTCAGCGGCCTCGGCGGCAAAATGGGCCTCGACGCCACCAACAAGTGGCCAGGCGAAACCCATCGAGAGTGGGGCCGTGTCATTAAAAAAGACCCAGACGTCAGTCAAAAAATTGACGCCATGTGGTCTGAATTAGGCCTTTAGGCCATCTCTCTTGGCACTGACCGATTAAAAACAACCGATCAGTGCCAATTAACCTTAAAATGACCGCTTAATTTCGCCAAATTTGCCCCTAATTTGCCCCCATTTCTGACTTTTCAGCGCCTTTCACCCCTAAAACAGGCTCAAAACCGCCATTTACAGGGCTGTCCTAGCTATTAGGCTAAATGCTGCTGGACCAACGCTTTCAGCATGGCCAACTGCACTTTGGGATCGCGCTCATTAAAGCGCCACTCGCACTCTTTAATAAAGAGGTGGAAGTACGCTTCAGACACCCCATTAAATTTACGCAGGTGACGCCGCGCCTGAATCCAAAAGTTTTCAATGCTGTTTAAATGATGCTCACCATCGGCAAACAGATGGCTATGCACCACCTCTAGCCCTTGCTGTATCAAGCTCAGCGCCACGTCCTCATGTGCATCTACGTTTAAATAAATGACGCTGTTGGGCCTAATTTTGAGCGCCAATGCCTGCACTAGTTGCCCTTCTTCAGCCTCTTGAAGCAACAGGGTGTACAGCTTGCCGCTGCGCTGTAACACGCACCAAACCGGCATTTTCACCTCAACTGTGGCCTTGCTGCGCACTGCCGTTTTGAGCGAAAACACCGCCTGATCCAGCTCTATCGCCCCCTCAAACACCCCGCCTTGCTCGCATTCGGCATGAATCAACTGCCGCAACCGCTGAAAATAATAGCTGGCGGTGGTTTTATTCACGTCGGCAATGGCCGCCGCGGTCCTGGCCGTGGCGCCGGCCACAAATAGCTCAACAAGCTTGTACTGCTGGTGCTTGGCTAATCGACTTTTTCTCATATTTCCCCTAATGACTTCATTATCTAGGACGGCCCCTAATCAGACTCCATCCTAATTATTTTTATAAGCACCCACAAAAAACAATCCAACCAATTGAATCAAAACACTTTAAACAAAAAAAAACCCCTTCTCCAGACAAAATACAAACAAAACCTACTAGGATAATTGATGACAATAAATTATACCAATAGTATATTAATTGCTATGATTATAGTCACAAAGGAATGATTAAACACGACACCATGGTGGGTCGAACCATCAGTGCCATACACAGTGACGACAATAAACAACAGTTCTGCAGGCAACCACCACGCAACACCCAGTAAGCCAGTCACTCAGCATGACGTACTTCATTAAGCTAGGCCGAACGTAAAGTATGGCATAACAAAAAAGGAGAATGATCATGAACAAATTAATTTTGGCGGCACTGCTCGCCACCGCTCATAGCACCTCAGTCAGCGCAGAAGCCCTCAACACCAGCGCCATCGCCTCTTGGCGTGCCAGCGCGATCAAAGACACCAAGAGCATGCTGGTGGTCAACCCAATGACCGCCCTGTCTTTCAACTACAGCGAAGGCCAGCAAGGCTTTAACCACGTAGACGGGGTCTTTAACGTCACCATTCAAGGCCAACAGGGTGCCAGTGATTTTAAATTAACCTCAAAAATCCTTTCGGCCACGCTCAGACGAGACGGCCGCAACGACCTCAACCCAAGCGACACCGATGACGCCACCCTAGAAGTGGGGGTTCGATGGCAAGGCCAGCCCTTATCCAAGGACGCTGAACTGACCTTAATTGACACAAAAAAAGGCATCACGGCTGGCTTAAGCAACCTCACCACCAACGACGCTTTTGCCCAGTCTGAAAGAGTCAGCGCCCTAGACCAGTTTAACTTCCGGATTAAAAACGCCCAGCTAGACGGGCAAACGGTCCCCTATCAGTCTCTCAACGATGGCCGCTGGCAGGGCAACGTCAACGTGGCGTTTATTGCCTCCTGGGATGGTCAGTTTGTCTCATCGGCTCATTAATCTAAGCGTCTGCGGCCTTAACGGCCGCAGACATAAAAAAACCCACCCTATTCAGGGTGGGTTTTCACAAGGTCAACCGCACGTGCCTAACGGCCTAGTTTTTGATCCATTTCGACTTCAAACGCTTGCATGCACTTCGTGGCAATGGCCATCATTTCGTCCACCTCAGCACGCGTCATCACCAAAGGCGGGGCGCTCACCATATGGTCACCACAGGCACGCATAATCAAATTATTTTTAAAGAAAATATCGCGACACATCACGCCTGCGCCATCGGCACCGTCAAATAAGGTACGGCTGGCCTTGTCCTTTACTAAGGTAAAGCCTTGCATCATGCCCACGCCGCGCACGTCATCGACATACTTAAACGGGCTAAAGGTTTCGCGCCAGCGTTTTTGCATGTACGGGCCAATGTCATCGTGTACGTTTTTAACGATGTTTTCATTCTTTAAAATCTCAACGTTGGCCTTCGCCACCGCAGCCGCCACTGGGTGACCAGAATAGGTAAAGCCGTGCTCAAAATCACCGCCGGCCATGAGCCCATCGGCCACACGCTTGTTGATGAATACCGCGCCAATAGGCTGATAGCCAGAAGAAATGCCCTTGGCCGACGTAAACATGTCGGGCATAAAGCCCATGGTTTCGAAACCAAACCAGTTACCGGTACGGCCAAAGCCACAAATCACTTCATCCGCCACCAGTAAAATGTCGTGTTTTTGACAGATTTCTTGAATGCGTGGCCAGTAGGTAGACGGCGGAATGATCACCCCACCAGCGCCTTGAATGGGCTCGCCCACAAAAGCCGCCACCTTATCGGCACCCACCTCAAGAATTTTATCTTCCAGCCACTGGGCCGCTTTCAAACCGAACTCTTCCGGCGTTAAGTCACCGCCCAAGCCATAATACCAAGGCTGTTCAATGTGTTCGATGCCGGCAATGGTGCCGCTTTGTTTGTGCATGCCCTTCATGCCGCCCATGCTGGCGCCGGCAATGGTAGAGCCATGGTAGCCGTTCCATCGCCCAATCAACACGTTCTTTTCTGGTTTGCCCACGCTGGCCCAGTAATGGCGAACCATGCGAATCATGGTGTCAACCGACTCGGAGCCCGAGTTGGTGTAGAAAATGTAATCAAAGCCTTCTGGCGTCACCGTATTAAGGGTTTCGGACAGCGCCACCACCGCTGGGTGGGTGGTTTTAAAGAAGGTATTATAGTAACCCAAGGTTTCCATTTGCTTTTTGGCCACTTCGGCTAATTCTTTACGGCCATAGCCGATGTTCACACACCATAAACCACCCATACCATCTAAAATTTTATTGCCTTCTGAATCATACAAATAAATACCGTCGGCTCGCTCTATCACGCGGACCCCCTCTTCACGTAGCGCCTTATTGTCGCTGAAGGGATGCAAGTGGTATTGGCCATCGGCTTTAGAAATCGCATTTTTAGACATAGTCGTTCTCCTCGTTAGGTATATTCTTGCTTTAAACTGGCTTTGGCACAGTGGTGATGCTTAAACGTGTAGTAATAAATGTTTTCGTTCCCACGGGCTGATCACGCGGAAGTACTCAGCAATTTCTTTTTCTTTCACGCCGATGTACATCTCGACAAATCGTTTCCCCAAAATTTCTTGGATGGCATCACACTTTCTGAGTTTTTCAATCGAGTGCTCCATCGTACTTGGAAACTGATACGGTAGCTCGTAGGCGTTAGTATCCAAAGGCGCCGTAGGCTGTAACTTGTCGCGAATGCCCAAATAGCCACAGGCCAAAGAACAGGCCAAAGCGATGTACGGGTTCACGTCTACGCCGGGCAAGCGGTTTTCAACGCGGCGGGCATTGGCGCTAGAACGCGGCACGCGTAGGCCAACGGTCCGATTATCATAACCCCACTCGACGTTGGTCGGCGCAGCAGAATAAGGGGTTAAACGACGATGCGAATTCACATAGGGCGCAAAAAAAGGCATCGAGCGCGGTAGGTATTCCTGCATGCCGGCAATAAAGTGGAAGAAGGTTTCAGAAGGCGAGCCGTCTTCGTTGCTGAACACGTTCTTACCGGTTTCTTTGTCGATGATGCTTTGATGCACGTGCATGGCGCTGCCCGGTTCGCCTTCCATCGGTTTGGCCATAAAGGTCGCGTACATATTGTGGCGTAAGGCCGCTTCGCGCACGGTGCGCTTAAATAAGAACACCTGATCGGCCAAATCCAACGCATTGCCATGCAAGAAGTTGATTTCCATTTGCGCCTGACCAATTTCATGAATCAGCGTGTCAACCTCTAAATTCTGTGCATAACAGTAGTCATAAATGTCTTCAAATAAAGGATCAAACTCGTTCACCGCATCAATGGCGTAAGAGCGACGGCCAAATTCAGCGCGGCCGGTACGGCCAATCGGTGGATTTAAAGGGATGTCCGGATCCGGATTAGGGGCCACCAAATAGAATTCCATTTCAGGGGCCACTACAGGCTCCCAACCCAGCTCATCATATAAAGCCAACACACGCTTTAACACGTTGCGCGGCGCCGTATCCACCGGCATGCCTTCTGGGGTATAACAGTCAAAAATAATTTGGGCGGTTAAGTCTTCAGACCAGGGGACGTAGCGCAATGTTGCGGCATCGGGCTTAAGCTCCATGTCTGGGTCGGTTAGGTCCAACATACTGTCATCAGGAAAGTCACCCGTCACAGTTTGCAATAATACGGCTTCCGGCAGCCTCATTTCGGGCTCGGATTCAAATTTGTCTTTGGGGATAATCTTACCGCGGGCCACGCCGGTAATGTCGGGCAAAATGCACTCTACTTCCGTAATGCGATTGTCTCTTAGCCAGTCAAATATGTTCTGGTACATAGCTTATCCTCAGGTTTTTCTCGTTTGTTTTGGGGGTGCTGCTCATGGGACAGATAATGGCCCGAAATCACCGTTATTCACGGCAGGCCAACCATTATGTTTTTTATTTTTAAAAAGCTCATGTCTAATGGTTAAAATCACTCTATCACACCATTTTTGGGCTGTCAGCCACCCACCCACACCTTTCGATATTGCACCGCAACATTGGTTTTAAATGTTCTCTACGATTTTATTTTCTTCTTACAATTCATTTAAACCTAATCATTCAAAGGCTTACAGCACAAAAAAAGACAGCCGGTCATTTGAGTCGAAACTCGATTAAACCGGCTGTTTTTTACGTCAATCACACTGTCTCTTTGCTGCTGATTGTCCGAAATTCACTCATTTTTAAGCTTTATGATCGTGATAATCCTGGCAGGCTACTTTAAACGCATCAAAAATCGCGATAGACGCCTCTTTTTGATCAAACTGCCACTCTGGGTGCCACTGCACGCCATAGGCAAACCGAGCGGCCTGTGCAACCCTAAACGCTTCAATGAGGCCATCCGGCGCGGTGGCCTCGACGACCAGCCCCGGGGCCAAATCCTTAACCCCTTGCTGATGTAAAGAATTCACCCGCGTGTGTCCTTTACCCAACCAGCCTTGAAGCCAGCTGTCTTGGGTAAATTGGATGTCGTGGGCGTCCTGATACATCTCAATCATACTGTCGCTCTTGGGCTCGCGATGATCAAGCATCCCGGGCAGCTCTTGCACATGCTGATGTAAAGACCCGCCAAAGGCCACGTTCATTTCCTGAAAGCCGCGGCACACACCCAATAGCGGCATGCCCATGGCCACAATTTGGCGAATCAAAGGCAGCGTGGTTTGGTCTCGTAAGGTGTCGTGTAAGGTGCCGGGCCGGCTAGGATCGCCATGATAGTATTCTGGCGCCACATTAGACAAAGAACCGGATAAGAAAATGCCGTCGATCATGGGCAACAGTCGCTCAATAATGTCTTGCTGCCCTAAGGCCGGCAACAAAACCACGTCGCCCACTGCGGCCTGAACCGCATGAATGTACTTGTCTCCCACGCAGTGAAACGGCATCGCCCCAATCGGCTTGACGTCACAAGGTATCCCAATGACTGGTCGCTTTTGCATACATCGCTCCTAAATATCAAAAAAAACGGCCCGATGGCGTTATGCTTCGCCACTGTCAACGGCCGAGTACGGATTAACCTTAACTGAGGCCATTTAAACGAGCAAGCGGATTCAAAACGCTGGCCTCAAAGCACCCCGTACAGCCAGCAATAGGTGAACACAATAAGCCACAGTTAAACTTTATTTTCAAATATCCCTTGGCTAAGCGGTCCGTTCTTCTCTATATTAGAGCAAAAGAACAAGCCCTCGAGCGGCCGCAAAGCAACCCGCTGGCAGCCATTCAAATAAAGCATACTGCTTATTTATACTCATCATGCAGCACGATGAGGTCACAACCAGGAGAAATTGTATGAGTGTTTGGCAAGAACGTCTAAAAAAACTAAGCATCGAAACCCGTGCATTTATCAACGGCCAATACGTGGCCGCCGCCGATGGCAAAACCTTTGCCAGCATCAACCCCGCCACTGAAGAAGAAATTGCGCAAATCACAGAATGTGGTGACATTGAGGTGAACCTAGCGGTCAAACACGCCCGCGCCGCTTTTGAAGCTGGCGTTTGGGCCGACCTAGCGCCCCGCGCCCGCGCCACAGTGCTCAAAAAACTGGCCGCGCTGATGACCGAGCACGCCGATGAGCTGGCCCTGTTGGAAACCATTGACACCGGCAAGCCGATTTCGGACTGTCGCGCCGTCGACATCGGTGGCAGCATTCACACCGTCGAATGGTATGCCGAAGTGGTGGATAAAATTGGCGATGAGGTGGCCCCTGTTGACCCTAAATTCTTAGGCTTGGTCACCCGTCAAGCGGTCGGCGTCGTCGCCGCCGTGGTGCCTTGGAACTTCCCCTTAATGATGGCCTCTTGGAAGTACGCCCCCGCTCTAGCCGCCGGCAACAGCGTGATTTTAAAACCCTCAGAAAAATCACCGTTAACGGCGATTCGCCTGGCGCAGTTGGCCAAAGAAGCCGGCATTCCTGATGGGGTATTCCAAGTGTTACCAGGCCCGGGCACCGTGGGTAAAGCCCTGTCTTTACACATGGACGTAGACTGTGTGGCCTTTACCGGCTCGACCAACGTTGGCAAACTCATCATGGGCTACGGCGCGCAGTCTAACCTAAAACGTGTTTGGCTAGAGCTGGGCGGCAAATCGCCCAACATCATCTTCCCAGACTGTCCCGACCTTAAAAAAGCGGCGCGTTCGGCCGCCGGCGGCATTTACTACAATATGGGTCAGGTGTGTACCGCTGGCTCTCGCGTCTTGGTGCACGAAGACATTAAGGCTGAATTCCTACAGCACTTTAAAGAAGCCTCTAAGCGCTATGTGACCGCCGACCCGCTAGACGACAAGGCCACCATGGGCCCCTTGGTGGACAGCATCCAGTATGAGAAAGTCTTAGACTACGTGGCGAAAGGCAAAGCACAGTCCACCCTCATTATGGGCGGCGAATCGCAAAAAGTGGACGGCAAAGGCTACTTCCTTGAGCCAACCGCTTTTGAAACCCAGCCAGACGACCTTTTGGCCACCGAAGAAATTTTTGGTCCAGTGTTGAGCGTCATCACCTTTAAAACCCAAGAAGAAGCCGTGGCCATCGCCAACAATACCCAATATGGCCTTGGGGCCGCCCTGTGGACCAGTAATCTTGGCACCGCCCACAAAGTGGCCCGCAAGCTCAGAGCCGGTACCGTCTGGGTGAACTGCTACGACGAAGGCGGCGACATGAACATGCCTTTTGGTGGCTTTAAGCAATCCGGCAACGGTCGCGATAAGTCTATCCACGCCTTAGAAAAATACACCGAGCTGAAAAGCACCTTGATTAAACTTTAAGGTTCAGCCTTAGCAAAACTGCTTGAAGCCTGCTATCATTGAGGCCTTCAAGCAGTTTTTTTACGTTTAGACACCTTATGGCCAAAGATTTTAAAGCCCAGCTCAAAGCCATTCCTGCCCCACCCGCCAAACCCAAACCGAAGCCAAAACCAGCCCCTGAGCCAAGCTTCGCCCAAATGGTCGGGACGGTCACGCCGCTTAAGGGCAATAACCAATACCAACACCCCAAGCCTAAAGGGGGCATTCGCGTGCGTCCTCAAGCAGCCACAGGCATAGAAGAGCAAGACTTTTTCTACGTGGGCGATTGGGTTGACGACATTCCTAAGTCGCACAGTAAAAACGGGCGCGGCCAACAGGATTTAGACAAGCTCCTCAGCGGCACCTACCCCATTATGGGCACCCTCGACCTTCACGGCTACACCCAATTAAAAGCCCAACAGGCGCTAAACGTCTTCATTCATGAAATTCGAGCCCACGGCGTTTGCTGCCGGGTGGTGCACGGCAGCGGCCTCGGTTCTCACGATTTCAAACCTGTCCTCAAAGCCACCGTCCGCCAGTGGCTTAAAAAACACCCGGACGTTTTGGCCTTTACCGAAGAATCCAGCAGCAACGATGGCGCCGTTTTGGTTTTATTAAAAAAACAAAGGCTTAATCAAGATCCGCATGACTTTTGATTACCCATAATAAATGAATTATTTTTATTTCAAAGCTTGACAGAACTTATTCTTTCCTATAACGTCTATCTATGTGTGGCACGATAAGTATTTAATAATAACCACTTGTACTCATCACCTTGTTTGACTCTCACGCTCTCACGGCCACAACTCCAAAAATAACCAACCGATTGTTTTACTGGTCTCGTAATGAATAAACCAACAAAACAAAATCATTATTAGAGAGGATTTATTATGCAACATAGACGACGTCTCGCTGTATTTCGCGCATTAAAAAAAATGCAAGATCAAAATACGCCAACTAAGTAAGCACCCTAAATCATTAATGCCCTGTCACTCACGACGGGGCATTTTCACATTTACTGTCCCCTTTTTTACCCGCCCCCATAAACCCAGCCACCGGCCCACCTCAGCCAAGCGCGCCAGCAAAACTGACCTAGGTTAAGGCCAACCGCCTTCACCCCTTTGCTAAACCCTTAATTGCTGCTAATCTCAATCCATAATCAATAAATAACAAGCTGGCCAACCATCACCCGATCGAGCCGCGCGACCCCAACGTTTACAATAGAAGGAATGCCCCCAATGCTTTCTCCGTTTGATCAAGGATTACCCAAAACCGCCGCCAATCACGTGGCGCTGACCCCCATCGACTATCTGGTGCGCAGCGCCCTGGTGTATGGCCCCAATCTGGCCATCGTGCATGGCCCTGTTCGCCAAACCTGGGCTGAAACCTTTGAACGCTGCAAGCGCTTTGCCAGCCACCTACAGCAAATGGGCATCGGCAAAAATGACACCGTGGCCACCCTGCTCTACAACACGCCGGCCATGGTTGAAGCTCATTTCAGCATTCCCATGAGCGGTGCCGTCTTGAGCACCTTGAACACGCGCCTAGACCTGCAGGATTTAATTTACTGTCTTAGCCACGGCGAGGCCAAGGCCTTATTGATCGACAGCGAATTTGCCGCCCATGTGCCCGCCTTACGCCAGGCGCTGCCGATGCTTAAGCTGATTCAGGTGAATGACGCCGAAGGGCCAGAGGGCGTCGCCCCGTTTGGCGATGCCGAATACGAACAGTGCCTTCATGCTGGCAACCCTGACTTTATGTGGACGCCGCCCAACGATGAGTGGGACGCGATTGCCCTTAACTACACCTCTGGCACCACCGGCAAGCCCAAGGGCGTGGTCTACCACCACCGCGGTGCAGCCCTGAACGCCGTGTCCAATATTTTGGAATGGGACATGCCCAAACACCCCGTGTATCTGTGGACCTTACCCATGTTCCACTGCAATGGCTGGTGCTTTCCTTGGACCATCGCCGCGCGCGCCGGCGTCAACGTGTGCCTACGCAAATTTGAACCACAGCACTGCTTGGATTTGATTCGCCAAGAAAAAGTCAGCCACTATTCGGCCGCCCCCATCGTCCACTCTGGCTTTGCCAACGCCAGCCATGAGGCCAAAGCCAACATTGAGCACACGGTAAAGGGCATGATTGCAGGCGCCCCGCCGCCAGAAGCCACCCTCACTAACCTAGAAGCGATGGGCTTTGACATCACCCACGTCTACGGCTTAACCGAGGTGTATGGCCCCGCATCGGTGTGCATTGAGCACCCTGAATGGCAAGCCCTACCCGCCGCCAAACGCTCTGAACTGAAAGCCCGACAGGGCCTGCGCTACCACATGCAGGCTGACCTGGCCGTGATCGACCCCCTCACCATGCAGCCCGTCCCCAAAGACGGCACCACCGTGGGCGAACTGATGTTCCGTGGCAACATTTGCATGAAAGGCTACTTTAAAGACGAAGCCGCCACCGCAGACAGCTTTGCTGGGGGCTGGTTTCACACCGGCGACATTGGGGTTTGGGATGCCGACAGCTACGTCAAAATCACCGACCGCAGCAAAGACATCATCATTTCCGGCGGCGAAAACATTTCCAGCATCGAATTAGAAAACGTGTTGTATAACCACCCCGACGTTTTGGCCTGTGCCGTGGTGGCCGCGCCAGACGCCAAGTGGGGCGAAATCCCCTTCGCCTTTATTGAAACCAAAGACAACGCCACCGTCACCGCTGAAGAGCTGAATCAATTCTGCCGCCACCACCTAGCGGGCTTTAAGGTACCTAAAGCGTTCGAATTTGG
This sequence comes from Neisseriaceae bacterium, assembly GCA_017991555.1. Taxonomy (GTDB): domain Bacteria; phylum Pseudomonadota; class Gammaproteobacteria; order Burkholderiales; family Neisseriaceae; genus JAGNPU01. The sequence continues at coordinate 77,150 of JAGOQM010000012.1, forward strand.
GGCGTTACCCAAAACGGCGACCAACAAGATCCAAAAAAATGAGCTGCGTAAAATCGCCATGGAGAAACACCCGATCTAGCCGATCTGGAGTAGGCAAAAGTAACCCTATCCGCCCGTTTTAATGCCTCACCTCGTGGACAACCAAAGGCTGCGTGAGCAATAGCTCACGCTACGAAAGTCATACCACTGCTGTAATTGAGATTTGACAGGGCTTAAAACCGGGGAAACTATGGTTTGGTGTTTGCAGAAGACGTGCCTCAACTTTACCGATCTTCTGACTGCGTATCGCTTAGGTAGTGAGTTTAAATATTCCAGCATTCTCCAAACCATGGTTTGTGGTTTGCAAAATAAGTGCCTCAGTTGCACCAATCCTCTCACCGCGTCTCCTTTAGGTGAAGTACCGTCCCGTAGAGCCGCCGAAGTAGGTTCTATTGAGCCAGATGAAGCAGGCAAAAAGCTTGTGGCGCCCGACCACGCTTTGATAGGAGGGGGAGCACTCTTGCCTGCGCTGGCTCAATAGGTTCTGCTGAGGGCAGTCACGAAGTGACCGGGGATCAGGGTGGCCTTTTCTTTGCTTCGTTTCTTTTGGCCACGCAAAAGAAATGACGTCGCCTTCGGCGAAACAAACGCTCAAATTCAAGTCCTATTTACCCAAAGTTAGCATTTCAAAATCATTCATGCTTCGGCAACATTGCTATTGATTAGTCGTTGGGTTTCGCCCTGTGGGGCGACAGACTTTCTTTTGCGTGGCCAAAAGAAAGTATGCAAAGAAAACGCCACCCGACAATCCGCCCTAGCGGGTGCCCTCGCTGGAACCCATCGGGCCGGCGCTAGCAAGAGTGCTCTGTCTCCTATCAAAGCGTGGTCGACAGCCACAAGCGATTTGCTAGCTTCATCCGGCCCGATAGAACCCAACTCGGCGGCTTTAGCGGGAAATCGGTACTTCACCCAAAGGAAAGGTGGCGAGTTTAAATAATTTGGCATTCACCAAACCATGGCTTGTGGTACTCCGGCGTTTAAACCAAAAATCATCAGCAAAAAAAACGGCTACCCTTACGGTAGCCGTTTTTGTTCATCACGTTTTAATCCTTAACGAATATGACCCATATTATGGTGTTCAATCGTAAAGCCTGCTTCACGGTAAGCCCTGAAGCGGTCTCGGGCGGCGCCCAAATCCTCTTCATCAGGCCCCACAATTTCCAACACCCGTTGGTAATGCGGCACCTCATGAATATAAGCCTCACTCAGGTTTAAAATCACCTGTGGAAAATCAGCACGGTCGGGCACTGCCGTTTCGGCACCTAATAGAATCGGCGCAAACTCGGTGTGCCCTTCTGCCTCCACCGCCGACACCAGCTCATGCGGTAAGAAGCTTTCTGGCACCAGGCTCCACAGCTGATGATCGAGCTGCTGCATCAACGCATCGTCTGGCAGCCACACCAACAAAGGCTCACCTTTGTCGTACACGGTTTTCACCAGCTTAAAGACAAACGACAAGCGGTTGTGGACGTGGGTATAAAACGTGACTTTACGCATGCTTAAGCATTGGCCACTTGTTGCAAGTAGGTCAACAGCAGCGGTACTGGGCGACCGGTAGAAGCCGCTTCACTGCCGCTGTTCCAGCCGGTGCCGGCCATGTCGATGTGGGCCCATGGGTAGTCTTCGGCAAAGCGCGATAGGAAGCAGGCCGCGGTGATGGTGCCCGCAGGACGACCACCAATGTTGCGGATGTCGGCAAAGCCGCTCTTCAGCTGGTCTTGGAACTCATCCCACAACGGCAGCTGCCAGGCTTTGTCATTCACCGTGGTCGACGCCGTCAACAACTGATTCACCAAGTCTTGGTTATTGCCCATAATGCCGCTGCCTACGTGGCCTAAGGCAATGATGACCGCACCGGTTAAGGTCGCCACGTCAATCACCGCTTTAGGGTTGAAACGCTCGGCGTAGGTTAAGGCGTCACACAAAATCAAACGGCCTTCGGCGTCGGTGTTTTGCACTTCGATGGTCAAGCCCTTCATGCTGGTGACAATGTCGCCAGGCTTGTTGGCATTGCCCGCAGGCATGTTTTCACACGTTGGCACCAGCGCCACTAGGTTCAACGGCAGCTTAAGTTCTGCTGCGGCACAAAACGCCGCAATCACTGAGGCCGCACCGCCCATGTCGTAACGCATTTCTTCCATGCCAGGGCCTGGTTTTAATGAAATACCACCTGAGTCAAAGGTGATGCCCTTGCCCACCAACACCACTGGCGCTTCATCTGCAGCCGCACCGTTATAGGACAGCTCAACAAAATAAGGCGCTTGCGTGCTGCCTTTGGCCACCGACCAGAACGACCCCATTTTCAAAGCCAAAATGTCGTCTTTGTTTAAAATCTTGGCTTGGGCACCGGCGGCTTCTGCGTGAATCTTGGCCTGATTGGCCAAGTATTCTGGCGTGCACACGTTGCCGGGCGCATTGCCTAGGTTTTTGGCTAAGTCCATGGCCTTAACCAAAACGTGGGCGGTACGCAAAGCCGTTTCTAAGCTGGCGCCATGCTCGGACACAAACACGACTTCGGTTAAGGCGTGAACTTTACCCGCTTGCTGATAGTCAAGACACTGGTATGCAGCGTCGCCGAACGCCAGCGCAATGGCCGACACCGCAGTTGCAGCCACGTCGGCATCTAGGCCACTTAAATCAACGTGGACGCGTGGGGTTTGACCCGCCACGGCTTTTTTGGCCACGCTGGCGTAGGTTTTTTCAAAGCTGGCCCGGTCTTGCTGCTCGCCCAAACCGGCTAAGACAACCTGACCCACCGCATCCTGATTGCTGACAAATAGTGATTCAACCACAGCTTTTTCAACACCAACATTTTTTTGTTTAATCAATGTGTTAATCAAAGACTGTTGGTCGGCACTTAAAATATTTACCGCGGCAGAGGCCTTTTGTTCGGCACTCACCCACAAAACCAAGGTATCATCTTGGCTTGGGTGCGTCGCTTGAGTATTTATGCTAAATTTCACGATTTGTTCCTCTCTGACGAATGAAGACTCACATGAGACAGACATGTGATTAAATGGGCGATATACTGTCCATATTGTAACCCATGCCAAGCAACCTGAAACCCAGCCGTTCCCTTTTATTGACAACAATATGATTTATATAAAAAACTTAACCAAAGAACTCACTTATACTGCCATCGGTATCTTTGTGGTGTTGCTGGCCATTTTGGTGTCAACGCAAACCATTAACTTACTCGGCCGGGCCGCTCAGGGGCGAATTTCGGCCGATGCCGTGGCGGCCTTGATTGGCTTTTGGTCGCTGGGGCTCACCCCTTTATTACTGATCCTGACCGTTTTCATCAGCATTCTCACGGTGTTAACGCGCTACTGGCGCGAACACGAGATGTCGGTCTGGCTTTCTTGTGGCCTCTCGCTACGCGATTGGGTCTGGCCGATCATGCGCTTTGCCCTGCCATTTTTCTTTTTGATTACCTTTATGTCCACCGTGGTGTCGCCTTGGGCCAGCTTCCGCAGCCAAGAGTACGCCGAAATCCTGAAACAGCGTGAAGAGCTGTCGATGATTACCCCAGGCGTGTTCCGAGAAATTGGCAAAGACAACCGCGTGTACTTTATCGAAACCTTCGATCCAGACACCGGCGCCGCCAAGAATATTTTCATTCAAGAAACCATTAACGACGAAGTCAGCACCGTGTTTGCCAACTCTGGCTACCTACGCAATGACAACCTCAACCGCCTGTTTGTGCTCGAAGAGGGCACGCGCTACACCGGCACGCCGGGCGCGGCCAATTATCAAAAAGTGTCGTTTGATGAACTCAGCCTGATCATTGACACCCGCCCCAAAGTGCTTTCGGAAATCAACGATCGCCAAACCATCCCCACCAAAACGCTGTGGGCATCAGACAATCCCAAACACAAGGCCGAGCTGATGTGGCGCCTGTCGATGGGCATCAGCGTCTTGGTACTGGCCTATCTGGCGATCCCGCTTTCCTACCTGAACCCACGTTCGGGGCAAACCTATAACCTGCTGTTTGCCTTGGGCCTATACTTGGTTTACCAAAACGGGGTGACCTTCTTACGCAATATGATTGGCGATGGCGACATTCCAATGGCCGTAGGCTTACCGCCGATGCACCTATTGCTGTTTATTTTAGGTTGGGTTCTGATTCGCTACCGCATGCAACCAGCGGGCCGTTTCATGCCTACATTATTGGCCTCACTAAAGACTAAATCATGAAGCTGCTTAACCGTTATATTCTGCGCCAGCTGATTGGCGCCAGCCTGTTTACGCTGGTGGCGCTGCTGGGCCTATACCTATTTTTCGACATCATGTCGGAAATTTCAAAGCTGGGCCAGGGCAACTACAACACCGCCACCATGTTTTTATACCTGGCGCTGCTACTGCCTGGCCATGCCTATGAATTAATGCCCCTAGCCGTGCTGATTGGGGGTATGGTGGCCATGACACAGCTGGCCTCACACAGTGAATACACCGTCATTCGCACCAGCGGCGTGTCCAACAAGCAAATCGCCACCCTATTGATTAAGTTTGGCCTAGGCTTTGCCATTTTGACCGCCCTATTAGGCGAAGTACTGGTGCCGATCAGCGAACAAAAAGCTGAGCGGGTGCACCTGCGCGCGGTTGAGTCCAACGTTTCGGCGAGCTTTAAATCGGGCATTTGGATTAAAGACAATTTAAACATCATCAACGTGGGCGAAATGCTGCCCGACAACTCGCTCAAGCAGCTGCGCATGTACGAACACAGTGCCGACAACCAGTTAAAAATGGTGGCCAGCGCCGACAGCGGCACCTACAACCAAGACGGCACCTGGGACCTAAACAACGTGAAGGTTAGCCGCCTCGAAGAAGACCGCGTGGTGGTCGAAAACCACGCTACCTTGCACATTAATTCTGCCATCAACCCCAAGCTGCTGAGCGTGCTGCTGGTGAAGCCTGAGCAAATGTCGGTGGCCAACCTAGACGAATACATTGACCACCTAGAAGCCAACAAGCAAAAAACCCAGCGCTACCGCATTGCGTTTTGGAGCAAGTTCTTCTACCCCCTAGCCTGTATTTCGATGGCGCTGGTGGCGTTGGCCTTTACCCCGCAGCAGCGTCGCGGTGGCTCTTTAGGCACGCGTTTGTTCTTGGGCATTTGCCTAGGGGTGGGCTTTAACTTTACCAACCGCTTCTTTAGCTTCTTGGGCCAGCTCTACGATTGGAATGCCCTCCTCTCCGCCACCTTACCGACCTTGGTGTTCTTATTGGCCGGGGTGTGGATGATACGACGCCAAGAGCGACGTTAAACGGCACATTGCACAATAAAAAGCCTGATCAATTCGATCAGGCTTTTTTAATCATGGTTTGGTGTGTGAGGAAGGTGTCTATCAATTTTTCCGATCTTCTGACTGCGTATCCCTTAGGTAGTGAGTTTAAATATTCCAGCATTCTCCAAACCATGGTTTGGTGTTTGAATAAAACCTAGCATGTGATTAAAATAATTTAAACTAACAATGTTTACCTCTAAGTGAAGTACCGTTCCCCTTTTAGCCGCCGAGGCAGTTCGTGCGGGGCCGGGGCTTTAAGGCAAAGTTGTTTGAGTATTTGGCCGAAGGCTCAAATATGAGTTTTTGCCGCCGGCCACGTGCGGGCCAACGAGGGCACCCGCGTAGCGGGCGGATAAAGTGG
>JAGOQM010000003.1 GCA_017991555.1 Neisseriaceae bacterium
TCGGCTTTACCGGTGATGCTGCTGCCATCGTCGTTAAACACCACGTCGGTCGGGGCATTCGGAGCGGTGCTGTCTGGTGCCACCACATCGGTACCGGCTGATTCGTTATTGCCTTTGTCGGTTGCGGTGACGGTCACTTCTTCACCGTTGGTCAATGCTGGATCGAGCGTCACAACAAAGTTACCGTCTTGATCTGCGGTGCCGCTGCCGATCACATCGCCGTTGCCGTCTTTAACATCCACTTTGCTGCCTGGTTCGGCTTTACCGGTGATGCTGCTGCCATCGTCGTTAAACACCACGTCGGTCGGGGCATTCGGAGCGGTGCTGTCTGGTGCCACCACATCGGTACCGGCTGATTCGTTATTGCCTTTGTCGGTTGCGGTGACGGTCACTTCTTCACCGTTGGTCAACGCTGGATCGAGCGTCACAACAAAGTTACCGTCTTGATCTGCGGTGCTGCTGCCGATCACCTCGCCGTTACCGTCTTTAACGTCCACTTTGCTGCCAGGCTCGGCTTTACCGGTGATGCTGCTGCCATCGTCGTTAAACACCACGTCGGTCGGGGCATTCGGAGCGGTGCTGTCTGGTGCCACCACATCGGTACCGGCTGATTCGTTGTTGCCTTTGTCGGTTGCGGTGACGGTCACTTCTTCGCCGTTGGTCAATGCTGGATCGAGCGTCACAACAAAGTTACCGTCTTGATCTGCGGTGCCGCTGCCGATCACATCGCCGTTACCGTCTTTAACGTCAACTTTGCTGCCTGGTTCTGCTTTACCGCTGATGCTGCTGCCATCGTCGTTAAACACCACATCGGTCGGGGCATTCGGAGCGGTGCTGTCTGGTGCCACTACATCGGTACCGGCTGATTCGTTATTGCCTTTGTCGGTTGCGGTGACGGTCACTTCTTCGCCGTTGGTCAATTCTGGATCGAGCGTCACAACAAAGTTACCGTCTTGATCTGCGGTGCCGCTGCCGATCACATCGCCGTTACCGTCTTTAACGTCAACTTTGCTGCCTGGTTCGGCTTTACCGCTGATGCTGCTGCCATCGTCGTTAAACACCACGTCGGTCGGGGCATTCGGAGCGGTGCTGTCTGGTGCCACCACATCTGCTGGGTCACTTTCACCCACGTTATTGGTTGCGGTTACCGTAAGGGTTTCACCATTGGTTTGAGCTGGCTGAATGGGCACGTTGAAGTGACCAAATTCATCTGCTGTTACCGTACCTAATACCGTGCCCGCAGCATCATAAACAGTAATCACGCTATTAGCCTCAGCTTGGCCACTAACTTCATTACCTTCATCATTTATATCTACACCGATAGGCGTATCTGGCTTAGTCTCTACATCGCTATCTGAATCAGAGTCACTGTCGCTGTCTGAATCACTGTCGCTATCTGAATCTGAGTCGCTATCGCTGTCGGAATCACTGTCAGAGTCTGAGTCGCTATCGCTATCGGAATCACTGTCTGAGTCTGAGTCGCTGTCGCTGTCGGAGTCACTGTCAGAGTCTGAGTCGCTATCGCTATCGGAATCACTGTCTGAGTCTGAGTCGCTGTCGCTGTCGGAGTCACTGTCTGAGTCTGAGTCGCTATCGCTGTCGGAATCACTGTCTGAATCTGAGTCGCTGTCTGAATCAGAATCGCTGTCGCTGTCGGAGTCACTGTCTGAGTCTGAGTCGCTGTCGCTGTCGGAATCACTGTCAGAGTCTGAGTCGCTATCTAAATCAGAGTCGCTGTCGCTGTCGGAATTACTGTCGGAGTCGGAGTCGCTGTCAGAATCTGAATCGCTGTCGCCACCAGGGCTAGGCTTTGAACCGGAATCACTGCCTGATCCACTACTCAGCGTTATCATACTCAAGACGGCCAAACCCACACCACCCACCAATGCCATCATTGGTGTGAAGTACTCTTCACCACATAAAACCAGGCCAGTGCTCGTATCATCCGTCAATAAAGCCACTTGCTCGGATGCTTCTGCAGTCTCTGGCAAGTAAGAACAATAGTTCCCTGAAGACATCTGCCCCACCAAAGGATTTTCTGCCTCGGTAGATATTAAATAATAATCCTCAACAATCACACTGGGGGTTTCTTGGCCCTCTTCTAAAAATACTTCTAAATGATTACCGACTTTTTTTACCCATACTTTTTTGGGCCCCTGGCCATTTTTTTCTTGTATGAGTTCATAAGTCGTTTGTGGTTGTGCTGAAACTTTCAAAGGCCCTTTACGAGGATCAAGCTTTATCGTGCGCTCACCTGCCTCAGAAGTAACCTTTATCAAAAATCCTAAATTTGCCATTTTTCATCCTTAATGCGCTACCCCACCATATGAATAGCTAAAATTAATAAAAAATATAGATCTAATAAATAAATAAAATCAAAATATCTGCCTAAAATTTCAGCATCTTTACGACTTAATCAACATAAAAAACAGATTCGTCTAAATCAAACCCACACATAAAAAAACGGCTGATACAAACAAAGTGTTATTAATAATTATTAAAAGTGTAAACATTTATAGTTTGATATTGATGCGGTGTAAATTTGAGTAAATTAAAAATTTAATTTATTAAAAATCATAAAGATACAAAAAATTAACAATCATTCAAATTTCGGCGCAACCATATCATACAAGCATAGATTAGGACTATTAATTAATAAAATGTGTAGTATCATTCGTTAAATTTTATTAATTTTACAATTTCATTAACAAGTACAACGTCATTAAAATAAGTTTTTAAGTCATTAAACCGATGCCCTAACCGAGCTGGACGCCCCCAAGGGCGCCAAAAAACATGTTGACTTTTTTATTATTTTATAAAAAAACCCTAATCAACACACCTTTGTCTTCCATCCATAAAGCATAGGTTTTTAAAGAAACAACCATGAGTTCAATACTAAAAAATATTGCGGCCTTAACAAAACAACACGGTAGTTTAGTCTCAGACGTGACTCTGAACGCAGAGGTTACCCATGATGACAATGGCAATATAAACTTCAATCACCTGACTGAGGTGTTATTTAGTCACGGCTTTGAAAACCAACTGTCGGCACGTTCGCTAGCAGACATTCCAGCTTTAACTTTACCTGTGTTGATTTTTTTACAAGATCAAAAAGCCGCGATCATTAAAGACATACAAGAACGGCCCACCGGGCGCGTGTATCGAATTTATTTCGCCGATGGCGAAATAGAACAAACCATTACTCATGAAACGCTTAGCGAGGCCTATATTGGCTACTGTTGGTTTGTCAAACCTAAAGTGCATTTTGATGGGCGTAGTGAATTACCCGAATACAACCTTCCGAAAGCGTGGTTCTGGAAAGTCATCTGGCGTTTCAAACATTATTACTATCAGGTCATTGTGGCCACCTTCACCATCAATATTCTGGCACTCACTTCTTCCTTTTACATGCTTAATGTTTATGACAGAGTCATTCCCAATCGTGCATATGAGACACTCTGGGTACTAACCATAGGCGTATTTATCGCGATCGGTTTTGAGTTTGCCGCCAAAACCATTCGTGCTTACCTGACCGATGTGGCCGGAAAAAAGGCCGACCTTATCATCAGTTCAGCGCTCTTTCGTCGAGTAATGAGCCTTAAGCTGGCGGACAAACCCTTGTCCTCTGGCTCCTATGCCAACAACCTCAGAGATTTTGAGGCCGTGCGCGACTTCATGACCAGCGCCAGCCTATTGGCCATTATCGACCTGCCTTTTCTCATACTCTTTTTAATCGTCATTTACATTCTGGCAGGTAACTTGGTCATCGTGCCGATTGTCATTATTCCCTTAATCTTGCTCGTTGGCATTGGCGCCCAAAAAAAACTTGTCCAACACATCAGTTCCTCGATGCAGGAGGCCTCTTTACGGCAAGGATTAATTGTTGAGTCTTTAGAAGGAATTGAAACCCTAAAAACCAATAATGCGGTCAATTGGGTACAAAAAAAATGGGATGACTACACGGCCAAAACTGCGGCTTCTTCGACGCACACCAAAACCATTAGCTCATTTATTATTAATTTTTCAGCCACAATGATTCAATTAAGTAGCATTCTTTTGGTGTTGGTCGGTACCTATATGATCCACAGTGAAGACCCGAACAACAGCATCACCATGGGGGCCTTAATTGCCACGGTACTGTTGTCCAGAAGAGCGTTAGCGCCGTTAAGTCAGGTTGCTGGTATTGCCACGCGTTACCAGCAGGCCAAGCTAGCCCTAGAAGGCATCCACCGCATGGTTGAAAAACCCATCGAACGGGACTACGAAAAAACCTATTTAACCCCAGAACACATCAGTGGTGCACTGACCGTCCAGAAGCTTAACTACCACTACACCGCCGAAGCCCCACCATCCTTAAAGCAAATTAACTTCAGCATTAAAGCCGGTGAAAAAGTCGCCATCCTAGGCCGTGTGGGCAGTGGTAAAAGTACCCTATTGCGTATTCTTGCTGGCCTGTATGAGCCGGCTGAAGGACAGGTTGCGCTCGACAACATTGATTTACGCCAAATTGACCCACACTACCTAAGAAACAGCGTTTATCTCTTAGGCCAAAATCCGCGCTTCTTTTGGGGTAGCCTGCGTGAAAACCTCTGCTTAGGCTTAGAACCAGAACACACCAGCGACGATGAGATCATGGCAACGCTAGAGCGGGTGAATATGCATCAGTTTGTGCAGGCACACCCTGCTGGCCTAGACATGCCATTGGGAGAGGATGGTGCGGGTTTATCCAGTGGTCAAAAACAGCTGTTTGCCCTTGCTCGTCTATTTTTACATCAGCCCCAAGTGGTTTTGGTAGATGAGCCTACCGCCAACTTAGACCCTATGTCAGAAAACATGGCCATTAATGCCTTACGCACCTGGCTAGGCGACAGAACGGCTGTCATCGTCACTCATCGCCCTAGAGCCTTACAGCTAGTCGAACGAGTTGTGGTCATGAATCAGGCCCAAATTGCCATTGATGGCCCCAAACAGGCAGTACTCGACAAATTAGCGAATCAGTAACCCGCCCCCTAGGCCCAAAGAGACACTACATGAAAAATAAACACAATAAGGCCCCCACCCAGGCCATAAACACCAAAGATTTAAGTTTGATTAATGACTTAAATGCCGCCCTACAGGTTCAAAAACACCCGAAATCGACCCTCTTTATTAAGTTTTTAGGGGCTTTCATCATCATTTTCATCATCTGGGCTTATTTTAGTAAGGTCGAAGAAGTTTCTCGCGGCCAGGGCAGTATTATCCCCAGCAGTCGGGAACAAATTGTCCAAAGCTTAGACCCTGGCATCATTCTAAAAATGAACGTCAAAGAGGGGGACATTGTGCAAAAGAATCAGGTCCTAATTCAGCTAGATGACACCCGTAGCTCAGCCATCCTTCGTGAAAGCGCAGCCAAAGTGGACAACCTTGCCGCAATGGCCACACGCTTACAAGCCGAAGCCTACAATATACCGCTACGGTATTCTGAAGATACCCCAGCAGAACTCATTCAACGAGAAATGGCCGCCTACCATGCACGCAAGCGTGAGATGAATGAGTCGGTCACCGGCCTCAAACAAAGTAAAGCCATCTTAGACAAAGAAATTGCCATCACCAAGCCCATGGTCAATCAAGGGGTGGTCTCTGAGGTTGAACTGTTGCGCATGGAGCGTCAATCCAGCGAGTTAAACCTCAAAATCATAGAGCGCATTAATGGCTATAAAACCAATGCAACCAATGAATTAGTTAAGATTGAATCTGAACTCGCACAGGCTCGTGAAAATAGGCAAATGCGGGCGGACCCAGTAGAGCGCTCTCTCATTCGAGCCCCAATGAAGGGGACGGTTAAGAACATTCGCATTAACACCCTCGGGGGGGTCGTCACGGCCGGTGAGCCGATTCTAGAAATCGTGCCCTTAGACGAGCAGCTGATTGTGGAAGCCTACGTTAAACCCCGAGACGTCGCCTTTTTACGGCCAGGCTTACCTGCCGTGGTCAAACTCAGTGCTTATGACTACGCTTTGTACGGTGGTTTAGAAGGTGAACTCATGCTTATTAGCCCAGACACGCTTAAAGACGCCAAACGGCCAAGCGACTTAAACCTTAATCCTGATGAAGCCTACTACCGAATCATTGTAAAGACCAAAACCAATAGCCTCACCGACAAGCATGGCAAGCCATTGCCTATTATCCCGGGGATGATTGCCAACGTTGACATCAAAACCGGTGAGAAGACCATTTTTCAATACTTGATTAAACCGATTACGCGTTTAAAAAGTGCCCTATCAGAACGCTAAATCACCATCCTTACCCCGCATGCTGATCCCATGCGGTAGGAGCTCAGCATGCATTACTTTCTCAGTGCGCCCCTAGGCTATAAGCTCACAGGCATTGAACACTCGATACTCAAAAGAGTGGCGCTATACAATCAAGCACAATGTCCTTGTAAAATAGTGACGCTCAACTTTTCCACTGAACTCAATCTGGTCTTGGACAAGCACGAACTTGCGCCGGATAATTTTATTAATTTATACCAATTTTATCAGGGCTTCACACAAGACCGCCCTTTTACACAGGCCCAACTATTGGTCACTATTCCCAACCCTACGGTTAAACATTTGGCCACGACTGGGGACTTTAAAGTGTACAGCAACGGCCAATACATTATGTACGTTCATTGCTTTACCGGCAGTGATCGCATTGCCTATATCAATTACTTTGATCAAGTAGGACGAAAAATCAAGCGTGAACTGTATGATTACCTTGGATATAAGAGCCTAGAACGTACCTTGGGCGAAAATCAGGTCATCATCAGTGAGCGTTATTTTGATGAAAAAGGCTTGGTCTTTTTAGAACACTATCCCGACTCTGACCAACCTTTTCTCATCCTACACGAGCAACAAGGCCGCCGTTTTTTTAACCACATGAATGAATGGGTACGGTACTGGTTAGAAGCACAGTGTAAAAACCATGTACGCACCTATTTATATTTGGACAAAAATAGGCTGTATGCCCACTGGGTTGGGCCAATGCAAGCACCAAATTTATTTAAATTCGCCATCATTCACAGTACCCATGTGCGCAACCCAAACCAAGAGTACGATGTAACAATAAACAGTAACTACCGCTACTGTCTCACCCATGCTCAAGAATTTGATGCTTTAGTCGTTGCCACCGAGACGCAACGCCAAGACATGTTAGCACTGTTTGAGCTTAAGACCCCCATATACGTCATTCCTCCCAGCTATCTGCGCCAGCATCGCATTCACCCAGATAAGCGCAAGCCAAACAGACGGCCACTGCGCATTTTATCGACTGGACGCTATGCCGTTGAAAAGCGATTAGACCACATGATTCACGCCATCAAGATGCTGGCATTTGAGCTACCTGACATTACCTTAGAGCTGTATGGCTTTGGCCCAGACAAAGACTTAAATGCGCTCATTGTGTCCTTAGGGCTGACAGAAAAAGTCACTTTAAAAGGCTACTCAGCCCAGATCAAAGAGGCACTGTATCAGGCCGACTTGTCTTTAGTGACCAGTAAAATTGAAAGCTTTTGCATCGCCATCCTCGACAGTTTAGAACAAGGTACACCCGTCATTGCCTATGACATCAAATATGGCCCTGCCGCCATGATTCAAGATGGCTACAACGGCTCTTTGGTCACAGAGGCAAGCATTCCTGAACTAGCACAGGCGATTAAAGACTTTTACCAACACCATCGTCTTTCTTATACTCACCATACCCAAGCCATTACGCAGGACTACGACCACAGTGTTGTACTCAAAAAATGGGCAGAACTCGTCACGACGGCCACCTTGCGACGGACAGGCCCTGAAGAAGCTTAAAATAACCCGCTGTTTTGGGGACAGCCGTCGTGAGCTGACCGCCTATGGTTCATTTTAAACATTAGCCTATTGCTTTAAACATTAAGCATAATCATAATATGATTTAATCATCGCTTAACCTTCTTTAAGAGACCCCCATGTTCTTTACAGCACAACGCGTCATCGGCCTTATGTGGGTCACTTTACTACCCGTCACCGCTTTCGCCGCTCAAGCCACGGAGGCGCCGCTACGGGTTTACGTTTCGGCCTATGGCTTTGCCGCCAAAATTAAAGGCGATGTCGCCATTGGCCCATTAAAACACTCGGTGGACGTGCCTTTTTCAGACACGTGGGACAACTTAGACAGTGCCTACATGGCCTATCTGGACGTCGCCAAAGGCCGTTGGGGCGCTTACATTGACAAACAATACGTCAAAACCACCAATGCCGATCAGGTAGGTCCGGCCCAGTTACGCCTGAAAACCAAGCTCGACCGCACCAGCGTGGGGGTTTACGTCACTGCATTTGACACCGGCACCAACGATCAAGGCCAACGCTTCTCGCTGGCACCCACCATTGGGCTGCACTTCACCAGCGTTACGGCTGAACTGAAAGCCAGCGCCATTGGCCTGTCCAAACAGGCCAACCGTTCGGCCTCTTGGCGTGAGCCCTATATTGGCACCCGCTTTTTATACGACCTGAATCCGCACTGGAACGTGGCTGGACAAGTCGACATCGGCAGCCGCCATAGTAAGGGCTATCAGGCCTATGTGGGCTACCGCACCGAGCTTTTTAAGCAACCCACCAACCTACGCTTGGGCTATCGCGTGATTGATCAAAAACATCAGCAAGGTAACTTTAACTGGGACATCAAACAAAGTGGCCCCGTCCTTGGCTTAAGTATGCAACTCCTTTAATTAAAGAAAGAAGAATGGCTTATGTTTAAGAAAACCATAGTACTGGCAACCTCCTTAGCACTCTTAGCCACGGCACCGGCGTTTGCCTGCACCCGCTTGGTGTATCAAGGCCCGGATAACAACACCATTACCGCCCGCTCCATGGATTGGAAGGTCGACGTGGGCACCAATTTATGGGTTTTGCCGCGCGGCATTGAGCGCAATGGCAACGCCGGCCCACGGTCGGTAAAATGGCGCGCCAAATACGGCAGCGTGATTGCCTCTGGCTACGACATTGCCACCACCGACGGCGTCAATGAAGCGGGCCTGAACGCCAACCTATTGTGGCTGGTGGAGTCGCAATACCCAGAAGCCAAAAAATCGACTAAGCCCAGCCTGTCCTTGGCGGCCTGGGCACAATATGTGCTGGACAACTTTGCCAGCGTAGACGAGGCGGTTAAGGCCTTAGAAAAAGAACCGTTTATTGTCGTGACCGATGCGGTGCCGGGTGAAAAACGCTTGGCCACCCTACACCTGTCGCTGTCGGACAAAAGCGGTGACAGTGCCATTGTGGAATACATCAATGGCAAGCAAGTCATTCACCATAGCCCCAAATACCAGGTCATGACCAATTCGCCCACCTTTGAGCAACAGCTGGCTTTAAACCAATACTGGCAACAAATTGGGGGCACGGTGATGTTACCAGGCACCAACCGCGCCGCCGACCGCTTTGCGCGCGCGTCGTTCTACGTCAACGCCATCCCCAAAACCGCTGACTTACAGCAGTCGGTGGCCAGCGTGTTCAGCGTAATCCGCAACGTGTCGGTGCCGTTTGGTTTGAATACCGAAGAAGAGCCCAATATTTCTTCCACCCGTTGGCGCACCGTGTTTGACCACAAGCGTCAGCTATACTTCTTCGAATCGGCCGTGTCGCCTAACCTATTTTGGGTGGACTTGAAAAAAATTGATTTCTCGCCCCAAACCGGTCAGGTTAAAAAACTGGACTTAGGCAAAGACCAAAGCAATACGTTTGCGGGCGAAGTATCGGCTGAATTTAAAGTGGCCAAACCCTTTACCTTCTTGTCGGCCTCTTAAGCAGGCCTTGTCCGACAAAGGCTGGCATGAACGATTCATGCCAGCCTTTTTTAAGGGCAATCGGCACCATGCTAGAATAACCAACCTTGTTAAACCCGCATTAAAGGCCGTTCCTATGTCTACCACGCCCCAAAAACACTGGTCCATCGTTGAATACCTACACGAATCAGTCAAAAACCCCAACATTCATGTCAAAGGCCAACACAGCTATTACAGTGCGGCTTGGAGCGGCTCTTTTGAGGACAGCGTGGTGCGTTATTTATACGGCGACGACTACAGCCTGGCCCATTGGACCTCACCGTGGCCGGTTGATCAGCTGCACATCGGGGATTATGTCTGCATTGGTGCAGAAGCCATTATTTTAATGGGCGGCAACCACACCCACCGCACTGATTGGTTTAGCCTCTACCCCTTTTTGACACACATCGAAGAAGCCTATATTGGCAAAGGCGACACCGTCATCCACGATGGCGCTTGGATTGGCATTCGCGCCACCATCATGCCGGGCGTGACCATTGGCGAGGGTGCTGTCATTGCCTCTGGCGCCATCGTCACCAAAGACGTGGCGCCCTACACCATCGTCGCGGGCAACCCTGCTAAGCCCATCCGCCAACGCTTTGAGCCTGACGTGGTGGCCCAACTCTTGGCCCTAGGCATTTACGACTGGCCCGAAGCCAAATTTAACGCGCTGCGCCCGCTGCTGTGTGCCGACAATATCGAGCAGCTGGCGGCGGCGGCCGCGGCCTACACAGCGACCTAAACCGCACGCCCAAAGCGGTCTGCTATTTACTTAAAAACTGGCATGACAGCGCAACCACGATCATGGCTATGATGGCTGCGCTGTTTCTATTTTTAACCTTTTAAGCAGGCACTAACATGACCCCTATTCTGACGCTACGCCCCCTGCAAGCCACCGACTTCGAACAATGGCTGCCCCTGTGGCAAGCCTACCAAGACTTTTACGAGGTCGACCTAGCCCCCGGCGTGTCCACCACCCTATTTCAACGCTGTTTAGACGCCCACGAGCCGGTTCATGCTGCGGTGGCGGTGATTGATGGACGCTTGGCGGGCTTGGTGCATTACGTCGTTCACCGTTCGACCTGGGCCATCGAAGACTTTTGTTATCTAGAAGACCTCTACGTTGACCCCGCCGTTCGCGGCAGCGGCGCTGGTAAGCGCCTCATCGAGTGGGTACAGGCCTTTGCGCAACAGCATTCATGTGGCCGCCTGTATTGGCATACCCACCACAGCAATGCCCGCGCCCAAAAACTATATGACTGGGTGGCGGCCAAATCTGGCTGCATTGAATACCGCCTGCCGCTGTAATCCCCCCTCACACCACTAAGCCAGCGCCTTAAATGCCTCATGACAACAAGAGGGTTTAGGGCTAAACTGATTTGGTCAATGCCCCCTGCGTGTGACACCCTGAACCGCAGGCTATTAAGGTAAACCCATGAGCAAATCCTTTTCTCTTGACACCATTCGCATTCGCCTGAACCAACCGGCACTGCGCGCGCTGGAACGCCACCTACAAATTCAAAGGGTCCTGCGCGGCCTGATTCTTGAAGGCCTGCTGCTGCCAGGCAGCAAGCTGCCGGCCACCCGCACTTTGGCTAAGTCACTGAACGTGGCCAGAGACACGGTCGAAAACGCCTACATTCAACTCCAACGCGACGGCTACATCACCCGCAAAGAAGGCTCTGGCAGCTACGTGGCTGCCAGCATTGGGGCGACCTTATACGGCCAGCCGCAGCTGCGCTTAAGCCCGCCACCCACCCGTTCGCCCAGCGATGGCCTGAGCAAACGCGGGCAGCGGCTGTTGGCGGCAGGCGGCGTCGTCGACCACCAAACCCCCATCGCTTTTGCCACCGGCCTGCCGGAAACCCGCTCCTTTCCCATTGATGTATGGCTGCGTCTGCACCGTAAGGTGGTGCAAGAAACGCCACACCACACCTTATTACACGGCGACCCTCAGGGCGCCGCACCGCTACGCGAAGCCATTGCCACCTATTTGAACTTGGAACGAGGGGCTCAGGTGAGCGCCGACCACATTTTGATCCTCAGCAGCACGCGTCAGGCCCTATTTTTGTGTGCTCAGATGCTGGTCGACCCTGGCGGCTCGATTCTGATGGAAAACCCGGGCTACTATGGTGCTAAAAAAGCCTTTGAAGCCGCTCAAGCCCGCGTGCGCCCTATCGACGTGGACGAACACGGCCTGTGCATCGATCAGATCCATGCCGATCGCAGCGGCGCCCGCTGTGTGTACGTGACCCCCTCGCATCAATACCCAACCGGCGTAACCCTGTCGTTAGAACGGCGCCTGGCACTGATTGAATGGGCCCACAAAAACCAGGGCTGGATCATTGAAGACGATTACGACAGCGAGTTTCATTACGATGGCCTGCCCACCGCCTGTGTGCAAGGCTTAGACCCGTATCAACGCACGCTTTATATCGGCACCTTCAGTAAAACCCTGTTCCCTGGCTTACGCATTGGCTACATGGCCTTGCCGCCTAGCCTCATGCCCGTCATGGTGGCGGCACGCAGCATCATTGATGGCCACACCCCACAAAACAACCAGCTCACCCTAGCCCGCTTTATGGCCGATGGTCATTACAACGCCCATGTGCGCATGATGCGGCAACTGTATGGCGCCCGCAAAGCCGCACTGTTGCAGGCCATCGACACTCATCTGGCCGACGTGGTCAACCCGATCGGCCCCAGCAAAGGGGGCGGCCTCATGCTGTCCTGTCGCCTCGACCCTGCTTATGACGAAGCCACCACCATCGCTCAAGCCGCAGAGGCCGGCATTTTGCTGCCGGGGCTTAGTCGCCTCTACCTCGGCCCAACCGCTGAACAAGGCTGGGTGTTGGGCTATGGCTCGCTCACCCCACATGAAATCGACACCTGCATGGCGCGGCTACAACAAGCCCTGACTTAGGCCCGAGGCTTGCCGCCATACATGATTAGGTGGCACATCAAGCCCGCGATGAGGCCCCAAAAAGCGCCGCCAATGCCTAATAAGGTGACGTTTGCCGCCGTGGCCAAAAACGTGATCAAGGCTGTTTCACGCGTGGCCGCATTCTGCATTGCTGCGGCCAGGCTCCCACCAATACTGCCCAATAAGGCCAATCCAGCCAGAGTGGCAATAAACGCCTTGGGCAAAATCAAAAACAAAGTCGCCAGGGTCACCCCAAACACCCCGACCAGCACATACAGCGCGCCACACACCAGCCCGGCCAAATAGCGCTTATGCGGATCGGGATGGGCGTCTTTACCGGTACAAATCGCGGCGGTAATCGCGGCCACGTTGAAGGCGTGGGCCCCAAACGGGGCCATCAGTAAAGAGCCCAAGCCGGTTACGGTTAAAATTGGGTTGGCACTGGTGTGGTAGCCATCCTGACGCAACACCAGCATGCCAGGCATGTATTGACCGGTCAGGGTGATCACAAACAAGGGCAGCGCCACCCCAAAAAAAGCCGCCACCGAGAAAACCGGCGTGGTCCATACCGGTTGCGCTAAGGTCAGCGGCACCGCGCTCAGGTCGACCTGCCCTTGCGCCACCAGCAAGCCTAGCCCAGCCAGTAACACCCCCACGATGGCAAACCGTGCCGTCAAGCGTTTCAAGACGGCATACACCAGCACCAAAACAATCACCAACAGCGGCGCCACCGTGGCCCCGGCAAACGCCCCCATGCCGAACTGGAACAGGATGCCGGCCAATAGCCCAGCCGCAATCCCTGCTGGAATCAGCTTCACCAAGCGTTCAAACGCCCCCGTCAGCCCCAGCAGCACAAACCCCAATGCCGACAGCACATAGGCGCCAATGACTTCTGCGTAGGGCGTGGTCGGCATCACCGTGGCCAAAAACGCCACCCCTGGCGTCGACCATGCCGTGATGATGGGCGCCCGATAGCGCCAGCTCAACCAAGCCCCCGTCAGCCCCACCCCGATGGACACTGACCACACCCACGAGGCGGTTTGGGCCGCCGACAGTTGGGCCAGCTCGGCCGCTTGAAACACCAACACAAACGTGCCCCCATAATTCACCAACACGGACACCAAGGCCGCCACCGTCGGCGCCAAAAAATCAGTCATACGCAGCGGCGAGGCATGTGTTCTCATCTCCATCTCATTCTCTCTAAGCCAGTCCATAAACCCCCGAGTATACTCACACTCAAGACGGCCGCTTAGACCGCACTAGGCCAACCAAACCAGCCACTTGCAGACATAAAAAAACCCCAAACGCCGTCACGTTTAGGGTGATGCCCATAAAAACAGGCTGGACCGTTTAAGCCTGCCCCCAGCCTAAGGCTTTATACAGGGCCACCACGTTGATGTAAGAATCTGTTTGCGCTTGTAACAGCGCCTGCTTGATTTCATACACGGCACGCTGATTGGCCAAGACGTTGAGGTAGGCCCCAGAACCGGCCCGATGCCGCTTGGTGGCAATGGTTAAGGCCTGTTGGGCGTGCTGTGCCGATTGCCACAGGGCTTTAAGGCTGTCCTGATGCTGTACTAGCTGCGTCACTGCGCCTTCTACTTCTTCCTGAGCCAGCAAGACCGCTTGCTCATACTGCGCCAAAGCACCGCTGTTCTGTGCTTTGGCGCCACGCAAACGCGCACGGGCATTGCCTAACTGTAAGGCCGGCCAGGTGACGTTCGGCGTTAGCTCAAAGCCCCGAGATGCGTGCCCGATGTCGCCACCACGCAAGGCAATAAAGCCCAAAAACCCACCCAAATTTAAGCGTGGGAATAAGTCGGCCGTGGCCGCCCCCACGTCGGCGCTGCTGGCCGCCAACAGGCGTTCGGCCTTGACCACGTCGGGACGCTGACGAATCAATTCATTCACATCGCCCAAGGGTAGGTTTTTCGCTAAAGGCGCTGCCTGCGGGGCGGCCAACACCCGCGGCTGCCCTGGCGCTTGCCCCGTCAATACGTCGAGACGGTATTGGGCCTGCTGCAAGCGCGTGTACACGCTCGGAATGCTGGCCTCGGCACGCAAGAGCTGGGCGCGGGCATTCGCCAAGTCTTCTGGCAGGCCGCTGCCCAAACGTACCGATGCGGCGGTGACCTTCACCGTTTCGGCCCAGCTGCGTTGTTGTTGCTGCGCCAGATCTAGCTGCTGCTGCAGGCCTTGCGCTTGGTAATACACCCGCGCCACTTCAGCGGCGATGCTCAGCTGCAACAGGGTGAACTCGGCCTGAGTCGCGTCGGCACGCGCCCGCGCCGATTGACTTAAATGCTGCAAGCGACCAAACAAATCAATTTCCCACTGGGTGTCAAAGCCCACACGATAGTGTTCCGACAGTGTCCGCTCTGGCGTGCCATCACTGCTGGCCTGCTGGCTCAGGGCGCGCTGATAGCTGGCCGCCGACGTGATGGCCGGCAAACGTTCTAACTGGCGTTCGTCAAAGACCGCCCGCGCCGCCAACAGCCGTGCCTGCGCCTGACGCAGGTCACGGTTTTGGGCCAAGGCTGTCTCAATCAGGCGATTAAGGTCTGGCTCCTCAAAAAAGAGCCACCAGCTGGCCTGGGCCTGTACCGCCGCTGGGTCAAACGCCTTCGCTTCGAGGCTGCTGAGCTGAACCTCAGGCCCAGTGGGGGCCACATATTTAGGCCCCACCGCACAGCCAGCCAAAGTGGCGGCCAGTAAGATTAACGGGATGTGTTTCATAAAGCTTCCTCTCTTTGATGGGCCTCGCCTAAGACGGCATCGGCCGCCAACAGCTGCTGTTGACGCTCGGTACGATGGCTTTGACTGTGGTTACGGGCCAACCAGGTGTACACCGTTGGCAGCACCAACAGCGTAAACACGGTGCCGATCAGCATCCCCGACACGATCACCACACCCAGCCCAAAGCGGCTGTTGGCGCCGGCGCCGGTGGCAAACAATAAGGGAATCAACCCCACCACCATCGCCGCCGTGGTCATCAACACCGGGCGCAAACGGATTTGCGCGGCCTGATGGATCGCGGCACGACGACTCAGGCCTTCCTTGACCTGCAGTTCATTGGCAAATGCCACCATTAAAATGCCGTGCTTGCTGATTAAGCCAATCAGCGTCACCAGACCAATTTGGGTGTAAATATTCAAGGTGGCCCAGCCCAACGCCAGCGGCAATAAGGCGCCACAAATCGACAGCGGCACGGTGATCAAAATGATCAGCGGATCCACCAAGCTTTCATACTGCGCCGCCAACACCAGATAAATAATCACCAGCGCCGCCAAGAAGGCAAACGCCAAGGCATTGCCTTCTTGTTGATACTGACGCGAATCCGATTGCCAATCATGGCTAAAGCCTGCCGGCAAGGCCGCCGCTGCCTGTTCTAAAAACGCCACCGCTTCGCCCATAGACACGCCGGGGGCCGGAATGGCTTGGAAGGTCGCTGCATTTTGCTGGTTAAACTGAGTGAGCCGATTGGGTTCGACGGTGGTGTGAATCGACACCACAGTGGCCAAAGGAATCATCGTCCCGGCCGCCGTGCGCAGATACTGTGCTGCTAGACCTTCTGGGGTCAGCCGTTGGGCACGCAGGCTTTGTGGAATCACGTCATAGGCACGCCCCTCCATGCCAAAGCGATTGACATAACCCTCACCCACCAACACGCCCAGCGCATCGCCGATGTCTTGCATGCTGATGCCCAAGCTACTGGCTTTGCTGCGGTCGATGCGTACCTGCACCACTGGATTGTTGTAGTCTAAGTCGCTGTCCACGACCACAAACAAACCGCTTTCACGGGCTTTTTGCTTGATTTCGTCCATGGTTTGATACAGGGTTTGATAATCTTGCGGCGTGCGCACCACCATTTGCACCGGCAGGCCACCGCTGGAACCCGGCAACGCCGCCAGCTGGAAGGCGAAAATGCTGCTGCCTTCGACGTCGTTGACCTTGGCCTGCAGCTCGGTTTGAATGCTGGCCGCGTCGCGGGCGCGATCGCCCCAAGGCGTCAGGATGATCCCGCCAATGCTGGTGGCCGGCCCATCAACGCCATTGATGATCCAACGGCTTTCGGTTTCGGCAATGTCGGAGTACACGTCGTCTAGCTTGCGCGAAAAGTGTTCCACATAGCTTAAGTTGGCGTGCTGCGGCGCCTTAATCGCGGTCAGCAAGTTGGCCTGATCCTCTGCTGGTGCCAGTTCACGCTGCGGCGACAGGTATAAAAACGGCAGGCTCAACACCACCACGCCAATCAAGGCCGCGGTCAGCCAGCGATGATGCAGCACGAAATCCAACACCTTGGCGTACCCACCGGTCAGCTTGCCAAAAAACGCTTCGGCGGCGTGCGCCATCCGGCCTTCATCCTGCTTGGCCGGCAATAAAAACGAGCTCATCACCGGCGACAACGTCAGCGCCACCACCCCGGACACAATCACCGAGCCGGCCAACGTCAGGGCAAACTCTTGAAACAGCGCCCCGGTTAAGCCGCCCATAAACCCAATCGGCGCATACACGGCGGCCAGGGTAATGGTCATTGCAATCACTGGGCCCACTACTTCGCGCGCCGCCACCAGGGCCGCATTGACCGGCGATTTGCCTTCGCCAATGTGGCGGTGTACGTTTTCCACCACAATGATGGCGTCGTCGACCACCAGCCCAATCGCCAACACCATCGCCAACAGGGTCAAGAGATTAATACTGAAGCCAAAGGCGAGCATGATGCTGGCGGCCCCCAGCATCGATAAAGGAATGGTGACCACAGGAATCAAGACGCTGCGGAACGAGCCCAAACACAAATAAATTACCACCACCACGATGATCAAGGCCTCTAATAGGGTTTTGATCACGCCATCAATCGACGCTTGAATAAAGCGTGCGGTTTCAAACGACAGGTTGGCGCGCACGTCTGGCGGCAGGGTTTTGTCGATTTGAGGCAATAATGACTTAATGCCGTCCACGATCACCAAGGGGTTGCCGCTGGGCGTCGGGAAAATGCCCAAATAAACCGCCGGCTGTCCATCCATGAGGCCGCTGGTTTCGGTCGCGGCAGCGCCTAACTCTACCGTGCCCACGTCTTTCACCCGCACCAGGCTGTGGCCGTCTTGCTTCAGCACCAGCGCCTGAAAGTCCGCCACGCTGGTTAAATCGCTGTTGACCTGCACGTTAGACACAATGAACTGGCCATCCACCTTACCCGGTGCGGCCTGATAGTTGTTGTGTCGAATGGCCGCCGCCACATCGCCGGCGGTGACGCCGCGGCTGGCCAATTTATCGGCGTCTAGCCAAAGCCGCATCGACAGATTCTGGCCGCCAAACACCTGTACTTTGGCCACGCCATCAATGGTGGTAAACATAGGCTCCACCACCCGCGCCAAATACTCCGTCAGCTGCGGCAACGGTAAGGTGTCGCTCGCAAACCCAACATAGGCCACGGCCGTTGAATCGCCCGCGGTGCGTTCAATCACCGGGTCATAGGCTTGCTCCGGCAGCTTATAGCGCACCTGATTCACCTTGGCCATGACTTCCGTTAGGGCCTGGGTTGAATCTTGATTCAACGCCATCCGCGCCGTCACCAAGCTGCGCCCCTGTACCGACGATGAAGCTAAATAATCAATGCCCTCAACCGAAGAAATGGCTTGCGCAATCGGCTGGGTGACAAAGCCCTGCATCAATTCTGACGGCGCGCCAGGATACTCTGTGCTCACCGTAATGGTGGCGGTTTCTAACAGTGGGTATTGCCGAATCGGCAGTTTATTAAACGCCAGCAAACCGGCCAATAAAATCAGGGTGCTGACCACCAGCGCCAACACTGGTCGGCGCACGAACAAATCGGTAAAGCGCATCATGCACCTGCCGTTTCTGCCGCAGCAGGGGCCGCCACAGCACTGGGCACAATCACCTCGGGCAGCAAGGCCTCTGGCTGAGCCGGCGTGGCATTCAACGTGTCTTGCGCCAGCGCCTCAACCACCATGCCATCGGTTAATTTAAGCTGGCCTGACGTCACCACCCGCTGGTTTTGGCTCAAGCCTTGCTTCACTTCAACCATACCCTGCCAACGCTCGCCCACCGTCACCGACACCCGCTTCACCGTCAGCCGCTGGTCGGCATTGGCTGCGGCCACAAACACGCTGTCGCCATAAGCGGTATAGGTGATGGCGCTTTCTGGCACCGTTAACACCGCACTGCTGGCGCCTTGCTGCACTTGCACCTTGGCAAACATGCCCGCTTTTAAGCGACCCTCGGGATTGGCCATAGTGGCCTGCACCTGCACCGTACGTGCGTCGCCAATCAGCGGGTCAATGGCGGTGACCTTGGCCTGAAGCGCCTCATCGGGGTAAGCGTCGACGCTGACCGTTACCTGCTGCGCCAGCGCCAGTCCCGACACCGCCTGTTCGTCTAGGGCAAAGTTGACCCGCAGCACCTGCGCATCCACGAGGCTGGCCACGGCATCGCCGCTGTTTAAATATTGGCCCACATTGATTTGGCGGATGCCCATCATGCCCGCAAACGGCGCACGAATGGCCTTTTGCGCAATCAAGGCATACACCCGCTGCAGCTCACCTTGAGCCATGTGTAGCTGAGCGGTGGCGGCCTCCAACTGCTCCTTGGTGGCGGCGTCCTCAGCCACCAGCTGGCGCAGCCTTTGGTAATGGCTTTGCGCCTGCTGGACCTGTGCCTGTAGGCGCAATCGGTCTGCCTGCTCGGTGGCGTCGTTCAACTGCACCAATAGCTGCCCGGCTTTAACGTATTGACCTGAATTAAAGGCGATCTTGGTCACCTTACCGCCGGCTTCAGCCGCGACCATGACTTGCCGCTCGGCCTCCAACGCCCCCACGCCGGCAAAGGCCCGTGGTGCTTCATTCAGCCCAACGGTGGCCAAGGCCACCTTCACCGGCGGATAGGCATCGCCCGTTTCAGCCACCGTCCCGCTGCCTTTGGCCCACACCACCGCAGCCACTACGGTGACCGCCAGCGCGGCCACCCATATTTTTTTTGTTCGTTTTGTCATCATTAACCTCTTGAGGCGTGTCCTGCACGCAAATGTGTCAGCGTGTGCCGTTGGCCCCGCCCCTGAATCCCCGCTGTCACCCGACCCAGCGTGGCCACTGGCCAACTGCACGTCTTTATCATGTTGCCGTGGTCTGATTTAGGTCTTGACAGACACAGCGTGGCGGATTATAAAACCTCAGGTTAACTTGAGGTCAAGAGGTATTTCATGCCATACGAAAATGAACACAGGCGCGTGTTGAGCGTGGGGGAAGTCGCCAAACGCAGCGGCGTGCCGGTCTCCACCATCCACTTTTATGAAGCCAAGGGCTTAATCAAAAGCTGGCGCAGCGAAGGCAATCAACGCCGCTTTCCGGCGATTGTGCTGCGCCACATTGCCATCATTAAGGTGGCCCAGCTGACCGGCATTTCCCTAGAGGAAATCAAGGCCTCGTTTGGCGACATTGGCCACGACACCAAGCTGACGGTTGATGACTGGACGGTGATTTCAACGCGCTGGCGCGCCAACCTCAATCAACGCATTGAGCGCCTGATCCGTTTGCGAGATGGGCTAGATGGGTGCATTGGCTGCGGCTGTCTGTCGCAAAAAGACTGTCCCTTACGCAACCCCAATGACATTTTGGGTGAACAAGGCTCGGGCCCACGAATCTTAGAACCGGATCCCCCCTCAGAAGCCTGAGCAAGATGCTCATAGGCTTTATTGGCCCCTCGCGAAGGTGGCCCACCTTTAGCAAAGCGCATTCATCCCACGCACCCTAGGCATGACAGCCTCATCGTTGGCATCTGACAAACTGATCTAAACCGCTGTTTCCTGCCTAGCCAATAGGTGTGGGCAAAACAAAAGGCACGCCTAAGCGTGCCTTTTTTAAACCTGCATGAATCGGGATCCAAACTAATGAGTCGACGTCGAAGCCGTGAGCGCGGGCCGATACTTGCTGAACAGCCACACGCTCAAACACAGGCTGATAAAGCCCAAAGCGGCGCCGGCGTAGCCAACGTTGCGCAAGCCCAAGTGGCTAATGGTTTGATTACCCAAGAGCGCCCCTGCACCAATGCCAATGTTAAAAATACCCGAATAGATGGCCATGGCCAGATCGGCCGCATCGGGCGACAGGTCAATCACCTTAACCTGTAGGCCCAAACCCAGGCACATCAACGCCATACCCCACACCACAGTCAGGCCAATGAACGTCCATTGGTTGCTGGCAGACCACAACAGCAAGGCCAAACACAGGGTCACAAAGCCAATGGCAGTCGACAAAAACGTGGCCTGATAACGGCCACTGTAGCGGCTAAACAGCAGGCTTCCAATGATGCCGGCGCCGCCAAACACCAGCAGTAGCAGCGTGGCAAAGTTTTGCCCTCTGGCGGCCACCGCGTGCGCAAACGGCTCAATATAGCTGTAGGCGGTAAAGTGGCCGGTAATCATAATCGCCGTCAGGAAAAACACCCCCAGCAGCGCAGGCCGCTTCAACAATAAAGGGATGCTTTTAAGCGATCCTGAATGTCGACTTGGCAATGGCGGCAAATACTTGATCAAGGCGATCAAGGCGATGACCGCAATGGCGGCGATCACCATAAACGTCACCCGCCACCCCACCAACTGGCCAATAATGCGCCCCAGCGGCAAACCCAACACCGTCGCCAACGCCGTACCAGTGGCCAACAGGCCCAGCGCCTGGGCTTTTTTACCTGCTGGCGCCATCCGAATGGCCAAGGTGGCGGTAATCGACCAAAACACCGCATGCGCTAAGGCCACCCCAATTCGGCCCAATAGCAGCATGGTAAAACTGTTGGCCATGCCCGACACAATGTGGCTCAAAATAAACACCACAAACAAAACAATCAACAGCTTACGCCGTTCTATTTTTTGCGTGAGCAGCATCAACGGCAGCGACGTCAACGCCACCATCCAAGCGTAAATCGTCATCATCAAACCAGTTTGCGCCGGTGCCATGGCAAAGCTCGCCCCGATATCGCTTAACAGTGCCACTGGGATGAACTCCGTGGTGTTGAACACAAAGGCCGCGACGGCCAAAATCAGCACGCGTATCCAAGCGGTTTGATGGGTTTGAAGGTCACTCTGGGTCATGCCTTATGCCTTTCCTGAAATGAACCCGCACTCAAACGGCGGGACCTGTGCTTATTCAGCCGCGGGCTGATCCTTACTGGCGATCATGAGGCTCATGGTTTGGTAGGGAATCACCACCCCGTTGGCATCAAAGCGTTTTTTAACCGCTTCTAAAACATGCCAGCGCGTCGTGGCAATGTCGCTCAACGACGTCCAGTAACGCACCACAAAATTCATGCTGGAGGCAGACAGCTCGTTGAGCTCTACCGTCACGCCCTTCTCTTGCAGAATAGCGCCCTCAGCAGCCAAAATGTCGTGCAAAATGGCTTTTACTTGATCAATATCTGCCTCATAAGACACGCTGATGATGAGCTCGGTGCGACGCTGTGGCTGCCGCGTGAAGTTGGTGACGTTGCTGGTGATGATGGTGTTGTTCGGAATGGTGTGGTCGATGCCATCGGCCTGAAGCAAGCGGGTACTGAAGATGGTGATGTTTTCAACCACACCGGCCTTACCCCCGACGTCGATCGAATCGCCCAAGCGAATCGGACGAAAGATGGCCAAAATGACGCCCGCCGCAAAGTTAGACAGCGAGTTGCGCAAGGCCAAGCCCACGGCCAGGCCGGACGCCCCTAAAAGGGTGATAAACGGCGTGGTTTTAACGCCCAAGCTGCCCATGGCGGCGATGACAGCGCACACAACGATGCCATAGCGAATCAACATGGTAAAAAAGCTGGTGGCGGTGGGGTCTAGCTGTTTGGTGGTCATTAAGTTATGACTGTATTTGGTGACGGCTTTGGCCACCCATAGGCCGATGCCCAAAACCAGCAGCGCCGACACAATGTTCATGCCATATTGCACCAGCAGTTTTTCATGGCTCCATAACCATGTTTTAAGCGTGTCAATGTCTGTCATTTTAAACGTTCCTTGAACAAAATCTTGAACAAAATAATGTCTGTCTATGATCTAGACATCATGGGATTCAAGCAAGCCCTAAAGCCATTATTTTTATCAAATTCTGAATAAATCGCCCTTAATCAATGCGCTAGCCGCCAAGCACAAAACACCCTCCCTTCGCATCAGCCCAACGTTAAAGCCCACTGAGGCCGATGTACAAAATCATCAGGCCCAATAGGCTAAAGAAAAGGGTCCAGCCGTAGGCCGACAGTGCTGTTTTTGGTTTGATCTGATTCATGCGGTGTGCCCCAGTTAAGTCATGTCTAGACAAAATAACGAAACAACATTAATAAAACATTAAAACAGATAAAATAAAAGGTAACACTGAGGTGCCGCAGTCGGTGAGCTTCAATGAAATGAGCGCTCCTTGTGGCATCCGCGCAACGAAAGCACACGCCCTCTGTGCCCGTCTTATTCCCTTTAAATCACATCCCCCTTTATGCCAGCAAGCCCTAGCCACCTCACGACCAGCGTAATGACAGCATAAACTGTGGTCCACTGGGGCCCATTCGGGTGTTGCCCGTATCCACAAAGCCATGGCTTAAATAAAGACGATAGGCCACCTGATTTTGCTGATTAACCCCCAAAACGATCTCGCGACAGCTGGGCAAGTAACGGGCGCAATAATCGGGCAGTAAGGCCATCACCTGATGGCCTAAGCCCTGCCCCTGATAATCTGGGTTAATGGAAAAAGAACGCAATAATAATGCATCGCAATGAGGACTAAACAAAGCGCGATCGTCTCCAGCATCCAAAATAAAAAAGCCCACTGGCTGGGCTTCATGCCAAACGGTGACGCCGTGGCGGCTCGGTTGGTGCAATTTTTTTTCGACGACGATGGCTTGATAGGGGCTGCGCGAATACGCATCTTGATCAGCCTCTAATTGATAGGTACTTAATTTGGTTAAATCTGCCGCTTGATAAGGACGTAAGCCATTCATGAGGGCCTCTTTATTCACAATCAATAGGATGAATCAGTGTAACGCATCTGGCCGCCAAGCCCAAGCCCGCTTTTTTGCCAAAGACCGTGGCGCGCCATGTGGCCTATGCTCGCCCAATCGGATGCCTTAAGGCGGGTGGGTCGGCGCTGAGGCTTATTTGTTGGGGCTGAGGAACACCATAAAGATGCCTAACAGCACCGCGACAATGCCGGCCAGGCCGCTTAAGGCCAGCGTATTGCCTAAGAACACATAATCCATACCAACGGTGACACAAGGCACCAGATAAAACAGGCTTGTGGTGTTGACCAAGTTCTTGGCGCTGATTAAATAATAGAGCAAGAGCTGGGCCAGCACCGACACCACCACCCCTAACCAGGCGGTGGTCACCACAAACGCTAGGCTAGGCGTAAACACCACGCCTTTGGTCGCCATAATGGCCACAAACACCAGCAAACTGACGCCATACTGGGCCAACAAAATGGCCACTAAATCTTGGCGCTGCCGCTTTTGTAAAATCGATCCTGAAGTGATGCAAGCTAAGGCTGCCAAAGCATACAACAGCCCAATCACGCTGACTTGAGCATTGATTAAGCCTTGCCAAACCAAAAGGATTAATCCGGCAAAGGCCAACAGCAGGCCAATTAATTTACGCGGTTCGGCCCGGCGCTCTAAGAGCAATAGGGTCACGATGGGTTGCACCCCTAATAGCGTCGCCAAGATGCCGGGCGTCATGCCCGTTTCTAAGGCCAAAAAATAAAATGAGCAATAGCCGGCCACCAAAAGCAGGCCCGCACTGAGGGCCTGCCGCCAATGAACCTGCGGCCATAAAGGCTGGCGCCGCCACAGCTGTATCATCAGCAACACCACCACGGCAATGCCGAATCGAAACACCAAAACCGTAAAGGCATGGCCATGGTCCAGGGCCACCCGCGAAAAAATCGCCGCACTGCCCCACAGCAACACAAACAGGCCCGTATACAGGGCCGACTTTTCTAACTTAAACATCCATGCATCCTTCACCATCGGCTTAAAACCGCCAGTATAGTAAAGGCCTGCTTACACGTATTGTATGTGCTTGCGCTGTCTGAAGTGAATCGAGGCTTAGGCCATGACCTGCTTTTGATAACGGCCAGGGGTGAGGCCATAGCGGCGGGCAAACGCGCGCGTCAAATGGGCTTGATCGGTCAAACCCACGCCGGCGGCCACCTGAGCGGCCGGCACCCCTTGACTCAACAAGCGCTTGGCCTCATTCAAACGAATGGCCATCAGCATTTGCTGGGGGCTGACGTGGTGCTGGGCCTTGTACAGGCGTTGGAAATGGTAGGGGCTGAGTGACACCAGAGCGGCTAAATCACTGAGGGTAATAACAGAGGCAAACTCACTGCGTAAATAAGCGTTGACCTCATTAAAGCGATGAGCGCCCACGCGCGCAGGCAAAGCACCGACGCTGATGTGTGGCTGTAAAAGCTCGGTGACGCTCAGCAGCATGGCGTCGATGCTTAAGCCATCTTGGCTGTGCCACAGGCCGGCCAACAGCTGCGACAGCTGCCAGGCCCGCTGCGGGTCTTGCCGTAACACATCCCGAAACCAATGACCCTGCCCTCCAGTGAGCGTGGCTAAGGCTTCTGGCTCGATGTAGAGCATACAATAACACCAGCCTGCCGCCGTCTCGGCCGCCCCGGTGTGCACCACATCCGGATTCATCAACACCAACGAGCCTTTGCCCGCGAGGTGATCACGCCCACCGTGGCGAAACCGCTGCACCCCATGCTCTACGGTGCCAATACCAAACGTGTGGTGGGCATGGGCATCAAAGGAGTGCGCCTGCACGTGGGCATGATAAAGCTCTACCCCCGGCAACTGGGACAGCTGTTTGAAACAGGCTTGATTGGCCTGATAATGAAAAGGGGTCAGCAAGACACTCATTAACGCTAAGATTCCTAACCGCGGCCAAAATCAAGCCGGCCACTGCGCTGAAAACAAAATAAAACCATGATACCATTTCGGCTTCATTGTTGTTAAGGCAGCCACCGGCATGACGCCATTAAACCACTACATACAGGCCATTATGGGACAGGCAAGCCCAGCCGTTTTGATCCAGCAAAGTCATGAGCGCGAACGAGAGGCCGTGCCCGAGGGCACCATCGAAACCCGAACCAGCCATTACGCCTTTGCCGATGGCGTGCAGTTGCAAGAAGAGCGGGAAGACTTTTATCCCACCACCAACGCCCCCATCGATGAAGCCAGCTGCCCGCCTTGCACCATCGACTATCGGGTCACACAGCATGGCCAACAGACGGTTTATCCGGCCAGCAAACGCTTTCACAATGAATGCCAACGCCTGTTTTGGGTTGCGGTGTTTCACCTACCAACGTAGCGACAGCATAGGCTGTGGCCCACTCGGGCCCATGCGCATGTGACCGGTGTCTACAAAACCGTGACCCACAGACAAATGATAGGCCCGTTCGTATTGCTCATTTACGCCCAGCACAATCTCACGACAGCTGGGCAAATAACGGCCACAGTAATCGGGCAGCTGTGCCATCAAAGCCTTACCAAATGAACCAGGCAGGCTAGCCTTCAGGCTTGATTGACTTGGTTGCCAAAAAGGTTGGCAAGTATTCGTCAATTAAAAACCTTGCCTGCGGCTGGCTGTCCTCGTAAAAATCCGCCAGCAACAGCCCGGCATGCAGCTGACCGGCAATCAAATCGGTCAGGCTGTGGCCAAACACCAACGCTTCCTGACGCGCTTGCTTGGCCGCCAGTTCTGCCGCCGACAGGTCATTCAGGTCTGAATAAGGCAGCGTATATTTAGGCTTAATGACCCCCTCTGCACGATACTTAGGGTCTCTATCGGCCACAAACACCACCGGATTATAAAAACTGGCCAGCATTGCCCCACCCGGTTTTAACACCCGCGCGCACTGCGCCCATACGGGCAAGACGCTGGGCACGTACAAATTGGCAATGGGCTGAAAAATCAGGTCGAACGACGCGTCGCCAAAACGACTGAGGTCGCGCATGTCGCCCTGCTCGGTGCGTAAGCTTAAGCCATCACGCTCGGCCACCAGCCGATCTTGCGCTAGCTGCTGATCGGACAGGTCAAAAACGGTCACGTCGGCGCCAGCCGCGGCCAAAACAGGGGCTTGTTGCCCGCCTGCTGAGGCCAAACACAATATTTTACGGCCGCTGACGTCGCCCAACCAACCCTCGGGCAACGGCTGCGGCGTTAGGTGAACCTGCCACTGCCCCGCTTTGGCGGCCGCAATAAGCTCAGCGCTGACAGGGCGCGACCAGGGCTGTTGGGCCAATGCTTGCGCATCCCAGGCCTGACGGTTTAAAGTTAAAAAATCAATAGATGAAGATAAAGACATATGGCCTCCGACAATCACGTGGGTGATGCGGTTGGTGCCTGTATTAAACGTTTAGAAGCCTCGGCCTCACTGCCCAGAAAAGGCCAGCCAGACCGACAAGCAACAGACACAGTAAACGTCATCAACCACAGGTTAAGGTGCGGGCACACAACCACTCAAATCAATCATGGCGTTGCCGTCTTGGCAACTTAAGCTAGGGTGATCATGATGACGTTTTCCTTGAAACATGAAATTTAAAACTGCTGTCGCCCACGTTAAAACAGATGAGGGCCATCCGTCAAGTCAGTCTTTAACACGGTGCTGCGACGACATTAAACCTTAAGCGTTTGGCCAGTAATGAGGCTTTCAACGCAGCGCACATAGGCCAATGCCATGGTGGCGGCCGGCACCTTCACAAAGCCTGGGAAAGCCTGAGCGGCCGCGTCACTGACCTCTTCTGCCAGGCTTGGGCTCACCACGTTCACCCGAATGCCGCGCGGCATTTCCGTGGCGGCCGCCATGGCCCATTTTTCCAAAGCGCCGTTCACCATGCTTAAGGACGACCCGCCAATGATGGGTTCATCGCTGGTGGTGCCCGAGGTCAGGGTAATCGACCCACCGTCACGCAAACAGTCGCGCGCGGCCAAGGCCAAATTGACTTGACCCATCAGCTTATCCATCAGGCCCAAGCCATACTTAGACGCGGCCAGTGGCGCCACCACCACGTCTTGCAAACCCACAAAATGAGCTTGTCCAGCGGTAGAAATAATCGCGTCGAGCGGGCCTAACGGTGCCAAGGCGGCCATCATCGCTTCTGGGTCGGCCAGGTCAAAACGCACATCACCACTGCGCAAACCCGCCCGAATAATGTCGTGCTTGGCCGCCAGGGCAGCGTCAACCGCTTTGCCAATGATGCCGCTGGCGCCAATCAGTAGGATCCGCTTTCGTTGTCCATTCATGGCCTAGGCCTCCTCTTCAAAAAAGAGACCGCCCACGGCCCAGTCATTGGGCGCTACTTCATTAAACACCACGTAAATGTGCGCAGGGTCGTTGCCCAAATGCTGGCTTAAAACCGCTGTGATCTCGGTGGCAATGGCCTGCTTGGTCTGTTGGTCCCGGCCTTTTAATAAATCAATCGTCACCACTGGCATGCTTTGACTCCTTTAATCATTTACTGTCTGTTAAGAGAGTAGGCCGCCAGCTCAGCCTCGCTGGCCTGCCCGTTAATCAATCGACTGAGGATCTCGGCCGAACCGCAGCTTAGGGTCCAGCCGTAAATACCCTGTCCGGCATTGACGTATAAATTAGCCAGATCAGTTTGGCTCACGTACGGTGTGCCCTCCGGCGTCATCGGCCGAAAACCGACCCACGGCGAAGATTTCTTCAGATCAACCGCATCCACAAACCAGCCATCGAAGGTCTCTTTTAAATGGCTGACCTTACGGCCTTCGACCATGTGGTCATGCCCGCGCAGCTCAGCATAGCCGGCAACGCGAACCCGCGAGCCCATGCGCGTCATGGCCATGTTGTGGCTCATGTCCAACAGCGCATGCCGAGGCGCACTGTCTTCGTTCACCACGTCTAAGGTCAATGAATAACCTTTAACCGGATAAACCGGCAGGTTAACCAAGCCACGCAATAGGTCGTGGCTTAAGTCTCCGGTGGCGACCACGTACCGATCCGCCACCATCTCGCCCTCATTGGTCATCAACGCACGCACCCGCTGCCCGGCCGTCACAATTTTCTCTACCGTCACCCCAAATTTAACCGTTACGCCCTGCGCCAACAGCTGCTTCAACAGGCCGGCGGCAAATAAAGCACAGTCACCGCTTTCTTCTTCTACTAGATGCAAGGCCCCAACCAGAGGGTTGGCGCTGTAACGTAACCCCGGCTCGAGCGCCAGCAGCTCATCGACCGTCAATAGGCGCGACTGCATGCCAATCGCCTGTAGGCTAGCCTGCTGCGCCTGAGCCGCTTTTAAGTGCGCCTCGGTTTCACACAGCTGGATCACGCCGCCTTGCTGCCAGTCGCAGGGTATCGACAAGGCCGTTTGCAACGCATGAAAACATTGGCGACTGTGCTTGCCCAAGGCCACCATGCGCGCGCGATTGATGTCATAGCGCGGCGCCGTACATTGGCGCAGCGCACGCCACATCCATTCAACCTGCTGCATTCGCCAATCGGGGCGGAAGGAAAAGGCGGCATCCTTTTGAAACAATGACTTTAAAGCCATGGCGGGCAAACCCGGCGCTGCCGTGGGCGCACAGTGGCCCACCGACAGCATGCCCCCGTTGGCGAAGCTGGCGCCTTCGGCCGGTCCATTATGTTGATCCACCACCACAACCTCGTGCCCTGCCTGGCTTAAATACCAAGCGGAGGTCAAACCAATAATGCCTGCTCCAATGATCAATATGCGCACAATCGTCTCCTCTGTCGCGACGGCACGGGCTCAGCGAAACCAAGACTGTCCAACGCCCGCACAATTAGCCCAATCACATAGTATTATTTTAAACAATAACATAAGAAAAAAGACAATGCCCATTCATTGCCGTAAAAAAGCGTAAAAAAACCCGCTGCCGCGGGTTGTGTCGCCAAAACAGCGCCTTAGGGTAAGGGCCGGCGCATGATACTGATGGCCATCTCGCGATAATCCGTCTCCTTCACCGTTTCCCAACCCATACCCGCATACAAGCGCTGCGCCTCATCGGTATACAAAAACAGCTCGGAAAAGCCAAGCGCCAAGGCTTGAGCCTGAACGTGCTCAATAAGGCCAGTGGCGATCCCTTGGCCACGGTACGCCTCTTTAACATACACCCCTGCCAACCAAGGCGTGGCTTCGGTATAAATAGACAGGTCAGCCGCCATTAAAAAGGCGCTGCCGCATAAGGTTTCACCATCCAGCGCAATAAACGCTAAAGGCATGGCTCCTTCAGCATTAAAGCGCGCCAACACTCGGCAGCGAGTCGCCACATCGGCGCCCTGCCAAGCAGCATGGTGCAGCCGAGCCAATTCTGGAATCAGATGGGGGTAATGAACCAAGGGCTTAATCTGCATGAATGACTTATCCGTTGCTGAGGAAAAACAACATCATACGCTTTTTTCTAGGCCTAACGCCAGCCAACCAACGATCGCCCAAGTAAGTGTGGCTCAAAACCCACTGACGCACTTTTGTATGAAAACACCTTTAATAATGGCCAACATAAGTCATTATCTGCCAAAAATAAAAACAAAACAGCACATGACAGCGAGCTATCTTAAACAGTCTATTGAGTAAAGCCTTGACAGCCACAACAGACCCTGACAATAATTAAATCACATACAAAACTTTGTTTTACATGCAAACAAATAACATTGCCCACGCCCTTAAGCACGCTGTGATCGGGATCGATGAGGCATTCAGGCCACTACCAGGAGAAGTCATGAAATTCACACTCAATACGCAAATCGTCACCTTCGAGGGCGATCCAGAAACCCCCTTATTATGGGTCTTACGCGACCATTTCGGCCTGACCGGCACCAAGTATGGTTGCGGTATAGGCATGTGCGGCGCCTGCACCATTCACATGGATGGTGTGCCCATGCGTTCATGCGCCCTCCCCGTCAGTGTGGTTTCAGACAAAACCATCACCACCATTGAAGGCTTGGCGCCAGAACGCAGCCACCCAGTACAGCAGGCCTGGATCGCATTAGACGTGCCGCAGTGTGGCTATTGCCAATCAGGCATGATCATGAGCACGGCCGCCTTACTCCAGAACACCCCCAACCCCAGCGATCAAGACATCGACGAGCAGCTCACCAATCTGTGCCGCTGCGCCACCTATCACCGTATTCGCCAAGCAGTCCATGTGGCGGCCAAAAACATCAAACAGCAAAAGGGATGATCACATGAGCCTATCACGTCGCCAATTCATACAAGGTTCTGCCGCCCTCATCGGGGGCATGGTGTTGCCGCTATCTGTCAGCCATGCGGCTTTCTTGCTGGGGCAACCATTCAATCTGGATCAGCTGACCGAAATCAACGATTGGGTGTGGTTTGATGCCCACGGAAAAATCGTCATTGGGGTTTCTCAATGCGAAGTAGGACAAGGCATTTACACCGGTTTGCCACAGGTTTTAGCCGATGAACTAGACGCCGACTGGGATCAAATCTCGGTCCAGTTTGTCACCGCCAGAGACGCTTACCGCACCGGTGCCGCCTATGAAGACCACCAACAGTTTGTAGGCGCCTCGATGTCGGTGGTGAAGTTTTATGATCGTCTGCGCCACGCCGGCGCCCAAGCGCGCGATCTGTTTTTACGCGCAGGCGCCGACCACCTAGGCGTACGTCGAACCCAATGCCACACCCACAAAGCCCGCGTACTGCATCCAGCAACGGGCCGCAGCGTAGCCTATCATGAATTATTGACTCGGGTGACCCAGCTGGCGCGCAATCCGGAAGCCCCCCTTAAAACCGCATCCGAACACCAATACATTGGCAAAAATCTCCCCCGCATCGACAGCGCCGCCAAAGTGGATGGCAGCGCCATTTTTGGCATCGACCTCAAAATACCCGACATGCTGGTGGGGGCCCTATGGAAGGTGCCCCAGTTTACGGGCAAAATCATCCGCATCCGCAATGAGGCAGAGATTAAAGCCATGCCCGGCGTGAAGGCCTTAGTCATCACCCCGACCTGGCCCACACCCACTTTAAACACCATCGTGGTGGTCGCCACCGATTACTGGTTGGCACAACAAGCCGTGGCTAAGCTGGACGTTGAGGTCGACGCCGGCGCTGGCCTAGCCGTGTCATCTGCCAGCATTGACGCCGACAATGCGCAAGCCCTAAACGGGCCCGATGGCATCACCGCCATCGACATTGGCGACGCCGCCGGCCTCTGGGCCGAGGCCGTGCCCACACAGCGACGACAAGCGCAATACCATACCCCTTATGCCACGCACGCCACCATGGAACCTTGCAACGCCACGGCCCACGTTCAAGCCAACGGCATTGAGGTGTGGGGGCCGATTCAAGGACAAGACTACGTCCGTGAATTCTTAGCCAAAGCCTTTAACCTCAAGCACGACCAAATCACCGTTCACACCACTTTTTTAGGCGGCAGCTTTGGCCGTAAATTCTTGCCCGATGCCTCACTGCATGCAGCCTACGCTTCTAAAGCCGTAGGCAAACCAGTGAAGGTCATTTACTCACGCGAAATCGACATCCAGCATGGCTATTATCGCCCCGCCTGCAGCAGCCGCTTTAGTGCCGTCCTCGATGACAAAGGCTATCCGCTGGCGCTACAGGCAAACTATGCTGGGCAAGCCTTATACGGCGTCATCAAACCCAAGCGCATGCAGGAAAATGGTGGCTGGGATGAAACCATGGTTGAAACCGTTTACGACTTAGCCTATCGGGTGCCCAATCTCAAGGTGATCGCCAGCGACGTCAAACAGCCCTTACCGCTCAGCTTTTTACGCGGCGTCGGCAGCGTGTCCAGCGTGTTTTATTTGGAAAGCTTCATCAACGAGCTCGCCCAGCACAGCCAGATCGACCCCCTCCTGTACCGGCTTAACCTATTGGCCCACGACCCGCTGGCCACGCGCGTGTTAAAAGCCGTCGGCAAGGCCGCCAAGTGGCATCAAAAACCTGCAAAAAACGTGCACCGCGGCTTGGCTTTTCAGGTTTGGACTGGCCGGGGCATGGCGTTTGAATCCTATGTGGCCATCGTGGTTGAGCTCACCC
The DNA here is from genome assembly GCA_017991555.1 of Neisseriaceae bacterium. GTDB lineage: Bacteria > Pseudomonadota > Gammaproteobacteria > Burkholderiales > Neisseriaceae > JAGNPU01. The sequence goes on from JAGOQM010000003.1 coordinate 32,787, forward strand.
TTAAAGCAGGGACGGTGAAGGTCACTAAGGCCATCTGCGCCTTAGACTGTGGTCACCCCATTAATCCTGGGCTCATCAAGGCCAACATTGAAGGCGGCATTGGCTTTGCCCTCAGTGGCGCTTTCAAGCAAAAGCTGCACTTTGCCGAAGGGGCCGTGGTGGAAAGTAACTTTACCGACTATCCCTTGTTAAGCCTCGCCGAAATGCCCCATGTCGATACGGTGATTCTAGACAGTGACCGCGCCCCTCAAGGCTGCGGTGAACTATCCAGTGCCGTTGTTGCGCCCGCTGTGGCCAGCGCCTTATTCAGCGCCACCGGCAAACACCATCGCCAGATGCCGTTTGTCCTCAATACTTAAGGCCCTTAGCCCCAGACGCGGTGGCGACTTATCAGCGCACGACAACGCCAATGGGGCCAAGTGCCCGCTCGATTAGGAGGGTTTATGGAACATTTAGATTTAATCGTACTGCGCACCTTACACCGCTGGCGCTGCCTAGGGCAGGCCACGCTACTGGTCACCGTGGTGCGCACTTGGGGTTCATCACCCCGGCCGGTTGGGGCCATCATGGCCATCAATGCCGACGGCGCCGTAGTGGGCTCGGTTTCGGGCGGCTGTATTGAAGATGACTTGATTCGCCGCCACAGCGGCCCTAATCAGGTCGATTGGCACCATCGCCAAGACACCGAACTCATCAGCTACGGCATCAGCGCCGAAGAGGCCCACCGTTTTGGCCTGCCCTGTGGCGGCACCATTGAGCTGTTACTGGAGTATGGCAGCCAAGCCCAGCCGTTAACGCAGCTATTGGCGCTTTTGGATGCGGGCCATCTGGTGCGCCGTACGGTCGAGCGCCGCAACGGCAATGTTCAACTCACCCAGCTGACACAGCCAGAACCCTTAGGCATCCAGCCCGAGTGGGTCCACAACTGCTTCGGCCCGGCCTTTCGCATGCTGCTGATCGGCGCTGGCCAACTCAGTCAATACTTGGCCACCATGGCCCAGTTTTCAGGCTTTGCCGTGACCGTCTGCGACCCTAGGGTGGAATACCATCACAGCTGGACGCTGCCCAATGTGACCCTATTGCACAGCATGCCAGACGACACCGTGACCGCCTTTAAGCCCGACCACCGCAGCTGCGTCATCGCGCTGACCCACGACCCCAAGCTGGACGATCTGGCGATTCTCGAAGCGCTGGCCAGCCCCGCTTTTTATGTTGGGGCCATCGGTTCACGCCGCAACAACCAAGCCCGCCGAGAACGCTTGATGACCCACTTCGACCTAACCGAATCGTGTTTGCGCCGACTACATGGCCCCATTGGCATTTACATTGGCAGCAAAACCCCCGCCCAAATTGCCGTCAGCATCATGGCTGAGGTCATCGCCATCACCAATGGCATCGATTTACCGCCAAACATGGACGTCGCCACCGCCAAAACCAGCCTCGAGCAGCAAGCTTTGGCTGTGAGCGCTAGACCATGAGCAGCCCCCATCACGCGATTGTTGGCCTAGTGTTGGCCGCAGGTTTAGGCAGCCGCTATGCTCAAACCTGCGGCGGCTGTAAGCTCATTCACCCGCTACCGCCGCATGGCCAACCCGTCGTCCAGCGCAGCACCAGCGTCCTGGCCTCAGCCTGTGACACAACCTACGTTATCACAGGCCATTGGCAAGCCGAGGTCTTGCAGGCCTTACGAGCCGACCCCAAGCTCAAAGCTCAGCCGCTACACTGTCCCGACTACGCTCGGGGCATGGGCCAATCCATCAAAACCGCCATCGCGCAGACGCACCCAACCCTAGGCTGGCTAGTGAGCCTAGGCGACATGCCTTACATTCAGCCACACACCAGCCAAAAAATGGCTCAGGCCTTGCAGCAAGGCGCGCTCTTAGCGCGACCCTTGTATCAAGGGCGACCTGGCCACCCCGTGGCCTTTAGCCATCAACTCAGGACAGCCCTACTGGCCATTGACGACGCCAATGGGGCCAGCAGTGTGCTTAAAACGTGGGCCGCCGACCTGCTGTGTATTGAAGTGGATGACCCCGGCTGCGTGCGCGACTTAGACACGATACAAGATTTGCTGCCGTCAATTATGATAGGATGATTACACCTAACCCCCGAAAGGACTTGTATGAAAGCCATCATCACCGGACTAGCGCTCTTACCCGTTTTCAGTTTTAGCCTCGCGGCGACCCCCACCGCGTCCATCGCAACCACCCCTTTGCAAGCCGTCATGGCAGAGCGTCACGTGGTGAATCAGCCAGAACTATCTGATGTGTCTTTGGTACAAACCTTAAACCGCCCCGAAGGGGCCACAGAAGCCACCATCACCCTGATTGAATCCAATCTTTTAGACGACTCAGTGGCGGCGGTTAAAAACGTTTTCTTCCTCAAGCGCAACGACACCGGCTGGGCCATCGATCAAGTACATAGCTTTCAAAAATGTCGTCGCGGTGCAGACACCGAACGCTTTACCCAAAAGCGTTGCCCATAAAAGCAAGATCACCCCACTAGGGCATTCAAACGACCGCTTGGGCGCTACCGCTGGCCGATTCTGGGCTCGGTGCCCTATGCATGGCAGGGCCGTCTCTGCCCCCATATCCTACAAAAACAGCCTGGTGAACTCAATCACCAGGCTGTTTTTTGACCACTGTGACGGCGTTAACCGACCTTTTTCGTGTTTGCGTGTGGCCAAAAGGCCATAACCCTTCTAAAATTAACCACGACAGCCCGACTCTGGATTAAAATCACCCCATTAAGCCGTCGTCGCTGCCCCTTGGAGCCTTTTACTCATGCGCCTCACTGAATTACTCACTTACCCACTAAAATCTTCCGCCCCGATCAGCCACGACCATTGTGCTGGCAGCGTGGTGGGCCTACTGGGCGATCGCCAGTTTGGGCTGTTTGCCCAAGACAGCCGCAAGCTGTTTTCTTTACGTAATAACCCTCTATTGGCCAAGCAGTCGATTCACATTGAAGGCGATGTGCTACAGGTCACTAACTTGGTCAACGGCCACTGCCACTCTTTGCCTTTATTGCCTTCTGGCACCGAAACCGTGGTCGTGTGGCGCCGAACGCTGCCCGCTCTGACCTACGGCCCAGCATTAAATGCGTTTTTTAGCGACCTCGTTGGCACCCCGGTTTTGTTTGCCCAGCCCCAGCTGCCGGCGCACGCTACCGACGTAGCGCAAACCTTTATGGATGGCGGCGCCTTGCACTTGGTCAATCGCCACAGCGTCATGGCGCTGGGCGAGGCGATCAACATGCCCTTCATCGACCCGAAGATTTTTAGGCCCAACCTGGTCGTCGACGATGGCCATATTCTGTCGGAAAACACCTTTCAGGCCCTCAGCATCAATGGCGTTCGGTTTGACGTGGTCGAGCGCACCAACCGCTGTATTGCGATCAACCTGTTGGCGCAGGCGCTGGGGCTAGACACCAAGCCTTTGCCACTTCAGGCCCTTAAAGCCTTTAACGGAGGCAGCGGCGCCCATTTTGGGGTGTATCTGCGGCCAGAGCGCGACTTCACCTTAAGCCTTGGCGACACGGTCACGGTTTTAGCCTAAGCGGCCGCTGGCCGTCACGCAGCCATAAAAAAACCGCCATCAGGCGGTTTTTTTATGGCTCAGGCTTGAATTATAAAACCTTAATGGCCGCATCGTAATCAGGCTCTTCGCTGATTTCCGCCACCAATTGGCTGTGCAAGACTTTGTTGTCTTCGTCCAGCACCACCACAGCACGGGCACACAGGCCGGCCAAAGGCCCCGTCGCAATGTCGACACCATAAGCCTGTTTGAAATCCCAACCGCGCATGGTTGACAGCGTCACCACGTTGTCTAAGCCTTCGGCACCGCAAAAACGGGCTTGGGCAAACGGCAAGTCGGCAGAAATACACAGCACCACGGTGTTGTCTAAGGTACTGGCCAACTGATTAAAACGGCGCACCGAAGTCGCGCAGGTACCGGTGTCCACGCTGGGGAAAATATTCAACACTTTGCGCTTGCCGGCTAGGCTGGCCAAGCTCGTGTCGGCTAGGTCTTTAGCCACTAAGGTGAAATCGGCCGCTGCAGCGCCCACTTGTGGGAAGGTGCCTTTAACGTCTACTGGGTTATTTTTTAGCGTAACAGTACTCATGATGTGTCCTTTGCTGATGAGGGAAGACGCTCGATGCTGCCAGGCAGCAGCAAGCGGGTGGTTTGTCTTCATTGTACGGCCTTAACCGTACATTTCAAACCCTTTTACACTTCAATCAAAACGCACGCGCAACGCCTATGCCAACGGCACTGGCCTAGGCTTCGGATTCATCCACGGCCTGCCATATCAGGGCGACTTGCATGCATAAGCGCGCTTCTAAATCGGCACAAGACTGTTTTTCAAACGTGTGCGAAATGCCCAAGTAAAAATAGCTGGCCACCAAGGCATCGGCAATCTGATGGGATTCAAAGCGGCTACGCAGGCGGCCATCCTTTCTGGCGGCCTCAATCAGCTCGGCCAGCTGCTCGGCAAACGCCATGATGACGATGTTTTCGCGCTCAATTGTGCCCGCACTTTCCATAAACGCCCGCACCACCGTCGCCATTAATGGCCCTAGGGCGGTGAATCGGCGTAACGACAAGATCAAGAGGTGAGTGATTTGATTTTGCACCGTCCCCAGCGCGCTCAAGGTCTCCCACTCTGGCGCCAACAAGGCTTGCTGTGCGTGGCCATAATGGCGCAAAACATCGTCTTTACGCGCAAAATAGTTGAAAAATGTGCCTTTCGCAATGCCGCAGGCATCGGTGATCTGCTGCACCGTCACCGCTTCAAAGCCATGCGCGATAAAAAGCGCCATCGCCTGCTCGTAAATCTGGTTTTTAACCGCCTCACGCTGTTGTGTTCTTAACATTTTAATTCCCATTAATGACCGTGGTCATATGATGACCGCGGTCATTATGAATTATTTTAAATGTTATGTCAGCAAATATTTCTAATCGGCTGGCAAGGCCGATCCGATGCTTGGCGAAGGGCCATGATATAATAGCCAATGACCGTCATGGCAGGCTCTACGCGCCCAAGCCCATGATGCATGGCAGCGCGCCTGACGCCGTCCTTACCTACTCTGGATACCCTAACCATGCCTGACAAAGACGCCCCCTTTATTGAAGCAAGAAAACTGATCCTGGCCAGCTACCTTTTGGCGGCACTGGCGCTCTTTGGCATTTTAAAATTTCACTTACTGTCGGCGCTGTTTGCCGGCCTGCTGGTGTATGAATTGGTGGTGCTCATTGCCACCCGCTCGATCGTGGCCAAGCTTGGCCGCCCAGGCGCGCGCTTTGCCTCTGTATCCATTTTGGCCATCGTCATTGTGGCCGCCATCGTGGGCATCGGCTTCGGCATTGCGTCGATCTTTTACGGTGAACACAACGCCATTCCCTCGGTGATGCAAAAAACCGCCGAAATTGTGGGCACCATCCACAGCTATCTTCCCCGTTGGTTAAGCAACCTACTGCCCCAAAACATTGATGAGTGGCAGGCTTCCGTACTGGACTATTTAAAAGAACACGGCGACCAGCTCCAGCTATTTGGCGGCCGCGCTGGGCGCAGCATACTGCACATATTATTTGGCATGGTGATCGGGGCTTTGGTGGCGCTGTACAGCCTGACTCAGCCCACTCGCCTAGGCTTACTGCCACGGGTGTTGCGGTCTCGGCTCCACAAGTTAGCCGATGCGTTTCATGAAATTATTTTTTCGCAAATTAAAATTTCTGCCATTAACGCCCTGCTGACCTGGCTGTACTTAGACGGTATTTTGGCGCTGACGGGCTACCATTTGCCATTGACCAAGACCCTGGTGGTGTTGACCTTCTTCTTTGGCCTCTTGCCGATCATTGGCAACTTGATCACCAACACCCTGATTGTCATCATCAGCATGACCCATTCGGTTGAATTAGGCATTGTGTCCTTACTGTTCTTAATGGTGATTCACAAGCTGGAATATTTTCTTAACGCCAAGATTATTGGCTCTCGCATTCATGCCCGCACCTGGGAGTTGCTGATTGCGATGGTGGTGATGGAGGCCCTATTCGGCCTGCCTGGCGTGGTTGCCGCCCCAATATATTACGCGTATTTAAAAAATGAGCTCAAAGCGGCTAAACTCCTGTAGCCCCAACATTTCTGATCGCCCTGACCCAGTCAGGGCTTTTTTTGGCCGCGGATGCCTGTCCTGCGGGCACAAAAAAAGCACGGCTGACACCGTGCTTTAAACTTATTGCATCTGATCGAATTAGAAAGAAGACCCGTCTTCTTGTAAAAAGGCAATTTCCTCTTCGCTAGAAGAACGGCTCAGCGCTTTATTGCGATGCGGGTAGCGGCCGAATCGATCAATAATGGCTTTATGGCGCATTTCAAAATCTAAGGTATTGGCGTCGGTGTGCTCGGTAAACAAACGTACCGCTTCAACGTGGATGGCCGCCGACTCAGAGTGCATGTATGGCATCAGCGCAAACTGACGGTATGGCCCGGTTAGGCCAGCAAACTCTGGCAGCGCCACCAGCTCTTGAGCCAGCACTAAGGCCATGCCGTCCTGACTAAACGCTGTGGGCTGTTCGCGGCAAAGATTGCGCGAAAACTGATCCAGCACGATGATTTCGGCCACGCGGCCTTCGGGGCTACTGCGCCAATGCGCCAGCTCAGCCTGTTTGGCTTTAGCCCATACCTGCCCAAACTTGGTTCGAAGGACGGCATCAAAATCATCACTTTTAGCAAACCAATACGGCTGTGCTTCAGCACTGAACCAAAAAGCCAATACGTTTTTCATTTCTTGCATGATCGACACTCCTATTTGAGATAAATTCAGTATAAACGATTTGTATTATTTTAGTGGGCTTATCCGACCGTTCCGCGCCAGAACCCTGTTATGTCACGCCGTTCCAAAAAAGGAACAATCCGTTAAGTTTTTGCAGACTACCCCCATCGGGCGTCCTGCCTCATCATCTCCGTATCCCAGCACTCAATGCCGAGGGTTGGTGTATTTTAACCTTAAAAAAAGGAATCATGATGACAAAATCTTACGCTCGCTTAGATAAAGACAACGCAGCGGTTTTATTGGTAGACCACCAAGCAGGCCTATTGTCGCTGGTACGAGACATTGAACCCGATAAATTTAAAAATAACGTCTTGGCTTTGGCCGATTTAGCCGCCTACTTTAACCTGCCCACCCTTTTAACCACCAGCTTTGAAGACGGACCTAATGGCCCTTTGATGCCGGAACTGACGCAACGATTCCCGGATGCCCCCTACATCGCTCGCCCAGGCCAAATCAATGCCTGGGACAACCAAGACTTTGTTGAGGCGGTTAAAGCCACCGGCAAAAAACAGCTGATCATTGCCGGCGTGGTGACCGAAGTCTGCGTGGCCTTTCCCGCCCTTTCGGCCTTAGCAGAAGGCTTTGAGGTATTTGTGATCACCGATGCCTCTGGCACCTTTAACGCCCTCACCCGCGACAGCGCCTGGGACCGCATGTCGAACGCAGGCGCCCAACTGATGACCTGGTTTGGGGCCGCCTGCGAACTACACCGCGACTGGCGCAACGATGTAGAAGGCTTAGGCACACTGTTTGCCAACCACATCCCTGATTACCAAAACCTCATGAACAGCTACAGCACCGCCACCCAAACCAAGGCCTAAGCGGCCCAAATTAAAACGCCTACGGTTGCTGCCGTAGGCGTTTGCCGCTGTGGTTTAATCTTCACACAGGCATTTAAACTTTTGCGCCAGATAGTCCAGCAGCAGCCTGACCGCCGGCAGCTGCCCCCGCCGAGAAGGATACACTGCGTGCACAATTTCTCGCCGCGGCGCCCAGTCGGGCAATACCGACACCAACTCACCGCTGTCCAGCTGGGTTTGAATCATCAATAGCGGCAGCTGCACCACCCCCACCCCCACCAGCGCCGCATCGCGTAGCGCCACCATATCGGTGGTGACGTAACGGGGCCGATGATGCAAGGCCACCTGCCGTTCTTCGGGCCCAAACAGCGTCCACACGTGGGCATTTTGTGGCTGTCCAATGGCCAAGCTTGGCCATTCGGCTAGGTCTGCAGGGGCATCGGGCAAGCCGCCCATTGCCTTCACCAGCTTAGGGCTGGCCACCAGGCACTGGCCGCGCTCGGCCAACACCCGCAACACCAGCTCGCTGTCTGCCAACGGCCCTGGGCGCACCCGAATCGCCATGTCAAAACCCTCACCCACCACATCCACAGCGCGGTTACTGGCGTCTAGATGCACAATAATGTGTGGATAGGCCAGCATAAACTCGGCCAGCATCGGCCCAATATTGACGTGTAATAAAGCCACCGGGCAGGACACCCGCACCACGCCTTTCGGCTCGCTTTGCACCGCCATAATGGCCTCATGCGCGGCATCGGCCTCGACCAGCATGGCCTGGCAATGCTCAAAAAACGTTTGGCCTAGGTCTGTCAGCGAAAAACGGCGGGTGGAGCGATGGATCAAACGCACGCCCAAGCGCTCTTCCAGCAGGGCCACACGCCGACTCAGCTTGGATTTGGGAATGCCTAAAGCGCGGCCAGCGGCTGAAAAGCCACCGTACTCAATGACTTTAACGAAATAATATAAATCATTTAAATCTGCTTGCATGGTGACCTCACCGTTCTACATTGTTCTAATAATGAAACAATCAGTGTCGATTTTAACGGCTACCACTCATTTTGTCACACGCTTATAATCAATCCATCGTTTGTAGCTCGAATAAAAGCCCAGCGTATATAGCCAGATACTTTAAACTCACCACCTTTCCCTTAGGTGAAGTACCGTTCCCCTTTTAGCCGCCGAGGCGGTTCGTGCGGGGCCGGGGCTTTAAGGCAAAGTTGTTTGAGTATTTGGCCGAAGGCTCAAATATGAGTTTTTGCCGCCGGCCACGTGCGGGCCAACGAGGGCACCCGCGTAGCGGGCGGATAAAGTGGGGTGGTACTTCGCCTAAAGGAGACACTGTCAGAAGAAGGTCGATGAAATTGAGACACGTCTTCTGCAAACAACAAACGTTGGCTTTTTAGTGCTTCGTAAAGTGAATCGTGACCCACATCGCCTTTGGGTTACATGATCAGAAGCATTAAAGCTAGTGGGTAGGCTACGCTTTACCACACCCTACTGCTACGGCTATCCAAATGTATTGAAGCCACAGCAAAACATCATTCATTGCTCAGAAACCCTGCAACAGAAAGGACAACCCCATGAAACACATTAATGCCGTTTACAGCGCCCCGCAAGGCCATTGGGTCGGCGATGGGTTTCCCGTACGGTCCTTATTCTCTTATCAAACCCTAGGCCGTCAGCTTAGCCCGTTCTTGCTGCTTGACTACGCTGGCCCGGCTGAGTTTACGCCAACCGATCAAGCCCGCGGCGTGGGCATTCACCCGCACCGAGGTTTTGAGACCGTCACCATTGTGTATCAGGGCGCCGTCGCCCACGAAGACTCCACTGGCCAAGGCGGTGAAATTGGCCCTGGTGATGTCCAGTGGATGACGGCCGGTGCCGGCATTCTGCACCAGGAACACCATGCGCCCAGCTTTGCACAAAGTGGTGGCACGCTCCAAATGGTGCAACTGTGGGTGAACCTACCGGCCGCAGACAAAATGACGCCACCTCGCTATCAGGCCATTGTGGCGCCAGACATCCCCAGCGTGGTGTTGGCCGACACAACCAGCACGCTGCGGGTCATTGCGGGCCAGTTTGAAGGCCACCAGGGCCCTGCCCAAACCTTTAGCCCCGTGCAGGTTTGGGACATGCGCCTAAGCCCAGGCCAGGTGCATGAATTCACCTTGACCGAAGGCGACAGCGCCGCCATCATCGTGCTTGACGGCAGCATTTTAATCAACGGTAACGCCTTGGTTAGACAAGCAGATTTAGCCCTATTGTCACAAGACGGCCAACAGTTTAATCTAGAAGCCACGACCGACAGCCTGGTACTGCTCCTCAGTGGTACACCGCTGAAGGAACCCATTGCTGGGCATGGGCCGTTCGTGATGAATACAGAAGCAGAAATTCAACAGGCTTTTGCTGACATCAACAGCGGCCATTTTGGATATCTTTAACTTTTATTTAATTAACCATTTAGAAAAGGACACTCTATGTTGACTTTGAAAAAGTACGCCATCGGCCTGTTATTTGCCCTACCCCTTGCAGCGCAAGCCGCACCTTGGGCCATCGACGCCTCTCATGCCCGCATCGGTTTTAACATTGACCACATGGGGTATTCCACCACCTATGGCCAATTTAATGCCTATCAAGGCACGGTTGACTATGATCCCGCCAAACCCGCGCAGACCAAAATCAACTTCACCATCGACGTGAACAGCCTAGACAGCAGCTGGAAAGCTCGTGACGAGCATTTGTTGAATGCCGACTTTTTCAATGCGGCCAAATACCCAACCATGACCTTCGTGAGCAGTAAGTACACCCCAAAAGGGGGCAATAAAGCCACAGTAGACGGCAACCTCACGCTTTTAGGCGTGACCAAACCGATTACCCTAGAGGTGACGCTCAACAAGCATGACGTGAGCCCATTGACCAAGCTCGACACCATTGGCTTTAAAGCCACCACCGTGATTAAGCGTAGCCAATGGGGCATGACCACCTTTTTACCGGCCGTGTCGGACGATGTACACATCAGCATTGATGCCGAACTCAACCCAGCGAAATAGTCGCTTGATTTAAGCTTTAAGCTGCCCCATTTTCAATGTGGTTTAGACCCCGCTCGGCGCTCGTCCGGCGGGGTTCTTTTTAATGTCCGCGCCGCATAACCCCACGGTGCGGTATTTTTTATGAGGGCCGACATGGCATCTGATCGGTGGGCTTTGCTGTAGCCATCATACCGTGCATTTTCTTAGGGTGAGTATGGCCCACCGGACCAGTTTAGCGCGCCCTAAGCAACCACAAAACCGGTGGTCTTGCCTGATTCTACCGAGAGTGGCTCATTGCCTGCGCGGCCTTTAATAACCTGATCGAATGCATGCATACATACGGTTGGGCCTGCGGTGCTGTGCCCACCTTTATGAATGCCTGTGGCTTCTCCATCCGCATACTGAACGACCACAAAAAAAACCATCAATCCATGACCTTGCTTAACGTGTTGTGCCGCATCACAAAAATCATTTGACTTAAGTCAAACAAAGCCGTACGATTCGTATTGTTCAGTAAATACTGAAATGTCAAAATTATCAGAAGCCCTCGCCGACAGGCCAAGGCGAGCTGGCGGCTGTCTGCCCTCTTGGAACATACTTGAAATTAATACTTACAAGTTAATAAACCAATTAAATAGAATGAAAGAATAACCATGTATGACGAATATGCTTTAATGCTCGCACGCATCCAGTTTGCCTTTACCATTTCCTTCCACATCATTTTTCCGGCGATCACCATTGGTTTGGCCAGTTATTTGGTGATTTTGGAAGGCATGTGGTTAAAGTCAAAAAAACAGGTCTACCTCAACCTTTACGATTTCTGGCTTAAAGTGTTTGCGGTCAACTTCGGCATGGGCGTGGTGTCCGGCTTGGTCATGGCCTATCAATTTGGCACCAACTGGGCAGGTTTTTCAAACTTTGCCGGCTCCATCACTGGCCCCTTACTCACTTACGAAGTGTTGACCGCCTTCTTCTTAGAAGCCGGCTTCTTGGGCGTGATGATTTACGGCCGTCAAAAAGTGGGCCCAGGCCTGCATTTTTTCGCCACCATCATGGTGGCCACCGGCACCATTATTTCCACCTTCTGGATTTTGGCCTCCAACAGCTGGATGCAAACCCCGCAAGGCATTGAAATCATCAATGGCCAAGTCATTCCCGTAGACTGGTTTGCCGTCATCTTTAACCCATCCTTCCCCTACCGCTTGGTGCACATGACCGTGGCCGCCTTTGTCGCCACTTCGTTCTTCGTGGCCGCTTCGGCTGCCTGGCACCTGCTGCGCGGCAACCGCACGCCCGAAGTCAAAAAAATGCTGTCGATGTCGATGTGGATGGCCTTAATCAGCGCCTGCATCCAAGTGGTGGTGGGCGACCTGCATGGTTTGAACACCTTAAAGTATCAACCCGCTAAAATTGCCGCCATGGAAGGCCATTGGGAAAACGAAGGCGACAAAGCCACGCCGTTGATCCTGTTTGGCATTCCCGACAACGAAGCCGAGCGCACCAAATATAAAGTTGAAATCCCCGCCTTGGGCAGCCTGATTCTGACCCACAGCTTGGACCAACAGGTGCCCGCCCTAAAAGACTTCCCTAAGGACGAGCGCCCCAATTCGTTCATCGTGTTCTGGACCTTCCGCATCATGGCGGGCCTAGGCTTTTTGATGGTGATCGCGGGCATTTGGAGCCTATGGTTACGTAAAAAAGACACCTTGTTCGACAACAAATATTTTTTACGCTTCATCTTACTGATGGGCCCCTCTGGCTTAATCGCGATTTTGGCCGGTTGGTTCACCACCGAAATCGGCCGTCAACCGTGGATTGTGTACGGCCTCATGAAAACCAAAGACGCCGTGACGCTGCACCCTGTCGGCCACATGAGCCTGTCGCTGGCGCTGTTTGTGGTGTCCTACTTTTTACTGTTCGGCATCGGTATTTACTACATGTTGCAAATCGTGCGCAAAGGCCCGAATCAACACAGCGAACACCTGCCTTTTCAACCTCACAACCTATTTTCATCTAAAGATGAGGAGCGTTAATCATGAACTACGGTGGCATTGATTTTACTTTGGTGTGGCTGGCCATTATTCTGTTTGGCCTAGCGATGTACGTCATCATGGATGGCTTTGACTTAGGCATCGGCATTCTGTTTCCCTTCTTTAAACACAAAGAAGACAAAGACGTGATGATGAACACCGTGGCCCCGGTTTGGGACGGCAACGAAACCTGGATGGTGCTGGGCGGGGCCGCCTTAATGGGCGTATTCCCCGTGGCCTATTCAGTGATCCTGTCGGCGCTGTACCTGCCCCTCATCTTCATGCTGTTGGCGCTGATTTTCCGCGGCGTGGCGTTTGAGTTTCGCTTCAAGGCCGACGAGTCACACGTTAAATATTGGGATGCGTCGTTCTTCTTTGGCTCGCTCATCGCCACCTTTTTCCAAGGCGTGGTGCTGGGCGCCATCATTGAAGGCATGCCGGTGGTGGAACGCCAGTTTGCCGGCTCTTCCTTTGACTGGGTGGCCCCCTTCCCCTTGTTCTCAGGCCTCGGCCTGGTGGTGGCCTATGCCTTATTGGGCGCCACGTGGTTGCTGATCAAAACCGAAGGCGCGTTAGAAAAACAAATTCGTCGCTACAGCTATGTGTTAACCGCCTTATTCTTGTTGACCATTTTAATCATCAGCATTTGGACCCCGTTGGCTCACCCCACCATCGCCAGCCGCTGGTTCTCTGCCCCTAACTTTTACTTCTTGATGCCCATTCCCTTCGTGGTGGCCTTAGTGGGCATGCTGTTGCTGTACGCGATCAAAATTCGCCACTCCCACTATCCGTTTTTTATGGTGTTGATTTTGATGCTGCTCGGCTTCTTGGGCCTGTTGGTCAGCCTGTGGCCCAACATCATTCCCTACGACGTCACCTTCTGGGAAGCCGCCGCACCGATTGAAAGCCAGGTCTTCATGCTGATTGGCACTTTGCTGATCTTGCCCGTCATCCTCATGTACACCGGCTGGAGCTACTACGTGTTCCGCGGCAAAGTAAAGCCGGGTGAAGGTGGGTACCACTGATGAACCCAACCGCGCCCCAAACCCACAACAAGCAACCAGTCAAATCGAGCTGGCTTAAAAAGCTCGGTTGGATGGCGTTGATTTGGCTAGGCAGCATCGCCGCACTCAGCGTGGTGGCCTATTTCTTCCGTTACCTTATGGGGATGATTAACTTTACCAGTTAAGCGCGCCCTACAGTTTTGCAGTTGGTTTCATTTCCCCTCAATAACGCCTCGTGGATGGGTCGTTATTGAGGGTTTTTTTTGGGCGTATCAAACCGCTTGACTTATAGTTAGGCACCTAATAATATGGCGCCTATGAATACACTTGCGCAAAAATATCAGGCCCTACTGGCCCAGGCCGAAGCCCATCAACACCCAGACACCGAAGCCTTACGGCTGTGCTTTCAGCTTTTGTCGCTGGCCAATCAAATTGACCTCGACTGTGCTCAGCGCCTGGCCCCACACGCCCTATCTGAAGGCCGCTTTGTGGTGCTGTTCTTATTGGCCGCCGCGCCACAAGGCCTGTCGCCACACGCCATTGCCACTCAGGCTGGCATTACTCGGGCCACGGTCACCGGCCTCTTGGATGGCCTCGAAAAAGAAGGGCTGCTGCAACGCCTGCCCTCGGCCCATGATCGGCGCAGCCTCATCATCGAACTCACGCCTAAAGGCCAAAGCCTCAGCCAACAGGTTTTTACCGAGCACACGCATTGGATGGGCCATTTATTTCAGCCCCTTAATCCGACAGAACGCCAACAGCTACACGCACTGTTGCACAAAGTCAGCGCCAGCCTAGGCCAGCGCACCCCTTAACTTCATCCGCCATAGGACCATCATGACCCATTACTTAATCGAACTGTACACCCCAAAAACCAGCTGGCTAAATCTGGCCGAGCCCGCCAAGCAAGCCTATTTAGACCAGGTCAAACAAGGCATGGCCGCCCTAAGCGACCTCGGCGTGCAAATATTGGCTCTGGCGCCGGCCCAGGCCAACCCTCAGCCACAATACGACAGCCCCCATCGCTACGTCGGCATTTGGGCCTTCCCCAGCCCTGAGGTCCGTCAAGCCTTGCTGCACGGCATTGCCGCCACCGGCTGGTACGACTATTTCGACCACGTCAACGCCAGCGTCGACGGTGGCGATTTACCCAGCCATTTAACCGATTTATTCAACGACCGCTCAAGCCCAGCACAAACTGCTTCGGCGTGACCCCAAGCTGACGTTTAAAAAAGGCAATGAAGGCGCTGTCGCTGGCAAAGGCCAGCTGCTGCGCCACCGTACTGACGCTTTGGGCCTCGGCTAAGGCCTCAATCGCACGCTGTAAGCGCCATTGCTGTACCCATTGCTGGTAGCTCAGGCCGGTGTCGCGCTGAAACACGCGGGTTAAGGTTTTGCTGTGCAAATGGGTTTCTTCGGCCAAAACCGTCAGGCTGGGCAACACCCAACCCGCGTCATAACGCGCCAAGGCCTGTTGCACGCGCGGATGCTGGGGCCAGCTCAGCTGACCGTCCAACACCTTGGCCGCCGCCAGTTCGTCGACCCAAACCTGGAGTAAATGCTGCGCCGCCGGCTGACCCCAATCAAAATCAAAGTCGGCCAGCGCCATGCGCTCTATCATCGCCTGCAATAAAGGATTCACCGCAAACACCAAGGCACGCTCGGGCAGCGCCAGCAGGCCGCGCGCTGGCAACACCTCCGGCATGACATACAAAGACCGATAGGCTACGGCCCCACGCAGCTGCACCCGATGCGGCACCCCAGCGGGAATCCACGCCGCGCGCGTGGGCGGCAGCGTCAACCACTGATGATCCAGCGTCACGCTCATGCAGCCCGAAGCGGCAAACAAGAGCTGATCACGGGCGTGCTGATGCACCAAAGAATCGTGCAGCGGCCCTAAGTCAGACGCAATGCCCACCACGGGCGCATCGTGCGCCAAAACGTCGAAATCCGCATCTGCGGCAATATAGGCCATGCATGCCTCCAATATGTCTGATTAATGCTGTATTTTGTCTTTATCCTTGTAATAAAACAATCCCCATCGCCCTACAATCGCGGTTTTACTTCATCAGGAACCGCGTTATGCGCACGATTTGGCTGCCTCTGCCGCTGCTATTATTATTGTTAATGGCCCCGCAGATTCTAGAAACCCTTTACAGTCCAGCCCTCACCGACATCAGCCACGCCTATGGCGTCAGCGCCACGGCAGCGGGCCAAACCCTGTCGATTTATTTTTTGGCCTTTGCCTTTGGCGTCTTATTCTGGGGCCGTTGCAGCGACCACATCGGTCGCCGCAAAGCCATGCTGGCTGGCCTCATCGTCTATTTAGGGGGCGCCCTCTTGGCCTTGGCCAGCAGCCCACACTTTGAATGGTTGCTGGCGGCCCGCCTGCTTACCGCCTTTGGCGCCGCCGTGGGCTCAGTGGTGACCCAAATCATGCTGCGCGACGTCTTCCATGGCCCAGCCCTGGGCAAGCTCTTTGCCAGTATGGGCATGGCCTTGGCCCTCAGCCCCATGATTGGCCTGGCCAGCGGCGGCTTTTTGGTTGAGTTGGGTTCGGTGACGGCAGTGTTTTTGGGCCAGCTCGGGCTGGCCTTGATTCTGTTACTGTGGGGCCTAAAGGCCTTACCCGAAACCCAACCCGAACAGGCTCAGGCGCACGCACTGCCTTTGAGCCAGGTGGCCAGCCGCATGCTGCGCGACCCCCACATTGCCTGCTCGGTGCTTTTGGTCAGCGGCTTCAACGTGATGGTTTTTGCCTATTTTGCTCTGGCCCCGTTTGCCTTCGCCCAGATGGGCCTAAGCCAGCAGCAGTTTGGCTATACGGGGGCGTTATTGGCCCTCGCCAGCCTAGCCGGCGCGGCCCTGAATCGACGTTTGTTGGCCCAGCAGGTGCCGGTACTCACCCAGATTTACCTCGGCGCGGCCCTAACCTTGATCGCCGCCTTGCTGTTGCTGTGGCGCCCACACAGCCTGTGGCTGCTGCCCGCAGCCATGCTGGTCATGCTCGCCTTTGGCTTGGCCATCCCCAACATTTTAAGTCAGGCCTTGGTGCGCTATCGCGATGCCCTCGGCACCGCCAGCGCCCTCTTTGGTCTGGCCTATTATTTAGTCATCGCCGCCGGCCTGCATCTGGCGGCCTTAGGCCAAAACCTAGGCTTAACCCTGCTGAGCTGCTCGCTGTTGGCGCTGCTGGCCTGCTTTGGGCTGGGCCGCAGTCAGGCCGTTTGATTTAAGGGCAAGCAGCCACATGAGCGGCCGCATCAAGGCCGTGGGTAGGCTGCGCTTTACCCAGCCTACCGCCGCTGGTTGTCTAACAGTCACTAAAAGCATCAGTGGCTTCGTCGGGTGGGTCGTGACCCACGTGGCCTTTGCTTTGAATGAACCAAAGCCAAAACTAGGGCGCATTCATGCTTAAGCACACACCAATAGGTCTTCAAAGCGCGTGGTGAAGCACGGGCTTAAATGTGCCTGCTGCATGAACCACTCATCGCTGAGCAGCTCGCTGCCCAAGCGCACGCTGCCTCTGCCATAATGCTGGCGTACTGCGTCCAACACCCCCATAATGGCCTCGCTCTTTTGAGCGCAGGGCGCCGTCCATAAATCTGCCTGCACCCCCTGTGTGCCAGAGCTTAAGCCTGCTAACGCGATCCCGCATTTTTTATAACGCCGCCCCCTCCGATAGGCCTTTTTTAACAGCGTTTGGGCCTGCTGGTTCAGTAATAAGGTGTCGGCACTAGGCTGCACCAAGGCCACGCTTTCGTAGGCCTGATGCCGCTCTTCGCCATAGCGGTTGCCGTATAAAAACAGGTGCAACAGCTGCGCCTGACTGCCCTGCGCCCGCAGCAGGCCGGCGGCTTCGCTGACGTGGTGGCTAATAGCCGCCTGCAAAGGCGCCAGCTCGGTTAAGTCATGAGCAAAGCTGCGGCTGCGCAAAATCTGTTGCCGTGGCTCATCCCCCACCATGCCTTCGCAGGCCACCCCCTGTAGCTCCCGCTGCACCCGCTCCACCACCACGCCATAACGCTGGCGTAAGGTGGCGGTGTCGGCCTGATGCACGTCCCAGGCCGTTACTATGCCTTGCTCTGCCAGCTGCCGCCCTAGGCGACGACCGATGCCCCAAACCGTGGTGGCTGGCTCGCTTTGCAAAGCACGCCTGCGCACGGCTTCTGACCAATCGCCCCACACCACCACGCCCTCAAAATAACGACCATGTTTTTTGGCCAGGTGATTGCAAAACTTGGCCAAGGTTTTGGTCGGCGCAATGCCCACGCAGGTGGGCAAGCCTAGCCACTGCGCCACCCGTTGCCGTATCGCCACGCCTTGCGCCCGCAGCTGCGGCAGGCCGCTTAAGTCGGCAAAACATTCATCAATGCTGTACACCTCGATCGCCGGCGCCAGCGACTGAATGGTGGTCATCATGCGGCGCGACATGTCGGCATACAGCTCATAATTGCTGGAGAACACCGTCAGCTGGCCCGAGCGCACCAGATGCGCCACCTTAAAATACGGCACCGCCATCGCCACGCCCAAATCTTTGGCCTCTTGGCTACGCGCCACCACGCAGCCATCGTTATTCGACAGCACCACCACTGGCTTGTGTTTTAAATCGGGCCGGAACACCCGCTCACAGGAAGCATAAAAACAGTTGCCATCAACTAGGGCATACATCAGCGCTTACCGTGGCGAACGTCTTTGATCACAAACGTCACCACCCCCACAATGTGCCACACGTCTTCTGGCCCGGGGCGAAACACCGGATAGGCTTCGGCCTCATTCTCCGCCTGCAGCTCGACCAAACCCGGTCGCTGATGCAGGCGCTTGATGGTAAATTCATTGCCCATGTCGGCCATCACAATGTCTTTGTGCTTGGGCGTTTTGGCGCGGTCGATCACCAATAGGTCGTTCACGTCGATGCCGGCGTCCAGCATCGACACCCCGCCGGCGCGCACCGCAAACGTAGCCGCTGGGTTGCTGATTAAATACTGATTAAAATCCAAATAGTCGGCAATATAAGGCTCTGCCGGTGAAGGAAACCCCGCCGGCACCTTATTCAAGGCCACCGGAATGGCGGCTTCATTGGCCGCTTCGGCAACACGCATGGCCTCGTCGGGCAAACGCTGGGGTGGCTGCGCCGCGATCAGGGCGTCGATGGCACCCACCAGCGCCTGCGGCACCCGCTTCACCACGGTCGCGCGGGCACTGCCATACTTGGGCTTACGCCCTGCTCCTGGCCGTTGACCGCCGTGTGCTGATTGACTCATACGCCCTCATCTTGATTAAGTTACAAAATCAAGATTATACTATGGTTTTGTGAATACCAAATTATTTAAACTCACCACTTTCCCCCTAGGTGAAGTACCGATTTCCCGCTAAAGCCGCCGAGTTGGGTTCTATCGGGCCGGATGAAGCTAGCAAATCGTTTGTGGCTGCCGACCACGTTTTTATAGAAGGCAGAGCACTCTTGCTAGCGCCGGCTCGATGGGTTCCAGCGAGGGTACCCGCTAGGGCGGATTGTCGGGTGGCCTTTTCTTTGCATACTTTCTTTTGGCCACGCAAAAGAAAGTATGTCGCCCTACAGGGCGAAACCCAACGACGGATCAATAGCGATGTTGCCGAAGCATGAATGATTTTGAAAGGCTGATTCTAGTCAGGCATGACTTAAATTTAGGCGTTTTATTTCGCCGAAGGCGACGTCATTTCTTTTGAATGGCCAAAAGAAACGAAGCAAAGAAAACGCCACCCTGGTCCCCGGTCACTGCGTGACTGCCCTCAGCAGAACCTATTGAGCCAGCGCAGGCAAGAGTGCTCGCCCTTCTATAAAAGCGTGGTCGGGCGCCACAAGCTGTTTGCCTGCTTCATCTGGCTCAATAGAACCTACTTCGGCGGCTCTACGGGACGGTACTTCACCTAAAGGAGACGCCGTCAGAGGATCGGCAAAATTGAGACGCATCTTAATTACACACAAAACCATGGTTATGAATCATAAAACCATTGAAACCGCCTCCTGGCGCACCGAAGCACTGTCGGCAGACGCAAAAAAGGCCAGCAATCGCTGGCCTTTTTTCATACATGCAATGTCATCCTAGCGGCGTTTCTTACGCCCCAACAGCTTGCGCAATACCCACACCAGCAGCAATAGCCCCACAATGCCGGCAGCGGCAATGCCGCCCACCACCGCCATGGCACTGATCGGCTCTGGCCCTTTACGGATCTTGGCCACTTCACTGGCCTCGATCACCGGTGCCGCATTGCCCCAAGAGGTGCCAATGTAGTTGGCCACTGAAGCCACTTCTTCATCATTCAAGATGTGGCCGTAGCCCGGCATGTGATACGCCGTTTGCCCACTGGTGATGGGGGTTTTGGCGCCGTTCAAGATCACCTGTACCGCATTGGTTAAGGTGACGTTCATGCGGCCATTATTGGCCAGCTCCGGCACCACATAGTCAAACCCTTTACCGCTGGCGCCGTGACAGCTACTGCAATACATCATGTAGGTGCCTTGGCCTTGGCGCTGCACCGCTTCGGGCAGCACCGCTGGCTTGTTTGCCTTCACGGGCTCAGACGAGAGGCTGTTTAAATACACCACCATGCTTTTCACGTCGTCGGTGCTTAAATACTGCAGGCTCTCACTCACCACTTCGCCCATCGGCCCAGAAAAGGACGTCTTCCGCCCATGACCGTCTTGCAACAGCCGCACCAGGTCGGCCTGGTCAAAGTCCATGCCGCGTAGGCTGGGCGCCCACCAGCCGTCTAGGTAGGCACCAGCTAAATACTGGGTGTCTTTACCGGTGAGGCCTTTTTCCTGCATGGCCACGTTCCGAGGCGTGTGACAGGTGCCGCAGTGGCCTAAGCCTTCCACCAAATAAGCGCCGCGATTAATCTCGGTACTTTGTTCTGGGTCCGGTTGAAACACGCTGCTGTCGTGGAACACCTTGCCCCAAATCGCCAACGGCCAGCGTTGATTCATCGGCGCTTCAATCGCCGTGGGCTTATTGGCCTGGGCCACCGGCTTCACCTCGGTCATGAAATAATCGTATAAGGCTTTTAAATCATCATCGGTGACTTTGGCGTAGGCGGTAAACGGCATGGCCGGATACAAATGATGCCCCTCTTTGGCCTTACCGTGGCGCACCGCCTGATCAAAATCGGCCAAGGTGTATTGCCCAATGCCATGGGTTGGGTCGGGGGTAATATTGGTCGAGTAAATCACCCCGACCGGCGACCCCATCGGCAAACCACCGGCAAAGGGCTCGCCGTCTTTGGCCGTGTGGCAGGCAATACAGTCACCGGCACGGGCCAAATATTCGCCCCGGCTGAGGTTGTCCGCCGCGGCGTTGGCCCAAGCGCCCGCGCTGAGGGTCAGGCCCGTGGCCACGGCCAAGGTTAAGGTTACTAAGCGCTTGTTCATGCCACACCTCCTTGGGTCAACGACAGCTTCTCGCCCAACTCTGCCACCGCCCGGTGGGCGGCATCAATCGCCTCGTGGGCATAAGGCCCCCAATTGGCGTCAGAGTTGGCAATATAAATGTTGCCAAACGGCTGTCTGGCCGTTTCGATGATTTTTTCAGCCTGATCTTCATCGTCAAACAGCGTGTTGACGGTATAAGAATAGCCATGCGACCAACGGTTAACGGTGATGCCCAAAATGTCGGCCTCATGATTAAAGCCTTGATCCCCCAGCATCGCTTGCAGCTGATCGCGAATCATCGCTTCATGCTGCTCAAACGAAGTGGCCAACAGATTGGCACGGCCCATGCGCGACTGCTCGCGCGCCGGCAAGCCACTGCCCGCCATAATCGGCACATACACCATGTGTAAGCACATCGGTTCATCCGGCGATTTAGAATGCTCGTAACCGCCCATCGACACGGGGTAATCCAGCTTGACGAGGCTATACGGCGCGGTGGGCGCATACACGCTGTGCACGCCTAGTTTTTTAAAGGCCTGCCAGTTTTTGATGACCACTTTGGTGTACACCAAGGGCGCCTTCACGTTTTGGTGTAGCGCATCTTGCTGCACCTGTGGCATGGTGGGCACAATCGATGGAATCATCATGTTGTAACCCGCCATCACGGCGTAGGTGGCTTTAACCCGATGCACCTTGTCACCCTGAGCATAGGCCAACACCACGGTATTGTCAGAGGCGTTGTCGGCCCGCACCACGGTGGCGTTGAGGCGCAAACGCGTGGGCGATTTGGGCTGATCCAACTGGCTGTAGTCAAACTTGGCCAACACCACGTCTTCCATGGTGTCGCCTGGGGCCACGGCAGGAATCAGCTTGCGCACCAGCAGCCGCGCAATGGTGGCGTTGCCATCGGGGAAGTGATGGATGTACAAATCATCCAATTCGGCCTGTGATTCCTCATCCAACGGCGGTAAATTCATCGCCTCAAAGCCAGGCAGCGCGCACAGGCGTGCGTCTGAACACGAGGTAGAATCAATGCCCACGGCTTGGAAATCACTGGTTTGCTGTTGGAAATACAAAATAGCGCGTTTAGAAAGTTTCACCTTGTCACGCAAAAACTGGGTGTAGCTGTGGCTGTCCAGATACGCCACCTTTTGATCGGTGCTCATGCCGGCCAAATAGTCTTCGGTTTCTTCGTGCAGTTTAATTAAGTCTTCCCGATCTTGCTTGGGTAAGGGAAAGTCGGAAATGAAATCCCGATAGCTGCGGCCGTTGAGCCGATCAATCGGAATGTCGTCCGCCACCCCATGACCAGGGTCGCCGGCCACAATTTTATTCACGCCAAAGTGGGCCTTGTCAAAAAACACGCCCTTGCTCAAGCCCAAATCGGGATAAAAATTAACGTCAAAATGACTTTCTAAACGGGTTAAATCGATGCCTAAATCGTTGATCAAGCGCGTGGCCACGGGGCTAAAAATAGACCGTGGTGACTGCAATGATTCACTGCCGCCATAACCCAACATCATGCCTTTGGGCGTGGTGAACTCATTACGCTTGGCGTGGCCGCCAAAGTCATCGTGGTTGTCTAAGATCAGGATTTTTTTATCGGGGCCAAACTGCTGCCGATAAAAGAAGGCCGCCGACAGGCCGCTGATGCCGGCACCCACAATCACCAGATCATAGGTTTCTTCGATGGGGCCAGAGGTGTCAAAGCGCACGCCATCTCGCGCCAACGCATGCGCGGGTTCAAACGAGCCCGGATGGTTGCCGCGCATGCCCATGAGTGCGGGCGGGTAATAATCTTTGCCGGATTCTAACGTAGCGGTTGCTAAAGAGGCTGCTTGTAACAGCTGTTGAATGGGGGTTAACCCTGCGGCAATGGTCAAAGCCACGCCATTCAAAAAATCGCGACGGGTAATGTTCATAGCTGAGCCTTAGGTAGTAGTTTAAAACGCTTCTGATTGATTTAATGTACTCAGTATCCAAAAACGCTCATCCTATTTTAAATAAACACTAACAAACAGGACGATACTGAGCGGGTTGCCCGGCGCTTCAAGAGGCACAGGGCAACAACCTGCCAACATTACTTTTTCATTATCCGACAAGAATTTAAAAATAACAATCTATTCAATCAATTTTCAAAAAGTACTGAAAATGCAGAAATAATATGATGGTACAAAATAGCCAAAATAATCAAATAATTTTAATATTATGCCCTAGGGCCTGGTCGAAAAAAAACCCACGCTGCGCGTGGGTCAAAACTGCATGGATCATCTGATTTAGCCCTATTAGTACAGCTTTTTCTGTGGTGGCCCGGCAAAATTCAGCGGCCCTACCCCCGCCATCATTACTTCAACCAAGGCCGGGCCTTGGTGATCGATGGCCTCCTTAATCGCTGCGGCATAGCCGGCCACGGAATCCACCCGCCAGCTTTTCACCCCCATGGCTTCGCCTAGGGCTTTAAAGTTCGGCGTGTGCAGCTCGTTATAATATTGTCGCCCTTCAAAGTAATTGTTTTGAATCCCGCGCATCACTCCGTAACCCCCATCGTTCATCACCATCAGCACCATATTGGTCTGCTCTTGCACCATGGTCGCGATTTCGCCCACGCCCAAAGCCAAGCCGCCATCGCCCACCAAGGCCACCACCTTCTTGTCGCGGTTGGCAATGGCGGCACCGATGCCCGTGGCCAAACCCAGACCAATGGCGCCGGCCAAAGAGTGAATGTTGCGGTTAGGGCCATAGGCGGGGAACAAACGGCTGCCCCAAGTGCTGCCCGACATGGTGATGTCGCGCACCAAAATCCCATCGCGGGGCAAGGCTTCGCGTAGCGCATCGCAAATTAAGGCATAGTTGTCGATTTGCTGGCGTAACGCCGCCACCGCCGCCGTTTTGGCGGCGCTGATGGCCGCATCATAGGCCGCATCCACCTTGCTCTGCCCGGCCAACGCTTGGCCTAGCTGGCCCAACGCCTCTTTGGCGTCGGCACAGATAAAGCGGGCGACGCGGTAATTACGCTGCTGCGCGCCGGGATGAGCGTCGATTTGATACAGCTGTTGCGGAAACGCCAGGCTATAGGTTTTGGTTTCGTTACTGCGTAGGCGCGACCCCACCACAATGGCCAAGTCGCTGTCGGCCAACAGTTGTTCAACCGCGGCAGCATTGTGAAACGCCCCCAGGCTACGTGGGTGTTCGTCCGACAGCACGCCACGGGCGTGGGTTGACGACACCACAGGGATGCCTAGGTCGGCCAAGGCCTGTACTTCGGCTTCGGCGCCCAAGCAGCCACCGCCAATCCACAACAGTGGCCGCTTGGCGGCCTGAACCGCCGCCACCAAATCGGCCATGTCGTTCGCCGCAGCCGCCGGCAGGCGCAAAGCGCCCACTGGGCCCAAATCGTGCGGCAGCTCAATCAGGCTGGCCTGCACATCAATCGGAATCTCCACGCTCACTGGGCCCATCGGCACCGTGGTGGCCACCCGAATGGCTTCGCGAATGATGCCCACCGCCTGCTCAGGGCTGTTGATGCGGTATGCCGCTTTACTGCTGGCCTTCAAAAACGTCAGCTGATCTTTGGCTTCGTGAATGAAGCTGGCATCGCGATCCAGATAGTCGCGCTCAACCTGTCCGGTGAGGTGTAACAACGGACTGGCCGCATTCGTGGCCTCAATTAAAGAACCAATGGCGTTGCCCGCACCGGCACCGGTGCTGGTCAGCGACACGCCCAAGCCTTTAAAGCGAGCGTGGGCATCCGACATGGTCACTGCCCCAGCCTCGCCTCGGGCACACACAAAGTGCATTTTTTCGCGGCGGCCGACAGCGTCGGCAATCGGCAAGTTATGGATGGAAATCACGCCATACATACTGTCGACGCCATGCGCTTCCAGAACGCGTACGATTGCTTCACCTACGTTGATTTTTTCTGACATGGTTTCAGTCCTTTATGTTCTCTTTTGTTCTTTATGATTAACGCCATCATCATTCACACCAAGGGTTGGGCACGCTGCTCAATCCTAGGTAAATGCTTTTTTGCTGCATGTAGGCCAAAATGCCAGCACGCCCTTTTTCACGGCCTATGCCGCTTTCCTTAAAGCCGCCAAACGGCGTGCTGATGGAAAACTTCTTGTAGGTGTTCACCCAAATCGTGCCAGCCTCTAACAGCCGCGCCAAGCGCCAGGCATCGCGATAGCTTTCGGTCCAAATGCCCGCCGCCAAGCCAAACGCATTGTCGTTGGCCTGAGCCAAGAGCTCGGCCTCATCCCGGTAAGACAGCACCACCAGCACTGGCCCAAAAATTTCTTCCTGGCAGGCTTGAGCACTGTTGGCGAGGCCGGTGATGATGGTGGGCGCGTAGTAGCTGCCCTGAGCCAACGCACCCTCGCTTAAGCGCACCCCGCCACACAGCACCTGACCGCCTTCACGCTTGGCCAACTGCACGTAGTCGTCCACGCTCTTCAAGTGGGCTTCGCTGATCAAAGGCCCCATTTGGGTATCCGCCGCTTCGGGATGCCCCACCCGCAGCCGTTCGGTAATCGTCTGGATCTTGGCCAACAGCGGCGCATAAATCGATTCATGAATGAACAGGCGTGACCCCGCAATACAGGCCTGACCCGACGAGCTAAAAATGCCGTACACAATGCCTTGCGCCGCCAGGTCCAAATCGGCGTCGGGCAACACCACCACTGGCGATTTACCGCCCAACTCCAAAGAGGTGGTGATTAATTTATCCGCCGCCACGTGGGCCAAATGACGACCGGTGCTGGTGCCGCCGGTAAACGACAGCTTGCGCACCAAAGGGTGTTTGATGATGGCTTCGCCCACCACCGAACCGCGCCCAGGCAACACACTGAGCAAGCCCTTAGGCAGGCCCGCTTCTTCAAACAGTTTGGCCAGCTCTAAGGCCAATAATGGCGTGGCATCGGCCGGTTTTAAAATCACCGCATTGCCCCCAGCCAAGGCCGGCGCCAGCTTTTGCATTTCGCTGGCAATGGGCGAATTCCAAGGCGTGATGCAGCCGACCACGCCCACCGGTTCGTGCACGCTGAGGGTCATGAAATCTTGACCACGCTGCGGTGGCAGTTCATCACTGAGGGTTTCACAGGCTGCGGCCACATAGCGCGCGGTGGCGGCGGCGCTGAGCACTAGGCCGCGGGTTTCGGCTAAGGGCTTACCGTTGTCGCGGGTTTGCAGCTGCGACAAGGCATCTACCCGTGCTTCGATCAGGCTCGCCACCCGCTGTAAAATGGCCGCACGCTCGTGCGGCAAGCTGCCGCGCCAATCGCGCCAGGCCCGTTCGGCCAGCGCAATCGCGTCCTCGACGTCCGCCACGCTGGCGGTGCTGACCGTGGCGGTCACGCTGCCATCGGCGGGAAAAATGCTGTCGCTCACGCCGCCGCGGCCTTGCTGCCACTGTCCGGCTAAAAATAGGGGTAATGGGGTTGCCATCATGGCCTCCTTATACTTTAATGCCGCTAAGGCATAGTCGACAGGCCCGCACCACGCTGAGCGCGGCTAAGGTCGAAGTTTTGGGGTTGCTGGGCAAGGGCACGCCCGCCAGCTCAATGCTCATTTGCCCGAAGGCACCAGCCGCCTCAATGCGGTGCTGGTTTTTTTGGCTGTCGGGGTCGACCGTCAGCACCACTTGGGTTTGATCCATGCCCAGGCCCGCCAGCGCAATGGTGGCCGCCACGTTGGCATTGGCGGGGAATAAGGTGGCCGCTTCGCGCGCGCTGCCCTCAAAAAACACCGTTTTTGCAGTCACTTGATCTAAGTCGATCAAGCTTTCGGCGTGCGAGCCACGCCAGCTATTGGGGCTTTTACAGCCGTGGTACACCACTTGCTCGAGGCCGCCTTCTTTGGCTGCGGCAAGGCCGTCCATGCCCGCCACCGCCCCGGCCAATACGGTCAAAGTGCCGCCGCCCGCCACCGCCGCCACCTCGAGCCGCTGTGCCAACTCGGCGTCGGCCAAGGCCCCCACCGAAATCAGCGCCATGTCCCAACCGCGCGCCAGCACCGCCGCCGCGTGTTCACGCACGCCCGCCTGACCGGCGACTTCAATCACCAAATCGGGCCGTTCGGCACACGCTGCCACGCTGTGGATGACCTGTACACCTGCGCCAACCTGCGCCCGCACCTTGTCGATGCTGCGCTCGGGCACCACCACCCAAGCCAAGGCCAAACCTGGCGGCAGATGGGCCAAAACGGTCTGTCCCATGGCCCCAAAACCGATCATCATTAACTGCTTCATGTTGCGTCCTTTGCCCTTATAGGTGTTTGTTAAAGCCGCCAGAAACGTCTAGGGCGGCGCCGCTGGTGTAAGACGCCAAGGGCGAGGCCAAGAACACCAAGGCCCGCGCTGGCTCTTCTGGCTTACCCAAACGGCCCATGGGAATGCCACGCTTGGCTGCCACTTCGCCTATCCACGCGTCCCAGCTAATGCTTTTGTCGCTGCGCCGCTCGTAGCGACGCTGCCATTGGTTCGACTCGACCATCCCCAACAAAATAGAGTTCACCCGTATGCCTTTAGCGCAAAATTCATGCGCCAAAGAATGGGTCAGGTTCAATAAGGCCGCCCGCGCCGACGAAGTGGCAATCATGTGCGGTTCTGGCTGCAGCGACAGCAAGGAGTTGACGTTGGTGATCGACGCCACGTCCGAGCGCTCTAAGGCGGGCAAAAAAGCCTTAATCGGGTTAATCACGCTGAACAGCTTAAGCTTGGTCTCGTTGAGCCAGTCTTCGTCTTCTGTCTCAGCAAAGTGGGCCACGTGCCCTTGGCCAGCGTTGTTGATTAAGAAATCCACCTGCCCAAAATGCGCCACCACCTCGGCCGCAAAAGCGGTCACGTCGGTCCGGTCAAGCACGTCACAGGTGCGGGTAAAGCAGGCCGCTTCAGGAAACTCGGCCATAATACTGGCCTCCGAAGCCGCCAAACGATCGCGATCACGACCACACCAGGCCACTTTGGCACCGGCCTCAATCAAGATGCGCACCGTCGCCAGCCCAATCCCCGATGACCCTCCGGTCACCACGGCCACTCTGTTTTCAACTTGGAAACCCATATTTATCGTCCTATTTTGTTATGTTTATGAGTTGCGTATAGGCCAACACGGCTTGATTAAACGCCACCGGCTGATCAATATAACTGGCATGGCCCGCCGCGGGCAGCGGATAAGCCTGCACCCCCTTCGCCCCCAAGCGTCGAATCAACGCCTCGACGCCCTCCGGCGGGGTAATGCCATCGTCTAGGCCATAAATGACCCCAACCGGCCCCGCCACCGACGGCAACAGCTGCCAAATGTCGTCATGCGCCAACACCCCCGAAGCCTGCTCAAAGCCCTGCTGCTGTAACCGCAACATGCCGTGCTGCACCAAGGCGATCTGATCCGCCGTCGCCTCTGGCGCCAATAAATAGCGGGCCCGCACTTGTGCCATCCCTGCATGCCCTAAGGTTTGCAGCAGCTGCGGCCTCTTTTGCGCCACCTCGGCCCGAGTGTCGGCGTCCATGGCGCCATAACCCTGCGCCGGATTGGCCAAAATTAAGCCCGCACAATGCTGCGGGAAAGCCTGCGCATAGGCGCTGGCCACCATGGCCCCGAGTGAGTGCCCAAGCAGCAACGGCTGGGTGACGCCCAAGGCCTGTAATAAAGACTGTAATGCGTGTGCATAATCCTCAGCCGTCGGGTTGGGGTTGGCCAAACCGGCGCTGTCGCCATAGCCTGGGGCATCCCAAGCAATCACCCTAAAGTGGCTGCTCAACGCCGCCAGCTGATTCACCCACGAGCCGGAACCCGAGCTGATGCCGTGCAGCAACACCAAGGCTGGGCCTTGGCCTGCTTCACGAAAGGCCTGCACCCGCCCCGCCACCGTCACGAGGCGCAACGGATACTGGTTTAAAGCATCGACTAAAGCGTTCATAAATCGCCCTTAACGCTTAATTTTTGACAAGGGATGATCGTCAGGATAGGTGGGGATGGTTGGCTTAGCCGTGCCCAACATCACACACATCAATGCATCCTCTTGGGTGTGGTTATACAAACCACGGTACACATTAGGCGGAATCGAAATCAAATCACGCTCGTTCAAACGGGTGGTGTAGGTTTCGCCATTGTGCTCAATGAATAAATCAATCGAGCCGCGCAGCATGAAGAACACTTCTTCGACGTCGCGATGCACGTGCAACGGGCCTTCACACTGAGCCGGCAGCAGCATGGTCGAAAAGGTAAAGTTTTCCGCCGGCACCACGTTGGTGTCGCTGGTTACGCCGGCCGCGCCGGTGCCCATATAGCGCATTTGTGCGCGTTTGTATTTAGGGTCGTAGTCGGCTTGGAACTTCAAGGCATTAAAATCATAGGTGCGGCTTTCCAAGCGCGCCACGCGAGATTCAACCCATTCAGCCAAGGTTTTGTCGGCAGGTTGCTGCCAGGTGTCTATTGTTTGAGTCATCTTCATTCTCCTTCAAAGTTAATTGCAGCGAGCACAACCGGCAGATTGATAACCGCTTAGGTGCCGGTTGGCCGCATCGAGGCAGGGCTTAGTATTTACGTACCCAAGGCAGCAAAATAAACGAACCGATTAAGGCCACCGCTGCCAAAAACATAATGCCGTAATCAAAATGACCGCTCATGGTCACCATATAGCCAATCAATACCGGTGCTGCTGCGCTGGCAAAGTTGCCCAAGCCGTTGAAAATCCCACCGGCCGTGGCCGCCACGTTCGCCGCCGACACCCGCGACAGCAAGGCAAAGACGGCACAGGCGCTCATGCCCCACGAGAAGGCGCTAAACGACATCAGGCCAATCACCGCTGCAGTACTGTCTACGTACACCATCAGTCCCAGCCCTAGGCCAGCAAAGAACAGCCCCATCATCACCTGTCGGGCACGGCGTAGTGGCATCCGATCGGATAAGAATGCACCCAAAATCTCGCCCACCAGCATGGCAATAAACGGCAACGACGACAGCTGGCCAAAGGCTTTTAAATCAAAGTTTTTGGCTTCCATCAAATAGCTCGGCAGCCAGCTGTTCAGGCCCCACAGGTAGGTCAACAAAGCCACGTTAAACAAACACACGCCCCAGAACGCCGCACTGGACAACAACTCCTTGCTGTTGTGGGCATGGTCTTTAAAGGTTGGGCGCTTAGCACCTTCGGCCAGAGACGTTTGCTTGGCCAACTTAGTGCCTTTAAGGCCAAAGTAAATCACCACCAGCACCAGCAGGGTCAAGGCAGCCAGAACGTAAAACGTGGTTTGCCAATCATAGTTTTGCAACACGTAGGCGGTGATGGGAAAGCCCAAAGCCGCCCCAATGGGGGTGCCCAATAAGAACATGGTCGACGCCCGCGCCTGCTGACCGGCCCCAAAGGTTTGTTTGACAATGGTGTAGGCCAAGGCAAACAGCGGCCCTTCGGCCAGGCCCAATAGCACCCGGTAAAACAGCATTTCTTCGTAGCTCGTGGCCGTGCCCATGATGCCCATCAACACGCCCCAAGACGCCACGGTGACCATCAGTAAGTACTTAGGGTTAAACAGATCACCAATAAAGCTTAAAAACACCGATGAAAAGCCGTAAGCCAATAGGAAACTGGTCATCAGCCAGCCCAACTTCGACTTATCGGTATGGGCGATGCCCATTACGTCTTGAAAATGCGGGTCTGCAAACAAGACCGAAATGCTGATCTTGTCAAAAAAGGCCAGGGTGACGCACACCATCAGCACCACGGCCACCATCCATTGCCGCATGCCTGCCTTGGCTACTTGCTCTGTTTGCATGATTGTTTCCTCTATGTCTCACTCAGACGATGAGTGATGTTTTAATAATGGTTGGTTAGGGTCTAGCGCCCATTTATGGCTTTAAACTCATAGGGTTAAATTCTGGGTCAGCCAGCTGCGCCAGCGGCAACACCATGCCCGCCTGCATCCAGCGTTTGCCCAACTTGATCAAACGCGCTTCGTTCACCGCCACCATGGCCTGCAAGCGCTGCGCCTCATCAACGTAAATAAAGGTTTTTTTGTTCGGTCCCACATCGCGCACCACCAGCTGCAATCCTTCTGCGCCAGGGTTGCCCAAAATTTGAATGTTGCAATCCAGCTGATCCGACCACAGCCACGGAATTTCGGCGTAGTCACAGCCTTGGCCAAGCATGTTCTTGGCCGCACAAATGGCTTGATTTTGCGCATTGGCCCAAGATTGAATGCAAAAGCCCAGCTCGGGGTGAATGGCCACGTCGCCAGCGGCAAAAATATGCGGGTCAGAGGTGCGCCCAGAAGCGTCTACCACCACCCCATCGCGTACCTCGAGGCCAGCGGCCACGGCCAGCTCGGTGGCGATTTCCGCCCCGGCCCCCACCACCACCACGTCTGCCTCCAGCAGCAGGCTGCTGCCGCCCCTAATTTGCACCGTGCCCATGTCCGTCGGCAGCAAGGACAAGCCCACGCTGTCGAGCTGAATGGCGGTGCCGGCGGCTTCATGTAAGTTCAGCAAAAAGGCCGACACTTCTGGGCTAACGCTGCGCTTACAGAGGCGACTGCCGTGTTCTAACACGGTGACCGCCAAGCCTTTTTTACGGGCTGTGGCCGCCACTTCCAAGCCAATCCAACCGCCGCCAATGATGGCCATACGCTTGCCGGGCTGTAGCTTTTGACCCAGGTTCTCAGCGTCGGCAATGGTGCGCACAGTAAACACATTGGGCATGTCAGCCCAGGCCGGCACCGGCAGGCGGGCTCGGCTGCCGGTGGCCAATAGCAGCTGCGTGTAGGCCAGTACGGTGCCGCTGGCCAAGGTCACGGTTTGGTCGGCGCGGTTAATCGCCGTCACGGTATCGGGCTTGTGCCATTCGATGTTCATGGCCGCAATGGCCGCCTCATCAAACAGCTGTAAGCCCGCCACCGCCATTTCACCCGCCAACACCTGTTTGGATAAGGGTGGGCGCTCGTAAAATACGGCTTCTTCGTTAGACACCACCGCCAAAACGCCGCTGTAGCCCTCTGCTCGGAGGGTATGCGCCGCCCATGCGGCGGCCTGGCCTGCGCCAATAATGATGATCCGACTCATGAAAAAACTCCTAGGAAGGGATTACTTCAACTGCCTGCGGGTGTGCTCGTCGATGCCGCCTTCAATGGCCCATTCGGTAAACAAAGACACTTGATAATCATAAAAACGGGGCGTCCACGCCTCGGTGAGGTAGTCGTCGTTGGTGTAATACTCAAACGCCCCGCCAAACGGGCTGTTGACATACCAAAAATAGGCCGACGAAATGGGGTGGCGGCCTGGGCCGATAAAGGTCGACCACTGTTTTCGGTTCATGGCGATGCCGCCGCCAATCACCTCGTGAATGTCGCGCACCACAAACGCCACATGATTCAAGCCCACGGGCTTATTGGGCAGCTTTAACAGGAACAAATCGTGATGATGCCCTTCGGCCCGACAGCGTAAAAACGCGCCGCGGTCGTTGTAGGCATCGGATAGGTGAAAGCCCAGCTTGTCGATGTAAAACGCCTGCACCGTCGCCAACTCGGGCGTAAAGAAGACCACGTGGCCCACCCGGACTGGTTCGGCCTGCTCGTACACGGGGCTGGCCTCGTTGACACGCTGAATGTCGCCATACTGGTTGATGCCGCTCACGGGCAAAACCGGCGTGGTCACGCGGCTGGGCACAAAGCGAATGCTCAACCCGTTTGGGTCTAGGCATTGCACAAAGTCCGTGCCTTGGGTAAAGCCAGGCTGGTCCGCCAAGCGGCTGGCCAATTCGGTCAGGCTGGCGCCATCGGCCACGCCCCACACCACTTCGCGCAGGGTCGAGCCTGCTTCAATGGCCTTGGGTAACGAGGCGTCTAGGGCATCATGCACGTACAGGCGGCTCTGGTCTTGGGTTAGGTACAGTTCGGCCCCGGCCACATCGCTGAGGCCTTTTTTGAGGCCAAAATCACCCAAAAACCGAGCCGCCTCTTGCGTGTCGGTCACGCCAAACACCAGCGCTTCTATGCCTACGATGTTCATATGCATCCTCTATTTCTTTATTATGATTTAATTAAACACAAAGCCGCCGTTAACCGGGAGCGTCTGGCCGGTCACAAAGGACGACAGGTCAGACAGCAGATACAGAATGGCGCCGGTCACGTCCTCAGGCATTTGCTGGCGATTAATCGCTCGCCCATTCACGTACAGGTCATGCCGCGCTTGGGGCACATACTCTGTGGCCTCCACCAGCACCAATCCAGGGCAAACGGTGTTGACGCAAATATTGTCCGGCCCCAGCTCGCGCGCCATCGAACGCGTCATCGAGATGATGGCGCCCTTACTGGCCACATAGGCCATCAGCTTGGGCGCGCCCCACAGCGCCGTATCCGAGGCAATGTTGACGATTTTGCCGGCTGTACTGCCGCGCAAATGGGGCACCGCCGCCTGACTCATCAGCCAGGTGCCACGCACGTTGACGTTCATCACCCGATCCCACAGCCCAATGTCGTAGTCCATCATGTCCACGCCACCCACGCCGGTGGCCAACGCGCCACAGTTCACCAAGCCATCCAAAGCCCCCAGCCACTCTATCGCTTGCGTCATACAGCGGCTAATGGCCTCAGGGTCGGCCAAGTCCAGCGCCACCGCCTGCGCGCTCAGGCCTTCGGCGACCAGTTTTTGGGCCGCCGCCTGTGCTTCAGGGTACAAAATATCGGCCAAGACCACTTTGGCACCGGCCCGGGCGGCCGCTTCGGCAAAGGCAAAGCCCAAGCCGCGCGCAGCGCCCGTCACCAACACCCGCTTCTGTGTCAGCAAGCCGTTCATACCACATAGCCTTGGTTGTCTTGCTTGCCCTCGGCCAACGCGGCCAACTGCGCCACCTGCTGCTGGGCTTCTTTTTTCATGATGCGGCGCAGGCGAGATAGGCCCACGTCGTGCTGATACAAGAATTCTTTTTCACGCGCATCTGCCGGCATCAATTCAAGAATCACCCGGTCTTGCTCCAACACGTCCCAGTGTAGTTTTTCCAAATGGGTGCGGTACAAGAAGCGCCAAGCGTCGCGCTGCCAGCCCTTCACTTCACGACAGCGCCAAAAGAACACGCGGGTATTGTGCGCATCAATCGGCGTGGCAAAGCCCACGATCCAAAACACACCGCCCGGGCCAAACTGTTTTTGGTAGGGAATCGACAGGCGTAGCCAAGACGCACCGCTTTGGCCCCACTCCACCCAGTCAAAGTTCACCCCGGTTTGGCCTTCTTTTTCAAACACAAAGCCTTTGTCGGTGGGCCGATGGCGCATTTGCGCGGTTTTATCGCCGGCATACATCGAGTGTGAAGCGCCGTGCAAATAGCTGCCGTGCATCGGGTCCATCACGTTGTCCACGGCATAGCGGTAATTCACCTTCCAGTCGGCCTGACACAAGAACGAACTCCACTCCTCGCCATCGCTTAGCTGTTCTGGCAACGCCAGTTCGTCCGGCTCGGCCTCCGGGTCGATGCCAAACCACAAGAAAATGGCGTCATTGCGTTCTTGCACCGGATAAGAACGCAAACATTTTTGCTTGGTCATCGGGCAGGCATCCACCGCTGGCACGTCGGCCACCACGCCCTGACCATCCACCTCAACGCCGTGATACCAACAGGCCACGCGGTCGCCCAAGTTCCAACCCAAAGACAAACGCGCCCCGCGATGCGGACAACGGTCTTCAATCGCGTGTACCTGGCCGTCATCACCGCGCCACAGCACGATGTTTTCACCCAGGCGGGTGATGCCCACGGGGTTATTGGCCACTTCATAGCTCGCCACCACCGGATACCAAAGGTTGCGCAAGCCCAAGTCTAAATATTGTTCTACCTGATCTATCGTGTTCATTGTCCTATCCCCTCTAATAACCTAAACGGGCCATTTCGGCCTCAAAGTTGGCGCTGTGCCATAGATCGCCACTCTCGTGACGAAACCCAGCTTCATTCAGATGAGCCGCCATGTCTGTCGGTGTGACCTTATCGGCCTTAAAGCCAGAAATTAAGTGTTGGCACAGGGCCAACTCATAGGCATTGGGTTCACGCGGACGGGTTTGCCACACGATGTTTTGTGGCTGCCCAGGCATTTGAATGTTGTCAATGCCCGCCTCTTTTGAAGGTGATGGCTTCAGCCATAGGGCTAATTTGGGATTATGGTTCATACCGTGGTTTCTCCTATTTATGCTGCTTTTTTTATTTATTTCATCTGTACCAGAATGTCGTCGCCTTCAACCTTAATCGGATACGTACACAAATCACGACAGCCTGGCCCGCTTTCCAACTTGCCCGTTGGAATATCAAAAATGGCTTCATGTAAAGGACACTCAACCGTACGGCCTTCCACAAAGCCCTCGCTCAATAAGGCATAGGCGTGTGGACACACGTCTTCAATGCCGTAATAAGTCCCGTCAACTTCAAACACCCCGATTTCGACCTCACCAACCTTAACGGCCTTAGGCATGTCGGCAGTGATTTCTTGACGTTTACAAATGGGCAACCAGCTCATAACTTCTCCTAATATTGTTTTACCTACAAAACACTATTTGACATTCAAAACATTCAAACAAAGCATAGAATAAATCCTCTAACAATGTCAACAGTGAAAGACGAAACGCGGCGTTTTTTTAACCGTGTGTCCGCGCAGCACACGTAAAAACCCCCAGCATACGCTTGGTAGGCTGGGGGTTTTAATGAATTAATTTTATAGGTAGTTGTGGCGGGTTAATTGTTGCGATAAGCGCTCGGCCGCATCAATGACCTTGGGTTTGACTTCGTCATGAAACACCGCCTCAGTAAACATGCCCAAAGGGCAGCTGGCCGAGATCACCGCCACCATTTTGCCATCGTCACGCCGAAACACTGGCGAGGCACAGGTGGCCATATTGTGGTTAAAGTGGCCCCAACTCACCATGGCGCTTTGGCCACGAATCGCCTCTAGGCGCGCCAATAACTGAGGCAAGCCTTGTGGGGTTTTGTCAGAGTAAGACTGCCACTCGGTTTCGTTGGCGTACAACGCCTCCACCACTTCGGTGGGCTTGTCCGACAGCAACAGTTGCCCAATCACGGTGGCGTAAGCCGGCCAACGCGTGCCCACGCGCACACGGCTGGTGAATGAGCCAGATGCCTGACACTGATCGATGTAGACAATGTCTTTGTCTTGCAAGATCACCAAATTGCAGGCCAGCGAAGTGTCATCGCGCAGCTGGCTCAAAATCGGCCGCGCCGCCTCAATTAAGTCTAAGCCAGAAAGGTATTTAAACCCCAGGCCCATCACCTTGGCGTCCAAGGTATAGCGCTTGCTGTCTTGGCTTTTTCGAATGTAGCCACAGGATTCTAAGGTATACGCCAAACGAAAGGCGCTGGAACGGTTCACCCCTAACTTTTCAGCCAACTCCGAGATGGTCAATGCCTGCTGCTCGTGTCCAAACAATTCCAAAATAGCCAAACCGCGCATCAAACCAGGCACCAAGTACCGTTCTTCCATTTCCATGTGTGTCACCCTTTGTGATTTAATTGCATTGCACCATAGCCATTTCCAGCCTGTCAACCAACATGCTGAAGAAGTAAAGGACATCTGCCCAAATAAACTTGATTTAGCGCAAAGACGCTTGAACTGAGGCGGAAATGACTACGCAATGATTCCGCGTTATTATAAACTATAAGGTTATCATTTAAACCCTAACCCTTATCATTACCCCACACACCTAACAAGCCGTCAAAATATGAAAAACATACTCTCCATTCAATCACACGTTGTGTTTGGTCACGCCGGCAACGCCGCCGCCGTTTTCCCCATGCAGCGGATGGGCCTCAACGTTTGGCCTTTAAACACGGTGCAGTTTTCGAACCACACCCAATACGCGCAAAAATGGACCGGTGTCACCATGCCCGCCGCCCACCTCGGCGAGATCGCCACCGGCCTCGACAATATTGGCGTATTGGGCCAGTGTGACGCCGTGTTGAGTGGGTACATTGGCGCCGCCGAACAGGGCGAACACATTTTAAACATCGTCAAACAGGTCAAGGCGCAAAACCCCAACGCCCTGTATGCCTGCGATCCGGTGATGGGCCATTCTGAAAAAGGCTGCGTGGTGGCCCCGGGGGTGGCAGAGTTTATCTGTCAGCAACTCCTGCCCCACAGCGACATTATTTCACCCAACCTACTCGAATTAGAAACCCTCACCCTGCGCCCGATCAACAGCGTGCAAGAAGCCGTCGAAGCCGCCCGCCTGCTGTGCACCATGGGCACCGAAATGGTGTTGATTAAACACCTTAACCGAGCGGCCTTTCACGACGACTGTTACGAAACCATGCTGGTCACCAAAACCAAAGCCTGGCACATTAGCCGCCCCTTGGTGAACTTTGCCGGCAAACAGCCCGTAGGCGTAGGCGACCTCACCAGCGGCCTGTTTTTGAGCGGCATCCTCCAAGGCAAGCGCCCGGTAGACGCGTTAGAACACGTGACCGCCGCAGTGTACGACGTCGTTCACGAAACCCAACGGCGTGGCGCCTATGAGCTACAGCTGGTGGCGGCGCAAGATTCATTCGTGCAGCCCAAGCATCACTTTAAGGCCATCAACCTCTAAGCCACCGACGCTGACCCTAAAGGCACTCATTTTGAGTGCCTTTATTAATGGCCATCACCATCAGGCCCTTATTAGACCCTTAAGCGCTCAAAAGTTGGGCCTGCTTGGTTTGATAACAGCTTCGGGCTTTAAGCCCGTCAGCCATGCGGGTCAAGCAAGCGAAAATCTTCAAACAAAATCATCATGTCTTCATGAAACGCATAGCCGACCTGCTGGCCTTCGGTGAGAAAATAAGCGCGGTGGTTCTGCTGCCAGGATGCCAGAGTGTCGTCCTCACCCTCGCGCTGACAGATTTCATAGGTCATGTCTTTAAATTTTAACAAGCTGACCTTCATGGTCTGAATCACGCCCTGAGGCGTTCCCGCCCAATCGGTCACAATCGACAAATCCCCCACCTGCGGCCTGGCGTTGCCTGTCACCTGATAATAATCGAGGCTAGAGGCGGTGGCGGTTTTTTGGCCCCTTAGCACCAGTGCCAATAATTCATTCGCCATGGCCTCACCGTGACCAAAATAAAAACTTTCTAAATAGGTCGTTTCGGCCGCCCTAGCCGTCGACGCCAAAAAGGCTTGCCAATACTGCTTAATGTGTTCACTCATGTGCCTCATGCGCCTATCGTCATTATGGATTCATCCTTATAACACGAATCAAACCGGCTGGTTTCTTCAATAGGCGCACCGCGGATAAAATGCCCCACAGCGCAAACCCCAATCACGCCGCAAAAGGTGCTAGACTGAATGCAAAAGCTTGCCATCCAAGCAGCAAGCACAAAGCCGACTAGCCCTAGCAAAGGAGACGCGTTCATGGACATTTGGCAAACCCTCACCACCCAGCTTTTAGCGTTCAAGGCCAGCCTTGGCGACAGCGTAGACTGGAAGCAAATTTTCCTGATGGGCATGACCCCCCTCTTTCTACTCGCCTTTTTGAGCGAGTGGTGGATCATGCGCCAGCGCCAGCAGCTACAGCAGTTTCACCTCAAAGACATCATGGCCAACTTTGCCCTTGGCGGCAGCTACCAGCTGTTTGAACTCTTGGTGTACGGCATTTTTGTGGGGCCCGCCATCTTTTGGTT
The DNA here is from genome assembly GCA_017991555.1 of Neisseriaceae bacterium. GTDB lineage: Bacteria > Pseudomonadota > Gammaproteobacteria > Burkholderiales > Neisseriaceae > JAGNPU01. The sequence goes on from JAGOQM010000003.1 coordinate 71,527, forward strand.
TTGGGAACATCGTTTTTTCACCCTGCCCATCAACCTGTGGACCATTGTGCCCATATTTATCGGGGTTGAATTCTGCTACTACTGGTTTCACCGCACCAGCCACCGCGTGCGCTGGTTTTGGAGCGCCCACGTGGTCCACCACAGCAGCGAACACATGAACATGAGCACCGCCATGCGCCAATCCATGCTGTACCCCCTCACCGGCTGGTGGCTGTTTTTCATGCCGCTGGTGCTGTTAGGCGTTCACCCCGTGGCCGTCTTCTTACTGTATGCGGTCAACCTGGCCTTCCAATTCTTCATTCACACCGAAGCCGTGGGCAAGCTGCACCCGGTATTAGAATACCTGTTCGACACCCCCAGCAACCACCGTGCCCACCATGGCCGCAACGCTGAATACATCGACAAAAACTACGGCGGCGTGCTCATTGTGTTTGACCGCTGGTTTGGCACCTACGTCGAAGAAGACGCCCAGGTCGACTACGGCATCGTGGGCCAGGTCCAAAGCCACAATCCGCTGGTGCTGAACCTGCATGAGTTCATCGACATGTGGCGCGACGTGTTTACCCCCGGCAGCCTCAAGCAGCGCCTCAAGCACCTATGGGCACCGCCAGAATACGAACGTGAAGCCACGGTGCCGGAGCCAGAGCCGATGAGCCAAGAGCCCATCGATCCACTGGCCAAATAGCCACACCCGTGCGCCCACAACAAAGCCGCCCACCTGAATCACAGGTGGGCGGCTTTTTAAATCAGCCAGCTTACGCCTTGGCGTCGGCCTCTTGCTCTTTGTCTTCGTCGCCATAATACAACACGCCCAGCTTAATCGGCGGACGGCCTTGGCTACGACGGTGGGCATTGGAATCGCGCAGCGAATACACGCAGCCGCAGTATTCTTGCTGGTAAAAATGTTCACGCTTGCTGATTTCGATCATGCGGGCCGAGCCACCCTGCTTGCGCCAGTTGTATTCCCAGTACTGGATGCCGGGGTAATGCGCCGCCGCTTGCACGCCACAGCCATTGATCTGCTTCAGGTCTTTCCAGCGTGAAATGCCCAAAGAGCTGGTGATCACCGGAAAGCCATTTTCGTAGGCGTACAGCGCCGTGCGTTCAAAGCGCATGTCAAAACACATGGTGCAGCGAATGCCGCGCTCTGGTTCGTCTTCCATGCCTTTGGCGCGGTCAAACCAGTTGTCCATGTCGTAATCTGCATCAATAAACGGAATATTGTGCTTTTCGGCAAAGGCAATGTTTTCATCTTTACGCAACAAATATTCCTTTTCAGGATGAATGTTGGGATTGTAAAAGAAAATAGAAAAATCAATGCCAGAAGCCAACATGGCTTCCATGACCTCACCCGAACAGGGCGCGCAGCATGAGTGCAGCAGCACTTTTTTGTGGCCGTCAGGGGGGACTAAAGGGGTTCTTTTAAAATCTTCGCTCATTCTTCACTCGTGCCGTTAGGACTAACCAACCATTAAATAGGGGTAAATTGTACCATGAGCGCAAGCCGATGGCACTCCTTCGCCACCACTATTGTGTTTTGCAGCATCGATTTATGTTGGTCAGCCACTGGTCAAAGTGCTAGAATCGACTCTCTATACCTTTATAATAACGCACCATCAGAAAAACAACGGGCTAATCACATGAGCACAGAAGAAAAAACCACCCTCCTTGAATTTCCTTGCGCCTTTCCATTAAAAATCATGGGCGCAACCCACCCCGAATTTGCCGACACCGTGTTGGCCGTGGTGAAAGAACACGCACCCGAAGTGACCGAAGCACATCTGGTGCTGCGCGACAGCGCCAAAGGCAACTACACCAGCGCCACGATTACCGTGAACGCCACCAGCCAACAACAGCTGGACACCATTTACCTCGCCTTAACCAGCCATGAAATGGTGAAAGTGGTCCTATAAGATGATCGTCAAAATGCTGGGCCTGGCCGATTACGCCACCACCTTTGAGGCCATGAAAACCTTTACCGATCAGCGCACTGCCGCCACCGCAGACGAGCTGTGGGTGGTCGAACACCCACAGGTCTTCACCCAAGGCATGGCCGGCAAGCCGGAACACATTTTGATTCCCTCGGACATTCCCGTGGTACAGGTAGACCGTGGCGGCCAGGTGACCTTTCATGGGCCCGGCCAAATCATCGTTTACACCCTGATCGATTTCAAACGCCGCAAGGTGAGCGTGCGCGAGCTGGTGCACCAAATTGAAAACAGCATCATCGACACGCTGGCCGATTACAGCATCGACGCGCGCGGTGATGACAAAGCCCCTGGCGTCTACGTGGGGGCCAAAAAAATTGCCTCATTGGGTTTACGCATTAAAAACGGCGCGGTTTATCATGGTTTAAGCCTAAACTTAAACATGGACCTCACCCCTTTTCATTACATTAATCCTTGCGGCTACAGCGGCTTGGAAATGGCGCAAATCGCAGACTATGTTGCGCCTTGCCCAATGTTTAATGAGGTTGCAGAGCGCTTAACTGCCCATCTTTGCCAATATTTAAATCAGAAAGCATCATCATGAGCACACAAAACGACAACAGCCAAGGCGTCAAACACAAAGGCGCAGCCAAAACGGCCCGCATTCCGATTAAAATCGTGCCTTTGCAAGAGAAACTAAAAAAACCAGAATGGATCCGCGCCAAGCTGCCTTCTGGTGGTCAGTTCCAAGAGATTAAACGCATTTTGCGCGACCAAAAGCTTCACACCGTGTGTGAAGAAGCCACCTGCCCCAACATCGGCGAATGTTTCAGCAAGGGCACCGCCACGTTTATGATCATGGGCGACATTTGTACCCGCCGCTGTCCGTTTTGTGACGTGGGCCACGGCCGCCCCAATCCATTAGACCCAATGGAGCCAAAAAACCTAGCCGAAACCGTGGCCGCATTGAAATTGCGCTACGTGGTGATTACCTCGGTTGACCGCGACGACTTGCGTGATGGCGGTGCAGGCCACTTTGCCGACTGCATTAAAGAGATTCGCAAAACCAGCCCCAACACCCAGATCGAAATCTTGGTGCCCGACTTCCGTGGTCGCCTCGACGTGGCCTTAGACATTCTGACCGAAACCCCTCCGGACGTGATGAACCATAACTTGGAAACCGCGCCGCGCTTGTACAAGCAGGCACGCCCAGGCTCGGACTATCAGCATTCACTCGATCTGTTGAAACGCTACAAAGCGATGAACCCAAGCGTGGCCACCAAGTCTGGCATCATGGTGGGTTTGGGTGAGAACGACGAAGAAGTTCGGACCGTGATGCGCGACATGCGCGCCCACGACATCGAAATGATTACCGTCGGCCAATACCTACAGCCAACCGACAGCCATCTGCCCGTATTGCGCTACGTGACCCCGGCCATGTTCCAGCAATTTGAAGCCGAAGCCTACGACCTAGGCTTTAAACACGCCGCCATTGGCGCCATGGTTCGCTCTAGCTACCATGCCGACCATCAGGCCGAACTGGCAGGCGTGGTTGAAAAATAAGCCCCGCTGAACCTTAAAGCCCATCGGTACCTTACAGTACAGATGGGCTTTTTATTGACCCTGATGCCCCTGAAGCGATTGCCTTTAGGCCACAATCAGGGCATATTAATGTCTTTATTGCCTCGAATACCCTGCCCTTATGAAACGACTGTTGCTGTTGCTGCCTTTGCTGCTCATTATTGCCGACCTCGGCTTTAGCCTAACCCTTACGGCCCAGGCTGGCTGGGAAGCGGCCAGCAGCGCCGGCTCAGGCCAAACCATTTTAGGCCTGCCAGACTGGTTTTTTGACTGGTTGCCCACGGCTGCCAATGCGCTGATGTTTGCCTTTATGCTGTGGGCCTTTGGCCACCTAATGGCCTTTAATCGCCACGTCAGCATTGGCAAACCCTACCGCATGGGCCCGCCTCAAGTCGTGGCTCTGGCCAGCATGGTGGTGCTCAGCGCCACCGCCGTTTGGGGCTGGTTATGGCAAATCATCCACTTGGTCACCGAACAGCGCCACAGCATTTCTTTCGACAGCCCCCGCTATTTACTGGTGGCCGTGTTATTACCCTATCCTGGCCTCTTGTGCCTGTATCGCTTAGGCGGCTGGTGGCGCCAGCGCAAAGGCATGCCCCCGGTCAACATCGACAACCGCGCCCAGGTTACCCAACACGGCAGCGTCGGTCTGCACACTGCCCCCACGGAGCCGCGGGATGAGCGCTAACGGCCACAACCCTTTCTTTACGCCCATCGGCAGCTTAGAAGACGCCCATGCGCTGATTCAGAGCGAACCCTATGTGTTTGTCTACATTGGCAGCCCCCACTGCGGCGTGTGTCACGCACTCAAGCCGCAGCTGGCCGCACGCCTGGCCGAACACCAGCAACAGGTCCACTTTATTGAACTAGACGCCAGCGCACTACCCGAAGTGGCCAGCCAGTTTCACGCCCTCACGCTGCCGGTGTTGCTGCTGTTCATCCACGCTAAAGAACGGCTGCGCGCCGCACGCTTCGTCAACACCGCCGCCTTTAAAGACGACTTCGAACGCGCCATCAATGCCGACTGGTCGGCGTTTAACTGAACCCAGCCAGCCAAGGCGAACCCACGCCTATTTGTGGGGCTCAATCACGTGCGCAATCCAACGCCGTACCACCGCCATCTCCGCGTCGCTAAATCCCACCAACAGGTCTGCCTCTAAGCCATCCACGGTGACGTCACACTCTGCCAAGACGCTCTGCCCCAGCACCGTAATGCGCAACACCTGTACGCGCTTATACACCGGGTGTGCCTCCTTTTCGACCAACCCTAAATCAGCCAACTTGGCCACAATGAGGCTAACGGTTTGTGGCGTCAATAGGGCCAAACGCGCCACATCGGCATTAGAGCAGTCCGGCCGTTGCGCAATAATCTTCAAAATCGTGAACTGCGGCCCAGTAACGTCCATTGGCTGTAGCGCCGTTTCCATACGCGTGCGGTAGACATTGGCCGCCTGACGCAGCAAATAGCCCAAAGGGCCACGACCAATGGAAAAGAATTCATCATTATTTATTGCATTTTTATTCATTTTGATCCACCATAATTATCAGTACACTGATAACTTATCAGCGTACGAATTAATGATTGGCTATTCTGCCATTGATGGATCCGTTTAGCGACCCCTTTTTTCAGGCCCACGATGACGGCGCTACACCAAGCCCTTTCGGCATTGCGTGCAACCAAGCCAATCCACTGACTCTGCCCTTTTCGGGCACAGAGCCACCATCAACCTAAGGAGCATTATGATGATTAAACCCTATGGCTTGGTCGGTTTGATTCCGACAACTTGGGGCATCCACAACCGAGCCGACATCATGCGCAACCTAGACCACATCGAAGAACTGGCTGAAGGCGCCATTTGGCTATCGTCTCTAGATTTACCCGTGCGCCTGCTGCTGTTACCCGAGGGCGCATTACAAGGCTTTACCGATGAGGCTTTAGACACCCCCGTTGCCGACTTTTTGGCCGATGGCGCCATCGACATCCCTGGCCCCGAAACCGATCGTTTGGCGAAATTAGCACAGAAACACCAAATCTACATCATGGCGCAGGCCAAAGTCAGAGAGCCAGACTGGCCTGGCATTATGTTTAACGTGGGCTTCATCATCGACCCTAAGGGCGAGATCATCCTCAAACACCATAAAATGTCGGCCCTATTGCCATGCGAACGTTCGGCGTCACCACATGACCTCTACGACCAATGGATCGAACGCTATGGCAATCATCTTGACGCCTTCTGGCCCGTGGCCCACACCGACATCGGCAACCTCGGCGTGATGATGGCGATGGAAGGCAACTTCCCAGAAAACGGCCGCGGCTTGGCCATGAATGGCGCCGAAGTGGTGTATCGCGCCTCAATGCCCACGCCCTTTACCCAAAATGACATTTTCGACATTTCCAACCGCGCCCGCGCCCTTGAAAATAATTTTTACGTGCTGGCGCCCAACCTTGGCCCAGTGTACCTACAGCCAGGCAGCAAGGCCCCTGTAGACTGCTCTGGTAGCCTGTCGTCCCTGATCGACTACAAAGGCCGCGTCATCGGCAAGCAGCATGACACCAATGGCTCTTCCTACGTCTATGGCGTGGTCGACATCGAAGCCCTTCGCCACCACCGCACCCATGCCGCCACCACCAACTGGCTCAAAGACGTCAGAAGCGAGTGCGCCAAGCTGATTTATGAACGGCCCATTTATCCTAAAAATCATTATTTAACCCATCCGCAAGGCTCGCACCAAACCTATAAAGATGAGATTTTGAGCCCACAGATTCAATACATGATCGACCAAGGCATTTGGGAAAAAAGCGGTTACGATCAATAATTAACCATCTTTCTGACCTCACCCAACCCAAAATACTGGGGTTGCGTGAGGATTTTTATGCTGCTTAACGCCTACTCATCCCCCGCTCTGGGTTCGTGCTCAGAAATGGCCCGCACCGGCACGTAATGCACGCTGGCAATGTCACAGCCAAAAGCCTCGCGAAAACTCGCCACAAATGCAGGCTTGGCAAAAAACGTTTCGGCCTGCTCACGGCTGTCCCATAGGTACACGCTGGTGCCGGTATTGCTGGCTTCATCATAGCCAAAATACTTGCGCACCAAGCCCCGCACCCGCGCAAACTTAGGCACGACTGCCTGATACAAGGCTTCTAAATCCGCCACGCTTTGTCCCTTATTCGGGTGATAGGTCACGATGGTAAAATACTGCATGATTGTTTCTCCTTTGTCGTTATTTTCTATTTAATGTCATTGGCTATTCTTCGAAGGCCATCCACTGCCTTTTACAAGCCTTCGATTCAATTATAGACGCAAACATTTCATCACAACGACATTATCTGACAGTCAAGCAAAATATTCTTTTGCGGCGAGAACTTATCCACCAACCTAGCCTCTTAGCTTAACCAATGACGCACGACATTGATGTGGCTGAGGCCTAGGCCTCAGCCACATCAATGCGTCCCAAACACTGTAAAACTATTTTATTTCACCAATAAAATTATGTACTAACAAAACCAATATTTAAGACACCATCAACCTTATTTTAAGAAAGCCACCATGAAACCGTCTTCTTCTCTAGCCGCCTATCAACCCCACGCCCTCGGCCTAATCCGCATCGTCTTAGGCTACACCATCATGCTGTACGGCCTGGCCAAAACCTTTGCCATTCCCTACACCGAACAGTTTGCCAACGTGCCCTTAAGCTCGATTTATGGCATTGCCGGTGTGGTTGAACTCGTTGGCGGCTTCATGCTGCTAGTCGGTTTTAAAACCCGCGTGGCCGCTTTCATCCTGTCGGGCCAAATGGCGTTTGCCTACTTTATGGGCCACGCCAGCGCCAGCAGCCTGCTGTTCCCAGTAATGAACGGCGGCTCTTTGGCCGTGGTGCTGTGCTTTACCTTCCTCTACTTTGTGTTCGCTGGCTCAGGCAAATGGGCGCTAGACAATAAATAAGGGCATCAAACGCCCAAAATCAAAAACGCCGAGCAGTGTGCTCGGCGTTTTTTGATCACCTAATGTGGGCGTTTCTAGGCACAATGCCTACGCCACCAAATGCGCCAATGCACCCACCGTACCGGCGCCTAAGCACCACCAGTGCAACCCAAAACGAGGGCGGCCATCGGCCCAGGCCCCAATGGCCACGCTGCCCACCGCCAACACCGCCACCCACGCGCCTTGCTGCCACCAGCGCCAGCTAAACTGCCAGGCAATGTAATACAGCACCAAGCCAAACAGCGCCATACACAGGCCCAATACCGCCAGTGGCTTGGGCATCGCCGCCGGCGCCACCGCCGCTTGTTGCCGCCAGCGGGCCAACCAAGCATGATTGGCCTTAAGCGGGTTCTGGCTGACCAAACTGCCTTTTACCCCAAATTCTGGCGGCTGCTGCGGCAACAAGGGCTGATAGGTCCCCAACAGTCGATCCCACACGCTGAAGGTGCCGCCATAGTTTTTATTGATGTAAGGCGCCGCATTGCCGTGATGCACCCGATGCAAGTTGGGGCTGACCAACAGCCATTCCAACGGCCCGTAACTGCGTAAAAGACCATTGTGATTAAACAGCTGAATCGCGTAATGGACGGTCGACACCACCACAAACTGCACCGGCGTGGCACCCAATAGGGCCAAAATCAAAAAGAACGGCACCGAGGTTAAAGACGAATACCAGGCGTTGCGCACGCCCAAAGACAAATTAAACTGTCGCCCGGTGTGATGCACCTCATGCACCCACCACAGCCAGCGCACATGATGATGGCAACGGTGAAGAACATAAAAGCAAAAATCCCAGGCCACAAACACCCACAGCCAGCTGGCCCACGTCGGCCAAGCGCCAAGCCAAGGCCCGCCCCAGGTTTGCGCTACCCACACGAACACCGCAATTTCGACAGTACGGCCCAGCCACAGGATGACTTGGCCAACGTTAAAGTTAAACCCCACTTCACGCCAGTCCACCGCTTCACCGCGCCATTGATTAAAGCCGCCTTCGGCCAAGACCACCACCACCATCAACAGCAGTGGCACCACCATTAAGTTAAAGTCCGACGCCCACATAAGCCCCCCCATTTGGCCGCCAATAGGGCTAATACCACACCGCTACACACATCTATCCATAGGTGCCGCTTCAGCAGCAACACCGACACCATCACCAATACCACCCACAGCAGCACCCACATCCGGCGCCAGCCATGTAGGCTACGCCCCAAGGCGATGCCACACAGCACCGCCAACACCACGTGCAGTGAAGGCAGGCAGTTAGCCGCCGTATCCCAGGCATGCAACCACAGCCACAGCCGTTCGTTTAAACCATCGCCCGCCACCACAGGATAAACCATGCTGCTGGGCCAGATTAAATACACCGCTAAGGCCGCCACCGCAGCGTACTGCATGCTGCGCCGCAGCGGCCGTACCCACGCCTCATCGCAATACAGAAAGGCATACGGCACCAAGGCAAAAAACGACAGGTACAGCACCATGCCATCGGCCCAAAACGGTACCGCATCGTCCAGCCAGGTCTGGTACAGCACCACCGCATCATCCGCCCAGGCCGCCCCCAAGGTGTAGCACAAGCCCACAAAACCCCAGGCGCTCAGCAACGCCCAAACACGAAAACCAACGCTCATGCCAGCGCCACCTGAATCCGGCGCCGCTTTTGACTTGGCGCCAGCGGCGGTAACTCGGTTCGATGCCACACCAAAGCCGCAACGCTCACGCCCTGCTTGTGCAAATGCGCCGCCAGCGCCGCTTGGGTGCTGGCCCACCGCAGCGCATCGCCTTCTAGCGCCATGCTCAGCTCGGCCGTTCCCGTTTGAGTCAGCTGGTAGTCCGCCTGCTGCGGCAAGGCCTGCGCGAACACACGGTGCAGCGCATCCGCAAACAGCATCACCTCAGCACCGTCTAGCCCTGGCAAGCGCAACACATCGCCCAATCGGCCTTCAATGGCAGCCAACACGCGAGTGGCCGAGCCACACGGGCAAGGCCGCGGGTCGATTTGCAATACGTCGTCGAGGCGATAACGCACCATTGGCTGGGTTTGGCGGGTAAAGTCGGTGATGATCGGCACAAACCGACGCTCATCCAACCACTCTTCTTCAAACAGCACGTACTCTTCGTTCAAATGCAACCGCCCTTCGGCACAGGTGGCCGCCAAAAACCCTTCGGTCGCCTGATACACTTCGTGCACTTCGGCAAAAACGCTTTGCAACAGGCTTTTGTCCGCTGCCGACAACACCTCTGCGGCGGAAATCACCCGCTGTGGTTTGATCGCCACGGCCCCGCTTTGCACCGCCCTGGCCAAAGCACACAACACCTGCGCCGGCGCCACGATGATGCTGGGCTGATAGCGGCTTAAATCCGCGCACAGCGGCACAAACGCCTGCATCAGGTCAAAAAAGCGAAACTGTAGGCGGCGGCTGTGGCCCACTTCTTCGTACAAATTATTGTTGGCCCTTAAAACCAAGGCCACGCGCTCAGGCTGGCGCAGGCCGCGCGGCAACAGCTTGGCCAAAATCACGCCCGCCCACTGCGCCCGCTCGGCCTGGCTAACCACAAAGACGCCGCGCTGTGCCGACGTACCAGAAGACAGCCCCACATCGTATTGAGCCAGCGACGGTGAAAAGTCGCGGCTGTGCTCGGCCGCCTGCGCCGTGGCCCACACCGCTTCTAAGGTTAAGCCGGCGGTATTGATGCGGTCAAAATCACGCATCAACACGGCCTTATCCATCAACGGCCACGCGGCCAACGGTCGCCCACAGTACGGTTTAAAGTGGGGGCTACGCGCCAGCACCTTCCGCTCGAAGCGGCGCCATTGCCGTTGCTGATGAGCCAAAAGCTTATCCCGCTGGGTAAAGCGCAGGCGCTTGCTGCGCCAGTAATGCCAAAGAATCTTAAGCAAGGCCATTACACGCCCCCATCATGACTTAAATGAATCTGTACCTGTCCGCCCGCATCCAACGCATGCAGCTGCCTTAGCGTCGCCAGATAGTCGCCATGGTCGGCCATGATCAAACGGGTTAAGGCCGACGGCAAGCGCCCTTCCCGATAGTTGGCCACGTCCCAAGCCGCATCCGCCGCCAATAAATGCCAGCCATCCGCGCACGAGACAAAGGCCCCGATGTGCCCTGCCGCATGGCCCGGCAAGTCCACCAAAATAATTTCATCGTTGCTGTTGGGCACCGCATGGCCCTCGGTAAAGGGCTGCAAGGCTTCGGGCAAGGCCACTTTCGCCCCCGCCTCCATCGGCCACAGCCGCTGTTCGATGTCACTGGGCATGAGCGCGGGCACAAAGCCTTTTTGCAACGCCCGCCAGCCGCGTAAGGCCCGTGTTTCGGCCCAGCCGCGGCCACTGGCAATCACCGGTACGTCAGGAAAATCCTTGAGGCCGGCAATGTGGTCGCCATGAAAGTGAGACAAAATCAACCCGCTTAGGTCACCTGCCCCAATGCCGCGTTGCCGCAGCTGCGTCACAATGGCCTGGCTGGATTCAAAATACACCGGCGTGACCTTACGGTAGAGCGCAAACACCCCGCTGGCCGTCGCGTCCATAAAATGCTGGGCGTAGCCCGTATCCCACAGCCAATGGCGTTGATTGGCCTCTAACAAATAGGTTTTGGCCGGAAACGCACAGCTGCTAAAGCCGGCGCCACGCACCGCCATACAGGCCGCATGGGTGCAATGTCCGGCAATGAATTCAGTCATTTTAGCCATGAGCGTCTAACCAGGTGGCGGTGTGTAAAATGGCGTCGGTCATGTTGACCTCGGGGTAATAGCCTAGCTGCTGCTGCGCCCGGTCTGGGCTCAGCGTCATGTCGAACTGTAAGGTACCCGCGCCATAGCGGGTTAAGGCCGGGTCTTTGCCCGTGGCCCAAGCCCGCCACTCCGACGCCTGTGCCACGGCTTGCACCAGGCCATAAGGCACGGCGCGAATGCCATAGGGCTCAGCCAAGTGTTGAAACAACGCCGCCAACACGGCGCCCAACGTCCACGGCTCTTGATTGCTGATGTTAAACACGCTGCCCGAAACCAATTGAGGCTGCGTGCTGGCCAAGCTTAAGGCCTGCACCACATTGGCCACGTAGGTAAAGTCCATGAGCGTTTCGCCTCCGCGCGGCAGCCGTAAAACGCCTTTTTGCTGGCGTAAACGCGCCCACACCCGCGGCAACAGCACCCGATCGTAGGGGCCAAAAATCGCCCGCGGGCGCAAAATAACGTAGCGCGTTTGTGGGTACGCCGCAGCCGCCCGCTGAATCGCCTGCTCTGCCAGCCACTTGGTTTGGGCATAATGATTGGGCAGCTTCTTCGCGCAAAAAGCCTCATCAATCTGGTGATGGTGCTGATAATCAAAGTACACCGACGGCGTCGACACATGCACAAAGCGTGCCACCCCTTGCCGCCCAGCCTGCTGCGCTAGGCGCTCGGTGACGGCGTAGTTAATGTCGTAAAAATCTTGATAGCGGCCCCACGGTGAAGACAACGCCGCACAGTGCCACACCGTGTCGCAGCCGGCCAGCAGCGCCGCCATCTCCTGCGCGCCGAGCTGAGTTAAGTTAACCGCCGCAGGCGCCACCTGCTGCCCCGGCAGCTGCGCCAAAGCCTCGGCGCTGCGGCCCACGCCGCGATAGGCAATGCCCTGCGCCGCCAAAAACGCCGCTGCATTTCGGCCCAGACCATGACTGGCACCGGTTAATAAAACCTGTTTCATGTGCGTAACACCATCCCCGCCATGCCAAATCCGGCGGCGGTGCCCAAAAGTAATACGGTTTGCCCCGGCCCCAGTCGTCCTTGCTGCACCGCCTCGTGCAACGCCGTCGGAATCGACGCAGCCACCTGATTGCCGTGGTGGGCATAAATGTCCACCACCTGCGCCGTGCTAAAGCCCAAACGGGCGCGAACATGATGCAACGACAGGTGGCTGGCCTGGTGCGGCACCACCACGTCAATCTGCGCCGCCGTCAGACCCAAAGGCGCCAACAGCTCGGCCAAAAACTCAGGCATGAGCTGGGTCGCTAGTTTAAACACCCGCTTACCCGCCATCTTGAAATGATGGTCCGACACCGTCATCCCCACCACCGGATTACGGCGGGTGCCGCCGGCGCGGATTTCACAGTGGGTGACCCCAGCGGGATGCACCGCCAAGCGATACGCCGCACAACCTTGCCCTGCAGCGCCCGCCTCGACAATCACCGCCGCCGCGCCGTCTCCAAAAATCAAAGCGGTCTCATGATCGGCCCAGTCAATGCCGCGCGAGGCGATTTCTGTCGACACGATCGCGATGCGACGATAGGCGCCCGCTTGGAGCAAACAGGCGGCCTGATGCAAGGCCGTGATAAAGCTCACGCAGCTGGCGTTAACGTCAAAAGCAGCAATGCCTGCCCGCAATTCAGAACAGGCCAACACGCGACTGGCGGTGCTGGGCAACGCCTGCTCCGGCACGCCGTTGGCGCACAGCAGCAGGTCGATGCTGGCAGGGTCGATGTCTTGGCGCTGGCAGGCATCGCGCAGGGCTTCTGCCCCCAACGCAGACTGTAGCAGCGCGTCGTCGGCAAAGTAGCGACAGTCGACGCCTGATTTTTTGGCCGTATAGCCACGAGGCAGCCCCAGTTTTTCATCCAACTGAGTCGACCATACCTGCTGTGTCGGTAAGGCCTTACCGGTGGCAATGATTTTGAAAGGCAGCATACAGCGGGTTTATCCTTATGGGCCAGTGGCCAGTTAATCACAATATATTTATATAAGGATATTAACCAAGATGGCCATTTTCCACCACAATAACCTAATGAGTATTGTCAAATAATACTCAAGTAGCCAAATCAGCATACTCTCGCCCATCCACCCCACCAAAACGTCGATACATCATGGTATCAAGCCATTCGAGCGCCCATAAAAAATACCGGGCAAGCCCGGTATTTGGTGGTGACTGTCTGCGTTTATTTGGCCAAGGTCAGGGCCAGGTTTTTAAGCCCCAGCCAGGCGTCGCCGTCTTCGGCGCCCTTAATCTGCCGATCAATTTGGGCACAGGTTTGTAAGGCATTTAACAACTGTCCAGTGCCAAGGCGGTTCAACGCCTTTGGCGCCAGGCTTTGCTTTTCGCCCCACAGCCGTAAAGAACGGCTCATGCTTTGAATGCTTTGGTTTTGCGCCAGTCCCGCTTTTAAACGCAGCAGTAAGCGAATGTCTTCACTCAACGCCCACAAAAGCAGCACCGGCTCGCCCCCTTCTTGCGCCAACCCATCCAATAGCTTTACCACCCGCGTCGCGTCGCCACGCATCCACGCCGCCGCCAGTTGGAACACGTCAAAACGCGCCACGTTGGCGATCGCATCCTGCACGTCATCCCAGGTTAGCTCGGTGCCTTCAGGGAAAATCAGCGCCAGCTTGTCTAGCTCTTGCTTTGCCGCCAGCAGGTTGCCTTCAACGCGCTCGGCAAACAGCGACAGCGCCTCCGGCGTCATCGACAGGTTTTGGTCGGCCAAACGGCCGCTTAGCCAAGCAGGCAGGCCTTCTAGCCCAATCACTTTGGCTTCTAATACCTGCCCCACCTGAGCCAAAGCAGTAAACCATTTGCTTTGTAGCTGCACCCGCTCCAGCTTGGGCAAAAAGATCACCACCACGGTGTCTTGTGGCAGCCGCTGCACCAGCTGTTGCAACGCATCGCCGCCTTCCTTACCCGGCTTGCCGGTGGGAATGTGCAGCTCTAGCAGCTTTTGCTCGGAGAACAGGCTCACGCTGTCGTTGTCTTGCAGCCACGCCGACCAGTCAAAATGGTTTTCGACAATCGACTGTTCGCGGCTTAAATAGCCCTGCCCTTTAGCCGCCGCACGCAGCGCATCTAAAGCTTCGAGGCTTAATAAGGCTTCTTCACCGTGAATCACATAAAGGGGCGCTAAAGGCCCCTTCAGGTGAGACGACAGCTGACTAAAGCTTAAAGCCGCCATTACTTACGAATCAAACCAGCCGGCTGTTCGTCGGCGGTTTCGGTGGCATCGGGCTTAATGTAGGCCAAACGACGCACGAGCTGCTCGGCCGCATCCATGCGCATTTCTTGCCACAGTTGACCTTCTTCGTCTTCTTTACCCAACACGTCGCGGTCGGTGTAGTCCATAGTACGGCGCACGCTCACGTTCAACGGCTGACCATAAGGCGCGCCATTTTTGTGTAGCTGCGCCCGCGCGGTAAAGCGGTATAGGTATTCATTGACCGAACCACCGCGGTTGATGGTCATCACCTCGCGCTTGGCGTCTTCGTTCAACACCTCTAGCGACGCCTCTGCTTGACCAGCGCCCACCACTTGAATGTTTTGGTTACGCTTTAACACCGTATTCAACGGCCCAACCAGCGTGCCATCACCCACCACATGAATGGTGGTAAACGGCATCGGGCGATCCGTCCCGCCCATGCCACGCAAATGGAAACCACAGGCGCTGAGGCCCAAAACGCCCACCAGCAACATTAATTTTGACCACTTTTTCATCACTGTCCTTTATCGTCAGTGACCCTGGCGGCGAACACCCCACCGCCACGGGCCGTTTGGCATGGCCTACTCGGCTAGTTTTTGCTTCATTAAATCTTGCACCTGAGTGGGGTTGGCTTTGCCACGTGATGCCTTCATCACCTGACCCACCAATGCATTCAGGGCTTTTTCTTTACCGGCTTTAAATTCTTCCACCGATTTAGGGTTGGCGGCCAATACATCGGCAATCATCGCTTCGATGGCACCGGTGTCGGTAATCTGCTTCAGACCATCGCGCTCGATGATGGCGTCGGCGTCCAAGTCGCTTTCCCACATGGCTTCAAACACCTGTTTCGCCAGCTTGTTCGACAAAGTGTTGTCGTGAATGCGCGCAATCAGGCCCACCAAACGCTCGGGCTGAATGGGCGATTCGGCAATGCTCAAACCGGCCTTGTTCAGGCTGGCGGCCAACTCGCCGTTCAACCAGTTAGCGGCCAGCTTGCCTTGGCCCGATGCTTTGGCCACGGTTTCAAAGTACAGCGCCACCGCACGTTCGGCGGTCAGCACGCTGGCGTCGTATTCAGACACGTCAAAATCGGCCACAAAGCGCGTCGCCATTTCGGCAGGCAGCTCCGGCATGTCTTGACGCGTCGCTTCGATTTGCGCGTCTGAAATGATGATGGGCAATAGGTCTGGATCGGGGAAATAGCGGTAATCATGCGCGTCTTCTTTCGAGCGCATGGCACGGGTTTCGCCACTGTCTGGATCAAACAGGCGGGTTTGTTGAATCACTTTACCACCGTCTTCGATCAGCTCAATTTGGCGGCCAATTTCGTAATTAATCGCCGCTTCCAAGAAGCGGAACGAGTTTAGGTTTTTAATCTCGCAGCGGGTGCCAAACTCGGCTTGGCCAAACGGGCGCACCGACACGTTGGCGTCAACGCGGAACGAGCCCTCAGCCATGTTGCCATCGCACACGCCCAACCAGGTCACCAAGGTATGCAACGCTTTAGCGTAGGCCACGGCGTCGGCGGCGCTGCGCATTTCGGGCTCAGACACCACCTCTAACAAAGGCGTACCGGCACGGTTAAGGTCAATGCCGGTTACGCCGGCCATGCCTTCGTGTACCGACTTACCCGCGTCTTCTTCTAAGTGGGCGCGGGTCACGTTGATGGTTTTCTTGGTTTCGCCAACGATGATGTCTAGCGTACCGAATTCGACAATTGGCTTGTCCATTTGGCTAATTTGATAGCCTTTAGGCAAGTCTGGGTAAAAATAGTTTTTACGGTCAAAAATGTTCTTTTGGTTAATGGTGGCGTTGAGCGCCAGGCCAAGCTTGATGGCTTTTTCTACCGCGGCCTTATTCATCACCGGCAACACGCCAGGCAGAGCCAATTCCACCACGCTGGCGTGCGCGTTTGGCTCGGCGCCAAAGGCGGTCGACGCGCCAGAAAAGATTTTGGATACTGTGTTGAGCTGCACATGCACCTCTAAACCAATCACAACTTCCCAATTCATAAGATTCTTTCTTTATCGCTGGTGCGGGCCAAGGCTGGCTTGCCCACACAGTCTATTAACGTTGTCGTTGTTTATACGCTAGGCGCTTGTAGGTGCCAGTCGCTGTGCTGCTGAATTTGATGCGCCACGTTCAATAACTTGGCTTCGGCAAAGTGTGGCCCGATCAGCTGGACGCCGATTGGCATACCCGCGCTGGTAAAGCCCGCCGGCACACTCATGCCGGGCAAGCCAGCCAGGTTCACCGACAGGGTGTAAATGTCGCTGAGGTACATGGCCACTGGGTCGTTACCCAAGGCGCCCTGCTTGCCCGCGGCCGTTGGGGCCACCGGCCCTAAAATCACATCGCACTGGCTAAACGCATGGTTAAAGTCTTCCGCCACTAGGCGGCGGATTTTTTGTGCTTTTAAATAGTAGGCGTCGTAGTAGCCGTGAGACAGCACGTAGGCACCCATCATAATGCGACGCTTGACCTCTTCGCCAAAGCCTTCCGAGCGTGAACGCTCATACATCTCTTGTAGGTCTTTGTATTCCGCCGCACGGTGGCCATAACGCACCCCATCAAAGCGCGACAGGTTGGTCGACGCTTCGGCCGAGGCAATCACGTAGTAGGCCGGAATGCTTAATTCGGTTTGTGGCAAGGACACGTCCACAATCTCAGCGCCCTGGGCTTTTAACAAAGCCACGGTTTGATCAACCGCCTTCGCCACGTCGGCGTCTAGGCCAGCGGCAAAGTATTCTTTTGGCAAACCC
Source organism: Neisseriaceae bacterium (assembly GCA_017991555.1). Classification (GTDB taxonomy): domain Bacteria; phylum Pseudomonadota; class Gammaproteobacteria; order Burkholderiales; family Neisseriaceae; genus JAGNPU01. The sequence continues at coordinate 88,743 of JAGOQM010000003.1, forward strand.
ACTTTTAGGCCAGTTAAAGGCTTGTTTAAATCGCGTGCGTAGTCTTCTTTGGCCCGATCCAAGCTGGTGGCGTCGCGCTCGTCAAAGCTGGCCATGCCGTTCAGCAACAGCGCGCAGTCTTCGGCAGTCTGAGCCATAGGGCCGGCCTGATCCAGGCTAGACGCATAGGCCACCATGCCAAAACGGCTCACTATGCCGTAGGTGGGTTTTAAACCGGTGATGCCACAGTGGCTGGCGGGTTGGCGAATCGAACCGCCGGTGTCGCTACCCAAAGCCGCTGGCGCCAAGCGTGCGGCCACGACCGCGGCAGAACCGCCAGAAGAACCACCCGGCACCGAATCTAAATCCCAAGGGTTGTTGGTTTTGCCATAAAAAGAGCGTTCGTTGGTCGACCCCATGGCAAACTCGTCCATATTGGTACGGCCCAAGGTCACCATGCCGGCGTTGTGCAAGTTTTGGACAACGGTGGCGGTATAGGGCGACACAAAGTTGTCTAACATTTTAGACGACGCGGCGGTACGCCAGCCGCTGTCGCAAAATAAATCTTTATACGCAATCGGCACGCCGGCCAACTGCGGCGCGTTGCCGCTGGCCAATAAGGCATCGGCCGCCTGCGCCTGCGCCAAAGTAATGTCTTTATTTAAAGTAATGTAGCCATTGATTTTGGCATTGTGCGCATCAATGTGGCTTAAATAGTCTTGGACCAGTTCTGTGGCCGACACTTGCTTGCTTTGTAGGGCTTCTACGCACGCTTTAAGGGTTAATGTGTTCATGTGATGACTTTATACTTTCGAACTTTCGATAGGTGATAAATGCGCACGCTGCGCTTAACAATGGGCAGCGACCACGCTTCACTCGTTCAGGATAACGACATAGATGCCGTTCAAACGGCATGTTTATTCAATGACTTTGGGCACTAAATACAAACTATTTTGGACTTGAGGGGCAATTTCTTGATATGCTTTGTGATTGTCGACTTCTGTAACCACGTCGTCACGCAAACGCAAAGGGATTTCATGCGGGTGACTCATCGGCTCAACCCCATCGGTATTTACCGCCTGCATTTTTTCAATCATTTGAAAAATACTGTCCAGCTCGAGTTGCATCGCGCGACTTTCTGCCTCGGTAAGAGATAAACGAGACAGTTGGGCGATTTTTTCAACGTCGCTTTGATTGAAAGCCATAAAAAATCCTCAAATACAGTTAGCAAATAAAAGAATCTAGGGTATCATAGCAAGCTATTTTGAGCTAGCCTTAGTGACGAAATTTCACCCTTGATTAACGCATTGATCTGTCATTTAAGCCGTTTAAAAACTCAGGCTAGCCGACGACCGATTAAGCAACCGACCCAGACACAGGATACCCGCATGTTTCGCTTCTTAACCTCATATTTTTCCAACGATTTAGCCATCGACTTGGGCACAGCCAACACCTTGATTTTTATAAAGGGTCAAGACATTGTGCTAGATGAACCCTCTGTTGTCGCCATCCAAAACGATGGCATGAGCAACAAATTGGTGACTTTAGCCGTGGGTCTAGAAGCCAAAAAGATGCTAGGACGTACCCCAGGCAGCATTCAAGCCATCCGTCCCATGAAAGACGGCGTGATCGCCGACTTTGTCGTAACCGAACAAATGTTGAAACAGTTTATTAAAAAAGTAAACACCAGCCGTTTCTCTGCTAGCCCGCGCGTGGTGATTTGCGTGCCCTGTGGCTCTACCCCAGTAGAACGCCGCGCCATTCGCGATTCTGCCCTAGCCGCAGGCGCTTCTCGCGTGGAAATGATTGAAGAGCCAATGGCCGCAGCCATCGGCGCCGGCCTACCCATCGAAGAGCCTACTGGCTCAATGGTGGTGGACATTGGTGGCGGCACCACCGAAGTGGGCGTGATCTCACTGAGCGGCGTGGTGTACTCGCATTCGGTACGCGTGGGCGGCGACGCCTTCGACGAAAGCATCATTAACTACATTCGCCGTCATTACGGCATGTTGATTGGTGAAGCCACCGCCGAAGAAATTAAGAAAAAAATCGGCTCGGCCTTCCCTGGCTCTGAAGTATTAGAGCTAGAAGTTAAAGGCCGCAACCTAGCCGAAGGGATCCCGCGTGCGTTCACCGTCACCTCAAACGAGATTCTAGAAGCCCTAACCGAACCCTTAAACCAAATTGTCCAAGCAGTTAAAAACGCCTTAGAACAAACCCCACCAGAATTGGGCGCCGACATTGCCGACCGCGGCCTAGTGCTCACCGGTGGCGGTGCCTTATTGAAAGACATTGACCGTCTATTGGCAGAAGAAACCGGCCTGCCGGTGATGATTGCCGAAGACCCATTGACCTGCGTGGTGCGTGGATCTGGTCGTGCCTTAGACATGATGGGCAAATTGACCTCTGTATTTGTCAGCAACCCTTAACGTACGTCAAGATGGCTTTTTTCTTGTCTCGTGCGCTAAAGCCAACCACTAAGATGGTCGTCCTCGTGACGGCCAGCTTAGGCTTATTGTTTGGCAGCAACCAATATCCGTTGACACAAACGGTTAGAAACGCGGTTTTATCCGTGCTTTACCCCATTCAATGGCTAGCCAATGTGCCCCTTAACAGCTACCGCAGCGCTGAAATCTTTTTGACCAAGCAAAATCAGCTGCACCAAGAGGTGGTGACCCTCAAGGCAGACAACATCGCCTTACACATTCAAATGACCCAGCTCAAAACCCTACAACGGGAATTGGCCGAGCTTAAGTCGTTGCAACAGTTGGTTGACACCCCCCTGAGCGTCGTGACCAGCGCCCAAGTGGTGTCCAACGGCCGCGACCCCATCGCCAGTAAGCTATTATTGGACAAAGGCAGCGCCCACCAAATCAAAACCGGACAGGTCGTCGTCGACAAAAACGGTCTGATTGGTCAAGTCACCAACATCCAAGCCTTTAGCGCCGAAGTCAGCATGGTGACCGACAACAAGCAGGTTGTGCCCATCATGGTGGAACGAACTGGCGAACGCGCCCTCTTATACGGTAACGGTCAGAATTTGGACCTGCGCTACTTCCCGATTGACGGTGATTTACAAGTGGGCGACCTACTGGTGACCTCTGGCCTAGACGACACCTACCCCGCAGGCATTCCTGTGGCCAAGGTCAACAGCGCCGAGAAAAACCTCGCCACCCCCTATTATCGCACCAAGGTTAGCCCCTTGGCCGGCATTCATCGTGCCCGCTACGTGCTGATCTTGCCTCGTAATCAAGAAGCCCCTAGCGTCGCTGCGCCTGTCGCCACGACGCCAACGCCCCCTGTTCAAGAGTAATCAACCATGGAACACTTAAGCGATTACCGCAAACACATTCCGCTGCGTTGGATCTACTGTAGCTTCTTGGTCGCTATTTTTGTCGACCTGATTCCAACCGCGCAAACCGGCAGTATCCAGCTGATGCCCGACATCATGGCGCTGCTGATCTTATACTGGACCATCAACCGTCCGCGCCAGTTTAATATTGGCTCGGCCTTTGTGCTGGGCCTGATCTCCGACATCGCTACCGGCAGTCCGCTGGGGCAGCACGCGCTGGCCTACACCATTACAACTTATATTGTGATAAACCAGCAGCGTTACATCATCCTGTACCACTACGGCATTCAATCGATCGTGGCGCTGGGCACCCTCATGGGCAATCAGGTCATCATGTCGCTGATTCGGGTGATTTTTGACAACAAATATTCTGGCTGGGGCTCATTTTTGCCCCCCATTATTGGCGCCCTACTGTGGCCGCTGTTGAACAAAATCATGATCACCCTCTACCGACCGCGTAAGAATTAGCCATGCATACGCCTCGCCACCACACCAAAAAATCGGCCAAGCAGGGCAACCAAGGCGAGCGTCAGTTCATCATTCGTTTGATGCTGGCGTTTGCCTTTATTGTGATCCTGTTCATTACCCTTGGCACGCGCTTCTTTTACCTCCAGGTTGTCAAATACGACGACTACAGCACCCGTGCGCAAAACAACCGCATTTCGTTGATTCCCACGGCCCCCACCCGCGGCCTCATCGTCGACCGCAACGGCGTGGTGCTGGCGCGTAACTATGCCGCCTACAGCCTGGAGCTGATTCCGAATCAGCTGTCGGGCAAGATTGATGACACCATTGAGGCTTTACGCCCCTATGTCGACATCACCAAGGCAGACATGAAGCGCTTTCAGAAATTTCGGGCCGAATCGCGTTCTTTCGACAACATTCCGCTTAAGCTCAAACTCACCCAGCTTGAGGCCGACCGCCTAGCGCCGAACCTGTACCGCTTTCAAGGGGTCGAAATCAACGCCCGCTCGTTCCGTGAGTACCCTTACGCCGACCTAACCGCCCACGTACTGGGCTACATTGGCCGCATCAGCCAAAAAGACCAGGACAGGCTGATCGAAGAAGACAAGCTGGCGCTGTACCGCGGCTCGACCCACATCGGCAAAATTGGCCTCGAAGAATTTTACGAGTCCGAACTGCATGGCGTGCCCGGCTTTGAAGAAGTCGAAAAAGACGCCTTTGGCCAAGTGGTACGCGTACTGCGCACCACCGCCCCAGAAAGCGGCAACATGCTGCAACTGTCTTTAGACATCAAGCTACAGAAAAAAGCCGATGAGCTTTTGGGCGAGCGTCGTGGCGCCATTGTCGCCATCGACCCACAAACCGGCGGCGTATTGGCCCTCGTGTCAAAACCCTCGTTTGACCCCAACCTATTCATCGACGGCATCGACACCGAAAGCTGGAAGAACCTCAACGAAAACCCCAACAAGCCGATGATTAACCGCGCCATTCGCGGCCTTTACCCACCGGGCTCGACGTTTAAGCCCTTCTTTGCCATGGCCGCTCTAGAAAGCGGCTCCGTCAGCCAAACCGAGGTTCGGGCCGCACCCGGCAGCTACAGCCTGCCTGGCTCAACCCACCAGTTCCGCGACTCGGTGCGCAGCGGCCACGGCTCGGCCAACCTGTCTAAAGCCATCACCGTGTCTTCCGACACCTTCTTCTACAAGCTGGGCTTTGAGATGGGCATCGACAAAATCCATCCTTACCTAGCCGAATTTGGCCTAGGCCAATACACCGGCATCGACTTACACAACGAGTCGCGCGGCATTTTGCCGTCGAAGGAATGGAAGGCCGAACGCTTTGCCAAATCCAAGCCCAACGTGCGCAACTGGACCTCAGCCGACACCGTCAACATCAGTATTGGCCAAGGCTACAACGCCTACACGCCACTACAAATGGCCAACGCCACCGCCATCTTGGCCAACGGCGGCAAAGCCTTTAAGCCCCATTTGGTGCAATCGATACTGAACAGCCAAAGCAATCAGCGCACCCTAGTCGAAGCCACGCCCTCAAAGATTTTGCCGTTCAAGCAAAACAACTTTGACTACGTGCGCAACGCCATGGTCAACGTGATGAAGTCGGGCACCGGCCGCCGCATCGGCGCTGGCCTCCAGTACGAAATGGGGGGCAAAACCGGTACGGCCCAAGTGGTGCAGATTAAGCAAGGCGCGCGTTACAACGCCAGCGCACTGGCCGAGATTCACCGCGACCACTCGTGGTTCATCGCCTTTGCCCCGGCCGACACGCCGCGCATTGCCATTGCCGTCATCGTCGAAAACGGTGGCTTTGGCGCCCGCGCCGCCGCGCCCATCGTGCGCGCACTGACCGACTTCTACATGCTGTCCAGCCAGTACGATACCGCACCCGTGCCGACGCCGCTCTTAACCTCGCTGGCCGAAGACGTGCCCAATGGCCCGATTAAGTCCGGCCAAACCGTCGCCCAAGCGTTTCAAGCCCTACGCGGCCCCAGCGCACCCAGCCCAACCAATGCAGGCCCTGCCGTCACCGAAACACCCGTCAGCACCGTAGCACCCAAGAAGGACACGCCATGAACGACCGCACCAATCACTCTCCCTGGCAGCGCTTTTGGCACAGCTTTGTGGCCCCCTTCGACTGGTGGCTGATGAGCAGCGTCATCGTGATTTTAATCGTCAGCTTCTTCTTGCTGTATTCGGCCGACGGCCAAACCTTTGGCCAAATCGCCAACAAAGGCATCCACACCGTGATGGGCTTCATCGTGATGTGGGTACTGGCCAAAACGCGGCCGCAGTTTTTAAGTAACTTCGCCCTGCCGTTGTACCTTATTGGCGTGGTGTTACTGGTGGGGGTGGAGCTATTTGGCATCACCGTCAACGGCTCGACCCGCTGGCTTAACCTGGGCATCGCCCGCATTCAGCCTTCTGAGGTGATGAAAATCGGCGTGCCGATGATGGTGGCGTGGTATTTCCAGCGCAAAGAGCTGGAGCTTAACTGGCGTCATTACTTAGTAGCCCTGCTCATCATCATGGTGCCCGGCGCCTTAATCCTCAAACAGCCCGACCTGGGCACCGCCATGCTGATCATGTCAGCCGGTATTTTTGTGATTTTCTTTGCCGGCCTGCCGTGGAAGGTCATCATCGCCGCCGTGGTGTCGGCCATTTTTGCCCTACCACTGGTGTGGCTGTACGGCATGCACGAATACCAACAAACGCGCGTGCTGACCTTGCTCGACCCCACCAAGGATTCTCTGGGCGCGGGCTATCACATCATTCAGTCCACCATCGCCATCGGCTCGGGCGGCGTGTTTGGTAAAGGTTGGCTCAACGGCACCCAAACCCACCTAAGCTACATTCCCGAGCGCACCACCGACTTTATTTTCGCGGTGTACAGCGAAGAGTTTGGGCTGGTCGGTAACATTCTGTTGTTAATTGCCTACTTGGTGATCCTAGGCCGCGGCCTAGTGATTGCTGCCAAAGCCCCCACCCTCTATGGCAAGCTGCTGGCCAGCGCCCTAACCATGACCTTCTTCTGCTACGCATTTGTGAATATGGGCATGGTGAGTGGTATTTTACCCGTTGTGGGTGTACCCTTACCGCTAATGAGCTATGGCGGCACATCGACCCTGTCGATCACCATCATCATTGGCTTGTTAATGGGCATTGGTAACCAACGCTTATCACACTAACGATGCAAGAAAGGCGACGTCTATGAGTTTAGAAATCATCAAAATTTTGGTGGCTTTAATCGTCTTAATGAACCCTTTGGGCGCCATTCCGCTGTTTTTAAACCTCACCGCCGACAACAGCGCCCAAGAACGGCAAGCCATTGCCAAAGTCGCCGCCATTGCGGTGGCCATCGGCATCTTGATTTTTGCCCTATTCGGCAATGGCTTACTGAAAGCGCTGAACATCAGCATTGGCTCGTTCCAGATTGGCGGCGGCATTTTGGTGTTGCTCATCGCCATCAGCATGATGAACCCCAAATCGTCTAACACCACCGAAGCCACCAAGGAAGAACACAAAGAAGCCAAGGACAAAGAGAACATCTCCGTCGTGCCGCTGGCCATCCCCTTATTATTTGGCCCTGGCGCCATCTCGACGGTGATCATTTATTCTTCCACCGCCAACGGCTTTTGGGAAATGGCGCAGCTGTGCCTGGCCGGCATCATCGCCGCCTTTGTCTGCTACCTCGCCATGGTTTCCGCCACGCCGCTACGTAGGCTATTAGGCAAAACCGGCATCAACATCATCGGCCGCGTCATGGGCCTCATCCTAGCCGCCGTATCGATCGAGATCATCGTCAACGGCCTTAAAAACGTGTTCCCACAGCTAATGTAAACGCCCACAAAATCCACCCTACGGCCCCAGCGCCGTAGGGTGGGCAAGCCCAGTCTACCCGCCAAAACACCCGCAACGCCAACAAAAAAGCCCCCTCTACCCATCCCCCACGCACTGTGTCAAAATAAACCCAATCAACCAACCTAACCGCAAGGCCCATAATGCAAATCTATTTGGTCGGTGGCGCCGTGCGCGACCAGCTCCTTAACCGCAAAGTGTTTGACCGCGACTGGGTCGTGGTCGGCGCCCGCGTGGACGACATGCTCAAGCAAGGCTATCAGCCCGTTGGCAAAGACTTTCCCGTGTTTTTACACCCCAAAACGCACGAAGAATACGCCCTCGCCCGCACCGAACGTAAAACCCACGCCGGCTATACCGGCTTTACCGTTCACGCCGACCCCAGCGTTACCCTCGAAGAAGACCTTGCCCGCCGCGACCTCACCATCAACGCCATGGCGCAAGCCCAAGACGGCACCCTCATCGACCCCTATGGCGGCCAGGCCGACCTAAGCCAAGGCCTGTTGCGCCACGTCAGCGACGCCTTTGTCGAAGACCCGGTGCGCATTTTACGCATCGCCCGCTTTGCCGCCCGTTACGGCTTTGCCGTTGCCCCCGAAACCATGACGCTGATGCAAGCGATGGTCAACAGCGGCGAAGTCGATGCCCTCGTGGCCGAGCGGGTGTGGCAAGAGCTGGCCAAAGCCTTAATGGAACCCAAGCCAGAGCTATTCTTTGAGGTGCTGCGCCAATGCGGCGCCCTCGCCGTGCTCATGCCCGAAGTCGACGCACTTTGGGGCGTGCCGCAGCGTGCCGATTACCACCCCGAGGTCGACACCGGCATTCACACCATGATGGTGTTACAGCAGGCCGTACAGCAAGGCCTAGGCCTGCCGCAGCGCTTCGCTGCCCTTACCCACGATCTGGGCAAGGCCAAAACCCCAGCACACATCCTGCCGCGCCACCACGGCCACGACCACGGCGGCCTTGCCCCCCTCGACGACTTAGCCAAGCGCCTGCGCGTGCCCAGCGACTGTTACGAGCTAGCAAAAATGACGGTGCGCGAACATATTTTGATCCACAGCGTCAACGAACTCAAAGCCAAGACCGTGCTGGCCTTGCTCATGCGCTGCGACGTCATCCGCCGCCCAGAGCGCTTTAAAGACATGCTGGCCGTGTGCCAGGCCGACGCCCAAGGCCGCCTAGGCCTTGAAACCCAACCCTATCCCCAGCGCGCCCAATGGGCAAGCTACGCCGACGCCGTCCTCGCCGTCGACGCCGGCGACATCGCCCAAGCCTGCACCGACAAAAGCGACATCCCCGAGCGCATTGCCGCCGCCCGACTCAAAGCGCTGCAAGCCCTCCACACCAAAGGTTAACCATCATGATGCTGCCCGACTTTGCCCAAGCCCCCGCCCAGGCCTTTCAACAACAAAAGGCCAAGCTCATCGCCAACTACGAGCGCACCCAGCAGCCTCTGGTGTTTTTACAGGCCCACACGCAAAGTCTGGATCAACTGCTATGGGGCCTCTGGCAGCCCTTGTTTAAACAAGAACAGCTGGCCCTGGTCGCCATTGGCGGCTTTGGCCGCGCCGAAACCTACCCCCAGTCCGACCTCGACCTCGCCATCGTCGCCCCCGCCCCGCTGAACGAAGCCGAACAGGCCAAGGCCAGTCAATTCGTGCAGGTGCTATGGGACATGGGCCTCATGCCGGCGATTAAGGTTGGCTCGCTCGACCAACTGGCACAAAGCGCCGAAGCAGACCTAACCAGCGACACCGCCTTTCTAGAAGGCCGCTTTTTATGCGGCAGCAAGCCGCTGGCCGAAGCCTTGCTGACCCAAATCACCAACCAGCGCGACGTGGTCAACTTTATCGAAAGCAAGTTGCTGGAACAGGAACAACGGCAAATCACCTCGCAGGCTTCTGGCAGCCTGCTCGAGCCCAACATCAAAACCGCCCCCGGCGGCCTCCGCGACCTACACGTGATTCTGTGGCTGGCCAAAGCGCAAGGCCTCAAGCCCCACTTCAGCAGCCTGGTGCACTCCAAATTACTGTCCTGGACCGAAGCCCGCCTGCTCACCTTTGCGCACAAGCAGCTGGCCAAAATTCGCATTCAGCTGCACCTGAGCGCCGGCCGCGCCGAAGAGCGCATTATTTTTGACCTACAAACCAAAATAGCCGAGGCCATGGGCTATAAGGACGACGAGCAGCAAATCAAAAGCGAAAAGCTGATGAAGCAGTTTTTTCGCGCCACCAAAGTCGTCAAGCAGCTAAACGGCATCCTCAAGCCCACCCTCATCAGCCGCGTCTATCAGCCGTGGCCCCGCATCACCAAAAACCTGTCCGAGCATTTTTATCAGGTCGGCAGCCTCATCAGCGCCGAAGACCTCAGCATCTTTAAAAAACAGCCCGCAACCATCTTCGCCCTGTTTAACCTAGTGCAAACCAACCCCGACCTCACCGGCATCGCCCCGCGCGCGCTACGGGCCGTGTGGCTGGCCAGCCTCAACATTGACCAAACCTTTTACGACAACCCACAAAACCGGCACCAGTTTGTGCAGTTTTTTAGAAACGGCCGCGGCCTCACCCACTTACTGCGCGCCCTAAACCTATACGGCCTCCTCGGGCGCTATCTGCCCGCCTTTGGCAAAATCGTCGGCCACATGCAGCACGACCTCTTTCACGTTTACCCCGTCGACGAGCACATCCTCATGGTGGTGCGCAACATGCGCCGCCTCGCCATCGACGCCCACAGCCACGAGCTGCCATTTGCCTCCGACCTGATGCAGCACTTCGACAAAAAGCCCATTTTGTACCTAGCCGCCTTTTTTCACGACATCGCCAAAGGCCGCGGCGGCGACCATGCCCAGCTAGGCATACAAGACGCCCAAACCTTTGCCGAAGACCACTTTTTAGACGCCGACGAAACCGCCCTCTTAACCTGGCTGGTGGAAGACCATCTAGTGATGTCGATCACCGCCCAAAAAGAAGACATTCAAAGCCCCGAAGTCATCCAGCGATTTTGCGATCGGGTTCAAACCAAAGAACGGTTAGTAGCGCTTTACCTGCTCACCGTCGCCGACATCCGCGGCACCAACCCCAAAATCTGGAACAACTGGAAGGCCAGCCTATTACACAGCCTGTTTCAAGCCGCGATCAAACACTTCAACGGCGACCAGCAGTCGGAACAAGACCTCAACCACAGCCGCCAGCAAAAGGCCTTATTTAACCTGATGCAGCAAGACGTCAGCCTCAAACAGCAGCGCGCCCTCTGGCAGGCGCTGGGCGAAGCCTATTTTGCCCGCCATCGCAGCAAAGAAATCGAATGGCACACCTCGCTTCTGGCCGGCAAGCTCGAGCAAAGCCAAGTGGCCATTCGGCGCCTGCCCGAGCAAGACGCCATCCAAGTCATGGTGTACATGCCCACCCAACCGAAGCTGTTTGCGCAGCTGTGCCTGATCTTTACCCAACAACAACTGCCGATTCTGGCCGCCAAGGTGTTCACCACCGCCAACGACTATGCCCTCGACAGCTTTATTTTGCACACCCCCTACGGCAACGAAGCCGAAACCATGGCCTACATCGAAGCAACGCTCATAGAGGCCCTACAGGCGTTTATTCACGGCGAGCTATGCCCTATCTACAACATGACGCTTAAAAGCCCCAGCAGGCGCGCCAAACACTTCCCAATCAGCTCGCGCATCACCTTCACCCCCGAGGACACGCCCAACGCCTACACCCTCGACGTGATCACCGGCGACAAGGTCGGCCTACTCGCCGGCATCGCCCACGTACTGAGCCAGTTTAACGTCAGCATTTGGCACGCCAAGATCAGCACCCTCGACGCCCGTGCCGAAGACAGCTTTTTAATTAAGGGCGACGACCTAGACGATGCCAAAAAGCGCCTGGCCCTAAAACAGGCCTTATTGAACGTGATCGACCGTTAATCTGGGGGGTTAACGATAAAATCAGGCCCACCCCAAACACCGCGCCAGCCCTTATGCGGCCAAGATCGAGGCCAAACGGCAAAACGGCTGTTTTAAATTAGGTGTAAAAGCAGCAACTTATATTTTTTTGGAATTATTTTGCACAAAAGGCTTGCCAAGAAGACGGTTTTTCGACATAATTCGTCTCCATCGCCGGTGTAGCTCAGTTGGTAGAGCAGCTGACTTGTAATCAGAAGGTCCCGAGTTCGACTCTTGGTACCGGCACCAGTATCATAAAAATAGCCCAGACAATGTCTGGGCTATTTTTATTTCTAGCCCCTTTTGGGGGTGTGCCCAATTTGTGTCCACCTTCTGGACTCAAAATATTAGTGATCTGATCTGCGTGCTAATGAAAATGCTCTGGTGCCAGATACCCATAATGCGGCACCATACAACTACACAAAAAGCCATACTTACAAAGTATGGCTTTTTGGCTCAAAGATATTGATTTGGCGGTTTGACTACTCAATAGCCTCAAACGCCTTATGATACTGCACAGTGCCTTTTGGTAATTCACCGACCAATACCTTCGCTTGGAAGTATTCCTGAGGAACCCCTGGCAATTCCAACTCAGGATGAGTCTTGAAACCGAAGCGACCATAGTAGTTAGGATCGCCCAGCACTACGCAGCCAATGCCTCCGGCATGCTCCAGCTCCGTCAAGGCTGCCTTCATCAAAGCTGAGCCAACACCTTGGCCCTGATGATCAGGCAATACGGATATTGGGCCGAGGCCATACCATCCGCTTGTGCCTGTCGAAAGCTGAACTGGGGAGATGGCAACATGCCCGACAACCTTACCGCCCTCTACGGCCACCAAAGATACGGTGAGCTGCTCTTTGCTGCGTAGTGCCTTGACGATAAATTGCTCGGTATGGCTTGAATATTCTTCGTTTTTAAATGCTACTGTGATCAGCTGTGTGATGCTGTCAATATCTTCTGGGTATTCCTTGCGAATTACTAGGTTCATGGCGATTTTCTCTTTAAGTATACTGATCAATAATGCCGCATAGCACCGCAGACAGTGGGTCGAAATTTGTGTAGTTCTTACTGTAATTCAAGTTGGATGCATAATAAAAGATGAATACAAATTCTGCTGTACATATAAAGACACTTAACACCACACATTGGAAAAACCAGAATAATGACATATTCAACTTAAATAAAAAAGAACTTAGCAAAATTATAATTAATAACCATAAATTAAAACATTTTTAACTCACTATGGATTTAATACACAAAATGTCAATACCATACAATGGATATTTGTACATTGTTTAATATCAAATAAAATAAATTTAAACTAACCTGTCTGTACTATTAATCATAATTCAATGAATAAATAGTATTCATCTAGTTCCACTTAAATAAACTGACTTATTCAAAGTATGGAAGGTTATTTAGTTATGTCTAAAAAAATATTTGCCTTATTCTTAGCATCCACATTACCATTTAACTTAGCTTATGCCGCCGATCCAGAGGCACCCATTTCAAACACAAAGACAGTGACTGGTGGCTTAAGCTTCAACAAGATTGGAAAGGAATTTAATGATGGTGAGAGTATTCCAAAAAATACTGAGGCACGCCTCGGTACCCTTTCAGAAACTAGAGATGGAAAAACACATTTTGATGATTCAAGTACGGTCAAAGTTTCTAACTTAACTGACGGCAACGTAAGTCAAGGCTCTACGGATGCCATAACAGGAAATCAACTGCATGCAAGTAATACCAGAATCGATGGTATCCAAGCGCTTGGGTCTCAAAATAAGATCGAGATAGGCAACATAAACACCAGGGTCACCAGCCAACAATCAATCCTCAACAACCATGAAGATCGTATTACTGAATTAGAGAAGAATTCAAGCAGTCTAATGAATTCAAAAATTGATGACTTAGATAAGAAGTTCTCTAAAGCAATGGCCTCAAATGCCGCACTTAGCGGGCTCTTTCAGCCCTACAATGTAGGCAGAGTAAACATCACCGCAGGTATCGGTGGCTACAAAAGCCATCAAGCTGCAGCACTAGGGGTTGGTTATCGTATTAATGATAGCTTCGCAGCCAAAGTCGGGGTTGCTGTCAGTGGCAGTAACAATACTACCTATAACGCTTCTGTGAACTATGATTTTTAATACAGTTAAACAGTAAGGGCCCTAAGCCTAGAGGCCTCTTATGTGGTCTTAATATTTACAATAAAAAATCATAGGGCTAATTAAAACTGGCCTTATGGTTTTTAGCTTATTCAAATCCATCCTGCTGGGTAATCATCCCTCTTTTAGTGGCAATCTAAACTGGAGCTTTCGGGGTTCATTTCTAAATATTCCCAAGGGGTTAAGTCATTCAACGAGCTATGAGGTCGCTCGTTGTTATATTCTTTAATCCAGTGTTCTGTCATTTCACGCACCTCATTTAAGGTTTTAAATACGTACATATATTTATAAATTACTCCTGATTCCATAAACGATAAATCCAAAAAGATTCATCCTCAACAAATCTTCTAGCAAACTCAGCTGGGGGAAAGCCTGTAATACGCTTTACTGTGCGGGTCAAATGTGCCTGATCCGAAAAACCCGCATCAAGCGCAAGTGCTGCCCAATCCAAATTATTTAATACTTTTGGATCGTCTTGTGCAACATCAAAAAAAACTTTCTCAGTACTCACTAATAATTGCCATTCACGTAAAGACCTCCCACTCATCGCTTTAATACTCCGTTGCACCTGCCTTAAACTACGACTGTCATGCCATAACTTAGCCTGTAATGCCAGCCTACCGACCCATTTGCGTCCAGCATACTGCAAACTTTGAGCAGGGTTAGAAGTGTGGTGCATATTATCCCAACGAGATGAAATGTGATGTTTTATTACTTCTAACATCGTTCGATCATCCCTAGCCTCGACTAGCTGATCGAACATAGCAAACCATGAGGCTCCTAGCAGTTGACGGGCGCATACGCTTCGATCTTGAATAGTAGTTACATCAATATTGAACAATTCCTTCGCAGCATTAATTGTGAAGTACATCATTCCACCACGACCATTATGTGTTGACCAATATACTGTTGGCTTTGACTGACTACCAGATATCACAACATCTTGATCAAACCGTGTCCATAAAATTTCCTTATCCTGCCGTTCAAGCATTCCTACAGCAATATCATCATGCCAAGAAAGACAAATAAAAGAAGAGGCTGGAAAATGAGATAACCGCTGCGCCTCACTAAGTATCACATCACGCATATCACGACTAACAATCGCCATAATGGCATCACATCCAATACTTTTTCCTGAATACAAAACGGTTGATATTTTTTGCTGACTAGTAACCACTCTAGGGGCCCGTGTCATAGGATCAGGAACGGATATTTGGTGCTCTTTATTGTTATCTATTGTCGCCAACAGAGAATTATCCTTATGCACAATCATGTCGTTTCATTTCAATATCAGCCTTTTCAAATAGGGCAAAATAATAACTATAAAAAACACTTTACATCGATTACCCACCTAGTTTTATCAATAGAAAGGAGCATATTATGCTTTCCAAATTATCTGGCAAAAGAATTTGGCCGCCGGGCCCATCAATAAGTTTAACTGGTTGGGGCCTATTCAGGCACATGTCTAAAAACATGTTAAAAACACTTTCTGAATGGCAACATCAATTTGGCCCTATCTTTCATATACGAGTTTGGCCTGAACATATTGTAGTAGTGTGTGAACCCGCCCTAGCAAGGGAGTTATTAGTTACTCACCATAACAAACTAATCCGCTGGGAACGAGGCATTCGTGTATTTTCTCAAATACATGGAAACAGTGTTCTTATCGCAGAGGGCGATAAGTGGGCGCAAAAACGTCGCTCGCTACAGCCTTTCTTTAAACCTAAATCTATACACAATGCCAATAAAGTGATTATTGATGCCACACAGAGTGCACTTAATAAATGGCCAACCGCTGACCCCAAATGGGATATTGAAAGTGCCATTACCTCTCTGACTATGGAGGTAATCATGCAGATCATGTTTTCACATACAATCGGGGAAAACAATAGAAAAGCGGAGAAGGCCGTTCAAATAGCCAGTCAAGCAGCTAATGCCGAATTTTTTACTATGGCTAACTGGCCTAACTGGATTCTTAAAAAGAAAAAAAAGGCAATACAGTTCTTAAATAATTTAATTGATCAACATATAGATGCTCGACTAGAAACCAAAGAAAATGATTGGCCAGAAGACTATTTATCCTATCTCTTGCAATTACAAAAAACCGAGCCTGAAAAGTGGCCCAACAAGGCTATTCGTGATGAATGTATGACTATGTTTCTTGCTGGACATGAAACGACCGCAGCAACATTAACGTGGTGGGCTTGGTGCATGGCCTCTAACCCAGAATATCAAGCGAAAGCACGAAATGAAATTTCCCATATTTTACAAGGAAAGACACCTACTCACGACCAGTTATCTGAACTCAACTATCTTACTCAAACCATCGAAGAAACAATGCGGCTTTACCCCACTGCCCCATTACTTATGACACGTCGCGCAATAGCCCCCATAGAATTAGGATCATGGCAATTCCCAGAGCGTACCCTATTTATGATACCTTTACAGCAAATTCAATGTAATGAGCAATCGTATAACGAACCACAAAAATATTATCCTAATCGTTTTGACAAAAATAATAAAAGTGCTCCACGTGGCGCATACGCTCCATTTGGCATAGGACAGCGTGTTTGCCTCGGCCAGAATTTAGCGACTACTGAAATTAGAGTTATCGCCGCCATGATTCTACAGCGTTGGATACTCTCTACCCCCATCAGTATGGAACCTCCCATACCAACCTTAAGAGTTACCCTAAGACCTAAGACTCCACTGCACCTCACACTAACCCCTTGTCACAAGTCCTAGAATACTCTTTCATATAAAATCTCTTAATTTAAAATCCAGTGCAAGCACTGGATTTTTTTATAGGTAAGTAATTCGAGCTTCAAGGCTGCCTTGTAATGCCCACAGCACCACGGCCACGGATTTGCCGCTGAATGCCAGGCTCACCCTTCTGGGTTTTGCCCCGATGCACGCACCTGGTAGCAGCGCACAGTACGCCTTCGTCACGGAGTTTTTCAGCAAACCGAACCCACCATTCAAACAGGTCATTTTTGCGGGGATTCATGCGTTGGCCAAACCTCCGTCTATTGGCCAACAGCACATCACCCACCCTCTGGGTATGGTCATCAATAAAAGGATGCAACTTGGCAATGTGGTCACTGGTGAGGCTCACCCCTTCCATCGCATTAATAACAGAAGTACAAAACTTTGCCATGACATGGTTATGGTTTTATAATCATGACCGACCACACACAGCCAACGGCGGTAAACCGCCACTGATGGTCAATTAATTCTGCTAACACTCCTATTAAAAATGGGAGGATTACCGCCATTTTGGCTTAAAAAATAAAGTGTGTTTTAAAATATAGGAACAAAGAACAATATGATCACTAAAAATTTAGGATATAAGTGCTTAGTTTTTGGAGTTGCATTTTCTTTTTTAAATTGTGCTTATGCGCAAAGTAGCCTAGATAAATTGAAACAAAGAAATGCAAAAGCAAGTGAAAGAAATGAGCTAATAGAAGAAAGTAAAAGCAACACTGCTTCTAACCCTAATGCTTGGGAGCCGATTCCTAATATGAATACTCAGAGTCGACCAGGATACGTAAGTGTTTATACGGAAGCCCGTAATAAAAAAGCAACTGAAGAAGTCAAAGGTACGCATATTGACACTTATGTTGAGAAGCATTCTGCTCCTTGGGGCACTTACAAGAAGGAAGATGGCGGTAAAATCTTAACTTGGAAAGAATCGGTTCTCACCTATTATAGTGCTTGGGGAAATGAACGCAGATATGAGGTTTGCGTTACAAAAATTATTACAGACGCTAAAGGACTTATTAAAAAGATAGATTATAGCCCTGAGTGCAATGCATATTATGCTGGAAGGGTATGGGATGAAGCTTATAAGAAAGATAAAGAAAACAATAATCAAAAAACGAGACGGTGGTTTTAATTAACTTAATTAATTGATTCTAAATATAGTTGAGTGTCAGCATTGGATATGCTATTAGACAAATAGATAGTAAAGGAGTTTTTATGCTTAATAGAAAAAGAAATTTATTTATCAAACCATTATCAATTCTAATGGGAGCGTTGTTAATGACGGGTTCTGGAGCGGTTCATTCCCTTCCTTTTCTATTTAATGATGATAAAGATGCCGCTTTATATAAAGATGTGCCAAATGTTGCTTTATCACAAGTTTACAATGAGCTGAAGAAAAATGAGGCCACGGCTAAAAAAAAATGGAGCGGTCAAGTAATCGCCATTACAGGCACTGTCGTTAAAGTTGAGGATTTAAAAGAAATAAGAGGTTACCGTTCATTAACGGCTGAAGAAGTAGGTTCTGATTGCACTGCAATGGTAGCCACAAAGGAAAGTACAATCAAAAAACAGATGAAGCAATTTCCTCCAGGGTCAAAAGTACGCATTTATGGCATTATTAATGATATGTATTTAAGTAAAAGCTTATTTGCGCCAAGCTGCATCTATAATTTAGAAGTTGGCCGTATTGAAGCTGCTCAATAATAATGCAGTTTTGAAAATTTTGAGCGCATTCAAAAATTGGGGTACGTGTTAATTTTCACTTAGATTCTGTTGAAGATTTGAAGAATATTCTTTTTGCTGAATTTCATGAAGTAATTTCAGATCTTCTTGATCACCATCCAATCGTCTTAATTTTTCTTGGCGTAAAAGGGGAGAGGTTATCCTCCCCTTTAAAGCTCTTAATATAGTTGCTCAAGCTTACTCACTTAACCCCCAATCAAACCTTGACCCCTTCCCCATTCCACGCCAAAATACCCCTATTGAGTTCAATCACTCAATCAGCTTTGGAAGGCTGTTTTCAACTTAGCAGATAAGCGCCAAGGATTTACCGTGGCCGTTAAGTCTGTACCAGTCCATATGTGCACCGCTTCAATGGTGGCAGATGGTGGAGAGTGCTTGCGCTCGCTGGGCTTAAGTTGACTCAGTCTTCCAATCCATCATTTGCCGCCACCCTTACATGCGTTTGGAAGCGTCGTAAGAGAGGCTATCCAACTTAAAAGGTCACACCATGGCAACCTCACAGCAATCCACCCTCCGTACCCACTACAACCCCCTCGCCTCTATTCTCGCCAACCCCGAAGCACTGGCTGCGCCCTCTGCGCTCAGCGATGCCGACCTAACCCTGATGCTGTCGAACGTACAATCTGCCCATTACAGCCTTGGCCGCGTACTGACCGTGATGGCGGGGCTGGTTCAGGCCAATACCGTAGCCGACCCCTCTTTGCGCGTGCCCGTAGACGAAGTCAACGATGCGGCGGCCGAGCTGCTGTACATGGCCGGGGGCGTGATGATGGAATTGGGCGACATGGGCCAGGTTTTGGCAGATGAAGAATACATGCGCTTGCTGCGCCAGCATGAACAGGATGGCCAGCAGACATGAGCAGCTTAAGTCATAACAAGAATTAAGCCACGCTTTATGCGTGGCTTTGATCTGCGTAAGTTAGTTTAATAATACCAGTATTAAACTAATCAAATATGCTTGCTCTACATAAAGTTAGGCAGCTGCTCCTCTTGCCACTGCCCATATGTAATATGCTCATTTTCTTGCAACTTCCACATAAGTCGCCCATTAGCGCCCCTCCCCGCCACAATAGCCGCAGCAGCTGATGGGCTATTAAACTTATAATCCTGTACAAATTCAAAAGTTTGAGTATCTATTATATTTTTTTCAAAAAGTTTTGGGCGTAAGTTTATAATATAATTATGTTTCTTAGCTGCTAGACTCAGGCTAGAAGCAACCTTAGACCCTTTCATCACAATAAAATCACCATTAATTTCCTGTGCATAAGCGACTATATCTTTTTGTTTTAGGATGAATTTAGCTATCTTTACACCAGAGTTACCATGCTCAGTTTGCTGCTTCCGAAGTAACTCATCATGAGAAACTCTCCCTGTTTCCAAAAAGACTAAACCTAGTACAGGCAAAACTATTTGCATTTGTGCTAAAAAAAACTCCATGTCTGAAATATCGGCTTTAGGAAGATTCATAATGGTTTGGCTACCACTATTCCCATTTTTCGAAGTGTATAACTCACTATCTTGTACCAAACCAATCAACCTACTCTCTAAGTAGCGAATGTGGCTTTTTGTTAAATTTTGATCCTTACTCGTCACCACACAAGTGGTTTCCCAAAAACCTTTCAGAGTATCTTTTTCATGTTGAGACAAACGCTTGGCTACATTGTCAGATTCACCAATATAAACCTCTTGAGTTTCCTTATTAATTAAAAAATAGATACCCGGCTTCTCATTTCCTACTTGAATAAACTGCTTTAATTTACTCCTTGGGAATGAAGTCACCTCTCCTGTCCAATTAACAATCTCGGATATAACCAAGCCATTATTTGTACCCTCTTCTAAATAAATCCGAATACTTTTCCCGTGAACCATCTACATTTTGCTCCCATCTACTTGACTAAGTTATTTTATAATCATGTTTCAAAACTATATCCTAAACTTGGGAAAGAATATTAAGTCAGCCCCCCAACAATGGTACTGCTTACTTTAATTAATTAGCTAAAAAACCAACAAGCCAAGGAATAACTTTATTTTAAGCAATGTGCCTATAATATAAATTTATACTATGCCTCCTAAAGACTTGAAAAAACTGGCTGAGCTAATACATATATAATAAACAATAAAAATGAAAAACCACATATCCCACCAAAAACAAACATCAAAGGATAAACAGACCATCGACTTAATTCATCATTAGCGTCAAAAAGGTCTTTATAAATATGAGGTACCGTCAGAAGCGATAGCATTGTATAACTTATGAAAGCGATAGAAAAACTCAACAACATCAAAGTCGAATTATGCATTTTTACTGAAATCTGGCAAAAAAACAAACCAAAAATCATCAATAAAACTAGCCACAAAGCATTTTTTCTTTCACGATTAGTTTTATATATTTTTTTAAAATAGTTGTACATAAAATACACCTAAAAAGTTTGAAGGTTAATGGTTATTAAATAAGGCTTGTCAAAAATCAAAAAGAAAAACAATGACACTGTAGCCAATCTAGAATCTCATAAAATTGATACTAATACCTTTACTACTATTAAGTTAATCATAAAAATGAGCATGAATATATTGTAATTATCTAACTTTAATTTAATTAGCACTAAACAGATACCTCAACACTGCCTGATATAAATTCTAAAAAGTATACATTCGATCCTTTTTAATCAGCTGGTATTCAAACATATACCTCTTTTATTCCTCTTTGTACGACCGCTCATCCTTGTTGATCACAAGTAACCCATTCTGAATTATTGTTAAGTCAAGCTGGCCTTGGTGGCTGTGGGATTAAGCCGTACTCTGCTCTATTGATTCCAACCTCACAGCATGGCGCGCACGGCCTGCACCACGTTCCAGCACAACAGCAAGGCCAAGACGCACAGGATTAGGCCACACACTCGGTTTAAACCGGTGGCGTTTAACCACTGCTGGCGCCTAAAAAAGGCGGCGTAGCCCAACATCACCAGCCAATCCACCACCGTCCATGTCGCCAATAATATTAACAGCGCACTCAGCCAGCCTTGGCCTGTATCTGGTAAGAAAATACTTAAAAAAGACGCAAAAAATAAAATGTCTTTGGGGTTGCTGATGCCCACTAAAAAACCTTTTAACAATGCCTGCTTGGGGGTGTCTTCGATGCGGCCCCGCCTAATTACCTGCTGCGACTTAAGCATAGAAATGCCCAAATACATGAGGTAAAGCGTGCCCGCTAGCTGAAGGCCGAGTAAAATGCCCTCATGCTGCACTAAGCTTAACCCCACCGCTGCCAACACCAGCAAGGTCACCGAGGCGGCGTTACCGCCTAAAATGGCGGCGAGATACACGCCATGGCGCTGCTTGCTGTACTGGATCACCAAAGCCGCTGAGGGGCCGGGGCTGACAATCAACAAACCAATCGCCAAGACAAACTGGCTCCACAGTAAAAAACTCATGCGTTTATCTTTCTTATTAAAGGCAGGCGCCCGTTTGTCATCGCCACTGGCCTATTTGTGGGTATCGGTTTAGGGCATTATTTTAGCCCTAAACCTTTCATAAGCAGACATCTTAGGCAACTTGTTGGGCCATGGGAAATGCCCTATACTCACCTTAAGTATGAATTTTACTAATACCTAAGGGTGTGCCCCATCGCTTATGAATAGCCTGCCTTCTCTTTATGCGCTTAAAGCCTTTGTGGCTGCGGCGCAAACGCTGTCTTTTTCTGTGGCGGCCGCCCAGCTATTCCTC
Source organism: Neisseriaceae bacterium (assembly GCA_017991555.1). Taxonomy (GTDB): domain Bacteria; phylum Pseudomonadota; class Gammaproteobacteria; order Burkholderiales; family Neisseriaceae; genus JAGNPU01. Next base: position 110,752 of record JAGOQM010000003.1, read on the forward strand.
ACGCAAAGCGCCATTAGCCACCACGTTAAAAATTTAGAGCGCCATTTTGGTAAAAAGCTGTTTGTGCGCAGCGGCGGTAAGCTTAAGCTAACCCACTTTGGCTTAACCCTATACCAAGACCTCGCGCCGCTTTACGAAGGCATTACTGCGGCCTGCCTCAAGCACACCCATCTGCCTCAGGCTTTTAAGCTCAAAGCCGCCAATACCGTTGCGCTGCATTGGTTAATCGAACCATTGAATCGTTTTAATCAACAGCAGGCTGGGCCACAGGTGGTGCTGCACAGTCCGTTTATGCAGCATGACCACGTTAACTTTCAGCAAGAGCCTTTTGACGCGGCCCTTCTGTGCTTGGCCAAGCTGTCGCCCGACTGGCACGCGGTACATTTATTCGATGAGCGGCTCACGCCGATTTGCACCCCTGCTTTTTGGGCGGGCCTTGCCTGTCAAACCAGGTTGCCAGAGCATGCCTTACTGCACGCCAGCAGCGACCACGTCGATTGGCTGCAATGGCAACAAACTTACCCAGAGGTGTTCTCCATCGCCTACCCCCACTCCGGTAAAATCTTTGACACTTTAGGATTGGCCATGTCTGCCGCGGCCCAGGGCTTGGGGATGGCCTTGGCCGACCAGGCCTTTATTCAACCACTGTTGGCCAGCGGCCAAGTCATCGCGCCCGTAGCGCCGACGTTGTGTACCGGCAATGCCTATTATTTGGTGTGGCCTAAAAACCATCCGCAGCAGGCGTTGTGGCAGGCCTTTGGGGCAGTATTGAAGCAGGCGGCACCTGCCGCTTAGTTAGGTGTATGGCCGTGTGCGTTGGGGGTTGATTCGTGTGGTGATGAATGCGTTTTAAGCACATTGATAAAATAAATCATACACACTTGAAACCATGAGAATATGAAAGTATCCAATCATGGTTGGCCACAAGCTGCTTAAGGAACCCTCAGCCGTAGGGTGCGGTAAAACGCAACCGATCCACCAGCCTTAATGCATTAGGTTATGTGACATAAAGGCGACGTGGGCCATCGGCCCACCCTACTAGAGCCATGCTGTTGGTGGTTAAAGGTTGTGTGGTTTGGGTGCCATGAGTTTTAAATCCATCAATAGGCAACATCAAACCATTATTTTGAATCATTAAAAGGATTAAATCATGCGCTTATTAAGCCTGTTGCTTTCATTAGGCCTCTTCTTTTTATTGGTATTTGCCTTCTCTGGAACCGGCGAAGGCTTTAACCTGGCCGCGCTTGATCCCCTGACGTCTCTTAACAATTTGGCGTTTGGGTTTGCGTTCGGCTTAGGCGTGCCAGAATGGCTGTCGTTTATTGTGTCTGGCTTGATTATTTTTGGGCTGCCACTGGCGCTGTGGTTTGGCTTAAACCGCTGGCTTAGCCGTCGACGCGTAGGCAATACTTGAGGCACAGGTATAAGCGCCTGCTTCATTCAGGATCGGCCGTGATCCGTTAGTTTGGGCCTGTTGAGCTTAAAGGCTGGTGGGTAGGCTGCGCATTACCCACTACGGCGGGAGGCTTAAGCGTATGCGGGTAGATGGTTATGAGTTGATGGGGCTAAGGTTATTAAGCCTTCCTTATGGTGGCATTGCTGGTATAGGCTGGGAGAGGTCAAAACGCCTAATGGCCCATATGATACAATCATGGCGCTTGTGCCCTTACCTTACTGGCCGATCGTTTATGGGTACGCCCCAACGAAACGGCCAATACCCTATTAAAAATAGGATCGACCCCACATGAATGACCAGATTCACTTAGAAAAACTACAGTCTATTTTAAAAGACCTCGAAAATGATTCGCCTGACATCATCAGCATCATTAAAGCCATTCAAAACCACCTGCAATTGCTTGAAGCCGCTCAGGCCCAACAGCCCGATTTACCCGAATCTCTCGACGACCCTAAATATGATTTTCTTGAAGGCAGCCTCTTAGAAGCAACCGTCCATCAATACATTCTCAACAAGCCTAAGGACATGCATCTACTAGAGTTTGTTCGCTTTCAGCCGTTCATCACGCTATTCATGCGCTTGGTCAACGAGTGCGTGTTCTGCGACCCGCTGCGCCGACCCATTTTTAAAGAGATTTTTGCGCTTTATAAGCATCAATATTTTGCGGGGTGTATTTGTTTGCTGTATGGGCAGATTGAGGGTTTAATCACCGACTTCTTACTGTACGAACGCAAAATTTATCGCCGTCGAAAAGGCTTGTTTATTAAACAGCCAAACAGAAGGCCCCGTAAAATCGTCGGCTTAAAATTAAAAATAGACATCGCCAAGCGCGATCCAAAAACAGAGTGGATCACCAAACTGGGCGCCTACAGTGAGTTTAAAACCATCGATGGCAACAAGCGCTTAACCCTGAGCAGAAACCTGGTGTTGCATGGCGATGAGCTCGATAACCTGAATCAAGAACACGCCTTCATCCTCATCACCTGGTGCTATTACTTATTCTCTCAGGCAGATCAGATCTACACCCACACGGGCGTGAAAGCTTAGGCTGTAAAGCCTGGTTAAACTGCCCAAGGTTGCCTAACCTTAGGCTGACTAAAACAGCAAGCCACGCCGTAGGATGGGTAAAGCAACGCCTACCCATCGGCCTTAATGTGTCACTCCTCGTTACAATAAAAGCACTGTGGGTCGCAGCCCACGCGACAAAAAGCCATGCGACAAATCCATTTAGATAAAAAAATGGCTTGGTGTCCCGTTTAGGGCTCACCAAGCCATTTTATTTTATGCTTGTGAAAGCTTAGGCCTTTTTTTGCCAGTTTTTCAACTTCGACGTGTGGCCAATGCCTGGGTTAAAGGTATTGGTTGGGTCTAGTTCACGATAGTGCTTTTTCAAGCTGGGCTTGGCCATGTATAAGTGGCCAACGTTGTGCTCGGCTGGGTATTCGGCGCCGCGATCGTCTAACAAGCCCCACATTTGATGTTCCATCGCTAAGGGGTCGACGCCTTTTTTAACGATGTAGTCTTGGTGAAAAACGTGACAGAAGAAGTGGCCATAATACAGCTTGTGCACGATCACGTCGTCCATCTCTTGGGGCAGCGTTTCCACCCACTGCTGGTCGTTACGACGTAAGGCAATGTCGAGGGCGACGATGTCCTCTACTTCGCTGCGATGGGTGTTGCGGTAGCGAATGGCGGCGCCGGCCACGGCAAAGCGGTGTAAGAAGGCTTTGCGGCCTTCGTCGGCAGTACACAAGAAGTAATCGCCGCTATCGCGCTCGGCAAAATAGTCTTGGAGTATTTGGCTCACCGTGGCCACGTCTTGCTCTTCAATACGAATCACCAAATGGTGCTCGTAGCGATCACGAAACTCGTTCATGCGCTGGGGCAAATGATTGGGCAAGAACTTGGTAAACAGCTGCAAGGCTTTGTCGGTTAAGCCACGAATGCCAAACTTTTCTAAAAAGCCGTCGATTTTGTCTTTCACCGCAAACGCTTTGGGCACGTTTACGGTGCCAAATTTCTCAATAAACCAAAACGTGTCTTTGCCGTACTCGGCGCCAATGTCGTAGGCAACGCGGTGAATGTATTCGCCCGCAATCGGCAAGCGCGGCAGCTCTGTGAGCAAGGCGCGGCGGATGGCGGTTAAGTCTTCTTGAGCGTTACTGCCGATGTACAGTACCTGGCTAGGCACTTTGGTGAAGGTGTCTAAACGCACAGCAAACACACACACCTTACCGGCCGAGCCAGACGCTTCAAACAGGCGGGTTGGGTCGGCGTTAAAGCGCGCTGGGGTGTCTTCGTCTACCTGCGCCACATCGTGGGCATAATGTTGATCAGAAGCACAGCGGTGCGCAATGGTGGCCACATCGGTGGGCGCGTACTGCTGCGCTGATAGGCGGGTCAAGATTTCTTCTGGGGTGTCGCCCAGCTCAACGCCCAAATGATTAACCAATACTAAGGTGCCGTCGTCGTTCACGCGGGCGTACAGGGCCAATTCGGTATAGGCAGGTCCTCGGCGTACTAAGGCGCCGCCAGAGTTGTTGCACACGCCGCCCAAAACCGAGGCGCCGATGCAAGATGAGCCAATTACCGAATGCGGTTCGCGGCCATAGGGCGCGAGGGTTTTTTCTAAGGCATCCAATGTGGCACCGGGCAGGCAAATGACTTGGTCGCCGTTCTCAATCACTTGAATACCGGCCAGGCGGCGGGTGCTGATTAACACCACGGGGCGATCGTAATCTGCTCCAAATGGGGTCGAGCCACCGGTTAAGCCGGTATTGGCGGCCTGCATAATCACCACGCAGTTAGCCGCGACCGCTGCTTCTAATACCTGCCACTGCTCCAGCAATGTGCCGGGCACCACCACCGCCAATACATCACCGCCGCCATAGCGATGGCCTTGGCGATAATGGCGCGTTTGGGTGTCGCTTTGCAACACATGGGTGGGGCCCACAATGGCCACAAACTGGTTGATGGTCTGGGTCATGTCCGTCTGAGCATGCATTAAAATTTCCTTTCAATCCCGGCGGGCCATCTATTGGCTTACGCTGGGCTGATTCATGGCCGTTACTGGCCTACTGAAACAAAAACCAGACAAGGTCTGGTTTTTGTCTTGGTTAAATCATACGCCTTAATTAGGAATCATCCATGGCAAAATGTACGCCTGTACGGTCACAATAATGCCGATCATCACCGTAAACGCAAGGCTGTGTTTTAGTGTAAAGCGGAATAAATCACTTTCACGCCCTACTAGGCCTACGGCCGCGCAGGCAATGGCAATCGACTGCGGCGAAATCATTTTGCCGGTCACGCCGCCTGAGGTATTGGCCGCCACCAGCAGCACTTCGGGAACGCCGATTTGCTGAGCGGTAGTGGCTTGTAAGGCAGAGAACAAGGCGTTGGCCGAGGTATCTGAACCGGTTAAGAACACGCCCAACCAGCCTAAGAACGGCGAAAAGAAGGTAAACGCTTTACCGGTGTGCGCCAAGGCCAAAGCCAAAGTCGCAGACAGACCAGAGTAGTTGGCGATAAAGGCAAATGCCAGCACCATACCGATTGAGTAAATCGAAATTTTCAATTCGTTCAGGGTGTCGACAAAGGTCGCCACGGCGTCTTTCGGACGCATTTTCAACACCACGATGGTGATCAAGGCGGCCAAGAAAATCGCGGTACCGGTGGCAGAAAACCAGTCAAACTTGTACACGGCGGCGTAATCCACCGCTTCGCTCACAATCGGTGGCATTTTCTGCACCATATTATGTAAGAACGGCATGGGTAACTCTAATACCCAATGGTGTAACGCGCCACCTTTGGCAAACAACACTTTAAACGGCTGAATGCTCCAGATGGTCACCATTAGGGTCAAAATCGCAAACGGAGACCAAGCCAACATGATTTGGCCAGCTGAGTATTTAGGCTGGTTGGCTGCGTTAATCAATGGGCTGTCGGCTTCTTGTTCGAAGCGGAAAATGTTCTTTGGTTTCCACACTTTTAAGAACAAGGTTAAGGTCACCAAGGTCGCAATGGCGGCGGTGATGTCTGGTAGCTCTGGGCCAACAAAGTTAGAAGTGGCGTATTGGGCCAGCGCAAAAGAAATACTGCTCACCAATACGGCAGGCCAGGTTTCTTTAATGCCGCGCCAGCCATCCATAATGCCCATGATCCAAAACAGCACGATCGGCACCATAAACGGCAGCTGACGACCCACCATTTGGCTCACGGCCATTACTTCAATGCCCGATACTTCACCGGCCACAATAATCGGAATGCCCATCGCGCCAAAGGCGACTGGGGCGGTGTTCACGATCAAGCACAGGCCTGCGGCGTATAACGGCTTAAAGCCTAAACCCACCAATAAGGCGGCGGTAATGGCCACGGGTGCACCAAAGCCAGCGGCGCCTTCTAAGAAGGTACCAAAGGCAAAACCCACCAACAGCATTTGCAAACGTTGGTCTTCGGTCACCGACAAAATACTGGAACGGATGACGTCAAAATGACCGGTTTTAACCGATATTTTGTACAAGAACACCGCCCCAATAATGATCCAAGCAATCGGCCATAAGCCATATAAAAAGCCGTACACAATAGACGATAAGGCCAGCATAACGGGCATGTTGTAGGCAAAAATCGCCACTAAAAACGCCAGCAGCACGGTAATGGTCCCGGCCACGCTGCCTTTAAGACGCAGCACGGTTAAAGCCAAAAAGAAGAAGATGATGGGGATCAGGGCCACCAGGCTGGATAGCCAAATATTCCCAAAGGGATCATAGAGTTGCTGCCAAGAAGCGGTCATTAAGTTTCTCCTGTGTTTCTTATTTAGACGTAAAAAAAGCCAGCTGCGCCCTTTTTGGGCGGCAGCCATTTAAACAACTGGGGGGTTAGATTTTGTTCTTTTCGCGCATCAGCTGATGCAAGGTTTTGGCGGCAGGCTTAAGCGGCACGTGGTTTTGCGTCCAGCCTAGCTGCTTTTTCGGTGTCAATGCCCGCAGGCGCGTGGCCACTTGAGTGGCGACACGGTAGCCAAAGGCATGGCGCGTCACGCCCGCATACATTTTCCAGGCCATTTGTTCGCTCACCGAGTAAGCGGCGCCCTGCCCTTGAATCGGGTTTGGCACGGATTCATTCGGCGAACGCTGCGCTTCGGTACGCAACCGAATCAGCAGGTCTGGAATGGGAATGCGCACGGGACACACTTCGGCACAGGCACCACACAGGCTAGACGCCGTGGGTAAGTTGTGGGTGTCGTCTAGGCCCATTAAGTGCGGCGAAATGATTTCACCAATGGGGCCTGGATAGGTGGTGCCGTAAGCGGCACCACCCACGCGGGTGTACACCGGACAGTGGTTCATGCAGGCGCCACAGCGGATGCACTGTAAGGTTTGGCGCATTTGTTCGTCGGCATAAGCCTGAGTGCGGCCATTATCCAACAGCACCAGGTGCATTTCTTGCGGGCCATCTAGTTCTTGGCTGCGGCGCGGGCCAGTAATCATGTTGAAATAGGTGGTGATGTTTTGGCCAATGGCACTGCGGGTTAAGAGGCTGTACAGCGGCACCACGTCGCTCAACTGCGCCACCACCTTTTCGATGCCGGTGATGGCGATGTGCACGGGCGGTACGCTGGTCGACAAGCGACCATTGCCTTCGTTTTCTACCAAACATAAGGTACCGGTTTCGGCCACGGCAAAATTCACCCCCGATAAGCCTAAGTCGGCCTGACGATAAACGTCGCGCAAGGCGCTGCGGCCCACGCGAATCAGCTCGTCAACGTCGTCGGTTAAGGGCGAATCTAGGTGGTCATGAAACAGCTGGCTCACCTGATCTTTGGTTTTGTGAATCGCGGGCATCACAATGTGGGTCGGTTTTTCTTCTGCGAGCTGCAAAATGTATTCACCCATGTCGCTTTCCACCGCTTGAACCCCACGCTCGGCGAGGTATTCATTAAGGTGGACTTCTTCGCTCACCATCGACTTGCCCTTCACCATCAGTTTGGCTTGATGGTCTTGGGCAATTTGGTGAATGATTTGGCAGGCTTCTTGCTGATCTTCGGCATAATGCACGTGCACGCCCAATTGGGTAAGCTTGCTTTCTAGCTGCTCTAGTAGGTCGGGCAGACGCGATAAGGCATGCTGGCGAATGCCTTCGCAGACGGTACGCAGGCGCTGTAATTCGTCTTCGTTGGCTAAGGTGGCTTGGCGTTTGCTCATCAGGCCATCCATAGCACCGCGCAAACTATGGCGTAAATGATCGTCTTGTAGGGCACTTTCGGCCGCAATTTTAAAAAAGCGGCTGGCCGCGGGGCGAGTATTCATGCTGTCGTTCCTCATGCTTGCGCCAAGTCTGCGGCGTCGATGCCTTCTGGCAACAGGGCCAACACCACCAAGTCTTTAGGGCCGTGGGCGCCATAGGCCAAAGTTAACTGAATGTCGGCCGTTTTAGACGGCCCCGACACCAGCACCACGTTGCTGGGCATGTTTTCTGACAGCGACAAAGCCTGCATGGCGCTGAAAAAATCAGGCTGTAGCTTCTGGGTGTCAAACAGGGCGATGTGAATCGGCGGAATCAGGCTTAATGAACGCGGCTCTTGTGCGCTGGTCCACAGCAATAAGGTACCGGTTTGGGCAATCCCACAGCACACCTCGGTAAAGCCGGCGTCGGTGTCGCCAAACCAGGCGTCTTTACAGTGTTCTAAGGCCTCATCCATTACGGTGCAATGCGCACCTGGCGCCAGCTCAGGCAAGGCCTGTTGAATGGCGGCACTGGCGACGGTTCCGTTTGGCAAGGCCAAATTGGCAATGTTTTTGGTGCGTACCACCTCGGCCAAATGGGTGAGCCAATTGGCCTGAGTCACCCAAATGATTTCGGTTTTAACCGCGCGCATGGTGGCGGCCCAATGCTTTAGGCGCGCGACATCGTCGGCCCAGGTGGCACCCATGTCTTGATAGTAAGCGGCCACGTCTGGGTGGGCGACGGGCTTGGCCTGAGCCGCCCGCAGCTTGGCAAAAATACGCTCTTTGGCTTGGCTCATGCGCGCTGCTCCTTCGTCCGAGCCAATAAGAAGCTGGCTAAATGCTGTGGCTTAGGCGTGTTGGCGCCTACTTTATCAATGTGGCCACCAATGTTTAACAAGCAACCGCCGTCTGCCGTCACTACTTGATCCACTTGGGCTTCACTCAAAGCAGTCACTTTATCGCTGACCATGGCACCGGCAATGTTCGGGTGCTTAATCGAAAAGGTGCCGCCAAAACCACAGCATTCGCTTTCGTGGTCGTGCACCACGCGCGTGACGTTACTGAGCTGGTCAATTAAGGCCCAGCTAGATTCGTGTACGTTCATTTCGCGCCGCGCGGCACAGCTGGTATGAACCGCCACCTTGGTGGCCGGTCCTAAATCTTGGGGTTGATAGCCTAAATCGGCGTATAAGAACTGGCTAAACTCCACCACTCGATCGGCGATCGCTTGTGCCTCGGCCTCTTCGGCCGTACCGGCAAACAGCTTAGGCCAATGCCACTTCATCATGCCGCCACAAGAGCCAGAGGGCACAACAATGGGCCAGTCTTCTGGAAACAGCGCCAATTGGGCTTTAGCCACGGTGCGGGCTTCATTAGGATGACCAGAAGAATAAGCAGGCTGACCACAGCAGCTTTGCGCTTGCGGATAATGTACCTGAACGCCCAATTGTTCTAATAGGGTCATGGCGTCCATGCCTGCTTCCGGCAAAAAGACGTCCAGCAGGCAGGTGCCAAAAAAGTACACGTGGGCAGGGTTATGCGATTGATCTTGGCGTGGTGGGGCCATTGTGCTATTCTCCTTTTATCACTTTTGGTAAATTGGTCAGACCAATTTTTTATATATATTCTTTACGTTACAACAGCTTAAGAATATTCGTCAAACTTAAAGGCTATAGAAATAATAAAGCCTTGTTTTATTAATCATTTTTACAAGCCCCACCCCATAAAAATGATAAACAAACGCTTTACCACTAACTCAATTAACAGGCCTTAAAGCGCTACAAAAGAGCATTCATGATTAAGAAAAATAAAATTTACGAACAAGTCGCTGATTTAATTGAAGATAGGATTTTTCAAAACATCTATCAGGCTGGCTTTAAGCTGCCGCCAGAACGCGTGCTGGCCGAAGAACTGGGCGTATCCCGACCATCGGTGCGCGACGCCATCAGCATGCTGGCCGCCCGCGGCCTAATCGAAAGCCGCCACGGCGATGGCCACTACGTGTCCAACCAGGTACAGCAAGATTTTATGTTGGGCTGGCAAACCCTGTTGGCCCGCCACAACTATTTAGAAACCGACATTTTAGATTTTCGCCGCCATCTTGAAGCCACCCTAGCGGGCATGGCGGCCGAACGCCGTACCGACGCCGACCTTAAGCGCATGCAATACTGGCTGGCGCAAATCGACCACGCTTATGAGGTTGGCGACGTGGCCAAACAGTCGGAGGCCGACGTGGGCTTTCATCAGTCAATCGCCGAGGCGTCTCATAATATTTTGTTTGCCCAGTTTTCTAACAGCCTGCTGCGGGTGCTGCACACCCACACCAAGACCAACTTAGGCAATATGTTCGCCGTGGCCGACATGAAGGCCGAGCTGTCTACCCAGCACCATGATATTTATGTGGCCATTAAAAAGAAGCAGCCCAGCAAAGCACGCCAAATGGCGCAAAAGCACATCGACTTTATCGAGGTGTCACTACAGGCCTATCGCGACTTACAGCATCGCGAAACCATCTCGCAGGCCATTGCCGATAACGAGCAGCAGCACCGAAAATCCAGCAAGTCATAAAGTCAACAAAAACCAACGCTGACGACAACTCAAAGCAGCACGACTGACATAAAGCGCCCTTCACGCAGACGCTTAGCCCTGCCGCCGCAGGGTGGTCGTGGCCGCTATTTCTGATCGAGGCCAACGCCCACATCGGCCCAGGCGTCTCTGCTACACCCTGCGCCTGCGCGCACACCGCTTCTCCAAATCCGTCCTGCTTTTTCTATACTGCCCTGCTGCCCTAGCCTAGCGCCTATTTCCCCCTCCTTCGAAGCACCTCGCCATACTGCCTTGCAACATGAATCGTCTTTTTTAGCCTCTATGATGTCCACAAAAGATAAGCCTCTTTGCGGCAATCAGTCCTACTATTTTCTACACAAATAGCAGTATTAAAAATAGAGGAGAATAAAATGATTTCTAAGCTATTGAATTTTTTTGTGAATTTCATGCAAAAATATTTACCCGACCCCTTCACCATTGCTTGGCTGATCACCCTTTTTGTGCTCATTATTGGCAGCATCAGCGGTGAACGCACAACCCTAGAGTTAATCAATAACTGGGGCTCTGGCTTCTTTGGCATCTTACCCTTTGCCATGCAAATGACTTTGGTCGTGGTGACTGGTTACGCCCTCGCCGCCGCGCCCATTGTGCAACGCTTTCTCAAAAGGATCGCGGCCATTCCCAAAACGCCGGCCCAGCTGATTTTGTTCATCAGTGTGGTTTCCATGGTTTTATACTATTTAAACTGGGGGCTGGGCTTAATCGCAGGGGGCATCCTGGCTCGCGAAGCCGCCAAGCTTCACCCTAAGGTCGACTTTCGACTTTTGGTGACGGCCGCTTTTTCCGGCATCATCATTACCCACGGCGGCCTTTCTGCCTCGATCCCGCTGCTCATTAACACTAAAGGCCATTTTTTAGAAGCACAAATAGGCCTGGTGCCCTTAAGCCAAACCTTATTCCACCCGCAAACGATCTTCATTACCGTGACCTTGGCCATTGTGATTCCTTTAATTTTGGTTTTGATGATGCCAAAAGAAAAAGACACCGTCGTGGCCGACCCTCGCTTATTACACGACGAAGCTGAGCTTGAAGAAGAAAGTCAGCAGGTTAAAACCCTCTCTGAAAAGCTTGATACCCACCCACTATTCAGTGCGGCCTTAGTCATCATGGGTGCTTTGTACATCGGCCAATATTTTTATGGCGGTGGTTCCTTAAACATCAACATCTTGATTTTTATTTTCCTCACCTTAGGCGTGTGTGCCCATGGCACCTTGATTAAATACTCACGCTCAACCGTTAAAGGCGCGGCTTCGTCTGCTGGCATTATTCTACAGTTTCCTTTTTATGCCGGCATTTTAGGCATCATGGAAAGCAGCGGCCTCGTACAGCACATTTCTGATCTGTTACTACAGTTTGCCACCTACGACTCTTTTGAGCTTTATTCTTACCTATCCTCATTAGTCATCAGCGTCTTTGTGCCTTCTGCTGGCGGCCACTGGGTCGTACAAGCCCCCATCATGCTGCCGGCGGCAGAAGCTTTGGGCGTAGAGCCCTGGAAAGTGGCGATGGGGGTTGCTTGGGGCGAAAGCATCTGGAACATCGTTTGTCCTTTCTGGGCCTTGCCCTTACTGGCCATTGCCAAAATCAAAATCAAAGACCTCATTGGCTTCTCGGTACTGCTATTCCTAGTCGGCAACGTGGTGGCCATCACCGGTATTTTACTTTTCCCCCACTAACTCAATTGAATTGGAGCCGTTATGAAAGAACACATTGCCATTGTTGGTGGTGGCCTGATGGGCCTTGGCATTGCCAGCGTTTTTTGCCGCAACGACCATAAGGTTAGCCTATGTGAACCCGTCGCCGATCAGCGGGCCACCCTGCACCCTCGCCTTGAAGCCCTGTTGCACGACGATGGTTTCGACACGGCCAAGGCACGCTATTTAAACGTGGTCGACCGCCTCGAGGCTTTGCCCAACGATGTCACCATCGTCTTTGAAGCTGGCCCCGAAAAGCTAGCCATTAAACAAGCCATTTTTCAGCAGCTGGTTCAAATCATGCCCGAAAAAACTTTATTGGCCAGCAACACCTCGGTGATTCCGATTACGGACATCGCCATGGGCGTGCCTTTGGCCCAGCGCCATCGTATTTTAGGCACCCACTGGTGGAATCCTGCCAACCTCATTCCGCTGGTTGAGGTCATCCGTACCGAGTATGTCCGCACCGAAACCCTCGAACAGGCGGCGGCCTTATTAACCAAGGTGGGCAAAAAGCCTGTATTTGTTGAAAAAGACGTCACTGGCTTTATTGGCAACCGCCTCCAACACGCGCTCTGGCGTGAGGCTCAGGCTTTAATTTCGGCTGGGGTGTGCAGCCCAGAAACCATCGACATTGTGGTGAAAAATAGTTTTGGTTTAAGACTGCCGGTGTTTGGCCCCATCGAAAATGCCGACATGGTGGGGCTAGACCTCACCCTAGACATCCACAACGTTGTCCTACGCGACCTAAGCCAAGCCACAGAACCGTTGCCCGCTTTGGTGGAATGCGTGGCCCAAAATAAGCTCGGGGCCAAAACTGGCCAAGGTTTTTTATCCTGGAACGAGCAAAAAAAGCAGCAATTACAGCAGCACCTAAACACACACATTAAAAACATGCTCAAACAACAAGGAGGTCATCATGACCAATAAAGTAATCATTACCTGTGCCATTACGGGCGGCATTCATACCCCCACCATGTCACCACACTTGCCCTATAAGCCCGCAGACATTGCCAGTCAGGCCATTGCAGCAGCCGAGGCTGGGGCCGCCATCCTGCACTTACATGCGCGCGACCCTAACACCGGCCACCCCAGCGGCGACCCTGAGATTTTTAAGCAGTTTTTAACCCCGATTCATCAACAAACCGATGCCGTCATTAACCTGACCACGGGGGGCAGCCCCAATATGAGCCCAGAAGAACGTCTAGCGGCCGTGCTGGCCTTTGAGCCAGAGATGTGCTCATTAAACATGGGGTCGATTAACTTCAGCTTTCATCCTTTAGCCAACAAGATAAAAGACTGGGCCTTTCCTTGGGAAAAAGCTTATGTAGAAACCAGCGATGACTTTATTTTCCGCAATACTTTTAAAGACATCCACCGCACCCTGAAGCTGACTGAGGATTTAAACATTCGCTTTGAACATGAGTGTTACGACGTTGGCCACCTCTATAATCTGGCCTATTTTAGACAGCTGGGCTTACTCAAAGGGCCACTATTTGTACAGGGCGTTTTTGGTATATTGGGCGGCATTGGCTCTGACCTTAACAACCTCTTGTTCATGAAAAATACGGCTGAACGACTTTTTGGCGATGACATCCAATGGTCTACTCTGGCCGCAGGCAAAGCACAAATGCCCATGGTAACGCACTCCGCCCTAGTGGGTGGCCATGTCCGCGTAGGGCTAGAGGACAGTCTGTTTTTAGAAAAAGGCCATTTAGCCACCAGCAATGCTGAGCAGGTTCGCAAGATTCGTGCCGTATTGGAAAATCTAGGCTATGAAATAGCCTCGCCAGCGGAAGCGCGGGCTTTATTAAACTTAAAAGGCAAAGACCAAGTCAAAATTGACTGAGTTAAGGCCAGCACACAGCCATGGGGTTTGCTTCATCAAGCCTGTGTGCTGGCTTCAATACAGGGTTATAGTAGTGGTCATAGAAACAGGAGGATAGGCCATGAACAGCCATAAAAAAAGCGTCGATCGAAACGATTACCAGCATATTCCCCAGCTCATTGGAGCCATGCCGAAGGAGTTCGTCAAAGGCTTTCACAATCTGCCCCATGCCCATGAGCGGGTACAGTTAATTTACGCCTCAGCAGGCATTATGGAAGTGAAAACGGCAGAACGCCAATGGATCCTGTCACCAGAAACCGCGCTCTTGATTCCCAAAAATCTGCTGCACGAAATGACGGCACTCAGCACCATTAGCCTACGCACTCTTTTTATCCATCCTAAAGCCTTGTCCGGCCATCAAAGCGAACAGGTTCAGTTCATTAAAGTAAACAGCTTTTTAAAAGAATTAATCATTAAAGCGGCGTCCTTGCCTATGGCCTATGACGAACATGGCATCGAAGCGAAGCTGATGGATTTGATTTTATTCGAACTCCGACACCATCAAAGCAACCATTTTGTTTTGCCCAATACGCACGATAAAAAACTGCTGCTGATTGAGCAACGCATGATGGACGACTACGCCCTACTCGCCGAATCCATTCACTACTGGGCCAAAACGCTGCACTGCTCGACCAAAACCCTGAATCGGCTCACACACAAAGAAATCGGCATCAGCTTTCAGCTTTGGAAGCAATACATTATGATTAAGATTAGCCTCATCTTGATGGCTCAACAGCGCTCTTTAACCCAAATCGCTTATGACTTAGGCTATGCATCTTTACCCAGCTTTAGCCGTATGTTTAAAAAAATCACCGGGAAGAGCCCCAGCGACTTTACGATCAACGTTTAAAAGACCATCCCACAGCCATTGGCATGATCAGCACCCATTGGCATGCAAACTTTGGCCTTAACGAACCCAGCCCGCGGCTTAAATCATCTTATAGGCACCACAACCGATGACCAAAACCGCGCCTTAACCCATTATATTTTGTCTTTTTAAACAAATAGCATTATCATGGAGTGACGCTTTCTCTTTGGACTCTGCCATGTCTCACGACCACGATCACGACGTCAGCGCCCTACCCGAATCGCGCTTGCGTTTGGCGTTAATCCTCACCGGCTCGTTTATGCTGATCGAGCTAATTGGCGGCTACCTCACCGGCAGCCTCGCCTTGATTTCCGACGCCATGCACATGATGACCGACAGTATTGCGCTGTTGTTGGCCCTCATTGCCATTCATGCTGGCCGTAAAGCCGCAGACGTCTTACGCACCTATGGCTATGCACGCTTTGAAATTTTAGCCGCCGCCGTGAATGCGCTGCTCTTGCTTGGTGTGGCATTTTATATTCTGTATGAAGCGATTAAACGCCTGTCAGCACCTCAAGACATTCAATCAATGGGGATGTTGGTGGTGGCCATTGCAGGATTAATCATCAACTTTATTTCGATGCGCCTGTTAACCCAGGCCAAAGACGACAGCCTCAATGTTAAAGGCGCCTATCTGGAAGTTTGGGCCGACATGCTCGGCTCGGTGGCGGTGATTATTGGGGCAGTGATCATTTGGTATACCGGCTGGCAGTGGGTGGATTCGGCATTGGCCGTGGCCATTGGCTTTATGGTGTTTCCAAGAACCTGGATTTTACTCAAAGAATGCCTCAACCTCCTCTTAGAAGGCGTGCCATCAGGCATGGACATTAATGAGGTCAAGGCAGCTATTAGCGGCACCGAAGGCGTGGCCAAAGTGCACGACCTTCACCTATGGGCCTTAACCCAAAGCAAGCCCATGCTGACCGCCCATGTGGTTTTGGCCCCCAATACCCAACATGAAACGGTACGGCGCGCGATTGAGGCCAAACTACAGGCAGACTTTCATCTGTCTCACACCACTTTACAAATGGAACAGGTAGACCGTGCGGCCGAGGAACCTCTAGATTACTAAGCAATGGACAGCGGCACACATGGCCTAAGCGGCCTTTTTGTGTCCTGAATCACACAATTTTGCCCCAGTATTGATTTAACTTAAGCCAATAAAATCATAAACGAGTACGCTATTGAGGCGCCCAGCAGCATGGGGCCTTATCTCCATCTCTCTCACTATTGATGAGCCATTTACGTTGAAAAGGATAAAGCATGAGTACCTACAAAATTGCCGTCTTAGTCGGCAGCCTGCGCCAAGAATCTTATAACCGTCAGGTGGCTAAAGCCCTAATCAAGCTGATGCCCGCCCATTTTCAGGCCGAAATCGTTGAAATTGGCCAACTGCCCTTGTACAACCAAGACGCCGATGCCAACGTTTCTGCTGGCGTAATGGCCTTTAAAAACACCATTGCCGCCGCCGATGCGGTGCTGGTGGTGACGCCAGAATACAACCGCGGCATTCCTGCACCCTTAAAAAATGCTTTAGACCAAGGCTCTCGCCCTTGGGGCCAAAACTCGTGGCAAGGTAAACCCGCTGGCTTGGTGGGCGTGTCTACCGGCAATATCGGCACGGCCTTGGCACAACAGCAGCTGCGCGGCGTGTTTGCATTTTTGGACATGCGCCCGCTAAACCAACCGGAAATGTTCATCAAGTGGGAAGATGGTATGGTGGACGCTCAGGGCGTATTTAATGACCGCACCGGTAAGTTTATGGGCAAATGGGTGTCGGCTTTCGTGGCCTGGGTAGAAACCCAAGCTGGTAAGTAATCCTTACAGCCCCAACCAAGAGGCCCCGCCGTATCCACGGCGGGGCCTCTTGGTTTCATCTGCTTGGCCTTAAAACCCAACCTGCCTAAGGCAGCGGCGCCAGGCCATGCGCCTTAAGGTTGGCGTGTTCATAAGGCGCATCTTCCGCTGGATAGCGTAAGCCCTTATGGCCCTCTGCTTTGGCCAAGGCCCAAATTAAGCTTTCCCCTGCGGGCAAGGTCGCCACCTCACGCTGATACACGGGGTCTTGATAGGCGCTGTCGCTGTCGATGATTTGCCAATCGTCCTGCTTTAAGGCCAAAATCACGGCGTCGATATAGGCCGCGTTAATGTGGTTTACATGTAGCAACAACACATGTTTGGGGCCATAGCCCAACACCGTCTGTGCCAGAGCATCATAATAATGAGCTCGGGCCACAATATGGGCCACATACGCCCGCTTGAGCTTGGCCAAAGCCGCCTCGTCGGCACGCGCTAAATGATGGCGGTACAGCTGATTGTAATACCAATCGCTGGCGTCGATGGTCACGGCACCGGAACCATAATGACGTTCACGCAGCCATGCGCGCACGCCCTCCCGTTTTTCTACCGTGGCGCCCTCTTTTAAAAACGGAAACCGATACCGCGCCGTCCAGCCCGGTAACGTGTTCAGCCGCTGCTCGGCCACGGCCATACTGTTTAGGTATGCCGTCAAGGTGGTTTCTGGCTTATTTAAATTAAGGTGCTGGTCGCTGTGGTTGCCCACGCGATGCCCCGCCTTGCCCCAATCTGCCACCAAATCCAGCCCTTCGGCGGTGCCGGTTTTAACCAAGGCGGGATACATGATCGCCGTCACCTGATCGGCCGCCAGTTTGGCCAATAAAGTGGCATTCACCTGCGCCGCATCGGCCATGACCGCTGGATTCACCCCATCATCAAAGCTAAAGGCCACCGACTTAGCCGTCGCCACAGGGTTAATGCTTAAGGCCATTAAGCTCAACACCATGCTGGCGCCCTGCCACCAGCGTGGCCGAGCGTGATTAAAAACAGAACTTAGTTGTTGCTGCAGATTCATAAAATAACGCCTTCAAAGTAACCACTCAACACGGTCTTTTCATGTTGGTTTTGACACACAAACGTCGCTTTGAGCTGGGTTCTCTGCTTCTCATCCTGACCCAGTTCGACAATTTCAACCTCACAACGAATGGTGTCGCCACTGTAGACGGGCCGCACAAACTCAAACAGCATGGTGCGCGCCAGTACGTCATGGGCGCCCCCAACCTTCGTTGGCAAGGTGGCGGTCAACAAACCATGCACCACCAGCCGCCCGTGCTCATCTGGCGTCACATGATGCACGCCTTCGTCTTGCGACACCGCGGTAAACTGCGTCACGTCGGCGGCCACAAACGTCCGCTCAAACACTATTTTTTGGCCCAATACCAAGCTCATCTCGTTCTCCTTATGCATGCCTGCTCCTGTGCGCCTCTCCATCATCGCCCTTCTTTTTACCACAACCACAGCTTAAGCGCACAGCGCTAAGGCCATGGGCTATCTGTCAGACAGATGGCCCAATACGCCATTCATCGCAGCTAGCCGCAAAACCAGCATGACCCATTCAGAACGTTTTGGGCCATTCATCGATCCGTTCGATCCGCTCGATCAACCTGTCACATCTTTGCCATACAACTCTTATAGACTGTTAAGCCTGTTTCATCTTGTCGTATCAATCATCAACAGGCCAAACAGGGCCTTTAATCTAGGAAAGAGAACCATGAGTTTTGATGTCGCCGTTGTGGGCAGTGGCATTCTAGGCTTAAGCCATGCCTATGCCGCCGCAGAAAAAGGCTTAAAAGTGCTGCTGCTGGAGCGCAACAGCATGCCCAATGAAGCCTCTGTCCGTAATTTCGGTTTTGCCATGGTTTTGGGACAGGCGCCAGGAAACATGTTGGCCTTAGCCAATCGCAGCCACGAGCTATGGGGCCATTTTGCCCAAAATGTGGGTTTTAACGTTTTTACCAAAGGCTCGCTCCTTTTTGCCAGAAACAAACTGGAAGCCTCTTTGTTAGAATCGTTCTATGAGGGCCCTGGTCAATCACAGCCTTATGGCTGCTCGCTGTTAACGGCAAGCGAAATCAATAAACTCTATGATGGCCGCTTCTCCCGTTACCAACGCGCCCTTCACGGCGCTAAAGAACGTGTTGTTTACTCTCGCGAAGCCATCCCTGCACTGGCAAAATGGGTGGGCAGCCATCCGAACATCACGTTTAAAACCAACACGCTGGTTTATGACATTGATGAGACTCAAGCAACGCTCAGAACCACCCAAGGCGAGTTTCACGCCGATCATGTCTTCGTTTGCTCGGGGCATGATTATCAAACCCTCTTTAGTAAAGAAATAGCCCCTCTAAATCCGATTGTTTGCCGCCTGCAAATGCTCCGAGTCCGACCGACTCAGGCCTTTAACCTCGAACATGGGGTGTTCACAGGGCTAAGCTGCCTACATTATGATGCCTTTGCCGACCTTCCAGAAATTGCCCCTTTGCAACAGCTGGTTAATGAAGAAACGCCCCTCATTGAAAAGTATAAGATTCATCTATTAATGACGCCCACACCCTACGGCGACATCATTATTGGCGATTCCCATGATTATCACACCGAGGCGATTCAACCCTTTGCCAGCAGCGAAATTGATGACTTGATTCTGAATCTGGCACAAGAGACTTTAGGCCAGAAAGTAGACGTCGTTGAAAGATGGCAAGGTTTTTATGGCTCAAAAGGCGCAGAACCCATCTCGATACTCAAGCCCAGCCCCAAAGTAACGATTGTGCTGATGCGTACCGGGCTTGGCATGAGCGTTGGCCCCGCCCTAGGCGAACAAAACGTCAACGCACTGCTGTAAAACCCTGACGCAAAAACGCCGTCGGCAGGCTCAATCTGTCGACGGCGTAATGGCATAAAATCAGGGCCTTATCGAGGATATTTCAGTACCAAAAACCCACTGACACCCGCCAACACCGAACCCATAAACACCCCTATCTTGCTTAAATCTTGCAGCTGCGGATCGACAAAGGCCAGCAGGCTGATGAATAGGCTCATGGTAAAGCCAACCCCACACAAGAGCGCCACGCCGTATACCTGCTGCCAGCTCGCGCCCTTAGGCCGCACCAGCCAGCCCAGCTTGGCGCCTAGATAGACCACCCCAAAAATACCCAACTGCTTACCCACAAATAGGCCAACGGCAATGCCCAACACGATTGGATGAGTTAACTGCGCCAGGCTGAACCCTGCAAAAGACACGCCCGCATTGGCAAAACCAAACACGGGAATCACCAAGAATGCGACCCACTTGGTTAACCCATGCTCCCACACCAATAATGGCGACTGATCATATGATTTAAGCCCAGGCACCCTTAACGGAATCGTTAACGCCAACGCCACACCGGCCAGCGTGGCATGAAGGCCAGACTGTAACACCAGCCACCACAGCAACAAGCCCAAAGCCAAATAAGGCCATTTTTGAGTCACCCCGCGGCGATTCAGCCCAACCAACATCGCCAAGACAATCACGGCCGCCAATAGATAAGCCGCCTGCAGCGACGCGGTGTAAAACAGGGCGATGATCACGATGGCGGCCAAATCGTCAATGATGGCCAATGCGGTTAAAAACACCTTAATCGAATTAGGCACTTTATCGCCCAATAGCGCCAAAATGCCCAGTGCAAAGGCAATATCCGTCGCCGTAGGAATGGCCCAACCGCTAGCCAGCTCGGCATCCTGCCCCACAAACAGTAGGTAAATTAAAGCGGGCACCAACAGCCCACCTAATGCGGCGGCGCCAGGCAAGGCACGCTGTTTAAAGGTGGCCAGCTCGCCGCTTAAAAATTCTCGTTTGACTTCTAAGCCCACATAAAGAAAAAAGATGGCCATCAGCCCATCATTAATCCAATGCAATACTGACATGCCTAACACGGATAGATTTAACAATGAAAAATACGCTGATGCATAAGCACTATTGGCCCATAGCAAGCCTAAAATTGACGCACAGATTAACACGATGCCAGTGGCAGATTCCTTCCCAAAAAACGACTTCATGGTGACATACATAGGCTCCCCTTATATAGAAATTATAATGACTGTTATTAGGTACTAATTAATAAGCAGGTAGATAGTAAGTCACTGTAAATCTAAGATAGTTTCCACTTGTTAGCACTTTAAACCACCATGACAAAATCATGGGCTGTGTCTTCAAAGGGCATGATCAAAAACCATAAGATGGGTAAAGCATCGCCTGCCCACGAGCATGCGTGAAAAGCAAAGGCGACATGGGTTTCGCCCCATCCTACGAGGGGCCACACCACTGCTTTTGGGGCTTATGAGCAATGGGCTTTATGGATTTTAAAACCCTGCACGGCCATGTGCTAAATCATGGTTTGCTTATCGTTTTACCGGTAAAGGGCTGAATGAGGCTAGGCCGTGGATGGGTTTCTCTTTATCCACATTACGGCATGTTGGCCATCCATAGACCATGCTTTTTTGTCATCAAAACTGCCTAGGCAACCTGCACTTGTCGTATCGGCAAAGCATCGCGTGCCCACCACCGTGCCTTAAAACCCAAAACCGCGTGCATCACGAAAAAGCTTAGCCAACGGGGGCCACGGCCATTTATTGGCACCCTTAATGCCTCTTAAATTGGCTCATAAAGGTAGGCAGCGCCTCAGCCCTGCTATTTCGTGTTATGCTAAAAGCATTAAAAATAAAAACACTGAGTCATGCCATCCCTTTTATTGGGCCCTTTTCCAGCGCCTGCTCACAAAAATAACGGCCTCAATTACCCCATCCGTTTGCTGACAACAAACGCCTAACCACTAGTACCCGCCACTCAAGTAAGCATGCGCCTTGTTTCTGGCAATGAAGCAGAAGCAAGCCTATTGGAGCGACTATGTTTCAGTTTTCAACCACCCACATCATCATCATGATGTTGGCCTTTTATGGCATTACTTTCTTATTGACCCTACGCATTGGCAAAAAGCATGAAAACGTCGATGGCTTTATGGTGGCCAGCGGCTCGATTGGCTTTGGCCTTTCTGCCGCCAGCATGACAGCCACCTGGGTTTGGGCCGCGTCATTTTATGCGGCCGCTAGCTCCGCCTATCAATATGGCCTTTCCGGCGCCCTACACTATGGGCTTTGGGGCGGCCTAATGATTTTGTTCATTTATCCTTTTGGGCGCCGCTTTCGAAAATTGGCGCCACATGCCCACACCCTGGCCGAAATCATGCACGCACGCCACGGCAGCACCAGCCAAATGATCCTGGCCGGATCGAACATCATTGGTAGCGTTATTAGCCTCATGGTCAACTTTACCGCTGCTGGCGTGCTGGTCGACATCCTGTCGCCGCTCAGTTTTACCCATGGCGTGCTCATGGCCGGTCTGGGCGTGCTTTCTTATACCCTGTGGTCGGGCTTTCGCGCCTCAGTATTTACCGACTATGCACAGCTGATGGCCATGATTGTGGCGGCGGTGGTGATCATTCCCACCATCTTTTTCACCCTAGGTGGGCCGCAACTGTTCGAGGTCGGCATGATCAACCTGAGCGTTGAGCAGGCCAGCTTTTTCTCCAAAACGGCCATTTTAGAACAGGGTGCGCCCTTCTTTGTCGCGGTGCTGGCCTACGCCATTGGTAACCAAACCATTGCCCAGAGGCTCTTCGCCGTACGCGAAGACTTAATTAAGGCCAGCTTCATCACCGCCACCATCGGCTACATCGCCATCGTCATTGGCCTTGGCATGCTTGGTTTGTTAGCACTATTGGCAGGCATCCCGTTGATTGGCGGTGACAGCAATAACCTTATCCCACAAATGGCCGCCACCTACCTACCCGCCTATATGGTGGTCATGCTGTTCATCATGGTGATCGGCTCTTTGTCTTCCACAGCAGATTCTGATTTATCCGCCCTAGCCGCCATTGTGATGACCGACATTTACGGCAAACACCTCGGTAAAAAGGCCCCTAATCCCAATAAGATGCTGTGGATTGGCCGCTTCACCATGGTATGTGCCGCCTTGCTGGGCATGCTGCTGGCCAGCTTAAAGCTGAATATTTTGGCCATGCTGATCTTTGTGGGGGCCCTTTGGGGCGCAATTGTGTTTCCGGTCATTGCCAGCCTGTATTGGCCCCGCGTCACCCGGACGGCGTTTAATGTGGCCGTGGGCGCGGCCTTTGTCAGCTTTTTAATTGCCCGTTTTACCGACATCGCCCAGTCTGGCCTAATGGCCTTAACGTTCGAAACCTTTGCCGCCATCGGCGGCGCCGTGGTCATTGGCCTGATGAGTTTTGGTTTTCTTGGCCTACGCCTGGGCTTTATTCTGGGCATCATCACGGCCATTATTCTGCTGCCCTTAAGCATCGGGTTTTTACGCGAATACACGGTCTTACTCAGCTCCCTAACCGCTTATGGCGTCAGCGCCATCGTCTGTACCCTGATGTCCTTATGCCACAAAAAGCCAGATTTTGACTTTAGCCACATCAATCGCCAAGTGGTGGCCTTTCAAGACACCGACACCCCCAAGGAGCCCACATGACCCATTTACTGTTAACGGCTTATGTATTGATTTGGCCCATTATTGCCGCCGGCGTCATGGTGGTATTGTCCATTGGCGTCTGGCGCGATGTTCGCCAGGCCAGGGGGAAAGGCGAATCCATGCTGTAATTCGGCACCATCTCGCCATACAACGCCAATAACAACCGAATCTTGCACATTTTTATGCGCTCGATTCGGTTTTTTTCTGTTTTCTTGCACACGTTTTTCACGCAGGTTAATTTTTATTAAGACGTCATTCCGGGCAAGCCAGCCGCTGCTAACCTAGCCATAGCAGAGAAACCCTTATTTTAAAATGATGTTGTATTTTAAAAAATGACCTAACTATTTACAAAAACAAACATTACATTACATTTCTTTTCTAAATATCCTATTGTGTAACAAGGGCTTAAATCCTATTATGATTTCCGAAGAAACACAAAACCTCTTACCTTTAATTCTTTAGAAAGTGACCATCATGAACTCAGTCCAAAAAACCCTTCTAGCCCTATCTCTTGCTTTGCCTTTGTCTGCTTTTGCCAGCACCGGTGGCACCATCACCGTTTTGGGTGAAGTCTCTGACACCACTTGTAACATTACCGTTAATGGCAACTCAGCCGACGCCACGGTACGACTACTGACCATTCCCGCTGCAGACCTTGCCGCCGGCACCGACAGCACCACTTCTGCCGATGTCAACTTCGAAATGTCAGCCTGTGGCTCTACCGAAGCCCATTCTAAGGTTGGTGTGCGCATGTTACCGGTTGGCGATGTGACCAACGGGGGCAATTTAAGCAATATGATCAGCGATGGCTCTAACGCAGCGATTAAGCTCAAAGCAGAAGATGGCTCTACCATTCCCTTCCAAGCCGGTGCTGAAACCGACATTGTGACCCACAACATTCCTGCAGCCGGCGCAACCGTCAACTACCCGTTCAAGGTGCATTACACCAACGAAACCACTGGCCAAGCCACTGAAGGTAAAGTAAAAGCCGCCATTCAATACAGCACCACCTACGAATAAACCCGCAGGCATTAAAAAAGCCCCAAAACCCTGTTTTGGGGCTTTGAGGCTTTTGATCGTTGTTTTCTGACTAAGTCAGTACGTTCAGGTTCAATCAACCTTACCACTTATAGCTAAGCTTGCCTTCTACCGAGCGGCCTGCGCCGTAATAGCAGTAAAACGAACAGGCGCTGACATAGTCTTTATCGGTTAGGTTACGCGCATTCACCTGGAGCGACCAGTTGCGGTCAATCTGATATTGCGCCATGGCGTCCCACAAGGTGTAGCTCGGCACGGTTTCGCCCGGAAAGTTGGCCTCATCCGTGGTCGAGCCTACATAGCGTAAACCGGTGGCCAAGGTTAAACCGCGTAATGCGCCCTGTTGCGGCGTATAGCGTACCTGTGCGGCGGCCATGTGTCGGGGCACCATCGGCGCACGGATGGATTTTTTGGCACTTAAGTCTTGGGTGGCGTCGCTATAGGTATAGGATACGGTGGTGGCCCAATCGTCGCTCAAGGCCAAGTCGGCTTGTAGCTCGACGCCTTGGTTTTTGCGTTCACCCGCCTGCACCGACACATTCGAAACGTCGGCCACCAACGCATTTTTTTCTTTCAAATCAAAATACGCCACCGATAGGGTGCCATCGAGCCAGCTGGGGGTGTATTTCAGCCCCAATTCCGTTTGCTTGGCTTCGTAAGGCTTATAGCTGCGCTGATAGCCATCCACGCCCGCCGTTGGGCGGAATGATTCGGAGTAATGAATATAGGGTGACAGGCCATTCTTGGCCTTGTACATTAACCCACCCTGCCACACGGTTTTATTCACGTCGTAATCGGTGCGGGTGCTGTCCATGATGCCGTTATTTTTAGCCTGATCATGGCGCACGCCTAGGTTCAGCAGCACCCGCTTATCCCATTCGAACTGGGTTTGGCCATAAAAGCCCAGCTGGGTTTGCTTAATCTTGTAATACTTGCCTTTGACATCAAAATGTTGACCGTATTCAGGATTAAACATGTCGATTGGGCCGACCGTCTGGCCAAAGGGCTCATTTTCACCGTCAATTTTGCTGCGCATGTAGTCGGTGCCCAATAGGACCGTCGTGCTTAAATCGCCGTGAGTCCAGGTTTTACGCAGGCGATTGTCAATGCTGTGAACCGTCGAAATGCCTTTGTTATAGCTATAACCGCGCAAGGCCAAACGGTCCATGTCTGAACGCCAGGCAAACACGCCTAAAAAGTCTAAATCTAAGCGGCTATAACGGTAGTTTTGGCTAAACTGCCAGCCATTATCAAACGCATGCTGAAACTCATAGCCAAACGACAGCTGCTCCCGGTCGGTATAGTCCCGACCCGGTTCGCCCAGGTTGGTTTTACGGTCGATGGTACCGTAAGGGGTGTTGATCAAAGAGCCATAGCCCGGCATAAAACCATTGGTGGGGGTGCCCTTTTCTTTTTGCCAGCTGGCCAAGAAGGTCACGTTGGTTTGATCGCTGATGTCCCAGGTTAGACTGGGCGCAAAGTAGTAATGCTTCATTTCGGTGCCGTTTTGCATGCCGTCTTCGCGGCGATACTGGCCCACCACGCGGTAGCGTAAGCTGTTGTCGGCGTTCAGCACGCCACTGTAGTCGGCGCTGATGCCGCGGCGATCGTTGTTGCCGCCGCTGACGTTGACCTCACCCGCAGGCTGGCTTTTAGGCCGTTTGGTGACCAGGTTAACCACCCCGCCGGCTTCGGCAGAGCCATACAGCATCGAATTGGCGCCCTTAACCACTTCGACGCTTTCCACGCCGTACATTTCCGGCAACCACACAAAAAAAGCGCTCGGTGCTGTGGGCGTGCCGTCCAAGGCCACAGAGGCGTCAAAACCACGAATCTTAAACCATTCAGACTTATTGTCGGCGCCGTACGGCTCACTCAGAATACCGGCTTGGTATTGCAACGCCTGATCCAGCTTGTGCGCCTGAGCCGCTGCAATGTCCTCAGCACTGATAACGGCGGTAGAACCCGGCGTTTTGTACTTAATGCCGCCAGCCTTGCCTGCCGAACCAACCACCACCACGTCGTCGATCGCGGCTTCGGGCGTATCGGGTTCGGCCCCATAAGCCTGCCCAAACGCCATTAAGAGGCAGGTGCTGATGATGATGTCGTGACGAGGTCGATTAAACAAAGTCATGGTGTGTTCGTCCTTTAAAAGTTAATTTGAGTACCGCTTTGCGCATCGGAAAATCCGCTCAATACGCCCTGCTTCATTTGCAACACACGATCCGCATGATGGAAATACTTATCATCGTGGCTGATCGCAAACACCGTATGGCCTTGCGCCTTTAATACCGGTAGCAATTGCTCATAAAATACTTTTCTAAAATGCGGGTCTTGGTCCGCCGCCCACTCGTCTAAAACCAGCACGCTGCGGCGCTCAATGGCCGCCACCAGCAAGGCCAAACGCTTACGCTGCCCTTGCGATAGGTCGGTCTCCAACAGCTGGTTGGCTGAAATTTTGGCTTTTTGATCCATGCGCAAATGCTTAAGCCAAGCCTCTATCAGCTCGGTGGCCGCAGGCGCGCCATCTCCATCCAGCAGATCTCGGAACAGATAAAAATCGACAAATACGGCCGAAAACAGCTGCCGATAGGCGCCGATATTGTGGTCGTCAATGGCCTGCTGGTCGACCCAAACTTGGCCGCTGCTGGGCTGATAAAGCCCGGTAAGCAACATCGACAGGGTTGATTTACCGCTGCCATTGGCGCCGACTAAAAACACAGTTTCGCCACGACTTAAGGTGAAATCTAGGGGTTGCAACGCAAAGCCTGGCTCGGCGCTGCTGCTGGGATAAGCATAGGCCACCTGCTGTAGCCGAATCTGCTGCCAGCCTAGCGGCAAGCCCGACGCCGCAGCAAACTCGGGCGCAAACGGCCGTAGCTGGAGCTGATCTAAAGCCTGCAACGACACCCGCCCTTGAATGAGTGTTGGGAATGCGCCCACGGCGCTCAACAGCGGGGTTCGAATGAACAAGACGGTCAAGGCGATGGTGGTGGCGTCCTGAATACTGGCCCAGCCTTGAAAGACAGTAAGGTAAAAGATCACCCCCACTGCGCCCAGCATCATCACGTTGGTCCAGTTACCGGCAAAGGCATGATGATTGTCGGCCCGAATAATGTGATGCAGGTGGGTTTGGGTGTCGGCGCTAAAATCCTGCTCGTAAAAACGAGCGGCACGGCCACGGTTTAAAGCCAATTCTTTATGCCCATCTAAAGCCGATTCATAATGCTGATACAGCTGGTCTTCTTTGACCCGCATCACCTTTAAGTGGGCGTACACTTTTTTAACCGCCCAATGGCCGCCCCCTAGGGTGGCCAACAGCCAGGCACAGGTGACTAAAAATAAAGACGGTGATAGGTAACATAAATACACGCCAGCGCAGAGCGTAAACAGGCCGCCTTGCAACAGTTCTGGCAGCCGCACAAACGCATACGACACGCTGCGGATGTCGTTGGCCAAGCTGGCCATGATTTTGGCCTTGCCTAAGGCCTGAATTTGAACTAAGTCAGTGTCCATGATTTGCTTTAACAGCTGGCGCCGTAGGTCATACACGCAGCGGTGGCCCAAGGTGGTCAGGCTGATTTGGGCCCAAGTGGTTAAGCCTAAATACACCACTAAGAGCCCAATAAAATACAACAACACGCGGCTAAAATCATCGGTACTGTGCAGCAAGTAGCCATTAATGAACATCAACACGCCCACGCCCATCAGGCTGGCCAAAATACTCAAAGCCAGCACCAACACCACGGCACGCTTATGCTGCGCCAACATCAAACTCACCACATTCATGTGTGTTCCCTTATCATGATGATTATATTTTCCGCATCAACACCAAAAAGTAAGCCCCGCCCAATAGGGTGGCCACCAGGCCCGCCGGCACTTCGTACGGGAACAGCAGGTAACGACCCAGCCAATCGGCCAAGATCATCATCAGCACGCCCAAGAGGCCCGCACCCACCAGCTGTGCCAGTGGCTTATGCCAGCCTAGGGCGCGGGCCATGTGGGGGGCCAACAGGCCCACAAAGCTTAAAGGCCCAATCAGCAGCGTGGCTGCGACCGTAAGCAAAGCACTCAACACAATCAGCAACACCCGCACCAACGGCACCCGCACGCCCAAACTCTTGGCCATCACGGGGCCTAAATCCAATAGCCGTAACCACCGTGCCAACGGCAAACAGGCCCCAAACAGCCCCAGCGCAATCGCCACTAGGCTCAGAGCCAGCGTAGGCGTGGCCTGATAGGTGGAACCCGACAGCCAAGCCAACACGCTCTGAATGCGCGGGTCGCCCGAAGCCAAAAACAGCCGCAGGCAGGCATCAAACAAGGCCGCCACCGCCATGCCGGTTAACAGCACTTTTTCTGGTGCAAAGGCATGGCGCTGGTTTAGCCCCATCACCAACAGCAGCACCAGGCCCGCACCGGCCAAGCCCAACGCCCACTGCATCATGACCCCGCCCAGCGACAGCCATAAGGCCAACAGCACGCCACCGGCAGTGCCGGCGCTGATGCCCAGTAGTTCTGGGCTGGCCATGGGGTTTTGGCTCATGCGTTGTAACAACACCCCCGCCGTGGCCAGCATTAGGCCGGTGGCCATCGCGGCCAACAGCCGCGGATAGCGTAAGTTCAGTAAGGTTTCTTGCCAGCCCGTCCACTGCCAGCCCACGGCCCCTTGGCTCACAAACAGGCTCAGCGCCATGCTGGCCACTACCGCGACACCCAGCAACCACAATAGCCTTTGGCGCTGCCGTGGTGCCGTCATTGATGCACTGCGCCCTAGCTGTGGCGGCGTGGCCGGCAGCGCTTTAAAAATTAACCACAATAATAAAGGCGCCCCCACTAAGGCGGTCACCGCGCCCGTGCCCACCTGCCAGCCCCAGCGTTGCTGCGCCCACTGTAAACACACATCGGTGAGCAACAGCAGGCAAGCCCCTACCCAAGCGGCCAACAACAAACGCAGTGCCAGCCGCTTGATTCCTAGCTGTTGCACCATCGCCGCCGCGGCCAGGCCCACAAAGCCGAGCATGCCCACCATGCTGACGATGCTGGCGCACACGTAGGCGGCCAGCCCAAAGCCCAACAGTCGAACCCACTTAACCGGCACCCCAAGGCTTTGGGCCTGGGCCGCGCCCAAGCTCATGATGCCCAAAGGTCGCAGTAACAACGCCACGCCCACCGCACATAGGGCTAAGCGCCAGCCTAAATCCACCACCTGCTGCCAGCTGTCCTGAACCAAAGAGCCACTGCCCCACAGCATGACGCTGCGCGCCTCCTCCGAAAAGAACAGCCACACCACGGCGGCCATGGCCCCAAAATAAAGATTGACCACCAGCCCCGCCAGAATCATTTTGGTCGGCGCAAACTTCTGCCCCGCAGACAGGGTCAACACCAGCACTAGGCTTAAGCCTGCACCCAACAAGGCCCACAGCTGTGTCGACCACATCAGGCCGCTGGGCCAAAACACGCTGACCAACAGCAGGCTCAGCTGGGCGCCGCTGCTCACCGCCAGCGTACTGTCGGCCGCCAGCGGATTGTGCGTCAACTGCTGCAGCAACAGGGCAGCGCCGCCTAGGCCCGCACCGGCTAAACCAGCCATCGCCAAGCGCGGCAGCACGTTGTTGCTGAATAAAAAATCGGCCATGCCCAGCGATTCGGGCGACGACCACAATACGGTCCAGCCGCTGGGCCCATAGTGGCTAAAATACAGCGTCAACACCAAGCTACATAAAGCCAATAAGCCTAAGGCCAACAGCCAAGGCGCAGACTTCGCCTTCATCATGGCTGATCTCCTTGCTGACGTAGCTGCTGGGTCAGTACTTCAGCAAAACGCCCCATCGCCGGCAAGCCCCCAAACGACCACACTGCTGGCAACGTCACCACCCGCTGGGGTTGTCCAAACGGCAAGCGTTGCCACAGCTTATTCTGGCCCACCTGCTTGGCCATATGCGGCGGGTACGGCGCCACAATTACCATTAAAGTATTGGCAGGCAGCTTGGCCAGTTGGGTTAGGTCGATTTGTTCGCCGCCCCAAGCGTTGTTGACCGTCGGCCAAGCATTGGTTAGCGACATCATGCGCAACACCGTGCCAAACAAACTATTGTCACCATAAATGCGCAAATGGCGCGCATCAATGAACTGCACAATGGCCAACGGACGGTCACGCCATTTTTGTAGGCTTAAGCCCTGTTGGCGTAATTGGGTTTGGGTTTGCGTAATCAAGGCTTCGGCCGCCTGAGGGCGCTGAACCAGTGCGCCCAGCTGCCGCGTGGCGGCCACGCTTTGCGCCCAGCTATGGCCTTGCGGCGTATAAAATTCAAGGTTGATTTTTTTGCCAATGCTGGGCAAATCAGGCAAGGCTTGCTGTAGCCATTCGGCGTTGACCACATAATCTGGGCGCAACGACAGCACCAGCTCAATATTGGGCTGGGTGCGCAGGCCCAAGTCCACGCTGCTCGACGGCAGCCTCGGCTCAATCACCCAACGTTCATAGGCGCGCTTGTCGCCTACCCCGAGCGGTGGGTGCTGTAAGGCCATTAAGGTTTCGGCAACGGTCCAATCAGACGTGATGACGCGCGGGCTCTGCGCCCACACCAGGCCGGTACTGAAGCCCAGCCAGCACAGTAACACCCCCAACCAAACCCTCATGGCACCGCCACCCAAGCTTTGGTCACCGGGTGCGGCACCAAATGCAGCTGTAGCCCATAAATATCGGCCAGCGTGGCCGGCTGCATGATCTCTTCGGGCGTGCCCTGATGGACTAAGGCACCGCCTTTTAAGGCCAAAATCTGATCACAATACTGCGCCGCCAGATTAATGTCGTGCAGCACCACCACGATGCCTAGGTTTAAAGTGTGGGCCAGCGTTTTAACCAACGCCATGACCTCAATTTGATGGCGCATGTCTAAGGCCGCTAAGGGCTCATCCAACAACAAAAACTGGGTGTTTTGCGCCAGACACATTGCCAGCCATACCCGCTGCCGCTCGCCGCCCGACAGCTGGTCGACTAGGGCATCGGCAAATGCGCTGGTGTGGGTTCTGGCCAAAGCCTGGTCGACCTGATCAAAATCAGCGCGGGCATACTGTCCTACTAAGCCATGCCAGGCATAGCGCCCCATCAACACCAGATCGCGCACGCTCAACCCTGGCGCTGCCGGCAAGTGCTGCGGCAAATAGGCCACCGTTTGCGCAAAAGCCCGTGCCCCCCAGCTGGCCATGGGTTGTTCATTCAGCAGCAGCTGGCCCGTCGTGGGGGCCTGTTGCTTGGCTAAAAGCTTAATGAGGGTCGATTTGCCAGAACCGTTATGGCCCACAAGGCCATACACTTGGCCGGCTTGAAAGGTGGCTGACAGAGGGTGCAGCAGAATGCGTGAGGGGACGGAAAAGCCCACTTCATGGAGTTGATACATAGACAGTGCCAAGTTGATTAATACTGATTAAACGGCACTCATCTTAACACGAACAATAACCATTTACCTTGAATCCAAGCCTGATTGTGTGACTTAAAGCAGCAAAGGCGCCAATTTTTCACACTTTTCGTTCAATATATTAATAATTATTTTAGTTGTAATTAAATTTAGTTTTAAATCCCATTACCCCAAGGCTTTACACACCCAATCCACCGCCATGTACGCACAAAAAACCCTCAAAAAATGCCCATCATAAGGGCACTTTTTGAGGGTCAATTGAACCCTTCTCATCACGACATGATGAATAAACCACTCGTGTCATCAAACACCGAGTGGCATTGGCTTACTTTCTGCGGCGCATGGTTTGGACAAACTTAACCACCCCCACCACCAGCGCTAGGCCTAAGAATAAATAGCCCAAGGGCAAGAAGGCCGTTTCATGCAACACGCCCTGCTCGTCTAGCCGAGTATTTTCCATATTATAAACAAACGAACTGACCGCCAAAAACAACAACAATATAATGAGCTTAATGGGCACTTTGAGCATACCTTACAAACAATAAAAACATACTTATCATAAACCATTTAAATAAAACGTGCTGTAAATTAACGAAACTATTTATGAAAAATAGGTTTAATCGTTGCGATTATCCCAACGTTGCCCTGCCTTTCGCTTCGCGGCGATACAGCCAGCCTTTCAACGCTCTATCTTTTACGGCGCAATCAACCATAAAAAGCGTCACAACGTTGCTTTTGAACGCGATGATGCTGGGCCATTAATCTCAAAAAGCCTCCATTAAAGGGCTAGCTAATGGCGATGTCACCAAAACAAACTTTAAAAATGAAGTAATACAAAATAGCAACCCCTACCGTGATCAGGTTACCAATAAGAAAATAATGATTTTTAACGGTACTGCTCGTACCTAGTCGGGTACCAATTTTCAAAGCCCCAAAAAGGGTCAGCACTTGTTGTAACCCTAAAATCAACCCAATGGATAAAAAGACGCGCTCAATGATGCCCTGCCAAACAGAAAAGCTTAAGCCCCATATGGTCTTGTTGACATGATCATTACAAACCTTTTTAACCGTCTTGGTTTCTTTATGAGACGACTCCAGTTCTGCTTCATTCTCGTTATAAACAGTCTCTCTAACCTCTTCATGGACCTCTTCAACATGAGCGTAGCCTTGTGCGCCATAGCCTGCTTGTTCCTCTGCAAAATACTGACCCAATACTTTGAAAACGCACTTGGCTAAAAAACACTCCATGCCCACGACAACCAAGATAAAGACAATAAATTTAAACAAGATCCAGATCATCATATTCCGCCTCGTTATTAGACCGCTGCTGGGTGTAAGTTAAAATTAAATCTCGACACGTTTTATATTCCTTAATTCTTAAACGCTGCTCGCGCTTCCACAAACCAGAAGCCGACAGCTTTGCCGACGATGATAGCCCTTCATGTTGTTGCGCCATCTGCGCTAATTCAATATAGGTTTGCTCTAACCGCTTTGGTGCTAAGAACAAGCTAACCAGTTCAAAATCCTTAGGCCGCCAATCATCGACATAGCTCTGATACAGCGTAAAAAAATCGGTTAAAAATTGAGCAGTGGCTCGATCACGTTCTAGGCTAATCTGAAAACGCTGCTTGCTTTTTTTCATGCCCTCTAATTGCGCCCTAGCCGCAGTGAGTCCTAAACCATTCATCTCGTACGCTATGTCATGGTGAATTTCACTATTAATCTGGCCATCAGAGACGACGTAACGCAACTTCAAGTAATCGTCATACCAAGCCATGGTCTGATAGCTAACCAATAACTCTTCGATATAAATCATAATAGAAACGGCACTCTCTACGCTCTGAACCAGCCCTTGAAATTCATCACCTAACGTGATGGTGAAATAAGACTCTATTTGATCATGAAAATGCTGATTGACTTTGCTCACGACATCTCTTAGCAAAGCCTGAGTTTGTTCACCATAGACCTTACGGCTCGCAACAACATCTGCCATAACAATGATGGGTTTCATGCTTTATCTCCGAATGCCCAGACGGGTTTAACTATATAGAGTCAAAACATAACATACATTTCCTGATTATGGAAACAGTTGCAATCATTTCCATAATCAGGAAATGCAGTGATGTATTGCCATATTATGGCAATAAAACCATGAATGATGACCCTGCCAACCACGGCTGCCGCTTTCAGTTGCGGCAGCACACGCCACGACACAACCCTCTTTCACACTCGCTTTGGCCATGGTCACCTATGGCTGCGAGCCTCTTTTCTTTCTTCGTCCAAACCCAGCGCAACCAATGCCGTGGCCGTGTCATTGATTCACGTTCCTAGAATATTCTATTTAAGGATAAAGATGGTCAAACAATCAATTAACCAGACCCAATAAGCAACAAATCATTGCCCATATATTCAAGGTAATCAAGCACATTTATAAAAACTATATAAAAAACAGCTGTTTAATAAAAATTTATTGACGACAAAGTCATTTTTTTTGTTCTATAATCACAACCTTTTAACGGGGTAGGATTATGAAAAAGACACCAAGAATTATCGGCTATGCGAGGATATCAACCGATGACCAAACCTTAGATTTACAGACGGATGCCCTAATCAAGGCGGGCTGCACCCTAATTTATAAAGAAGTGGCCAGCGGTAAAAATGCCCACGCACGCCCCAAGCTCAATCTCTGCCTTAGTCAGCTTCGTGCTGGTGATCGCCTCATCGTTTGGCGGCTAGACCGCTTGGGCCGAAGCGTGAATGACCTAGTGAACATCATTACCATGTTGGAAGAGAAGGCCATTTACTTCGAAAGCCTGTCCGAAAAAATCGACACCAAGAGCAATACCGGCAAATTAATTTTTCACATTTTTGCCGCCTTAGCCGAATTTGAACGCAACCTAATCCGCGAGCGCACCTTCGCCGGCTTAGCCGCCGCAAAGGCCCGAGGGCGAATTGGTGGACGCCGCCCGAAGCTAAACGAACGCCAAATTAAAGAAATTAACCAGCTGTTTTTTTGTCAAAAAAGCAGCATTACCGACCTCGCAACCCAATACAAGGTTTCCAGAACCACCATCTCGAATAAATTACAAAAAAACCTAGGTGTCAATTGCCGAGCCGAACCTTAATGCAGGTTCAGGCTCTGGCACAGCCTACCCCGTTAACATCGTTTTAAGCTGCGCCACATCAACGTCACCCCACCTAAAAACAACTTGCTAATCCACTTCACTAAACTCCATCACGATCGTGGCCGAAGCAGCAAAGTCACCCAAGGCAATGTCTGCGCCATTGGTAATCGGTGCCGCTGTTAAGTCCCAATTGCCACTGTTGTTTGCCGTCATGGGCATTTTAGTGAACGTATTGGGCCTAACC
The DNA here is from genome assembly GCA_017991555.1 of Neisseriaceae bacterium. GTDB lineage: Bacteria > Pseudomonadota > Gammaproteobacteria > Burkholderiales > Neisseriaceae > JAGNPU01. Next base: position 145,700 of record JAGOQM010000003.1, read on the forward strand.
ACCTGTCCTTTATGCTTGACCACCACGGCTAAATTATCGGTGCTGCTGGCCACGTAATCATTAGAAAATGCCGATGGGCGAGCCGATAGGCCAATCGAGATGCCTTTCATGCCCTGATCAAAACTGCCACCAGCACATTGATAATTAACCGGTATCGCTTTCGAATAGCGGCTGCCGTCTAGCTGGGCCTGAGGGATGTCTTTAAAATCCACTTCAATGGCTCGACCCCCATTCACCACGCACTTATCCGGCACCCGCAGCAACGCTGTTTCAATGACCACCCTGGCCATCGGCATGCCGCCAAATTCAGTCGCGACCCCAGGAATCCGAACGCGGCCATACATGTCAACGATTTCGCGCATATTGATATCAATACCATTAATGATGGGTTTACGCAGCTTAAAGGTCACTGCGCCCTCCCTACCAGAGCCAAAGCTAGGGTAAGTCGCCGTGGGCGGATTGGCCGTATTACATCTTGGAAAAACCGTGTCGCGTATATTATTGCTCTGTTCGAGAAAAGGCACCTGATGCATATTCCCAACATTACCTGGCGCCGCGATATACATCTCAATACGCACGTCAATGTAGTCGTTCAGGCGATGATAGCCAGTAGCCCCATTAAGGTCGGAAACGGGCAGGCTCGTCAAGGCACGATAAAGCACCTCTCCTCTTAACGTTTCACTTGGCTGAGAACAATAAATAATGCCAGGGTAAGAATTTCCCACCTTAAATGCATACCGATACGTACTGCCGGTCACGTTGGCTAACTGTCCGTCCCTGAGTGTCACATTGAATACATTAGGCGAGCCCTTAGCAGCTTCAACCTGTCCTGGACTCGCGGCCCAAGCCATCGACGGCCCCAAACCGCCCAACAAGGCATTGATCAATAATATTCTTAAAGCAAGTTTCATTAGCGGTATTCCAAAGTAAAGTTGGTGATGGCCTGAAACGAACCTGTTTTGATGTTCTTGGCCTGAACGGCGCTGGGGTGTCCTTCAACACGGGCGCTAAACTGCAGCACATTGCCGCCCGCGTGTAGGGCTTGTGCCTGCGTCCATTCCCCTAGCGGCAACAGCTCGTCCGAGTTTTCTTGAGCAAACAGGGCGATGGCGACATCGTCGGCACCATTCACCCGCAGCCGCCCAGGCAGCTCGCCATCTTCAGGGCCTGTAAACATCACGGACACATCGTTCACCACGCTGACATCACAGTTGGCTAAGCGAATGCTAAAAGGTTGCTTGAGCCCTTCACCGGTCTGGTACAACATTTTGACGTCGACTTCGCGCAGCTGCACGATTTGCTTTTCTGAGCTTACCTCTAGCTCACAGGCAGGCTTGATGACCGTGCCTTTAAAATTAACCTTAGAGCCAATGAGCTCCAGTGGATTTTCGTCCCAGATTGCATCGGCCTGTACCGGGCTCAGCAAACCCCATGCTCCACATAAGAGGATCCAGCGCATATTCATCCTTAGCCCTCCTTATAAATAGCTCACGCGGACGTTCACAACCGACTGGAACTCGCCGCTACGCACCCCGGCCTGCGTCGACTCGAGGCCCGCATAAAACAGCCATAGGTTCTCGCCCGGATTAAGCACATAAGCCTGATTGACCTGATTGAGGTTTATGGCCCGACCCTGTTGGTCAGTAAAGCGCACCCCCACCCCACGGGCATCGCCCCCCACCTTTAGCAACTGCGGGTTGGCGCCATCCGGCTCACCCAACAGGGTCACGGTGATGCCGTATTGACCATTCAAAAAAAGGTCGGTCCCCACGCCGTCAGCTCGGGCGCTAAACTGTTCGGCCCGCCTAACTGGCCCACGACGCTCAGAAGCGCCCAACAGACAGTCAGAAAACCGCAGACGAATAGGCACGCCTGCACTTCTGGCGCCAGCCTGTTGAAACACAGCAGCGCTAATGGCACCTAGATCAATTGACTGGTCGAGCGAATCCATTCTCAGGCTGCAAGTGCTGCTCACCAAGGTGCCCACGATGTGCACCGTACCCAGGCTGCCAGACACGTACTCATCGGGCACCGAGGCGGCACTGGCAAAGCCAGAAAGGCCTAGGAAAAAATAAATCAGCGAGCGGTGGTTCATAATGATGTCCTTTAAAAGCATGGTTTATCGATAAGACGCATCCACCTCAAAGTAATAAAAAGGCTGATCTTACGGTGCCATGATGTTGGGTAGGCACGCTTCGCTTTGCACACCCAACGCGGTATTGATTCAGCATGGTGATGACACACCTAGATTAGCTTACGTTTTTGTGGCGGCTTCTGGCTGCGCCACACAGTTTTGCTGGGCATCGCACACAAACTTAAGCTCAGGATGGCCGCCATAGTCATTGATGTAGTCCAAGACGAAGGTGGTGGGCACAGGCGCCTTGAGCGAGATGATTTCGGTGGCAAATGGAGCCAACATTAAGCCGCCAAAGCCAGGCAAATCTTTGCCGCCTTGCGCTCTAAAGTCATTGGCAAAGCCCGTCATCACAATGTAAAACGGCGTAGGATTTTGTACCGTAAGCTGATTGTTGGCACGCTGAAACGTCAGCTGCTCCTGCCAAACGGTGCCACGCTTGGGCACGATGGCAGTCGGCCGATAAAATAGCTTAACCCGCGTTTGCAAGGCCAGCTGTAACACATTACTGCGGTCACTTTTTGGTGGTATTTCTCTGACGTTGAAAAAGAACAGGCTTTCACGGTCTTGTGGCAAGGATTCTGCCTCTGGCAATGTGGTCACGCGGATCACGCTTTTACTACCAGGCTCCATACGCTGTAACGGTGGCAGAGCCACTAAAGGCGAGCTGATTTTTTGGTAGTTGATGTCCTCTAACCATGTTTGTGCCAAAAAAGGCAGTTCTTTATTGTCGTTGCTGAGGTTAATGCTGACGGAATTCATGTTGCCCGAATACACCACCCTAGTACGGTCGATGGTGATGGCCGCTTGCGCTGCCGAACTGATCAAAACACCCAACATTAATACCCAACCCAATGGTTTATTCATTCTGCTTCCTTTTACATAAATTATTGACAGGCGAGGACGGTTTTCGAAAATGCCACCGTGGCCACCGGTACGGTGATTTGACACTGTTGGCCGTCGCCCCATACCACCTTAAGGCTTTCGTGCTCTTGTACCCCAGACAGATAAACCAAACCGCCATCGGTCACGACGGCAATGGTCTTACCCTTTTCATTGACCACCGTGGCGCCGAACGGCGGCGGTGTGTCGTCGCCAGCCATCGTCACGGTCGCCAGCATTTTCAGGCCTTTCACCACGTCCATCTTGCGATAGCCAATGGCGCCTTCGGTTAAGGTGCTTTCCAGCATGGCCAAAGGGGCTTCGACCTCATCTGCTAAATGGTCAACATCAATACGGGTATGGGTGTCCACGTAGCTCACCACATCCGACACTACGGCCTTACCAAAACGGTTGCTGGTGGCGGCGCCCTCGTTAATCGGCACGCCAGCCACCTTGCCGGTGTCTACCAACACTCGTGTGCCACCATTGATGCTGTTCGGATGCAGTGCCACGCCCTTCAAGGTGGCGGTAATGCCGCCACGGATTTCCAGGCCCACGTTTTGATAGCCTTTTTGCTGCCAGTCGGCGTTGACCCCAACCATGGCCACAGCGGTTTGACGGTTAAAATAGCCGCGCATATTGGCATCGTTATCACGACTCAGCCCAGCCGACACCTGCCAGCTGTTGTAGCCTTCACCACCGCTGAGGTTAGCGTTATGCGAGGCTTTACCATCTTGGCTCGACAGGCTATAGCCCACATTAATTCGTTGGCGCGTTTCTAGTGGCACCGATACATTCAACATAAAACCCTTGGTGTTTTCACCATACTGCTTGCTGTTATAGGCATTAAACGACGCTGCAACATTTTTTAGCCCACCAACAGAAAACAGCTTACTGGCTGATAGGCTGAGCCGATTGCGCGCCCGATCATCCCAATAGGTTTGGCGGGTGTAGCTTAAATAAGTGGTCACCGCTTTTTTGGGCTCTGTGGCCCAAAAGGTTTTGCTCCCAGTGATGGTGTATAGCTCTTTGTCGCGTTTGTACTGTTCATTTTCTTGGTTATAAGCACTGAGGAACTGAGAGACGGTCATAAACTGTCGCTCAGAAAACCGATAGCCTGCAAAAGTAATCTGGCCATTTAACTCATCAAAACGCTTGGCATAGTTAAAGCGAAACGAGTGGCCCGTCATCTTTCTGCCGTTGGGCAAGCTGGCATTAGACTTGGTCACGTCTAAAGACACCGCCCCTAAAACACTGAGGTCGCGGCCCACCCCTAAAGCCATGGCATTGTAATCTTGGCTGGCGATGGCCCCGCCAAACAAAGACCATGCATTACTCGCCCCCCAAGAAAAATCGCCAGTGGCAATCACGGGGCCTTCAATTTCATGCTCAAAGTTGGCGGGTCGACCTAAGGAAACGTTGTAGCGTACCTGCCCAGGCCTGGTCAGGTAGGGAATGCTGGCCGTGCTGACCTCAAAGGATTCAATGCGTCCGTCGTCGCCCTCAACCGTCACCTGTAGCTTGCCGCGCACGGAGCTACTCAAGTCTTGGATCATGAACGGGCCAGCCGGTACGGTGGTTTTATAAATCACGCGCCCTTCTTGGCTGACCGTCACGGTAGCGTTGGTCAGCGCCACCCCCTGTACCCGTGGAGCATAGCCCTGCAAAGCAGGCGGCAGCATGCGCTCATCGGTTTTAAGGTTGGCGCCTAAATAACGAAACCCATCAAATAAATCTGAATCTAAATACTGCTCACCCACGGTGAGTTTGGCGGCCATTTGTGGCAAGGCCCGATAGGCATAGATCTGTGACCAGCTAAAATCACGTTCGGTCTGGCCATTGCCACGACGCTCGTAGCTTTGGTAGTCGCCACGCAAGCGCCAAGCGCCCACATTCAGGCCCACCGTACCGTAGGCACTGATGTCGCGATTACGGTCGCCTTGGTAGGCCTTATTGCTTCGGGCCGTGACGTTATAATCAATCATGACGCCAGGAATGCCCTCTTCCCACAGCTCTGGCGGTGTCCAATCAGGATCACTGTATTTCAACCAGGCCTGCGGTACGTTCACGCGTAATGCTGCTTCGCCTAAATGGGTCGAAAGGGTCACCCCCTCAATTGCTGAAACGTCGGCACACTGGCCATCTTCAGAAATTTTGATCAGGCCCTTCACCTCGTCTTTAAGCAGCATTTTGGGAATGATGCTCACCGGCAAGCAGGCAATGGTTTCTTTGTCATTTCCAGCCACGCTGACGTAGTTAATGCGCTGCTGGGGCACCACCCGCTTGTTGATGTACACATCCAGTACATAAGTGCCTGGCATGACATAACCCACTTCAGAAAAGCGTGACAAATCGACGCTACTGCGCTCATCTAAATCAAGGATGTCGGTATTAAATTCGACTGCCGCACTGGCGTAACCTGACGCAAAAGCCATGGAAACGCAGGCCGTGACGGTCTTTAAATGTGTCGATAACTGTGCCATACCAGATAAACCTATCTTCAAATAAGGGGCTAAAAAAACGGTGGATCAAACAGTCAACGGTCACAAATGGGCCAGTCGATTCATGACTTATAAGTAAGACACAATAAACTGGAGCAGGGCCTGAAACTCACCCGCTTCGCGACGCTGTTGGCTGATGTTCAATTCGGTAAAAAAACGGATCTGATTGTCGCCGTTCACCAACTCATAATCGTGGTGTGTTGCGCCCAACATGATGTGCTGCTGGTTTTGGTCAAGAAGTTTGATGGTTAATCCTTTGGCCTTGCCACTCACGCTGAGCGCGGTTGGATCCTCGGCGGCAGGCTGGCCATAGAAGGTAATATTGGCCTTACGATAAAAGTAGCCCGGCTTAACCTGGCTGGCCAATTGGCAATCGACTAGCTTAATCTCAAATGCTTTGCGTAATGGCTGCATACTGCGGGCCGAAACCACGCCGTAATCAATGGTTTGGTCTAGGCTGGCGGTGTCGATACTGCATGGCACCTCCATAATTTCACCATTAAAATCAACCTGTCCTCGTCCTTGCTCGCCGCCCCAAACCAAGGCTGGCACCAACCACAACAGCAAACCCAAGCCAGACAGAAAATTGATGTTCATCGCCACATTCTCCAAAAAACACGGCGTGTTGCGCACGCCGTGTTTACACGCCGTTATTTGTACTCTAATGCGAAGGTGGTGATGGCGGTAAAGTCACCAGGGGTCACGTCAACTGCTGCATCACTACCCTTTAAGTTCGCCCCAAAAACCAAAGTGTTATTACCATTCACCAACTGGGTTGGCTGAGTGGCTTGACCTAGCTTGATTAGGGTGTTTGAGCTGTCTACCAAGCGAATGCCCGCGCCTTGAGCCGTACCCACTAAAGCCAATAGGTCAGAATCTTTCGTGTCGGCAGTGCCACCAAACATCACTTCAACGGTTTTTAACGTTTCGGTGCTGCAGTTTTCTAACTTAATTTCGAAGCGTCGAGTGGTTTGAGAGATCTTGCCGCCGTTAAGCTCTTTGTTGCTGATTTGGCCCATAGAGATGCGTTGATCAATAGAGTCTGGGTTCACCGAACAAGGTGCATCAATGATGTCGCCATAAAATTCGATTTGACCACCACCTTGACCAGCAGCAAAAGCGGTAGAGGCAAAACCTGCGGCAAGCATTAACGCGGCTAATTGACTAACTTTCATAACAATTCCTTAATATTAAATTTACAAATTACATCTACCAGTTGATAGATTGTCTGAAGTGACTACACCCACAAAAAAGACAATGATCAGTAAGGTCACTCGATAAAGACATGCCTCATTAATGCATTATCAGAAACCCTTTTCGATACAAGCCTAAAAAACGCCATCGTCATATAATTTTTCATCAACCTGCCCTAGCGCATTTTCAATTTCATAAATTGACTTTGCGCCCAGCCTAGGAATCGACTTTAAATCCCTTACTGAAAGCTTAATCAGCTGATGCACATTGACCACCCCTGCACTGCTTAATGCTCGAAAAGTCCGATTGGATAAGTTCAAAGACTTAAGCATTTTTTCCTGTCGGCTTTGACGCACTTCTGCCAGAGATTGAATGTCTGCACATCGACGCCAGCGTTGGTCCTTCACATCCATCGACCACAGCGAACCATCTTCGCAAAGGGCAAACACCAGCGTGTCTACGTTGGCAATCTGAGTAATTTTCATTTTTTCTCCACGTTGATAACTCCAACATCCAACGTGTTGGCTCGTTATTTATCCATGAAAACAAACGGTCGTTTTTTTGCATGAGGTATTTCAACGTGTTTATGCAGAGAATCAAAGATCATCAATCCCCTTTTATTTGCAATATAAAATTAAAAATATATGGCCTAAGAGGCATGTGGATTTAAAAAATAATCAGTGCTATTCTGATGACCCATGAAAACAAGCCTTCACTCTGTTAATTTATGTAAAAATCATTAACATGGAAACTTATTGTGCTATATTTCACCCCAGTCAAAAATCATTGCGAGGAATCATTAGTAAGCATTCCAAGCACATTTTTGAGCTTTTTGAACAGTGCAAAAAAACGACCGTTTTATTGCATCGAAAATAAAATTAATGCCAAATAAATCAAAAAGATAAAACAATACATACAAAAATAAGCGCACTTTTATAAAAAGTGCGCTTATTTTTTATGGGCTATTTTTACTTTGAATTTCAATCAGATAATAAACAATAATTTTAAGAAAAAATCGGCCCTTATGAGGGATAAAAATTTCCTGGCCATCTGGTTAGAACCGGCTAAAACCACTGCCAAAACACAACGCAGGACTTTATTTATAAATCATTTGTTAAAAATAAAAGTGGCCGCTCCTCCCTCGCGAACCACCATCAAAAAACCACGCGTCAACCAGAACCCATGACAGCCATAGGCCGACGGCCCTTCACACCGGACACAAAAAACCCCTATCACCTCAAAGGTCATAGGGGTCGGGGATTAGCGCGAACATTTTAAAATACGTAGCGATAGCCTGCGTTCAGCTGCCGTTGGTCAAAGCGTTGGCCCTGATTGCTTTCTAAATCGACGAAAACATGATGCCGTTTATTGATTTGGCTGCTCACGCCCACACCAAACTGCCACCAATTGCCTTTAAAAGAATGGTGTTGTTTGCTGTTATTCAGGGCATATTCCGCACTGCTGGAAAACTCTCTTAAAAATGACACTTTGGCATAAATGCTGGTTGGGTTCGTGGCCTGAGGCAGGTCATAGCCTATTTCAGTCCCCACTCGCCCTAGCACCGAGTGTCGATTATCGACGCTGACGGTTAAGCCATTAGAACCATGATGGGTCATGCCCGCCAAACGAGACAGCGTCAGCTGCGCCTGTGGTGTGATGTACCACTGGTTTTGCGTTGGCCCCAAGTAAAAACGTTGACCCACTTCGGCAGATAACGACACCGTGTTCGCGCGCGCATCGCCATCTACATGATTGTGGGCGCTGTCTCGAACGTCAAATTCATTCTTCACCCGCGCAAACTTAAGCACCATGTCGGTATAGAACTGCTGATCGGTCAAATACGTCCCATACAGTGCGGCACTATAGCTCTTTAATGAGCCAGAACCCCGTCGATAATCTTGGTCGCTGTCCAGCAAGCCCAGTGCGGCACCTAGGTACAGACGGGCGTCATCATTCTGGAACACCTGTCGATCAAAGCCGAGCTGAAAACCTTTATAGCGCATGTCAAAGCCCTGCAACAAACCCGAACTAAAAGCGTCCATCTTGCCACCATAGGCGCGCGTCCATACCGCCTGAGTCTCTGTTGCCGCCCGTAAATCGCCCAGACGCTTAAGCAAGCTTTGATTTTCAACATAGTTAGCTAAGTACGCGGCGACCATGCTGTTCGCCGCCGCATCTGCCGTCGTGGTAATCGATGGACCAGGATCTGGGCCAGGCCCCGGGTCTGGGTTCGGACCTGGGCCAGGATCGGGATTCGGGCCTGGATCTGGATCTGGATCCGGGTCTGGATCGGGCTTAGGTGCCAATCCTGACGACACCAATGACCAATCGCGGTCATTGTCATTCTTTTGCAGGCGATATAAGTAACCGCCCAACTCAACCTCGTTCTTTAGACTAAAGGTGGCCTCACCGTCTGGGGTGTGAATGAGGGTGATGACTTCCTGACCATTGGTATCGGCAGAGCCTTGGTTAGGCAGCGCCACTTGATGCTGGCCGGCAGACGAAGCCGTCACCCGTACTTTGTCACTCTCGCCCTCAACAATGCCCGTGTGCATGTTGAACAAGCCTGCCCCCGCTAAGGTCGCAACCTCTAAAGTGGCGTATTGCTTTGCCTGGGTAACGGCAGGAAAGTTCACCTGACTTTGGTTCAGATCTAAATCGGTTAGGGTCGAACTTTTGGTCATGTCCCAAATGGTTCGTTCACCCTTTAAATGCACCGTACCCTCATCCTTTTGTAACAGCCCGCCTTTAAAGTAAGCATCGGCGACGGTCATGCTGACCTTACCTTGGTTTTCCGCCACCACATCACCCGCAATGATTAAGGCCCCTTGTGCCTCAATCTTGGCCTCCGCACCACGACTCCACAGCGCGATCTGATCACTTTTAACCTGGTTTTTACCCGTCAGATTAATGACCGAACCCGTCCCAGCCAACATGCCAGAAGCCCCATTAGTGGCCTCTATTTCAGAATCTTTCATGTTCAACGTACCACCAGAAAGCGCCCATAGACCATAGTTGTCCGAGCCTTGGCGGCTAACCTTAACCAGCGCTTGATCTAAATTTACCGTGCTGTTGGCCAAGCGGGCGTGAACGCCATAACGACCTCCGGCGTCGATCAGCCCTTGCTTAAAAGTCACCTCCACCTTTTTACGGTTGCTGCTTTGGGCCGCTAGGCCACCCCCATCTGTCGTGATGATGCGGCTCTGGCTGAGATCATGCTTGCCTGCAAATAGCTCCATCCCCACCGCCTGTTCGCCACTGACCGCCACCTCTAAACCCTGCGCCGTTAAATCACCATTGAACACGATCACTCCGGTCGCGCCCTGGCCGGTGGTGGTGATTTTACTGTTGGTGCCTAAATCAACACGCTTGGCACCGTTGTTCATATTTAAACCATAAGCCGCATCGCCCGTCGTGTGAATGGTCAACCCACTGGCATTAAGGGTGCTGCTGTTGGCTGAACCCGACATAAAGATGCCCATACCGGTGGTGCTAATCGAGCTATTCTGTCCTAAATCGATCGTGGCATAGCCAGAGTTAATGTCGACGCCAACACCGCTTATCTCAAGGTTCAGGGCGTCTGCGGTAATATTGGCGCCATTGCCCATGACCAACAAACCGTTACTGCTGCCTTGAGTACCTTGCGCCACAATGCTGGAGCCAGAACCCAGGTTTAAAATACCAGAAGACCCGACTCGAGCGCCGATCGACTGCGCCTGCCCGGCGAGCTTCATGTCTAATTTTTGGGCCTTAAACTGGCCCGAAGTACCCAGCTCAAGCCCAATGGCAATGCGCCCGGTCACGTTAATTTGGCTATGACTGCCAAGGTCATCAACCCGACTGTTGGACTCTATCGCCATCCCAGTACCTCTACTATTCGGCATGTCCACATTGACCTTAAGCCCTTCGGCCCCTAAACGGCTTCGCCCCGACACCACGATGCCGCGCACAATACGGTCGGCATTGACGTCCTTAACGTTAACCTCCGACCCTTGGCCCAGGTCATGCACTTTACCGTCACCCAAATCCAAGCCCATCACTCTGGCGTTGGCCGTATCGGTTGCCGTGACCGTCACTGTGATCGCCCCCGTACCTAAGGCCAAGGGCTGAGTGCCCGCGCCACGGGCCGTAATGCCAATCAGGTCGCTCGTGTTCACCACGTCACCCGCCACAATCATCTGGCTGGCTAAGTCCACCGTATGATCATAGTCCGCCGCCCAAGCCGGCGACACGCCCACCGTACCCATGGTGCCTATGGCCACCACAATGCGCTTTAATTTCATGATGCGTCCTCCCATTAAAAGCCGTCACCCACCCCGTGTTCTTTCGCTCTGGATCAGGGCTTTTACCTTTGAGACTCAGACAGTTTGCTGGATTTATGACGCCCTCAAACTGGCCTAACCCATAGAATTTTAAGTAAATTACTTATTCACATTAAACCATTACCATCATAAATCAACAAAAACATCCGCATCGACACTTGTTTTTTCCGTTTAAAAACGATAACTTAGATAAAACAGTGACAAAAAATAAATGGCGTAGAAATAAAAAAACCTGTTTAAATAAAATAAAACGATGGGTGCTTCATTAGCCTTACCACAGCCAACGCCTAGCGCGTAAACATCACCACACCGTCATTTGCCCTATTGCCGTACTCCGTCACCAACGCATTATTCGCCTCAAAACCAGCCGCTGTACGCCCCTTTTATTTCTTATTGAGACCAAGGCAAATATGTTAAAAAACACGTTAATCATGGATTCGCCTTTAAACCACACTGGCGAAGCCGAAATGCGCCAACGCTTCCCCAATAGCAATGAATGGGATGAATACAACCTCCCCCAAATGATGCGGCCCACGATGAGCCCGGCGTTGGCGCGCTTTATCAGCAGCCAGCCATTTTTCTTTATCGCCACGGCCAACCAACACGGGCATTGCGACGCCAGCTTTCGCGGCAGCGAAACCAACGGCCAAGGCGAGCCTTTGCCCGCCCTACTGGTGTTGGACGAGCGCTCGTTAATTTTTCCAGACTTCAGCGGCAATGGCCTGTATAACAGCCTCGGCAATATGGCCACCAACCCACACATTGGCATGCTGTTCGTCGACTTTGGCCGGCAAATGCGGGCCCGAGTCAATGGCAAAACTTCGTTATTGGCGGTAGATGACGCGGTCTTAAACATTTGGCCTATGGCGCAAGCCATCATTCATGTGGCCGTAGAACAGGCCTACAGCAACTGCCCCGCCCGTATTCCCAAGCTGGTTAAGCCCGCCTAAACGCTTAAAAATAGTGGCTGAGCTTAAGGTTGACTTCGTTTTGGCGATAGTTGTACACATAGGCGGCGTTGCTGTTCACCCGCGTGCGCTTCAGCGTCAGGCTGGGGCTAAAGCCCATCAGTTGTGCCTGCGGCCATTGTAAAACCGCAGTATAAGCCAGCTCACGCTCTGCCCGCTGTGCCCCTAAAAAGGCATTGTAGCCATCATATTGACGCTTTTTAAATGCGGCAGACACGGTCAGGTTGAACTTGGGCGACCAGGATTGATAGGCGCCTAAGCGCAAGCCACGCTGCTGATGGCTATTGACGGATTGATCGGTTTTTTTACGAACAACATCAGCGCCGCCAAACAGGACTTGGCCCGTAGCCAGCTCATGCGAAAGCGTGACAAAAGCCGACGTTTGCTGGCCGCTGTTGTGCTCATAGGGGGCCACATAGGTTTGCTGCTGACGCTCTAAATCGACACTCAGCTGGGTGCGCTCGGTAAAGGTCTGCTGCCACTCTAGGCGTAGGCCATACGCCCGAGACAGCATTTTCCCGCCGTAACGGGTCCAGGTCAAAAGCGGCAAGACCGACGCGCTGCGGCGGGCATCGCGATAATGATAGCCGGCGTAAAGCAGCCCGTTGGCCTCGTTGTAATCGCCCTCTTGCCGATAGGTGCTGCCATAGATCATGCCCCGTGCCATCAGGCCATGATGCCCACTGATTTGCCGGCGCTTGCTTAAGGTGGCCTCGTACAAAGTGCCCACTGCCCGTATTTTGTCACTGGCAAAAAAACCAGCCCAACACAGGCCATCTGGGCCCATGATGGTACACAAATCAATTTGCGAACTTTGGTTAAGATTGTTCTTGTATTCACTCCCTAAGCTAAACGAACCACGCCAGCCTTCGCGGCTGTCTAAGGCAGCCAGATAGCCTTCTAGCGTATTGCTCAGCCCCGTGGTTAAGGCCGCAGGCGCGATGTCTGAAAACAACGCGCGCGCCTCTTGGTTCTGCTGGTCTTCAAACAGAGTGCGCGCCAACTCTAGCTGGGCACGCAAGAAGTCGGGCTGCTGTTGTAAGATGGTCCTAAATGCGCCGATGGCTTCGGCATAAGCCCCCCGCGCCCGCGCCGATGCACCTTTGGCAAACCAAACGAGGGTGGGGTCGTGCTCGGGCAAGGCCTCATACAGTGGTAACAACTGGGCCACGGTGGCCCAGCGTTGCTGGCTGATGGCCTGATACAGCGCCAAACCAAGGTCGTCGACGCTGTCGCCATCGGTTATGGCGGTTGAAGCAACCGCTTCTGATGGTTCTTCCGGTACCAATAGCTGCTGCACCTGGGCGTCTTGAGCGCGCTGCAGGCCTTGCCACAGCCGTTGACTGGTTTCTTCATTGGCCCATACTGGCCCCGCCAGCAGCCACACAGCATGCGTTAGGTATTTTATAACGGTCATCGGCAGCCTTAACTTAGGAATCGTCTATTGCGGCGAAAGGCCTGCCGAAGCAGGCCTTAGGCACATCATGAACGCAACCGCTTAGTTTCGACTGCCACCAAAGGCAACGTCGTTGGCGCGGTCATTAAAGGTGGCCACGCCGGCTAGGCTTTGCGCATTGTTACCAAAGAAATGACCCTGAGTTTGACCTGAAGTAATGTAGTTACGGGTCGCACTACCCGCAAAACTAGCATCCGCACTATTAATGCGCGCGTTAATGCTTAAGCGATTAAACCAGCCACTACTCATACTCCCAGACAGGCTGTTTTGGGCAAAATTAGCATTAAGCGTACCGGTTAAGAGATTATTCCCGTTGTAACCGCTAATCCCCGCCACTCGATAGCTGGCCCGACCATTTGTGGGCATGGTCGTGGTTTTGTCGGTGCCGGCGTAATACACGGTGTGGGTGCCATCGGCAACGTTACCGGTTTGTGACCACTCACCAATGTAAACGTCGGCGTTGGCGAGCTTGCCAAAGTTAAACGCCCCCATGTCGTTGTGCGACTCTGGCACAGCCGACTCTAAGACGGTGACGTTATTACGGTCCGGCGCCACGTAATTCTGCAGGCCGGCAAAGCTGACGATGGTAAAATTGGCCACGTTGTGGACCCCAATGCCCGGCTCACCGCCTGGATTTTCATGTCCAGGCACCAAGGTAGGCGCCGTTGGCCCTACCCGTACGCCCTCTTCATAACTTCCATAAGCCGTCACCGTAGCTAAAGCCGGTGCGGACACCCCAAGTGCAGCCAGCAATACGGCGGCCAACGTTGTTTGTTTGTTCATCATACTTACCCCTTTTTGAATCAAAATAAACCCACTAAATGCCATCCGCTCAGCACTTTGCGGCAGCATACCTGCACGCCAATTAATGACCATGGCATACACAAACCACCCTACGCCCACCCGCACCCAAATGCAAATGATTTTCATTAATGACGTTAAAAGTATGTGTGATTTTGGCACTGACAGGCTAAGGCTCTGCCTGCTTACCCCTATAAAAACGCCAGCCCCAAAGGGCTGGCGTTTTTAGAACTTACCGGTGAGGCTAAGCCTCACCGTGCGCCCAGGGGCGGGCATGCGCGTGCGGCTCAGCGGATCAAGGTAATAGCGGTTAGTCAGGTTGCTGGTGGCTAACTCCACCGCCACCTGACGGTTGAGCCGGTAGTTGACGTGGGCGTCGACCACCACTACGGACGTCCAGCTAAGGGGCCGATTAAAGTAGCCGCTGTAACGGCCTAAGTCATAAAAGTTTTTGGCGTCGGTATTAATCGAGCCTTGGTGGTAGAGGATGCGGGTGCCCAGCTCTAGCTTTTGGTCGAGAAAGCGGCCACCCACCAGTAGGTTCACCGTTTGTTTGGGCTGCACCATGTTTTGCAAATAGCCGTTGCGAAAACCGTTGTCGACGCAGGTCTTCACTCGGCCATAGTAGGGGTCGGTGAGCAAAGCCGTGTCTTCGTCGCACACCTTATTGCTGAGGGTGTAATTAATCCCTAAGTCGGCAAAAAACCGGCCGTTGTCGTAGCGCCCTTGCAGCTCTAGCCCCGACACCACCTGCCGATCAAGATTGGTCAGGAAAAAATTACGGTCGCGCTCGATCACGTTTTTGATGTTGTTGCGGTACCAGGCCAGCTTCACGTCGGCAAAACGCTGGGCGCCCACGGCGTCGCGTAAATCATGCACGTAGGCAAACTCTAGGTTTTTGGCCCGTTCCGGCTTCAAATCTTCGTACTGCGAGGCAGAAAACCCAATGGTGCTTTCAAACATAGAGGGCATGCGCAAGGCTTCGCCGTAGCGAGCATACACGCGGGCATTGTCACTTAAGGACACAGCGGCAGAAAACACCGGTGCCCAGCCGCTGCCGCGTTTTTTAACCGCGACCTCCTTACCCTCCTGAGTGACTCTGTTCGTAGAAGAAGGGTTGGTGACCCTGATCTCGTTTGGGTCAAGGCTGTCCAAATCAATGGTGCCGTTTAAAAAAGGGTTGTTTTCTCGGCTAACTTTGCCGTTGCCGTCTGCAGCCCAATAGGCTTTTTGTTGAAGCCAAAGGCGCTGATCAAGATCAAAAGGCCCTAAATAAGCAGGGATAGGATTATTACTATCCCAATTAAAATCTGCCAAATATTCGGTATCCCCACCCAACATGCTTAAAAAATCATCGGCCGTAAATCCATTTTCCTCAAACAGTTGTGACCAACTGGCCCACCCCTCATCTAAAGGTGTACCGGCATCATTCGCAAGCTCATCGTATCTTTCACGATATGCTTCTGCAGTCTCACGCGCAAGGTAATTCAGCTCATAGCCCAGCGTCTCGGTCGACCGAAGGCCATTGCCCTCACGTTGCCGTTTGGCCAGCACGTCGTCGCGGGCGGAATAAGCAACGCGGCGCAGGCCGGCGCTTAAGGCCAACCAGTCGGTGGGCTGCCAGTCAAAGTTAAAGTTAAATTCGTTGTCGCTGCGGCGGCCTTCCCGCGGCTGAGCCTGAAAAATGCCGTTTTCTCGTTTGTCGTAGCGATCACTGGAATAAATTCGTTCGTGCTGTAGGCTGCCGCCCACGGTTAAGTTCAGGCGATCGTGCAGCTGCAGCCGATTGCTCAGGGTTAAACCCCAGCGATTATTGCGCACGTTGGCAGCAGAGGTATTGCGTAGGCGCCCGTCGACGTTAGGGTTCCACGTTTCGGGCTTGTCGCCAGGCTCCCAGTCGTAGTCTGTGTCATACGGCTCGTTCGGATAGCCGCCGCCGTTTTGTAAGTTGCCGTTGTAGCGCGTGGCCCACAGGGTGGCATCGACGTCAAACCACGGCTGGTCACTGGGCTGCCACTTATAGTTAATGTGGTAGGCGTTTTGCTGCACCTGGCTCAGCGGCCACTGCGGCATGTCTAGGGTCCAGTTGTCAGAGCCAACGACCACGCTGCCCAAGCCCCACTTCACCCGCGAAGGCATGATTTCACCATACAGGGCTTCTGTGCGCCTAAAGCCAAACTCCATCGTTTGCTCTTGCGGCAGGCGCAGTGTGCCTTTCAGTAAATAAGACTCAAGGCGGCTAGAGGTATTGGGCACCTCATCGCCCGGCTTATAGGCTTCGGCAATTTTAGGCAACGTATTTTGGGTGTCGTTTGTGGCTTCGATGCCAGCATAGTTGTGGGCACCATTCTTGCCAGAAAAATAGTTACCGCGATTGCGATAGCTGTAGGCGGCCAACAGGTCAAAATTGTCTTGGCGTAAGCCCAAAGCAACGCGATAGGCCTGATCTTGGCCAGACAGCAGCTTATTGTCGCCCGAGCGTTTAGGGATCATCATCAGCGAGGGGTCATTATATATAGAGTTCCAGCCCGGCACGTCGCGATAGTCTTGCCCCGCCAACGATTGCGGTAGGCGTTGGCGCACGGTATTGTTGCTGAACTCGGTTTTGATTTCTCCGCCAAAGGTTTCCCCTGCCGGTACAATGTCGTCGACGCCTAGGGTTTTGATCACCACTGCGCCGCCAACGGAGCTGTTCACGCCCCGCGTCATCGAGGGACCTTTTTCCACTTGAATGCTGCCAATTAAGTTAGGGTCGATGTAGTTACGATTATTGGCGCCGTTGTAGCCGCGCCAGGTGGTGATGGATTGTTCGGTGCCGTCTACCGTTAACGGCACCCGCCCTTGACCCTGAATGCCTCGAATATTCGGGTCTAACGCGCCGCTGTTACGGGCATCGCCGCTGTACACGCCCAGCATGCCTTTAAAGACATCCGACGGGGTGGTCCCCTTATAGCGCTCAATGGCGGCCTTACCGGCATAAACGGTGGAGATGTCCTGATCGTACACGTCGTTATAACCTTGACGGTCTCGATTGAGCCCGCCGATCACCACCACATCGTCTAAATAAGCCTCTTGCTCTGCCGCGGCTTCTGCTGCCTCTGTAGTCTCCCCTTTTGCCGTTTGCGACAACGCCATCGGCACCAACAGCCACCATACCGCTTGTTTTCTAAACATCCCCACGTGCTTTTCTCCTAGTGATTAAAGGCCTGAGCGCAAAACCGCGCCCTTGTGCCCACATCGCCTCTGCGGGCGACTTTAAAGTTAAATGTCATAGCTGTGGAGTATACTGTCCGCTAAACAAAATAGATAATGATTATCGTTATCATCTAAAATACAGCGCACGCTTTGTCGTATTTATGCCAACACAAACATTAACTAAAAACATTTAAAATCAACACATTAAATAAATAAAACAAATAAAGCTCAATACTCGGTCAAACAAGGCACCCACAACGATGGACACAACGGGCTTGGCTGAGTGCGGCTCATTACGGCCCGTAAATGACCTAAAATGCTTGCGCTCGCTCATCCTGTTTCTGTCGCCCTCTGTCATACTGGCCGCCTTTTGTTTTAAGCCGGGCCGCCAAAGCGCCCTAAAATGGCAAACTGGCGGCGCCAGCCCATTTCGGCCCCCTAAACGGCTGGTTTTTCGCTATGCTTACACACCTGTTTCACGGCCAAGGCTCAATGAGCTGGCCCAGAACAGCACATACAATAAAACACCCACACAGAGGAAAACGTCGTGATGTCTACATTCGGTAAACACAAGCTGTTGGCCGCCATTTTATTGGCCACTGCCTTGCCGCTAGCCGTGGCCCAACCGCTGCCACCACTCAACCAAATGGCGCAAGCCCGCGCCAGCAACGCTTGGTTAGAAATCGACGCCCAAGCATTTCAACGCAATCTACAAACCATGAAGCAAATGCTGAATGGCCAAAGCAAGGTCTGCATGGTCATGAAGGCCGATGCCTACGGCCACGGCATTGCCAACCTATTGCCTGCGGTCTTGGCAGAAAACATCCCTTGCGTGGGCGTGACCAGTAATCGCGAAATTCAAGCGGTGCGTGACGGTGGTTTTACCGGCCAATTGGTGCGCCTACGCTCGGCCACGGCCACAGAAATGACCGATGCCTTGCCCTATCAGGTGGAAGAAATGTTGGGGAATTTAGACACCGCTAAAATAGCCAATGAGCTGGCCAAAAAAATCAGCACATCATTGCCTATCATTTAATGCTGAACTCGGGCGGGATGGACAGAAACGGCCTAGAAGTGGCCACCAGACAAGGCCAAAAAGAGGCGCTGGCGATGCTGAAGCTAAGCAACCTTAAGCTGGTCGGCATCATGACCCACTTTGCAGTAGAAGATGTGGCCGAAGTGAAAGAGAAAGCCAAGCTGTTTGACACTCAAAGCCAATGGCTCATTAAAGCAGGCAAGCTGGATCGACAAAAAATCACCCTACACGCGGCCAATTCTTTCGCCACGCTGAACGTACCAGAAGCCTGGTTCGACATGGTGCGCCCAGGCGCCTTGGCCTATAACTATTTTGATGACGGCCGCTACCAGCATATTTTCACGTTAAAAACCGAAGTCGCCAGCGTCAACGCTTATGTAAAAGGCTCTAGCGTGGGCTATGACAAAGCCTTTACCTTGAAACAAGACTCACGCTTGGCCAACCTGCCGATTGGCTATGCCGATGGCTACCTTCGTTCCTTTACCAATACCGACGCCTCACAAACCAATTACGTGTTGATTGGTGGCCACAAGGCCCCAATCGTAGGCAAAGTGTCGATGAACACCACCATGGTTGATGTGACCGACATCCCCAACGTCAAAGCCGGTGACGAAGTGGTGCTGTTTGGCCAACAGGGGCAACAACGCATTGATTATGAAGCCATGAGCAACGCCAACCCTGCTTTTGTAGAAAACGCTTTGTGGGGCAACCTTTTGCCTAAATACAATCTGCCCCATTGAGGGCACAAAATAAGCCGACCCAGTAAGGTCGGCTGCTTGATTTTGACACCGCTGCCTGGCAGCGGTTTTTTATTGGGTAACGGCTTTAAAATTCAAGCGCATCATCAACAGCATCACCACAATCACAAAGGGAATGCTGATGAGGTTTACCCAGACCCAACCCAGGCTGGTGACGGCCTGGCCGGCAAATAGGCTGCCAAAGGCGGCCGCGGTAAACACCAAGAAGTCGTTCATGCCCTGCACTTTGCCTTTTTCATGATCCTGGTAGGCAAAGCTAAGTAAATTGGTGGCGCCAATAAAGGTAAAGTTCCAGCCCACGCCCAGAAGCATTAAGGCCATAAAGTAATGGTGATAGGTTTGGCCCAGAAGGTTAATGCCCGCCGCCGCCAGCAGCAATACGCAGCCAGCCTGCACCACGCTTTTAATGCCAAAGCGCTTGATTAAATGGCCGGTAAAAAAGGACGGCACAAACATGCCCAACACGTGCCACTGAATCACAATGGCGATGTCTTCAAACAAAAAATCATCATGCTGCATCGCCAACGGCGTGGCCGTCATCAAGAACACCATCACCGCATAGCCAATAATGCCAGAGGCCACCGCGGCCAATAAAACCGGCTGGCGAAACAGCACGCCATAGCTGCGTGGCGCGACCGGAGCGACTGTCACACCCTGCTTTTTGGCCACCTGTAACGGCAGCAGGATGATCAACACCAGCGCTAAAAAATACAGCCCAAATAGCCCAAAGAAGGCACCGACAAACGCATTGCCGCTATACCATTGCTGCGACCATATGGCCATGTTCGGGCCCAACACCGCAGCCAAAACACCGCCGCCCATCACCAGGCCAATGGCCTTAGCGTGTAAGGCTTTAGGGCATTCATCCAACGCGGCAAACCGATACTGCTGCGAGGTGCCAATGGCCAAGCCGGTTAAAAAGGTACCCAGGGCAAACAAAGCCAAGCTGCTGTCGAACAGGCCTTGCATCGCCACCAAGGCACCAATCAGGCCCAAAATATTGCCGGCGATGAAGCCTTTTTTACGGCCATACTTTTGCATAAAGTGCGCCGCGGGCAAGGTCGCCATGATTAAGCCCAAAAACTGGGCCGCGATCGGCGCCGTCACTAAGGCCGGGTGGCTCGCCAGCTGGCTGCCAATCAAGGCCGACACGGCCACCAACAAAGTGTTGCCCGTGGTGAGTAAGGCTTGCGCTAGGGCCAAGCCCCAAACGGTAAACGGTAAATGGGTTTTCATAAGGTTCTGTGGTTAAGGTTAATCAGAAGAATACTGGTTTGCCTGAGCATACTACTTAAAGCCTACTTGAGGTCAAGTTTTATCACGGTGATGGGGGCGCTTGTGTGCGGCCAGCCCAAGGCAGCAAAGCCCCCTTATGAGGTTTTCTAAGCCGCCGCATAGGCGGCTTAGAAGGTAATGTTTAAATCATGGCTTGTGGTTTGAACAAAACCTAGCTTAGAATTAAAACACTTTAAACTCACCACGCTTGCCCTTAGGTGAAGTACCGTTCCCCTTTTAGCCGCCGAGGCGGGTCGTGCGGGGCCGGGGCTTTAAGGCAAAGTTGTTTGAGTATTTGGCCGCAGGCCCAAATATGAGTTTTTGCCGCCGGCCACGTGCGGGCCAACGAGGGCACCCGCGTAGCGGGCGGATAAAGTGGGGTGGTTTTTCTTTGCTTCGTTTCTTTTTGACATCAAAAAGAAATGATGGCGCCCTACTGGGCGAAACCCAACGACTAATCAATAGCAATGTTGCCGAAGCATGAATGATTTTAAAGTGCTCGATTAGGCCAACACTGTTTGAACTTGGGCGTTTTGTTTCGCCGAGAGTGGTTAATCAACAGTCTAAACACCCACATCTCCGTAGCTTGGGTACAGGTACACATCGGCAATGTGGTGCTGGCAGAAGCCATCGAACGGGTGTGGACCCATTTTTTATACGACGCCAAGCGCTAGCCTCACTGGATGACCTTATGTCTCACTACGTTTACCACGACAACATTCGCAACCACGCGGCCCTACGCCACAGTTTTAGTGCCCTAAGCCAAAGCATCTTCGAGCTCGATTTCGAGCCCTGGTATCAACAAGGCTATTGGCAAGACGCCTATCGCCCTCATGTGTTAGTGCACCAAGACACGGTTGTGGCCAATGTCTCCCTTAGCCTCATTCACACCGAGCACCAAGGCCTCGCCAAATGCTATGGTCAAATCGGCACCGTCATGACCCATCCCGACCATCGCCATCAAGGCCTCGCCGCCACACTGATGGCGCGCGTCATGGCAAAATATTTGCCTGTATGCGATGCTCTGTATCTGTACGCCAACGGCACTGTGCTGGATTTTTACCCACGCTATGGCTTTGTGCCGGCTCAGGAATACCAACACAGCGTCTGCGTTCAGCCTTTATCCAGTGCGCGCCGGCGTTTGCGCATGGACCAACCTGCCGATGTGGCCTTACTCCAACAACACTTTGAGCAAGGCAACCGCTATGCCGAACTGCCACTGCGACAAAATTGGGGCCTGCTGATGTTTTATTGCGGTCAGTTCTTAAGCGACTGCGTGTATTATTTACCTGAACTAAACGTGGTGGCCATCTTCGCCGAGGAAGACGAGCAATACTTATTGTATGATGTGTTTGGTCACTCTGACGCCGACCTCAGCCGCATCATGGCGGCACTGGTCAGCGAAGACAAACAAAAGGTGGCCTTGGGCTTTAGCCCTAAAGACAACAGCGGCTTCTGGGTCAACCCCTATGCAGAAGAGGACACTCATCTTTTTGTTTATGCTGGTTTAGATAACCCCTTTGCCCAAGCCCAGCTGACCATGCCCGCCTTGTCGCATGCCTAACAATCAAAAAGGCGTTTCATAAATGGGCTTAATTTATCGTGGCGTGAATCAAGAAATGGATGCTAAAAATCAGGATAAGCCACGCGCCAAAGGCCATCACACAGAATGACTGGTGCGATCGGACGGCTCCATAACCTATAATGGCGATTACTTAGCCGTAAATCATTAACAATCGCACATCACTTCGCAATCATAAATGGCCAAGCCCCTGGTTATATCTATAGTTATAGATGACCATAAATGAGAAGCGCTGGGCATACACATATTTATGTTTAACGATGCTGAGTATCAACATGAAGACGACGTTTCTATTCTTGTACCTCATCTTGGCGATATGCCTAATGAGGCAATCATGAACAAACCACATTTTGACGAAATAAGAGAATAAATGGCCAACAATCAAAATACGCCCGCCCCCTTACTTGGCATTGTCGGCTACAGCGGCAGCGGCAAGACCACACTGCTCAAAACTTTAATTCCACTGTTGCGCCAGCAAGGGCTAAACGTTGGCCTGATCAAACACAGCCATCATGACGTGGACGTCGACACCCCAGGCAAGGACAGCCATGTTCTACGCCACAGCGGTGCCCACGAAACCATGGTGGTGTGCGACCAGCGCTGGGCGCTGATGACCGAAACCCCAACCCAACCGCCCAGCCTGTATGAGCTGGCACGGCAGTTTAAGCGAGCCGACCTTATTTTGGTGGAAGGCTTTAAGCACGAGCCCATGCCCAAGATTGCTGTGTATCGGGCCGCCCTTGGCCGGCCTTGGGCCGATCTGGTCGACCCACAGCTTTTGGCCATCGCCACCGACGCGCCCGAAGCCATCGCATCCGACCGCCCCTTACTGGATCTAAACCAACCGGCGGCCATTGCGGCTTTTATGGTTGCCTATTTACGAAGCCAATCATGATCAAAACCACCCTCTTATTTTTCATCACGGCGCTGGCCGAAATCATCGGCTGCTACCTACCATGGCTATGGCTCAAGCAAAACGGCAGCGCTTGGCTGTTGCTGCCGGCCGCCATCAGCCTGGGCCTCTTTGCCTGGCTGCTCACTCTACACCCCGTGGCCAGTGGCCGCATTTATGCCGCCTACGGCGGGGTGTATGTGCTGACCGCGCTGTTATGGCTGCGCTGGGTCGATGGCATCAAGCTGAGCCAAAGCGATTGGCTTGGCGCCGCCATCGTGTTCAGCGGCCTCTTGGTCTTGGTCAACGGCTGGGGCCAAGCGCGCTAGCTTGAACCAGAGTGCGCATTACATAAGATGAAGCATTGTTTTAAGATTGAACCATCAAAAAAGCCAGCCTGATGGAGAAACGCGCCATCAGGCTGGCGGTGCCGCACAACGTTCGATTTCACCTTGAATTTGGGCTAGGCTAAGCTTGGGTTTAAGCTTAATGCGGGCAACCAACCCCCTACACACAAAAACACCCTTCGCCTTGCCGTATTATAAAACCCCTCAACCTTGCGTCGCAGGGATGGCCACCATGGCCTCGGCGGCAATGCTTAAATAAACCCGATCGCCAACCTGGCACTCGGCCAAGGCGCCATAGTTGAGCACGTCGACCTGACAACACAGGCCCTGCTCGGTCAGCGCCTCATAGCGAATCACGTTCCCCAACAGCGTGCGCTGACGAATCTGCGCCGGCCATTGGCCTGCGGTGGTGCTGAGTTGAATCGCCTCGGGGCGCACCGCCACCAGCGCGTCTGGCCCAGCTGGCAAAGCCAATGCGGCGGCGCTTAAAAGATTGTAATGACCCA
The DNA here is from genome assembly GCA_017991555.1 of Neisseriaceae bacterium. Lineage (GTDB taxonomy): Bacteria > Pseudomonadota > Gammaproteobacteria > Burkholderiales > Neisseriaceae > JAGNPU01. The sequence goes on from JAGOQM010000003.1 coordinate 169,549, forward strand.
TAAACTGGGCGCTAAAACGGCAACTGGGCTGTTGATACAGCTGCGCGGGGGCGGTGTTTTCAACCACCTTCCCCTGCTGCAACAGCACCACCCGATCCGACATGGTCAAGGCTTCTTCTTGATCGTGGGTCACAAAAACGGTGGCCAAGTTTAACTGCCGCTGAATCCGACAAATCTGTTCGCGCAGGCTTTTGCGAATTTGCGCATCCAGAGCCGACAGCGGCTCATCCAACAACAGTAGGTCTGGCTCGGTCACCAAGGCGCGCGCCAGCGCCACCCGCTGCTTTTGCCCGCCCGACAGCTCGTGTGGCCGCTTCTGGGCGTGCTCACTTAAGGCCACCAGGTCCAGCATCGCGGCCACTTTTTCCGTGATCACGGGCTTGGGCTGACGGTGCATTTTCAAACCAAAGCCCACGTTTTGCGCCACCGTCATGTTGGGAAACAAAGCGTAGTGTTGAAACACCATGGCGATGTGTCGCTGCTGTGGCGGCAAGGCGGTGATGTCGCGCCCCTTCAGCACAATGCGGCCACCGTCCAACGGGTTCAGCCCCGCCATCGCGCGCAGCAACGTCGACTTACCGCAGCCGCTGGGGCCCAACAGGGTTAAAAACTCGCCCTTGTCCACGCTTAGGTCGATGTGGTCTAGCACCACCTTATCCTGATAGGCCTTATACGCCTGGCTGATGTTTAAATAATGCATGCCTTAATCCCCCACCGCTTTGTTATCGATCAAGCTCAAACAGAACGTCATGATCAAAATAATCGTAAAGTAAGAGGCCACCAGCGCGCTGGAATAGTGGCCAGACATATTCTTAATGCTGTACAAATAAACCTGAAGGGTTTCAAACTGGCTGCTGGCCAATAGGTTGGCAAACACGAATTCCCCCATCAAAAACGACAACGACACAAACAGCGCAATCAGCAAGCCTTTTTTAAGATTGGGCAAAATCACATACCACACGGCTTGGCGCGTGGATGCCCCCATTAAATAGGCGGCGGCCAACAGTTCGTTCACCTGTAGCGCCCGGAAGCTATTGTCGAGGGCGCGGTACACAAACGGCAGCGCAATGGTGAAATAACAGCCAATTAGCATCCAAGGTGTGCCGGTCATGGCCAGCGGCCCTTGGGCATATAATTGCAGCATGCCCACCGCCGACACCACCGGCGGCACCGCAAACGGCAACGTCACCAGCACATTGACCCATTGGGCGTGCCGCTGCCAGCGCGTGTGCACCAAAAACACAATGGGAAAGCTCACGAGGATGGTCACCACCGCGGCCGCTAAGCAGATTAATAAAGAATTACGCAAAGCCAGTAAAAAGCGCCGATCCTGCCACAGCTGCGCCAACCATTCCAAGGTCCAGCCTTTAGGCAACAGAGAAATGCCCCAGTCCACCGCCACGGCATACATAAAGGTTGCCACCACTGGCAACAGCAGAATCAGCATGATGAAGCTCAGCAGCCAGACGTATGGCCACTTGCGATTTGCCACCACAGCCTTCATGAGTGCCCCCCAAAGTGTCGCTGTAACCATTGATTAATCAGCATCGTCAGCAACATCACCCCCAGCAACAGGAGGGCAATGGCGGCGGCCAGATTGGGCTCTAGTGAAAAATTACCCGCCACTAAGGACGCAATGCGGATGGGCAAAATATTAAAATTACCGGTCGTTAAAGCATACGTTGTGGCGTAAGCGCCCAATGCATTGGCAAACAGCACCACCAGTGTGGCCAACAGCGCTGGCCATAAAATGGGCAGCCCAATGTGGCGCCAATACGCCCATCTTGATGCCCCCAACAGCGCCGCACTTTCGCGCCATTCGGCCTTCAGGCTGGCAATGGCGGGATACAGCAATAGGATTGCTAAGGGAATTTGAAAATACACGTACACCAGCATCAGGCCCGACAGGGTGTAAATGTCGGGGACGTTTTCAACCCCCGCCATTTGCAACAGCAACGAAACCACCCCGTTGCTGCCCAAGACGATGATGAAGGCGAAAGCCAACGGCACGCCGGTAAAGTTACTCAGCACGCTGTTAAACGACAGCACCAGCTGTCCAAACAGGCTGTCGCGCACCTGATACAAGGCGTAAGCGCCCATGAGCCCGACCACTAATCCCACCACGCTGGGCAAAAAGCTCAGCTGCAAGGACTGCCATAAGGCTTGCTGATAAAAGGGATTACCGCCGATTTCAATAAAGGCCGCAATGCTCCATTGCCCCTGCTCGTTCTGAAAGGCGCTGACCGCCACCCACAACAGCGGCGCCACCAAAAACAGCAGCATAAGCACCACAAAGGGTAAGGTACACAAGGCCGTGCCCCACCACTGCCGTAACGCGTTCATGCCAGCAGCTCAGGACAGGTAGGCTTATCGTGCGCCACGCCCAACAGCGCACACACCGTGCCACACAGCGCCAGCTGCGACACGGCAGCGGGCGCTAGGCTAAAGGCTGAACCAAACACAAACAGCGGCACCTGCCGCTCCTCTGGCAAGGTGCCACCGTGGCTACGGTCAGTGTTCATGCCATGGTCTGCGGTCAGCACTATTTGATGGCCCGCCGCCAGCCAATCTGGCAAATACTCAGACAGGTAGCCATCCATGCGCCGGGCGGCGTTGCGGTAGGCGGCAGAATCCAAGCCCGCATGGTGGCCAGCATCATCAATATTCATGCTGTGAAACAGGAGAAAGTCGGGCTGATGCTGTTGCCGTAAGTGCTCAGCATCCAGCAATAGATGGTCATCTGGATAGTCATCGCGATGATAAAAACATCCATATTGAATCGGCAAGGCCGTGTTTTGAGTGTGCCGATGCTGACGCGGCACGTAGGGGCTTGCGTTGTATAATTCGCTCACCCAATGATAGGCCGCGGCCGCCGTGGTTAAGCCGGCAGCGCGGGCGTAGTGAAAAATGCTTTGCTGCTGTGACAAACGGCTGACGCCATTGTGCACAATGCCACTGTGCACCGGCGCCACGCCGGTTAAAATGGCCTCATACAATGGCCGCGACAATGAAGGCAGTGCGCATTCCAGCGTATACATGCGGCCCTGCCCGGCGGCGCAAAGGGCCTGTAAAAAACCCATGCACTCAGACGCCACTCGGGCGTTCAAGCCGTCTAACACCCCCAAAATAACCTTCATGTGGCCCCTTACTGCTGGTGAATCAAAACCTGTTGCTGCCATTGGCCTGGTAAGGCTTTGGCGGTTTTTTCCCAAGTGGCGAAGTCTTGAATCGGCTTGGCGCTGGCGTACTGCTCATTGGGCAACAGGTTCTTTTGAATGTCTGCCGGAATGGTTAACGCATCGGCACGAATCGGTCGGGCAAACCCCCGCGCCAGATTCAACTGGCCCGCGTCCGACAGAATGTACTCACGCGTGAGCTTGGCGGCATTGGGGTTTTTGGCGTGTTTATTGATGATGGTGGCGTAGCCTGACACCACCGAGCCGTCGCTGGGAATCACCACTTCAAATCGTTCAGGGTTGATTTGATTACGGTAATTAAGGCCGTTAAAATCCCACACAATGCCCACGGTCACTTCGCCCTTTTCCAAATTGGCAATGATGGGGTCGTTCACGCCCAAGCGCTTTTGCTTGGCCAGATCGGCAAAATAGGTCAAAGCTGGGGTGAGGTCTGCTTCGGTGCCGCCGAGGGCGTAGTTGGCGGCCAACACGCCATTCACCGCTTGGCTGGCAGAGGACACATCGCCGACGTGTACTTTATAGCGGCCATTTTTCAGGTCGGCCCAGCTGCGCGGAATCTCGGGAACGGCTTCTTTATTGACGATGAAGGCGATGGTGCCGGTGTAACCCACCAGCCAGTGCCCGTCTTTGTCTTTGGCCCAGTCTGGAATCTGGTCCCAGTAGCTGGTTTTATACGGCTGGGTTACCCCTTGTGCGGCCGCAATCGGCCCAAATGAAATGCCGACGTCGCCAATGTCGGCGGTGGCGTTGTCTTTTTCGGCGGCAAACTTAGCAATCTCTTGCGCCGAGCTCATGTCGGTATCTTGATGCGCCAGGCCATAGTCGCGCTTTAAATCAGCCCAAGTGCCCTGCCAGTTGGCCCACGTATCCGGCATACCGACGCTGTTCACGCGCCCTTCTGCTTTGGCCTTTTCGGTGATGCTGGCCAAGGTTTCGGCGGTGGCTGGGCTACTGTTGGCCTCTGTCGGCTCGGTTGTCGCACCGTCGCCACCACAGGCCGCCAAAAGCGGCAATAAGATTAAGCTTTGATACATCCAGGTTGAGTTCATCATGAGCACCATTGGTTAAGAATGTGATGCCCCCATTATGAAAACCAATCATGACAGTTTGATGAATCCGCTTAAGCACGCGCCAGACCAGACTAATGACCGACGCTTTTAGAAAACAAGTTAATCACCAACACCCCCGCAATGATCAAGCCCAAGCCCAACATGGCCGGTAGGTCTAAGGTTTGTTTGAGCACCACGTAATTCACTGCGGCAATCAGCACAATGCCCAGCCCCGACCAGATGGCATAGGCGATGCCCACCGGCACGGTTCGGATCACATGCGCCAGCAGATAAAACGCCAGGCCGTACATCAACGCCATCAGCAGCGTCGGCACAGGACGCGTGAAGGCTTGGGTATGCGGCAATAAGGATGTCCCGATCACTTCGGCCACAATGGCCACGCCCAAGGCTAAATAAACCAATACAGGAGTCATATTCTAAAACCTCATCCAAGGCTCAGCCCAGCCATACGCCAAACCAGCGCCGGCTGGCTTCGTCTCTGCATGGTTTGAAAGCCTTATTTACAATTGAGGCATTATCGCATAATTACGGGCCCGACATAAACCGCCCCCGCCATGCAGACGGGGGCTAGGAGCGGGTAGGCCCCAGACGCTCACTTACAGCGCGTGCCACAAGCGTCGATAGTGGCTCGCGATGGCGGTGCTGATTAATCCGCCCATCACCGCTAGGTGCTCAATGGCAAACATCAAGGACAGCTTGGCGGCAGCATCCGAAAACTGCCAAAACGTGTGGACAATCAAGATGGTGAGCCCTAAAAAAACGGCCAGGGCAGCGGCGCCTAGCCACAGCCATCGATCCAATAACACCAAAGCCGAAGCCACCAGCAGTACGGCAGCGGTGGCCACATTAAAGAACCAGTCTGGCTGCAAGCCAGCGGCACGCATTTCAGCCAACCCCCCTTCATAGTCCAGCAGCTTGGCCAGCCCAGAAGACACAAACATCAACATGAGCAATGCCCTCGCCAAAAACCACAGCCAGCGGCTCTCTATACAGTACGTCATGACGTTTCCTTTCCCTAACGGTTTGCCTCATTCAAAAAACATCAGCGCCAGCGCCTTGGCTGTGGCCTTCTGGCGGCAGATGGGTCGAACACCAGCTTAATACCTCAAGCAAACCTTAGGTCAAGCCCTAAATCCCTATTAAATAACGCGAAAGGCATAACAAAAATTAACAAATGTTAAGAAATCACCCGGCCACAAATAAAGCATTTATTTAACTCCAGACCCTATATCACTTAACATCGCCACAAAAACAAATCAAACGTCATGTAAATATTTATCATAATTTAACATTTATTAACTTTAGATTACACTAGTTTACACAAAACATAATTGAAATTCAAAGGCTTACATCATACTATGATCACAGAAAAAACGAACACACACCCTTAGATCAACGCCACAAATTATTTTTTATTTAACTTTGTCCAGAAAGGCAACCTCATGAAAACCCTACAAAAAACCCTTTTAGCTTTGTCTCTAGCCCTGCCTTTGAGCGTCTTTGCCAGCACCGGCGGCACCATCACCTTTTTGGGTGAAGTGACCGACACCACTTGTAACGTGACCGTCAACGGTTCTTCTGCCGACTCTACGGTACAGCTGCTGACCATTGCCTCTAACGACTTGGCAGCCGGCGCAGACAGCGCGACCTCTGCCGACATCAACTTTGAAATGTCAGGTTGTGGCAGCAGCGAAGCCTTCACTAAAGTCGGTGTGCGCATGGTACCAGTGGGTGACGTGACCACTGATGGCAACCTAAGCAATATGATTGCCGACGGCTCTAGCGCCGCGATTAAGCTAAAAGATGAAAACGGTAGTCAGGTGCCCTTTCAAGCCGGTAGCGAAACCCTAATTGTGACCAAAAACATCCCGGCAGCCGGCGCCACAGTGAACTATCCGTTTAAAGCACACTACACCAACGAAACCGCCAGCAACGCCACAGAAGGTAAAGTAAAAGCGGCGATCCAATACACCACCACTTATGAATAACCTTTAAGTGATGACTAAAAGCCCAAAAAGCCCTCTTTTTTGGGCTTTTTCACGAAAACTGTATTGTATATAAACAATCTATTGTATATTCATACTCATATGGATTACATACTGGGATAAAATCATGCGTTCATTCTTGTCTACCGTCCTAACCCTATCAGCCTTAGGTTTGAGCACTGCCGCAATGGGCTCCGTTCAGCTTATGGGCACCCGCATCATTTACCCTGCCGAAGCCCAGTCGGTGCCGCTGCGTTTTATCTCTAAAGACGACTACCCCAGCATCATGCAACTCAGCGTCAGCACCAGCGAAACCGAAGCCACGCCCGCCAACGCAGCGCCCTTCGTGGTGACGCCCCCTATTTTTCGAATGGAACCGCACAAAGACATGATGATTGCTCGACTGAGCCAGGTCGCCGGTGCCAGCCTGGCGCAGGATCGAGAATCGGTATTTTACTTGAGCTTTAACCAGATCCCCGCCGAGAAAAAGGCCGCTGCGGCCAATAACCAATTGGCGTTCACCTTTAAAACCACGGTCAAGCTGTTTTATCGGCCACAAGCCCTAAGCAAACAAAATGACCAACACCTATCCCAGCTAACCGTCGATAAGCAAAAGCTCGGCCAAGGGCTCATCCACATCAATAATCCGACCCCGTATTATGTGACCATCAATGCCATCGATGTGCATAACGGCCAACCCATTATTAAAGACAAACTCCCCATGCTGGCGCCCTTTTCAACCCAAAGCTACCCCCTAGGCAAGGTTAAAGCCCCTGCCGCCAATGGCAGCATTACGTTGAACATCATCAACGACTTAGGCGGCATCACCAAGCAAAAAATTAATCTTTAAACCTTAAATGGGCTGGAGCACACACACGGCATGAAGTATTCCCTTATTTTCAGCACGCCTTGGCTACTCTATGCTTCTGCCAGCCTGGTCCACGCTCAGACGCCAGAAGCCATCGTTGCTTACACGGAGGCGGAGGCGGACGCTGAGACACAGCCAAGCGCGCAGAATGGCCCGAGCCAAAGCCTCAAAGATGGCGTCGATACGGTGGCCGAGCACCCTAACGATGAGCCCAGCGTGAATACTCAGGAAGACGAACAGGAATATGCCTTTGATGCCGCCATGTTCCGCGGCAGCACGGTCAATCAAGACGTCATTAACCGGCTGAGCCAAAAAAATGCGGTGGAACCGGGCACCTACCAGGTGAAGGTGTTAATGAATCAGCAGTATGCGGCCCAAACCAAGGTCACCGTGGCCATCGTCGGTGAGAAGGCCCACATTTGCATGACCGAAGCCTTATTGCGCCAGGCTGGCTTTAAGCGCCAATACATCCCCGACCTAAGCGCCCCCGAAGACGCTTGTCGCCCGCTGTCGCAGCTGATTCCCGCCGCCAAAGTGGCCATGCCGTCACTGCAAGAGTTGGCGTTTACCGCACCACAGCACCTACTGGACATTAAGCCGCGCGGCTACATCAATCCCGAAGAGTATGACGCCGGCGCCAATGTGGGCTTTTTTAACTACTCTATGAACCACAATTACAGCCACGCCAGCCAGGCCCAAAGCGATAGCCAATATTTTTACCTCACCCTCAACGGCGGCCTCAACCTAGGTAAGTGGCAATTTCGCCAACGCTCGACGTTTAACTGGCGCCATGACAACAACCGTAGCCAGTCACGCTGGCACAACATTTCCAGCTATGTCCAGCGTGCCTTGCCTAGCATTCAAAGCCAGCTCCAATTAGGCCAGCTACACAGCAGCAATGAATTCCTAACCGGTGTGGCCTTTAACGGGGTGCAATTGGCCACCGACGAACGAATGTTGCCCAACTCGTTACAAGGCTATGCCCCCACGGTGCGGGGCATTGCCAAAACCAACGCCATGGTGGTGATACGGCAAAGCGGCGCCATTATTTATCAAACCTCCGTGCCCAGCGGGGCCTTTACCATTAATGACCTCTACCCCACCAACTATCAGGGCGACCTAGAAGTCACCGTAGAAGAAGCCGACGGCAGCAAACAAAGCTTTAGCGTGCCGTTTTCAGCGGTGCCCGACTCTATGCGCTTGCAGCAGTTAAAGTATGATTTTTCTGTAGGCGAAACCCGCGACCTGCTCACCAAAGCCAAGTTTGGTGATTTAAACTTAAAGTATGGCCTCACCAACCGCTTAACCCTAGGCGGTGGCTTTCGCGTGGCCCAAGACTATTGGTCTACCTCTCTGACCACCGTCTACAGCAATCGGCTAGGGGCATTTGGCCTCAATACCGCATTTTCTCAGGCCAACTACCCCGATAAACGGCAAAGTGGCTGGATGTTTGGCGGTACCTACTCTAAATCCATTCAGTCTACCAACACCAACGTGGTGCTGGCAGGCTATCGTTACTCGACCTCAGGCTTTCGGGAGTTCAGTGACTTCGTCAACGAACGACACCTCCTCGGCCAAACCGATGACCCACAGGACTGGCACTCGTCGTCGTTCCTACGTAAAGATCGCATGTCGGTGTCGATTAACCAATCGCTTAATCGCTTTGGCTCCCTTAGCCTCAGCCTCGCCACCCAAAGCTATCGCGATGGTCGAGACAATGACCTTCAATATCAGCTGGGCTATGGCCGTAACTTTGGCAAAAGCATTTCGTTTTCGATGGGGGTGTCGCGCCAACGCAGCAGCGATTGGGACAGCAATGATCGCCACTATCGCACCGTCACCACGGCCTCCTTATCGATTCCGCTGGACGTCAGCCGCGCTTACTTAACCTCTTCGGCCATTTTCGACCGCGACAGCGGCAACAGCTATCAGGTCAGCTTCTCCGACAGCATTGGCCCAATAGACAATCCGTATAATTACGGCATTAACCTCGGCCATGATTCGCGCAACAGTCTGACCACCTACAACGCCAACGTGCAGAAAAACTACGCCCTAGGCTCCGCCTCGGTCTCGGTGTCGGGCAGTAAAGATTATTGGCAGGTGGGCACCGGCCTGATTGGCTCCGTGGTGCTGCATTCTGGCGGCGTCACGCTGGGGCCTTATCTGGGCAATGCCTTCGCCATTGTCGAAGCCAAAGGCGCTGAAGGCGCCACCGTTTATAACGGCCAAGGGGCCAAAATCAACCGTTTTGGCTATGCCTTAGTGCCGTCTCTGTCGCCGTATCGCTACAACGCCATTGGCCTCAGCACCGAACACATGGACAACAACAATGTGGACATCTCCGCCGGCGAAATGAAGATCGTGCCCTATGCAGGGGCGGCGGTTAAAATCAGCTTTGCCACCCAAAGCGGCTACCCGGTGCTCATGCACTTAAGCACCGCAGAGGGCACCACCATTCCCTTTGGCGCCTTGGTTTTGGATGCAAACCAACAAGAAATTGGCATCGTTGGCCAAAACCATCAGGCCTACATTCGCAGCGCCGACGCCAAAGGATCGGTCACCGTGACCTGGGGCCCGCAGGCAGACCAAAGCTGCCAGGCCACCTTTAGCCTGCCCAAAGAGCAGCTGAAAGCCCACCTTATTCCCATTAACAGCGTTTGCACCTTTACTGGAGCCAAGTCATGATCGGCAACCGTCTTTCCCTCACCTTCGTTGCGCTGGGCCTGTGCCTAATGAGCTCTGCCAGCTGGGCCAGATGCACCGGCATTTTAGGCCACAAGCTGACCAGCTATGACAAACACACGGCCTCGCTCAGCATTGGCAGAGTCAATATTTTAAGCAACTACCTACAGCCACCGGGCAGCATTTTGGCCACCGGCATGGCCAACTACAACCAAATCCGCGATGGTGCTCTGGCCAATATGGGCGATGAAAGCATCATCCTGACCTGTACCGAAAACAGCGATCATCAGAACCTGTCTTGGGTCACCGCCACCAATGGCGACAGCCGCATCGGGGGTTTTTATGAGGTGCCCGGCCACCCTGGTTATTTTGCCACCGAGTTTCCCTATGTGGCCATCGAATTAAGCATGGTCGACACGGGCGAGGTGTTTAGCCGTTACTGGCGCAAAACCACCGTACCCGTCCAAAAAGAAGACCGCCCAGGCGGCGGTTTTGTCATCCGTAAAAAACACGTGCCCAAAGTGATGGCCAAGCTGATGAAATGGGGCAGCGCCTTTGGCGAAACCCGAGACGCCAACGGCATTAGGGTCGCGGCTGCCTACTGCCATGGCGGCGCCACCAGTGAAACCCACATCCCCACGTCTGCCACGGGCAGCTCAGAGGAACAATGGAGCGCTGACTATTACAAGGTCAACAACCATCACGCCGGCTGTGGCCAGCCCAACGGCTACCTCCACCTATACGGCACCGGCGGCTACAATGTGCCCTTAGATAAAGACTCCAACAACAACGTGTACGCCTGGGATCGCTCCATCGCCATCGGCCTCAACGGCCCCCCTGCGGCCACCTTCTCCTACACCCCCAGCTGCGTGCTGCGCAACAACACGCCTTACGTGGTGTTTCCCCCCGTCTCGGCGCAGCAGTTAAAGGATGGCGAGTCGGTGTCGCGTGACTTTCAGGTCTCAGTGGACTGTGACTCTTTTATGAACAATACCGTTTCGGTGACGGCCAGCGCCATCGGCATCCAACCTTCTTACGCCGCCTTTAATCAGGTCAAACAGTTAGAAGCCCAGCATCCGGGGGGCTTCATTGACCCCAGCACCAAAGGCTTGAAGTATTTAGTATCAGACAATTACGACGCCCCGCACATGGCCAAGGGCGTTGGCATCACCCTGCAAAACGGCGTGAACGAGCGGGTTAATTTTGTCAGCTGGGATGGCTGCGAAGCCGTCAGCTCTTCGAACACTTCTTATTGCCCTGCCTACAGCAACCTCCAACAAATGCGTAATGCCGGCTGGGACCCCGTTCGTAAAGGCTCGGATGAGATCGAGAAAAACCCAGTCATGGGCACGGTTAGCTACATCAAATACTATACCGCCACCCTCACTCAGCTGCCCAACATTGAACCAACCCCAGGCCAAGTGAAGGCCACAGCCACCATTATGGTGCGGCTACCTTAAGGAATCATGATGGCATTGACCCCACTCCCCCCCAAAACCCATCGCCCCTCGCTGGCTCTGGCGCTGGCCCTCATGCTGGGCTGTCTCATGGCGGCGTCCATGGCCGTGGCCGGCGTCATGCCCAATCAGAGCCGCATTGTGTATCCACAAAATAGCCCGTTTCAATCGCTGTTGCTGGTCAACGCCAACCCCTATCCAGTAGTGGTGCAGCTGTGGATTAACGAAGGCCAAACCGATGCCGCCCCCGAGCACATTGAGGCGCCCTTTTTGGCCACCCCAGCAATGTCTAAGCTCGAAGCCAATCAAATCAAAGAAATCAAAGTCTTCAACACCCAGCCACAGCAGTTACACGACCAACATGAACAGCTGTATTGGTTGAATATTTTAGAAGTCCCACCGACCCCCACCGCACCCAGCGACAGCCATTTAGTGGGCTTATCCATGCTCACCCAGATGAAAATCCTGTACCGTCCCCAGGCTTTAAGAACCAGCAGTGAAGCCGTATTGGCACAGTTGGCCAAGCTTCAATTCAGCCTAATCCGCACCGAGGGCACCTACGCCCTTAAGGTTGAAAACCCCAGTGCCTATGTGGCTAATATTGCCAACATTGAGCTGGAAACCAACAGTCAACAAACCTTCCGCGTTGAGACCGACGTGGACAAAACCGTGTTGCCACACAGCCAGCAAATTTTTAACCTGAGCGCGCCCAACGCCACATTCAGCCCCAGCCAGCGCGATGTCATTACGTTTACCCTGGTTAATGACGAAGGCCAATACGTGCCGTTACGGCGCCTATTGCCAACGCCTTAAAAGGGCTTAAACTTAAGCGCCTTCACCCCTTTGAGCCGCTGTTGGCCTTTGGGTAAGGCCAACACAGCTTCTAATTCAGACTGGCTGATGCCGCTGCGCACAATTTGCTCGTTCGCGTGCACGATGACCACCGGCACCCCACTGATGCCCATTTGCGCGGTGCTGGCCTCAACGTAACGGGTGTCGTAGCGACAGCTTGGGTCTGTCACCGCAGCGGGCGCCACATCGGCCATCATCCAGTCATGCCAGGCCTGCTGGGGCGATTCGGCGCACCAGATGCGGTTGGCCTTATCAAACGAATCTTGATTTAAAAATGGGAACATCAGTACGTGTACAGTCAGGTTGTCCATCTTGGCCAAGATGTCCCGCTCCAGCATTTTGCAATAGCGGCAGTTAGGGTCAGCCAAAACGGTCAGCACGCGGCTGCCATCGCCTTTTTTAAAGGTGATGGTTTGATCGGCCTTAAAATTAGCCACAAAGGCCGCAATTTCTGGCCCACTCAATACTTCTTCAAACTGGCGTAAATAAGGCTTAGGCTGGCCAGAAGACACCTCAAACATTTGGTTGGTCATCAGCTTGCCATCCTTAGACACCAGCAACATAGAGGTCGCACCATCGCCTTGGGCCCTGACCTTCACCACCACAAAATCCTTGAGGCCCACGTCATAAGCCCCCACCACGTTGGCCTGTTGTTGGGCAACATAGGCCTGCGCTGCGTCTACCGCGACATGGCCACTGCTGGCCCACGCTGGCGCCCCAAAACCCACTGCCACTGCCCACAGGGCCAATCGACTGATGTTCATCTGTTTACTTTCATTTAAAGAGGGATAATTCCTTATCATAAATTGAATCGGCATCAAAAGGAAGCCGCCACATCAAACCCCTACCCTTCACCATTAGGCTTTTTACCCTAATAAAAAAAGCCTTGTCTTTATTGCATTATTAGGCCACTTGTATATGATTAAACCATTTATTATAAACTGATGCTCATCATGACTTTGGCCCCCGTCACTCCTTTCTCCCTGCGACTGTCTTTTGCGTTGATTATGGCCGGGCTATGCGCCCCCCTACTGGCACAGGCGCAAACAGCCCCTGTTGCCGAATCCGCCATTGACCGGCCCTACGGCCCGCCACCCGCCAGAGCCTTGCCGTTTCATGAGGCACAGGCCATGCTCGCCGAATACTCGCCGCAGCTGGCCGCGGCCGCGGCCGGCATCGAAAGCAAAAGCGAACGACAAAAGTCGCTCGCGCTGCTGGGTTCGCCCACGGTGATGCTCACGGCCAACAGCATTAATTACAAGCTCGACGCCGACATCAGTCTCAATCAGCTAGGCAACAGCATCGCCGGCGGCAACCTGCCACTTCCGCCCACCATCGACATCCCCGACGTCAATGTCAAACGCAGGGGCAACCTCAACACCGCCAATGCCTTGGTGGTCTGGCCACTCTATACCGGCGGTAAAATCACCGGCGCCAAAAACTTTTCGGCCGCCCAGACCAACGAAGCGGTCGCCGATGCGCGCGATGCCGACGCCGCCGTGTACACCCAGTTGGTGACGCGCTACTTTGGCAGCCAACTGGCTCAAATGGCGGCCAGCCTGCGCCAAGAGGCCCTACGCGCCCTCAGCGTCCACGACCGAACCGCCCAAAGAATGCTGGAAGAAGGCTTAATCGCTCGGGTAGAACGCCTCCAAACCAAGGTGGCCTTAGAAGACGCCAAGCGGCTGGCAGAAAAGGCCCAAAATGACGCCAAGGTCGCCAGCATGGCCTTACAGCGTTTGCTGCAAAGCGACTACCCCATCCTGCCCAGCACGCCGCTCTTTATCAGCAATAAAAAGCTGCCGCCTCTGGACGACTTTATTGAAGCCGCCTTAAGCAACCATCCGGGGCTGGCCAAAGTGGCCGCCAAAAAAGAACAGGCCGAAGCCCTGCACAAAATCGACGAAGCGCGCTGGAAGCCCAGCGTCAGCGTGTTTGCGCAACAGCAGCTGAAAAGCCATGACGCCAATCGCATCATCGGCGTCAACGTTCATTGGGCGCTGTGGAGCGGCATTGACCGGCCCAGCTCTGGCCGTTCCGGCCAGGCGCGCATTCGCCAAGCCGAATACACCGACCTACAGGCGCGAGAAGACATTAGCCTACTGGTCGAAAAAAACTGGCGCGAAGTTGACAATGCGCGCCAGGCCTATTTTGCCCTCAGCAGCAACATTGAACTGGCGGAAGAGTTTTTACGACTACGTCAGGCAGGCCTGCGCGAAGGCGTCAGCACAATGTCCGACCTGATTGATGCTCAGGTCAACCTCACCAAAAGCAAAACCGAACGCGCCCAGGCCGCCAACGACTATGTCCAATCGTTGATTCAGCTCTTGAGCAGCGCCGGCATGCCAGAACAATTTACACAGTATTTAAACGCGGCCGATGTCCGCGTTAAGCCTTGACCCAAAGGGAGTCACCCATGAACGCTAAAAAAAACACCCTCCTGATTGGCCTCTTTGTCCTCGTCGCCGCCCTCATCGGCATAGGCCTATGGGCCAGCACTCGGCCCAGCCCCGTTGTGTTACAAGGCCAAATGGATGCTGAAGAAGTTGACGTGGCCGCCAAGGTGGCCGGTCGGGTCGACGCCGTTTTTGTAAAAGAAGGCGATCAGATTAAAGTGGGCGACCCCATCATGCGCTTAGACAGCCCCGAAATTAACGCCAAGATCAAACAGGCTAAAGCCGCGCGTGACGCCGCCGAGGCCGTGGCGCAAAAAGCGGAAAATGGCGCCCGCCCCCAAGAAATTGAAATGGCCAAACAAAACTGGCGCCGCGCTCAGGCCGCCGCCGAGCTGGCCCAAAAATCCTATCAGCGCGTCGACAACCTAGCGCGCGAAGGCCTCTTGGCGCGCCAAAAGCGCGACGAAGCCTACACTAACTATGTGGCCTCTCGCGATCAGGCCACAGCCGCCAAGGCCCAATATGACATGGCCGTGGAAGGCGCACGACAGGAAGACATCGCCGCCGCCAACGCCCAGGCCAAACAGGTCGACGGCGTGGTGGACGAAGCAGAAGTGGCAGAGCAGGAAGCCAACTTAAAAAGCCCGGTGGCCGGTGAGGTGTCGAAAGTCATCGCCAAAAGAGGCGAAATCAGCCCGCAAGGCGTGGCGCTGATTACCGTGGTCGATTTAAACGACCAATGGGTGGTGCTCAACGTACGGGAAGACCACCTAGCCCACTTTGCCCTTGGCCACACGTTCGTGGGCACCCTGCCGGCCCTGTCCTCTGCTGACGCCAAAACCGAAGCCACCTTCAAGGTATACGCCAGCTCGGCCTTACCAGACTTTGCCACTTGGCGCGCCACCCGCAACAGCGAAGGATTTGACCTTAAAACGTTTGAAATTAAAGCCCGCCCAACCCAGCCGATTGCTGGCATGCGCCCGGGCATGAGCGTGCTGGTGACGTTAAAATAAGCCATGACTAAACCCCCATTGTTTCAACACAGCCTTAAGCGTGAATGGCAGTGGCTCCAACACAGCCGCTGGGATCGCGCCATGATCCTGTGGCTGCCTTTGGCCTCAGTGCTGTTCGTGTGGTGGCTATTTTCACCCCAGCTGCCACACAAACTGCCGATTGGCGTGTGGGACCAAGACCACAGCAGCGTCAGCCGCCAAATCAATCGCTTTTTAGAAGCCAGCCCCGGCCTCAGCGTGGCGGCGCAGTTTAGCGACGCCCGCGAGGCCGAAGACGCCCTACGGCAGGGCCGCGTGTATGCCGTCGTCTATCTGCCCCACAACCTCGCCACAACCTTAAAAAATGGCCGCAGCGCCAGCGTCGTGCTCAACGTAAACGGACAGTTCGGCACGCATGCAGGGCTGATTCAACGGGACGTCATGACCGTCGTGGGCACCGTTTCCGCCGGCATTCAAATCAAAGCCCGCAGCGCCCGTGGCCAAGCGCCGCAACAGGCGCAGGACAGCTTTACCCCCATCAAAGCCAACACCACGGCCTTATTCAATGTGGCCAGCGATTACCAACTGTTTTTAGGCAGCATGCTCATGCCGGCGCTGCTGCACATTTTTGCCATGACCGCCGGCGCCTACACCGTGGGTCGGGAGCTGCGCGACTATGGCCTCAAGGCTTGGCTACGGCCCGATGACGATGCCGCGCCACCCAGCCATGGGCCGTTTATGCTGGCGCTGCTGGGCAAGCTCACACCGGCCATCTTAAGCCTGGGTGCCGTGAGTGTCCTCTCCTTGATTCTTGCGGCGCTGCCCCAAAGCGTGAGCGTGAGCGCTTGGCTGCTGGTGCTCATTGGCCTTTGGCTGCTACTGCTGTTGTCCTTACTTCTGGGCGCTTTTTTGGCCTTGCTGACCCTGTCCTTACGCATGGCGCTGTCAGGCACCGGCTTCATCACCGCCCCAGCCTTTGCCTTTAGCGGCACTGGCTTTCCACTTTTGGCCATGTCAACCGGCGCTTACGCCTGGGCCGTGCTTTTACCCTATACCCACTACGCGCGCTTACAGGTACAACAGCTCCAGATGCAAGCCCCAGCAGGCTATGCCCTGCCGACGTTACTGGCCTTAAGCGCTGTCTGCCTGATGTTGATCCCCCTGTGTGGCCGATTGCTCCAGCGCGCGCTGGCCCGACCAGAAAAATGGGGGGGCCGCTGATGCAACCGACACGCTTCTGGCAAGCCTTTAAACAAACCTTTCGCCACATCTTTACCGATCAGGGCGTTCTGCTGATGGTGGTGCTGGCGCCGATCATCTACGGCTTCTTTTACCCTTGGCCCTATGGTAGCCAGCAGGCCCTTAAGGTGCCCGCCGCGGTGGTGGATTACGACAACAGCAATTTGTCGCGCCAAATCATCCGCTTTGCCAGCGCCAGCCCTAAAATTGACGTTCTGCGCCTCAACAGCGAACAAGAAGCCAAAGAAGCCCTTTGGCGTGGCCAAATTGAAGGCTATATGGTGATTCCCCCCAATCTTAAGCACGATGTGCTGCACCGCAAAGCGGCCAACGTCGCCATTGCGGGCAACGGCAGCTACGCCTTATTGAACAAATCGGTTCTGTATGGATTTTCTGAGGCCGTCGGTACCGTATCGGCAGGCATTGCCATCAAGCAGTTTACCGCTCAAGGCCAATCCCCGGACCAGGCCATGATGAGCGCCCAACCTTTAAGCTTAAAAACCAAGGCCTATTACAACCCGAGCGAAGGCTATGGCAGCTACGTGGTGCCGGCCGTGGCCCTGCTGATCCTGCAACAAACCTTACTCATCGGCAGCGCCCTCTTCGCCGGAACCCTATACGAGGCCAAGACGGCCCAGGGCCGTGCCCCCGTTTGGCTAGGCCGCATTGGCGCCATTAGCCTGGTGTCGGCGCTGGTGATGGCGTTCTACTTTGGCTGGCTGTTTACTTGGCAAGACTTTGGCCGCGGCGGCAATGTGCTCGGTGCCCTCTTGTTGATTCTGCTCTACGCCCCAACCGTGACGATTTGGGGGCTATTGTGCGGGCTGTGGTTTAAGGTCCGCGAGCGCAGTGTGCAAGTGATTCTGTTCACCTCGATGCCCATGTATTTCATGACTGGTTTTTCATGGCCCAGCGAAGGCTTACCGCCTTTGGCACGGCTGCTCGGCTGGCTCATCCCCAGCACCCCCGCCATTCACGCCTCGGTACGGCTGAACCAAATGGGGGCCAGCATGGCAGAAGTCGCACCTTACCTTGTCAATATTTTGGCCTTAGGCCTGATCGGCTTGGCACTGCTGTGCTGGTTTGGCCGTACGCGCCCCCAAGCCAAAACAGCCACGCCCACCCGACGCAGCCCCTAGCCATCGCCCTGAACGCCTAACCTGCTTTTGTTGCCCATAAAAAGCCCGAGGCTGCATTTGGCAGCCTCGGGCTTTGTCCCACTTGCTTCATTAGGCCTTACGCGTCACGCTTAACCCTGCGTATGACTGGCACACGGGCATCATTTCCATGGTATTAATGTTCACATGAGCCGGCAAGGTCGCGACCCAAAACACTGATTCGGCCACGTCTTCGGCGCTTAAGGCATCGGTGTTGGCGTAAATTTGGGCCACTTTCTCGTCATCACCCTTAAGGCGCACGTTCGAAAACTCGGTCCCGCCCACCAATCCCGGTTCAATGTTGGTGACGCGCACCGCTTTACCCTGTAAGTCTGCCCGCAAACCCAAGCTAAACTGGCGCACAAAAGCCTTGGTGGCGCCATACACGTTGCCGCCCGCATAGGGCCAGTTGCCCGCGGTCGAGCCAATGTTGATCACGTGGCCGCGATTACGCGTCACCATCCCGGGCAAAACCGCCCGCGTGGTCAACACCAGGCCTTTGGCGTTGGTGTCAATCATGGTGGTCCAATCATCGGCATTGGCTTCATAAGCGGGTTCCAAGCCCAAGGCCAATCCAGCATTGTTGACCAAAACGTCAATGCTTTGCCAGGCTTCTGGCAACGTGGCCAAAGCCTCGCGTAGGCCCTCCGCATCACGCACGTCTAAAACCAACGGATAAAAGTCAGCGCCTAGGCTTTGCTGTAACGACGCCAGTCGATCAGCGCGTCTGCCGGTGCCAATGACCTTATGGCCAGCGGCGATAAAGCGGCGGCTAATGGCCTCACCAAAACCAGCACTGGCCCCTGTGATAAAAACAATCATTTCATTCCCCTATTATTTTAAGAAACATCGCTAAACGTATTGCACTGAGCCGCATCACCCGATTTGAAGCCGCGGCTAAACCAGTAATGACGCTGCTCCGAAGAACCGTGCGTAAAGCTGTCTGGCACCACGCGGCCGGCGCTTTGCTGCTGCAAGCGGTCGTCGCCAATCGCTTCAGCGGTACGCAAGGCCGACTCTAGGTCACCATTTTCCAAAATATTCTCTTGGCCCATGGCATGGCCCCACACACCAGCATAACAGTCGGCCTGCAGTTCCATCCGCACCGACAGCTGATTCACCACTTTTTCACTTTGGCCCTGTTGCATTTGGCGCACTTTTCGCTCCGTGCCCAACAGATTTTGGACATGATGTCCCACTTCATGGGCAATCACATAGCCTTGGGCAAAGTCACCGCCGCCGCCTAGGCGTTTGGTCATGTCGTCGTAAAACGACAGGTCAATGTACACCGTTTGGTCGGCCGGGCAATAAAAAGGCCCCATCACCGCTTGACCGGTACCACAGCCTGTGCGCGTGGCCTGGCGATACAGCACCAGCTTGGGCGCTTGATAATGCTGGCCCTGCTGTTGAAAAATGCGCGCCCAGGTGTCTTCCGTATCGGCCAACACCACCGACGTCAGGGCTGCGGCTTCCTGCTCTTTGCCCGTGGCTTGATAAGGCGCCTGCTGGCTTTGGCTGGCGGCTGGATCGTCGACCATGGTCATCAAACCAGACAGATCCACCCCATACAGCCCCGCGATCACCACCACCGCCATGACAATCAGACCGCCTTTACCACCGGGCAGTCGAGGACCACCACCCCCGCCCTGTGCCCGTCGATCTTCAATATTTTGACTCTGTCTTCTGCCTTGCCAACGCATGGTGCTCACCTTTAAATATAATCATGAATAGTCTTGCGGTCTTATTCTATGATATGCCACATAAAAACAAAACCGTTATTGTGGCTAAATACGCCTATTGCAATGCGCTGATTAAAGCATGCGCCACGCTAAAGTAAATAATCAGCCCGGTTCCGTCGACCACCGTGGTAATCATGGGGCTGGAAATCACCGCCGGATCTAACTTTAAGCGCGTCAGAATAATCGGCAAACACGAGGCCACAACCGATGCCCACACCACCACAAACAGCGCGGTAATGCCCACCACCATCCCGACTTCCTTGCCCACGCCCAAGAAATAAGCCCGAATCAAACAGGCCACCAGCACGGTGACCCCGATCAGCAAACCCACCATAAACTCACGGCTCATCACTCTAAAGGTGTCTGAAAACTTGATCTCACCGGTGCCAATGGACCGAATCACGGTGGCCACCACCTGCGTGCCGGTGTTGCCACCAGTGCCCACCAGCAAAGGAATAAAGAAGGCCAGCGCCACCACCGTCTCCAAGGAGCCTTCGTAATGCTTGAGCACCGTCCCGGTGTAGGCCTCGGCCACGAACAGCAGCAAAATCCAGAAAATCCGTTTTTTATACAGGCCCCAAATAGAGGTTTCAAAATATGGGGTGACAATCGGTAAGCTACCACTCATGCGCATGGTGTCTTTGGTGGTTTCCAAGGTGCTGTATTCCATGATGTCGTCCACCGTCACCAAGCCCAACATTCGCCCCGTCTCGTCAATCACCGGCAACGAGGTCCAGTCGTTGCGCTCAATCATACGATGCGCCGCCTCGATGCGGTCCTTCACCCCAATGGCCCCAACGTCGGTGTCCATAATCACGCCAATCAAGGCATCGTCAGGATGGCTCAGCAGCCGTCTAATCGACACCACACCCACCAACAGGCGGTTTTCATCCACCACGTAGAGGGAGTTCACCGTTTCTGCCGTGGCTGCGTGCATCCGCGTTTGAGCCAGTGCCTCGCCCACGCTGGCGGTTTGGCTCAGCGCAATAAATTCGGTGGTGGTGATACTGCCCACTAGGTCTTCCGAGTAGCCCAAGAAGGTTTTAACCTGATTGGCCTTGTCAACGGACAGGCTGGCCAAGAACTGGCTTTGCCGCGGCTGATTTAAAATCAAGGCCAGGTCGGTCACCTCATCAATCGGCATGATTTCTAAAATCGCCGTTGCCCGCTCTGGTGCCAGCAGTTGCAACACGCTTTGCTGCTTTAACGGCGCCAAAAACTTCAGGGTTTCGGCAATTTTATCGTCGTTTAAGACGGCCAAAATGGCCGCCACTTTGGCATCCTGCTCCCCTAATGCAATCAAAGCATCAGCGACGCGGCGCGGATGAGCATTCTGGTAATCGGTTGGGACGGTTTCGGGCATCATTCACTCCTAGTTAATAATCTACATCATATATCTATATGCACTAAATGTGTGTGTCAATTTAAAGACAAAAAAAGACCACTCTAACGAGTGGTCTTTGATCATCCATCATTCTAGCGGACTTAGTTTACCAGAATCTTAGGCGGCTCAGGCTTCAGCTCACTTTTGGCTTCATCCCAACCACCGCCGAGTGCTTTGTATAAAGCAACCATACTGTTTAAACGTTCTAAACGTACGGCCACGGCACTTTGTTCAATCTGGTACATGCTGCGCTGAGCATCTAAAACGGTTAGATAATCAGAATAACCACCATCGTAGCGTAGCTGTGCTAGGCGCACTGCCGCTTTCACCGAGGTCAACTGTTTATCCGTGGCAATCTCTTGCTCACGCGTGTAACCATGAGCGCTCAAGGCGTCTAGGGTTTCTCTAAACGCGACTTGAATGGCGCCACGATACGTCGCCACCATTTCTTGCTCACGGGCTCTTGCGGCCTTCACCCCATAGCTAATTCGACCCGCTTGGAAAATCGGCGCGGCCAAATTACCCACAAAGCTCCAGGTGCGTGCCGGGGCATTAAACAAGCCGTCTAAAGACAGGCTTTGCGAGCCAATGGCCGTGGTCAAACCAATAGAAGGCAAGAACGCGGCACGGGCCACGCCAATGTCGGCATTCGCGGCCTTAAGGCTTTCCTCTGCGGCACGAATGTCGGCACGACGAACCAATAGTTCGCTCGGCAACGCTTCTGGAATTAAATCCAACGCCACGGGCGTGCTCATGCTGTTGCGGGCCCGCTCGATGCGGCCTTCCACCATTTGCTGTGGCGTACGGCCCACCAAGACGGCCAAGGCATTCTCGGTTTGACGAACCAGCTGGGCAATACGCGGCACGTCTGCTTCAGCCGAGGCTTTTTCAACTTCAGCCTGACGCAGCTCTAAGGCCGAAATCACCCCGCCACGATAGCGTTTTTGATACAGTTCCAGCGTTTTTTGACGCGTGTCTAAGGTGCTTTGCGCAATGTTTAGTTGCTCATCCGCAGCCTGTAGCTGGAAGTAGGTCGTGCTCACCAACGCTGCAATCGACAGCTTCAACGCATCACGATTGTATTGCGATGACAAGAAGCGTGCCTTACCCGCGGCATTTTGGGCCCGAAGCTTGCCCCACAGGTCCAATTCCCAAGACAGCTGAGCATTGCCGGTACGCACATCGCCGATCAAATCTTGGCCTGGCGCCGTGGTTTCCTGAGAGGTCCGTTGACGTGAAAAGTTACCGTTCACATCAATGCTCGGGAACAGCGCGCTGCGGGCAATGCCCGCGTTCGCCGCCGCTTCTTCTACCCGTGCCTGAGCGGCAATCAGGTCTTGATTATAAATCAAGGCACTGGTCACCAACAGGTTCAGGCTAGAATCACCAAAGTTTTGCCACCACTGATCGTCCATCAAAATACCGAGGTCTTTACCAGCGCTAGAGTCTAGGTTAAAACTATTTGGCAACGGGGTTTCTGGCTGATGGTAGGTAGGCATTACCGAACAACCTGTCAACGCCAACACCACGGCCATTGTCATGATACTTTTCATCTTATACCCCTTCCCCATTAATGCTTGTGGGTTCTTTACCCGCCTGGTTGTCTTGACCCTTACCTTTGCCTTTTTTACCCAAGCCCATGATGAACACAAAGAACATCGGCACAAAGATAATGGCAATAAAGGTGGCCGCCAACATCCCGCCGATCACACCAGTACCAATCGAGTGACGGCTGGCAGAACCTGCGCCACTACTGATGGCCAACGGCAACACACCCATCATAAAGGCCAATGACGTCATCACAATCGGGCGGAAGCGCAAACGAGCCGCTTCAATCGAAGCTTCCCACACGCTTTTGCCTTCCTCTTCCATTTGCTGCACCGCAAACTCCACGATCAGAATCGCGTTCTTCGCCGCCAAACCAATCAGGGTCACAAGCGCAACCTGGAAGTAAATATCAAACTGCAAGCCCCGCATCCAGTTGGCCAATAGCGCGCCAAACAAGGCAAACGGCACCGCCAACAGCACGGCAATCGGCAAGGTCCAACGTTCGTACTGAGCGGCCAGAATCAAGAACACCATCAACAGACCAAAACCAAACACCACCACGGTTGAGCCCTGAGTTGATTTTTCTTGGAAAGCAGAACCAGACCAGGCTAAGGCATAGCCTTCAGGCAAGACTTCAGCGGCCAGCGCTTCCATCGCATCCAGCGCTTCACCCGAGCTGTAACCTGGGGCTGGGTTGCCCATGACCTTACCAGCAGTAAACACGTTAAAACGTTCCATAATTTCAGGACCTACGGTACGCTTCACGTCAACCAAGGCGGTCAATGGCACCATTTGCCCAGTACCCGAACGAACGTACATATTGCCAATGTCAGACACGCGCGCACGGTAATCGGCTTCAGACTGCATTTGAACCTTATACACACGGCCAAACTTGTTGAAGTCGTTCACGTACAGTGAGCCAAACATACTTTGCATGGTGTCAAACACGTCGGTAATCGGCACGCCTAAAGCACGGGCCTTTTCACGGTCTAGCTCAACGCTGATTTGTGGCACGTTGGCGGTAAAGGTGGTTTGCACCCCTTGTAGTTCTGGACGCTGTGCGGCCGCAGCCACAAAGTCATTCATCACCTGGCTCAAGGCTTCTGGTGAAGCACTCTCACGGCTCTGAACGTAACCTTCGAAACCACCGGTATTCGACATCCCTGAAATAGGGGGCGGGTTCAAGAACAGGGTAAAGCTATCGCGCATGCCTGCGGTGGCGCCAAACAGGCTACCAATCACGCCAAACGACGAGTTCTCTGCACCAGAACGGCTGCCCCAGTCTTTCAAGATAATAAAGGACACACCAGAGCTGCTTTTCGCACCGCCCGACAAAATATCAAAGCCGGAGAAGCTCATGACCTCTTCCACATTGTCGTTTTCAGCCAGCACTTTATCCAGCTGCTGCATGGCATCATGGGTGCGCTCTAAGTTGGTGCCTTCAGGCAACATCGTGGCACCAAACACAAAGCCTTGGTCTTCTTCCGGCGCCAAAGAGCTCGGAATTTGTCCAGCCAGACCCCATGAAGCCACACACACTGCGGCCAATACGCCAAAGCCCAGTAAAGTCCGTTTCACAAAGAAGCGCACGCTGGCGGTGTATTTATGGGTGGCTTTATCAAAGAAATTGTTAAACGCTTGGAAGAAACGGTTTGGCTTTTTATCCTGATCGTGCTCATCCAAGAACACCGCACACAAAGCCGGTGTCAAGGTCAAAGCCACGAGGCCAGAAATCGCCACCGACACAGCAATGGTGATCGCAAACTGTTTGTACATCTCACCGGCAATCCCGCCGATAAAGGCCACCGGTACGAATACCGCTGCCAATACCAACACAATCGCCACCAGCGCACCGGCTACTTCACGCATCGCTTTAATCGACGCATCTAAAGCGTTCAAGCCTTCGGTACGCATAATCCGCTCGACGTTCTCCAACACCACAATGGCGTCGTCCACCACAATACCAATGGCCAACACCAAACCAAACAGCGTCAGGGTATTAATGGTAAAACCAAGCACGTACATCACCGCAAAGGTACCAATAATCGACACCGGCACAGCAATACAAGGAATCAGCGTCGCGCGCCAGTTCTGCAAGAACAGGTACACCACTAAGAACACCAAGATCAATGCTTCGATAAAGGTTTTAACCACTTCTTTAATCGACGCGTTCACGAATTTAGTGGTGTCGTAAGGAATGCCATACTCCACCCCGGCTGGGAAGGTTTTAGACATTTCATCCAATGTCACACGCACGGCGTCGGCAGTGGCCACCTGGTTCGCACCTGGCGCCAAGAAAATACCAATGGGTACCGTAGACCGACCGTTGTGCTCCCCTTTAAAGTCGTAGCTCAGTGCGCCCAGTTCCAAACGAGCGATGTCTTTGAGCAAGATTTTAGAACCGTCAGGATTCGAACGAATAATGATGTTCTCAAACTCACTAGGCTCACTCATACGGCCTTGGGTGGTCACCGTATAGGTGAAGTCTAAGCGATCTTTAGTGGGCAATGCGCCAATCTTACCGGCTGCAAACTGCGCGTTTTGCTCGCGAATGGCGGCGGCCACGTCGCTGGTATTCACGCTCAGCTGCGCCATTCTGTCTGGACGCATCCAAATACGCATGGCGTAGTCTTGTGCGGCAAAGTTTTGCACTTCACCCACGCCGTCCACCCGTTTTAAAGCATCAACCAGGTTTAAAGTGGCATAGTTACTTAAAAACAAGGTGTCGTGGCTTTGGTCCGGTGAATACAGGCTAATCACCTGCAGGAACGAATTCGAACGTTTGCGCACGTCCACGCCCTGACGACGCACCTCTTCAGGAATTCCTGAAAGGGCACTTTGCACCCGGTTGTTCACGTTAATGGTGGCTTCGTCGGCGTCGGTACCAATTTTAAAGGTCACGCTCAACGACAAAGCACCGCTTGAGTTACTGGTGGACTGCACGTACAGCATGTCGTCCACCCCGTTAATGGCCTGTTCCAACGGAGCCGCTACGGTATTTGCCACCACCTCAGCAGACGCGCCTGGGTAGGTAGCAGACACGTTCACCACCGGTGGCACAATGTCCGGGAACTGCTCAATCGGCAATGCCTTTAACGACATTAAGCCGGCCAGCATAATCACGATCGATAACACGGTCGCAAAAATAGGACGGCGGATAAAAAATTCTGAAAACATACATCAACTCCCCGTTATTCAGCAGCAGGTTGGGCCGCAGCGGCTGGCTCGGCATCAGGGGCTTTTTCAGCAGCAGGTGCCGCTGGCGCAGGTGCTGCCGCTTTGGCAGGGGCGTTTTGAATCGGGGTGCCCGGGGCGCGAATCTTCATCAGATTATCGATCACCACTTGGTCACCCACGTTCAGGCCAGACTCCACGATCACGCGATCGCCGGATTCTTCACCCAACACCACTTGACGTGGCTGGGCTTTGCCCTCTTTATCCATTACCCAAACCGTATTGCCTTGCTGCGAGCTCAAGACCGCTTTTTGTGGCACGGTCAATACGTTCGCACGTTCGGCGCCTTTAAGAATCACACGCACAAACTGCCCTGGCATGATGTCGCCCACGGGGTTCGGGAACACCGCACGGGCTTTAACGCTGCCTGATGAGGTATCCACAATGTTGTCGGTAAAGCTCACGATGCCTTCATGCTCGTATATTTGGCCATCGCCGGTACGAATGGTGGCAACGTAGTTATTGCCATTGATTAAGGTCAGCTGGCCACTTTGGAACATTTGGCGTAGCTTTAAGGAATCGCCTTCGGAGATGCTGAAGTTAACGTAGAGGGGATCAAGCTGAGAAATCTTGGTAAGCAGGCTGCCCTCAGCGCTGGTATTGGTGATCAAGCTACCTTCAGACACGGCTTCTAAGCTGGTCACGCCAGAAATGGGCGCCACAACACGGGTGTAACCTAGGTTAATCCGGGCTTCTTCTAAGCGGGCACGGCTGGCGGCAACGCTGGCCTGAGCGGCCCCATAAGCGGCCTTGGCATCATCGTAGTCCTTACGCGAAACCGCTTGCTCATTATACAGCGGCACAATACGATCGAAGTCTTGTTTGGTACGCGTCAGCTGCGCTTGCTCAATCGCCATGGCAGCATTGGCTTGGTCATAGGCTGCTTTGAACGGCGCGGGATCTAATTGAAACAGCACGTCGCCAGCTTTAACTGGGCGCCCTTCTGTAAATAAGCGTTTTTGTAAAATACCACCCACACGGGCTCGAACTTCGACTTCTCGAGAGCCAGCTGCTTGACCAACGTACTCAAACTGTACGGGCACATCCTGTGCTTGAACGGTCAACAACGTCACGGGTAATGCAGGGGGGGCTTGGGGAGCTTCTTCTTTCTTACAGCCGGTCAAGGCAATAGACAATGCCAACGTAGTCAAACCAACTGTTAATAATTTATTGACGTGCGGTCTCACGATACCTCCAAGATAAAATAGTACAATATAAAGTCAATTATTTAGGCCGAAATCATTTCAAGTGTGTGTACAACCAACAAACACAAATAAGACTTACCTATCATCATCCCCGCTACCCAGTTGGTATCGGCCTCACATAAATGATAGGTAAGTGCATTGTATCCGTCTTTGAAGCCATTTTAATTATGATTTCAAGAATTTAGAATAAGCACAACGACCAAAGTTCTGTACCCATTCAAAATAAAAGGGCCGCCAAGCGTATATTTAGAGGCCCAAAATAAACCGTAACGTGCGTTACCAATTGCGCAAATACTAGCAAACCCTAGTGATTAACTCAAGTATAATCACCGTTTTTTACCCTCTTTAACGCGTAAGAAAGAGCCTAGTGCCTTAATCTATAGTAGAATTCACACCGTGCTGAAACTGGACCATAAATGACGCACTTATTTAAAGAGACACTTTTCAAACTTAACGCCCTTGATTTTTACACATTCCACCCCATCTTACGTAAATACGCTAGAGTATTTAGTCTAGATGCGTTACACTGACCCACCAGACTGATTCATTATTAACTGTTTGAGCACCAACACAAAAGGATTTAATCATGCAACATTCTTTTTCCCCATTACGCATACGCGACCGTGAACTCATCCCGATTGTTCAAGGCGGCATGGGTGTTGGTGTGTCCGCACACAAACTGTCTAGCGCCGTGGCGCGTCAAAATGGCATTGGCACCATCGCCAGCGTCGACCTACGCCACCTGCACGAAGACCTCTTGGCCAAGTCTAAAGAAAACCAAACCCAAGAAAACTACGACACCCTGAATCGCATTGCCCTCGATCGTGAAATCAAGTCAGCGCTGCAAGATGCACAGGGCCAAGGCATGATTGCCGTCAACGTCATGAAAGCGGTTAAAGACCACCCAGCGTTGGTTCGCCAAGCCTGTGAGTCAGGCGCACACGCAGTGGTGATGGGCGCAGGCCTACCGCTAGACCTACCCGACATGACGGAAAACTTTCCAGACGTGTCGCTCTTCCCTATTCTGTCTGAATCGCGCGGCATTGGCATCGTTTTAAAACGCTGGATGAAAAAAAATCGCCTGCCCGACGCCATCGTCATCGAACACCCTAACCACGCCGCTGGTCACCTAGGCGCAGCCACCATCGCTGGCTTAGACGACGCCCGCTTCGACTTTCATCGAGTACTAGAAGAAACATTTGAAACATTTAAAAAACTTGGTCTAGAATCAGAAAAAATTCCCTTGATTTTAGCCGGCGGCATGGCCAATTTTGACAAAATCAAAATTGCGCTAAAAGACTGGGGCGCCTCTGCCGTTCAGGTTGGCACCGCCTTTGCGGTCACCGAAGAAGGCGATGCGCACATTAACTTCAAAAACACCTTGGCCGGCGCCGAGAAAGAAGAAATTGTTGAATTTATGTCCGTGGCAGGCCTGCCCGCTCGCGGCGTGATGACCCCCTTTCTAAAAAGCTACTTAAAACGTGAAGACGTGCTACAGGCCAATGCCAAAGCCGACCCACGCCGCTGCACTCAAGGCATTAACTGCTTGACCACCTGTGGCCTACGCGATGGCTTGGATAAAATTGGTCAGTTTTGCATCGACTTAAAACTGGCGGCAGCCTGGCGCGGCGAGGTCAACAAAGGCCTGTTCTTCCGTGGCAAAGACCCATTGCCTTTTGGCACCAAGATTCGCACCGTGCAAGACACCATCCAATATTTACTGACCGGCGAAGCTGAAGGCCTGGTGTTGAACCAAAAATTTTAAACCCATCGGTTTGATTTTCAAGCCCCACCTCGTTATGATGGTGGGGCTTATTTTTTAAGGACGCTTCATGACCCCTTGCCTGGTATGGTGCAGTATCGACACCCAAGAAAACGCGCAGCGCTTGGCCCATCAGCTGGTTGCCGACAAGGTTGCCGCCTGCGTCAGCATTCTGCCCCAGATCACTTCGGTCTACGTTTGGGCCGGCAACACCGAACAGGCACAAGAATGCCTGCTCTTGATTAAGTCCAGTACCGAATGCTTTGACGCCCTAAGCCAAGCCATCGTGCAACACCATCCATATGAGGTACCAGAAATCCTCATGCAAACCGTTACAGATGGCCACCCGCCCTATTTGGCTTGGCTACAAGCACACCTCCAACCCCAAGGCTAACCAAGCCGACGGCTAAGCCCTTGTGCCCATCCAGCGATCAAACCCTCATCACTAAGCCTTAAGCCTGTGCCGACAAAGCAACCCGCCCTCAACTAAGCGCCCGCCGCTTCATCATTTTGACCCTACCCAAGGCCAGCCACCGCCCCTCCGCCTTATAAGTAGGTCGACTAATCACCGCGCTATTTATAAGTAAAAGATCTAAATCACGCCCCTGTAGCCATGTTACTGAGCGACGTCATCCTGTATCATGCCGACCTTGAGCCCATCATTCATGATCAGGAGTGTTATTAGATGAATCTGCCATTAGTACTCAATATCTTGGTATTCCTTGCCCTGCTATTCGTACTCGCCCAAACTCGCCGCACCTCGTGGAGCTTAGCCAAAAAAGTCTTACTGGGCATGGCTCTAGGCGTCGTTTTCGGCTTAGCCCTACAGCTGATTTATGGCCACAACCACCCGGTGGTCCAAGCCTCGATCGAGTGGTTTAACGTCGTCGGCAGCGGCTACGTCAAACTGTTGCAAATGATCGTCATGCCTTTGGTTTTTGCTTCGATACTGAGCGCCGTAACGCGGCTGCACAATGCTTCGTCTTTAGGCAAAATCAGCGTTTTAACCATTGGCAACCTATTGTTTACCACCATGATTGCGGCCTTGGTCGGCGTGATGGTGACCCACTTATTTGGCCTCAGCGCCGAAGGCTTGATCCAAGGCAGCAAAGAGACCGCGCGCTTAAGCATGATCGACAGCCATTACTTGGGCAAAGTCACCGACCTAACGCTGCCTCAAATTTTACTGTCGTTTATCCCTCAGAATCCCTTTGCCGAACTCACGGGCGCCAGCCCCACCGCCATCATCAGCATCGTGCTGTTTGCCACCTTCTTAGGCGTGGCCGCCATCATGCTGATGAAGGACGACCCGGAAAAAGGCCAACGCGTGGCGGTGGCCATCGACACACTGCAAGCCTGGGTCATGCGCCTGGTGCGCTTGATCATGACGTTCACCCCTTATGGCGTCTTGGCCTTAATGACCAAAATCGTGGCCGATTCAAACCTACATGACATCATTCAACTCGGAGGCTTTGTGGTGGCTTCCTACCTTGGCTTGGGCATCATGTTTTTGGTGCATGCTCTGCTCTTGTCCGTTACCGGCATCAACCCGCTGAAATTTTTCAAAAAAGCCTGGCCGGTGCTAACCTTTGCCTTTACCAGCCGCTCTAGCGCGGCCAGTATTCCACTGAGCATCGAAGCCCAAACCCAGCGTATAGGGGTGCCGGAATCCATCGCCAGCTTTGCCGCCTCTTTTGGCGCCACCATCGGCCAAAACGGCTGCGCTGGCCTCTACCCGGCCATGCTTGCCGTCATGGTTGCGCCCACCGTCGGCATTAACCCACTGGACCCTATGTGGCTGGCCACTTTGGTGGCGGTTGTGACCATCAGCTCTGCTGGCGTCGCCGGCGTGGGCGGCGGTGCCACTTTTGCGGCACTGATCGTCTTGCCTGCCATGGGCCTGCCTGTGACCCTGGTCGCGTTGCTGATTTCGGTGGAGCCGCTCATCGACATGGGCCGCACCGCACTGAACGTCAGCGGCGCCATGACGGCGGGCACCATGACCAGCCAGTTTTTACGCCAAACCAATCGTAAAATCTTCAACCGCGACCAAGATGGCGCCTAGCCTCTACTAGCATCATACACAGTCCCCAGCCGGTACGAACCAACATCTGTACCCGCTGGGGGCTTTATACAGGTCGGCTAATAAACGACCAACCCTGCATCTTAAACACATTTAGACAATCTACCCATCACTCTAAAGAATTAATTTTTAATTAAAAATCAATTGCTTAAATACACATTCGCCTTGACACATTACGCTTAAGCGAGCACTGTAGTAGGAGATAAAGTCATTCTGGGCTTTACCAGAAAGACGTTCTATCGTCATTAACCATAATTTGGTTAAGGAGTGCCCTACATGTCAAACAATGCCAGCAAGCCATCAGGCTTCAATAGCTTTAGCAAAAACACCGTCCCAAAAGCCAGCAACAACGATCAAAAAAACCCTCCTACTGACACGGCCAAACCGGCCACAGAACCCTCAAAACCGACCGACGAGGCCAGTCCTAAAGGCTAAACCAGCCCGCCAAAGCGCACAAACAGCCCTGCGGCTGCGGCAGTACCCATAAAAAAGAGGGCCTATTAAAGGCCCTCTTTCATGAACATGACTCAACCCGTCTCCCTAATGGGGACGCTGTGGCCAGAAGCGATGACGACACCCGATGGAGGCTCGCCGATGATGAGCCAAATTAAAACACCGTCAAAAAACCCCTGAGTGATGCCTCAGCCTTCATGCCCTGAAGCCAAGATCAACGACGCCCCCTTGGCACCAACGCAATGCCTGAGCGCCTGTGAGTGCCCACGAGTAGGCCGCAGCTGACTATGGCCGGACCGCGCGAAAACCCGGTCCCTGTTTTAAAAGGGCAGTACAGCACAAGGCGCTGCATCATGGCGGCCAAACGGGTCACCAAATAAAACATTAACGCGCGCAAAAAGATGCACCTCTTGGATGGGTGCTAAAAAAGTAAACGATGGTTTGGTGTGTTTTTTAAAACGTATCTCGCTGGTGCCGATTATCTGACGGTCTCACCTTTAGGTGAAGTACCATCCCGTAGAGCCGCCTTGGCGGCTAAAAGGGGAACGGTACTTCACCTAAGAGCAAGCGTGGTGAGTTTAAAGTATCTGGCTATATACGCTGGGTTTTGTTCGAACAAAAAACCATGGCTTGGTGTTCGGTGAATACATGTCTCAATTTTACCGACCTTCTTCTGACAGTGTATCCCTTAGGTGGTGAGTTTAAATAATTTGGCATTCACAAAAGCATAGGTTTTAGTGCCTCGTAGAGTGAATCTCGACCCACCCTGCGTAGAACCATAAACCATTGTATTGTTTAAACGAACTGCTGAAAAATACTTGAATTTTTTTGACTTTGATGATCATGCGGTGGCACTCCCACAGGGATTCGAACCCCGGTTGCCGCCTAGAAAGGGCGGTGTCCTAGGCCACTAGACGATGGGAGCGTGGCAAATGCTTTATTTAAAGCGACAGGCATCATACCATTAATTAAGCATTTTTCAAACCAATCCACAGCTTAATTCTGCCCCAAACCCGCTGTAAAGGCCACCAATCCAATATTCCCCACTGACAATAAGGACACGGTACAATGCCCGTTCTCATCCTTATTAAAGACGGATCATGACATTAAAAAAGTGGCTTAGCCTGGGCCTAATCGGCATGGTTTTAGCGGTGGTGCTGTCATTTAGTGCCGACCACTACGTGACGCGCAGCAGCCAAGCGCGGCTTTATGATCAAGCCAGCGACGTCCCCCATCAACCCACGGCTTTGGTATTGGGCACCAGCCCCTACTTACGCTCGGGCCAGCCCAATCCTTATTTTTTGTACCGCATCAAGGCCGCAGCAACCTTATACCATGCCCAAAAAGTGGACAACTTGGTGGTAAGCGGCGACAACCGACGTGAAGCCTATAATGAACCAGAAGACATGAAGCAGGCCTTAATGGCACAGGGCGTACCAGAAGCCCGTATTTATTTAGACTACGCGGGATTACGCACCTTAGACTCGGTGGTGCGGATGGACAAAATATTTGGCCAAAAAAGCTTCGTCATCGTGTCGCAGCCTTTTCACAATGCCAGAGCCGTCTTCATTGCCCAACACAAAGGGCTCAACGCCTACGGCTACAACGCCGTCGACGTGCGCCTCAATGCGTTCACCCTGCGCACGTTTGTGCGCGAAAAATTAGCCCGGGTTAAGGTCTTGCTAGACGTATGGCTAAACAAACAACCCCGCCACCTAGGGCCAGCAGTGCTGATTCACCCTTCATCAGCCCCCTCTGCGCCGTCTTCCACAAACAGCCCTACCTGAGTGCCAAAGCCCGCCTCGGCCGCCACTGCGGTGGTCGCTTGGCTTAAGGCCACTGCCGCCGCTAGCCTTTGGCGCCGTTGCTGGCACAGTCGCAAGACCGCTTGCTTTTGCGCATCGTTAAATTTAAGCCAGTTGAAACGCTCGTCACGGGACCGCAAACAGCCACGACAATAGCCCCTATTGTCGGTCACGCAGATGCGTCGACAGGGGCTTGGAATCTCAAAGAGTTCGGTCTGCGTGGCCATGACAATCTCCCTTATCCCCTTTGTAACAGGGGCATGGCTTCAGTGTGCCACTTTTTTAAGCAAAAAACAAACCCAGCGCCTTAAGCCAGACGTTCTGGCGCAGCATCGCTGGGCGGAGTCAATCAAACGCGCCTCTTAAACTGTTTTAACAATAAAACCAATCAACTACCCAAAAAAGCCGCTAAAGCCCAGCCCAAAGGCTTGCAATAAAATTTTTAAGCCTATATAATCGCTTTTCTCTTAAGGGGGTATAGCTCAGTTGGTAGAGCGCTTGCATGGCATGCAAGAGGTCATCGGTTCGATCCCGTTTACCTCCACCACAATGATTATTGTGATTAAGAACACAAAAAAACGGCTTCGGCCGTTATTTTTTTTGCTGATCAAATCAAAGCGACCCCAAGCGACGTACGCATCTAGAGCATCTACTCAAGCCAAGCGAATAAGCCAACTGCCTCCTGCTTCTAGATTTACTGATGCTCGCATGACCAATCTAGCCGCCTTTCGATAGCTGCCTCACACCAGCCACAATCATCATCCCCTATTGTGACCGAATAAGGTCTTTTCGATCAGCGGCTAATGATCAATGCCTTAACATGTTACTGTTCGATGGCACTCGACTTCCAAACCACCACCCCGACCACTTCAAAAACATCACGAGACACGCTCAAAGGCGGTATGAGCTTTTCTCTATCGGCTGCGGCCAATGTAAATGTGTTTTGATCACTCTTCGACACGTACCTGATCACTAGGCTATTGTTAATTTTTATGCACATAAACCGCCCATCCTCTAAGCTTTGATCTCCCGTATTAATCAACACACAGCTGTTTTTAGGAAAATACTGATTGACCGAATGATCCCCAATAAAAAAGCTAATCAAGCCACAATGAGGCTCAACCTTCGGCAAAATTTCTTTTGGGAAATCAATCATTCTAACTAAGTGCTTATGAATCGTGACACGCCCTAAAGCATCGATGTGACACTCTTCAGCCTTAGTCACTACCGGTACTTGAACACAGCCCGCCTGAGGTTTACCACTATACTGCAGAAAATTTTTCTGTGCACTTAACAATGTCGTCAGCTCTACCCCTGTTGCCACTGCAATTTTTTCTAGCGTTTCTGGCCTTGGATTTAACTTATCTCGCTCATATCTAGACAATAGCGTGGTGGCAATACCCGTCGATTCTGACAGCCTAACCTGGGACATATTGGCGCTCATTCTGACTATTTTCAAAAAATTTCCAAAACTCATTTTTATTCTCAATCTTATTTTAAATTTTTTAACAACCCATTGATACTCTAACGTCATAAAACAACGTTATATTTTATGAGCCATATAAAATATAACGGTAATCATAATGATTAAAATTAAACCTTATTGCCATAGATAAAAGCACAACCATCTAAAGGTTTATTAAATAATATTGTAATACAGTGTTATCAAAAAACAAGTCGAAAAAACTAAATAACAATATGATACTAAAATGTTTTTTTGGAAAAATAACGCCAATTTATAAAAAAATAATACCCCAAAAAATGGCCTGTTCATGACAATAAGGTTTAAATGTGAAATGGTTATTTAAAATCAATATTTTCTGTCCAAAACGTGTCTATTTAATTTTATATGGCGCCTATTTATTTGCCTGTTAATTAATATTAAGATTTATTTATATTTATACTCGCATAAATAAATTTATTTTTATTGTCCCTAAAATATATATGTAAATATTGCTATATAGCATTTTTATGGCTTTTTATGCCAAATAAGCACCACTATAAAGTATAATACACAAAACCCTGCTCATGACCAAAGACTCAAGAATATCCCCCCCCCCACAAAAACCATCTACTGCTACCAGCTTCCCCTCCTTACGCCACCCATAAAAATAGGCCCTGTTTTAAACAGGGCCTAACTTTTTTAGCCTACCGGCGATGCGAGAACCTTAAATAAGATCCGGCACTTCACCAAACCGTGCAAAGATCGACAGCTCACCCAGCTCACCATTCTTACTATTATATTCTTGTGAGGCCGCAATGGCGCCAGTGTATTGCTTGGCCAAAATGCTTAAGTGGCTAAGCGCTTGCTCTTTACTCAAGCACTGGATGGGCGGATTAGCCACTAGGCTAATGGTTTTACGATGTTGAAACTTGCTGTAACCCTGGATGACATAAGTTGTTTTCATTTTTATCCTTAATGAACAACGCCACGCCGACAGGCGTAACGAGCCTAATGGTGATTCTGACCGATTCAAACACCCTCTAAAGCAACCAAACCAAAAAGGGCGTCAAAAAACACATAGACATATTAGAGTAAGGGAACAAGGATAACACAACAATACAAAAACATCAAATCTAACAAATAGTTAGAGGCCACTGAGGCAAAATCAAAATCCCGTCCGACCCTTTTCTAGAAGCCTTATTTTTTCGTCCAGCCGTCACCAAGAAGAATAAGCGTCGTCAAAGACAAACCACCACAAGGCAACAAGGGTTAAATTTAGATGAACACCAAATAAGAAATTAGGTTTATAATAGTGAAATTAGTAACGGGCGTGACAATTTAGGGGCAATCCTATGTTAATCTGGCGCGCCCTCATGAACATCAGTCGTACTGGATAAGGCTCGGATCCCTACATGCATCAAAACTGGCACATTACCCCCATCACCCTCATTGCTGTCGCCGCTGGCTTTCTTTGTGCCCTACTCGGCCACTTTCTTCCATTCAATGACGGCCTCGCCGTTTATACTATTGAACAAATACAGGCACTGTGGCTATTGTTTTGCAGCCTTTATTTTAGCCAACAGTTTCTTAAAGCCCGCCCAAACAAGCAAAATCACTATGCGGTTGCTTGGTTTGCGGCCATGTGGTGGCTTCTTCTTGGACGCAGCATGGCCTGGGGCCGCGATTACTTTCCGGAACTCCCCCATCATTATTTTCGCCCCATCGCCATCGTATTAATTGCGGCGCCACTGGTGCTCTTATGCCTGCCCCAAACGCGGCAGCAGCTCAAACGGCTCATCCAACGCTTTCATTGGCCTATGTGGGTGTGCCTGGCCATCTTCTGTTTCTTCGTGGTGTCTCAAGTCGTTGAAAGTGAACGCATGTTCCAAAGGCTACCGCCCTTTATTAACCCAGATCGCCGTGACTTAATTGAAGAGCTATTTGAAATGCCGTTTATGATGCTTTTATTCTGGGTGAACCGGCAGTGCTACTTACAGGACGCAACGTTAAAAAACACCCAAGCCTCTGCCCAGCATTTTTGGGTAAAGCATTAACCCAGCCGTAAAAAAACCTCAGGAAATAAAACCTTCTGAGGTTTTTTTACGGCCATGCCCTTGGCGTCAGCAGATACAGGTCAGCGCCGCTTTATGACCGCCTCAAAATCAGATTCAATGCCTCTTCTCCATGCCTCACTGGCCTTAGCGGCCACACCACTAGCCGTGTTCGATCACCATCAGCGCCATTGTGTCAGGCTCATAAGCCTCAAACAGGTGGGGCACATCAGCCGAGTAGCGAATGTAATCCCCAGCCGCTAATGGCTGTGCTTGATCACTCGGGCCAATCAAAGCGCGGCCACGACACAGCAAGACGTGCTCTACCGTACCGGGCAAATGTGGCTGTGAGCATCTGGGCGCCCCTGGCTGCACGTTGAGGCGATACAGGTCTCGCTGCACGCCTGCGGGACAAGCCGACAGCAGGGTCGCCATATAATCGGCGTGCTCTGCTGCGGTCGCCACGCCCTCATGGGCGCGAATCAGCTGCACCTGAGCCGGTGGCTGCGCAATCAGCTTGCTCACCTGCACGTCCAATGCCAAAGCCAACGCCCACAACGTTTCCAAACTAGGATTGCCCGACCCGGCCTCTAGCTGCGACAGGCTGGATTTAGCAATGCCCGCCCGCTTGGCCAATTCCGTCATAGACAGCCCCAGCCGCTCGCGTCCGCGCTTAATGGCAATGGACACAAAAATCATAGGATTAGGCATTTCTGGCGCCGTTTGCTTTTTGTTCATTATAAAATCCAATTGTTCATATTGACGAACAGGCCCATTAAGATCATTATAATGCCTTCCTGTTCGATATATTGAATACTAGCCGAATTAAACTGAATAAACCAGCCCCACCTCTTGAAGGAGACGAAAACAAAATGAATGCTTATTGGCGCGGCACCCTCGACATGACGATGGCCATGATTATTTCAGGCACCGTCGGCTGGTTTGTCCTGCAAACTCATTTACCAGCCCAAGCCGTGGTTTTTTGGCGCTGCCTGTTTGGCGCCGTGGCCATGCTGTTGGTCTGCCTGTCTTTAGGCCTCCTCAAACCGGCCAGCTTTAATCGGCGGCAGCTACTCTGGATGGTTTTAGGCGCTCTGGCACTGGTGCTTAATTGGACCCTCCTCTTTGCCGCCTACCGCCACACCTCAATTGCCGTGACCACGGTGGTGTACCACACTCAGCCTTTTATACTGGTTTTGTTAAGCCTAATTCTATTCAAAGAGGCCCTTGGCCGGCACCGACTCGCTTGGCTCACACTGGCCTTTATGGGCATGCTGCTGATCGTGCTGGGCAAGCCCTCTTTGGCTGAGGTCAGTGGCGATTACCTCACCGGGTTGGGCCTAGCCCTCGGCGCCGCCTTTTTTTACGCCATCGCGGCCTTAATCACCAAACGACTCCAGCACACGCCCCCTCAACTCATCGTCCTCTTACAACTTTCGCTGGGGGCCTTGTTATTAGCGCCGTTTGCGCAGCTGGGCACGCTACCCCAAAACCCGACGACATGGGGCCTATTACTGACCATTGGCGTCCTCCATACCGGCCTGATGTCGACCCTGCTTTATGGCGCCCTGCAAAAAATCCCCACGGCCCTGGTCGGCACCCTCTCTTTTATTTACCCCATTGTGGCCATCCTCGTCGACTGGCTCGCTCTTGGCCAGCGCCTAAGCCCCATTCAGCTTGTGGGCACCTTGGTCATATTGATTGCGGCCGCAGGCATGACCCTCATGCCACAATGGCGGCAACGCCAACAGGCAAAACCATCCATGAGGCCCTAAGCATCCAGCGCGTCGACAACAACGCCCAGCAGCTCCAGGCCGCCTTCTTGGCATTAGGTGCGCGACTGACACGCAGCCACCGCATCATTGCGTAACCAGCGGGCAGCATCAATGAGCTCCGAGGCGGTCAGGCCAATCGGCCCCACGCCTTGGCTCACCAAATAATCAGCCGCGGCACCGTGCAGCCATACGCCCGCCCGTACCGCCTCACTCATGCTCAAGCCTTGTGCCAACAGGCCGCCGATGAGTCCCGACAGGACGTCGCCACTACCGGCCGTGGCCAAACCCACGTTGCCACTGTCGTTCAACCACAGCGCGCCCTGAGGCGAGGCCACCAGCGTACGATGGCCCTTGAGCACAATCCAAGCCTGATACTGAGCCGCCAAGGCCTTAGCCGCGCCCTCTCGGTCAGCCTGTATGTCTGCGGCACTGGTCTGCAACAGCCGCCCGGCTTCAGCTGGGTGCGGCGTCAATACCACCCTTTCGCCCCGTGGTAATGGCTGCGGGTGTAAGGCCAGTAAGGTTAAAGCGTCGGCATCCAGCAACAATGGTGCGTCCTCGGTCAATGCCATCGCCTTCTGTAACCACAATGGCGCTTGCTGCCTTAACCCTAGGCCACACCCCACCACCCAAGCCCCCACCGACGTTTTCTGGAGCGCCTCTGCCGCCGTGGTCAACATCAACTCTGGCGCCTGCCCAACCATGGCCAAAGGCAAAGTATTTTGAGCAAAGCCAATGAACACTTTGCCACAACCACTTTTTAAGGCCGAGCGCCCAGCCAAAACCGCCGCCCCCGTCATCCCTTCACTGCCGCCCACCACCACCACGGTGCCATACGTGCCTTTATGTC
This sequence comes from Neisseriaceae bacterium, assembly GCA_017991555.1. Taxonomy (GTDB): domain Bacteria; phylum Pseudomonadota; class Gammaproteobacteria; order Burkholderiales; family Neisseriaceae; genus JAGNPU01. The sequence continues at coordinate 208,777 of JAGOQM010000003.1, forward strand.
CTTGCGCTGCACGCGGTTGAACCAGGCCAGGAAACTCAGTAGCCCGCTGGCGCAGAACCACTAAAAGTTGATCAGGTGATAACACGTGCATGCTGAAGCCCCCTTTGTTGAAAATAACCATTTAGATAGGCCTAGTGTGCGCTGTTTGATTTAAAACATAAAGGCATAAGCCACCGCATGGCGATGACAAACGTGCAAAAAACCACTTTCCACGCCATCCTTGCCTTAAATCAGCCATTATATTGGCCGACGCCCTGATTTATGGGCCTAACTGGCCTATAATTAAACCCTCATTTAAAGTGCCTGAAATGGCCGCCCTCATGAGTGCTGGTTCAGCCATAGGCAACCAGACCTAAGTGCGCTAAAATCAAGCCGAAAAATTATTTTTTAAGTCAATAAAAAGGAACCAAATAGATGAAACCATTACTCACCACCGCCGTGGCCTTACTCACTGGCCTATTGGCCGCCTGCGGCCCTAGCCAACAAGAAGCGACGGCGCCAAGCGAAGCCGCTGCACCAACTAAAATTGTGGTGGCCTTGGACGATAACTTCCCGCCCATGGGCTTTCGCGATGACAAAAATGAACTGGTCGGTTTTGACATTGACATGGCTCGCGAAGCGGCTAGCCGCATGGGCATTGAGGCTGAATTTAAGCCCATCGACTGGAGCGCGAAAGAGTCTGAACTCAACAGCAAGCGCGTGGACCTGTTGTGGAATGGCTTAACCATTACCGAAGAGCGTAAAAAGAACATCAACTTCACCGCGCCCTACATGGAAAACCACCAAATCATCATCGTCAATGCTGACTCTGACATCAAAACCAAAGCCGACCTCGCCGATAAGGTTGTGGCCGTACAAGATGGCAGCAGTGCCGTCAACGCCATCGAAGCGGACGAAGCCACTTTTAAAAGCATGAAAGAATTGAAAAAATACGGTGACAACGTGGTGGCACTACTCGATTTGAACACCAAACGCGTACAAGCCTTGGTGGTTGACGAAGTGGTGGGCCGTTACTACGTGGCCAAGCACCCTGAAGACTATGTGATTTTAGAAGACAACTTTGGCACCGAAGAGTACGGTGTGGGCGTAGGCAAACACAACGAAGCCTTATTGGCCAACCTGCAAAAAGCCTTAGACGAAATGAAAGCAGACGGCACTTCTGCCAAAATCGCCACCCAATGGTTTGGTCGCGACATCATTAAGTAAGCCATCCTTAAACTAAGAAGAAAGCGCTTCCGCCAGGCAGCGTTTTTTTCTGCCGTAAGCCTCAACCTCTTGGACAACCTCCATGGATTATTTGATACAAATTATGGGCCCCCTCTGGGCGGGCACCACCATCACGCTGAAGCTATTCGGCGTGACGCTGTTGTTGTCTATTCCACTGGGCCTAAGCCTCGCCCTGATGCGCCTGTCGCGCTTTAAAACCCTAGACCGTTTGGTCAATGGCTACATTTGGGTCATGCGCGGCACCCCATTGATGCTGCAAATGCTGTTTGTGTACTTTGCTTTGCCCTCCTTCGGCATTTTACTGCCCGATTTTCTGGCCGCCATCGTGGCCTTTACCTTGAACTATGCGGCCTATTTTGCCGAAATTTTCCGCGCCGGCATTCAGTCCATCAATAAAGGCCAATATGAAGCCGCTCAGGTATTGGGCATGAGCTATCCGCAAACCATGCGCCGCATTATTCTGCCGCAAATGGTGAAAAAAATATTGCCGCCCCTCAGTAATGAAACCATTACCTTGGTAAAAGACACCTCTTTGATTTACGTTTTAGCCCTCAATGACTTATTGCGTGCGGCCCGCAACATTGTGCAACGTGATTTCAACATCACCCCCTTCATCGTGGCCGCGGCTTTTTACCTCATCATGACCTTGATCTTGACCTGGTTGTTCCAATACATGGAGAAACGCTATGCCGTCTACGAAGACTAACGTCATGATTAACGCGCACAACATCGTCAAAAATTATGGTGATGTAAAGGTTTTAAAAGGCGTGTCGCTACAGGTTCACGAAAACGAAGTGATCGCCATCATTGGCCCTTCTGGCTCAGGAAAAAGCACGCTGTTACGCTGCTTAAACCATCTTGAAGTGATTAACCAAGGCCACATCGACATCAACGGTCGCGCCTTTGTCAGCACCGACGCCCAAGGCGTGTGCACCTATGCGCCAGCCAAAGAGATCCGCACCATTTGTGCGCCCATTGGCATGGTGTTTCAGCAATTTAATCTGTTCCCACACATGACGGTTTTGGACAATTTATTGGAGGCACCGATGACGGTTAAGGGCATGAAGCGTGCCGCCATCGTGCCGATTGCCGAAGCGCTGTTAACCAAGGTGGGCCTATTAGACAAACGAGACAACTATCCGTCGCAGCTGTCTGGCGGCCAAAAGCAGCGCGTCGCCATCGCGCGGGCCTTGGCCATGGAGCCGAAAATCTTGTTGTTTGATGAGCCCACGTCGGCGCTCGACCCAGAGCTCACCGGTGAAGTATTGCGCACCATACGCGATTTGGCGCGTGAAGACATGACCATGGTGGTGGTCACCCACGAAATGGCCTTTGCCCGTGAAGTGGCCAACACCGTTTACTTTATGGATCAGGGCGTGATTGCCGAAGGCGGCGAAGCCCATGCGTTCTTTGACAACCCCAAAAATGAACGCACGCAGGCCTTCCTAGGCCGCCTGTAAGCGCCAAAACCCAAAAAACCGGCCTCAGTCACCTGAGCCGGTTTTTTTAATCAGCGCGTGTGCCAATGCTATGGCGTCAACCCGCGTAATCGTCGCACCAACACAAAGGCCAACAAAGGCGCCAGCGCAAACAGGGCAAACACCCACTGGGCCGCAGTTTTCGCCCCTTCTAAGCCGCCTGGCTGGGTCAGCCCTGAGCCATTCGCCACCACCCCGGCCAAAGCCGCCGCAAATGCGGTCGCGTATAGTTGAATGGTGGAAATCGAGGCAGAAGCCAAGGCTTCTTGCCCCTGTGGCGCTGAATTTAACACATGGGTTAATAAATGCGGCCACCCCATGCCAATGCCCAAGCCCACGCCCGCCAAGGCCACACAGTAAATCACCAGCCGTGGCCACGGTGCCAGCCAGCCCTGCTGCGGCGTCATCCAAGCCAGGCTCACCAAGGCCACCAAAATCACCAGAGGGCCCAGCCGCAGCATGGCCGTCACCACGGGGCCCTGCTTGCCGGCACTATAAACCGACCCCACCGTCCAACCGGCGGCCATCGCCGCCGTCAGATAGCCTGCACTTAGCGGGCTAAACCCATGAATCAGCTGCAAGAAATACGGTACAAAAATCTCTGGCGTAATGCTGGCCACCAGCAAGCACATCATGGCGTAAACCACGCCCAGTTCCGCCGACAGGGTATAAGCCCCGCTGGGAAGTAACTTCACCCGCGCCCGAGTGTCGCGCTTGCCCACCCCCACCAAGATCAGCAGGCCCATCACAATGCCCAACAGCTGCCATTTAAAATCGGGCGACAGGCTGGCCACCGACACCACCAACACCGAAGCCACCAACAAACCAATGGTGAGCGCCGGTATGCGAATAGGCTCAGGGCTACGTACCGGCGTTGGCGACAGCTCTTTCATCACGATCACCGCCAGCAACAGTGCCACCGGCAGTAAAAATAAAAACGCCCAGCGCCAATGGCCGCCTTGGGCAAACAAACCACCCACGGCTGGGCCACACAGCGTGGCAATGCCCCACATGCCCGACACCAACGCCATGCCCCGCGCCCATAAATGAGACGCAAACAGCAGGCGAATCAAGGCATAGCTCAGCGCCATCAAAATACCGCCGCCCAAGCCTTGTACGCTTCGCCCCAGCAGCAGCAGCGGCATCGACGGCGCCAGCGCGCACAGTAAGGTGCCCGTACTGAACACCCCAAGGCCCAACAAATAAGCCCAGCGCGGGCCTAACCGATCAATCAGCTTGGCCGCCAATGTAGACCCTACAATCGAGGTCACCACAAACAGCGTGGTGCTCCAAGCGTAATACGCCAGCCCCCCAATGTCGGCAATGATGCTGGGCAGAATCGTCACCACAATGTACACATTAATTGCATGGAGGGCGACGCCCCCAGCCAGCGCAATGCTGCGCAGGCCATTACGCCCAGACAACAAGGCCCGCCAAGACGCATCTGGCACATTCGCAATACTCATACTAAGCAGTCCTTTATTCGACAATCGTCGTTTAGATGGGTTATTATCCAAGTACTTTCTTGGTTATTTAGGCAATGTTAAATGAGCGACTCAATTTATACAAGCAAAAGCTTGGAAAACCATCATGCCCGCTATCGGGGCAATAAAGTTTTGTTTGCCATCAAGACCAAAGGCCCGATTGCCACCGCCACCCTGGCCCAAACCTTGGGGATGACGACCGAAGCCGCCAGACAACAGGTTCAGAAACTAGTAGCGGAAGGCTTAATTGCTGGCCAGCAAGTGCCGCAACAGGGCGCAGGCCGTCCAAGCCAAAGCTGGGTGGTGACCGCCGCTGGACATCGCTGCTTTCCCGACACCCATGCCCAGCTCACCGAACAGCTGATTCAGTCGGTGCGCCAACTGTTTGGCGAAGCTGGTCTGGAAAAGCTCATTGAACAAAAGGCACAAACCACCCGCCTACAGTATCAAAGCCTCTGTTCCGGAGCGACCCTCTTCGAGCGCCTGCAGCAGCTGACCAACATCCGCAACGACGAAGGCTACATGGCCCGCCTCGAGCAAGAGCAGCACGAATGGCTGCTGATTGAAGACCACTGTCCCATTTGCGTGGCCGCACAGGCCTGCCAAGGATTCTGCCGCGCCGAGCTCGAGCTGTTTCAAGACATTCTCGGCCCCGACGCCCACGTGGTGCGGGAGCAGCATCTTTTGAGCCAGGGCAACCGCTGCGTTTACCGCATCACCCCCCTACGCTGATTCGGCCATAAACGCTTGAATCAGCTCGGCCACTTCTGCCGCATGAGTGTGGCCCAAGTCATGCTGCCCACCCGTCACCAGCGCCAGCCGCGCCTGAGGCATTAACTGAGCCAGACGCTCACCCACGGCGACGGGACTAATCGGATCGGCATCGCCCCAGATCAATAAGGTCGGCAGCGACAGCAACGCCAGCTGATCAGTCAGATCTAGGCGCACCGTACAAAACCAATCGGGGGCCGTTTCAGAAAACTGCTGGTAGTCGGCCACCCAGTCTTGCGCCCCTAAAGTCGTGACGTCTAGGCCGCCAGAAGTGGCCACCAACACCAACCGCGACACCAGCTGTGGCTTTGCCAACGCCGCCAAAGCCGCCAACACACCCCCCATGCTTTGCGCCACCACGACGCTGGGCTCGGTAATCTGCTGTTTTACCCAATGCGATAGGCTTTTAAAATCATCAACCTCGCTTAATCTAGGCACACCATCAAAGCCGGGATACCCCAAAATCCGGTATCGGCTAAGCCCTAACCGTTGCGCTAAGGGCTGCCAAAACGTTTGATTGCCCGAAGCCCCTAGCAAAAACAGCCATGGCTGCGCCACCGCATCCTGCTGCTGGTTGTGCATGTTAAACCACTCCTTATGATTTATTGAGTGCCAATACGGCCGCGCACGGGCGATTTTGCCCCTCCACAGTGCAGTGTTTTTCGTAAGATGGGCTCGTCTTGACTGTAGACGATTAAATGGGTGTCGCTGCTTAGACGCCGCCCTACCCCTCATGCCTGCGTAAGAAGGCCTCGAACCCGGTCAGCGCCGCACTGGCATGCTTTTGACGATGCTTTAATAGCCACAGCGAGCGCTGCATCGACAATGACGCTATGGGCCATTCTTGCAGCAGGCCAGCGGCCAAATCCTCTGCGATCACGTGCCGCGATAGGCAGCCTACGCCTAAATCATGCCTTACGGCATGCTTAATCGCCTCGGAATGCCCTAGTTCCATGCCAATCAGTCCATTAGGCACATACTGCAACAACAATTGCTCGACAGTTTCACGCGTGCCAGAGCCGGCCTCACGCACGATAAAGGGCACCTGGGCCAGCTGTGGCAGCGTCAACGGCGCCTGCTGGTCCGGTAGCCAGCGCGACTGCGGGGCGGCAAACAGCACCATTTCATCGGTTTGCCATACGTCAGCGCACACATCAGGATGGCTAAAACGTCCCTCAATGAGCGCTAGGTCATAAGCTAAATGCGCTTGCGCCGCCACGATTTCACGGCTATTGGCAACGGTCACTTTAAAATTAACCAACGGATGCGTGGCGCGATACGCGGCCAACCGCGCCGGCAACAGGTAATTGCCAATGGTGGTACTGGCGCCAATGTGGATCAGCGCCGCACCGGCGGCAAACAATGAGGCCACCTCATGCGCCCCTTCTAATAAGGCCAAGGCTTTAGGATACAGCACCCGCGCATGCTCATTCGGCAATAGCCGCCGCCCCACGCGATCAAACAATGACACCCCAAGCAGCCGTTCTAGCTCACCCAGTGCGGTACTGACCGCAGACTGGGACAGGTTTAACACTTGAGCAGCCTGAACCGTTGAGGCCTGCTGTTCGATCGCGATAAAAATTTGCAACTGCCTTAAGGAAATAGGCGTCATTGTCAAACCTATCAGTAAAACTCATTAAAGATAACAATATTATCTGTTTTTTTGAATCTTCAAAACACCTTACACTGGGGCCAGACAAATTTCATTGAAAAGCCACCCTATGCACCACACTTTCCGCCCCCGACTACCCGGCCTCATGCTAGTGGGCTTGCTCACGCTCGTCGCCATTGGGCTAGACCAGGCCGGCTATGTCGCCCACCTTGGGCTCAGCGCCCTAACCTTGGCCATTATATTGGGCATGCTCTTGGGCAACACCCTCTATCCTCGCCTCAGCCCTCGCTTTCACGCTGGGGTGTTACTCAGTAAAGGGCCCCTCCTGCGCTGGGGCATTATTTTATACGGCATGCGCCTGACTTTTCAGCAAATTGCCGCCGTCGGTGGCGGCAGCTTGCTCAGCGATGCGGTGATGCTCATCAGCACTTTTTTACTGGCCTACCACCTTGGCACCCGCTGGCTAAAGCTCGATCGCGACACCGCCATCTTAATTGGTGCTGGCAGCAGCATTTGTGGCGCTGCCGCGGTGATGGCCACCGAACCGATCTTGCGCGCTCAGGCCAATAAGGTCACCGTCGCCGTCGCCACCGTGGTTATTTTTGGCACCCTCGCCATGTTTCTCTATCCTCTGATCCATGCGGGGCAGTTCCTGCCCATCACCGACAAAGCCTTTGGCCTCTACATTGGCTCGAGCGTGCACGAAGTCGCCCAAGTGGTGGCCGCAGGCCGCGAAATCAGCCCCGAGGTGGCCAACGTTGCGGTCACCACCAAGATGATCCGGGTCATGATGCTGGCGCCGTTTCTGGTGGCTTTATCCCTCTGGCTGGCTCGCACAGATAAGTCAAACCGCCCCGCTCAGGGCCAGGCCAAAATCACCGTGCCTTGGTTTGCCTTTGGCTTCATTGCCATGGCTGGATTTAATTCACTCAACCTTCTGCCCACGGCTTGGGTAGACGTCTTAATTTATGTCGACACCCTCCTCTTAACCATGGCCATGGCTGCTTTAGGCCTTACCACCCACTTTAAGGCCATTCGAGAAGCCGGCCTTAAGCCCCTCCTGCTGGGCTTAGTGCTTTTTCTATGGTTAATGCTCGCCGGCGCTGGCTTACAGGTTCTGTTGGCTTAACCACAATCACCCGCAACAAAAAACGCGCCAAGGCGCGTTTTTTGTTGCAAGTTGCAGGCTTTATCTTGCCAACCTCATCTTGGTCGGCGCAACCTCCGGCTCATTCTGCCCACTACAGCTCAGGTTCCAAACCGACGGCGTACAGGCTAAATGGCCCACGTAAGTTAATTCAACCTGTGGCTTAATCGACGGAATGTCGTCTTCACGCATGTGCAATAAGTCACTGGGATTAACCCACTCTGGATTAACCGAGGTCAGTGGCTTGCCTGCAAAATTAAACGCCTCCACCACAAACTGCGAGCAAAAGTAACGGTCACTCTTAAACGGCGACACCATCAACGTCGCCATCGAACTGAGACAGTACGAACGAATCATGGTCGGATTCACCGGCAGCTCACACACCTTGCGCAATATTGAATACGGTGCCTGCTTTAAAATGCCCGCATAATTATACTTGCTGCCATTTAAAGAATTGGCAAACGCCGACATTTTGACTGCATCAGCAGCCACAATGTCTGGATGTCGATACACCGCCACCAAATTACTGCTGGCAATGGCCTCTGCCAAAGGCATAATGCGCACGCCCGTACCAATGGATTCGGCAATCATATTATTTTCTAAGGCAATAAACGCATGGCTGATGGACGCATTATTGAACAAACGAACGCCAATAGAGTTCTGCCCCCTTTCGGCCGAAAATAAAATATCACCAGGGCGCACTGCTTCAGGCACAATCTGCGTCACCCCTTCTCTTGGCGCCGTATTGGTTCGCTGAAACTTAAGCGCATACTGATCGGCCTCTCCGCCTCTTTGCCACTGGGTCACACAACCGCCCAGGCCCACCGCCATAAACGCAGCAACGCCCACCCAACCTAATTTTTTTAACCACGACATGCCATTCCCCTTAAAGGCATTATGCCCCCATAAACCCAGCTAAGTTATCAGCCTGCTCGCGTAAAAACAAGCACGTTTACCTACGCTAACCCACATTAATGACAATTGCTTAGCATTAAACAAACTCAAACTAAATCAAGGCCTCATGTCAATCGCTTGCGTCCCTTTAATCACCCTAATCCGCGCCCTAATTTTTGTACTTTATACAGTAAAGATTTAAAGCAATAGCGTTATTAACTCGATCCTTAAGCCCTAACTCACTCAAATAAGCGGCATTTCCTACCCTATCTTTTAAGTTATTTCAATAAATACAGTATTTTACTTGCTTATAAATTAGTGCTTATATATATTAAGCATGTAATGTCATGTTACTGAATCTAAACCACTAATGCCATTGGCCTAGTGATTTAGGGTTTAAGCGGTTTACTCAACCAGCACCATAAAGGAGCGTCACATGAAAATTCAACGAACCACCGGTAAAACATTAATGATGATTGGGGTGGCCTCAGTCTTGGCACTGGCCGGCTGTAAAAGCCAACAGCCACCGGTTAATGAAAAACCAATTAGCTACCCTGGCAACGACATTGATGCACAAGAAAAAGAGCTCAGTGGCTTCTTATCACAACAAGGCATTCCCTTCTCTCGTGATGGCGCCAACTTAGTGATTAACCTACCGGAAACCATTACATTCCCAAGCAGCAGCGCCACCTTGAAAGCCGAAGGCAATACCGTCATTACCCAAATTGCCAAAGTGTTGTCTAAGTACACCCAAAGCACCGTGACCGTGATTGGCCATACCGACTCAACCGGCAGCGCCGAACTCAACAATCGCCTGTCGGTACAACGTGCCGAAAGCGTGGCCCGCATCATGCAGGCCAATGGCGTGGGTGATTTCCGCCTAAAAGCCTTAGGCGCTGGTTCTAGCCGTCCTGTGGCCAGCAATGACACGGCCGAAGGCAAAGCCAAAAACCGCCGCGTTGACATTGTGCTGTCACCGCTACAACTCAAGCGCTAAGCCCTTATGGCTGTCAGATGACGACGAGAATCCCTCAACCCCGCCCACTCCGGCGGGGTTTTTTAATGTCGACACGAAAAACGCCTCTAGATCGATCGCACCATGCCAGGCAGCCAATGCTAAACCACGCCTAAATACGGGCGCCCAAGCCCATTAGGCGTCCCAGCAGGCCTCACCCGCCGCCGCCTCATGACCGTGGCAGCAGCCTTCATTGAGGGCCGGCTAATGGCTTTGGCCCCAGAGCCGAACGCAAAAAAAACACGCCTAAGGCGTGTTTTTTGTTAAAAAACCAAAACATTGGGTTTTGGTCGTTAACGTTTTTGGGCTTATTTCAAAGCGTCTTTAAAGCCTTTACCAGCTGAGAAGCTAGGTACTTTAGCGGCTTTAATAGTCAATGGCTCACCAGTTTTAGGGTTGCGGCCTTGACGCTCAGCACGGTTGCTTACTTTAAAAGTACCGAAACCGATCAATGACACGCTGTCGCCTTTTTTCAAAGTATCAGTGACAGTTTTGGTCAACGCGTCCAATGCTTTACCCGCATCAGCTTTGGTCAAACCAGATTCAGCCGCAATGGCTTCAATTAATTCAGACTTGTTCATGCATTTTACTCCTTCAAAAGGTTAGGCGTCGATGATAAGCACTTTTTTAGCTTACCGCAACAAAAAACACGCTCTGTTTGCTTTTTCTTAAACAATAATGCCGCTGAAACGGCCGTAAAATGGGCTTTTCAAGACAATTGACCCCTATTATTACGCAATCATTCCAAAAAAATCAATCATCAAATCAACATCATTGATTGGGGCCAAAGAGATTACCCGTTTAAGTGAAACCATTTTTATCACTTTTGTCTCCAAAAGCCCATAAAACACTGTCTTTCAAACCAGTTATTGGTCATACTATAAACACAATATACCCTATACCCACATAACCATCACCACGATACTAGGCGGTTGCGTTGAGTATAAAGGAGTTTTAAATATTTTGTCATATTATTTCAATGTATTTAAAAATAAGTGACAAATATACCCCTTTAAAGGAGAAATAATGAGTGCACTGTGTACCGTATTGATTGTCTCAAAAGAAGGCAAAAGCCCCATTAAAAATCAAATGCAGGTGGCCGCGCCCCTCATGGTGGCCTTTGAAAACTGCGCCGTTGAACAGTTTGCTGAATACGTTAAAGACGCCAACATACACGCCGTCATACTTGACGGACAACGCCTTAATAAACAACACATTAAACAAATCAGCAGCCTTTTCACTGAGGCGTGGCGCTTAGAGATAAATGCCTACCTGTGGCATAAGCCGACCCACCCTAATCCTTTTGGCCAGCAGGTCTTTGCCGCCGACAACGAAACCTATTCCGTGGCCTCCCTCTTGGCCCTAGTGTGTCAGGATTTACAACACAAAGCCGCAACGCCCTTTTTTAGCGCTTTAAAAAGCTATGTCAACACCCAACCAGACTCTTGGCACACCCCAGGTCACTCTGGCGGTTACTCCTTGCGCTACAGCGCGTGGGGGTCTGATTTTTATCATTTTGTCGGTCAAAACATCTGGCAGGCAGACCTTTCGGTCTCGGTCCAAAGCTTAGACTCACTGCTTCACCCCGAAGGCGTGATTGCCGACGCGCAAAAACTGGCGGCCGAAGCCTTTGGCGCCAAAACCACCTATTTTGCCACCAACGGCTCTTCCACTGCCAACAAGGTTATTTTACAAAGCGTGCTGGTGCCGGGCGATACCCTACTGCTGGATCGAAACTGCCATAAGTCGGTTCATCACGGCGTGATTTTATCCGGCGCGCGGCCGGTGTATTTAAACAGCAGCGTCAACGAAGCTCTGGGCATTTTTGCGTCGGTGCCGTTGGCCACCATATTGGCCACCATCGAAGCCCACCCTCAGGCCAAAGCAATCATCCTCACCAGCAGCACCTACGACGGCCTCTGCTACGACCTCAAGCCGGTCATCGAGGCCGCCCACAAGCATGGCATGAAGGTCATCATTGACGAAGCCTGGTATGGATTTGCACGCTTCCACCCTCGCTTTAGGCCCACAGCGCTAGAACTAGGCGCCGACTACGTCACCCAAAGCACTCATAAAACCATGTCGGCCTTTTCTCAGGCCAGCATGGTGCACGTCAACGACCCCGAGCACAATCCCCACATTCTGCGTGAAACCTTCAACATGCACGCTTCGACTAGCCCGCAGTACAGCATCATCGCCAGCCTCGATGTGGCCCGCCAGCAAATGGTGATGGAAGGCTATGGCCTGTTGGAAAAAGCCTTAAGCCTGGCCGAAACCCTACGCCAAAAAATCAACGAAACGCGCCTGTTTAGCGTCTTGACCCTGGCTGAACTGCTGCCTGACACCTTAAAAAATGACAACATTCGGCTAGACCCAACCAAAATCACCATCGACGTCCGCGCCAGCGGCCTCTCCGGCGATCAGGTACAGCAGCTGCTGTTTGAACGCTTTAACATTCAGGTGGAAAAATCAACCTTCGCCACCATCACCGCCATCGTCACCATTGGTGCCACCGCCAATAAGATGATGCGCCTAGTCCACGCCTTAACCACCCTGTCCGCCGAAGCGCCCAAGCGCAGGCTTAACGTAAAGAAACCGTTACTTAAAGTACCCAGTTTCACCGAACTGGCCGGCCTGCCGCGCGATGCATTTTACTTTGCCGGCGACTACATTCCCTTGATCAAAGCCGGCAAGCCCAACAAAACCCTCATTGGCAAAGTCTGCTGTGACCAAATCGTGCCCTATCCGCCGGGCATTCCGGTTTTAGTGCCGGCCCAGGTCATCGATGAAGCGGTGCTTAAGTTTTTGACCAACTTGATTCTGGCCGATGCCCCACACGAAATCCACGGCCTGGTGCATCGGCTAAACGGCTATGCGATCCGCGTGCTCAGTAAAAAGGAACAGGCCAAGCTCGCGCCTTTAGGGTAAAACGCTGCGCCCATTCAAGCCTGTCCGGTCTAGACCAGGCAGGCTTGAATGGTTTATAGATGCTGGGGGCTGACAGATTAATGGATGGTTTGTGTGTAGAAAGCTTTGCACCTGTTTTTATGAGTATCAACTCACTACGTCTCCTTTAGGTGAAGTACCGTCCCCTTTTAGCCGCCGAGGCGGTTCGTGCGGGGCCGGGGCTTTAAGGCAAAGTTGTTTGAGTATTTGGCCAAAGGCGCAAATATGAGTTTTTGCCGCCGGCCACGTGCGGGCCAACGAGGGCACCCGCATAGCGGGCGGATAAAGTGGGGTGGTTTTTCTTTGCTTCGTTTCTTTTTGACATCAAAAAGAAATGATGGCGCCCATAGGGCGAAACAAAACGCCTAAATTTTAGTCATGCCTGACTAAAAGCAGCCTTTTAAAATCATTCTTGCTTCGGCAACATCGCTATTGATCCGTCGTTGGGTTTCGCCCTGTAGGGCGACAGACTTTCTTTTGCGTGGCCAAAAGAAAGTATGCAAAGAAAACGCCACCCGACAATCCGCCCTAACGGGTGCCCTCGCTGGAACCTATCGGGCCGGCGCTAGCAAGAGTGCTCTGCCTCCTATCAAAGCGTGGTCGGCAGCCACAAACGATTTGCTAGCTTCATCCGGCCCGATAGAACCCAACTCGGCGGCTTTAGCGGGAAATCGGCACTTCACCCAAGGGAAATGTGGTGAGTTTAAATAATCTAGTACACAAAACCATGGTTTGTTGTGGCTTCAATCTGCTTGAGTAGCCTTAGCAGTAGGGTGTGGTAAAGCGTAGCCTACCCACCAGCTTTAATGCTTCAGATCATGTAAACCAAAGGCGACGTGGGTTGCGATTCACGCTACTAAGCCCTAAAAACCATCGTTCGTGAGCTCTCCTAGGGTTCTTAAACCACGATAGGTCAAAGAAAATCATGGTGTGTCGTGACGTAGTCGTTCAGACAGTTCTCATGCCTAAGTGGGCAATAGCCCCTCCAGCGGCCAGCAACCTGTCCGCCCGACCAATAGGTGCCCTTATGAACCACCTGGCCGAATCGTAGACGCCCACAAAAAAGCCCCCGTCATCGACGGGGGCCATCATGCTTGCGATAGGCAGGCCTGCTTAAGCCCAAACCAACAAAGCGTGGTTACGTTTACCGCGACGCACAATGGTGTAGCGACCGAAACGTTTGTCGGCATCGGCCAACACGTAGTCTTGATCGGTGACTTTTTGACCATTAATCACGGCCGCGCCTTGGCTGATAAAGCCACGAGCTTCATTGTTAGACTTGGCCAACTGCGCCGTCACCAACGCCGCCACCACGTTTAACTCACCGCTGACTTCAAAGCTAGGCAAGCCGTCTAAGGCCAGTTGCTCGAAGTCTTCTTCGGTCAGGGCGCTTTGGTCTTCAGCAAACAGGCTTTGGCTAATGCGCTGAGCCGCCTCTAACGCCGCCTCGCCATGAACCAAATGGGTCATTTGCTCTGCCAAAATACGCTGGGCCTGAGGGGCCTTACCGCTGGCCTGATCGTCGGCTTCAATTTGGCGAATCTCGTCCATAGACAAGAAGGTAAAGAACGCCAAGAAACGATACACGTCCGAATCGGCCACTTTTAACCAGAACTGGTAGAACTGATACGGAGACGTTTTCTTCGCATCTAGCCAAATCGCGCCGCCTTCGGTTTTGCCAAACTTGGTGCCGTCAGACTTGGTGACCAACTGCAAGGTCAAGCCATAAACGGTTTCGCGATTCAAACGACGGGTTAGGTCGATACCGGCGGTGATGTTGCCCCACTGGTCAGAGCCCCCGATTTGCAGCTGGCAGCCTAGGTTTTTATTCAATTCAGAAAAATCGTAGGCTTGTAACAGGCTGTAGGCAAACTCGGTAAACGAAATGCCCACGTCGTCGCGATCCAAACGCTGCTTCACCGACTCTTTGTTAATCATCGCATTCACCGAGAAATGCTTGCCAATGTCGCGCAAGAAGGTCAAGGTGTCCATGCTGCCAAACCAGTCGTGGTTATTGGCCATACGGGCAGGGTTACTGCCCTCAAAGGACAAAAACGGGGTCAGCTGATTGCGGATTTTTTCTACCCAGCCTGCCACCACTTCAGGGGTGTTCAAGCTGCGTTCAGTCGCTTTAAAGCTCGGGTCGCCAATCATGCCGGTTGCACCCCCGACCAATGCGATCGGGTGGTGACCATAATCCTGAAAGCGCTTTAGCGTCAATACAGGCAACAAATGACCAATATGCAAACTGTCTGCGGTTGGGTCGAAGCCACAATACAATGACACTTTTTGTTCCGCCAGTAAGCTTTCTAATGCCTCAGCATCGGTTACCTGCGCCAAAAGGCCACGTTCTTGTAGTTGCTCGATTAAACCCATCGTCATCGTTGTGTCTCCAATTAAACATTAAATAAGAAATTAATTACATCGCCATCGGCAACCACATACTCTTTGCCTTCGGCGCGCATTTTACCCGCTTCTTTTGCCTTGGCTTCGCCACCAAGGGCCACGAAGTCTTCAAAGGCAATCACTTGAGCACGAATAAAGCCACGCTCAAAATCAGTGTGGATGACGCCGGCGGCCTTAGGCGCGGTGTCTCCTTTTTTAATCGTCCAAGCGCGCACTTCCTTCACCCCAGCGGTAAAGTAGGTTTGCAAGCCCAACAGCTCGTAGCCGGCACGAATCAAGCGGTTCAAGCCTGGCTCAGCCAAACCCATCTCGCTCAAAAATGCTTGTTTGTCTTCATCGTCTAGGTCAGCAATTTCCGCTTCCATAGAGGCACATAGGGCCACTACGGGGGCGCCTTCTTTGGCGGCTAAGGCTTGCAAACGAACCAAATGGTCGTTGTTTTCAAAGCCATCTTCGGCCACGTTGGCCACGTACATGGCTGGCTTTACCGTCAATAGGCATAGCGGCTTAATGATGGCCAAAGCGTCTTCATCTAGGCCCATAGAACGCACGGGGGCGCCTTGGTCTAGGTGGGCTTTTACTTTTTCCAGCAGCGCCACCAATTGAATCGCTTCTTTGTCACCGCTCTTGGCGCGCTTGCCGTCTTTCAGGATCGTCCGCTCAACCGCGGTTAAGTCGGCCAAACACAGTTCGGTCCCGATGGTTTCAATGTCGGCAATTGGGTCAACCTTACCCGCCACGTGAATGATGTTGCCATCTTCAAAGCAGCGCACCACGTTTACGATGGCGTCGGTTTCACGAATGTTGGCCAAGAACTGGTTGCCCAAGCCCTCACCCTTACTGGCACCCGCCACCAGGCCGGCAATGTCCACAAACTCGACGATGGCAGGCTGCATTTTTTGTGGGTTCACAATTTTAGCCAAGGCATCCATGCGCGCATCCGGCACTTCGACGATGCCGACGTTCGGCTCAATCGTACAGAATGGGTAGTTTGCCGCTTCAATACCGGCCTTAGTTAAGGCGTTGAATAAAGTTGATTTTCCGACGTTGGGCAAGCCAACAATGCCGCATTTTAAACTCATGGTTAATCCTGAAGAATTGCTTTAAAAAATGGGCCATTGTAGCACACAACAACCCGTAAAATGACGTACTATTTATACGGTGACTGGCATGGCCTTAGCCAGGCCAGTGCAACAGGCCCTCACCAACGGGCAGCACCGCCCCACCCACCCAAATCTCTACCTCGTCCTGCGGGGTGGTCATGCCCTTAACCTCTAAATGTAAGATATTTAAACGCTGCACGCATTCACCCTGCGCCAAGCGCCAAGCGAAGCCTGTCTGGCCCCGTAGAACCTGTAGGCCACCCAGGTTGGCACAGGCCGAACCGGTACCTGGGTCTTCCACCACGGCACCATTTTGGCCGGTAAACATGCGCACCGTTGCCAGCGCTTCTGCTTCATACCAAACGTAGGCCACGGTGCGCCCTGGGCGCAAATAGGCCCCCGTTTCAAACAATACGGGATTGGGCTTGGCGCGCAGCACTGCCTCTTTAGAGGCCAATTGTATCAACAGCTGCTCCGAGCCCGTACTCACCCATAAAGGCTGTTCGGCCACGTCGGCCTCGGTCAAGCCCAACATGGCGGCGGCTTCGGCCGGGGTTAAATCCGCCACCCGACTGGTCGGCGGCTGCGGTGTTTTCAACCAAACACACTCTGGCGTCAAGCGCACGCTGACCGGACCGGCTTCGGCGTGTAACACCATGCTGTCTTGTGCATGGCCCTGCTGCTGTAGCACGTAAGCAGCCCCTAAAATCGGATAGCCCGCGAAGGGTAAGCACACGCTGGGGGTGTAAATGTGCAACTTAGGCTCTGCCTGCGGCTGGTTCGGATCACGCTCAATAAACACCGTTTCCGACAGGTTCATTTGCTTGGCCAGCGCCTGCATGCTGGACGCAGACAGCGGCGCATCCAAACACACCACGGCCAGCGGGTTACCCGCCGTCACGGTTTCGGCAAACACATTGACCAAATAAAACGGTAAAGCCCTCAATTCACTTTGCGTGAAGTCACTCATGCGTGTTCCTTGTTGATTCGGCCCACTCGCGGGCCAAAATAGCATAGTAATACTCGTCCCACCATTCATCCCCCTTGGGGATGCAGGCCAAGAAATGCCCTTCACGACGCATGCCCAGTTTCTCCATCACCTTATACGATGCCGGATTGTCTGGTTGGCAAGTGGCAATGACACGGTGCACACCCATGTGGCCAAAAGCATGCGCCAGCAGTAAAGCCGCCGCCTCGGTGGCGTAGCCTTGCCCTTGGACATCGGGGTGAAACACCCAGCCAATTTCATAACTGTGGCGGCCAAA
Source organism: Neisseriaceae bacterium (assembly GCA_017991555.1). Classification (GTDB taxonomy): domain Bacteria; phylum Pseudomonadota; class Gammaproteobacteria; order Burkholderiales; family Neisseriaceae; genus JAGNPU01. The sequence continues at coordinate 226,125 of JAGOQM010000003.1, forward strand.
ATACGGCTCGAAGCACAGATGACCAACCAGCCGCTGGCTATCATTCAGCACCACCGCCCTGTAAGGCGCATCAGCATGCGCATGGGCGGCCACAAAAGCTGCGGCAGCGGCTTCATCAAACACCCCTTCGGGTAAATAGTGCATGACGTCCGGGCGGCAGGTGTACTCATAAACTGCAGCGGCGTCCGCGGCAGTAAACGGGCGCAAATGCAGGCGTTGTCCTTGTAAAATCATTAGGCGCCGTTTCTTGGCTTAAACCAGGCTGACTTCGATGTTGTCGATCAGGCGCGTGTCGCCCAGGCGGGCGGCACCTAAAAGCACCACGTGTTTGGCACCGGCCGCGGCCACTTCTAAAGTTTCTGCGTCACGCACTTCCACGTAGTCGACGTCCCAGCCTTTTTCAACCAAGGTCATTTTGGCTTCGGCCTCTAGCCCCGCATAGTCCTTAGAGCCCGCTTCAATGGCGTTTTTCATGCGCGTCAACACCGCGTACAGATCAGGTGCCTGCGCCCGTTCGGCTTCGGTCAAATAACCGTTGCGGCTAGACAAGGCGAGGCCATTGGCGGCACGACCAGTGTCAACCGGCACAATCTCAATCGGCATGTTTAAATCCGCCACCATCGCCCGAATCACGTGCAGCTGCTGATAGTCTTTTTTACCAAAACAGGCGACATCAGGTTGCACAATATTAAACAGCTTGCTCACCACCGTGGCCACGCCACGGAAATGACCGGGGCGGAACGCGCCACACAGTTCGTTCTGAATGTGCGGCGGCTCCACGTTAAAATCCTGCTTCACGTTGGGATACAGCTCATGCTCGTCGGGGGCGAAAATAACCGCCACGTCCAAGGCCTCTAGCTTGGCCGCATCATCGGCCAACGTACGCGGATAGGTTTGAAAATCCTCGCCTTGGCCAAACTGCAAACGATTCACAAAAATGCTCACCACCACCGCATCGGCCCGCTTTTTGGCTTCTGCCACCAAGGCCAAATGGCCTTCATGCAGATTGCCCATGGTGGGCACAAAGGCCACGGTACCGGCGGTTTTACGCCATGCTCGTAATTCTTTAACGGTATGAATGATACGCATGCATCTTCTTTCTTAATGTATTGAACCAACAGCACGCAAGCCCTGTGCCACGATGGCCAGCGCTACTGGACTGACTTAAGACTTTTCAGATACGCCTGCAGACAATCCTAAAGCGTGTTTGAAAAGCCCTTTTGACAGCTTACCGCGTGGTCGGTTAAAAAAATAAAAGGGTTCAGCAAGACCAACGTCTCCCTGAACCCTGATGTTATACACCTTTTAGAACGTGTGTTCCACGGCTGGGAAGCTTTGATCTTTCACCGCCGCCACATAGGCTTCAAATGCCCCCTGAATGCTGTCGCTATCGGCCATAAAGTTGCGCACAAAACGCGCGGCTTTACCTGGATAAACCCCCAACATGTCATGCATCACCAGCACTTGGCCATCACAATCAACCCCAGCACCAATGCCAATCGTGGGGCAACTCACCGCCTCGGTAACCTTTTTGGCCAAGCCAGCAGGCACGCATTCCATCAACACAATGCTGGCGCCAGCCGCCTCGTGCGCCTTAGCGTCACTGAGCAATGCCTCTGCCGCGGCGTCGGTTTTACCCTGGACCTTATAGCCCCCAAATGCGTTAACCGACTGTGGGGTTAAACCAATGTGGGCACACACGGGAATGCCGCGCTCGTGTAAAAAGCGCGTGGTTTCTGCCATCCACACGCCGCCTTCCAATTTGACCATCTGGGCGCCCGCAGCCATCAGCTGAGCGGCAGATTCAAACGCCTGCTCCTTATTCTTTTGGTAGGCACCAAAAGGCAGGTCGGCAATGATTAAAGCGTCTTGATTACCGCGGCAAACGGCTTCGGTGTGGTAGCACATTTGTGCCAGCGTCACCGGCAGGGTGCTGTTGTGGCCCTGTACCGTCATGCCCAAAGAATCGCCAATCAAGATGGCATCAACCTGGGCACGCCCCATGATGCTGGCAAAACTGGCTTCATAACAGGTAAGCATGGTGATTTTCTCACCGTTGCTTTTCATTTTTTGTAAGGTACTGATCGTGGTCATGGTGTCTCCTTTGTTTCTAAACCCAACTTAGCTGGGTAAGGTTTCATCCAGATTCAAATAGCCGCGACTGCCCTGCATGTTCACAATGGCGTGCACCAGCAGCTCAAAATGATCGTCATTACCAATGAAATCCATGTCGTCAACGTTGGCAATCAACACCGGCGCACGGGTGTACAAATGGAAAAAACGCTGGTATTCGTCATTGATTTGCGACAAATACCCCTCTGGAAATAACTTCCATGTCGCGTCATCGCGACTGCTTAACTGCTTATAAATCGTATCGTCTGATGCTTGTAAATACACCACCAGATTGGGCGCGGGGTATTGTGGCATCACCTTTTGTGACAGCTCCCAATACAGCTTGCGTTCGTCTTCGCTTAAAATAATGGTCGAGAAGATTTCGCCTTTTTCCAGCAGAAAATCGCTCACCAAGCGGCCATGCTTGTCCCGTTCTGCCGCCACCAGCTCGGCGCTTTCTGAGCGGCGCAGGGCAAACCACAGCTCCGTCGCCAGGCCATGATTGGCCGCATTTAAATAGAACTGATTCAAAAACGGATTGGCTTCAGGCCGTTCTGACAACCACATGGCATCAAAATACTCTGCCAGCTTCCGGCTGAGCGCAGATTTACCGCAGCCGATCGCCCCTTCAACAACAATGTATGGATGATTCATAAGGCCTTCATTCACTAAAAAAGTCTCGACATCAAACCGGCGTTGCTTCTTTGCGAACGCCCTCCATGCCCAGATCTGCCGCCAGCTGAGCCGCAGAACCATGCGCGCCCAACACATACTCAGGGGCCACCTCGGCTAAAGGATGCATGACAAATCCACGTTCGTGCGCGCGTGGATGGGGCAACATCAAAAACTCAGTATCGCTGACTTGGTGATCATAATCAATCAAATCTAAATCTAATGAACGAGGGCTATTGGCAAACGCCCGTTCACGACCAAAATCCTGCTCAATGGCCAACAGCGCCGTCATTAAAGCCACGGCGGTTAAGTCGGTTTCGACCAAAGCCACCATATTAACGAAGTCTGGCTGATCCAAATACCCCACGGGGGCCGTAATGTACAGCGATGAGGGCCGTACCGACCGAATCCCAGCGTAGGCGCGCACGGCGGCAAGCGCCTGCAGCACCTGCTGTTTGGGATTGTTTAAATTACTGCCGAAAGCCACAACGGCCTGATGCACCCCCTGGGTCATGGTTGCTGCCCTGCCTTAGCGCCCCGAGCGGCGGCTTTGGGGCCGCCTTGAGTAGGCTTGCGACGACGGCGCTTAGGCGCGGCCGCACGCGTTTGTCCATTAGGGGCCTCTTTAATCATGTGCACTTGCTCATCGCCGTCCGCCTTCTGGAACTGAGTCCACCAGTCGGCCAGCTCTTGCGGCACTTCGCCAACCTGGGCCCGAATCAGCAAGAAATCGTAGGCAGCGCGGAAGCGATTCTGCGCCAGCAGCCTAAACGGGCGGTTGCCCACACGTGCTTCAAACTGCGGCTGCATCAGCCAAATTTCACGCATGGTGGCGCTGAAACGACGCGGCACCGAAAAGCGATGATCGAGGCTGTCTTGCACATCGGCCATGGCCGCGGCCAAGGCCGGCACCGGCTTTTGCCCCTCGGCCAAGTAGGCCTGCCATTTTTCATACACTGGCTGCCACAATAGCGACGCCAATAGGAAGCCCACCGAAACCGGTTTTTGCTCGCGCAAGCGCTGATCGGTGCTGTCTAGCGCAATCGTCACAAACGGATTGTCATCCTGACCCAACACCGCCTGCAATAAAGGAAACACGTCGGGCTTAACGCCCAATTCATCTAAACGTTTTAAACACGCCTGTGCATTGCCTGAAAACAACAGCTTTAACAGCTCGTCAAACAGGCGCGCAGGCGGCTCTAGTGCCAGCAACGACGCCTGAGCCGCAATGGGGGCCTGTGTTTTAGGCGCCAGCGTAAAGCCCAGCTTCGCCGACAGGCGTGCCGCACGCATAATGCGCACCGGATCTTCCTTATACCGCTCGGCCGGATCACCAATCATCACCAGTTTTTTGGCCTTAATGTCGGCCACGCCATGATGGTAATCCAAAATCTCTTGGGTTTTAGGATTGTAATACAAGGCATTACAGGTAAAGTCACGCCGTAGCGCATCTTCTATTTGGGTGCCATAAGTATTGTCCTTCATGATGCGGCCCTGTTCGTTTTGGGTTTGCACATCCCCCCCCCTAAACGTGGTCACCTCAATGGTTTCTGGACCCACCATCACATGGACGATTTTAAAGCGTCGACCAATGATGCGGCTGCGGCGAAACACTTTGTGCACCTCTTCAGGACTCGCATTGGTGGCCACGTCAAAATCTTTTGGCTCCTTCCCCAACAGCAAATCACGCACGGCACCGCCCACCACAAACGCTTCATAGCCTTCGGCTTGAAGTCGCTTAATGACTTTTTCGGCCGCAAAACTTAAAGAATCACGGGCAATTTTATGGCTGCCATAGGGCAGCACATCAGGCTCGGTCTGGCCGGCCTGTACTTTTTGATTGAATAACTTCTTCATCCATTTTTTGATCATGGTAAACAACTCTTAAACCTAAGCCTTGTAAGTATATTTTATAAAAACCACGTATTATAACTTGAAACGGCGCTCATCCTGTAAATAAATCATACTAATCGCCTAAATGACGCAGATAAAAATAGAGCCAGAAGCGTAAATCTAAGCTACAATAGCGGTCTATTGCTTACCTAATCGAGGAATCGACATGTACGTTTCAGAATTCACCCAATTCATGAATGATTATCTAGACCAAAACCCAGAAGTGGCCGAAGAACGCCTAACCCTACGCGGTCAACTGTGGGATGTCGAGTTAAAAAGCGACGAGCAAAAAGGCTTTAAAGCAGGCAAAGTACCGAACAAACCTTACGCTTACCAACCTAAATAATACCATTATGTCACGCACGACCTGGGCGCTAGAGCCAGAATTAGCCGACTATCTATTGGCCATTGGCCAACCCGAAGCCGACGTCCTTGGCAGCATCCGCCAACAAACCGAAGCGCACCGCATGGGCAAGATGAGCCTCGCCCCAGAGCAAGCCCATTTATTGACCTGGCTGGTTCAGCTCATTCAGGCCAAACACTATTTGGAACTGGGCGTGTTTACCGGCTACAGCAGTACCGCCGTTGCCCTTGCCCTGCCGCCAGACGGCACCGTGACCGCCTGTGACATTAACGACACCTTTACCCAGTCCGCTCGCGCGGCGTGGGCCGCGGCCGGCGTCAGTGACAAAATCACCTTACACCTACAGCCGGCCCTATTTACCCTGGACGAACTGTTAGAAGAAGGCCGCCACAATCATTATGATCTGGCCTTTATCGACGCCGACAAGCCCACCACGCCCGCCTATTTCGAACGCTGCTTACAGCTGGTGCGCCCTGGTGGCATCATTGCCATCGACAACGTTTTACTGAACGGTCGTGTCCTCCAATCTAATGAAGCAAAAGGACCGCCCAGCATTGGCATCATGCAAACCTTTAATGCCAGCCTCCCCTTAGACGACCGCATTGTCCCAATTACAGTGCCTGTAGGCGATGGTTTAACCCTGTTGTTAAAAAAATAACGGACCGAACATGACCAAGCTGCTCTTTCTTTCATTAGGTACCAGCTTTATCCTCTCGGCCTGTGCCAGCTCTTCGCAGGCACCGGCATTCGAACAAGCGCATGCATTGCCTATCATGGTGACGCCAGAGGCAGAACCCAAGGCCTATGACAACAGCGTTTTAGCCGCCAGTATCGACGCCCAGCAGCAGCGCATTGAAGCGCTCGAATTCGAATTAGCCAAACTACAAACCCAAGTCAACGCCCTCAGCCCGCCCCTCTCTGCCCCCACCCCCATACCCACCAAAGCCAAACCAGAACCCATAGCCAACCCCGATGAGCAATTTTATACTCAGGCCCAGGGCTTATTACGGCGTAAAGAATACGTCAGCATGGTCAACCTGCTGAAAGGCTACGCCAACGGCGGCAACGGTGACAGCATGGCTCAAAACAATATGTACTTACTGGGCGTGGCCCACTTTAACCTAGGCAACTGTGACGCAGCCATCGGCATTAATCGACGCTTTGCCAACGATTATAAACAGCACCCCAAGGCGCCGAGCGCACTCTACAACATCGCCAACTGTCAGCTCAGCATGAAGCAAAATGACGTGGCCAATAGCACTTTAAGAAGCCTGATTCGCAGCTACCCCAACAGCACCGAGGCGCAGCGAGCCAAGATTTTATTGAAATAATCAACTCACCACACCACCGATGATAAAAAGGAACGTTTAACATGATTCAAGTAGGCATTGTAATGGGCAGCAACAGTGATTGGGACGTCATGCTTCACGCAGCAAAAATGCTAAAGCAGTTTAATGTCGCCTTTGAGACCCAGGTTGTCTCGGCACACCGCACCCCAGATTTGCTGTTTGATTATGCCGAACAAGCACAGCAACGCGGCTTAAAAGCCATCATTGCTGGCGCTGGCGGAGCTGCTCATCTGCCAGGCATGCTGGCCGCCAAAACCACCGTGCCGGTGTTGGGCGTGCCCGTCCCCTCTCGCTACTTGCGCGGTGAAGATTCACTGCTGTCGATTGTGCAAATGCCCAAAGGCATCCCCGTGGCCACTTTTGCCATTGGCGAAGCCGGCGCGGCCAACGCAGCCCTATTTGCCATTGCCATGCTGGCCAACGAAATCCCTGAATTAGCCACAGCACTACAAGCGTTCCGCCAGGCACAAGCGCAAACCGTGCTGAATATGACCCTACCTGAGGTGGACTAATGAGCCAAACCCCAAGCCCCATCCTTCCCCCAGCCATGCTTGGCATTTTGGGCGGTGGCCAGCTAGGCCGCATGTTCACCATTGCCGCCAAAACCATGGGCTATAAGGTCACCGTTCTAGACCCGGACCCACAGGCACCGGCTGCGGCCTTCGCCGATCGCCATCTGTGCGCCCCGTTTAACGACGCCGATGCCTTAGCCATCATGAGCGAATGCGCTGCCGTGACCACCGAGTTTGAAAACGTCAATGCCCAGGCCATGATCGACCTAGCCACCCACACGCGCGTGTCACCGAGCGGTGAGTGCGTGGCCATTGCGCAAAACCGTATCCTAGAAAAAAAATGGATCCGCCAGGCCGGCCTAGCCACCGCCCCCTATGCCGTGATTGAGACCAGCGCAGCGTTAACACAATCGTTCAGCGCTTATCTGCCGGGCATCATGAAAACCGCCACCATGGGCTACGATGGCAAAGGCCAAATTCGCGTCAGCACTCCCGCTGAAGTCGCCGCCGCCTTTGCCGAACTAGGCAATGTGGCCTGTATTTTAGAACGCATGCTGCCGCTGAAAAGCGAAGTATCGGCCATCGTGGCGCGTTTAAACGACCAGCAGATCAGCTGCTTTGCGCCTGCTGAAAACCAGCACAAAGACGGCATTCTAGACGTTTGCATCGTGCCCGCCCGGTTGCCAGAAACCTTGCAAACCCAAGCGCAAAACATGGCCAAACGGTTGGCCAACGAACTCGACTACGTCGGGGTGTTGGCGGTTGAGTTTTTTGTGCTCGAAGACCAAACCTTAATCGTCAACGAAATGGCACCGCGCCCACACAACTCTGGCCACTACACCCTCACTGCCTGCCTAGCGGATCAGTTCCAGCAGCAGGTACGGACGCTGTGCGGCCTCAACCCCGCCAAGCCAGACTTGCTGACCCCCTGCGTGATGGTCAATCTATTGGGCAATGAGTGGCCCAGCACTGGCGGCGAGCCAAACTGGGCGCCGCTACAGCAAAGCAGCAACGCCCATCTTTACTTATATGGTAAAGAAGCCGCCCGTCCCGGTCGTAAAATGGGCCACTACACCGTCCTAGGCCAAGACACCGAAGCCCTGCTGGCCCAAGCCCTAGCCTTACAAAACACCCTAACCCAACCTTTGTAGGATTGCACACGATGACCTCCATCAGCCTTAAAAAAATTTACTCTGGTAAAGTACGTGACTTATACGAAATCGACGACAAGCGCATGCTCATGGTGGCAACTGACCGCTTATCGGCTTTTGACGTGATTTTGGACGACCCCATCCCACAAAAGGGTGAAATTCTGACCCAAATCTCCAATTTTTGGTTTCAGAAACTACAGCACGTGATTCCTAACCACTTTACCGGCGACACCGTATTTGACGTCTTGCCAGAAGCAGAAGCCAAGGCTCTAGAAAAGCGTGCCGTGGTGGCTCAAAAGCTCACCCCCGTTAAGGTTGAAGCCATTGTACGCGGCTACTTAGCCGGCAGCGGTTGGAAAGAATATCAGCAAACCGGCGCCGTCTGCGGCCACGTCTTGCCCGAAGGCCTGCAAGAAGCCGCCAAGCTACCAGAGGTGCTGTTTACCCCTTCGACCAAGGCAGAAGTGGGCGACCATGACGAAAATATTAGCTATGAAGTGTGCGAAAGCATTATTGGCGCCGACGTTGCCGCCAAGGTCAAAGCGGCTGCCATTAAACTGTACACAGAAGCCGCCGCCTTTGCCGCCACCCGTGGCATCATCATCTGCGACACTAAGTTTGAGTTTGGCCTCAACGCAGCCGGCGACTTGATTTTGATGGACGAAGTATTGACCCCAGACTCAAGCCGCTTCTGGCCCGCCAATGAATACCAGGTGGGCACCAACCCACCCTCATTCGACAAACAGTTTATTCGCGACTGGCTAGAAGCCAGCGGCTGGAACAAGCAGGCACCGGCACCGACGGTCCCCGCTGACGTCATTGCCAAAACCAAAGAAAAATATCAAGAAGCCCTAACCTTGCTGACCCAGTAAGGCCAAGTCCCATAAAAAAAGCCCGTACACACCAGCGTACGGGCTTTTTTTATGGACATTAGTACTCATTCACACGATCAATGATTCGCTTCAGAAAACGTTGGATTATTTTTAAAACAAAACCCAGCGTCCAAACGTTGGCCTATTTTGAACGCGCCACCCCGAAACATGCCTTCTGGCCTAGATCGGCCCACCCACCGAAGTTTATTGCGCAACCAAGCCCATTCGCCGCACGCGCATACGGCTCTGTTTACAACCTCAGGGCGAAAACAAAACGACCATTAAATACAAATACTTAATAAAAAACAAAGATTACATAATTTATCATTTTTTTACTTAGTTTTTCATAATTAATAAAATCAGTAATGTAACGTAAATAATTGTTAATCATCAACATAAATCCATTTATTGGCGCTAAAATACTTTTAGAAAACTATTAGCAATAAGTAAATTCAAAAATAATTTACTGTATCAGCCACAACGATGGCCTTTTGCAACCGAATACTCAAAACATAAACGGCGCCAAAAGCACGCAGATTCAACACATGACATTAGGAACGTAACATGAACATTGATAACGATTTAAGCCAATTTCTCAGCTGCCATAAACCTTCGGCCAGAATTTCTAAGCTCGAGCCATTTAAGAATGAAATTTTTTATTTAAAAGAGAATGGTTATTCAGAGAAAGACATCCTAAAATTTCTGGCCGATTTCAAACAGATTTCGGTCAGCCAGCCCTCACTTAACTGGTTCATTCGCTCACGCTTGTTAAAATCAAATACAGCACCTTAATCGTGCCCTTAGCCAGATCACACCAAGCATCCTCAAGCACTCATGCCTGCCGGCGCTTAATCGACCCAACTTAACCCGGTTGATTTTTCCGAAAGTGTAAGCCTAAGCTTTTTAATTCACTTTCAATGTCAAAGACCGTTTTGGCGCCTAAACCAGGAATCCCAGAAGCCTCCTCTTTTGTCAGGCCCGTCAACGCTTCAATCGAGCGAATGCCCGCTTTTTGTAAATTGGCTACGGCTTTTTTAGGCAAGGCCATCTCGAGGTCATTGATGTTGGTGGGCCTAGCCGGGATGCCTTCCAGCAACAGCCACTCTTTTCCCCTTTGTGGCAGCTGCCACAAAGTCCCATCCAGACACAAGGCCACAATCGTCCCGTTGCACTCTATGATTTGACTAATTTTTCTCATTTCATCATCACCATTCAAGTTAATTAGATTCATCTTACAGAAAACGCTTATCCCTATTGCAAGGCTTAAATCGATTGTCATTAAGCATGGGGTCGGCTTTGGGCTAACGCTAGCCCATTTAAGACTAAGGTCACAGTCAAGCCCAGCACGCAGACCACGGCTTGAATAGAGGCCCGATTTAAAATCATCCTGCCTCAATCCTTAAACCGTCTGACAGAGACATCATTTCTGCACCCACTCCTGTGAATGGATGTCTATAAGGATAAGGATAACGATAACGAAACAATTAAAAAACTCAATTTACTCTATTTTACTTTTTAAAACTTTTATTAACCTATTTTAACCATAATTGATTGAGTTATATTGTTTTATTATAGATTAATATCAACCAATCACGCCCTCATCAAACCCATTATCACCCCATGCTGATCATTCAGGTTCACCATGCCATTTAAACGAACGCCGCACTTGCTGCCCCGTGCATGACCGCTCTGGTTTAATCAACACTTTCCTAAATCACTCGCGCCTGATCTACCACGAAGCCAACCGAGCACCCGCGAATGAGGCCGAGCATGACGCCACGGCAGCCACAACCGCACGCCCCTTGCCAGCCTGTCTTTTCGATTTTTCACATAAGCCCATTGGTCAAAAAAGCCACAATAACAAACATAAGCATTTGTTTTAAAAATATTAAAATCCTAGCATAATTAGGCGGCACCTCACCGCTTAATATAGCCAAAAAACACCCTATTTACTCCACCAGCCCTAATAAAACAGCCTAATTAGCCCAATATCAGCAAGCAGCCTATCCATCGCAGTCCTCACCCGCATCACATGATGCCTAAGGGATGAGTTTCAGCCTCAAACCGCCTTATAAAAAATGTTTTTCGCATAAAACGGCCGCTGTGCTACCGTATAAAAAACACGCACAAATTTAAAAACTTAACCCCTCTGGCCTTAAACCTTACATAAGGTTAAGGCTGCTAAAGCTAGGCGCACAACAAGAGAGGCCCGAACGCCTGACCCCTCGGAACATAAATCCAAGCCCTATACGGCGCCTGGGATGAAATGCCGCGTTAGCCAAGCTTAAATACCCTAATGTTAGGCCCGCCTTACTGAAAGACCATGCCCCTCAGCCAGGGCTGCAATCATACGGTTGATTCTCAATTTACCGTAATGACATACGTTTCAAAAACAAAGTAACTTACCCATGCCCCACCAAGGAAACCTTGATGCCTGCACCCTTTATTAGACTCATTTTATTCGTCCTGGCGGCCTTCATGCTGGGCGGCTGTAGCAGCGTGCTGATGGACCCTAAAGGGCCCATTGGCCTGGCTCAGCGCGACCTGATCTTTACCGCCACCTGGCTCATGCTCATCGTGGTGGTGCCGGTTTTCATCATGATTGTGGCCTTTTCATGGCGCTATAGGGCCAACAATCATAAGGCAACCTACGCCCCCAATTGGGCGCACTCTAACGCCATTGAAGCCGTGGTTTGGCTCGTGCCAGTGGTCATCATTGTCATTTTGGGCCGCATTACGTGGTACAGCACCCATGAACTGGACCCACGTAAACCCATCGTCAGCGCCAATGCCGCAGCCACCCTCAACGTTCAAGTCATCGCCCTAGATTGGAAGTGGCTGTTTATTTATCCAGAACAGGGCGTGGCCAGCGTGAATGAGCTGGCGCTGCCGGTCAACACACCGGTGCGTTTCAGCATCACCTCCAACAGCGTCATGAACTCCTTCTTTATTCCACAGCTGGGCAGCCAGCTGTACTCCATGGGCGGCATGCAAAACACCCTCCATTTGATTGCCTCCGAAACGGGCCGTTATTCAGGCATGTCCGCCAACTACAGCGGCAACGGCTTTTCTGGCATGAAGTTCATGGCCTTAGTGCAGGAGCCAGCCGACTTTGACGCCTGGGTCGAGCAGGCCAAAACCACGCCCCAAACCCTAAACTGGGACAGCCTACAAACACTGGCCGCCACCAGCCAAGACCACCCCGTTGGCTATTACGCCGCGGTCACGCCTGGACTCTATCAGGGCATATTGGGTCAGTTCATGCGCATGGCTCCTGCTGAGCACCTTACCGCCAACGCCTCGGAGCCAGACAGAAGCACCAGCAGTGCCACTGGCTTTGCCGCCAAACGCCCCACGCTTAATGGCCCCACGCCGCCACCTGCCTTACAAGGAACCCCTTAAATGCTCGGTAAACTCAGCCTAGACGCCATCCCCTCCGACCCAATTGCGCTCAGCGCCGCCCTGTTTATTCTGATTGGGGCCATCATCGTGGTGAGCGCCCTCACCTACCTCAAGCGCTGGCGCTGGCTGTGGTCAGAGTGGCTGACCACGGTCGACCACAAAAAAATTGGCATTTTGTACTTTATGGTCGCCCTCATCATGCTGCTGCGCGGTTTTGCGGATGCCTTGATGATGCGCCTACAGCTAGCGGCCGCAGCCACCGGCAGCGGCGCTGGCTATTTGCCGCCCGAGCATTACGACCAAATTTTCACCGCTCACGGCGTCATCATGATCTTCTTTGTCGCCATGCCCATGATTCTCGGGCTGATGAACGTCATTGTGCCCTTGCAAATCGGCGCCCGCGACGTGGCCTTTCCCTTCCTCAACTCTTTTAGCTTTTGGCTGTTTATGGCTGGGGTCATCCTCATCAACCTGTCTCTAGGCATCGGCGAGTTCGCCCAAACTGGCTGGCTGGCCTATCCGCCCTTATCCAGCATTGCGTACAGTCCTGGCGTGGGCGTCGACTATTGGATTTGGAGCCTCCAAATTTCTGGTCTGGGCACCTTACTGTCGGGGGTAAACTTCATCACCACCATTGTCAAAATGCGCGCGCCGGGCATGACGCTGATGAAAATGCCTGTATTCACCTGGACGGCGCTGTGCACCAACGCCTTAATCGTGGCGGCCTTTCCCATTCTCACCGCCACCTTAGCCATGCTCACCTTAGAGCGCTATTTGGGCTTTCATTTCTTCACCAACGACATGGGCGGCAACCAAATGATGTACGTCAACCTCATTTGGGCATGGGGCCACCCCGAGGTGTACATTTTGATTCTGCCCATGTTTGGGGTGTACTCCGAGGTGATTGCCACCTTTAGCCAAAAGCGACTGTTTGGTTACGCCTCTTTGGTCATGGCCACCGTCGCCATTACCGTCCTCTCCTTTATGGTGTGGCTGCATCACTTTTTCACCATGGGCGGCAGCGCCAACGTCAACGCCTTCTTTGGCATCGCCACCATGGTGATTGCGATCCCCACCGGTATTAAAATTTTCAACTGGCTGTTTACCATGTATCGCGGCCGCATCATCTTCTCCGTGCCGGTGCTGTGGACGCTGGGCTTTTTATTCACCTTTACCCTAGGCGGCATGACCGGCGTGCTGCTGGCCGTCCCCGGCGCCAACTATGTCTTACACAACAGCATGTTTTTGGTGGCCCACTTTCACAATGTCATCATCGGCGGCGTGGTGTTTGGCGCCATGGCCGCCTTTAACTATTGGTTTCCTAAGGCCTTTGGCTTCACCCTAAACGAACGGCTAGGGCGCTGGTCCTTCGGTTTTTGGATGGCCGGTTTTTTCACCGCCTTTATGCCTTTATACGTTTTGGGCTTTATGGGCATGACTCGGCGCATCAGCTATGGGCTCAATCCAGAATGGTTCCCGATGCTTGCCGTGGCCAGCATTGGCGCCGTCATGATCCTCATCGGCATTGTGTTACAGCTGGTGCAAATTTGGGTCAGCTTTCGCGACCGACACCAGCATCGCGACCTCAGTGGCGACCCTTGGCAAGGCCGTACTTTAGAATGGGCCACCTCTTCCCCACCGCCGTTCTATAACTTTGCCGTCATCCCCAAGGCGGATGAACGAGATGCGTTTCATGACCTGAAGGCCCGCGGTGAAGCACCACGCCTATTGGCCCACTATGAGCCCATCCACATGCCGCGCAATACCGGCACCGGCTTCATCATCAGCATGCTCAGCGCCGTGTTTGGCTTTGCCATGATTTGGGCCATCTGGTGGCTGGCGGTGGCCAGCCTGATCGCCATGGTCGTCTATTACATTCGCCACACCTTTAATGACGATCTTGACTATTACGTCAGCTCAGAAGAAGTGGCCGCCATTGAAACCGCCCATTATGCTCGGCAGCCATCAGCAGGAGAACCGTTATGAGCCACCCTAATCCCACCCAAGCCGCGCCGACGGCCGAGGCCGCTCATCAACCTCATCATGATCACGATGACCAAGGCAAAACGCCCTTAGGCTTTTGGCTGTACTTAATGAGCGACTGCCTGCTGTTTGCCTCCCTGTTCGCCACCTATGCGGTGCTGGTCGGTGGCGTGGCCAACGGCCCCAGCGACGCCGACATTGTGAACCTGCCGCTGATCTTGATCAGCACCATTTTATTGTTGTTCAGCAGCTTTACCTTTGGCATGGGCCTTTTGGCCGCTAGGGCACAACGCCTACGTCTTACCTTACTCTGGCTGGGCGCCACCTTTATCCTAGGCTTGGGCTTTATTGCCCTAGAAGCCTATGAATTTTACGAGTTGATCATCGAAGGCTATGGCCCACAGCGCAGTGCTTTTTTGTCGGCGTTCTTCACCCTCGTCGGCACCCATGGCCTGCACGTTGTCATCGGCCTACTATGGCTGTTGATCTTAGGCTGGCAGCTATACCGTAAAGGCTTAACCGCCAAAAACCGTATTCGGCTCACTTGCCTGAGCCTGTTTTGGCATTTTCTAGACCTGATTTGGATTTGCGTATTCACCGTCGTCTACCTTATGGGAGCCATCAGATGACCCCTTCATCCCCTACCGAGCACGGCGGTTCCGTCAAGTCTTACCTCATTGGCTTAGTGCTGTGCTTGCTGCTGACCGGCCTGTCCTTTTACTTGGCCATGACCGCCACGGGCGCTTCTGGTCCTGGCTTACTATTGGCCATTGTGGGCCTGGCCCTGGTCCAAATCATCATCCAACTGGTGTATTTTTTACACATGTTTGAACGCGGCCAGGAATGGACGATTTTTTCCATGCTGTTCACCCTATTGATCTTATTCATTGTGGTGGGCGGGTCGTTGTGGATCATGCGTGATCTGAATGCCAACATGATGTCTTTCTAGTATGTGGCAGCACCCCTACCTACAGCTGTTTAAGCCGGGCATCATCATGGGCAACCTCCTGACCCTATGGGCTGGGTTTTTCTTGGCGAGCCAAGGTCAGATTGACCTTGGCCTATTGTGTTGGCTTACACTGGGCACGGCCTTGGTGATTGCCTCTGGGGCCGCGTTTAACAATGTGATTGATCGAGACATTGACGCCCTCATGAGCCGCACCCAACAGCGCGCTCTGGTGCTGGGCTTGATCTCACCCGCATGGGCATTGGCACTAGGCAGCCTGTTTGGCGTACTGGGCCTGATGTTATTGCTGCTCTACGGCGGCTGGCTCACCGGCGCATTGGCCTTGGGCGGCTGGCTGATCTACGTATTGCTGTACAGCCTATGGTGGAAGCGTCACAGCATCCATGGCGTGGCCGTAGGCAGCCTGTCTGGTGCCGCGCCGCCCATGATGGGCTACTGCGCCGTCACCCAAACGCTAGACTGGCTGGCCTTGGGCTTAGGCCTCACGCTGTGCCTGTGGCAAATTCCACACGCGTACGCCATCGCGCTGCGGCGCTTAAGCGATTATCGTACGGCGGGATTACGCCTCCTGCCGCTGGTCAAAGGCGTCGCCCTCACTCAAACACACCTGCGTCGTTACATACTGGTCTTTACCCTCGCAGCCACTAGCCTATGGTGGCTAGGCCCTTTAAGCGCCTATTACGGCGTGTTGATGCTGACCGCGGGATTGATCTGGTGGCGCGCCGCCGCCCCCCTGTCAGCCAATATCCTCCCTCATCACCTGATGCGCCAATGGGGCTTGAAGATGTTTGCCTACTCCATTGTGTTGATCATGCTGTTCTGCCTATTGTTGGTGCTAGAATCGACCTTACCCCTACGCGACGGACGTTAAAAATATTTTTCCAGCTTAAGGCTGACTTCGTTTTTACGATACGCGTACAGCCAGCCCACGTTACTGCTCACGCGGTTGTGACGCAGCAAGAAGCTGGGCGTCATGCCTGCTATGCGCCATTTCGGCATTTTTACAATGGCGGTATAGGTTTGCTCATGATCCGAACGTTTGGCCGCCAACACTTGGCTGTAGGCGTCATACTGCTTGTGGCGCCAAGCGGCAAAGAACACGGTTTCTACCCCCGCGTTAAAGGATTTGGCCACGCCAAGCCGCGCCCCCTGCTGATGGTAGGCATTCACGCCCTCAGCCGCGTTTTTGCGCAGCCAGTCTAGCCCGCCAAACACCAGCCAGTTTTTGGGCAAAGCATAAGTGCCGGTCACAAACAGCGCGCTTTGCCAGCCGTTATTGTGGGCATAATCGCCGTTGTGATACGCCAGCCGCTTACGCTCTGCATCGACATTGACCAAGGCCTTCGGGCTGAGCGCATATTGCCATTCAATCTTGGCCCCCAAGGCCTTATACAGCGCCTGATGGTTTTGCCAGTTAAACTCAAACAAGGGCGCCACCGCCAGCGTGGTGCGGGCGGTGCGATACTGATAACCGCCATACACGCTGGCGGTGCTGTCGCTGTAGCTGGACTCCGTCGCGTATTCGTTGCCGTACAGCAGGCCGCGCAGCATCAGGCCATGCTGCCCACTCAGGTTTTTTTGCTTGCTCAGCGACGCCTCATAAGCCAAGCCTTGATCGGCTACGGGGCTGGGCATTCGCCGCTCAATATGGCCCAACAGCTCATCGCCTTCATACACGGGGAAGTAGCTCACGCTGGCGGTCGACTGATTTAGATTGCTGTTGTGCACCGGCCCGATGGCGACAGAACCATGCCAGGCCTCGCGCACGGCCAAAGCGTCTACATAGCCGGCCACATTTTCTTGGAGTCCCGGCGCATCGGCAGGTAATTCAATTTGTTGGAACCACGCTTGAGCTTCAGTGTTCTGATGATTCTCATATAAGGTTCTTCCTAATTCTAGCTGCACCCGTAAAAAATCAGGCTGTCGTTGTAAGAGCTGGCGATAGCCCGCAATGGCGGCTGGATAATCACCTTCGGCTCGGGCGAGGGCCGCCTGAGCAAAGCCCACCAAAGCGAGATCGTGGCCGACCAAAGCCTGATACTTGGGCAATAACCGCTGCACGTCGGCCCAAAGCTGGTGGTTGATCCCTAAGTAAATGGCCTTGCCCATATCATTCACATTGGCGTCAATGCTGAACAATTGCCCATTGATCACCATGCCTTCCACGCCCTCACCCAGAGTCGAGGCTTCCGGCACCAATACTGACTGGGTCTTTTGTTCGGTTGACAACTGGAGGGACTGGCGCAAGCGGCGGCTGGTGTCTTCATCGGCCCTAGCGGACTGCATCAAGCCCAAGAAAATCAGCGCGGTGCTGGCACAGCCAAACCAACGTATTGGGGTAACAAACTGCCTCATGAATGGCTAAGCCTTTGTGCGTTTAGGGTGGCAAGGCACACCCCTAAAAAAACAAAAAGGGGCTTGATCAACAAGCCCCGGTTCCGTTATTCGATGCCACTAAGCCAGTCGCATCATGGTTTCACATCTAGGGCTTTTTGCTACCGCCAAACGACACGTCTTTACTGCGATCGCTAAAGGTGGCGATGCCTGCGAGCTGTGCGGCTGAGTGACCAAAGAAGTGGCCTTGGGTTGCCCCCGTCATGCTGCCATTAGCCAAGGCATTGCCCTTAAAGCTGGCATCGGCACTGTTGATGTTGGCATTCACCGCCACGCTAAGACCGCTGTTGGCGATTGAGCCACTTAGCTTATTGGTGGCAAAATTGGCCTTAAACGTGCCCGTTAAGAGGTTATTGCCGCTGTAGTTATTGATGCCGACCACGGCATAATCCGCCTGCCCAGTGGTGGGCATATTGGTGGTTTTGTCTTTGCCCGCGTAATACACAGTGTGGGTACCATCGGCCACGTCACCGGTTTGCGACCACTCACCAAAATACACGTCGCTGTTGGCGACTTTCGTAAAGTTAAAGTCCCCCATGTCTCGATGTGAGCCCGGTGACGCGGCAATTTTGGTCACGCCGTTGGCGTCCGCAGGCACCATTTGCTGCAGGCCTGAAAATGCCACTTTGGTAAAATTAGCCACGTTGTGTACGCCAATGCCAGGCTGGCCAGCTTGACCAGGGTGGCCAGAGCCACCGGCTGCCGTTGCACCGACTTGTACATAGGTGCTGTCACTCTGCGCTGCCGCCACCGCTGCTTGCGCCTGCCCTACTGCTGCACATAAACCCAATACCACTGCTACCGTTTGTAACTTTTTCATTGTCATCTCCAGAATCATAAAAAAAAGAACACACCACCAGCAAAATGACCCACAGGTCGTGTGAGTACAGGCCCTCGTCTAGGCCTATGGCCTAAGGTGTTGAGAACCTGTGGCCGAGTATAAACAGCCTTTTGATTAAACGCAAATGATAATCATTATTATTTAATACATGTTGTATTTTGTCATGGCAAAGCCACATAACCAACCATAAAAAAGCCAGCACATTGTGCTGGCCATGAGTGTCCCTGCCTAATTAAAACTTTCCTTTCAGCGTCAGCTTCACCGTTCGCCCGGGTGCCGGCATTCGGGCTCGGCTAAGCGGATCCAAATAGTAGCGATCGGTTAAGTTGGTCACGCCCAGCTCTACCGCCAGCTTAGGATTCACCCGATAGTTAGCATGGGCGTCCACCACCACCACGGGCGACCATTCTAAAGGCGCATTAAAGTATTCAGAGTGTTTGCCGACTTCACCAAAGTTACGCTCATCGTTATTCACCGAGCCGCTGTGAAAGGTCACTCTTGAACCCAGCTCTAATCTTTGGTTCAAGAATCGGCCCCCAACCAGCCAGTTCACCATGTATTTAGGCTGGGGCATGTTGCGTAAGTAACCATTGCGGAAGCCATCACGGACGCAGTTGGCAACGCGGCCACGATAGGGGTCGGACTTCACCGCCGAAGCCTCATCACACACTTCATTTTTCAGGTTAATGGCCACGCCTAAATCCGTGAAAAAGCGGCCATTGTCATAGCGCCCTTGCAGCTCTAACCCAGCCACTTTTTGCCGATCAATGTTGCTGAACACAAAGTTGTCATCTCGTTCAATCGCATTTTTAATGCTGTTGTGATAATAGGCTATTTTCACGTCGGCATGACGCTTGGCGCCCACTAAATCGCGTAAGTCATGAATGTAAGCCACCTCAAAGTTTTTGGCGTGCTCTGGCTTTAAGGGGTCAAAAGCCGTGGCGGAAAAACCAACGGTGCTTTCAAACATGCTCGGCATGCGTTTGGCCTCACTGTAGCGCACATAAACCCGCGCGTTGTCGGTCAAAAAAGCCGTCGCCCCTAAAACAGGCGTCCACGCATGGCCTTTGCTTTTTTTCACCGGCGCCCAATCGTTGCTGGTCACTTTGTGACGCACGTCCACACGCTGACCCAACTCTATGGTTTCACTTTCTTGAATGCTGCCATTCAAGAACGGATTGTTGTCACGCCGCATTTTGCCATCGGCATCCGCAGCCCAAAACACCTTATGGGTTTCCTTATTGGCTTCCTCAAAGCGGCTGTCCGGGTTCCATTCTGGCTCTGGCGGCATCGGCAAACCAAAATCTTCCACCCACGCCCATTCTTCCTTATGGTTGGCCACCTTTTCTTGATGCCATTGACTGTACTCATCCAGTGATTGGACGCGCTTATACTCTAAATCATAGCCCTCAACCTTACTGGTTTGCCGATAGCGAGGGTCTTTGGCACGAGTGCGCTCATCCAGAAAATCATCAAAGGCAGAATAAGCCGTTCGATTCATGCCCGCACTCAAAGCGAGCCAGCTGGCCGGTTCCCAATCAAAGTTAAAGCTGAGGTTGTGTTCCTTACGGGTGCCCTGTCGGCCCGAAGCCCTAAAGCTAAAGTCATTGGGGTCATAGTCATCATCAGATCGTAACCGCTCATGCTGGAAGCTGCCGCTCAAGGTAAAGTCTAGATTAGGCAATAATGTGGCCTTATTGCTGACGGTCACCCCCCAACGATTTTCGCGTGCATTGGTGGCCGCAGTATTGCGCAACAGCATATTGGCACCCTCATTAGACTCAGGCGGCGCATAGCCATTTTCAATCGGTTCGTTGGGAAAACCACCGCCATTATAGGTGTCGCTCACAGACCGCGTGGCCCAAAGATTGGCTTCAAGGTCCACCCAAGGTCGATCATCGGGCTTCCATTGGTACAAAAGATTGTAGGCGCTGAGGCTGATTTCACTCAAAGGCCACTGTGGCACGCCACCGCCCTCCTCCTCCCAGCGCTCTGGCTTCAAGCGTGACGGCATGATTTCGCCAAAGCGTGTATCCGTATGGCGCAGGCCTAATTCAAGCGACTGATTGTCTGGCAGTCGCAGCGTGCCCTTGAGCAAGGTCGAAGCCATGCGGCTAGAAGTATTGGGCACTTCCATACCGGGCCGATAGACATTGGCCATGTAGGCCTTATGGTCCCAATAGTCCGGCCAGCCCTCGCCGTCATAACGGTATTTAGCGGCGCCTTTTTTACCGGCTAAATGGTTGCCCTTACTGCGGTAGCTGTAGGCCGCCACCACGTCAAACAGCTCTTGCCGCGTGGCCAACGCCACACGAATGGCTTCGTCTTGGCCAAATTTAGTGCCACTTTTAGGCTGTACCCGCAAGGTTGGGTCACCATAAACGCCGTTCCAACCAGGAATGTCGCGCGCGTCTTCGCCCGTTCTTAAATTCGGTAGCCGCGGCTTCACCGAGCCATTGCTGGCCTCTACCAACACATCCCCACCAAAGGTTTCACCCGCAGGCAAAACGTCATCAACGCTCAATGTTTTCACCACCACGGCACCGCCAACCGAGCTTTTGACCCCACGTGTCAACGAAGGGCCTTTTTCAATTTGAATGCTGCCAATCAGGCTAGGATCAATGTAGTTACGGTTATTGGCGCCGTTATAGCCCCGCCACACCGTAATGGCCTGCTCGGTGCCATCAATGGTCAGCGGCACTCGCCCCTGACCCTGTAAGCCCCGAATGTTTGGGTCAAGCGCGCCGCTGTTGCGCGCGTCACCGCTTTGCACCCCCAATAAGCCTTTAAACACGTCGGCCGGAGCCGAGCCTTTATAGCGGTCGATGTGGGTTTTATTGATGTAGAGGGTGGACAGATCTTTGTCGTACACGTCGTTAGCGCCCTGGCGGTCCTTATTGGTTTTACCCACCACCACCACGTTGTCTAAAGTGGCCTCAGGGTCGACGGTTTGGGCGTGGCTGTCTTGGGGCATAGACCAATAAACCAGTAATAAGGCCAAGGCCAGCGGCTTGGGTTTGATGCTGATAGGGAACATAGGTTTCTCCGAGTGTGTGTGTTAATCATCACTTTTCACCATCGGCTAATGTCCGCCCATCCCACCTTGCTCAAGCGGCATGCGGCGTTCTCCTACACCCACCGATGGTTTCAAAGCAATGCCGTAAAACCGGATGAGTATAGGATGTTAATTCAATAAATACAAATGATAATCAGTATTATTTGCATTAGTGTTGCATTAATCAAACCTGGCCCCAAAGCCAAACCAAGGGCGCAAAAAAAAGGCCGCTTGGCAGCAGCGGCCTTTTAGACTGGCATGAATCACCTTACAGCAGCGGTTTAATCCCGATACTGTGGCGCAGGCGCATAGCCATTTTCAGCGGGGAAAGCCTTGCCCTTAGGAGGCTGAGCCTTGGCCGCTGGGTCGTACAGCTCAAACACGGCGGTGCCGATTAATCCGGCATTGACCACGTCGCCAGCGGGCGTATTGGCCACATAAGCATTATTGAGCGTCGTGAAGCGAAACGCCGCCACTTCGCTGTCACTCTTGCGAAACCCCTCAATGGTCAATCGACCATAAGGCGGCAACACGTAACCACCGCTGTTAAAGCTGCCTGGCTGGCCATTCATGACGTCTAAGCCATCAACCGTGGCCAAAATGGCGTAGGTTTTATTGCTGTGGTTTTGATAATGTAGCTGATAGCGCGCGCCGTTCTTGCCGGCCAAGCGAATGCCTTGAGCGCTTTGCGTCAGCGTCATCTTGCGGCCTTGGCCATCCAAAACCGCCATGCCGATGCGCCCTTGCGCCAACATCAGCTCTTTTAAGGCACGGCCCTGAGCCACGGTGGCGCCGTATTGAATTTCTTGTAGCGCCAACGGCCGTTCAGAAACGCGCCGCAGGTTAACCTGAGTCACATTCGACGCCATGCCCTCGCCCCAGCCCGTGCCTAATTTGGCTTCGGCTCTGGGCTTGCTCACCGCGACGGCCTTCACTTCTGCCATGGTCATCGATTCTGTCGCCACCATCGGCGGGCGCTGCTGCGTGCTACACGCGCCCAGTAACAACACCAAAAACAACCACTTGCTTGGCCACCAGATTTTATTCATGACGTTTTCCTTTGCCTTTTAAAATAGTCACCTCAGGCGAACCCCATGCCCACGGCTTTGATTTCGAAGCATAATCCCTAAACCCTTAAAAGTGCAAGCCAATCCCCCCTCTGGCCCCTGCTGTGCCACACTTGCTTGCGCCAACACAAACCAAAACGCCCACCAAGCGGTGGGCGTGCGTCTGAACGAAACCTGCTTAACGGAAGCCGGTGCCAGGATTCACAATACTGCGCGCGTAAGCGTGCGGTTCGGCTTCTTCTGGCTCAAAAAAGGCGCCGGGCTGATTTAAATCATGCACCAAAGCATCAATGGTGGCTTTCGTCACGTGCTCCATCGCAAACAGGTGGGCGTAATCAAAGCCTTCTTCAAACTCGGTCGACAAAGAGTACTTAGACACCAGCGCTTGGTTAGGCCGTCTAAACAACACGCTGAGCGAGTTCTCGGCACGATGCACGCGCCATTCAACGCCAGTAGGCGTGCGCACGGTCTTGAGCTGGTCGTAGGCATACTGGGCCATATTCAATAAACCCATGAGCTTATTTTTCTGGTCTTGATGCGAGTGCCGCGACAGATAATGCCATAAGATCAGCGCCGAAAAGCCATTGCGTGAGCCAGACAGGGTCGAGTCTTGTGAACCAATGTAAGACACGTTAGAAAAATTAAGCAAATAGCGGGTCCGGGTCATGTAAATACCACAGGGCCAAGGTGCGCCAATCTCCTTATGACCACTCATCGAGATCGAGTGAATCGGGTTACGGAAGTCAAACTGGGGCGGGATTTCACCCAGCAGCCCTTCGGCCTTCAGCATTTCAAAGAAAGGCCCATAGGCTGCCCCCAAAGCCCCATCAACGTGGAACCAATAACCGTCACGTTTGCTGTGTACTTCAGTGCCGTTAATGTTCACCACAAACTCGCGCTCGGCAATGCCGTGTTTTTCTAAAATACGGATGATTTCAGCCGAAGCACCTTCGATGTCATCATAGGCGCCCCTGAACGTGGTGCCATAGTTAAAGTTGACCGCGATCGGATGGCCTTTACCGGCAAAAAAGTCAACCAGCTTATAAAGATCTTCAAGGTTAATGGAATCATCGGCATAGGTGGGCACATGCTCAGGCCATTCGCCGTCGTCCGTAATAGGACACTCACCTGAATACAGTGCCTTACCCACTTCACTAAAGGTATCAAACAGCAAGATGTCTTTAATCTTGTCAATCGAATAGTGGGTCGCACGTGAGTAAAACAGGACCGGCTGGTAAGCCGTTTCAGTGTGGCTCAAACGCTTGGCACCGTCCTTGGCCGAGTGGAAAAAGCCGCGGTGCATTCTTTGCTTACTGGTGGCGGTGTCGACGGCCAAAATTTTACCGTGCAGATAGTCACGCGCGTTGCGGATCCCGTACAGGTTGCCCTCGGTACTGCCCATCGACACCACATAACCCCAATAACGGTTGCCGATGTCTTCAATATCGCCATTGAGCTCGCCGTTTTCTTGGTACATTTCTAGGTGCGGCGTGGGCACATGCCACAGCTCGGCAAAATAGTCCAAAACCGAACGCTCAATCCATTTGGTATTCAGCTTAAAGTTACCGGTTTGAAAAGGATCCCCAATATTGTTCATCTGTACGTCCAGATACTGATCCAGTTCACCCGCGTAATCCAAAGCCTGATTGGCCTGATAGCCTAAAAAGTACTTTTTCTTAATCGCGACATAGTCTTTGAGCTGCTGCATGGCTTCGGCTCGATCAGCAGGCGACAACGCGTCTGCTGACAGTTGAAACAAGGCACTGTCGATGCCTTCTACTTCAGGGTAGGGACTATTACTATGCTGCGTCATGATGCTTCTCCAGTCATGTCATTCAATATTATGAAACCAGATCGAGTGACCTATCGGCTTAAATCAGCAGGCACCGTCAAGGCCCTGCCTAGTGATGATCAAATCAGGTTCTTAAGCCATAAACCACAGGGTTAAATAAGTACGGGCTCGATTTCATTCGGTTTCATGCGTGGTTTTAAACCGTCTCAGACGTAATCCATAGACATAAAATAAAACCATATACATAATATGATGTAAGCAAATACAGAACATTGACATTTATCATAGTATATTAAAAATGGCCACACAGAGGAAATAACCCACCCAACAAAACACCATTCTTAAATCATCCCACCCCATCTTGGCGTTGATTTACCCTCATCCGCCCTAAAAAGCATCAGACCAATCCGTGCTGATTCAATCATAAAGAGCCTGAGCCGGGCTCTGTTCACAAACTGCACCCCCAGAATGACTCATCCCTCATCAGCATGGTGCCTGATGAGGGATGAGTCAAAGCAAGCGCCACGCCAATGTCGCCTACGCTAAAATCATTAAGACACCAGCAACCGCTGGTCTTTATAATCGGCTTCGCCCTGCTTCCAATAGCCTCGGGCCAAAATGTCTTTAGGGGTTAAACCCCGTTCTCGTAGCCAATACAGCTGCCAATTTTTGACCCAGTTTGATTCTCCCGCCAGCCAAACCTGCCCTTGCCCGGCCAAATGGGCCGCATCGGCCAATACCTGCTTCAACGCCGCTTCGTAAGCCTCTTCCTGCGGATACAGCCAGGTTTCAGTCAGTTCAGCCTTGGTCACCAAAGCTTGACGCTCGGCCACGCCGTTGGCAAACACCATCACCCGAACGTCTAAGCCCAAAGGCAGGTCGGCTAAAACGCTTTGCAAAGCGGGCAAAGCCGTCGCGTCGGCGGCCATCCACAGCCATTTAGCAAAGCGATTCACCGTAAACCCACCCCGAGCCGGATAGGACAGCAATACCTCGGTGCCCACCGCCACCGCTTCGGCCCAGGCAGAAACGGTGGTGGCCCTCTGTTCATCATGGCTGTGCAACACAAAATCAATGTCGATGGTGCCAGTCGCTCGATTCTGTTGGCGAATGCTGTAGGCACGGCCATGACACAGGGGTGCAAACAGCTTGACCCAGGCGGCCGGCTCGGCAAAAGCGCCATTGGCCACCACGGCTTTTAAAGCCTCACCCCCAAAGGTTAATCGACGCACCAACGGCGTAACCTGATCGACCCCCACCACCGTGGCCAGGACCGTCATGGCCGTGGGCTGACGCACTTTTTGCTTCATTTTGTTTTTATTCATCTTGCCACTCCTAATTTCAAATACCACTTCATCATGCTCAATGCTTGACAACACCAGACTCAGTATATGAACAATCACTCAGATTTCCTACTCGCACGCCAACATTAAAATAAATAATTTAAAATCAATTCACTAATAAACAAAACAACCTTCACAAATGATAACAACTCACATTTAAGCCCCTAAAACGGGGCCAAAGCAATGGCTTTCGCCCGCTTTTGTTGCTAAGATACGAACAATTACTCACTTAAAAGCAGGGACCGATGAACCCCATTAAATCTCCCCCTAAGCCCCGTAAGCTGCCCAAACAGGCGCGCGCTCAGTACATGGTCAACATTATCTTGGAAGCCACCGCCCGTATTTTGGCCAAGCGTGGTTATGCCGGTACCAACACCAACCTCATCGCGGCCGAGGCCGGCGTCAGCGTGGGCTCGATTTATCAATACTTCCCCAATAAAGATGCCTTGATTTCAGCCCTACACGAGCGCCACGCCGAGCAAATGGCCGAAATCATCGACACCGTGTTTTCGAACGCCCAACCACACCACCTGCGTGAACACGTTTCGGTGATGGTGCATTCACTCATGGCCGCCCACCAGTGCGAACCGCAGCTGCACCAAGTATTGGAGCGGGAGTTTCCTTATTTCGACGTGCCGACGGCACAAAGCCCAGCCGACCAGCTCATTTTTAAACGCGTCCATCGCTTACTGGCGTCCTTTCAGGATCAAATCACCCAAACCAACTTAGATTTGGCCACCTGGACCGTGATGCAAATCACCGAAGCCTTGGTGCATACGGCCGTCATCGAGCCACCGCAGGGCCTCAGCCTAGCAGAAATTGAAGAAAGCATCATCGATGCCCTCATGGGCTACCTCACCGTGCCCAAACTCAGCAGCCATTAAAAAAAGCCTCGTGATTGCTCACGAGGCTTGTTCATTAGGTCGCTTTACAGGTATTTTTTACCGGCTTTATCCAGCTGTGATTGACGCATTCTAAAGCCCGCCTTTTGTTGGTCGGTGGTTTTATCGATGCAATACACACAGCTCACACCGTGCTCATAGCTGGGCAAAGCCACTTCTTCCGGCACCAAAGCCCAACCACAGGCATGGCACTTACTGCCCTTGCCTTCCACCACGCCGTGGGTCACCACCGTTCGATGATCGAACACATAACACTCCCCTTCCCACAGGCTGTCTTCTGCTGGCATTTGCTCTAAATAATTCAGCACGCCGCCCTTTAGGTGGTACACCTCTTTAAAACCTTCTTGCAACAACAGGCTGGTGGACTTTTCACAGCGGATGCCGCCAGTGCAGAACATGGCGATTTTTTTGTCTTTGGCGTCGGCGAGGTGCTCGGCTACGTATTGTGGAAACTCGCGGAAGCTTTCTGTTTTCGGGTCAATCGCATTTTTAAAGGTGCCGGCCTTATACTCATAGTCATTACGCGTATCAATCACGATGACGTCATCGCGCTGAATGAATTCATGCCACTCTTGCGGCTCTAGATAATGGCCCACTCGGTCTAAAGGCGCCACTGCCACGCCTAGGGTCACGATTTCTTTTTTAAGCTTGACCTTGGCTTTACGAAACGGCTTGTCATCGCTCAAAGATTCCTTGTACTCAAGGTGATCAAAGCCCGCCGCCAACAAAAACTGATGCACCCGATCAATGCCTTCACGGCTGCCGGCGATGGTGCCATTAATGCCTTCACCCGCCACAATGAGGGTGCCACAGATTTGGGCATCGGCCAACAGGGCCACAAGCTGGCTTTGCAAGGCTTCGGGGTCGGCCACTGGACAAAATTGATATAAAGCGGCGACGGTCCAAGGCTGACGTTCAGCGGTTTGAATGGGCGTGGATTCGGTTGCTGCGGGCATGAATAAACTCCTAATGCGATCGGGTCACGATCATAAAACACAAATAAATAGGGGGCTATTCTAACGTTTTTCAACGCAATAGGCGATGCTTTTAACCCCTTAAAACAAAACCGCCTAACGAGTAGGCGGCATCCAGACCACGTTAAGGCAGGCCTTAAGAGCCGATTTTGCCTTCTTTGCCACTGAGCAGATTCTGGATGTTTTGCTTGTGTCGGTACAACACCAGCACCGCAATCACCACGATCGCCCAAAACAGGGCCGCTTGCGGCACCACCCAAAGCGCCACCAGCGGCGCCGCCAGCGTGGCCACTAAGGCCGCGAGGGAGGATATTTTCAAACCAAAAGCCATCACCAACCAAATGGCGGTACAGGCCAGACCCACCGGCCAAGACAGCACAAACAGAACGCCCACCGCAGTGGCCACGCCTTTGCCGCCTTTAAAACCAAAAAACAGCGGCCACATGTGGCCCACCAACACCGCCACCGCCACATAAGCTAAGGTGGCTTCGTTGAGGCCCAGGCTAGGGGTCAACACACGCGCCAACCAAACCGCCACCACGCCTTTCAAAGCATCGCCCAGCAGCGTCAGGATGGCGGCGGTTTTTTTGCCGCTGCGCAACACATTAGTGGCACCGGGGTTGCCCGAACCGTAAGAACGTGGATCGTCCATGCCCATAAATTTCGACACAATCACTGCAAAAGAAAGGGAACCCAACAAATAAGCCAGTAAGATGGCGACTAAATCAACAAAAGACATGGTAGATACACTAGAATAGATGAGTTACTGATTTTACGCTAAAGCGATTAAAAAACAAATGGACATTATTTTTCTGAATGATTTCAAAGTAGAAACCTTGATCGGCTATTACGACTGGGAGCGCACCCGCCCGCAGACCATTCTACTCGACCTAGACATCGGCATTCCGGACCAGCAGGCCAGCCAGTCTGACGACATCCACGACACCATCCATTATGGTGAAGTCGCCAACGCCATTACGCAAAGCCTTAAAGAGCAGCAGTTCCAGCTGATCGAAGCGCTGGCAGAACACATTGCCCACCTGCTGTTAAGCGACTTTGGCTCGCCTTGGGTACGGGTCAAGCTGTCCAAGCCCGGCATTTTACCGAACGTCAAAAAAGTCGGCATCGTGATCGAGCGCCGCGCCAACGCCGACGCTTAACGCTCGCCTTAAGCCCATAAAAAAACGAGCCTTGAAGGCTCGTTTTCATTCTGTCTGAGGCTAATCCATAGGCGTTTCGGTCAGCATGCTTTCAGGCTCTTTGGGCAATACCAAGTTTAAGATGATGGCCAAAATGGCGCACAGGCCCACGCCGGCAAAGCTAAAGTCGCCTACTTTGACCAGCATGCCGCCGACGCCCACGGTCAGTACCGAGCTAACGATCACCAAGTTACGCGGCACCATTAGGTCGACTTTGGCGTCAATCAGGGTTTTCAAGCCCAATGACGCGATCGTGCCAAACAGCAAGATCATGATCCCGCCCATCACCGGCAAAGGAATCGACGCCAAAAAAGCGTTAAACTTACCAAAAAAGGCCATGAAGATGGCGAACACCGCCGCCCAAGTCATGATGTTTGGATTGCTGTTTTTCGTGATCATCACGGCGCCGGTCACCTCACCGTAGGTGGTCACCGGTGGGCCACCGATTAAACCCGCCACACACACGCCCAAACCGTCCCCAGCCAAAGTTTTATCCAGGCCAGGGTCTTTGGCGTAGTCTTTGCCGGTCACCTTACCAATGGCCAAAATGCCGCCAATGTGCTCAATGGCTGGCGCAATCGCCACCGGCAGCATAAACAGCGCTGCGTGCCAGTTGACTTCTGGCGTGGTGATTTCCGGCACCACAAACAGCGGCGCCGCAGCCAAAGCCCCCACGTCGACCATGCCCGTTGCCAACGCAGCGGCATAGCCGGCAAACACACCGATTAAAATCGGGATCAGCTTCATCATCTTACTGCC
Organism: Neisseriaceae bacterium; assembly: GCA_017991555.1. Taxonomy (GTDB): domain Bacteria; phylum Pseudomonadota; class Gammaproteobacteria; order Burkholderiales; family Neisseriaceae; genus JAGNPU01. The sequence continues at coordinate 255,728 of JAGOQM010000003.1, forward strand.
AAACACGGTGATGATGACCGTCACCGCAAAGGTAAAGCCCGACAGCATCAACGACGTGCCATACGGCAACACCTGCTGGCCACCCGACTGGCCCATGGCCATTTGGCTGGCCACAATGGCCACCGACAGGCCAATCACCATAATCACCGGGCCGATGACCACCGGCGGCAGCAGCTTATGAACCGCCGTCACCCCGCGCCAGCGCACTAAAGCGGCAAACACAAAGTACATAAAGCCAGCGGCGAATAGGCCAAACATGGTGCTGGGCAAGCCCCACTCGCTCATGGCGTAGATAATCGGCGCAATGAAGGCAAAAGAAGAACCCAAAAAAATAGGCACTTTACGTTTCGTCACCAACTGAAACAATAAAGTCCCTAAACCGGCACCTAATAGTGCCAAGGCTGGATTAAGGCCCGTTAAGAGCGGCACCAGCACCATTGCCCCAAAGGCCACAAATAAAATTTGCGCGCCCGCAACAGCTTGTTTAAAATGAGCAATCATTTTATTTTTAATCTCACATATTAATAAGTAAACCTTAGAAGTATAACGCCATTCACTAAAACCCAGTAGAAAAAACGGCCTTTATGGGCAAACTTTCGCCAACTGACGCATTTGTGCCCATTCCAAAAAGTTAATTAAATATACTTTTGGCATAAAATAATGGGGTAAACCTAACTAAACTCTGGCTATTCTAAGGGCATGTTCAAGACCACCCCCAAACAAACGTAAAAGTCAATATTTTCATCTACCGCTTCCTAGGGTAGAATCACTCGATATTGTGTTAGACAGAACGCAAAAACACATTACCTAGTGTTCGTTCCTTTTAACCCATGATTTATCTTGTTGGCTTAGATTGTGTATTTAAAGCCTTATTTATTTTTACAATTTATTACCAAAGAAAGAGCGCCATCATGACCGATACTGTTTTAGACAAACAAAAAAACACTGGTAACCCAATTTTTGTTACCAAACGCGATGGCAGAAAAGAACCCATTGAGTTGGATAAAATCCACAAGGTCGTGACCTGGGCCGCAGAAGGATTAAACAACGTATCGGTTTCTTTGGTTGAACTACGTTCCCAAATTCAATTTTACGATGGCATCCGCACCGATGACATCCACGAAACCATCATCAAAGCCGCGGCCGACTTAATTTCTGAAGAAGCACCTGACTACCAGTACCTTGCCGCTCGCTTGGCCATTTTCCATTTACGCAAAAAAGCCTATGGCCAGTTTGAGCCCCCCAAGCTATTGGATCACGTGACCAAACTCACCGCCGCCGGTAAGTACGATCCCCACATTTTACAAGACTATTCTGAAGCAGAACTCAACGAGCTGAATGACCACATCGATCATTGGCGCGACATGACCTTCTCTTACGCCGCCGTGAAGCAGCTAGAAGGCAAATACCTGGTTCAAAACCGCGTCACCCATGAAATTTTTGAGAGCCCTCAATATTTATACATGCTGGTGGCTGCCTGTCTGTTTGCCAAATACCCTGCCGCCACCCGCCTACAGTACGTTAAAGACTTTTACGACGCCATTTCGTTGTTTAAGATTTCTTTACCGACCCCGATCATGGCCGGCGTGCGTACGCCTTCACGCCAGTTTAGCTCTTGTGTGTTAATCGAATGTGGCGACAGCCTTGATTCCATCAACGCGACCACCAGCGCCATCGTGCGCTACGTGTCTCAGCGCGCCGGCATTGGCATTAACGCTGGCCGCATTCGCGCCGTTGGCAGCCCGATTCGCGGTGGTGAAGCCCAACACACTGGCTGTATCCCCTTCTACAAGCACTTCCAAACTGCGGTTAAATGCTGCTCTCAAGGCGGTGTGCGCGGTGGTGCAGCCACCCTGTTCTACCCAATGTGGCACCTAGAGGTTGAATCGCTATTGGTGTTAAAAAACAACCGTGGTGTGGAAGAAAACCGCGTGCGTCACATGGACTACGGCGTGCAGATCAACCGCACCATGTACGAGCGCTTCCTTAAAAACCAGAACATCACCCTGTTCTCGCCTGCCGACGTGCCTGGCCTCTACGATGCCTTCTTTGAAGACCAAGAAACCTTCGAACGCCTGTACACCCAATACGAGCAGGATGACAGCATTCGCAAACGCAGCATTAAAGCGTCTGAGCTATTCTCATTGATGATGCAAGAGCGCGCCAGTACCGGCCGTATCTACATCCAGAACGTTGACCACTGCAACACCCACAGTCCGTTCGACCCACGCGTTGCTCCGGTTCGCCAAAGCAACCTGTGCTTGGAAATTGCGTTGCCCACCAAGCCACTAAACGACATCAATGATGAAGAAGGCGAAATTGCCTTGTGCACCCTGTCAGCCTTTAACCTGGGCGCAATTAAAAACCTAGACGAACTAGAGGGCCTGTCAGACTTAGCGGTACGTGCCTTGGACGCCCTATTGGACTACCAAGACTACCCCATCAAGGCCGCCTACAACGCCACCATGAATCGCCGTACTCTAGGCATTGGCGTGATTAACTTTGCTTACTACTTGGCCAAAAATGGCGTGCGCTACTCCGACGACAGCGCCAACAACCTGACCCACAGAACCTTTGAAGCCATTCAATACTACTTATTGAAAGCCTCGAACAAGCTGGCACAAGAATTTGGCGCCTGCCCTAAGTTCAACGAAACCACTTACGCTCAAGGCATCTTGCCGATCGATACCTACAAGTCTGATCTGGACGCCTTCTGCCAAGAGCCGTTGCACCTAGACTGGGAAGGCCTACGCCAAGAAATTAAGCAACACGGCCTACGCAACTCGACCCTAACCGCCCTAATGCCCTCAGAAACCTCTAGCCAGATTTCTAATGCCACCAATGGCATTGAGCCACCACGCGGTTTGGTGACCGTTAAGGCCTCTAAAGACGGCATTCTGAAACAGGTCGTGCCTGAATATGACCGCCTTAAAGACCAATACGAATTATTGTGGCAAATGGGCAGCAACCAAGGTTATTTGAAGCTAGTGGGCATAATGCAGAAGTTTGTGGACCAGGCCATTTCAGCCAACACCAACTACGATCCGAACCGCTTCCCCGAAGGCAAGGTGCCGATGAACCAGTTACTGAAAGACCTTCTAACTGCGTACAAATATGGCCTCAAAACCTTGTACTACCACAACACCCGAGACGGTGCTGACGATGCCCAAAATGACATCGACGACTGTGCCGGCGGCGCGTGTAAAATTTAATTAATCATCTCAACAAATGGCACACCCCGTGCCATTTGTTTCGACTATCTGATCCTAGAGGTTGCCATGCTTTACAGTACATTCTCACAAAAACAAAATGACCAATTAAAAGAACCCATGTTCTTTGGCCAAAACGTTAACGTGGCCCGTTATGACCAACAAAAATATGAAATTTTTGAAAAACTGATTGAAAAACAGCTGTCTTTTTTCTGGCGCCCAGAAGAGGTCGACGTCTCTCAAGACCGCACCGACTATCGCAACCTGCCCGAGCATGAAAAACACATTTTCATCAGCAACCTAAAATATCAAACCCTGTTAGACTCCATTCAAGGCCGTAGCCCCAACGTGGCTCTATTGCCTTTGGTGTCTATTCCCGAGTTGGAAACCTGGATCGAAACCTGGTCGTTTTCCGAAACCATTCACTCGCGCTCTTACACCCACATCATTCGCAACATTGTGAACGATCCAGCAGTGGTGTTTGACGACATCGTGGCCAACGAATTCATCATCAAGCGCGCCAACGACATTGCCGAATACTACGACGACTTAATTCACTCGACCCAGCTATTGCAAACCCAGGGCGAAGGCACCTACACCATTAAAGGCAAGCCCGTATTGGTGAGCCTGTATGAATTAAAGAAAAAGCTGTACATGTGCCTTATGTCGGTGAACATTCTAGAAGCCATTCGCTTTTACGTGAGCTTCGCCTGTTCGTTTGCCTTTGCCGAACGCCGCCTCATGGAAGGCAACGCCAAAATCATTCGCCTGATTGCCCGTGATGAAGCCCTACACCTAACGGGTACCCAGCACATTTTGAACATTCTACGCAGCGGCCAAGACGACCCCGAAATGGCCCAAATTGCCAAAGAGTGCGAACAAGACTGCTTTGAGCTCTTTAAGCTCGCCGCCGAACAGGAAAAAGAATGGGCAGAGTACCTATTTAAAGACGGCTCGATGATTGGCTTAAACAAAGACATTCTGAGCCAATACGTCGAATACATTACCAATCTGCGCATGCAGGCCGTTGGCTTGACCCCCGCCTTTGACGTGACCCAAAACCCCATTCCTTGGATCAACGCCTGGCTGTCATCTGACAACGTACAGGTGGCGCCACAAGAGGTTGAAGTCAGCTCTTACCTCGTGGGTCAAATCGATGGCAACATCAACAGCGACGACTTCAACAGCTTTGAGCTCTAATGCCCACGATCACCACCCAAGACACTTTTTTTGACCTCAACGAAGGGGAAACCCTTCTTGAGGCATTAGAGCGCACCGGCCACGAAATTGAGTACCAGTGCCGCAGCGGCTACTGCGGCTCTTGCCGCACGCACCTAGTGTCTGGGTCGGTGACCTACCATCAAACGCCGCTGGCGTTTATTCAGCCAGGCGAAATACTGCCCTGTTGCTGCACCCCCGCCGAAGACATTCAGGTCGCCGTCCCCCTCAAGCAAACCTTAAGCGACGTTCAGGCCGATCTATTCTTGGCCGATCTATTTGACGGCAATGACGACCCCACCTCATAAATTCGGAACCTTTAGCCTTTAAACTAGTCATAATGACTTAAATTGATTATTATTTCGAAGACGGTTGTCTTCATCGATTTGGCCACCTCATCCCAAAAGAACAACATAAAGGAGCCCAATATGTCCCTAACCTTCCAAGACTTTCTATTGTTATTACAAGTGGTATTGCCCGCAACTCTGGCTTTATACCTATACGCCAAGACCTTGGCGCCCAGCAAATACAAACGCATGCTGATGTTCGGCCTAACCGTCCTGAACCTAGGGTCGTTTGCCTACGCCTGGGTGCGCAACCTGTTTATGGCCCCCAACGAAGTCAACCTTGCTTTAGGCATGACTGGCCTACTGTCGTGGTCTATCAGCGCCATCTTAATCGGCCTAACCCTACTGCACTTCATTACCCTCAAAACCAAAAACGCCTAAATCGTTTTGGTGGTACATTTGTCCCGTCAAATACGGTAAAATGGGCCCATTCCTAACCTAACCAAAAGTGATGACCATGTACCGTATTGCCCCCAGCATTTTGTCCGCCGATTTTGCCAAATTAGGCGAAGACGTCAGCCGCGTGATTGACGCAGGCGCCAGCCTGATTCACTTCGACGTGATGGACAATCATTACGTACCCAACCTTACTTTTGGCCCCATGATTTGTGAAGCCCTGAAGCCTTACGCCACCGTACCCATGGACGTGCACCTAATGGTCGAGCCCGTTGATGCCTTGATTCAGTCCTTTGCCAAAGCCGGCGCCAACATCATTACCTTCCACCCCGCCGCCAGCCGTCACGTCGACCGCAGCCTAAGCCTCATCAAAGACCTAGGCTGCCAGGCGGGCCTGGTGCTCAATCCAGCCTCAGGCTTGGGTGAAGTCGAACACGTCCTAGACAAACTCGACATGATTTTACTGATGTCGGTAAACCCTGGCTTTGGTGGCCAAAGCTTCATCCCGCACACCTTAGAAAAAATCAAACAAACCAAACGCATGACCGACGCCCACTTTGAGCGCACCGGCCATCGCATCGCCATTGAAGTCGATGGTGGCATCAAGGTGGACAACATTGCCGCCGTGGCGGCTGCGGGCGCCGACACCTTTGTGGCCGGCAGCGCCATCTTTGGCCAGCCCGACTACAAAACCGTCATTGACGCCATGAATGCTGAACTCGCCACCGTCAAGGCCTAAACCATGAAACCAGCCAAAACTGCCTACATCGTCACCGGCGCCAGCCAAGGCATTGGCGCCGAATTTGTCAGCCAAATACTGGCGCAACAGGCGCCAGTATTTGGCATTTCTCGCCGCCCAGCCGACATTCAACACCCGCTATACCAAGGTGCCTCGGCCGACTTAAGCCAGCCCTTTGACGCCACTGCGTTGGTACAGCAGGCGCTGTCGTTTTTTGGTCAGTTTGGCTTAGACACCCTGGTGCTGATCAACAACGCCGGCACCGTGGCGCCAATGGCCATTAGCGGCAACTATCCAGAAACGGCCGTGGCCACGGCCATTCACCTGAACCTAACCGCCCCCATTTTGCTCAGCAATGCCTTTATTCAGCTGCTGCCCCCAGCGCTGCACGGTAAGCTGCTGCACATTTCGTCTGGCGCGGCCCAAAACCCCTATCCAGGCTGGGGCGTGTATGGCGCGAGCAAGGCTGGCATCGATCACTTTAGCCGCATCGTCCAAAAAGAACACCCAGCGCTGTGTTCAGTGGCCATGTATCCGGGCGTGGTGAACACCGGCATGCAGGCTGAAATTCGCGCCCAAAAAGAGGCCGACTTCCCCAACCTAGCCCAGTTCATTGCCCTCAAAGACAATGACGCCCTAAGCGAGCCCAAAGACGTGGCCCGCGCCATTTTATCTTACCTAGCCTCGCCCGCTTTTGGCAGCGAGGCCGTTGTTGACATTCGAAAGCTCGCAGATGACTGAAGCCGTAACCATTAAGGCCTTCGCCTTTGATTTAGATGGCACCTTAATTGACTCCTTAGCCGACCTCGCCGCTGCTGCCAACCACATGCGCACCGAGCTGGGCTTGGCGCCTCTAGAACAGGCCGTGATTGAATCCTATGTGGGCGATGGCATCAGCACCCTGGTGCATCGCTGTTTGACCGACAGCACCGCTGGCGAAGCCGAAGCCGCGCTGTGGCAACAAGGGTTTACCTTATTCATTCACTATTACTACGCCCACCTAACCGACCACACCCAAATTTACCCCAACGTGCTGACCGGCCTTGAGCTGCTCAAAAGCGAAGGGTATCCGCTGGTGGTCATCACCAACAAAAGCGAACGCTTTGCGATTAAGGCCATCACCGACTTGGGCATGAGCGACTACTTTAGCCTCATCATTGGCGGCGACACCCTGCCAGAAAAAAAACCCAGCGCAGCCCCCATCGTCCACGCCTGTGAGGTCTTGAACATTCAACCAGAACAGCTGGTGATGGTTGGCGACTCTGGCAACGACATTCTGGCCGCCAAAGCCGCGGGCACGCCCGTGATTGGCGTCAATTATGGCTATGAAGACATGTACGAACTCAGCCAAAATGACGCCACCAAGCCAAATTTAGTCATTGAAAAACTGACCCAGCTATACGATTATTTGCACCCCACCGAAGTCAAGCATTAATGCGCCCACCGAAATCCCTCAAGGCGCGCGCCCTAGACCTACTGTCTCGCCGAGAATATGGCCGCGCCGAGCTCAAAAAAAAACTGCTGCAGGCCCATCGGCCGCCAGAAGACGCGGATGAGTTTGCCCGAGCAGAATCGCTAAGCCAGCATGAAGCTGAGGTTGAAGCCGTACTCACCGAGTTTGCCGACCTGAACTGGCAGTCGGACGAACGCTACGTTGAGTCGTTCATCAATGCCAAAAGCCAGCAATATGGTTCGCGACGCCTGCAAGAAACGCTGAAACAAAAAGGCATTGATGCTGATCTGTTTCAACAATTCCGCCCCACCTCTGAGGTAGAATTAGCCACGGCCATCGCCGCCGTACGTAAAAAATTCAAGAAACCGCCCGAATCCATGGCCGACAAGCACAAACAAATGCGCTTTTTGGCCTACCGCGGTTTCGACTTCGATCTGGTCAATCGAGCCATCACCGCTTGGGATGACTGGACTGAAGAAGACTAACCGGGTTGCACCCACCCAACCCCTCACTTTATTAATGGAGCCGCCCGCATGTGGTTTAAACAAATTTCATTTTACCCGCTGAATAAAAACAACCTGCCTGAAGTTGAACAAATCAACCAAGCCTTAGCCGAAGCGGCTTTTGCCCCCTGCATGGGCTTAGACTGGTTTACCGAAGGGTTTGCCCCGGCCGTGAGCTTTGACGAATCATTGGTGTTCAGCGCCAACAATAGCCACCGCGTGGCCCTAAAAAAAGAAGAAAAAGTATTGCCCAGCGCCGTCATCAAAGACATTCTGGATGAAAAAATCACCCTAATCGAGCAAGAAGAAGCCCGTTCTATTGGCCGTAAAGAAAAAATGGCGCTAAAAGAACAAATCACTGACGACCTATTGCCGCGCGCATTTACCAAAAGCAGCCGCAGCCAAGCCATCTTTGACTACGATCGCGGCTACTTGATCATCAACAGCGCCACCGCCAACAAGGCTGAAGCGTTGTTAAGCAAGATTCGCCAAGCCCTAGGCGGCTTAGAAGCCACCTTACCCAACACCGCCCTGTCGCCCAGCACAGTCATGACCAACTGGCTGCTGCAAGGCGCTGCCGAAGGGCATTTTGAATTAGACAGTGATTGTGAATTAAAAGGCACAGGCGAAACCGCACCGACCGTGCGCATTTCCAAACAAGACCTCACCGAAGAAGAAGTGATCAACCACGTCAAAAACGGTAAGGTCGTGACCCAATTAGGCCTAGTCTGGCAAGAGCGCATTCGCTTTGTGCTCACCCAAGACTTCGCCTTAAAACGCATCCAATATTTGGACCTTTTACAAGACGAAGCCAGCGAGCACGGCGACGACATGGCCAGCCTCACCACCGCCAGCCAGATCATCATGATTGAAAGCTTAGGTGCGATGCTGGACGAGTTAGTGGTACACTTAGGTGGCTTACAAAAATAACCAGGGAACAACATCAATGAGCATTAAATCGGATAAATGGATCCGCCGCATGGCCGAAACCGAAGGCATGATTGAGCCTTTCGAGCCCAATCAGGTCAAAATGGCAGACGGCAAGCGGATTATTTCTTACGGCACGTCCAGCTACGGCTACGACATTCGCTGTGCCCGTGAATTTAAGATTTTCACCAACATTAACAGCACCATTGTTGACCCGAAAAACTTTGACACCCGCAACTTTGTCGAAGTGGAAGATGATTATTGCATCATTCCACCCAACTCATTTGCACTGGCACGTACCGTAGAATACTTCCGTATTCCACGCAACGTGCTCACCGTGTGCTTGGGCAAATCGACCTATGCGCGCTGCGGCATCATCGTGAACGTTACCCCATTCGAACCTGAGTGGGAAGGCTATGTGACGCTAGAGTTCTCGAATACCACGCCCCTACCGGCCAAAATCTATGCCGGTGAAGGCGTGGCGCAAGTCTTGTTCTTTGAAAGTGATGAAATGTGCGAAACCTCATATAAAGACCGTAACGGTAAGTATATGGGCCAAGTAGGGGTGACTTTACCAAAAGCTTAACCGTTTTTAGTAAAAAAACAACAGGGGGTCGGCGATTTGTCATACTCTCTGTCATATCATGGTAGTTATGGTATGATAACCCCAGTAGGTGGAATCCCCTTTCCGCCTACTTTTATCCCCTTTCGCTGAATTAGTCCCCTTACTAATTCAGCGTTTTTTTTGGACCACTAAAATGACAGAGTTATATAATTTTTCGTTCCAAGACCTAAAGCAGCGGCCCCGCAGCCTGGCCGAGTTTAAAGATCAGGTGCTGTTAATCGTGAACACCGCCAGCCAGTGTGGGTTTACGCCCCAGTTAACCGAATTAGAAGCGCTCTACCAAAAGTACCAAGCACAGGGATTGGTGATCATCGGCTTTCCTTGCAATCAGTTCATGAAGCAAGAACCGTTGAGCGGCCAAGCCTTGCAAGACTTTTGCGAACGCCATCATGGCGTGACGTTTGTCATGGCAGACAAAATCGAAGTCAATGGCCCTGGGGCTCATCCGCTCTGGCGTTATTTAAAAGCACAGCGCCGAGGCCTGCTCGGCTCCAGCGCCATCAAGTGGAACTTCACCAAGTTTCTAATCAATCGCGATGGCCAAGTGGTGAACCGTTTTGCCCCCAAGACGCCCCCTGCCGACCTAGAAGCTGAGATTGAAGCCTGCTTATAAAACAAGGCCCATGACGATCGTCATGGGCCTTGTTGGTTTAGCATTAGCCAAACGGGTTTACTTACAGCAGTACTTTACGCAGCTCGGCCGCGCTTTTCGGCGACAACCAGCCAGGGGCCACGTCGAAAGCAGTCTGAGCGCCCACCAAGCCCATCGCGTTCATTTTGCACGCCGCGCGCGCATAGGCCACCAACACGCTTGAGGTAAACTCAGGGTTACTGCCTAGCTTTAACGAATACTCCATGATTTGGTTGGTGCCGGCACCGGTTTTGCCGCTGCGGATCACAAAGCCGCCGTGTGGCATGGCCGCGTGCTCCTGGCGCATGGTTTCTTCACTGATGAAGGTCACGGTGGTGTCGTAGTCGGCAAAATAATTGGGCATGGTTTTAATCATCGCCTCAATCTTGGCCGTGTCCGCCCCCGCCTCTGCCACCACATAGCATTCACGCGTGTGCTTGTCGCGCGTGCTTAGCTCTGGGTTAAGGCCTTGACGTACGGCCGCCATCGCCGTTTCACTAGGCAAGGTATACTGCACCCCCGCCTTAACCCCTTCCACTCGGCGCACCGCGTCTGAATGGCCTTGGCTTAAGCCTTTACCCCAAAAAGTATAGGTTTCGCCTTCGGGTAAAATGGCTTCGCCAAACAGGCGATTTAATGAAAACAAGCCTGGATCCCAGCCAATAGAAATCAACGACGTCTTCGCTGTTTTCTTAGCCACGGCATCAATGCTGGCATGGTATTCTGGAATTTTAGCGTGGGTGTCAAAGCTGTCGACTGTATTAAACCACTGGGCAAAGTGCGGGCCTTGCTCAGGCAAGTCATGAGCCGAGCCACCACACAAAATCATCACGTCGATTTTACCCTGATACGCTTCTGCTTCCGCCACCGGCAACACCAAAACCGAGGCATCATTCACATCTTCGGCATTCAAAGGGCGGCGCGAGAAAATGGCCACCAGCGTCATGTCTGGGTTTTGACGAATGGCGGACTGAACCCCCTTACCTAAATGGCCGTAGCCCACAATGCCTACTCTTAATTTTTGTTCCATCTGACTTCTTTATCCTTGTGTCGTTATGCTGTTAAAACTTAATGGCTCAGCGCTGCCAAAGCACCACCCCTTAAGGTTCTTAGGTTAGCGTAAGTCACCACCAAAAACAACCATCGCCAGCGGCCAAAATCAACGCCGGCACGCTTTTATTCCAGCCTCACCCAAAGCCACAGGGCCTTCAGCGCAGCCACGATGCTATAACAGCTGAGGCAAGGCCGACAGCAATAGCGTCACGCCTGCTAGGGTCAACAAGGACAGCACAATTTTCTTGAAGGTTTGATCGCTAATGCCGATGTACACGCGCGTGCCTAAAAAAACCGGCACCAGCAGGGTCGGCACGATGAGGGCAAACAGCGGCAACATGTCGGTGGTCACAATGCCGGTGCCGACATAGGTCAGCAGGGTGACGGCCAAAATGCTTAAGTTAAAATTTTGAATGACGCTGCGTTGGGCGTCCTTATCCATTTGCTTTAAAGTACACCACAGAGTGGGCACGGCGCCAGAAAAACCGCCTAGGCCCCCCATCACGCCGCCCACGGCCCCCACCACAGCATTCGCCAGTGGGTGTTTGATCGACACCGGCGGCAGCCTGGTGGCCAGCAGCATCGACGGGCACCAAATCACCAGCAGGCCGCCTAAAATGGCCTTAAAAAGGGCCACATTCACCAGCGGCAACACCATCACCCCCAGCGGAATGCCCAGCAGGCCACCGATTAGAAAAGGCCACAGCAGCGGCCAGTTAACCTTGCGCCGTAGGGTAAAGGTCGCCATGACTTGGCCCACCAAGGCCCCAAAAACGGCCAAAGACGCCGCCAGGCGAGGCTCTAAGGTCCAAGCCCACACCGACATGGCCACTAGGCCAAAACCAAAGCCCGACAGCCCCTGCACAAACCCTGCCAGCAATGTCCCCACAAGCACAGCCCACACAATGTGATCCATCTCACCCTCAATGTCTCTGCTTAATTGGCCCAATATAAGGGAGGCCTAGCAGTAAAATAGCCAGCAGCCTTAACGCACGCTTGGCTGCACTCAATGCGCCTAGGCTTCAGGCACCCGCCTTCAGGCCCCAGACTTAAGACCAGTATAGTCCACTGCATCAAAAAGCGTCACATAGTCTTTCGGTTTGGTCAGCACCAGCTGCTCGCAGCGCGCCCCCCGAGCCAAATACTTCACCTCAAAATGCGTGCGCTCGCTGCTTGCCGCCACCTGCGAGCGAACATAGGGTAGCCGCCACTGCTGTTGTAGCTGTGCTTCTGCCTCATCCACATAGGCCATGATGTTGCTGGCCATGGTCAAGGTGCCCCCTGGGCGCAAGCGCGACAGTAAAAAGGCAAAAAATGGCATATTAAACCAGCGCTGCGCCGGATTCTTGGGTTCTGGATTGGGGTACAGAATAAAGGCCTCATCCAGACACGCGGGCGCCAAAGCATGGACCACCCACGGCAAGGCATCTGCGTGCACCGGATATAAATTACTTAGGTTGGCTGCCTGAGCGCGCTCAGAAAACGCCTTAAACTTGGCGGCAGTGCGCTCTACCGCAAACAACCGCTGATGCGGCTGCTCGCTGGCGAACCATAAAGCGTGCTTGCCCATCCCCGCGCCAATTTCCAAACACACAGGGCCATCAGCCAAGGCGACAGGGCCGGTAAAGCCACGCGGCGGTTGTAAGTGCTGGGGTTTAAAGATACGGCTCATAAGCGTCCTTTTCTGGATCATTACTGCCCGCCCTCTGGGCAGGCGTGGCGGCATAAAAAAACCCTGTCAGTCATGACAGGGTTTTGGTCAACGTCGATTAAGACGCCATTTTCTTGGCTAGGTAGCCTTCATAATCACCTAGATAGTGCTCAAAGCCGCCTTTGCCATCCAACTCAATGATTTGGGTGGCCAGCGAGCTCACAAACTGACGGTCGTGTGACACAAAAATGAGCGTGCCGGTGTATTTTTCCAAGGCCATGTTCAACGACTCAATGCTTTCCATGTCCATGTGGTTGGTTGGCTCGTCCATCACCATCACGTTCGGGCGTTGCAAAATCAGCTTGCCATACAGCATGCGGCCTTTTTCACCCCCAGACAGAACGCGAACGTTTTTGGTGACGTCGTTGCTGCCAAACAGCAAGCGCCCAAGGGTCCCACGAATCACCTGCTCATCATCGCCCTCTTGACCCCATTCACGCATCCATTCAGTTAGGTTGTCGTCGCAGTCAAAATCGTGTTCGTGATCTTGTGGGTAGTAGCCCAGCTGCGCTTTTTCGGCCCACTTAACCGTGCCTGTATCAGGCGTCACGCCATCGCTGTAAGCCGCATCGTAACCACCCGCCAATAGCTTTAACAGCGTCGACTTACCGGCGCCGTTCGGCCCAATAATGGCCAATCGCTCACCCGCTTCTAAAATGAAGTTTAGCTTTTCAAACAGCTTTTCTTCAAAGCTTTTGCTCAAGTTGGCCACTTCAACCGCCTGACGGTGTAGCTTAAACTTGTCGTTCGGCTCAAAGCGAAGGAATGGGTTTTGACGACTAGAAGGCTTAACCACCACCATTTCTGACTTCAGCTTGTCCGCCTGTTTCAAACGTGAGGTCGCTTGACGCGCCTTAGATTTGTTGGCGCTAAAGCGGGCCACAAACTCTTGCAGCTCTTGCATTTTGTCTTTGGCTTTGGCGTTGTCGCTCAGCTGACGTTCACGTGCCTGCATGCTGGCAATCATGTAGTCATCGTAATTACCTGGGTAAATGCGAATTTCACCGTAATCAACGTCGGCCATGTGGGTGCACACTTCGTTTAAGAAGTGACGGTCATGGGAAATAATCACCATGGTTGATTCGTATTGGTTTAAGACGTCTTCCAACCAGCGAATGGTGTTGATGTCCAAGTTGTTCGTGGGTTCGTCTAACAGCAGCACGTCTGGCTTAGAAAACAGGGCCTGAGTCAGCAGCACGCGTAGCTTAAAGCCTGGCGCCACTTCGCTCATCAAGCTGTTGTGCAGCGGCAGCTCAATGCCGGCACCCAGCAGCAGTTCACCCGCACGGGCTTCTGCCGTATAGCCATCGTATTCTGCAAACTTGGCTTCTAGCTCAGCCGCACGCATGTAGTCGTCTTCGGTGGCTTCTAAGTCGGCGTAAATGGCATCGCGTTCGCTCATGGCGGCCCACATTTCGGTATGGCCCATCATCACCACGTCCAACACGCGCATTTCTTCGTAGGCAAACTGATCCTGGCGCAGCTTACCTAAGCGCATGCCGTTTTCAATCGCCACTTCGCCACTAGTCGGCTCTAAGTCGCCGCCTAAAATTTTCATAAATGTTGATTTACCCGAACCGTTGGCACCGATCAAGCCGTAACGGTTACCGCCACCAAACTTAACCGAAACATTTTCAAATAACGGCTTGGCGCCAAACTGCATCGTGATATTACTGGTACTGATCACACCGAATTCCTTACAAAAATTTTATAAAGCGCTAAAACCGCTAATTTTAGCACACCTACCTTAAAATAAACCACGAAATAAACCACTAAGCCCTAAGGATTCTCTTTAAAACACTATGGCTAGCGGAAAAAATAGGCTACAATCGAAAAAAACTTGCTTAACTATTTTAAGGCTAAGAATAGAGGTTATTATGCTTACTGGCAGTATTGTTGCAATCGTCACGCCCATGACAGAAACAGGTAAAGTAGACTATCAAAGCTACCAAGCGCTTCTTGATTGGCATATCGCCAACGGCACCCAAGGCATTGTTGCCGTAGGGACGACGGGTGAATCATCGGTGCTCAGCGTGGATGAACACTTAGAAGTGGTTGAGTACACCGTCAAGCATGTCAATAAGCGCATCAAGGTGATTGCCGGCACGGGTGCCAACAACACCCACGAAGCCATCAACCTTTCAAGCCATGCGGAACGCCTAGGCGCCGACATGTCTTTGTCAGTGGTGCCTTATTACAACAAACCCAATCAAGAAGGCATGTATCAACACTATAAGATGATCGCGGATAAAACCAGCATTCCGATGATCTTATACAATGTTCCCGGCCGAACTGTAGTAGACTTACACAATGACACCGCCTTAAAACTGGCCCAAATTGACAACATCGTTGGCTTAAAAGACGCCACCGGCAACCTTGGTCGCGCCTGTGACCTGATTCGCCGCGCGCCAGAAGGCTTTGCCCTGTACTCTGGCGACGACGCCACCACCATGGCCTTTATGCTGTGCGGTGGCCACGGCGGCATTTCCGTGACCGCCAACGTCGCGCCTAAGGCCTATAGCCAAATGTGTCAGGCTGCGCTTGCCGGCGACATTGCCACCGCGCGTCAGCTGAATGATTCGCTACAGGGCCTGCACAGCGATTTATTTTGCGAGCCTAGCCCAGCAGCCCCTAAATGGGCGCTTAAAACGCTGGGTATTTTACCCAATGACCACGTTCGGGCACCGCTGATGGAACTATCTGCAGCTGGGCAATCCAAAGTAATGGCAGCGTTACAACAAGCCAACCTTATTTAACAACAGGAAGTCTAGATGAATTCGTTAAAACTCACCTTGAGTGCTCTTGCCGTCATGAGTTTAACGGCTTGCGCCAGTAGCAATCCTGCTGAGCCTAAGCTGGATTACCAATCACCCAGCGCACCTAAAGAAGTTTCTTTGGCCGTGCCCCCTGACCTAACCACACCCAATATGGACCCACGCTACGTGATTCCTCAGGGCGCCGTTACCGCCACACAAATTGCCAATGCAGGCAAGCGTGGGCAACAGGTCACCGGCAACCCGGCCTTATTGCCACAGGTTAAAGACATTCACATTGAACGCGATGGCGCCCAACGCTGGTTGGCCATCGACAACAAAACCGCCGATGAAATCTGGCCGCAGCTAAAGCAGTTCTGGCAAGAAATGGGGTTTGTGATGGCTTCGGAAGAACCCCAAATTGGCTTAATGCAAACCGAGTGGGCTGAAAACCGCGCCAAACTGCCGAATGATGGCTTACGCAAACTGTTTGAAAAAGTAGGCTTAGGCAACGTTTACTCGACCTCTGAGCGCGATCAGTTCGTGATCCGCATGGAGCGCAGCAACAACGGCGTCAACGTGTTCTTCGGCCATAAAGGCATGGAAGAAGTCTACGATTCAAAAAACAAAGACACCACCGTTTGGCAACCTCGCCCTTCTGACCCGAACCTAGAAGCCGCCCTACTGGGTCGCTTCATGATGTACCTAGGTTTGAATGAAGAACAGGTCAGCCAACAGCTGGCACAAAATGACGCCCCAACGGGCAGCCTAGCACGCATCGTGGGCAACACC
Organism: Neisseriaceae bacterium; assembly: GCA_017991555.1. Lineage (GTDB taxonomy): Bacteria > Pseudomonadota > Gammaproteobacteria > Burkholderiales > Neisseriaceae > JAGNPU01. The sequence goes on from JAGOQM010000003.1 coordinate 272,085, forward strand.
GTGGAGCTACAAGACAGCGGTGAACGCGCCTACCGCCGCGTGGGCCTAGCCTTAGACCGCGTAGGCCTGACCGTCATTCAAGAAAACCGCGAGCGCGCACTGTACTTGGTTAAACCCGCCGACCTAGAAGCCGACGCCATCAAAACCGACAAGCCGGGTGTGTTCACCCGCTGGTTTGGCAAAAAGCAAGAGGCCGTGGTGGAAGAAAAACCACAGCTGATCGTCAGCGTGGTGCCGACCAGCCAAGGCACCAGCGCCGTAACCATTCTTAACGAAGATGGCAGCCCTTACCAAGGGAAAGACGCCAATACCTTCCTCAGCCGCCTACAAACTGAGCTGCGTTAATCGATCTAACCTCAACCAGCCTTTTCGAAGGCTGGTTTTTTTATGTGGTATGACCATGTCCCAAAAACGAAAATACCTAATCGCCCTGTTGGTGTTCACCTTGCTGTTTGTGGCCGCCACCTTTTTTGGCAATCAGGCGCTGGCACTGGGCCAAACCCGCACCGGCTACCTGCTGTTTCTCTGTGCCATTGTGTGTTTTTTCGGCCAAATGTTTAGCCTCGCCCTATTAGCGCGGCTGTCTAGCCGCGCTGGCCGCCGCTAGACCCCTTCTCACTACCGCCATCCAAAGGGCTTAAAACATGTTCGACACAATCGTGATGGCCAGCAACAATGCTGGTAAACTAAAAGAATTCGGCGCTTTATTGGCACAATACGGCGTCCACCTCACCGCACAAAGTGCGCTGAACGTGCCTGAGTGCCCAGAACCCCACCTGACCTTCATTGAAAACGCGCTGGCCAAGGCCCGCCACGCCAGCCAACACACCGGTTTGCCGGCGCTGGCCGACGATTCTGGTATTTGCGCCACCGCCCTGAACGGCGCCCCCGGCATTTATTCTGCCCGCTACGCTGGTGAACACCCTAAGTCAGATGCCGCCAACAACCATAAGCTCGCCCAAGACCTGGCCGAACATGCCAATAAAGAGGTGTGGTATGCCTGCGTGCTGGTTTTGGTGCGCCACCCAGAAGACCCCCTACCCATCATTGCCGAAGGCATGTGGCGCGGCGAATTTATCGCCACGCCACAAGGGCAAAATGGTTTTGGCTACGACCCCCACTTTTACCTTCCCGAACACGGCCTCAGCGCCGCCGAGATGGCCCCTGAGCTCAAAAACACCCTCAGCCACCGCGGCCATGCCATGTCTGTCTTGATGCAAAAACTGAATGCCCTCTATGGCCGCTAACCGGAAGCCACACTGCCATGTCTGAAATTGCGTTTATGTCTGGTCAGCTGACCACACTCCCCCCGCTGTCCCTGTACGTCCACATCCCGTGGTGCGTCAAAAAATGTCCTTACTGTGACTTTAACTCGCACAAGGCCGGCGACAGCGTGCCCGAAGCGGAATACTGCGCCGCCTTAATTAAAGACTTGGAAAGTGAATTACCCAACGTTTGGGGCCGCCCGATTGAAAGCATTTTCATCGGCGGTGGCACCCCTAGCCTATTCAGCGCTGCCGCCATCAGTGGCCTGATCAGCGCCATTCGCGCCCGCCTGCCGCTTAAGCCCAACCTTGAAATCACCATGGAAGCCAATCCAGGCACCTTTGAGATCGATAAGTTTTTGGGGTTTAAAGAGGCCGGCGTGACCCGCCTGTCCATTGGCGTGCAGAGCTTTAAAGACGAGCATTTAAGCGCCCTTGGCCGCATTCACCAAGGGCAAGAAGCGATAGAAGCGATTCGACTGGCGGTCGACGCCTTTGACTACGTCAACGTTGATTTAATGTACGCACTGCCGAACCAAACCGTGGCCGAGGCCGTGGCCGACGTTCAAACCGCGATTGATCTGGGCGTCACCCACATCAGCGCCTATCACTTAACCTTAGAGCCCAACACCGCTTTTGGCCACACGCCCCCGCGCGGTATTCCCGCTGACGAACAGGCCTTAGACATCGAAGAGGCGGTACACCAAACCTTGCGCAACGCCGGTTTTGAGCACTACGAAACCTCGGCCTTTGCCAAACAGCAACACTACGGCCAGCACAATTTAAACTACTGGCGCTTTGGCGACTACCTCGGCATTGGCGCAGGCGCCCACGGCAAGATTTCCTATCCGACCCACATTGAGCGCACCACCCGCAAACGCCACCCCAATGATTACTTGCTCAGCAGCCTCAACGGCAGCCAAGTGTCTAGCCGTGAACCGGTCAGCAAAGCCGACCTGCCGTTTGAGTTCATGCTGAACGTGCTGCGCCTGTGTGATGGCGTGCCCAGCCGCTATTTTCAAGAACGAACTGGCTTGAGCTTAAACGTCATTTCCCGCATACTAGAGCAAGCCCAAAAACAGGGATTATTATCCGATGATCCCACCAAACTCGCGCCCACCTTGATGGGCCAGCGATTCTTAAACAACTTACTACAGTTATTTTTACAGGAGTAATCACATGGCCAAAACCATTATTCACACCGACAAAGCCCCTGCCGCCATCGGCGCCTACTCACAGGCCGTTCGTGCAGGCAAGACCGTCTACCTATCTGGCCAAATTCCTTTGAACCCAGAAACCGGTGAAGTGGTGGCCGGTGGGTTTGCTGAAGAAACCCATCAAGTATTCAAAAACTTCAAAGCCATCGTTGAAGAAGCTGGCGGTACTTTGGATCAAGTGGTTAAAATCAACGCGTTCTTGACCGACTTAGGCAACTTCGCCACCTTTAACGAAATCATGGCCCAATACTTTACTGAGCCTTACCCTGCCCGCGCCGCCATCGGCGTGGCGTCTTTGCCTAAAGGCGTTCAGGTTGAAGCCGAAGGCATTTTGGTGTTAAACGACTAAGTTTTTTGCCAACACCCACCCCAAAAGACCGCTTATGCGGTCTTTTTTTTGCGTCCATTCCTAAAATTAGCCACTTAAACCAAGTGGCCACACCCCCTCTTTTCATGATGCTTGACGGCCACCGCGAACGGTTATAAATTTAACCAACAAAACAAAGTTTCGTTAAAAAAACACCATAGAGGAAAACACATGAAGCAACATCGCTGGTGGGGGGTGATCGCCCTCCTCATCCTGATCATCATTGCCTACGTCGACCGCGTCAACATTTCGGTCATACTGGTGAATCCTGATTTTTTAAACCATTTCGGCCTTAGCGGCAACCGCGCCGCCCAGGGCAGCCTCATGACGCTCTTCTTACTGGGTTACGGGCTGTCCGCCATGCTGCTGACGCCGTTTTTGGAAACCCTATTGGGCTACCGCAAAGGCCTCATCATCAGCGTCCTGCTTTGGGCCGTGTTCACCGCCCTCTCTCCACTCATGGGCTCCATCACGGCGCTGCTGGTCGTGCGCGCCCTCTTGGGCATCAGCGAAGGACCGCTGTTCTCGCTCAAAACCATGTACATCAGCGATCATTTTCGCCCGGGTGAACTGGGCAAGCCCAACGCCGTCAGCGCCTTAGGCGTGTCGTTTGGTCTGGTGATCGGCTTCCCCTTAGTGACGTTTTTAATGAGCCACTTTGGCTGGTTTGAATCGTTTTACGTGCTGGCCGTCCTCAATCTGGTGGTCGGCCTTGGCCTCATCTACTTCTTCGTACGGCCACCGGCCCAAACCGCCACCCCAGCCCCTGTCGCCGCACCAACGCCGGTGCTGGGCCGCGTTTGGGCCACCTTCGCCAGCGCCTGGGCCACGCCGATGCTGGGCTGGATCATCGTGGTGGAGATCGCCACTCTGAGCTACCTATGGGGGGCCAGCTCATGGCTACCGGCCTACCTCACCAGCGACAAAGGGTTCTCCATTAAAGAGATGGGCTTTATTTCATCTTTGCCCTTCGTGGTCAGCATTTTCTCGAAGTATCTGGGCGGCATGCTGCTGGACAAAATCAAGCCAGCTCAGGCGCCACTGATTTTTGCCGTGGGTGGCCTCGCCACGGCCCTATGCATGCTGGGGGTGATGTTTAGCCAAACCATCCCCTGGCTGGCGTTTTTTCTACTCGCCGCCAACGCCTGCTGGGGCGTACAGGGCGCGGCCATTCCCACCCTGATTCAATACCACGCCCAGGCCGACAGCGTCGGTACGGCCTATGGCCTGATCAACGGCATAGGCAACACCTTTGCCGCCTTCATTCCCATGTTGATGGGGCTGGTGATGGCCAGCAAAGGCACGGTGTCGTCTGGCTTTTCGGTCTTGGTCGCCTCACAGCTGTTGACCCTAGTGGCCGGTGCCATGCTGTATGTGCGCATGCGCGGTGGCCATCAGCGCACCAGCATGTGGTAAACGGACACAAAAAATCCCTTAGCAAGGTGCTAAGGGATTTTTAAATCGGCATCGGTTCTACGATGGCTTACAGGCCCAGCTCTTTCAAGAAGCGCACGTCATCAGCCCAACCTGACTTCACTTTGACCCACACTTTTAAAAACACTTTCTGATCCAGCATTTTTTCCATGTCGATACGGGCTTCGGTGGAGATTTTCTTCAGCTTTTCGCCACCCTTGCCAATGACCATGCCCTTTTGACCGTCTTTATCCACCAAAATGGCCACGTAAATGTGTTGAATGCCATTTTCTTCTTTAAACGATTCAACTTCAACGTTCATGGCGTAAGGCAGTTCTTCACCCATGTAGCGGAAAATTTTCTCACGCACAATTTCCATCACCATGAAGCGGCTGCTCTTATCGGTCACCATGTCTTCAGGATACATGGCCTCACCCACCGGCAATGCAGGGCGAACCATGTCCAATAGGTTACCAATACGCTGGCCGTGCTTGGCGCTCACCACTTCCACGCCGGCAAATTCATATTCAGCGCGTACTTTTTCAATAAAATCAGCCAGGGCGTCACGGTCTTTGGCTTTGTCTAACTTATTCACCACCAGATACACCGGTAGGTGCTTAGGCAAGAGCGCCATCACCGAACGGTCGGCGTCGCTTAGGCGCATCGCTTCGACCACCATGAACACCATGTCCACGCCCGAAATGGCTTCGGTCACGTTTTTATTTAAGCGCTCATTCAGGGCGTTCTTGTGAAAGGTTTGAAAACCAGGCGTGTCCACAAACACAAACTGGGCTTCATTTTCGGTATAAATCCCATTGACCTTATGGCGAGTCGTTTGGGCTTTCTTGGAGGTGATGCTGATTTTTTGGCCAATTAAATGGTTCATCAGGGTCGATTTGCCTACGTTAGGGCGACCCACGATGGCCACAAAGCCACAGCGATAGTCTTGAGTCATGGTCATTTCTTTTTGTTAAGGGGGTAAGTTTTTTCTACATAAGCCAAGGCCAGCTTGGCCGCCTGCTGTTCTGCCTGACGACGGCTGCCGCCTTCACCACGGGTGATGTAGGCCAGCTCGCCTAGGTCGCATTGGACGGTGAACACCTGTTCATGCGCCCCACCGGTTTGATGCTCAATACGGTATTTGGGCAACATAAAGCGGCGCGCCTGCAGTGCTTCTTGCAGCAGGGTTTTGGCATCCTTCCATTGATCTCGTAAATCAATGTGCTGAATACGATCTTTGAACAAATGACGCACCACGGCTTCAGCTCTTAAAAAATCGCTATCAAAACTGACGGCGGCAAATAAAGCCTCTAATGCATCTGCCAAAATAGACGGTCGCCGAAAGCCACCGCTTTTTAATTCGCCCTCACCCAGAAACAAGACGGCGCCTAAGTTTAGCTGCTGCGCGATTTCGGCCAGGGCATCTTGATTCACCTGGTTGGCACGCAGGCGAGAAAGCTCACCCTCTGTTAGGTTGGGAAACGCATCAAACAGCATTTTTGCCACCGAGTAATTCAAAATCGAATCACCGACAAACTCAAACCGCTCGTTGTTCTTCGACGAAAAACTTCGATGGGTTAAAGCCTGATGCACCAAAGCTTGGTTTTGAAACTCATAACCAATTTGCTTTTGTAGTTTTTGTAAATTGCGTGTAAACGCTTCAGTCGTACTCATTTTTATTTAAACCTTTTACCAGTGGTGTGCATGATCAATTGTACACGCTGAACGAACATCGTCAGCGTTTTTTTTAGAGACAACAAAGGGCAGAATAGTTCTGCCCTTTCTTCGCTGATTGCATGATTTATCGACTATTTTAGCCAGTTAGACGCTGTCTCTACTGAATTTTAGTCCCCACGCGCGAGAAGTCGCCAAAGTTCATCCAAACCAAGAATGCCTTACCCACGATGTACTTGCTGTCCACAAAGCCCCAGTAACGGCTGTCTTCACTGTTGTCACGGTTGTCCCCCATGGCAAAGTATTGGCCCTGCGGCACCTTGCAGGTAAAGCCACTTTCTTCATACAGGCACTGGTCGCGATAAGGAAAATCAGCATCGACGCCAGAAAGCTGTAAGGTCGGCATTTGCGGCATTTGATACACCTGATAGCGCTTGTCGCCGATGGCTTCATCAAACACGTTGTTGTTCAACGACACTGGGCCCTGCGGTGTGTTCTCTAAATAAGCTTCTTCCCCAATGAACTCATCCTTGATGACTTCACCATTAATCGTCAACACTTTATTGTGATAGTCGATCACGTCACCGGGCACGCCCACGATCCGCTTAATGTAGTTCAGGCTGGGGTCGCGCGGGTAGTTAAACACCGCCACATCACCACGCTCTACCTCACCCACAGGAATCACCACCTTATTCGCCACCGGCACCCGTAAGCCATACACAAATTTATTCACCAAAATGAAGTCGCCCACGATCAGGCCGGGACGCATCGAGCTGGATGGAATTTGGAACGGCTCGGCCACAAAGCTACGCAGCACAAACACCACAAAGATAACGGGGAAGAACCCACGCATGTAGTCGACAAAATGGTGGCGCTCGGCCTTCTGCGCCGCATTTTTTTTGGTTTGGGCCCGATCGTAAAACCACACGATGCCGGTCACCACCACAAAAATCAGCAGCACGGCGGTAAAGCTCATAAAGTAGGATAGGCAACCAAACACGCCCACCAACATCAATAAATAACCCCACTGTAAGGCGCCCGACCAGTCTTCACCAGCCTCTTTGGTTTTTTTACTTTTGACAAAAAGTACCAGGCCAATCACGATCAGGGCCAAGGCACCAAACAGCATGTTTGGGGTCATTATTTATCTCCAACTTGTAAGATCGCCAAGAATGCGGCCTGAGGAATTTCCACGTTGCCAACTGACTTCATGCGCTTTTTACCGGCTTTTTGCTTTTCCAACAGCTTGCGTTTACGTGAAATATCGCCGCCATAACATTTGGCCAACACGTTTTTACGCAGGGCTTTGATGCTTTCACGGGCAATGATCTGACCGCCCAATGCTGCCTGAACCGCAATGTCAAACATCTGCCGCGGAATCAGCTCACGCATTTTAGACGCCAGCTCACGGCCACGGTAGACCGCACTTTGACGATGCACGATGAGGCTTAAGGCGTCGACTTTTTCACCGTTTACCAAGATGTCCAGCTTCACTAAATCAGCGGCGCGGAATTCTTTAAACTCATAATCCAACGAAGCGTAGCCACGGCTGGTCGATTTTAGTTTGTCAAAGAAGTCCATCACCACTTCATTCATCGGCATTTCGTAGGTCAACATCACCTGACGGCCCATGTACTGCATGTTTTTTTGGATGCCGCGCTTTTGATTACACAACGTCATCACCGAACCCACGTACTCCTCTGGCACCAAAATGGTGGCGGTAATGATGGGTTCTAGGATGGTTTCAATGGCGCCCATGTCAGGCAATTTAGACGGGTTTTCTACTTCTAACAGAGTGCCATCTTTTTGCACCACTTGATACACCACGGTCGGGGCGGTGGTGATCAAATCCATGTCGAATTCGCGCTCAAGGCGTTCTTGCACAATCTCTAGGTGCAACAGGCCTAAGAAGCCACAACGAAAGCCAAAACCCAAGGCTTGAGACACTTCTGGCTCAAAATGCAAAGAAGCATCGTTTAACTGTAGCTTTTCTAAGGCTTCTCGCAACGCTTCGAAGTCGTGGCTTTCAACCGGGTACAGCCCAGCAAACACCTGTGACTTCACTTCTTTAAAGCCTGGCAAAGCCGCTTCTGCGGGCTTGGCCGTATGGGTGACAGTGTCCCCCACCTTAGCGGCCTGTAGCTCTTTTACGCCGGTAATCAAGAAGCCTACTTCACCCGCAGACAGGCTGTCACGCTTGAGTGATTTAGGGGTAAACACGCCCACTTGCTCAACCTGAGAGTCAATTTTGGTGGCCATAAAGGTCACTTTGTCTTTAGGACGCAACACGCCATCCATCACCCGCACCAGCATCACCACGCCAACATAGTTGTCGAACCAAGAGTCGATGATCAAAGCCTTCAATGGCGCATCGACATGGCCTACGGGTGGTGGGACTTTTTTCACCACTTCTTCCAACACGTCGTCGATGCCAATACCGCTTTTGGCCGACGTTTGAACGGCATCAATCGCCTCAATGCCGACAATGTCTTCAATCTCTTGCGCCACGCGCTCAGGGTCGGCGGCAGGCAGGTCAATTTTATTCAACACCGGCACCACTTCTACCCCTAGCTCAATGGCGGTGTAGCAGTTGGCCACGGTTTGGGCTTCCACCCCTTGTGAGGCATCAACCACCAATAAAGCCCCTTCACAGGCGCTCAACGAACGGGATACTTCATACGAAAAATCGACGTGACCTGGGGTGTCAATCAGATTTAGCTGGTAGGTTTCACCGTCGCGCGCTTTGTACGTCAGCGCCGCCGTTTGGGCTTTAATGGTGATGCCACGTTCTTTTTCAATGTCCATCGAGTCCAACACTTGCGAGCTCATCTCGCGCATGTCCAAACCCCCGCAGTATTGAATAAAACGATCGGCCAATGTTGATTTACCGTGGTCAATATGGGCAATAATAGAAAAGTTTCTGATGTGTTTCATAGAGGCTTTATAAAAAAATAAGAAAGGACAGGTCGCGTTAAGTGCCTGCCCTTACATGTAATCAAGGGGTTTATTTTAACCCATATCCGTTAAATATGCACGAACCTTAGCAAGGTCCAAATGCCAGTGACACAGCTGTTCGTCACCGGCCAACAACACCGGCACCAGCTCATCATAAAGGGCTTCCAACGCAGGGTCCGCATCCACGTCTAAAACCACCAGTTCAAAGTCAAACTCGGCCTGCAACGCCTGTAGCTGTGCCTGCATGTCGGTGCACAGGCTACAGTAAATCCGAGACATCAGGGTAAGGGTCATGGGCGCTTGTCTTTCATAAAAAATGCCTAAAATAGCACGCTACTTTAGGCATATTGGCCGTCTTTGGCAACCGTTGTGCGGTTTAATGCAACACCCGCAGCTGGCCCAGATAGGCTTCCAGCTTGTCCGAAGGCACGTCGCCCACGGCGGTGAGGCGCCAGTTGTCTTTTTGAACGATGCCCATCGACAGGCCACCATTGATTTCATGGCCTTCTAAATTAGGTTTGCCATCGTTGGTTTTTTCCACAAAGACCGACACTTTCACCAAGGCATCGCTGAGCAAGTAGTGGCTACCGGTTTTACCTAGGTCTCGCGCCATCAACACCACAAAGCCAGGGGGCAAACCGCTGATGCGCGGGTCTTTGCTGCTGCGCTGGCGCTGCTTCATTTTTTGCAGCTGCGCTTGGCTAATCACCGGCGGCAACATGCCCTTATCCAAGAGGTTTAGGCGCGGGTCAATCTTGAGCAAAACGGCGTCCGGGGTGCCAAAGGTAATTTGGCTGAAGGTGCTTTGCTCAATGACTTCTTTATTGTTGCGAATCAACACCTGCTTCAACGGAAAAAAGTTTTGGCTGTCGAGACAAAAGTCTTGGCGGTAGCGATCGTTGTGCTTGGGCGACACGCGATACCAGCGACAGGCACGGTTGGCCACGCGCGCCACGTCCCCTACCGAAACCACGTAGGCGTCATCCAATAGTTTAGGATTGCCGGGCAAGGCGGCAGGAAACTGACGCAGAGCACTTAGGCGCAATAGCTTTAAGCCTTTTTCGCTTTCAGAAAAATACTGTAGCTGCCGATTGTTGCGCAGCATTTCCCGATCGATGCCGTCGTTGGCCACGCGGCGTTCACGCAGGCCTTGCTTGTTGACCACCCGATAAACCTGGTAGGTTTCTAAGCCCTGCTTGGTTTGGCGCAAATACACGCCGGAAAAACTTTGGTTATTCACGGCCTTGGCCGCCAAACCTAAATCACGCCAAACGTCGCCTTTACCGGCTGCGGCTGCGTAAACGTTGGCTGACCACATCAAGGTGCTGAGTAAAAATACACGCATCCACATTAACGTTGCCCCTCTTGTTGCAAGGACACGCTTACCCATTCATCCTGTGGCTGATTCAAAACTTCCTGATGGGCGCGCAAATAAGGATTATTTAAATAATCTTGGCTACGCGTATTCGCGGGCACGACGTACAGCGGCATAGAAGGATCCACGCTCGCTTCGCCAGCCACGCTTTGGCTTTGGTTAGCCCCCACGCTCTGGCTCACATTCATAACCGAACCTTGCACCGAAGACCCACCGTTCGACACCAGCATGCCGGCATCATCACCCATTTGCGTCTGCGACGTCGGCCACATTTGCCACATCGCCACGGCCGCCACCAACACGCTGGCCGCCACCGAGAGGCCACGATACCAATGGTTCGCCGCTGGCTTATGCTGGGGCGGCACCAACGGCGCACTCATGTGCACGGTGGGCTCTTCCTCCAGCTGGGCACAAATCGAGGCAAACAGACGGTCGTTGCCGCTGCAGTCGGTTTTTTGCAGGCTGTCTTTGACCACGTGGTACGACAACCATGAAGCCTGCGCCTCAGGGTCGTCCAACAGGCGACTAACAAAAGCTTGAGATTCGTGGGCGCTAAGCTCATCGTCCATCAAGGCTGATAGGGTTTCCAAATGTTCAGATTTCATCTTCTTACCACCTACGGTTTTCTGCTGTGTCCAAAAGCGGACGCAAGTCTTTGGCGATTACCTCACGCGCACGGAAAATCCGTGAGCGCACGGTGCCGATAGGACAATCCATTACTTCTGCAATTTCTTCATAACTCAGGCCTTCAATTTCACGAAGCGTAATGGCTCGATTTAAATCCTCGGGCAATTTAGCCACAGCAGCCTCAACGGTTTGTAGAATCTGCTTATTGGCCAACATTGTCTCTGGCGTATTGTAATCAGGCATTTGATCGATTAAATCTAACGATTCACCGTCTTCATTAGCCACCTCACTGGAAATCATCGGTCGACGTCCAGACGTGGCCAAAAAGTTCTTGGCGGTATTAATACCGATACGATACAACCACGTATAAAAAGCGCTGTCGCCGCGAAAATTTGGCAGCGCGCGATAAGCCTTGATGAATGCTTCTTGCACCACATCATCTACTTCATGCTCATCACGAATAAAGCGTGACAAAAGTCGTTTTAAGCGTCGTTGGTATTTCGCCACCAAGAGCTCAAACGCTCTCTTCTCACCCTTTTGCGCTCGTTCCACCAAAGCCTGATCGATATTTCGATCACTCATAATCTCTGCTTTCTTTCTATTTATAGCAGCGTGCAAAGGTGTACACCTCTACGACTGCATCCATCCTAAATGGTTCATTTTCAATGCAATCAATCCAACCATCCCCGTGGTAAATAGCCATGTTCAATCGCGTCTTTTGCCGCCACCAATAGGCCACAAACGGCCACGCACTGGTCTTCATCATCCACCAGTACCGGCCAATAGGTGCGTAAAAAAGGCGGCACGCCTTTTTCTTGCAGCACGCGTTTGACATTTTTATGTCCAATGGTCGTGTGTATTTTATCCGTTGCGACGCGCGCCCTCAGCGTCAATCCGGCTTCAATGCGCGCCAAAGGCAAGCCCTTGGTCGACGACTGCCAGGTCAACAAATCCCCTGCGTATGGGGTCGCGGTCACATCGGTTAAGGCCACTTCAGCCCAAGGCTGGAGCCGCCATAAATCTTGTTTGGGCACGACATAAAGCCGCCCCTGATAGGCATATACGTGGCCATTCGGCAAACGCCAATCCATCTGCCCAGCGCCGATACGGCGCAGCTGGCGGGCAAAATCATGAAGGCTATCCGGCCGCGGAGTCCCTAAGCCTGCGGTCGTCACGAAATGCAATAATACTTGATGCTGCCGGGCCGGGCTAAGCCCTTGCCAGGGCGCAACACAAAACACGTCCCCTGGACACACCTCGCCCATGTCTTGCTGCAAAACCTCATCCAAAATACTGAGTGTCTCTTGCATCAACTCGGTGGTTCTGAGAATGTGCTGTGGTGCATGCGGCAAATACTGCCCCAGCATCGGCAACAGCTCATGCCGCACCCAGTTTCGTTTATACTGGCGATCCACGTTGCTGTCATCTTCAACGTGGGTCAAGCCGTGCTGTTCGACATACTCTTGCAACACAGCTTTAGGCAGCGTCAAGCATGGCCGCCACAAGGCTTTAGCACCTAAAGCCCGTACCGGCGGCATCGCCGCTAACGCCCTCACCCCGCCGCCGCGCAACACATTGGCCAGCGTGGTTTCGACCTGATCGTCTAAATGATGGCCCAAAACCACCACATCGGCCTCGCCTTCGGCAAACGCCTGGTAGCGCGCGCGCCGCGCTTCGGCCTCAAGGCCGCTTTTCGCGGCAAAGTCTAACTGCACCCGCACCACCCGTAGCGGCACGCCTAAGCGTTCACACAGCTGGGTACAAAACGCCACCCAGTCATCTGCATGGGCACTGATGCCATGATGAACGTGCACGGCTTGCAGGCGGAATGAATGTTCCGCCTGCAAGCCGTGCAGAGCGTGCAACAGCGCCACAGAATCAACGCCGCCGCTAAACGCCACTTCAAAAACAACTTGGTCAGCCCGTCTGTGTGCTGACCAAAATTGCGATGCTGTCTGTGACAGCTTATTTTTCACTAAAGCTACCGTAGGCCATGATGCGATCAAAACGCTTGGTCAGCAACTGCCCAATCGGCAAGCTCTGCGCTTCTTTAAGCTGCTCGACCAAGGTTTGCTTCATGCTGACCATCATTTCTGGATAATTACGATGGGCGCCGCCCAACGGCTCTTTCACAATCGCGTCAATCAGCTTTAATTTTTTCGCTTTGTCGGCGGTAATGCCCAGCGCTTCTGCGGCTTCAGGCGCTTTTTCGGCCGTTTTCCACAAAATAGAGGCACAGCCTTCTGGCGAAATCACCGAGTAGGTGGCGTACTGCAACATGTTCACGTAGTCACCCACGGCAATCGCCAAAGCACCACCAGAGCCGCCTTCACCAATCACGGTGCAAATCACCGGCACGTTCAGCTGCGACATTTCATAAAGGTTACGGCCAATGGCCTCAGACTGACCGCGCTCTTCGGCGCCAATCCCTGGGTAAGCACCTGGGGTGTCAATAAAGGTCATGATCGGCAGCTGAAACTTTTCCGCCAGCTTCATCAAGCGCAGGGCTTTACGGTAGCCTTCTGGGCGGGGCATGCCAAAGTTACGACGAATTTTTTCTTTGGTGTCGCGGCCTTTTTGATGCCCAATCACCACCACGCTTTGGCCATTAAAACGGGCCAAGCCGCCAATAATGGCCTTATCGTCCGCATAGGCGCGGTCGCCGTGCAACTCTTCATAGTCGGTAAACATCGCATCAATGTAATCCTGCGTATAAGGACGCTGGGCATGACGAGACACCTGAGAAACCTGCCAAGGGGTCAGCTTGCTGAAAATATTCTTGGTCAAATCTTTGCTTTTTTTGGTCAGTCGGGCGATGTCTTCTGAGATATCAACCACTGAGTCGTCCTGAACGTAGCGCAATTGTTCTATTTTATTCTCTAGTTCTGCAATTGGCTGTTCAAAATCAAGAAAAACTTGCTTCATGTAAGCACATCCGTGATAGAAATAAGTAGGGGCAATCATACCGCACCCGTTTAAATTTTTCAGCACCTTTTCCCACACACGCCTAAAAAATAGCCTCTGTTTTATTTTTTATCAATAAATATCAACACGTTACTTTACAATTAAGTTTTAACTCTACTTTTAGCCAATTATTTCACTTGCCAAAGGCCTGTGGATATGATTTAATGCGTTCCTTAACTGGAAGGGTGATTAGCTCAGTTGGTAGAGCGCCTGCCTTACAAGCAGGATGTCGGCGGTTCGACTCCGTCATCACCCACCACTAGGAGTGGTAGTTCAGTTGGTTAGAATACCGGCCTGTCACGCCGGGGGTCGCGGGTTCGAGTCCCGTCCACTCCGCCAAGAACACAAAAAGCCTTTGTTGAAAAACAAAGGCTTTTTTGCGTCTGTGGGCGTTAGACATCCTTATGACCGAGCCGCCCTAGCCCCCCTCGATACCCACCTAGGGGCCGGTATCGCTTAATCCGGCGACCATCCCTCGGCCCACTGCACTAAAGGCACTACCTCTGGCGGCGCACCAAAGTCATGAAACCAACTGTCTATCACCCATTTCTCACGGCTACTCTGTTCCTGCACCTGACTGGCGTAGTGCAGGTCGAAAAACTTGGGAGCCCGATAGGCGGGCTGTAACACCTCATGAAACCGCAGCCAGCCCTGACGCTTTAGGTAGGCCAAAAACTCGGTGTCGGTTTGACTGTGGTCGGCACAATCCATCCGCCCCGCCGCCGTCCCATCCGCCACGTTACGCCCTTTGTCCTGATGAATCGGCGTGTACTGAGCGGCAATCCGGTACAAATCTTGCACCGCCATCGCCATCGCCTGGCGCTCATCGGCCGCATTTTGGACGGTGGTAAAGTAAGCCGACAGCCGCAACGCTTCCTCTGGCAAAATACGCACTTGAGCCTGCTGCCGACAGCCATAGCCATAGCACACCGTCACCCCCGCCGCTTGGACCGAAACCCCCAGCAACAGCAGCACCAAACCCACGCCCCAAGGCTTTAATCCATTCATACGAACACCACAGTCAATTAATCAGCCCCATTATAGGCGCAAGATTCAGGGCTTGCCCAGCCGCCGCTGGCGCAACGCCGTGGCCAATCACCCCCAGACAAGGCGCGGGCAAGAGCGCCTGCAAAGAAGCCAGATACTCTGCCTGGCGCGGGCCCGCGGGTACCACCTCGTTGGCAATCCAGCCTTCTAGGGCAAGGCCGGCATCCAACACCGCGTGGGCGCTCAGCAGCGCATGGTTGATGCAGCCCAGCTTCACCCCCACCACCAAAATGACGGGCAGACGCTGGCTGACCACCCAGTCGGCAAAGTCCACCCCCGGCAACAACGGCACATGCCAGCCGCCCGCTCCCTCGACCACTACGTAGTCAGCCTGCTGCTGTATCTGCTGCAAGCCCTGATTCAGGTCGGCCAACACAATCGGTCGCCCTTCGGCCTCGCTCGCTATGTGCGGGGCGGTGGCTTCGGCCAGGCTCAGGACATTGACCTGATCATAGGTTAAAGGCACGTTCGACGCCTTTAACAACGCCAGCGCATCGTCATTTTGCCACATCTCTTCACGCCACTCACTGCCAGAGGCCACGGGCTTATAACCCGCCACACGTTGCCCCGTTTGCTGGGCCAACGCTGCCAATAAAGCACAGCTACTGTGGGTTTTCCCTACTTCGGTATCGGTACCGGTGACAAACCAGGTTTTAATCACGTTGTAACACTCCATAAAAAACGTCATAGCTTAAAGGCAGCAAGCCTTGCTGATTTTGATGGGGCCGCAGCGCCGCCTCTAAGGCCGCCAGCTGCCCTCGACTAAGCAAACCCTGGCGTCGGGCGCCATGCACATGAGTGGCCCCAATGCCTTTTAAATCTTTCATCATCGCCCACACCGACGGATACCACATGGTGTGGGTGGCGGTGTGCCACTCATGCCGATCGGCCCCGACCGCCGCCATCGCCCCCTGCAGCTGCGACAGCGACAAAAACTCATTCACATGACGGCGATCATCAACGCAGGCCCACGCCTGATTTAGCTCGGACAAAGAACCAGCCACCAGGGTGCTGAACACAGCACGCCCTTGCGGCGCCAAAACGCGATACAGCTCTCCGAGCGGCACCCGCAGATCGGCACACCACTGCAAGGCCAAATTACTGCTACAGGTCGCAAAGCACTGGTCGGCAAACGGCAGCCGCTCGGCATCGCCCTGAACATAGCCATCGGCGCTGTGATGAGCGCGGGCCTGCGCCAGCATGGCCACAGACAGGTCTAGCGCCCACACTGGCGCACCAGCCGCACGCCAATGGCGGGCGATGTAACCAGTGCCGCAGCCCACATCGAGCAGCCCGCCATAAGGCTGCTGCGCCTGACCCAGCAGCTGATTCACACGGTCGCCCACACAACGCTGAAGCGCGGCGTGGGCATCATAGGTGTGGGCCGCACGCCCAAATGCCTGCCCAATGGCCTGCTTATCATACAAAGGGTTAGGGTTTGGTTTTGGCCACATCACGCATCCCTTCTATCAAGACATCGATGTCTGCCTCGCTGTGCAACGCCGTCAAGGTAAGGCGCAAACGCCCTTGCTGCGGCGGCACCGTCGGCGGCCGAATCGCACCCAACCACAAACCCTGCGCGCGCAGCCGTTCTGCGGCCCACAGCGTGGCCTCACTGCTGCCCATCAGCACCGGCTGAATCGCCGTCTGGCTTGGCAGCAGCGGCAGCGGTATGGCCGCCTGCGCCCAGCGTTCATGAAAATACCGAATGTTGTGCTGTAGCCGCTGCTGCGGCTGCGCATCCGCCTGCACCTTACGCAGTGCATCGTGCAGCATGGCGGCCTGAAAAGCCGGCATGGCGGTACTGTAAATATAGTGACGGGCGTATTGAAGCAGGTATTCGGCAATGGGTTCGGCGCACAATATGGCCGCCCCACTCAGCCCGAGCGCTTTGCCAAAGGTCAGAATCAAAACGTCGGGCTTAACCCCCTGTGCGGCACAGCTGCCGCGACCCTCCGGCCCCAGCACGCCGACGCCGTGGGCGTCGTCTACCACCAACAGCGCTTCATGCTGTTGACTCAATGCCGACAGCGCCGCCAAAGGCGCTTGATCGCCATCCATGCTGAACACGCCTTCCGTAAACACCAGGCTAGCGCCGGCGCACGGTTTGGCCAATAGCGTTGCCAAGCTTGCGGGTTGGTTGTGTTGAAATCGGCGCAGTTCAGCGGGGCTATGCAGGGCCGCCTCAAGCAAAGAGGCATGACTGAGCCGATCCGCCAGCACGCGATCGCCAGCCGCCAGCAGCGCATAAATCAGCGCCTGATTGGCGGCAAAACCAGAAATGAATAACAAAGCGCGATCATAACCCTGCCAGTGGGCTAAATCGGCTTCTAATTGGGCATGAACCTCGGTGTGGCCAACCAACAATGGCGAACCACCGCTTCCGAGACCATAGTGGGCCAAATGATTTTGGCCCTGTTGGATGAGTCCTGAATCTTGGCTAAAGCCGAGGTAATCGTTACTGGCAAAATTAAGGTAACGTTGCTGCTTAACCAAGATTGAGGCCCCGTGGCACAAGGCAGAACGGGTCGTACGACGTCTATAGGTGTGTTGCTGCTCTTTGTGCGCTAATCCTTGGTTTATCTTAATAGACCAACTCATATCGCTTCAATCATATATATAGTAAAAACGTGCTTAGTGTTCGCTACTGCAGAAAACTTGTCAAGCACCAAGCCCCAACCACTACGCCCACTCGGCTTTTATGGCTATAATGATGCAGCAACACCTATACAGCAGCACCCTTACCCTCACTATATAACGAGACCATAACATGCACTTATCTCCGACTGCGTTGGCGTTTGATCGCCAACACATCTGGCATCCCTATACCTCGATGTCACAGCCCTTGCCCACTTACCCCATTGTCAGCGCCCACGGCGTTCGCCTGCGTCTCAACGACGGCCGCGAACTGGTAGACGGCATGGCCTCTTGGTGGGCCGCGATCCACGGCTACAACCACCCCGCCCTCAATCAAGCGGCCAAAGACCAAATCGACCAAATGGCCCACGTTATGTTTGGGGGCATCACCCACCCGCCCGCCATTGCCCTATGTCAGCAATTAGTCGCCATGACGCCGGAGCCGCTTGAATGCGTCTTCCTCGCCGACTCAGGCTCGGTTGCGGTCGAAGTCGCCATGAAGATGGCGCTGCAGTACTGGCAGGCGCGCGGCGAAACCCGCCAAACCTTTCTGACCCTACAACACGGCTATCATGGCGACACCTTTGGTGCCATGAGCGTGTGCGACCCACAAAACTCGATGCACAGCCTGTACCAAGGCTACTTGCCCGAACACCTGTTCGTACCGGCACCACAATGCCGCTTTGACGACGCGTGGCAGCCACAAGATTTTGAGCCGTTCAAACGGGCTTTTTTAGCACAGCACCAGCGGCTGGCTGCGGTTATTTTGGAGCCCATTATTCAGGGTGCTGGCGGCATGCGCTTTTACCACCCGCAGTATTTAAAGCAGGTGGCCGAGCTGTGCCAGCAACACGGCGTGCTGCTGATTGCCGATGAAATCGCCACCGGCTTTGGCCGTACCGGCCAGCTGTTTGCCTGCAACCACGCCGACGTCAGCCCTGACATCATGTGCGTGGGCAAAGCCCTCACCGGCGGCTACATGACGCTGTCGGCCACCCTCACCACCCGCCACGTGGCCGACACCATCAGCAATGGGGCTGCTGGCTGCTTCATGCACGGACCAACCTTCATGGGCAACCCTCTGGCCTGCGCCGTCGCCTCGGCTAGCCTGTCCTTATTAACCAGCCAACCTTGGGCAGAGCGGGTCAGCGCCATCGAGGCCCAACTACGCGCCGAGCTGCTGCCTCTGTGCGCCCATGCCGACGTTGTCGCCGACGCACGCGTGCTGGGGGCCGTGGGCGTGATCGAAACCACCCGGCCAGTGAACACCGCCAGCCTACAGGCTTTTTTTGTGGCTCAGGGCGTGTGGATTCGCCCCTTTGGCCGCCTGATTTACATCATGCCGCCCTACGTCATGAACGCAGAAGACTTGCATCAGCTCACGCAAGCGATTACCTTAGCGGTACAACGACCGGACGTGGTCTTCGGCACCCCAGGCTAGCCACGCCCACCCATACTTAAGGACGCTGCATGAACTTAACCGAAACCTTTGTTTCCAGAGCACTCATTTTCGAAGGCAACATCATTAACCTCAGCGTGGACACGGTCACCTTGCCCAACGGTAAGGCCGCAACCCGTGAATTTGTCCACCACAATGGCGCCGCCTGCATTTTGGCCACCACCCCAGAACAGCAGGTCGTCTTGGTGCGCCAATACCGCCATCCGGCCGGGCAAATCCTCTTGGAAGTGCCCGCCGGTAAGTTAGATCACGTGGACGAAGACCCTTTAGACTGCGCCCAACGTGAGCTGGCCGAAGAAACCCCTTACACCTGTGACACCCTCAGCTATGTGTGCCATTTTTTTAGCGCTCCCGGCTTTACCAACGAGGTGTTACACCTGTATCAGGCCAAAAACGTGGTGGCCAATAGTGCCTTAAGCGCTGACGAAGATGAGTTTGTAGAAACCGTGCTGATGAGCAAGGCAGAAGTGAAAGCGGCGCTGGCGGCGCATGAAATTCAAGACGCCAAAACGCTGATCGCCTTACAGCATTGGCTGCTACAGGACTAAGCACAGACACGGATGCACACGGCCGCCCACGAAGGGCGGCTGTTTTTATGGGTAGTGGGGATATTAAATGTGACGCTCTTTGCTGGGGGGGGCGGCTTTGGCTTTGGCGTGATCGAGTAGGCAAAGGCTGGTGGGTAGGCGACGCTTTACCCACCGGCTTTAATGCCTCACCTCATGAGAACACAAAGACCCCGTGGGTCACGCCCCACCCTACGAAGAACCATAAACCATGGTTTTGTGAATGCCAAATTATTTAAACTCGCCACCTTTCCTTTGGGTGAAGTACCGATTTCCCGCTAAAGCCGCCGAGTTGGGTTCTATCGGGCCGGATGAAGCTAGCAAATCGCTTGTGGCTGTCGACCACGCTTTGATAGGAGACAGAGCACTCTTGCTAGCGCCGGCCCGATGGGTTCCAGCGAGGGCACCCGCTAGGGCAGATTGTCGGGTGGCGTTTTCTTTGCATACTTTCTTTTGGCCACGCAAAAGAAAGTCTGTCGCCCTACAGGGCGAAACCCAACGACTGATCAATAGCGATGTTGCCGAAGCATGAATGATTTTGAAAGGCTACTTTTAGTCAGGCATGACTTAAATTTGGGCGTTTGTTTCGCCGAGGGCGACGTCATTTCTTTTGCGTGGCCAAAAGAAACGAAGCAAAGAAAAGGCCACCCTGATCCCCGGTCACTTCGTGACTGCCCTCAGCAGAACCTATTGAGCCAGCGTAGGCAAGAGTGCTCCCCCTCCTATCAAAGCGTGGTCGGGCGCCACAAGCTTTTTGCCTGCTTCATCTGGCTCAATAGAACCTACTTCGATAGAACCTACTTCGGCGGCTCTACGGGACGGTACTTCACCTAAAGGAGACGCGGTGAGAGGATTGGTGCAACTGAGGCACTTATTTTGCAAACCACAAACCATGGTTTTTAGCACTTTGTAGAGTGGATCGCGACCCACGTCCCCTTTCGGTTACATGATCTCAAACATTAAAGCTGGTGGGTAGGCTACGCTTTACCACACCCTACTGCTACGGCTATCCAAGCGGATTGAAGCCACAACAAACCATGGTCTATGGATGGCCAACATACCGTAATGTAGGTAAAGAGAAGCCTATCCACGCCCTCGCCTCATTCAGCCCTTTACCGGCAAGAAGATAAGCAAACCATGCTTTAGCCCCACAGAACCACTCCTCCTGGCAGCTCAACCAAAAAACCACGGCCACAAAAAAGACCGCACTCATGCGGTCTTTTTAATCCTTCAACAGCCAATAAGCTTAATGGCCACTATGGTCCATAGGCGCAGCCGCCATGCCATTCACCATGCCCACACCGTTATTGACCTTCACGTTCACGGTTTGGCTAGGGGCGTTTTTGAATTTAAGCGTCACCTGATATTCATCATTCAACACCAAAGGCTTCGGCAATCGCATCAGCATCACGTGATAACTGCCCGGCTTTAAGGACACCGTTTGGCCTTTAGGCAAAGCAATGCCACCAGCCACTTCGCGCATGCGCATCACACCGTTATCCATAGCGGTGGTGTGTAATTCCGCCTGAGGGCTACGGGCGGTGGTGGCGGCGACCAACACATCGTCTTCGTCACCACTGTTTTTTAACTCTACAAAAATGGCGCCCATGGGCACGCTCGGCGCCGTCATACGGCTCCAGGCCTGCCCTACTTCAATCACGCTGGCCGCCTGAACGGTACCGGTTAAGCCTAATGCCAACAACAAACCCATTGCGGTTTTATTCATCGGGAGATTCCTTTGTCTGTGTGCTTAGCCAAAATAGCGCCACAACGCAGCCGCCCAAAGAATAAACAGCGTCACCAACGCAACAGTTTGGGCGGCAGATGCCGTGTCCTTAGCGCGCTTGGCCAATGGATGCTGTTTGAGCGACGTATGGTCTACTGAAGCTTCAATAGCTGTATTTAATAATTCAACCATCAGGGTGAGGGCCGAACCCAAGATCAAAATGGACTGAGTCGCACTGCCGAACTTAAAGTAAAAAGACAGCGCCACCAAAACGATGTTGATGTACACCAGCTGTCGGAAGCCTTGCTCCTCCCAGGCAAATTTGATGCCCGCCTTAGAGTAGCCAAATGCATTCAGCACTCGCTTCACGCCCGTTTTGCCCTTAAACTCATTGCTCGATTCTGTATTCAAATCGTGACGATTCATATGTTCAGCCATTTCAGAAGGTTTGATTATAATTGATTTTCAACGCAGCGCGTCAACGCATCGACAAAATACTCGGCCACGTTGCAATCGGTTTGCTGCATGATCTCTTGAAAGCAGGTTGGGCTGGTGACGTTGACTTCGGTTAAATAATCACCAATCACGTCTAAGCCCGCCAGCAAAATGCCACGCGATTTTAATTCAGGTCCCAGTGCTTTGGCAATCGCCCAGTCCCGTTCGCTTAGCGGCTGCGCCACTCCTCGCCCGCCGGCGGCCAGGTTGCCACGGGTTTCACCCTGTTGCGGAATGCGTGCCAACGCATACGGCATGGCCTCACCATCGATCACCAAAATCCGTTTGTCGCCGGCCACAATTTCGGGAATGTAACGCTGCGCCATAATGGTGCGACTGCCCATCTGGGTCAACATTTCCAGCACGCTGCCCACGTTGGGGTCATCCTGACGCAGGCGGAAAATACCGCTGCCGCCCATGCCGTCTAGAGGCTTCACGATCACGTCTTGATGCTCAGCGATAAAGGCCTTAATGCTGTCCTGCTGCGACGACACCAGCGTGGGGGCGGTGAACTGGGCAAAATTCAAAATCGCCAATTTTTCATTAAAGTCGCGCATGGCTTGGCCACTGTTAAAGACTTTGGCCCCCTGCTTCGCCGCCAAGGTCAGCAGCTGGGTGGCGTACAAATACTCTAGGTCAAACGGTGGGTCGGTGCGCATGATCACCGCGTCAAACTGGCTCAGCGGCACGCGGCTTACGTCGTGCTCGGCGTACCAGCTGCGCTCGGTGTCCTCATAGGTCACGCTGGCATCTAAGGTGATTAAGGTGGCGTCGGTCATGACCACGCCGGCCTCAATCACCATTTGCCCGCTGAGACAATGATGCAGCTGATGGCCACGCTTGGCCAGCTCACGCATCATGGCATAGGTTGAATCTTTGTAAATTTTAAAGCCGCTTAGTGGGTCGGCAATAAAGAGGACGTTCATAAACTGATCCTTTTCATCAAAAAACCGATGTACCTAAAAGGACACATCGGTCATTATTATTAGGCCGATTTCGGCGCTGTGGCTTCCAGCTCTAAGGCTGCCGCCAATAAGGACAGGCGCGCCAAAACGCCGTAGGCATAGAAACGGTTGGGTGCACAGTGTGGGGTGGCCTCTTTATCTGGCAAACCGGCACATTCAAACGACAGGGGCACAAAATGCATGCCGCTGGCGTTTAGGTTTTCGTCCACGCCGCGACCGTTGTTTACGCGGTAAAAACCGCCAATCACAAAGCGATCCATCATGTACACCACCGGCTCTGCCACGGCGCCCTCAACCTCTTCAAAGGTGTACACGCCCTCTTGCACGATGACCTCAGAAACCTCTAAGCCTTCTTTAACCACCGCCATTTTGTTGCGGTTTTTACGGTTTAAGCCACGCACTTCTTCGCCCGACTTCACGCTCATGACGCCCATGCCATAGGTACCGGCATCGGCCTTTACGATGACGAATGGGTCTTCTGAGATGCCGTTGGCGGCGTATTTTGCGGCAATTTTGGCCAAGACGCGGTCAACCGTGGCGGCCAGCTCGTCTTCACCGGCGCGCGCTTGGAAATCCAAACCGGCACAGCCTTCAAAATATGGGTTAATCATCCACGAATCAATGCCAATCAACTCGGCAAACTCGGTCGCTACTTGGTCATAGGCGGCAAAGTGATGGGTTTTTTTACGGAAGGTCCAGCCCCCGTGTAGCGGCGGATAAATGTGTTGCTCAACGCCTTCCAAAATGGCCGGCGTGCCCGCAGACAGGTCGTTGTTCAACAAAACCAAACAAGGGTTAAAACCATCGGCCAAGGTCACACGATTGCCCTCGCGTACCAGCGGTTCTAACAGCACATCGTGATCTAAAGCGGTTTTAAACGTTGTTGGCTCAGTCACTTCCGGGTTTAACGAGCCAAAGCGCACGTTAAAGCCAGCCTGATCCAATATGTGTTTTAAGGCGTAAATGTTTTCTAAATAATAAGTATTGCGGGTGTGATTTTCAGGAATAATCAACACGCTTTTGGCTTCTGGGCACACTTTTTCAACGGCACTTTGCGCCGCGGCCACGGCCAATGGTAATAATTCGGTATTTAAGTTATTAAAGCCACCTGGGAATAAGTTCAAATCTACCGGCGCCAACTTAAAGCCGCTGTTGCGTAAATCAACCGAACCATAAAATGGGGTTTGATGCTGTACCCACTTACTGCGAAACCAGGCTTCAATCGTGGCTTGGTTGTCCAGAATGCATTGTTCTAATGCCAATAATGGCCCCTTTTGGGCGGTTGATAGATGAGGAACTGTCATAAGATAAGATAACCTTGTGTGTGGTCGTGTCGATACCGACCCTGTACGAATGATCAATAATGGCTTAAGCGCAAAATAAACAGTTAAAATACAAAAGCTTAAAAATACAGCAGCGCCATAGGCAATGGTTTACCACTATATATATGGGCAAAAAACGTTTTCCCAACAGCTGACGTCAAAATTTACGCAACTTCACGTAGCGGCAGTTTAGCAAACCAACCTTAAACCCGTCTTAAAAAGTAGTGCATTCATGCTGGCCGTCACTGAGCCAGCGCAAACAGGCGGCACAATGACCTGTGCCCAGGGCCTAATTTGCATTAGAATAGCGCCTATATTACGTTAGAAGGACTTTGTGCGCATGAACTTACCCAGTCACACTCAAGTAGCCATTGTTGGCGCTGGCCCTGTGGGCACTTTACTCGCCTTGAAGCTACATCAGCAAGGCAAACGGGTGCTGCTGTTAGAAGCCCGGGCGCAAAACACCGTGGTAAGCGATCAGCGCACTTTGGCATTGTCGTATTTAAGCCTCACTGCCCTACGCGAAGCGGGGGTCGAACTGCCTCCGAGCGCCTTCACCGCCATTCACGAAGTCCACGTGTCGCAGCAAAACCATTTTGGCAAAACCCACATTCATCAAGATGACTTAGGCCTGCCGGTTTTGGGCGCAGTGATTGATTACGCCACCCTCATTCAGGCGTGCGAAGCGGCCCTGGTGGCACAGGGCGTGCCGGTGGCTTGGGGCGCCTTAGTCGACACCGTCCACAGCAACGCCCATTATGCCAGCCTTGCCTTCCAGCACCAAGGCCAAGCCCAACTGCTGACCTGCGACTGGCTCACGCTGGCCGAAGGCGGTCATTTAATACAGCAGCTGCCCGCCCTCAAGCGCCGTGAGTTTAACTACGCGCAAACGGCGTTGGTGGCGACCCTCACGTTTGAACAGGCGCACCGAGGCATTGCCTTCGAGCGCTTTGCCGAAGCTGGCCCCTTTGTGCTCCTCCCTTATAAGGACCAACACCGCCTGGTCTGGACCCGCAGCAGCGCCGACGCCGAGCGCTTAAAGCAGGCCAGCCTGGCCGAATTTAAAATCGAGTTTGAAGCCGCCTTTGGCAGCCGCCTCGGCCCGCTGCTCAATCTGTCCCACCCAGCTACCTTCCCTTTGCAGCTGAAGCAGCTCAACCAGGTGTCGACGGGCAAGGTCATTTGCATTGGCAATGCGGCCCAAACCATGCACCCAGTGGCCGCACAAGGCCTAAACCTAGGGCTTAGAGACGCACTGGTACTGGCCGAAACCATGGCCACCGAACACGCGTTGACCAACCCCCGCCTCGGCCAAGCATACGGTGCCAAGCGCCGTATTGACGCCCATGCGGTGGTGGGCTTTACCCACAGCCTGGTAACCCTATTTGAAGGCCACACCCCGCTCATGAACCACGGCCGCGGCATGGTCATGAGCGTGCTCGACGTGGTGCCTGCGCTGCGCAAGCGTTTTAGTCAAAGCCTGGTTTTTGGCCTTTAAGCTCAAGGAAAATCCCTTCATGACCCAACACACTCATTGTGACATCCTTATCGTGGGAGCCGGCTTGGTCGGCGCCAGCACGGCGCTGGCCCTACAACAAAGCGGCCACCACGTCATCCTGCTCGAAGCGCGCTTGCCCGACCT
Source organism: Neisseriaceae bacterium (assembly GCA_017991555.1). Lineage (GTDB taxonomy): Bacteria > Pseudomonadota > Gammaproteobacteria > Burkholderiales > Neisseriaceae > JAGNPU01. The sequence goes on from JAGOQM010000003.1 coordinate 297,801, forward strand.
CAACCCAGCCGTGTTGACGCAAGGATTCGACCCCCGTATTTTTGCCATCAGCCCAGGCAATCAACGCTTTTTAGCCTCGCTCAACGCTTGGCCTAGCGCCGAACGCCTGCAAAGCGTCAAGCAAATGAGCGTGTTTGGTGACCAAGGCGGCAAAATCGAGTTCAACGCGCAAGATTTACACGCCAGCCACCTCACCACCATTGCCGAAAACCGCTGGCTACTCAGCGGCCTGTGGGCGGAATTGGCCAAACAAAACGTGACCCTCATCAGTGGCCAGCGCGGTGCCCAAATCAAGACCGACCTCATGCAGGCCGAGCTAACCTTAGACAATGGCGAGCGCATCAGCGCCAAGCTCATTATTGGCGCCGACGGTGCCAACTCTTGGGTCCGACAGCAGGCGGGCATCGACATTAAGGTCGACCCTTACCACCACCATGGCGTGGTGGCCAACTTTAAGTGCGCACACGACCATGAGGGCGTGGCCTACCAATGGTTTAAAGACGGTGAGATCTTGGCCTATCTACCCCTACCTAATCGCCACATGTCGATGGTGTGGTCGACGTCGCAGCCACAAAAGCTGCTCGACCTTAGTCCTGAAGCCTTGGCAGTGGCCGTGGCAGAGCGCGGCCAGCAGCGTCTCGGTGCACTTGAGGTGGTGACGCCGGCCAATGCCTTTGAACTTAGATTGATTCGCCCTCAGGCCACCACGGCACAACGGATTTTATTGGTTGGCGACGCCGCCCACACCATCCACCCGCTGGCAGGTCAAGGCGTCAACCTAGGGTTTGGGGATGCCCAAGCCCTGGCTCAGCTCTTACACGGCACCAAAGATCCAGGCCAACGGGCCTTATTGACCCAATACGCACAACGCCGCCTTGAGCCGGTGCGCACTATGCAGATGGGCTGTGACGCCCTGTTTAAGCTGTTTGGTGACCAAAAGCTGCCGCTGCTGCCGTGGCTACGCAATACAGGGTTAAACCTCACCAACCAACTGGGCCCGGTCAAGAAAAAGCTGATTGCCCACGCCATGGGGCTGTCGTAACGCCCAGCCCATCCAGCCCCAGACGACAAAGGACGCAAACCCTGCTGGCTTGCGTCCTTTGTCGTCTGCACTCACCTCTTAGTACAATGGCTCATACTCGTTTAAAACGGCCATGATCGCTGCATCATGCTGATGCAGCGCCTTAAGCGCCGCCAGGCGTTCATCCAAACCCTGGCACGCCGCCTCGATTTGCTGATTAATCCCCCTCGGCTCATCGATGGCTGGGTCGCCCACGAATTCACCCATAAAGTGCCCACAGGTATCGCGCGCCTCAATGAATTCGACCACATCGGCCGGCTGCTGCGCCGACACCACGGTGGATTCCACAGCAGCATCGTCTAAAACGCCACTGGCCTCTGCCTCGGGCGGACTTGCCCGCTCGCTGTCACTTGGCACAGGCCTATCCACCACCGGCGTGGCTGGCAACGCTTCTGTCACACTGCTGTCGGTGGCAACCATTGCCGGTACCGAATCGGTCGATTCTGCCGCCATGGGCGCACAGCCCATCACGGCCAACGCCAATAACCATGAACGCATAGCATTCCTTTTTAATGTTGTTTAAAGTTAGATGAATCTTGGCCAGCCACGTTGAAATGGCCGCGTTAATGCCTGGACCTCTGCCCCTGTCTAACAGGAGCCTGCTGACTTAAGTCCTGAACGCCAAATTTTAACACGCACTGCCGGTCACAGAAAAACGACTGAGCCCGACGTTTACCGTTATAATAAACCATCCACGTTTTATGAATAAAGCCAACCATGAAAAAAATCATTGGCCTATTGGCCCTGGTGTTGATTTACTTTGTCGTCAACCACACCAGCCTATTAAGCCCCCAAGACACGCCCGCAACGGCGCCCATTGAATCGGTTCAAGACCTTACCCCGGTAGAGGCCATTGAACCGCCGCCGGAACAGGCCACTGTGCCCGAGAGCAAGCCACAGCGGGTAGATGCGGATGCGGATCCTGAAGCAGAAACCGATACAGATGCAGATGCCGAAACCATAGCGGCCACCGGCCACGCAGAGGTCGCCGCCCACGACAAGGCTAAGCCAGCCACCAAAACCTTGGCCGACACCAAGGCCAAAACCACGCCCATCGGTGTGGCCGTGGATGAACAGGCCCCCAAGCAGCCGGCCAGCACAGGCCTCGTGTCTGCCGACGCTGAAATCAATAAAACCCTCAAGCTGATTCAGCAAGGTGGCCCCTTCCCCCACAAGCAGGACGACACCATTTTTCAGAACCGCGAGCGCATTCTGCCCAAACAGCCCCGCGGCTATTACCGTGAATACACGGTGCGCACGCCAGGCACCAAAACCCGCGGCGCCAGACGCATCGTGACCGGTGGTCATCCGCCGACAGAGTACTACTATACCCCTGACCATTACCGCACCTTTCACAAACTAGAGGCCAACCATGATCTTCCCTAATGAGCCTGCTGTGTATGTTTGCACCCCAAAACAGCTAACCGCCCTCGCCACAGACGCCCCCGCGCAACGGTGGCCATGGCCCAAGCTTAATCAGGTCAATAAGGCCAGCATCATGATGGCCACCAAAAGCCTATTCGTGCTGCCCAAATACTTTGGCGACAACTGGGACGCCCTGTACGACGCCCTCACCGAACAGGCTTGGTGCCCAGACGCGCCCAACCTATGGACTTTGCCCTTACACAAGGCCAGCGACGTCAACTGGGCCGACATGGCCATTTTCCTAGACGTTTGCCAAGACCTGTGTGACTTTTTAGCCAGCAATGCCATCACCCTCTACGTTCAGGTCATCGCCACCGAGAAACAGCTGGCCCATCTGAACGACCATCCGCTCTGGCCTTAAGCATCAGCGCAGACAACGCCCACAAAAAAACCACCGCTTGAGCGGTGGTTTTTTTAATCCATGCTGGGCTTAACGACGTGGGTCGTCTGGGCGCAAAACCGCCGCCAGCTTGTCCAAAATACCATTCACAAACTTATGGCCATCGGTGCCACCATAGGTTTTGGTGGTTTCAATGGCTTCGTTGATGATCACCGGATATGGGGTTTCTGGCATTTGTGACAGCTCATAGCAGGCCATCAATAAAGTGGCGCGCTCAATCGGGCTCACCTCTTCAGCAGGGCGATCCAATAAAGGCATGAGGCGATTCATGTAGGTGCCAAAATCTTGCAACACACCGTAGAAAATTTTGCGGAACAAAACCAAATCGGCTTTTTCAAAATAATCGTTTTCTTGTAAGTTGCGCTCAATTTCATTGGCACTGAGTGATGTATTCAACTGAAACTGATACAAACCTTGTACCACAAATTCGCGCGCGCGACGGCGTGGTGTTTTCATATGATTCCTTAACTATGCTGAGACAGCTTTCAATAAATTAGCCACTTCAACGGCTGCGGTGGCGGCTTCTGCGCCCTTAATCCGCATGCGAACAATCGCTTGTTCTTCGTCTTCCGTCGTCAAAATGGCGTTGGCAATGGGGATATTATAATCTAAAGAGACGCGGCTCACACCTGCACCTGATTCATTCGCCACCAATTCGAAATGATAGGTTTCACCCCGAATAATCACGCCTAAGGCCACTAAGGCATCAAATTTTTGGCTTTTGGCCATGGATTGCAACACCACCGGCACTTCTAACGCGCCGGGCACGGTGGCCACATGAATGTCGTCGGCGGCCACGCCAAGGGCCAATAATTGTGCTTCACAGGCGGCCAATAGTTCGCTGCCGATGCCATCGCTAAAACGGGCTTGAACAATCCCGATGCGTAAGCCTTGTGCTTGATGGTTCACTGCGTATGGTTTCATTAGAGTTCCTTCAAAAGGATGGGCAATTGTACTGGATTTCCGTACGCCTTGCCCATTATTTATTAAGATTTAGCCTTCGTTTGGCATTTCAAAGCCCACCACTTCCAAGCCAAAACCGGTCAGGCCCGTCATGGCCGAGGTTTTGCCCATGATGCGCATTTTTTTGACGTTGAGGCTGGCCAAGATTTGGGCGCCGATGCCAAAGGTTTTTTTGTCCCACACGCGGGCGGGAACGTCTTGCTGCGGCAGGCCTTTAGCCAAAAGGTCGGCGCCGGTTTCGGTGCGGTGTAACAAAATCACCACGCCGTGCCCAACGCTTTGGATGCGCGCCAAGGCGTCTGGCAGGCTCCAGCTGTGGTCGTTGCTGGGCGCCAAGAAATCCATGGCGCTAAACGGTTCGTGCACCCGCACCCACACTTCATCTTCGGCCGTAGGCTCACCCTTAACCAAGGCCACGTGGGTTTCTTGCGACAGGGTGTCGGTAAACATCACCTGCTTGAACTGGCCCCAAGCGGTGTCGACCATCACACTGCCTTTTTCTTCAATCAGGCTTTCATTTTGGCTGCGGTATTGAATTAAGTCAGCAATGGTGGCGATTTTAATCCCATGCTCTTCGGCAAACACCTCAAGCTGAGGCATGCGCGCCATGGTGCCGTCATCATTGATCACTTCACAAATCACCGCCGCTGGGGTGAGGCCAGCCATACGGGCTAGGTCACAACCGGCTTCGGTGTGGCCGGCACGCACCAACACGCCGCCGTCTTGGGCACGTAGGGGGAAAATATGGCCAGGCTGAACGATGTCGGCCGCCACGGCATTCGGTGCCACCGCGGTACGCACCGTGTGGGCACGGTCAACGGCCGAAATGCCGGTGCTGATGCCATGGGCTGCTTCAATGCTGACGGTAAACGGCGTGCCGTGACGGGCGCCGTTGCGGTCGGCCATCATCGGCAGCTGCAAACGGTCTACCATCTCGTTGCTCATCGGCATGCACACCAAGCCACGGGCGTGCTTGATCATGAAGTTAATCGCTTCTGGGGTCACAAATTCGGCCGCCATCAGCACGTCACCTTCGTTTTCGCGGTCTTCTGCGTCGGTTAAAATCACCATTTTACCGGCTTTAATGTCGGCAATAATTTCTGGAATACTGGCAATCGCCATGATGTCTCCTGATTCTAGACAAGTTTGTCTGTAAAATTAAGCATTAGTGCGTTGCGCCAAAACGCGCTCAACAGTATCTACAATGGCTTGTGTTTGCGGATCAATCTCAATATTGACCCCGTCGCCCACTTGTCGGTATTGCATATTGGTTCTGGCAATGGTTTCTGGAATTAAGTGCACACAGAACTCATGGTCGGTCACCTCACCTAAGGTGAGGCTAATCCCATCAATCCCAATGTAGCCCTTGGTCAGAACGTATTTTTTCATCGCTTCTGGGAGCGCAAAGTAAACCGTCCGATTGGTGGCGGTTTCTTCAATGCGGCTAATCTTGGCCTGGCCCAAAATGTGACCACTCATGCTGTGACCACCGATTTCGTCGCCAAACTTGGCCGCACGCTCGAGGTTAACCCAGTCGCCTTCGACCAGCGCACCTAGGTTGGTCAAGCGTAAGGTTTCGTCGATTAAATCAAACCACACGAGGTCGTCTTCGACCCGAGTCACGGTCAGGCAGCAACCGTTGTGGGCCACTGATGCGCCCAAGGCAAGGTTGCCCAACAGGTCGCGCGGCAGGCGCACCACGTGGGTTTGAAACTGATCTTTTTTGTCGATGCGCTGAATTTGGCCGAGGCCTTGAATGATGCCGGTAAACATAGTAGTCGTCCCCTTAAACCGCGGTCGAGCCGGTTTCCACCTCACAAGCTTCTTTGAGCTTGGCGGCGGTTTCGATCCGAATGCGTTTACGCAGTTCGGCGGCGGTGTAGCGCATGCGTTGGGTTTCATTGTCTAGGCTCAAGGCAGGCACTTCTACAGGCTTGCGGTCTTCGCCCACGGCGACCATGGTGAAGTAACAGCTATTGGTGTGGCGCACGCTGCGATTGGGAATGTCTTCGGCTTCCACGCGGATGCCAATCTCCATCGAGGTACGACCCACGTGGTTGACGCTGGCCAAGAAGGTCACCAACTCACCCACATGAATCGGCTCTTTAAACAAAACCTGATCCACCGACAGGGTCACCACATAGGTGCCGGCATAGCGGCTGGCGCAGGCATAGGCCACCTGATCTAACAGTTTCAAAATGGTGCCGCCGTGGACGTTGCCGGTAAAGTTGGCCATGTCTGGCGTCATCAGTAAACTCATCATCAGCTCGCGCTGGGTAAAGCCTCGTTGTTCTAGCGTGTTCGACATATTCGTGCCCTTGTTGGTGTATGGCCGGGTGGGGTCCTGGCCTATTCATTATTAATGGTCATAAAAAAAGCCCCTCTCGATGATCTCGATCAGGGGCTTAAACAATCAACGCCACGGCTTGGCCGTGTGCACGCCAGCCATAGCCACGCCAGAGGGCTTACGCCACCGCGGGTGTCTATAGGACGCAACTGCTTCGATTGTCGGTTATCTTTTATCATCCAGACTGTACTGTCGGTTTTGGAATTACACCAAATCAGCTTGCGCTCGCGGACTATCACCGCCGGTCAAGAATTGAAGGTTGCCCTTCTCACTTTGCCCCAAAGATAACGCTTTACGTTGTATAGCTTACTACACAATTTGTCTCGCTGGCAAATCTGGCCCAGCCTTAACTAAAGCTTAAATATATTTTGGCTATCGCCCACGCTTAGGCAAACGCACGCATGCCCTCTTGCACCCCTGGGCGAGCGCTCATGCGTGCAAACCAGGCCGCCACGTTAGGATAGTCGGCCAAATCAATGCCCTGACGTTCATGCGAATGCGCCCAAGGATACAGGGCCATGTCGGCAATGGTGTACGCCGCACCGATCACATAGTCTTTACCCGCCAACTGGGTATTGAGTACGCCATACAAGCGGCGCCCTTCAGCGTCATAACGCTGAATCGCATACGGCACCACTTCAGGCGCATACACCTTAAAATGATGCAGCTGGCCCAGCATGGGGCCAAAACCCGCCATTTGAAACATCAGCCATTGAATCGTGGCCCAACGCGCCTGCGCGTCCACAGGTAGGAACTGACCGTGTTTTTCGGCCAAATACATGAGGATGGCGCCGCTTTCGGCCAACACCAGCTCGCCGCCGACGGCATCTGGGTCGACCAAAACGGGAATCTTATGGTTGGCGTTGAGGGCCAAAAACTCAGGACTAAACTGCTCATTCTTACTGATGTCAATGATTTTAGAGGTGTAAGCCTGCTTAAGCTCCGCCAATGCAATGCTGATTTTAAATCCGTTGGGGGTACCTAAACCATATAAGGTGTACATACGCTTGCCTTTCAAAGGGGGATGAAGTGCGAATGACTTAATCCTACCCTCAGGGCCGATATGAGGCCAGAGGGTAGGCGCTTAGTCTGGAAAAATACGTTACAATGGCGCATTATCTTCAAATCAAAGCCAAAGGCGCCACATGTCCGCTCTCTCTGTCGATGCCGTTAAACTGTTTTTACAATCCATTCAAACCAAAATCTGTCAGGCCCTTGAGGCCGCCGATGGCGGCGCGCAATTTGTGCCCGACCACTGGCACAGCAAACTGGGCGTGGGCGAAAGCCGCGTCTTAAAAAATGGTCAGGTGTTTGAACAGGCTGGGGTCAATTTTTCGCACGTTAAAGGGACGGCCATGCCCGCCTCTGCCACCGCCCATCGCCCTGAGCTAGCCGGCGCCTCCTTTGAAGCCATGGGCGTGTCTTTGGTGATCCACCCCAAAAATCCTTATGTGCCCACCAGCCACGCCAACGTGCGCTTTTTCATTGCCTACCCGGAAGGTGCAGAACCGGTGTGGTGGTTTGGCGGTGGCTTTGACCTCACCCCCTTCTATCCCTTCGCCGAAGACATCGTGCACTGGCACCAAACCGCCCATAACCTGTGCGCCCCTTTTGGCGACAGCGTCTATGCCGATTATAAAAAATGGTGCGATGAGTATTTTTATTTAAAACACCGCGACGAAACCCGCGGCGTGGGCGGCCTGTTCTTTGACGACCTCAACCAATGGGGCTTTGACACCAGTTTTCACTTTATCCAAGCCGTTGCCCAAGGCTTCATTGATGCCTACATCCCCATCGTCAACCGCCGTAAAGACACGCCCTATGGCGAACGCGAACGCCAGTTCCAACTGTACCGCCGTGGCCGCTACGTCGAATTCAACCTGGTTTGGGACCGTGGCACGCTGTTTGGCCTACAAAGCGGGGGCCGCACGGAATCGATTCTGATGTCGATGCCGCCCCTGGTGCGCTTTGAGTATCAGTATGCGCCTGAAGCCGACAGCCCCGAGGCCAAGCTAAACGATTACCTGAAGCCAACCGATTGGCTGAACTAAACCCCAAAAAAAACAGGACGCCAGCGTCCTGTTTTTTAACTTAAATCGCCACCTCATCAAATAAGGGCACTTGAGTGCGCTCGGCCATACCCACCCGATACGCGGCCACCTTAGCAGGGTAAACCAAGCCCTTCACCATCGATAGGTTGCGCAACACGGCAAACAAGTGAATGTCGTCGGTTGACAGCTCGGTGCCGTTACAGGCCTCGGTCCCGCGCATTACGGTTTCCAACACCAACAGCTGCTGATTCATTTGCTTGATAAAGTTGGGCGACAGCAGCATACACTCGGTAAACGGCCCTAAATAAGCCTGCTTTTTCTTAATGTAATAGTCGCGCGCAGACTCTGTCGCAAACTCGGCCAGGCCAATGTGAACGGACCGAGGCATCACCAACTGGTGAATGAGCTTTTGATTTTCTACCAGCCATTGACCAATTTCTACTCGCACCGCCCCACCCAGCATCGACGGCCCACTCAAGCCATCAACATAATAAACAATGTCCATGCTTTCTGGCATAAACGTGCCGTCGTCTTTTTCTAGAATAGGCAGCATTTTTTGTCCCACCATCTTAATGGGGGTGGCTTCATCATCATTGGCCAAAATCTTCAAAGTCATGGGCATTTTTTTTAAACCAAAAATGGCCCTCGCCTTCACGCAAAAGGGACAATGATCATAAACGTATAAATTCATACCGGCTCCCAGCACGCCGCAGGCTGAATCTGCCTGCGGCTTAAGTCATTAATAAATTGAACGGCAGCGATGCTGCTCGATTCAAACAGGGCTCAACCATTGGCTCAGCTGGGCCCGATAGTCTGCCACCAGGGCTTCAAACGACGGTTCAGCCCCCTCGCCCACGCCGCCTTCGGCCGCGCGCTTTAAGCGCTTCAAGCACAGGCTCCAGCCGGCAACGTCACGCGCCGAATGGTCGTTTAAGTGGCTTAAACGCTCGGTAAACAGGAGGCGGGTTTCCTGTTCGTTAATCGGCTCAAGGTAAAAAGACACCAGGTCTTCATCCCAGTCAAACACCAGGTCTCGTTCGGGCTTATAGCGCCTAATCGGCATTTTAACCAAGGCTTCTGGCAACATGTTTAACAGCATGTGGCCGCCTTCAGCCAGCTCGCCCACCGCCAGCTCAGGAAACCAAGCGGCCAGGCCCTCATCATCGCTTAGGTAATGCCATACTTGGGCAATCGGCGCCAGCACGGCACAGGACAAAAACACCATAATGCTGCCATCGTCTTGTTTTTCAATATTGATTAACATGATGCCTCCCTTTAGGTTAAACATCAGGCAATACGCCATTACCACTTTATTCTAATCCAAGCCCGTGCATTTGGGTACTCTTTAATCCTGCGCCATTGGCGCCAACGCCGCGTGTGACACGCAAAAAAAGACGGGCCCATAGCCCGTCTAAAAACACCACATTCTGAGCGCAAGGCGCTGTTCGGCCTTACATCATTTTCTTCATTTCATCCAAGCTGGTGTGACGCACGTCCACACCCTTCGCTAGGTACACCACGTGTTCGGTAATGTTTTTGGCATGGTCGCCCACGCGCTCAATCGCTTTCAACATGAACAGTACATCAATCAGGGCGCCAATGGTGCGAGGATCTTCCATCATGTAGGTCACCAATAAACGCAGCTGATTTTGGTACTCTTGGTCTAGGTGTTCATCGGTTTCTTTCAGCTCTACCGCAGCGGTCGTGTCCAAACGCGCAAACGCATCCAAAGCACGGCGCAGCATCGCCAAGGCCATCGAGGCCATGCGGTTAAAGTCGTAAAACTGAGCCGGCTTCACATCGCGTTGGCTCAACAATTGATGGCCCTTGGTGGCAATCTTTTTAACTTCATCACCAATGCGCTCTAGGTCCACAATCACGCGCGAAACGGTTAAGACCAAACGTAAATCACTGGCCGCTGGCTGACGACGCGCAATGATCAACTGGCATTCATCATCAATGCTCACTTCCATTGCGTTGATTTCTTCATCTGCAATGCCGGCCGCCACGAGCGGCTCTAACACACCAGCCTCCAAGGCGAACATGGTTTGGCTTAGCTGTTTCTCAACCAACCCACCCATTTGCAACACTTTGCTTCTGACGTTTTCCAACTCACCGTGAAACTGTTTTGAAATATGTTCAGCCATACCGTCCTCGTTTGTAAAAGGCATTCTTTAGATAATGCCATAGTGTAATCAGCAATGATGACAATTTTGTGACAAAATCAACATCCTTCGAAGCAAACAATCTTAAACCCATGGTTTTAAATTATTTATTCGACCTCCCTCATAGCATACAGTACACTGATTCATGCTGTCCTAGGGCTGTGTTTACAATACGGCAGCGACGGCCATGACGATCAAGGCCATGGCCTATGTGACGATTTTTTGACAGTCTCGTCACCTCATAACCTTTAGGCTTAAGCTTATGGATTTAAATTATTTGTTCATTATCAGCCGAAGCGCTACAGTACAGTCCCTTATTCTTACGCCATACTAAGGAATCAACCTCATGAATAAACGCACCTTTTACGCCCTCATCGCCTCTGCCGGCCTACTGTTGGCAGCCTGTTCAAAAGACGAAGCGCCAAAAAGCGCCGGCAACAGCATCGCGCAAAAAATTGAGCAACAGGGGACCTTAGTCGTTGGCACCGAAGGCTCATACGCCCCCTTTTCTTTTCACGATGAGTCTGGTCAGTTGACCGGCTACGACGTTGAGGTCATTCGTGAAGTCGCCAAACGCCTGAACGTGACCCTTAAGTTTGAAGAAACCCAATGGGACGCCATGTTTGCCGGCTTAAACAGCCAACGCTTTGACCTAATTGCCAACCTGGTCGGCATTACCCCAGAGCGGCAACAAAAATATGAATTCAGCACGCCCTACATTTACTCTGGTGCCGTCATCGTGGCCCGCGCCGACGACCAGCGCATCGGCAAGGTTGAAGACGTGGCGGGTTTAGATTCGGCCCAGTCGCTGACCAGTAACTTCGGCGACCTCGCCCGCTCATTGAATGCCAACATTGTGGGCGTTGATGGCCTGGCCCAGTCGCTGGCCCTAATCAAACAAAAACGCGCCGACATCACCATCAATGATTATTTGGCGGTGCTAGACTACTTTAAACAACAGGGTCATGATGGCTTAAAAATCATGCTGCCCGCTTCTGAAAAACTGGCCTCTGGTTTTGCCTTTAACCAAGGCAATCAGGACGCAATTGCCAAAATCGATCAGGCCCTCGAAGAGATGCGTCAAGATGGCACGCTGAAACGCTTAGGTGAACAATGGTTTGGCGAGGACGTGAGTGTTAAATAACCTACTCAGCACCCTGCCGTTCATGACGCCAGAACGGGCACACATTTGGATTGTGTCCTTCTGGCCGATGCTCAAGGCCGCCATTAGCTACACCCTACCGCTGACCCTGCTGTCGTTTAGCGCCGGCATGATCATTGCGCTGGGCGTGGCGGTGCTGCGCGTGGCGCCGCGCCAGCGCCTATGGCATCGTGTCCTGTATTATCTGGCCCGCCTCTATGTGTCGGCCATTCGCGGCACGCCCATGCTGGTGCAGCTGTTTGTGATTTTCTATGGCCTGCCCAGCCTCGGCGTGACCCTAAACCCGTTCATCACCGCCACCATTGCCTTTTCGCTGAACGTGGGCGCTTATGCGTCGGAAATTGTGCGCGCGGCCCTACAGTCTATTAATAAAGGCCAATGGGAAGCCAGCTTGAGCCTGGGCCTAACCTACGCCCAGTCGCTGCGACACATTATTTTGCCACAGGCCTTGCGCGTGGCCACGCCGCCGCTGTCCAACACCTTTATCAGTCTGGTGAAAGACACCTCTTTGGCGTCGCTGGTGCTGGTAGTGGAGCTGTTTAAGATTGCGCAAAACACCGCCGCCCGAACCTATGAATTTTTATTGGTCTACATCGAAGCGGGGCTGATTTACTGGGCCTTCTGTTTGATTTTAGGGTGGCTACAAGGTCGCCTCGAGACCAGGCTTAATCGCGGCCATCAGCGGTCGTGACCCTCCGCCCCACCCGACCCCCAAAAAAGGCCCTATATAGGGCCTTTTTTAATGCTCGATCAATCGGTTTAACGCGGCGCGCCGCACCCTGTGGATAAGATGAATGTGTGGATAAGCCGCCTTATCCGCGCCAGCACAACCCCCGCCTACAGATAGGGCACCTCCACCAAGGCCAAGCGCCGCTCAGTTTGAATAAAGGCCACGGCCTCAGCCAAAGCGGCCGCCAGCTCGTTTCCATGCCTGACCTTAAGCCCCAAGCCACCGCTGGCCGCCACCAGCTGCGTGAAGTCGGGCGTGGGCGCCAGGCTCACCGCAGGCATGTCTGCACTTTTGGCCGCATAACCATCAGGATACAGCGCACGGACCGACTGAGCCACGGCCCCCCAGCGAGCATTGTTGGCAATCACAATTAAAATCGGCAACGCTGCCGCCGCCGAAATTTGCTGACAGGCCGCGGGGTTGCCAAACAAATAGCTACCGTCGCCGAACGCCGCAATCACCAGCCGCGTTCGGTCGGCCAGCTGCGCCCCTAGGGCAATGGGCAGCCCCTCACCAAGGCCACCCGACAACGCTTCTTGATAATAGCTGTCGGCACGGGTGAGGCCTGTGTATTCCTTGGCCACGGCCAGCTCGGTCACCAACAGCGCCTGATGTTTCTCGGCCAAAGCCCCCACCGCATGACTAAAGAAGGCCTTGCTGACCCGCTCGCCGTTGCCCGCCAGCGCCGTGGCCAACCGCTCGGCCCGCGCCGCTTGAGTACGCTGGCTGACCTGCGCCTGTCGCGCCCTATTTTTAACCACCTGCGCTGGCGTCAACCAGGGCTGCAAAGCCGACTGCAACAGCTCCAGCCCCACCTCAACCGCGCCGGCTAAGGCCACGTCCACGGCGTAGCCTCGAACCGGAAAATCGCTAAACAATGGGTCTGGCCCCAGCTGAATCACCTGACAGCCTTCGGGCAACGCCACCTGACTAATCACCCAAGGCGCCAATGAGTCTATCACCAGCAGTACGTCCGCCTCCGGCAGCCAAGGCTGAGGATCCCCCCCTGCGGCCATTGGGTCATCGCTGGCAATCGCCAGTTCCGTGGCCCAAAACTCGACCACGGGGACACCCCAAGCGTTGGCCAATTCAGCCAGCGTCGCCACCCCCGCCGCCGAACCCGCCCCTCTTTGGGCCATAATCACCGGTCGCTTGGCCCCGGCCAACAGCTCGGCCGCACGGCTTAGGGCCTCACGGCTCGGCTCGTACGTCACCGGCTGCTGTCGGCTCGGCGCCAACAGGGTCGATTCTTCCGTTAGGTAAGGCTCACACAAAGGCTCGCGCGGCAGGCTTAAATACACTGGCCCTTTGGGCAACGATTGGGCAATCGCAAAAGCCCGATCCAGATGTTCGACCATCTGCGCCGGCGCCCGTAGCTCAAAGTCCCACTTAACCGATTCTCGCACCAGCGCCGCCTGATCCCGCATTTCTTGGCCATAACCAATCGGCGTATTGCGGCTACCCAAATGGCCATGCTCGGTAATCGGCGTGCGCCCACCCAGTAAAATGGTGGGGATGTTCTGACAGTGGGCGTTGATTAAGGCCGTCACCGAATTAGCGAGGCCAACGTTGGTGTGGACCATCACCGCTTGGGGCTTGCCGGTGGCAAAATAATAGCCATTGGCCATGCCCATGGCCGCATTCTCATGCGGACAGTTGATGATGGTGGGGCTCTTTTTGCCCTCGGCCTGTAGCTTCGCAATGCTTTCAATCAAGGGTGGGTGATCGGTGCCGGAATTAATGAACAAGTACGCCACATCGTGGGCAACCAATCGATGCAATAAAGCTTCTGTGGGTAATACCGTTACGTTTGCCATGGTCTGACTCCTGTCTACCGCCTCAAGCCAGCGCCTAAGGCGTACATAAGGTTTGGCCGTGCTGGGAAACCCAGCAGCAAGCCCACAACCAAATTTTTATTATGACCAAAACCAAGGGCCACTAGACAGGCCATAACCTCACTAGGTGTTATGCCAGCAACGCATACGCTCAATCAACCCACTCAACCACGCCCCAGCCATTGACGTAGCGGCGTTTGATTGAACAGCACGCTGGCCACGACACCGATCACGATGCCCCAAAATGCCGCGCCCAACCCCCACACCACCATGCCAGAAGCGGTGACCAAAAAAGCCAGTACCGCCGCTTCACGATGTTCGGCTTCGGCCATCATCATGCTTAAATTACTGCTCATGGCGCCGATCAAGGCAAGGCCCGCCAACAAAGCCACTAAGGCACTGGGTAAGGCCGCAAACAGCAGCACGATGCTGCCCGCAAATAGGCCGCCAAACAGATAGAACACCCCATTGGCCATGCCCGCAATGTAGCGCCGATCGGCCGCCTCATGCGCTTCTTTACCGGTACATAAGGCGGCGGTGATCGCGGCCAGCACAATCGTCACGCCCCCAGCACAGGCCACCGCAATTGAGCTTAACGACGAGCCCAACAATATAGGCCGCGCCGGCGTTACATAGCCCGAAAGGTGCAGCACCGCCATGCCGGGCATAAACTGGCCGGTGAGGCTCACGATCAATAAGGGCAGCGCCAAACTTAAGGTGCTGGCCCAATCCCATTCCGGCGTGATCCATATGGGGCGCCCCCACACCAAGCGCATGCTGCCAAAGTCGGTTAAGCCTAAGGCTGTCGCCAACAGCAGGCCCATGCCTGCCACCCAAACGATGGCGTAGCGCGGCTGCCAGCGCTTGGCCAATAGGTACACCAACACCATGGCAAATGCCAACAGCGGCATCGTGGCCGTGATTTGAAAGGCTTGGCTACAAAATTGAAACAAAATGCCCCCCATCATCCCCGCCGCCACCCCTTTGGGCAGCAAGCGCAAGAGGCGATCAAAGTAACCACTGAGGCCAATGAGGCCCAGCAACACAGCGGCGGTCAAATAAGCCCCCACCATTTGCCCCAACGACAGCTGTGGAAACAACGACACCAATAGGGCACTGCCCGGTGCTGACCAGGCGGTGATGATCGGCACCTTTAAGCGCCAACTCAGCCACAGGCCGGTGAGCCCAGCCCCAATAGAAATGCCCCAAACCCAAGAGGCAATCATGTCGGGCCCCACCCCGGCAACGGTGGCGGCTTGAAACAAAATTAACAGGGGGCCGCTATAAGAAATCAAGACCGCTAAAAACCCCGCCACCACGGCGGACAGGGATAGGTCTTGGCGCAGTGATTGTGACATGGTCAACCTCCTGCGGGTAATGCAGTGGGCCTTGGTGACCGACGACGGTCACGGCCAAGGGCATAAATGGGCATGGTCTCTCCTCCAAGAGCACTCGGTGGCGGCCAAGCGCTTGGGCTTGGCTTCTTCACCGCAGAACAAAACCGCCAGGCCAGTGGCTTGACGGTGATCGCGACAACTTAAATATGATACACATCGATGACTTGATGAATGTCATCATTTTTCAACACCACGTACTTACGGGTAATTAAAGGCTGCCCATCCCTTAGAACCAAATCGTACACTGAATAGCCAAAATAGGCGTAGTCCGTCTGATAGCGATGGCTCAGCGTGTGCCAGTTAAACCGCACCGTCAGCGTCTGCGGATCCCGCCCCAAAATTTCAATATTGCTGATGTTGTGGCTGGTGCGCGTGTCGGGCATGGTGGCGCTTGAACGGTCGGTACGAATGCGAAACACCCGGTCTTCCAAACCCTCTTTACTGGGATAATAGATCAAGGAACGCCCGCTGTGGGTCACTCACCAAGGCATCGTCATCATCCCATGAGGGCAGCCAAAACTCAACTTGCTCATGACCACCGTCCGGCCATTCATCCCAATGCTTTAGCCGCAGCCATAAAAAAACCCCCTGAGGCAGGCCTCAGGGGGTTTTAAATACATTAAGTTACATGAATTTAGACAGCGCAATTTGCAAAATAGTGCCCACATAGTTACCAATGATGTAACCGATGGTGCCCACCACCAAAATAGGGCCAACCAGTGCTTTCCAACCTTTACTGATGGCCAAGGCCGCTGCGGTGGTTGGGCCACCGATGTTGGCGTTACACACCAGCAAAATTTCTTCTAGGTTGTATTTGAACAGCTTACCAAAGCTCAAGCTGATCAATAGGTTGACGATCATCACGATGAACACAAACACGAACAGCAAAGGGGCATTGGCCAAAATCATCGGGATAGAAGCCGGCAAACCAATCACCACGAAGAAAATGTAAATGCCATAGGTACCCAGCTCTTGACTGCCGCTTAGCTTCGCAAACGGCTTTTTAAAGATCAACAAAGCCAAGAAGGTAAAGGTGGTCAGCAATAGGTACTTGTCGGTAAACAGGCCAAAAATCATTTCTTGCACAATGCCACCGTCGGGTGAGAAATGGCCTTTCAACAACGCCGATACTTTAAACGACAGGCCCACCAACAGCATAGACGCAGCCAGGTTGATGGCGATGTCTTTCAAGCCAATCGCGCGTGGCTGCCAGTACGCTTCAGAAGAAGTTTGACCGCTGGCTTCTTTGGCTTCGCTTTCAAACGCATCAATGTGCGGCGTGGGGTAGTTCTTGCGGAAAAAACGCATGCCAGTCATGCCAATCAAGATGATGATGTAAATCACCATCATTAGGTTGTCGGCGACGGTGGTTGAAGCCACCATGTCTTGTGACGGCTCTAGCTTGGCCACCATGGCGGCAAAGTTCACGCCGCCGCCGGTGTAGGAAGCGCCAATCATGCCGCTGATTTTATCCAGCTCAGGAATGTAGTTCTTTAAGGCGAAGAAGGCCAACACCACACCAGCCATGGTGCCGATGGAGCTGAGCAAGAAAATGAACAGCAAGCGGCCACTCTCTTTAAAGATGGTGTGAATGTTGATCTGAAATAACAGCAACGGAATGGCCAACGGCACCACATACCCCCACACTACGTCATAGACGGGCGCGTCCGTGGGCACTAAGCCAAAGTTAGACGCAAATAAAGCAATGATTAAGGCAATCACCGCACCAGAGAGCTTAGCCGCCCACTGATAGCGTTGTTCCAAAACAATGGCGGCGGTGGCGCTCACCATAATGAAGGCCCAAAGGCCAAACGTATTGTCTGCAGCAATCCAAGTTGTCATGCCATTCTCCTAAGTACTAACGTGTTGTTTTTAGTGTGTACAATCTATGGTAAAAGCTCGGCGGCCGCATACAGTGCATGCGTCTGGCCCGAGTAATGTGCCCACAGCTGGTTGCCACAGTCAAAGTGCCACCATTCTGTTGGTAAATTGGTAAAGCCGGCCGCGGCCATCGCATGACAGAGCAAGCGCCGATGTTGGTTAATGGCGCCAGCGCGAGTGGCTTCGGCTTCATAAAAGGCCGTCCACGAGGCCAGCTCGGCGCTGTCGAAGGCCGAACCCATATCGATCGCTTCATCGGTGGCCACCTCAAATAAGGTCAGGTCTACAGAACCACCGGTTAAGTGTGGGCTCGGTGCGTCGGCATCGGTGCTGGGCATGGCCACAAACTGATTCAGCACCTGTAGGCGCTCGGCAGCACTGGCCTCTGGCATTTGTGCCACCAGTTCCGCCGCCACGATGTCGCGCAGGGCCACTTGCACTTCATACGGCCGCCAGCCGTCCAGCAGGCGCAGGCCCAAATGAGCAGGCAACAGGCTTAAAACGGTTTCTAAACGCTTGGCCACGCCAGCGCGCAACCAAATGTCGGGTAAGGCGCCAGGAATTTGATCGGCAAAATAGGCAGAACGCGCTTGCAACCGAGGTTGTTCAACGATTTTGACCAACGGCTCGGTGACGGCTTGAATCGGCGTGCGCATGACTGCGGCCCAATCGGGCTCGGCTTTGGCGATAATGGCGGGTAATGGGGTTTCTGACACAGCAGTCTCCTTAATCTTTTTTCTTCTTGATGTCTGTTTTTATAAGTGGCTGCATCTGGGCAGCCTAATGGATGAGGCTAGGCTTCAAACTGGCCGAAGAAGGCCTGAAGCTGTTTGTTTTTTTCTAGTCGGTCTTTTAAGTCTGGGCCCAACTGTGCGGCCACTTCGGTCAGCAATAGGTTTAAAACCGACACCAGCGGCGACAAGGAATCCCAAAACTGTCCGGTTTCTGTGCGCACCATCAGCACATCCCCATTCAACTCATGCGCCCACGGACAATACACGTCGGTGATTAAAGCGAAGGGCAACGACTGTTCTGCAGCCGCCTGGCACAAACGTTTGGTTTGCTTGGCGTAGGCACGCATGTCGCTGGTGATGATGTAGGGATTGTTGATTTCGCTGTTGAGCGATTCTAAGTAGGTTCCAGAGCTGCCTTCGGCGTAATACACGCGCGGACGGAGGTATTCAAGGAGGGCAAAGAAATGGTTCATGATCCCGCGCATCGACTGCACCCCAATCACAAACACCGCATCGGCGTGAACCAAATGCTGCACGATGCGTTGGAAAGGCGCGCTTTGGCGCAGCGCGTGAGCGTGCTGAATGGCTTCGATTTCTAGCTGTAATGCGTGATTTACATCGGGCGTATGCTGCTGTTGCGCAGCATAGCGATCGGTGACCAACCAAGGCTTGACGTCATGGGCGCGAAGTTCGTGCTTCACGTCCTCTATGTTTTTGAAATTCAAACTGCGAAAAAACCGTCCAACAGTCACACCACTCACCCCTACGGCATGGCTGATGGTTTCAGCCGTTTCATAAGGTAAATAGTCTAAATTAGCGAGGATGTAGGTCGCCACTTTTTTAAACGTTGGCGTCATGGAGGCAAACTGAGCCTCTATCCGCTGAGCAATGGGATTGTTGGACATTGGTTTCTCTTTTGATGTGTGTATTTGTTATTTTGTTAACATTCTATCCAAACAATTTATTTTGTCAACAGCTTAGTTAAATAAAAAATAAAATCCAAAACCAATCAGGTAACCACCAATAAAACCACTTGATTATGAACAAAAAAAATGCACGCCACAATCGCCACAGTAACCCTTATATGATCAGCCATTCAACCCCACAGGCCACCTAAAAAACCAACCCAATGAGGCACAAAACAAGCCTGTAACAGGCTTAACATTGTCTGTTACTTAAATAACAAAAACACCGTTTTTTACCTTTCAATGCCCCGACGCTCTGCGCCAGGCACAAAAAAAGCGCACCGTCTGGTGCGCTTCGCTAGCCTAGTGGCTTAATACTTCACGAACTTAAGCGGATCAACCGGCTGGCCTTTTTGACGGACCTCAAAGCGTAGCTTCGGTGAATCGGTGTCGCTACTGCCCATTTTGGCAATGGTTTGACCGCGCTTCACCAGGGCACCCTCTTTGGCCAACAGGCTTTGGTTGTGGGCATAAGCGGTAATGTATACGGCGTTGTGCTGCACGATAATCAGGTTGCCATAGCCGCGTAAACCGCTGCCGCTATACACCACTTTACCGTCGGCGGCGGCCTTCACGTCTTGGCCCGTGCTGCCGGCAATGATGATCCCTTTATTGGCATTGGTGAATCGAGTCACCAAACGGCCTTCGGTGGGTCGGGCCCACTGGATGCCATCGATCGTCAACACCGATCCTGCCCCCGCGGTCACCGGTGGGGTGGTGGTGGCTGGTGGCGTGGTGGCCGTTGGCGGCGTGGTTGGGGTCACGGTCACCGACGTCACGCCCTCTGCTGTGGGCGACTTCACGTTCACCAACTGTCCTAAAGACAAGGTGTTGTCGGCCATGTTGTTCCAAGCGCGAATCGACTCTTGGGGCACGTTGTATCGTTTAGACAGGTTATACACCGTGTCGCCACGCACCACGGTGTGGGTACGCGCATTGACGTCTACCGGCGCATAAGACGGCGTGTAGGTGCCGCTGGTTACTGGCGGCGCCACTGGCGTCACCACGGTGCTGCCGGCACCGGTACCATAGGGGTCTGTCACCACAGGCTGCTGGGTTGTTGTGCCACCACCAATGCTACCCGTTTCAACCGGTGCAGGCGGCTGTTGTAACCAACTACAGGCAGTCGTGGTTAACAAAACGGCGCTGAATAATACTGTCTTCTTTATCTGTTGTGGTCGCATCTCTTAAAACCTCTATGTCTAATAAGGGTTTGTTGCAAAAATAAATCGATTTTTGCCATCATGGTCACATGATAAACGTCATTGACCCATTATGACAACTTACCTGCCACCAAAGGCACGAAGTTGGCCTCTTCGATGCAGGTTTCACGATAGCCTCGGGCTTCTTTTTCAATCAGCCATAAATACTGTTTGCCCTCTTCTTCTAAGGGCAATACCATGCGCCCGCCTATGGCCAGCTGCATTAATAAATCATGGGGAATGCTTTGTGGGGCCGCCGCCACGAGAATGGCGTCAAATGGTGCCGCCCCTGGTAAACCTAAGTACCCATCTGAACAGACCAAGCGGGCGCGATTAAGTTTTACCTGACGCAAATTTTGTTTGGCTAATTCGTTCAACGCGCGAATGCGTTCGATCGAATACACGTTCAAACCCAGTGCCAGCAGCACCGCCGTTTGGTAGCCACAGCCGGTGCCAATTTCCAACACTTTACTGGGCAAGGTATCGCTTGTGCCCAACAACAGCTCTGTCATTCTGCCGACGGTATAAGGCTGGGAAATGGTTTGCCCTAGGCCCAATGGCAACGAGGTGTCGTCATAGGCGCGCGAGCGCAGCGCTTCTTCCACAAATAGGTGCCTGGGCACCTGATTCATGGCGGCCAGCACCGCCTCATGGCGAATGCCTTGGCGCATTAAGCGCTCAACCATGCGCTGGCGGCGCAGTTCATAGGCGGCAGGATGGCCGCTCATTGGCGTCATAGTTTGAGTGTACATAAGCTTTGCGCTAAATAACCCAGCTGATGGTGGTCAGTTAAATCAATCGAAATCGGGGTTACGGTCACGTATCCTTGCGAATTGGCTAAAAAGTCAGTGCCCTCTTCTTTGTCCGCCGCGTCCCCTGGTGGGCCGATCCAATAGACGGTTTCCCCTCTGGGACTGGTCGCGGGCACAATGCTTTGCATGTGATGACGACGCCCTAAGCGCGTCACCTTGATGCCTTTTAAGTCCGCCACGTCCACCGGTGGAATGTTGATGTTCCACAAAAGCGGCTGCTGCGGCACGTGCTTTCTAAAAAAGTGGGCAAAGCGTTTCACTACGTGGGCGGCGGTATCTAAATAACGGTCGGTGCGGTCATTTAACGAAAACGCCAGCGCCGGAATGCCGATCAAATAGGCTTCTGTGGCGGCCGCCACGGTGCCCGAATACAAAGTGTCGTCGCCCATATTGGCGCCATGATTGACGCCAGAAAACACCATATCAGGCTTAAAGTCATCCATGGCATGCAGGGCCAAATGGACACAGTCAGTGGGGGTGCCGTTGACATAATAATAGCCATTTTCGGCTTGACGAATGCTTAACGGCCGGTCTAACGTCAGCGAATTACTCACCGCACTGCGGTCACGATCAGGGGCGACCACGCGCACAGACGCCACCGTCGCGGTGGCTTCGGCCAGGGTTTTAATGCCTTTAGACAAATAGCCATCGTCATTACTGATTAATACATTCATGCCCATCCTTTATTGTTACGCCATTGTACGCAATTAAGCCCACCATATCAAAGCCGCTGCGGTCATTGCGTGGATTTATTTTAAGGGCCTTAACCCAGGCCAAACGACAGAGCATAAAAAAAGGCGCAGGGCCGTGCCAAGCAACTGAATAAATGCGATAATCAGTGCAAACTAATTCACTCAGGCCCAATCTACAGCTTATGAGCACCCTAAAAAGAACCCCCAGCGTCAACAAAGCCCGCTTTAAAAAACACCCTACCCTGTGGCGCCTATCGCCCGTTGCCCTAGCCGTCACCGGCCTTTTAGGCCTAGCCGCCTGCAGCGAGCCTGCGCCAGAAACCACAGAAAACGTGGCCATTTACGAAACCGCCCAGCAGTGTGTGGACGCCAACCCGAATGACGCCGCCGCTTGCGCCACCGCTTTTGAACAAGCGCAGCAAGAGGCCGTGGCCACCGCACCCAAATACGACAGCATCGTTGCCTGTTGGGAAGAGTTTGGCAAAGATGGCTGCACCGAAACGCCAGCCAATGGCGTCGTGGCCAATGCCGAAGGCCAAACCACCGAAGTGACGCAACAGGCCAGCAGCGGCATGAGCTGGATGCCTTTAATGGCGGCCTACATGTTTGGCCGCATGAGCGGTGGCATGGGCGCCAATCAGTTTGCCAAAAAACCCTTATACACGCCCAAGGCCGGCGCCGGTAAAGGCCAATTTTTTGACGCCAAAGGGAAGTCTTTTGGCCCCGCAGTGGCCGGTCGCAGCCTATCGGTAAAGTCTTCTGATCTAGCGCCGGGCAAGGCCACGGGCCAAACCCTCAAGCGCGGCGGCTTTGGCCAAATGGTGGCCAAACAGTCGCCCGCAGCCAGCAACAAAAGCAGCAGCAACCCACGCAGCGGTAGCCGCAGCGGCAGCGGCCGTAGCTTCGGGGGTTAAGCGTGAATCGATTACCCATCACCGAACGCCCTGAATGGCGGGCGCAGGCGGAAGCGTTTGGCTTCAGCTTTCACACCATGTACGGCGAACCTTATTGGTGTGAAGACGCCTATTATCAGTTCACCCTTCGCCAAATTGACGAATTAGAAGACGCCAGCAACGAGCTGCATAAAATGGCGCTCGAAGCGGTGCAAAAAGTGGTCGACAGCGACGCCCTATTGGCCCAGTTTGGCCTACCCGAAACCAGCTGGGACTTCATCAAAGCCTCTTGGGCCCAAAAAGAACCGTCTTTATACGGCCGCTTTGACTTTGCCTACGACGGCATTCGCCCACCCAAGCTGCTGGAATACAATGCCGACACCCCCACTTCGCTGTTTGAAACAGCCTTATTTCAATGGCTGTGGCTGGAGGAGCAGCAAGCCGCTGGCCGGCTGAACACCCATACCGACCAGTTCAACAGCATTCAAGAAAAGCTGATCGCCCGTTTCAAAACCCTCAAGCAGCAATATGGTGTGAGCACGCTGTCGTTTGCGTCCTGCTTTGACTCTGAAGAAGACCGTGGCACGGTGCAATACCTACAGGACTGCGCCGAAGAGGCCGGCGTGCAGGCGCCCTTCTTGTACATTGAAGACATCGGCTTAGACACCTTAGGCCAGTTCACCGACTATCAGAATCAAAACCTAGACGTCCTATTTAAGCTGTATCCGTGGGAATTCATGCTGCGCGAAGACTTCGCCGTTCACCTTAAAGACGCACCCACACGCTGGCTGGAGCCGGCTTGGAAAAGCATTTTGTCGAACAAGGCTTTGCTGCCATTGTTGTGGCAAATGTTCCCCTACCACCCCTATTTATTGGCGTCTTATTTTGACGGCGACAGTCAAGCCAACAAGCTGTCGCGCTACGTGCGAAAACCCTTGTTTTCGCGCGAAGGGGCCAACATCGAAATCATCGACCGCGGCCAAACCTTGGCCAAGGCCGAGGGCCCTTACGGTGCCGAAGGCTATATCGTGCAAGAATATTACCCCTTGCCCAAGTTTGGCGACAGCCACACCCTAGTGGGCAGCTGGATGGTCGGCGATGAGGCCTGCGGCCTCTGCATCCGTGAAGACCATAGTTTGATTACGCAAGATCTGTCGCGCTTTTACCCGCACGTGATTCTCGATTAAGCCACCGCCGAACCACTACGAAGAACCACAAAGCATGGCTTTGTGTGTTTTGTAAAACGTATTTCACTGGTGCTGACTCTCTGACGGCGTCTCCTTTAGGTGAAGTACCGTGCCGTAGAGCCGCCGAAGTAAGTTCTATTGAGCCAGATGAAGCAGGCAAAAAGCTTGTGGCGCCCGACCACGCTTTGATAGGAGGTCGAGCACTATTCTGGTGTGCCTGCGCTGGCTCAATAGGTTCTGCTGAGGGCAGTCACCAAGTGACCGGGGATCAGGGTGGCCCGCACGTGGCCGGCGGCAAAAACTCATATTTGAGCCTTCGGCCAAATACTCAAACAACTTTGCCTTAAAGCCCCGGCCCCGCACGAACCGCTCGGCGGCTAAAAGGGGAACGGTACTTCACCTAAGGGAAAGGTGGTGAGTTTAAATAATTTGGCATTCACCAAACCATGGTTTGTTGTTTGCAAAAGACGTGCCTCAATTTTACCGACCTTCTGACTGTGTCTCCCTTAGGTGGTGAGTTTAAATAATTTGGCCTTCACCAAACCATCGGTTTTATTCATAACGCTCTGCGCTGAACAGACAACGCCCATTCTAAAAAACGCCTATTTAGCCTTCACGCCCGGCACCGAACCGGCCTTGGCCAACAGCTTTTGAAACGACGGGCAGGCAAAATGATCGGGCTCGGGGCAGTTCACCATGTGTCGCAACTGGACCAGCATTAAGGTTTGTTGGGCAATGGCGGCCTCTAGCTCGTCGGCCTTGGCCGACAACAGCGCGCGGTCTAAGGTTGGCTGCTGTCGGCCATTAAAGAAGGTGCCAATCTCCTCCAAAGAAAACCCCACCTGTCGCCCTAAGGCGATCAAAGCCAGTTGATCAAAAATTTGGGGGCCAAACACGCGCTTGAGCCCACTGCGGCCGATCGACTGAATCAGGCCGCGCTGTTCGTAATAACGCAGCGTCGACGCGGGCACGCCGCTGCGCTGGCTGACGATTGAAATAGTCCACTGTGCCATCTTGACCTCAAGTTCACTTTAAGTTGTATGCTGGCCACTATACCCAACAACCCCCTAGATGAGGAACCCCTAATGCTGGACTTTTTATCGGCACATGGCCTGACGATTGTCTTATTAGGCGTGGGCGCGACCCTGTTGATGGACGCGTGGGCGTGGTTACAGCTGCGTCTGTTTCAGGCGCCCTCTTTAAACTATGCTTTCGTTGGCCGCTGGCTGGGCCATTTAAGCCAGGGCAAGCTGCGCCACCACCCGATTATGGCGGCAACGCCGATCCCCTACGAGCGGCCGTTGGGCTGGTGCGGCCACTACGCCATCGGGGTGCTGTTTGCGGGCCTACACCTGTGGTTTTTTGGGGCGGCTTGGCTGATGCAGCCAAGCCTTTTACCCGCACTTGCCAGTGGCGTGATCAGCATGGCGGCGCCTTTTTTGATCTTACAACCCTGCTTTGGCTTTGGCCTTGCGGCGGCCAAAACGCCTAAGCCTTGGGTGGCTCGAGGCAAGAGCTTGGTCGCCCATCTGGCCTTTGGCTTTGGGCTGTACCTCACCGCTTGGCTATGGCACGCCTTCTAAAGCAGACCGCCACAAAAAAACCTGTTCGGCCCTTCATTAGGGCCCGAACAGGTTGGTGGCTTTCTCCATCAGGGTACAGCCGGTGCCTTACTGGGCGGCTTGCGCCTGCTTTTGTTTAAAGGCTTCTAGCTCACGGATAGAGTCTAATTGACCATTATCCGATGCTTTAAACTTAGACCAACCCAAGGTTGCCATCACCGCTTTTTGCTCTGGCGTGTCGCCATAGCCTAGGATAAAGGTTTTAATCTTGGCTTGGAGTTCTGGCGACAGGCCCTTACGCAAGACCAATGGGTCAGATTCAATCGTTGGCGAGGTCCAGATCACTTTTAACTGGTCGATGATCTGTGGCTGTTTTTTCTGCATCAACAGCCAGTTGCTATTACTGAAGGTGCCGACGTCCACTTGCTTATTGGCCACCGCCATGGCGTTGCTTTCGTGGTTGGCGTTGACGGTACGCTTGAAGATTTGGTTGGCCTGCACGTTGTTTTTACCAAACACGTAATACCCTGGCACCAGGTTACCCGACGTCGAGTTAGGGTCGCCGTTGGCAAAGGTCAGCTCGCTGGCTTTGGCCAACATGTCTTTTTCTGAGTTGATGGCGCTGTCTTTATGGGCGATCAACAGGCTGTGGTAACCGGTGGTGCCATCGTCGTACACCACTTGGGCGAAGACTTCGCCGTTGGCGCGATCCACCGCTTCCATAGCCGATTTATTGCCAAACCAGGCCAAATCCACTTTATCAAAACGCATGCCTTGGATGACGCCAGCGTAGTCAGATGCAAAAAACGGCTTGACCTCTACCCCGATGGCGGCGCTCATGTCGGCCAATAACGGCGTCCATGATTGCTTTTGATTTTGTGATGATTCGGTGCTGATGATGCCAAAATTCACCGTTTGGGGCGCGGCCGTGGCCGTTTTTTCGCCTTCGGCTTGTGCTTCAGTGGCTTGGGGGCTGCACGCCATCAGGCTTAACGCGGCAACAGACACACAGCCCCACTGGGCCAACTTGCTTACTTGGTTAAACAACATTCTGACTCCTTCATCTTGTTGGATGAAATTAATGGATGACACAATACGCCAGCCCAGCACGCTTGATGTGTGCGCCAAACCGACACCTTACTACTAACGGGCAGCAGGCACCCTCAGGCCTCAACCCGAGGGCTGCTTGATCGCGCCCGAAATGGGCCCTTACTTAAAGGTTTTTTTCATGTCGTCAAAGCCAATGGTGATGCCTGACGGCAATTTTTTAGGATTGTGGTGCAGCCATAAGTCCATTTGATGGCCTAGATGGGTGAGGATGACTTCGTCACAGTTAAGCTGCCGCTGGAGCGCCAGCACGCTGTTGACGTCGTTGTGATTACGCGGCGTAATGGCCTGCGGTGGATGGCTACAGTCGATGATGAGGCAATCCACCGCCAACCCTTGCAGCCGTGCCAAGGTGGCTTCTGGTAGCCCAACCGTGTCGGTGCAATACATCACGTTACTGCTGGGCGTTTGAATCAAATAGCCGAGCGTGGGCTTGGAATGCACCAAACTTAAGGCGGTGATGCGCAGACCGTCAAAGGTTAAGGTGTCCCCATGCTTTAAGCCAGGCTGAAACGACAGGATGCCGGGATGCTTGTACAAATCTGCAAAGCCTTCTGGGTCTTCAGGGCCATACACGGGAATGCTCGGCCCCATGCCCCAGCGCAGGTGCAACAGCCCCTGCACGTGGTCGGGATGATAATGGGTTTGCAACACTTGGCTGATCTCGCCGCTGTTAAAGCGGTGGGCCAAGTCTGTCAGGCCGCTGTCGATTAAAATGAGTTGATCGCCATAGGTCAGCATGGCGGAACAGGGCTTGCGCTGGTAAGACACCACCGCTCGGGCGCGCACGCACACGAGGCAGTCACAGCCAAACACCGGCACCTGAGCCGCATCACCGGTGCCCAACAGGGTTAGGGTTAAAGACATAGTGAAGGCCTATGGTGGTGTAACAGCTGGAGGCAGTCGGCCAGCACCGCTTCTGGGCTTTGTGCTGCGTTTAGCACACACTCTGCGGCAATGCCTGCGTCGGTCAGGGTGGCAGAACGGGCTAATCGTGCCGCAATGGCGGTGGCGTCTTCCCGCCCCCGCTGTTGCAGACGATTTTTTTGTTCCGCTTCGGGCAACGACAGCATGATGGGCAACAGCTGCGGATACTGCTGCTGCGCCTGCGGCCAATGTGCTCGTGAGCCATTCAGCAACACCAGCTTGCCCTGCGCCACATCGTCAAGCCATTGTCGATCGTAGCCGTAGCGATGCTGGTTGGCCGCCCAGCTGAGGGAAAAGCAGGCCTTATCCTGAAACTCGCTGAATACGGCGCTGCTCAAAGCATAGTGCTGCTCCAACTGACCGGCCTGATAGGGCCGATCAATATAGCGCGGCGGCACGCTGACGGCGCTGCCCAGCTGTGACTGTAGCCGCTGGATGAGCGTGTCTTTGCCGGAGCCCGAAGGCCCCATCACGTAAAAAGCACCCTTGGCTGGTTGCATTAAATGACCCTCACGCCTTGTTTCCAAACCTTCTTCACAATCGGCTGCTGCCCATGTAAAGACACCTGTACTAAGTCGGCCAGCTTACCGGCGGCCAATTCGCCGCGATCGGTCAGCTGCACCGCCTGAGCGGGATTATAGCTGACGGTGCGGATGGCCTGGGGCAAATCAAAGCCAATGGCGTCATCGGTCAACAAAAAAGCCGCATGCAAGAGGCTATTGGGATAGTAGTCGCTCGACAAAATATCCAAGAACCCGGCCTTGGCCAAGCTGCTGGCGGCCACGTTGCCTGAGTGTGAGCCTCCGCGCACAATGTTCGGCGCCCCCATCAACACCCGTAGGCCTTTTTCGGTTGAGTGCTGTGCGGCCTCTACCGAGGTGGGAAACTCTGCGATGCTCATGCCCAAACGGTGTGATTCATCCACGTGCTCAAAGGTGGCGTCGTCGTGGCTGGCCATGACCACGTTGTGGTCGCGACACTGCTCGGCAATCGCTAAACGGTGCTTGTGGCTAAAGGTTTTGGCATTGGCCAACTGGTTTAGCTCAAACGCCGCCATTTGTTCAGGCGACAGGCCGTACTTACCCTGATAATAAATTCGGTATTGCTCTAGGTGTTGGAACTGACGCTGCCCTGGAGAATGATCCATCAGCGACACTAGGCCCACCTGATCGTGCTGCATGCAGCGCTGGAAGGTGTCGTAGGTTTCGGGATGCGCAACCTCACAGCGCAGGTGAATCTTATGCGCTACGCGGGTTAGGCCGTCGGCCTGTGCCTGTTTTAACGCCGCCATCATGGGCTCTAAGTTGGCCATGCGGTCACCCTTAGGGCTGATGTCACCAATCGACAAGGCGTCAAACACGGTGGTGATGCCGGCGCTGGCCACTTGGCCATCGTGGCTCAACATGGCCGACAGCGTGGGCCAGTTCACCTTCGGGCGCGGCGTCATGAATTTTTCGAGGTTGTCGGTGTGTAGCTCAACCATGCCGGGAATCAAGTAGTTCCCTTCCATGTCTTGTGCGTGTGGCAGCTGGCTGTTGCCTTCATCAATGGCCACAATACGGCCATTTTGTAAATGAATACTGCCTTTAATGACTTGGTCTTTTAAAACGATTTGGGCATTGGTCAACACTTGCTCAGTCAACATGGTCATACACCTCATTGTTTAACACATCAAATTGTCTGTCTCCGATGGCCTTACGCACGTAAGCATCGTGGAAAATACCAATCACGGTACTGTTGTTGGCCTTGGCTTCGCGGATCAGCTCCAGCACCACGTCACGGTTGCGCTCGTCCAAAGACGCCGTGGGTTCGTCTAACAGCAACACTGGCCAGTCCACCATAAAGCCGCGGGCGATGTTGACACGCTGCTGCTCGCCGCCCGAAAAGGTGCTGGGGGCTAAATCCCATAGGTGGGCGGGAATGTTTAAACGCGTTAGTAAAGCGCTGGCGCGGGCTTTAGCCTTTTCGGCGCTCCAGCCGCGCTCTAGTGCCGGCTGCATCACCACATTAAGGGTCGACACCCGTGGAATGGTTTTTAAAAACTGGCTCACATAGCCGATGGTGTGGCGACGTAAGGCCACGATCTGGCGCGGATTGGCGCTGACCATGTCGACCCAACCGTTGCCCTGCTTTACTTTTAGCTCGCCACTGGTGGCTAAGTAATTGCCGTACATCATGCGCAGCAGCGTGGATTTACCCGAGCCTGATTGGCCTGATAAAATCAGGCAAGAACCGGCATAGGCGGCGAAGTTCACATCGGCCAAAACGTTGAGCTTGGCGCTGTTTTGGTGGTGCAATACAAACTGTTTGCACACATTCTTGGCATCAATAATCACTTGAGACATAGTCAACCTTTAAACCTGTAAAATGGAAGAAACCAACAGTTGGGTATAGGGATGCTGCGGGTCATCCAAAATTTGATCGGTTAGGCCGCTCTCGACCACGCGCGAGTTTTGCATCACCAACAGGCGGTCGGCCAAAATGCGGGCCACGGCCAGGTCATGGGTCACCAAAATAATCGACAAGTTGTATTCGCGTACCAAGAAGCGAATCAGGTCGAGCAGTTTGGCCTGAACCGACACGTCTAGGCTACTGGTCGGCTCATCCATGAACACCAGGCGTGGGTTAGACACCAGGTTACGGGCGATCTGAAGGCGCTGCTGCATGCCGCCAGAAAAGGTTTTCGGAAAATCATTCACTCGGTCTTCGGCGATCTCAACGCGGGTGAGCCAGTCTTTAGCGGTTTGGTTTAAAAAACCATAGTGGCGGCTGCCTTGGGCCATCAAGCGTTCGCTGATATTGGCGCCGGCCGACACGCCCATTCGTAGCCCGTCGCGGGCGTTTTGTTCCACAAAACCCCAGTCAGTACGCAGCAGCTGGCGGCGTTCGGCTTCAGAAGCCTCGTAAACATCGCGTACAAAGCCTTCCGCACTCACGTATTCAATCTTGCCGGCATCAGGGGCCAAGCGCCCAGACAATACCGACAGCAGTGTGGATTTGCCGGAACCCGACTCGCCCACAATGCCAATCACTTCACCAGGGTACACTTCAAAATCCACCCCTTGGCAACCTTTATTCGGGCCATACAGCTTGCCCAAGCCCGATACGTTCAGTAAGGGCACTTCTAACTGATCTGCCTGCTGCGCCATCGCCGCAGTGTCCGTTGCTAATTGCATGGTTTTTCTTTCTCTTGAACTTGTTCCTGACAGTAATCCGTATCCGAACACACAAACATATGCTGGCCTTGGTCATCCAACACCACTTCGTCTAAGAATGAGGTGCCGCTGCCGCAAATGGCGCAGCATTCTGGCCACTTCTGAATGTCAAACGGATAGTCTTCAAAATCCAGGCTCTCGACGCGTGTAAACGGCGGCAAGGCATACAGTCGTTTTTCGCGGCCGGCGCCAAACAGCATCAGGGCGGCGCTTTGATTCAGCTTGGGGTTGTCAAATTTAGGAATCGGCGACGGGTCCATGATGTAATGGTCATTCACGCGCACTGGGTAAGCATAGGCGGTGGAAATATGGCCAAAACGCGAAATGTCTTCGTACAATTTAACGTTGATCACGCCATAGTCTTGCAGCGCGTGCATGGTCCGAGTTTCCACTTCCGACGGCTCAATAAAACGCAAAGGCTCTGGAATGGGCACCTGAAACACCATGATCTGCCCTGCACGCAAAGCCTGCTCTGGGATGCGGTGACGGGTTTGAATAATGTCGGCATCCAGAGTGCGCGTGGTGGTGGCGACATGAGTGGTGCGCTCAAAGAAACGGCGAATAGAAATGGCGTTGGTGGTGTCGTCGGCCCCTTGGTCGATGACTTTCAAGACGTCATCGGCGCCAATGATGCTGGCCGTCACTTGAATACCGCCGGTCCCCCAACCGTAAGGCAAAGGCATTTCGCGGCCGCCAAACGGCACTTGATAACCGGGGATCGCCACCGCTTTTAACAGGCCGCGGCGCAACATGCGCTTGGTTTGCTCATCTAAATAAGCAAAGTTATACAAATCTTCTGTGCTGGCTGTCGCCGCATCGTGTGCTAATGCGTTCATTTTGCTTCCTCTTCCACCTTGGTGGCCGCTGGCTTGGCCGCGGCACTGTGGCGCTGCGCGCGAATCTTGCGCAGCAACTCTAGCTCTGACTGGAAATCAACGTAGTGTGGCAGTTTTAGGTGTGACACAAAGCCAGAGGCTTCGACGTTGTCACAATGCGACAGCACGAACTCTTCGTCTTGGGCGGGCGACGTCACTTCATCACCCCAGTCGTCCACGCACAGGGCGCGATCAACCAAAGCCATCGCCATGGTTTTGCGTTCGCAATAGCCAAAACCCAAACCGTAGCCGCGGGTAAACTGTGCGTCACCGTCGTCGGTTTCCACAAACTGGTTCACCATTTCACATTCGGTGATTTCGATGGTGCCAATAGGCACCTCAAAATCTAACTCTTCTGGCGCCAACCACACCATCATGTCGCCCACGCGAATCTCGCCTAAAAACGGATGCGTGCGGCCATAACCACGCTGGGTCGAATACGCCAGCGACAGTAAAAAGCCTTCGTCGCCACGGGCCAATAGCTGTAGGCGCTGGGCACGGTTACTGGGGTATTGCATCGGCTCACGAGTCACGTCGTTGGCCGGGCCGGCGGGGGCCAAACGGGCGGCGTCGGGCGCCATCACCAAGCCTTCGCGTACCAACAAGTCCAACACGTGTGGGCATGGCTCGATGCCGTCATCGTGACTGCTGGTGGCTTCCAGCTCAGCGACCGAGCCTTCTGCTGCCAAAGCAAAATCCAACAGGCGATGGGTGTAGTCGAAGGTTGGGCCCAATAGCTGGCCGCCAGGTACGTCTTTATAAACGGCCGATACGCGGCGAATCAGGCTCATTTGTGCCGTTTCGAGCGGCAGGCTATCGCCAAAGCGCGACAGCGTGGTGCGGTAGGCCCGCAGTAAGAAAATGGCCTCGACTAGGTCGCCAGCGCTTTGCTTGATGGCCAATGCCGCCAGCTGTGGGTCGTATAAAGACCCTTCAGTCATCACCCGGGCCACGCCCATCGGCAGCTGTTGTTCAATTTGTGCCAGCGTCAGTTCGGCCACATTGTGGTCGCCGCGGCGATACGCGCCTAACATTAAGTGGGCTTGCTCAATCGCTTTTTCCCCACCCTTAACCGCTACATACATACCGTTTCCTCTTGTTGAGTAATCTGAGTGGTTCTTGGTAAACCAATAACTGAGTGCTTGCTGGTCAAGAAGTAGTCCACGCCGCATGGGAACGCAATCATGCGTTGACGACGGGCCCAAAACTCAGCATTTAGGGGCAGCGCGCACTGGCGCTGGGTTTCGATGCCGGGGCCACGCCACACGCTGTTGGCCGTGGCAGCATCGTTGGGCAACTGAATCAGCACGGTGGCCGATTGGTCTGGGTAACGGTCATTACCCAAAGAAAAAGCCAGCTTTTCTGCCGCCAAAAAATCGGCTAGATCGTACACGGCAAACTGGGCTTCGGCCTGGTCATCCACCAAGGGGCAACCGCAATGAAAGGCCAAGTTTTTGATCAACTCGGGGGTACGCAAAGCGGTGGGCAACCACAAGGAGGTGTCTTGATCCAATAGGGTCAACAACAGGGCTGTGGTGCTGGGGTTCAGGCCCGGCAGCGTGACTTCATCGGTCAACGCCACTTCAATGCCAGGCTCACTCATGGCCTTAAGGCTGCGTCGGAACACTTTTTGGGCACTGGCGATCGGGTCGGCAAACCCTTTAATTAAATGCACAGACATCAGTCTTCTCCTCGCACTAGGGTGAAGAAATCCACCTTGGTTTTGGCCACCTGTTGTTGTTGCTGCAGGGCTTTTTGTTGATGTTGCTGACGCAATGGTTGCAGCATGGTTTCCGTCCACTCAGCCTGCTTAGGGCTTTGCAAGTGGGCGTCGGCCAAGGCCAACAGCAAGGCTTGTTGCTTGCTGCGGCCCACTACGTAACCGTAGCCTACTTCGCCGCCGTCCAAACGCACCACACAGCGCGTCACCGTCACTTCACCTAGGTTAAACACTTGGCCTTCGCCGGCGGTTTTGCCTTTCACCATTGCCATCCCCACTTCTGGGGCGCGTAAAACTTCGTATGCTTGAGCCGTTAGGGCCGTTTCGTACTGGCTGAGGGCTTCTTTTTCCTGAGCCAAAACCGCTAGCCACTCTTGTCGCTGGACGATTTGGGTTGCTTGATGTTGCTCAAAACTCTGTTGCATGACTTCTACCTATTCACGAATAATCAACCAGTTAAATAAATTTCTTGCGTAAATACTGTGACAATATGTCGATGAGGGACACGGTGACGATGATCATCAAAATAATGGCTGAGGTTTGGGGGAAGCTAAAGCCGCGAATGGTTTCCCACAGCAACACCCCAATACCGCCGGCGCCAACCATGCCCACCACGGTGGCGGAACGCACGTTCGATTCAAACCGATACAGTGAGTACGAAATCCACAGTGGCAATACCTGCGGGATCACCCCGTAAAAAATCTCTTGCAACTTGCTCGCCCCAGTGGAGCGCACGCCTTCGACAGGACCCGGCTCGATCGCTTCAACCGCTTCGGCAAACAGCTTGGCCAACGAACCGGTGGTGTGTAAGAACAAGGCCAATACCCCAGGGAACGGCCCCAAGCCCACTGCTGCCACAAAAATCATGGCAAACACCATCTCGTTAATCGAGCGTAAGGCATCCATCAGGCGGCGCACAATTTGCTGCACCCATAACGGCGCAATGTTGGAGGCGCTTAATAAACCTAAAGGGATGGCACAAACAATGCCCAACAGCGTGCCCCAAATGGCGATGTATAAGGTCACCACAATTTCAGACATGTAGTCACGCCAGTGGGTAAAATCAGGCGGGAAGAAGTCTTTCACCATGACCCACATGTTTCCAGAATCCGCCACCAGCTTTAAAGGGGCCATTTCACTGCCCTGCCAGGACAGGCTTAAGACCGCCAGGAGTAAACCGGTAAGGACA
Organism: Neisseriaceae bacterium; assembly: GCA_017991555.1. Lineage (GTDB taxonomy): Bacteria > Pseudomonadota > Gammaproteobacteria > Burkholderiales > Neisseriaceae > JAGNPU01. The sequence goes on from JAGOQM010000003.1 coordinate 332,318, forward strand.
AGGTTAAACCATTTTTTAAAGCGGCTCGGTGGTGGATTGATCGACAAACTATTCATTTATTTGGCCTTTTTTGCCATTTCTTGTTTAAACGCTTCTAACTCACGTACTGGATCTAACTGGGTATTGTCTGAGGCGCGGAATTTCGACCAGCCTAAAGTCGCCAACGTTTTGGTTTGCTCTGGCGTGCTGCCATAGCCGACAAAGAAGTCTTTCACCTTGGTTTTGGTCTCGGCGGCCATGTCTTTACGCCACACCAATGGGTCAGAGGCAATTTGCGGTGATTCCCACAATACTTTTAGCTTGGCAATGATTTGCGGCTGCTTTTCGGCCATCATTTCCCAGTTGCTGCTGTTGAAGGTCGCCACGTCTAACTGCTTGTTGGCCACGGCCATCGCATTGCTTTCGTGGTTGGCATTTAGGGTGCGTTTGAAAATGTCATTGGCGCTGACGTTGTTCTTACCAAATAAATAGTAAGCAGGCACCAGGTTGCCTGACGTTGAGTTAGGGTCGCCGTTACCAAACGTCAGCTCACCCGCTTTGGCCAGAACGTCTTTTTCGTTGGTTAAGTTACTGTCTTTGTTGGCAATCAACAGGCTGTTGTAGCCGGTGCTGCCGTCGGCGTACACTACTTGCGCAAACACCTCGCCATCGGCACGGTCTACGGCTTCCATCGCCGATTTATTGCCGTACCAAGCCATGTCCACTTTGCCAAAACGCATGGCCTGAATCACGCCAGCGTAGTCAGAAGCAAAAAATGGTTTGACTTCCATGCCGGTGGCTTTGCCTAGGTCGGCCAACAGTGGCTCCCAGTCTTTTTTCAGGTTTTGCGATGACTCGGTATTGATGATGCCAAAGTTCAATTCGGTTTTGGCCTTGGCTTCTGTCGCATCTGGCTGCGTTTCGGTTGGGGCTGTGGCTTTATCCTGAGGGCTACAAGCCATTAAAGACAAAGCTGAAACAGACACCAAACCCAGGGATTTTAATGACGAGGTAACGCTTGTAAACATAACCATTCTCACTTTAGTTGAGTTAATTTAATTGCAAATTTAATTCAGTGGGTGCCGGTGCTGACGGGGTCGCCATCACCATGTCGTCTTGACCATACAACGCTTCTAAAAAAGCAGGCTGCATGCTGGCCATGTCGCCGTAATACTTCACTCGGCCTTTTTTCAGGGCGGCGGTCACGTCACAATACTGACGCGCATAGTCCACCTGATGTAGGGTCACAATGACGGTTTTGCCGTCTATGCGGTTAATGTCGCGCAAGGCTTGCATCACGGTTTTGGCGGCCTCTGGGTCTAGAGACGCAATCGGTTCATCCGCCAAAATGATGTCGGCTTCTTGCATCAATACTTTGGCAATCGCCACACGCTGCTGTTGGCCACCCGATAAGGTCGACGCACGTTGATGAGCCAACTCGGCTAGGCCGACGCGGGCCAAGCAAGACAAGGCTTTTTGCTTTTCTTCTTTGGTAAACCAGTGTAAAAAGCTGCGCAGGTTAGACATACGGCCTAAAGAGCCAATCAACACGTTGTCTAATACCGACAGGCGTGACACTAGGTTAAACTGTTGGAAAATAAACCCGATTTTGGCGCGATGAGCGCGCGCTTGTTTGGCCATGCGGCCTTGATCTTGAATGACGTTTTGCTGTACCGTCACCGTGCCAGAGCTGGCCACGGTTAACGCATTAATGTGGCGTAGCAAGGTTGACTTACCCGAGCCGGAAGGCCCCAATAAGGCCGTCATTTGTCCTGTCGGAATGTCTAAATCAACGTCAAATAAAACCTGCTTGCTGGCAAAATGCTTATTGAGTGATTGAATTGAAATAGCGGTCATTTGGCTGCCTCCTAAACTCTGTGAAAGCATCAATATAAAGATTCTGTATTGCAGTAACGTGAACAAACGATGAAGCTTTTGTGAAAAAAGCAGATGAATATGAATATTATTAAATAAAATCAACACGATAACTATAAAAAAGGAAACGCTTTCAAGCCCTATAAAAGCCGATTTATTTACTTTTTAGCTCAAACCATAAACCAACATGTAAACCGATCAGGGTGATAAAACCCACTTTATGGGCGATTTAGACCTTTACCCAACGCTGCCGCAGCCGCAAACCCCGGTTTATGGTGCTGCGTAGGGTTCAACCATTAAGGGCCAATGAAAACCATGGCTTTAGTGCTTCGTAGAGTGAATCGCGACCCTCGTCGCCTTTGGTTTACATGATCTGAAGCATTAAAGCTGGTGGGTAGGCTACGCTTTACCGCACCCTACTGCACGGCTACCCAAGCGGATTGAAGCCATAACAAACCATGGTTTGGTGTGTTTTGTAAAACGTATTTCACTGGTGCCGATTATCTGACGGCGTTTCCTTTAGGTGAAGTACCTTCCCGTAGAGCCGCCGAAGTAGGTTCTATTGAGCCAGATGAAGCAGGTAAAAAGCTTGTGGCGCCCGACCACGCTTTGATAGGAGGGGGAGCACTCTTGCCTGCGCTGGCTCAATAGGTTCTGCTGAGGGCAGTCACGAAGTGACCGGGGATCAGGGTGGCCTTTTCTTTGCTTC
>JAGOQM010000013.1 GCA_017991555.1 Neisseriaceae bacterium
AACTACTGATAATTTAAAGATCATCGTATAGTCGGCACGGGTTCGTCTAATATGTTTAGTCATCACGTTCTCCAGATTTAAGGGATTAATGTGTCAACTATAATCAGGACGGCACAGCCAAAAGAAAGTATGCAAAGAAAAGGCCACCCGACAATCCGCCCTAGCGGGTGCCCTCGCTGGAACCTATCGGGCCGGCGCTAGCAAGAGTGCTCTGTCTCCTATCAAAGCGTGGTCGACAGCCACAAGCGATTTGCTCGCTTCATCCGGCCCGATAGGACCCAACTCGGCGGCTTTAGCGGGAAGTCGGTACTTCACCTAAGGGAAAGGTGGTGAGTTTAAATAATTTGACCATCACCAAACCATGATTTTTTTTACACACTACACTATCTTCACCCAAAAAAAACGGCCCTGAATGATCAGGGCCGTGTTCACCAAGGGCAAGCTTACTTGGCGGCGTCTAATGCCTGAGCAATGTCGGCCAAGATGTCGTCAATGTGCTCAATGCCCACGCTGATGCGCACTAGGTCGGTGCTCACGCCCGCCTGTTTCAGTTCCGCCTCGTCTAGCTGACGGTGGGTGGTTGAAGCAGGGTGGCAGGCCAGTGATTTGGCGTCGCCAATGTTCACTAGGCGGGTAATCAACTGTAGGGCATCGATGAACTTGGTGCCGGCTTCAATGCCGCCTTTAATGCCAAAGCTCAAGAGGCCAGAGGCACGGCCGCCGAAGTCGCGCTGAATCAACTCGTAGTCTGGGCTGCTGGGCAGGCCAGGGTAGTTGACCCAAGACACTAGGTCGTGGGCTTCTAGGTACTGGGCCACTTTCACCGCGTTGTCGCAATGGCGCTCTAGGCGTAGCGGCAGGGTTTCTAGGCCTTGTAGGATCAAGAAAGCGTTGAATGGGCTTAAGGCTGCGCCGGTGTTGCGTAATGGCACCACGCGGGCGCGGGCAATAAAGGCCGCTGCGCCAAAGTGTTCATGGTAGTTCACGCCGTGGTAAGACGGGTCGGGTGTGGTTAAGGCTGGGAAGCGCTCTGCGTGTTTGCCCCAGTCAAACTTACCGCCGTCGATGATGGCGCCGCCAATGCTGTTGCCGTGGCCGCCAATGTATTTGGTCAGAGATTCCACCACAATGTCGGCACCCAAAGCCAAAGCGTTACAGATCAAGGGCGTGGCCACGGTGTTGTCGACCACTAAAGGTAAACCGTGGGCGTGGGCGGCTTCGGCAAAGGCTGGAATGTCGACCACGTTAATGGCCGGGTTGCCAATGCTTTCGCAGTAAACCAGTTTGGTTTTGGCGTCGACTAAAGTCGCCACGTCTTCAGGCTTGTTGGCGTCGACAAAGCGTACTTCGATGCCTTGCTTCGGTAGCGTGTGGGCAAACAGGTTGAAGGTGCCGCCGTATAGGGTAGAAATGGCCACAATGTTGTCGCCAGCCTCCGCCAAGGTTTGGATGGCGTAGGTAATTGCAGCCATGCCGCTGGCCACTGCCACCGCAGCAATACCGCCTTCTAACTGGGCCAAGCGCTCTTCCAACACCGCATTGGTTGGGTTCATGATGCGGGTGTAAATGTTGCCGGCCACGTTTAGGTTAAACAGGTCGGCGCCGTGCTGGGTGTTGTCAAAGGCATAGCTGGTGGTTTGATAAATGGGCACCGCCACTGATTTAGTGGTGGGGTCTGGGCTATAGCCGGCATGTAGGACGATGGTTTCTGGTTTCATTATGGTTATTCTCCACGATTTTTATGTTGGGTGTTGGGGATTCATTAATCTATGCTTCTACCTTAACATGAATTTAAAATAAATGGCCGTCTAAATGGCTAGAAATCCAAATAAACACAAAAATAGCGTTTGAAAGGGGGGCTTTTAAGACAAAATGCTGTTTACCCATAAATCAATGCTTAAAAACACCAAATTGGCCAATAATCGTCTCTAATATGGCCTAAATCATCGGTTAAGAACACAAAAAAGCCACAGAATGCAAGATTCTGTGGCTTTTTAGAGACCAGCGATTTAGCCGTGTTTGGCCGTCACCAAGCTGACTTCTTCTGGGCAGCCCAAGAATACCGGCACGCGCTGGTGCAGGCCTTCGGGTTGAATCGACAGCATGTCTACCGCACCGTCGGTGGTTTGGCCGTGGGCCTGGGCCACGATGAGGGCCATGGGGTTGGCTTCGTACATCAGGCGTAGCTTGCCTGGCTTGCTAGGATCACGTTTGTCTTGTGGGTACATGAACACGCCACCACGCATCAGGATGCGATGTACTTCGGCCACCATCGACGCCACCCAGCGCATGTTGAAGTTTTTCGCGCGTGGGCCTTCGGTGCCCAATAGTAGTTCACCCACGTAGTCTTGCACCGGGCGGGCCCAGTGGCGGTGGTTCGACATGTTGATGGCGAACTCTTGGGTGTGCTCTGGAATGCGCAGGTCTTGTTGGGTCAGCACAAAGGCGTTGTCGGCGTTCAGGGTAAACACAAAGGCGCCGTGCTTAAGGGTGAACACCAACTGGGTTTGTGGGCCGTACAAAACGTAGCCTGCCGCCACTTGCTCGCTGCCTTTTTGCAAGAAGCTGTCGGTGCTTAAAGGGCTGCCTTTAGGGTGGGCCAAAATCGAGAAGATGGTGCCGACAGAAATGTTCACGTCAATGTTAGAAGAGCCATCTAATGGGTCAAACAGCACCAGGTATTCACCTTCGGCATGGCCAGCCACGTAGGTGTCTTCTTCTTCCGAAGCCAGGCCCGCCACAGAGGCATTGGCGCTGAGCGCATCAATGATCAGGTTGTTGGCCATCACGTCTAATTTTTTTTGGTCTTCGCCCTGGACGTTGCCGGTACCGGCTTCGCCTAAAATACCGGCCAAGGCGCCTAAGCGCACTTTGTCATTGATGTGGCCGCAGGCATCGGTAATGCTGAGCATAAGGTCGATCAAGCTTTGTGGCAGCTGATGCGCGGCGGCATGCTGGGCCAAGAAATCGTTTAGGCTGATGTTTTTCATGATGAATTCCTGTGAGATAAAGGTAATCGTATTAGTTAATTTGCGCTTGTAGCACGTATTTGGCCCCAGAGTTTTGCGCCAACAGCTCGGTGAGCTTGGGCATGATCAGCTGTAGCTGCTGCTTAAGCTGATAAGGGGGGTTAATGATGAGCATGCCGCTGCCAAACATGCCAAAGCCATCCATATTGGGGCTGGAGACGTGTAGTTCGACCTGGAGGTATTGTTCTGGCGACAGTTTTTTTAAGGCTTCTGGCAGCTTTTTGCTTTCGGCGCGGCTTAAGCAGGGGTACCACACCATGTAGCAACCGCTGGCAAAGCGTTTAAGGGCTTCTTTTAGTGTATCAACCACGAGCTGGTAGTCTTGTTTTTGTTCGTAGGGCGGGTCGATCAGCACCGCGGCGCGGCGGGTGGGCGGCGGTAGCTGGCTGATTAAGCCCTTAAAGCCATCTTCAATTTTGACCTGGGTGCGGCGTCCTGCACCGCGAAAGTTGGCCAAAAGGTGTTGGCTGTCGGTGGGGTGTAGTTCAAACAGGCGTAGCTTGTCGTCGCCGCGTAAGAGGGCGTTGGCCACCAAGGGCGAGCCAGGATAGCAAGGGTGCTCGGTTTGAAAGCTGGCGATTAAGGCCATGAAGGCGCTGAGTTCGGGCGGTAGGTGTGGCGCTTGCTGCAGCAGGCTGATGCCTTCAATGTGTTCACCGGTTTTTTGGGCGTAGGCCGATTCTAGATCATACAGGCCGGCACCCGCATGGGTGTCGATGTACCAATAAGGTTTGTCTTTTTGATTAAAGTAATCCAAGACGAGCTTTAAGCATAAATGCTTCAAAACGTCGGCATGATTGCCGGCATGAAAAGCATGACGATAACTGAGCATGAGGGGCGCCACTAATAAAAACCATATTTTACCTTAGCCATGGGCTTTTGGCTAAATTAAAGCAGTGACGGTTTAGAATCGAGCAGGACAGCGCCGCGAGTCGGCATAAAGGTGAGAATAATGCGGCGCCAAAGCGCAATCATGCTATAGTCATAATTATTTATCTTGAGTGATTGAGGATAAACGCCATGAACCATGTGATTCGGTTGGGTTTGGCTTTGATGTTGGTGCTGGGGGTGGGGCTTGGTGCCTGGCTGGGTGGACACGTGCCCATCGCCGGTTCGAGGGCCGCCGCAGCCACGCCCGTATTGCCCAATACCTTGCCAACGCTGGCGCCGATGCTCAGTCAGGTCATGCCGGCGGTGGTCAGCATTGAGGTCGTTGGGCGGCCTCCAGCGCCGAGCAGCCCGCGTTCGGGCACGCCTTTGCTTGATCCCAGCGCGCCGATGTGTCAAAGCGGGGCCCCTTTTTTTAATACGCCCATGTGCGCCAACCCAGCGGCACCCGCGGTGGATCGGCCCACTTACCGCACTTTAGGCTCTGGCGTCATCATTGACGCCCAGGCCGGCTATGTGGTGACCAACAACCACGTGGTCAACCAGGCTGAACGGATTCGGATTGAGTTGATCAACGGTCGGCGGCATGAGGCGGTGATCGTTGGCCAAGATCGGCTGTCTGATCTGGCTTTGCTGAAAATCAGTCAGCCCAATGACCTCGTGGCCATTCGCCTGGCCGATTCTGATCGACTGCGCGTGGGCGACTATGCGCTGGCCATAGGCAACCCCTACGGCTTGGGGACAACGGTGACCTCCGGCATTATCTCAGCGCTCGGGCGTAGCGGCCTAGGACGGCAAAGCTATGAGCACTTTATTCAAACCGATGCCGCCATTAATCGCGGTAACTCAGGCGGGGCTTTGATTAACGTGGCCGGCGAGCTGATCGGCATCAACACGGCCATCCTGGCGGCGGGTGGGGGCAATATTGGGATTGGCTTCGCCATACCCAGTAATATGGTGGGCCACCTCACTGACCAAATGCGCCGTTATGGCGAAGTTCGAAGAGGCGTGATCGGGGTGATCGGTGCTGAGATTACCGAGGATGTGGCCAGCGCCTTAAACCTAGAGCAGCGCTTAGGCGGGCTGATTACCGAGGTGCTGTCTGGCTCATCGGCCGCCAGCGGCGGCATGTTGGCGGGCGATGTGGTGGTGAGCCTCAACGGCCAAAGCCTGCCCAGCTTTGCTGCCTTTCGCAACCAAATTGGCAGCGTGCCGATTGGCACACGCTTACAAGTAGGGGTGCTGCGACAAGGGCTCATGCAAACGTTAACCATCAGGGTGGTGGCGCCCGCGCCCGCGGAGCCGGTGGCTGAGGCGCCTTAAGGTTTTTAGCCTAAAGGGCCATCGAGTATCTATATGCTTTTATTATTCTTAGTGTGGCGTTTGTTTAAAATTAGCCAAGTCGTTCTTTTTTGACGGGCTGAGTGCTTCTGTTTTAATGAATTTAGAGTCAAAGGCTTTTTTGCTGCGTTGCGGGCATCCGCCAATCAGTTTTTAATCTGTCGGTGAAAAACCTATTTGCCTGACCTGTACACGACATCAACCTATTTCGGTCCGCGGTTAAGGGGACACAACGTGGCCGTAGTGGATGGCCAAGAGGGTTCATCACGCCTTTGCCTACATTGCCGCCAAAAGACGGTCTGGCTATTACAAGGATTTTACCGAGTGAGGATTCATGTTCATTAAGCGGCGCTCACGTCTGCAAGCACCGTCAGCCTAAATGGCCCCCTGAGGTGAAAATAAAGAGGTTGGGCCGGCGTCAAGTCGAAAAACGTTAAAAATGCCGTTTTATTTGAGGTCGCCGCAGGTTTGTGCCCAATTTTAACGGTTAGCGGGCGTGCTGTTCGCTCGAGATCAGGGTGCCAACAGAGATTAAATCACTGATAAGCTTAGGGGTTGTAAGGTTATTAACAAAAGCTGTGGATAACTTTGTGGATTAAACCGAAATTGCCCACATAAGGCCTTTATATCTAAAGGGATGATTGTGATTGATTAAAAAAGCACCTTTTTTATTTTATTGTTATTTATCAGGTAGTTAGTGTAATTTTAAAAGTGTCAATGAATTTTTTTGCCCCAGGATTGAGGGCGCGGCCCTTGATCAACCAGGGCGGTGCATAAGTTTGTGGTTATTTTATAGAAAAATGTTTTGTCAAGCATTTTTGATGAAAATTTGTGGAGAGAAGGTCGGGGGGGATGGGCCCTAAGTGTGGGGAAGGCATTGCCCCTAAGTGAGGGGAAGGCGTACAATGACCGTCTTGTGATATTAATATAGATTAAAGGTGTTTGAACATGGTTCGTACTCGATTTGCGCCTAGTCCAACGGGTTTTTTACACATTGGCGGCGTGCGTACTGCATTATTTTCATGGGCTTATGCCCGTAAAAACCAAGGCAAATTTGTCTTGCGCATTGAAGATACTGACTTGGCACGTTCAACCGAAGAATCGGTTCAGGCCATTATGGACGGCATGCATTGGGTGGGTTTGGATTATGATGAAGGCCCTTTTTATCAAACGCAACGCTTTGACCGTTACAAAGAAGTCGTGGCTGAGCTATTGGCCTCTGGCCACGCTTACCACTGCTACTGCTCTAAAGAAGAATTAGACGCCATGCGTCAGGAACAGGAAGCGGCGGGCCAACATTACTTTGCTTACGACCGCCGCTGGCGTCCAGAAGAAGGCAAAACCATGCCAGAAGTGCCCGCTGACGTGACCCCTGTGGTGCGTTTTAAAATGCCGATGACCGGCAAGATTGCTTGGGACGATCTGGTTAAGGGCACCATCGAGTTCGACAATAAAGAGCTAGACGACTTAATCATTGCGCGTCCAGATGGTTCGCCGACGTATAACTTCTGCGTGGTGGTGGACGATTGGGACATGGGCATTACCCAAGTGATTCGCGGTGATGACCACGTCAACAATACCCCCAAGCAGATTCACATTTTGAACGCCCTGGGCGCGACCTTGCCAGAGTACGCCCACTTGCCGATGATTTTAAATGAAGCGGGCGCCAAAATGTCTAAGCGTCGCGACGCCGTGAGCGTGGTGGACTATGAGCGTCAGGGCATTTTGCCAGAAGCCATGTTGAACTACCTGGCTCGTTTGGGTTGGGGCCACGGTGACGATGAGTTTTTCACCATGACGCAGTTTGTGGAATGGTTTGATTTAAAAGACGTCAGCCCGTCTTCTAGCCGTTTTGACCAAAGCAAGCTATTGTGGTTGAATGCACAGCACATTAAGGCCGCTGATAATGATCGTTTGGCCAAGCTGATTCAAGGGCGCTTGGCCGAAGCCGGCATTACCGATACCAGCAAGCCAGCCTTGGCCGACGTGGTGGCCTTGGTGAAAGAACGCGCTCAGGACATCAACCAACTGGCGGTGGCCTGCGAATACTTCTACCGTAAAGCAACGCCCACCGAAGCCGAACTGGCCAAGCACTGGTCTGATGAGGCAGAAGCCCGCATGCTGCGCTTTGCCGACGTGTTGGCCGGCGTGAATGAGTGGACGGCTGAGGCCATTCACGACCAGTTCAAGCCTTTCTGCGAGGCTGAAGACATCAAAATGGGTAAATTGGGCATGCCGCTACGCATTAAAGTGTGTGGTACCTCCCAAACCCCGTCCGTCGATGCGGTACTGGCATTGATTGGTAAAGACGACGTTCTGGCCCGACTCCGAGGCTAAGACCACCCAACCACTCAAACCTGTACCGCGCCATAGCCGTACAGGTTTTTTTTGACCCTACCGTTAGGGTGGGCATCAGCCCAGATTGAACGGTGTGATTGCCGCGTCGGGTGTGACGGCAGGCAAGGTTTAGGTGGGGGCGTGCTGCTCGGTGTGGGCCCCCAATTATTTTTTAACCATTCATTGACCCAGTATGGCTGGTTGGGGGCAGTGAGCACAGTAGAGGTTTAACCCTGATGAAGCAAACGTCTTATCCCAAAGAAGCGATTAAAGTTGTTTTACTAGAAGGTGTCCATGCTGCGGCTGTCGACTATTTTAAGCAAGAAGGCTATACCCACATTGTTGAATACCCTAAAGCATTAGAAGGGGCAGAATTGGCCAAGGCCATCAGCGATGCCCAAATTGTGGGCATTCGCTCGCGCACGCAGCTAAACGAAGCGGTTTTTGCCGCTGCGCCCAAGCTGATGGCGGTGGGCTGTTTTTGTATTGGCACCAACCAGGTGGACAAAGAAGCCGCACAGGCACGGGCGATTCCGGTGTTTAATGCCCCGTATTCGAATACCCGTTCGGTGGCCGAATTGGTGATTGCCGAAAGCATTATGCTGATGCGCGGCATTCCCTATAAAAATGCCCATAGCCACCGTGGTGGCTGGATGAAATCGGCCACCGGATCGTACGAGGTGCGCGGCAAAACCATCGGCATCGTGGGCTATGGCCACATTGGTACCCAAGTGGGTATTTTGGCCGAAAACTTAGGCATGAACGTGGTGTTTTACGACGTTGAAACCAAGCTGGCGCTGGGTAATGCTCGGCCAATGCCCACGCTGGAAGCGCTGTTGAAAGTGGCCGACATTGTCACCCTGCACGTGCCCGAAGACAAAACCACCCGCAACCTGTTTGACGCCACCCGCCTTGGCCAAATGAAAAAGGGCGCCATGCTGATCAACGCCTCACGCGGCACCGTGGTGGACTTAGACACCTTGGCGGCCTTGCTTAAGAGCGGCACCCTAGCGGGCGCGGCGATTGACGTGTTTCCGGTGGAGCCTAAGTCGAATCAAGATGAATTCCAATCGCCGCTGCGCGGCTTAGACAACGTCTTGCTCACGCCCCATATTGGTGGCTCAACGGTGGAGGCGCAGGAGAATATTGCGGTGGAAGTGGCCGCTAAGCTGGTGCGCTATTCCGACAATGGCTCGACGCTGTCGGCGGTGAACTTCCCTGAGGTGTCTCTGCCCAGCGATGCCAATAGCCATCGTTTGCTGCACGTACACACCAACGTGCCTGGCATTTTGCGCACGTTGAATAACTTTGTGTCTAACTATCCCAACATGAACATTAACGCGCAGTACCTACAAACGGATGGCGACATTGGTTATGTGGTTTTGGATGTGTCCAGCAACATTGAGGATGCTGAAGCCCTGTATCAGGACATGAAGCAGTTAGACGGCACTTTAAAGTGTCGCCTACTGTATTGATCGGCCCCCGCTGGGGTTAAAAAAAACCGCTGTCGCCTTAGGGCGCAGCGGTTTTTTTAGGCCTGTAGCCATTGTCCAAGTTCCGTCATGCTGTGGACGACGTAATCAGGTGAATGAGGGCGTAAATCCAACAGGGTTTTTTCTGACCAGCCCACAAATACGCTTTTGACGCCCGCATTGTGGGCGCTGGCGATGTCCTGCCAGTTGTCGCCCACCATGACGCTGGTGTCGGCCTGGCTATTCAAGGCCAGTAAGGCTTTGTTGATGGGCTCGGGGTCGGGCTTGTGGTGCAGGCAGTCGCTGCCGCCGATCACCACGTCTACGTGGTCGCGCAGGTTAAATAAGGCCAAACCCTGTTCTAAAATTTCATTCAGCTTGGTGGACACGATGGCGATTTTTTTGCCACTGCGGCGCAGGCTGATTAGGGTGTCGATGACGCCTGGAAATAAAGACACCCAGTCATCGTGATGCTTGTGGCTAAAAGTGCGGTAGCGCGCCAACATTTCATCCGAGCGCTCAGGGTCGATTTGCTCATACACGCTGCGAAGCGGGGGCCCATTAAACAGGCGCACCGCTTCGCGGCTGTATTGATCGGGGTAATAATGGTTGAGCACGTGTAGGTGAGATTGCGCAATGAGCTCATTGCTGTTGAGTAAGGTGCCATCAAAATCAAACAATACCGTGTCAATCATTGGGTTCGCTCCTTTATTCAAATAGGGCTCTGAGTTCGGCCCAGTCAATGTCTGCAGGGGTTTGCCAGCGCCACTTAGGGGCGTAGTCTTTATCGACCATGCGCGCGCGCACGCCTTCCACAAAATCGCTGTTGGGGTGACATTGCGCCTTGGCCAACTTGAAGTCGGTGTCGGACGCCGCGTGGTAGCTCATGGGCTGGTATTCGGTAAAGTAGAGCCAGTGTAGGGCTAGGCTGTATAAAGAGCAGTGGGCTACGTTGGCGCACGCCTGTTTGACCCAAGCGTGAGTGCCCTCGTCGGCGTAGGCGCGCAGGTTGGCCAGGGTTTGTTCAAAATCGGCGTTGATTAGGCCTTGAATAATGGGCAGACAGTCGGCGGTGACGTCATCGCCTAGGGCCACCGCGTGGTGGCGCGACAGCTGGCGCAGGCTCAGGTTGAGGCGCTTGTCGATGTTTTCGGTTTGCCACTTGCCGGCTTTAAGGGTGTCGATCAGATCGGTAAAGCCTGCTTGAGGCAAAGAGAAGTCTGCTAGGTTCAGGTTCAGCACCGATTGAGGGGGCAGCTGGGCGCCGGTCAGGGCCAAGAATAGGCCCAGTGGTTTGGGCAACAGGCTTAAGAAATACACGATGGCCACGTCGGCAAAGAGCCCAATCAGGCTTTCGGGCATCGCAAACACCGTGGTTTCGGTGACGATGCGGTAGCGAGAAGCTTGCATCACGCCCACGCCACCGCCCATCACAATGCCGCCCGCAAAGCTGATGATGGGCTTAGGGTAGCTACGCAGACGCCGTACCGAATGGTATTCCGTGGTAAAGAACGTCCAACCATCATTGCGCTCAGGTGTGGCGCTCAGGATGTCCTCACGCACCGCCCGAATGTCGCCGCCGGCACAAAAAGCGCGCTCGCCCGCGCCACGGATCAGCACAAACTGGATGCTGTCATCCACGGCAATCTGGTCGAGGTATTCATGCATTTCACGCACGATTTTGGTGGTGTGGGCGTTAAGGCGGCTGCTGTTGTCTAAGGTTAATAAGGCAAAGCGGCCTTCTTGGGCGTCAATAATGTCGTAGTGTACGTAATCTTGGCTCATCGGTAGCGTCTCCTGTCGCAGTGTATTTTTTATGGGTCAGTGCCGTCAGCCCCGCGCCGCAGCGCTGTCGCTAAGGCCAAGGGCTAATCGTATGATACAGGGATTCTGAGCGGATGTGGGCGGCCATCAGCCTGTTAAATATAAAAGTGATTTGGCATTGCAATGGCTAATAATTCGCTTTATGTTCAATAATTTGCGATAGTAGGGGTTGTTTCATACTTAAAGGAGGCTATATGTCTGCCGCGTCCATGAGTGCGACCGCCTACAAAACGCGACAACAGTCGGTACAAGTTAATAACAATCTGTTGTTTACTATTCACTCATTATTAAACCAGCAGCAGTTTTACGATCCAGAGCAAAAGGCCGAAAGGCTAGGCATTTGTTCCGCCGCATGGCCCTTATTTGGGATGCTGTGGCCCTCTAGCATTCAACTGGCTTTAAAAATCATCAAACGGCCCATTGCGCCGCACAGCAAGCTGCTCGAAATTGGCTGCGGCCTCGGCATTGCTAGCCTCACCGCCCGACTCATGGGCCATGACATTACCGCCAGCGATCGCCATCCTTTGGCCGGTCATTTTCTCAACGTCAACGCCAAATTAAACCATTTACCCACCATTCGGTTCAAGCATGGCCAGTGGGGCGACGTGCCCACGCCCAGCATTGAAGACACCAACGCACCGCTGCTGTCCGGCCAGTACGACCACATTATGGCCAGCGATGTGCTGTATGAACCCTGTAGCGCAGTACAGGTGGCGGCATTCATCCATCGGTTTGCCGAGCCCGACTGTACCGTGTGGGTGGTGGACCCCAATCGAGGCTATCATAATCAGCTCACGCGCGAAATGGCGCGTTACGACTTTAACCTAGCAGAGCACAGCCGCCTGACCGACCCGGTGAACCACCAGCCCTATCGGGGCAGGCTATTGGTGTATGAGCGCGGCAGCGTTTAAAGCCGCCGTGGTGGTCATAATGAATTGCGCGCGTTTAAACCTCGTGTGGGTTTAGGCGCGCGTTGTCTTCTTGGCCTAGGTCGATCAAGCGGCGCAAATGAGTCATGTAGTTATTCACGTCTAGGCCCTGGCCGTGTTTTTGGGCCTGCCAAATGGTTTCCACCAGCGCGTCCATCATCGCGTGTTCGGCCTCGTGCCAGTCACCGTATTTTTGTAATAGTTTTTGGTAAATGTCGGCAATGCCAAAAGGCTGGTCGATGCCCACCTGTTCTTTTAAAGAAAGGTGTAGCGAAATGTGTAAAAACGGATTGGTTTCGCCGTTTTCGGGCAGCCACTGGTAGTCAACGTAGTCGTCGATTTTTTCTAAATACACATGGTATTCAGGGTGGGCCAGAATGATGTCTAAAATACGGGTTTGTAACGCATCTAAATGAGGGGCAAAGCGATTGGCCCAAACGTTGGCAAAAAACTGCCGGGCTTCGTGGGAATTGATGTCAAACATGGGGCACAAACGTCCTAATTGGTTAAGAGCATGGTCAAGATTATAAGCCATATTGTTCGGCCTTGCCCGCCGCTTTTATGATAGTGCTGGTAAAAAAGCCCATAAACCCTTATAATAGAGGCCTACAGTACTTTTTCTGGGGGCGATCTTGGTTTCGACAGGGGTTGCAAAGCAGAAGAGGGCATACCGGGGTCTCAGATGCCCGTAAAACACTGAATACATATAGTCGCAAACGACGAAACTTACGCTCTAGCCGCTTAAGGCTAGACGTTGCAGCGGTTGGCCAATGGGCCGTGTGAAGTCAAATTCACAGCAACGTTATTCTACATTGGCTGGTTCTGCGCTGGGTTACTTAGCGTAGAATAAGACTTAAGGTAACTGGTTCAAACCAAGCCTGTCTTGTTGGCGTGTTTTGGACGAGAAGCAGTAAATGAATAAGACTAAGTATGTAGAACTCTCTGTAGAGGACTTTTGGACGCGGGTTCGATCCCCGCCGCCTCCACCAAACACCAAAACGCTGTTGATCGGCAGCGTTCAGAAAAGCCCACAAACTCAAAGGTTTGTGGGCTTTTTTTGGTTTTTTTATTTTTTGGCGTTCGTTTAATTTTACTTTTTTCGCCTATCGTGGCGGTATTTTTGACGGTATTACAAATGACGTACCGTCCAAGTAGCGTACCAGATGAGCGGATACATGCGGCGTGCCAGTAACTTGAAAGACTTTAATTTACCTGAAGGGCCGTTTTTCAGAAAACCACGACACCATTGACGGCAAAGATATTGTGCACGCCATGGAGTACGACCTTAGCCAAGAGGTTTACGGCGTTCCTTACTATCTGGCCGCCATTAACTCGGCTCACTTGAATGACTCGGCCACCATGTTTCGTCGTCGCTATTATAAAAATGGTGCGCATGCCGGCTTTATTATTTACGGTACCGACAATTTTAACCAGGACGATTGGGACGTATTAAAGAACAACCTGAACAATGCCCGGGGTGACGGCAACTTTAAAAACATCTTGGTGCGGGCACCTAATGGTAAAAAGGATGGCCTGCAGCTGCTGCCAATCTCTGAGGTGGCGGCCAAGGATGAGTTCGACAGTATTAAGAAGGTCAGCGCTGCAGATCAGCTGGCCATGCATCGGGTACCGCCTCAGCTAATGGGGGTGATGCCCGAAGTGAAGGGAGGCTTTGGCGACGCAGAGAAAGCAGCCATGGTCTTTGCTGCGAATGAGCTTCGGCCTATCCAGCTGCTGTTCGCCAGCCTCAACGATCACTATGGCATGACATTGTTTGACTTCATTGACTACAAAATAACCAATGAGCCTGAAGTAAAGTAGGGCACTCAAAACAAAAAAAGGCTGACCCAAATGGGGCCAGCCTTTTTTATTGCCTAATTTTTGCTTATTTTTTAAAAACGAGGCTTACCCCCTATGAAACGGACTTCCCCTCCCGCCCTCGATGCCCTCAAAATAGGGCTTTTTTTATGCAAGTGAGGGCCCTAGGGGCGCCCTTATGCACCATGGGCTTGGGGGGCGTTTAAAGTGGGCACGAAACTACGCATTATTATGTAAAGGTCGGCGTTTCTATGCGACAGAATTCTGTAAATTTTTTATTCTCTTTATGAAATAATAAAAAATTAATGATTAGTTGAAATTGTATCTTTTAAGATGAGTTTGTGAACGATATGGTTATGTACTATTATGAGTATTGGTTGGTCTAAAGACTATTATTTTATATACGAATGCAGAAAGTTTTTATGATAAAAGAACAAATTTTAGCAATATTAATTAGTAAAGATGAGATTCAGGATTCAACAGCGAATGGTGTAGCACGTCTTGCTATTGATAAAGGGTATGACCAATTATCAAATAAACAAAAGTATGTTGTTGATGGCTTTTTAACCGGTTTCTGTGAAGGTGATCCAATACTAAAGGATTGTAATAGACGATTAGAAGATGAGTTGCTTTTAGAAGCTTTAGAGGAGGAGATAGTTTACGGTCGTTTAATGTGTTCCGACTGCAGACATCAAACAGATCATCAGGTACATACGTGGAGCAGAATGGAGAAGGAGTAGTTCCTTATTTTATAGTTATTAATCAATATGCCAGATTGCTCTTGGAATCTGTTTCTTTTAATAAAGGGGCCATTATTTCTTATAATGCCCCCTTTGTTTTTGGGGATTAAATAATGAGTGAATATTTTCAGTTCTCTAATTAATGTCTGTTTTTCGCATTTTACTGTGGATTGAACGAAGAACAGGGCATAAATTATGCCACAACTGAAGCAGTTAAATTCTTAATAGATACTATCTTTGATGGTAGGTTATCGGCCTAAATATTTATTCCTTTTTTTAAAATAAGTTATTAGTTTTAACTAATAATATAAGGATTTGTTATGGAGTTTAATTTAGAACAGTGTTTCGATGAGTATCGTGAAGTTCATTCTAACAATCGGAAGTATAAGAAGAGGTTAACACGGTTAATCTCAGCACTCTATGAAAATGGTAGATATCTTGAAGCTAAATATTACTTTGCTAAACTGGAACTTTTAAGTAACGACCACCCAAGAGTTATTGATTTAGGTTATAAACTATCAATAGCATTATTTGATGTTAGTGGCGTAGTTAAATATGATGATGCTCTATCAAAAAGTAAGTGCAAAGAAATAGATTTATGGTCTTTGAGATTAAAATATTTCTATGTGACAAATAGTAAAAATGGAATCGTTGAGTATAGTTGCTTACTTTTAAGTGAGAGGTTGGATGACAATACATTAAATATGATTATAAGTTTTGTTATTGATTTAGATGAATACGTGGTCACATCAAAAATTATAGATTATATGAGAAAATATAAATATAAATATGAATTAAAACAAGGAGTAGTTAGTAAATTTCAACAGACGTTATTACAACGTTTATTAATTAATATTTCGGGGCTAAAAAATGCCAAATTATATAATTGTTCGGATACTTGAGCATAATAGCTTTATTTCCTCACGTACAGAAGTGTATGGTTCTGTAGAGATACGCCCAGCATCTTCAGATTTGCATGATGAGTCTTTATATTTAAAAGAATCTGCAGAGAAAAACAGTCTAGATTATAATAAATATGCATATATTCCACGTATTTCTACAATTATTTATGACATGAATAAAGAAGAGGCTTTGGAAAAGGCAGATAATGCATTTTCTACCATATTGGATTTAAAAAAATATAAATATGCCTATTTCGAATATGCAATATTCTAAAATTGGTTATGTTAAAGATTTAGAAACCTATGAAATAGAGCCTCTACGTAAGTTTGATTTTCAGCCCTCAGTTACTTTACTAAGGAATATAAATCAATACCAACAGTATGATCATGTTAATTTTATTCTTAGTCTAAATAACGATTTGAGTATGAGATATACAAGAGCTTTGCATTGGTTTAGAAATTCAAACTATGAAACTAATAAGCAAGTTAAAACTTTATTTTTATGGTTTAGCCTTGAAGCTTTATTTAAACAGACTGAAAAAGATAATATATCGGGAAAAGTTCGAATTTTTGTAGGCTTTCCACGTTTGAGTAATTCAAAATTTAAAGAGTCTTTGCTTGTAAAAGAACTTAAACAACATCCTAGTTATGAATTCTGGTTTAAAAAGTTTCCTGTACAGCTAGATATGATTAGAGAATTTAGGAATGAGTCGGTTCATGCTGGCTTTCGAGCAGTAGAATTAACAAAAGAAAATCTTAATTTTTATTGCAATATATTAGAAATGACGGTCCCTAGATGCTTAAATGCAGTGAATGTGGCATTACTTAATGATATAGATAACATTGATCGCTTCGTTGACAATATGGCAGATTTATTTGAAAAAGCTGTTAATAAAAATGATATTCATGGTACTTTTATTTACTCTTTAGATAAGTATCGTGAGAAATTAAATCTTGGATAGTATTGTGTGTTTAATAAGTAAGGAGTTTGACAGAATTTAGATGAAATTGTCTTGGTTTTTGAAAGATTATAATGTTTTTTTTATAGAGTACAGTCATTATAAATCAATAGATTACGCTTTTGGTTTAATCCTTAAAATCCATAGGTTTTTATGTCTTTATCATGCTTCCAAATTGTAACTTCGGTTAAGAAAGCATCTACTAATCTTAAAGATTCTGAATACTGTTTTCTCACTTTGATAAATAGCGCATTTATATGTGTTTTGAAAATATAGACCGTTAGAAAATATGAGTTTATATGGTCATTGTAGAGCAGAGGAAGTCATGCATAATGATATGCTAATATTTACATTAATGCTAAGTAATACAAATTTAGGTTAGAATCTAATTTTAGTTTTTTTTAGATTGCTATGAATCCAATACTCCGACAACTAAATCAAATTACAGAAGGTGATTTTTCTCTTTTGCGCGAAAGCGTTGATATTGAGTGCAAGCTTGCTATAGGAAGAGATGGCAAAGGAGGGTTACCGGCTAGTATTTGGGAAACGTATAGCTCCTTTGCGAATACTTATGGGGGAGTTATTGTCCTTGGGGTCAAAGAACATAAGGATGGTTCGTTTGAAGCTCAAGGCATAGATAATTTAATACAGATAAAAGCAGATTTGTTTAATATATTAAATAATAAATCTAAAGTAAATATAAATCTATTAACGGATAAATCTGTACGAGAATGGCAAGTAGATGGCAAAACTCTTCTTCTCATTGCCGTACCACGTGCTACTCGTCAGCAACAGCCAATATATTTAAACAATAACCCTTTGACATGCACATATATTCGCCAAAATGAGGGGGATTATCGGCAGAGCGAGGAGCAGGCTAAGCGAATGCTTGCTGAGCAATTGGAAAATGGGCGAGATGATGAGATTTTGCCTGGCTTTGATATTTCAGACCTGGATATCGGCTCTTTGCGCTCATATCGCCAAAGATATAGCAATCTTAATCCAAATGCAGAATTAAATGATTTACCCGATCTTGAGTTTTTACGGCGCATTGGAGCATATGGCGTAAACCGTACTACAAAAGAGGTTGGGCTTACCAAGGCTGGGTTATTGATGTTTGGTATGCAGCATACTATCAGTGAAGTTTTCCCTAATTATATGTTGGATTACCAGGAACGCCCACATTCTCGAACTGAGGCTCGTTGGATAGATAGAGTAGTTCCTGATGGCTCTTGGAGTGGTAATCTATATGATTTTTATAGAAAAGTTTATACAAAACTGATACAAGATTTAAAGATTCCATTTGAACTTAAAGACGGTGTGCGTCAAGAAGACACTCCTGTTCACGTTGCTTTACGTGAAGCTTTAGTTAACTCAATTGTTCATGCTGATTATACAGAAAGAGCATCAGTATTAATTGTAAAGAGGCCTGATATGTTCGGCTTTAGAAATCCAGGCTTAATGCGAGTACCAATTGAGCAAGCACTAATTGGGAGTGAGTCAGATTGTCGCAATAGAAAATTGCATCAAATGTTTCGGTTGATAAATGTTGGAGAGCAGGCGGGGTCTGGTATTCCTAAAATTTTATCAGGATGGCAGTCCCAACACTGGTTTCCGCCGTATCTACATGAAAAACGTGAACCCAATAATCAAACATTACTTGAGTTAAAAATGGTTGATATGTTTCCTAAGGAGACTATGCAGCAACTTACAGTACAGTTTGGAGAATCCTTTTCAGAACTTAGCCAAGAAGAACGTTCTGCGTTGGCGATTGCGAAGCTAGAAGGGGTTGTTACGCATGGCAGGATACAAACAATTTCAACGGGACATTCTGCAGATACAACTCGTAGTTTACAACACCTTACAAGAGCAGGTTTTTTAGTAAGTAGCGGAGGGGGGAGAGGGGCGGTGTATACATTAGCAGGAGCTGATGTTGTTCAACCTGACGATATTTTTGTTCAGCACCCTGACGCTGATGAGATTTTAGGCGGTAGTGGTATTAGCTCCGGACATATAGAGCCTAGCTCCGGACATATGGAGCTTAGCTCCGGATATAGCGAGCTTAGCTCCGGAGCTAATAGTTATCCTTCAGAGTTTTCTATGAAAAGAGATAATCAGGGGCGATTGTGTAATGATAAGTTGCCATTACCAATAATTGATGACTTGAGTGCATTGAGTATGGAGTTTATGGCTAAATTACATCAGATTGCAGATAAGGCAAGGGAAAAGGGTAGGTTGGCGCCAGAAGTGATGGAGTTGATTATTTTGGAGCTCTGTCGTGAACAGTTTTTTACTATTGGTACACTAGCTCAAATATTAAACCGTAATACAGATGCACTAAGAAAGAGTTATTTGTCGAGAATGGTGGGTGAGCAAAAGCTTAGTTTGGCATTCCCAACGAAACCTACTCATGAAAAACAGGCATATCGTACCAATTTAGATTCATTACAGGATGAGTGATTTTATTATTATATATCTTGATAAAATATTCACTAAATTTATATATTTTTAATGACGGTAACTGTGACGGTATTTTTATTTTAAATTATTTTAATTTATTGATATTTATAGTTATAATATCAATTATCGATCCCCGCCGCCTCCACCAAATACCAAGACGCTGTTGATCGGCAGCGTTCAGAAAAGCCCACAAACTCAAAGGTTTGTGGGCTTTTTTATTTTCTGGCTCAGTGTTTGTGATTTAAACAGACAGGTTCTTCACATCTACACCCTTGGTTTCACAGTAATGGCCTTGGCCACCCACATAAACCTGTTCTATGTCATTTTGATCATTGGTGCTTAGCCTAACCAGTATTTCGGAAGGCGACCGTAGGGCGTACCCTTGTTCAAATACGTAGAGGTCTTTGTACAGGTGGTGCTGCTGATAAAGGTAGCTTGCTAAGGCGGCGTTGGCCGTGCCGGTTGCGGCTTCTTCGTCGATGTCATAAAGAGGGGCAAAGTTTCGGCAGATGATTCGATCACCGTCGAAGGCGTAGAGGTGCATGCCGATTGCATTGTATTGCTGGCTGATCGTTTTAATGTGTTCAAAATTAGGTTGTAGCGCATGCAGTTGGGCGTCGCTTTTGATGGGGATTAAAATGTCTTTTAAGCCAGTGGAGACGATTTGAATGGGGTATTGAAGGTCGATGGCTTGGCTGTCAAAACAGGCGCTGAGCACATTGGGGGACAGAACCTCATGCAAGGTGGGTTGGTTTTGTGCCATGAAGATGAGGTCATCCTGGAGGGTGATGGGCAGCACGCCGCTGTTGGTTTCAACCGTGTAGCGCTGGCGGCCGAGTTGATTTAAATGCTTCAGGATTGCGAACGCGCCAATGGTGGCATGACCACATAAATCAACTTCTTCTTTAGGGGTGAAATACGCCAACTTATAATCAGCCACTTCAGATGCTGAGATAAACACGGTTTCCGCATAGCCTAGCTGCTTGGCGATGGCCATTTTTTGTGGGGTGGTCAATGTCGGTTGGTTCAAGACCACGCCCGCTTTATTGCCGCCGGTATGATTTTTGCTGAAGGCACTGGCAACATAAACGGATAGGTTCATAAGACACCCTGTTTCATCATTAATACTAAATTTTAGCATATAAAGTATTGATTAAAAGGTTGCTGGAGGGCAGTGCTACAGTTAGAGGCAGGTTGTTTTGGCGGGCCCTTTTGCAGAGGATGGTTAGGTTAGTTTAGGTGTGTCTTTGATCCAAGCGGCTCTATGGCGGGGTATGATCGGCACGCTTTATAATGTGTTAATATGGTTAATCTTATACATCTTATGTCAAACAAACCATTATGAATGATGCTTTCTACTATGATTTAAAAGCTTGTCTTCAGAGTGAGGTGATTCGTTCGAACAAACCGTTTTCGTGGCTTAAGGCATGCCATCGGGCGCTAAAGCACCCAGAGCGGCGATTTTATTTTTGGTGGCGGATTGCGGCCTATTGGTACAAGCATAAAGGCCCTTTTTTACAAAAAAGGGCCTTGAGGATTAATGCCAACCTGCGCGCGCGCTATGGTTCAGACATTAAGCTGGGCGCTCAAATCGGGGTAGGGTTCAGCATCGCTCATTACGTTGGGATTGTGATTAGCGAACGGGCCCACATTGGGCAGAACTTTCACATCAAGCAAAACGTGACCATCGGCGTCAAACATGGGGCGCAGCAGGGCTGCATTTACATCGGCGACAACGTTGAGGTGGGTGCCAACAGCTGCATCATTGGGGATGACCTTTCTATCGGTAACAATGTTCACATTGGCGCCATGACCTTTGTGAATAAAGATGTGCCCAATGATTGTGTGGTGTATAACCGGCGAGAGATGATCCTGACGCTAAAAAATCATGAGTGAACCACCTGCGGGTGGTTTTTTTGTGGGTGTGGCTTCGGGCCTCGAGCTTAAGGCGGTGCATGATATGAACGCAGTGGTGCCTTAAACACAAGGGTGTGGTGAATGGGGGCCGTTTATTACGGCGCTGAAAACGTGAGAATCGCCAACAGCGCTAGGGCTGCGGTGGCCACGATCAGCAGCAGGCCTGATTTTTTGAGGGCGGGCTGTTGTTTGGCACGGCGCTCGGCGGGCGTCATCGGGCGTAGTTTGTGTTCGGCGGCCACTTTACGCAAGCCAGAGAGGGCGGTGGCGAGGGAAAAGACGATGCAGGCAAAAAACAAGAATGCCAAAATGGGCACAATGATGATTTCCATTATAAACTCCTTCTCGCTGTCTTTTTTGTAAGTAATTATAATATATGAGTGTATTATAAAATCAGCTGGGTGTGAAATTTAAAATGAATATTTATGACCTGGTGCGGGCAGAGTGTGAACCTCATGAGGTTCATGCCTGAGCCAGCGGTTGGCTGGTTCAGGCATGGTTAAGGGGCGTGGCTTAGTTAAAAGTAACGCTTCTTATGAAACACGAACGCCACGAAGGCGCTGAGCACCACCATACTGATGATGACGACGTGAAACGCGTACGGTTCGTCCTGATACGGCAGCGGCACGTTCATGCCATAAATGCTGGCGATCAGGGTAGGGATGGACAGCACGATGGTGATGGCGGTGAGTAACTTCACGATGTGGCTGACGTTGTTTTGGATGATGTTACCATAGGCGTCCATCACGTTATTCAGGTTGAGCTGGTTGATTTCGGTAATCGCCGAGACCTGTTGTAACTCGACCACGGTGTCGGCGAATAGGGCCCGTTCGGTGGGGTTCATGCTGAGGCCATCGTCGGCCGCCAGCTGTTGCATGAGGTGGCGCAGCTGCTTTAAAGAAGTCGCCATGTATAATAGGCTTTCGTTCAAATACAGCAGCGTGTAGAGCTCTTGATTTCGATACGAGTTGGCCAGCTCACGCTCTGCTTGGTGGGTGGCGGTTTCAACCACCTTCATGAAGTCGATAAAAGCCTGAGCGGTTTGATTTAAGATAGTCAGGGCGTTGTGGGTCAGGTTTTGGCCGCTCACGCTTAGCCGATGCTGCATTAAAAACCCGCGGTTGAATAGGTTTTCTTCCTGACACACGGTGACGATGTGGTCTTGGCCAAATATGATGCCTAAGGGCATGGTGCGGTATTTAACGTCGTCAAAGCTGTGCGCAACCGCGGGGTCGTTTAGGGGCACGTGCACCACCAGAAGGGTGTGTTCGCCCCGGGTTTCCATGCGGGGGCGTTCGTCGTGATTTTGCGCGGCCTTTAAAAAATCCAGCGGCAGGTTTAGGGTGGCGGCGACGCTGCTGAGTTCTTGCGCGCTGGGCGCCAAAAGTTGCACCCAGCTATTGGGGGCAATGTGGTCCATTTTTTGGTAGTCGCCGGCGGCGTTGTTTTGATAAACGTTCATCATTTCTTGTTACCTCTTTGTTTGCTGTTGGGGCCGCATTTAGGCGGCCACCATGACGTAATCCATTACATGCGTAAGTATTTTTTCTTATAGAAAAACACCAGTAGGCCGGCGCTGATCACCACCATACCGATGCCGATGACCACGGTCGAAATCCATTCCTCTTCGTGCGGTAAGGCCACGTTCATCGAGAAGGTGCTGCCGATCATGGTGGGTATCACCATGATGATGGCCAGCGTGGTCAAGACTTTAAGCACCGAGTTTAGGTTGTTGTGAATAATGGCGGCGTAGGCGTCCATGAGGTTGCTTAGGCTTTCTCGGCGCATTTCGGTGAGGGCGGCGGTTTGCGCAATGTCGGTGGCAATGGCTTCTAGGCGCTTCTCTTCATCGGCGTGGATTTTAATGTCGTGGCCGTCCATCAGGCGTTGATACAGGATCGCCATGGCGCTCAGCGAGGTAGAAAAATACACCAGGCTTTTGTTGAGGTTAATGAGGCCAAACAGTTCGCTGTTTTGATAAGACGTTTTGAGCTTTTTTTGCAAGCGGCTGACCTGGGTGTTAATTTGGCCTAAGTGGTCATGATAAGATTCAGCAATGGCTTTAAACAAAAGTAGGCTCAGGCGCGTTTTCATGTGGCTTTGGAAGGCACCGTGTTGGCCGGCCAGTAGCTCAGACAGCAGCGGCACTTCTTCGCGCGCCACAATCACAACATGGTTTTCGACGTGGATGATGCCAACGGCCGTGGTGTGGTAGGGCGCTTCTTTGGCCAGGTTGGCGTGTTTAACCCGCGCCGGCAGGTTGAGCATGATCAATAAGGCCTGCTGATTTTTTTCAATCCGGGGCCGTTCATTTTGGTCGAGGGCGCTGTCAAAAAAGGCTTGTGGCACGTTAAGCTGGTTGGCCACGCGGTTGATTTCGGCGGTAGTCGGGTTGATTAACGACACAATGGTGTTGTGGCCTAGGTCGGCGCACGGCACCAGTTGGCCTTGAGGGTTAGTGGTGTAAATGTTTAACATAAGATTCTCCAGCACAGCTTAAATAATGCGGCGGGCTTTGAACGCACGCGTAATGAGGCCGACCACGACCAGGCTAATCACGACCAGTAGGGCCAAAATATAGGGTTCATCCTGTAGAGGCAGTGGGGTATTCATGCCATAGAGCCCCGCAATCCCCATCGGCACCGCCATGATGATGACGTAGATAGACAGGTGTTGAACGACCAGGCTCAAGTTGTTTTCAATGGCGGCAGAATAGGCATCCATGAGGTTGCGTAAGTTGGCACTGTGGATGGCGGCGATGGCCTGGGCTTGGGCGGTGGCGACCTTAATGTCCAAGAGTAAATCTTGATCGTGCTGGTCCGCTGGCACGGGGGGCTGAGCGTGTAAGCGATTCAGCACTTGAACCATGCTGTGCAAGGAGGTGGCAAAGGCAATGAGGCTCTTGTTGTGGTTCAGCAGCTTAAACACCTGCCGGTTTTTAATCGACTTTTGCAGCGCTTGTTCCACGGCGGTCACGCGGTGCTCAATGCGTTTTAGCGCGTCTAAAAAAGCGTTGGTGCTGGCCGCCAGCAGGCGATAAACCGATTGCAGCGGGCGCTCGTCCAGCGTCGCCAAGCCTTGCGCCATCTTGGTTTGCCAGATGGGGCTGTCTTGTAAACAGACGGTGAGTACCAGTTGATCTTTGAGGATGATGCCTACAGGCAAAATGCCAAAGGGCACCCGCTCGCTGTCTGGCTGTGCCAAAGGCAGGTGACTGAGTACCAGATGAGCCCCTTCTTGGCTGTGTAGGCGCGGCCGAGCGTTGGGGTCGAGGGCGGCCTCAATCAGCTCGCTGGCGATTTGGTAATGCCGCGACACCTGATGGATGGCTTCCTTACTGGGGTTGATGAGCTTTAGCCAGCCTTGGGCCGGTAAGCTCGACAGGGCCTGCTGCCAGCCTTGGTGGGGATGATAAATTTGTAGCATGTGATACACCTTCCTATAACCGTTATTTTGTTTGCCGAGGCGCCGTGGGCACCCCTACAAACCAGCCTGATTCCATTAGCTTTTATTAATTATTCGTCAATAAATAATTTTTAATGGCCAATAAAAAAGCACGCCTCCAATGAATGAGGGCGTGCGTGGGCATAACCGGTACCGGTACATGCTTATGCCACACCAATGCTGTGTGCGCAATAAGCGCGCACGCAGCATCAGTGCGAATTCCCCCAAATCATTGAGTTTTAGCACTGTACGGCATAAGCAAAGACGTATGATCCTTGCTAGCTACGTTATAAACCACCTTATGTCGATGGTTTCTGTTCAAACCCATTGGCGTCTTTGGACGTTTCTGGGCAGTAGCCTATCTCCGTACAGGAGCCTCACCTAACGAGGTTATGTCTGCAATTTATTCGGGCCATTATAGCCAGCTAAATTTAAAAAGCCAGCGTTATTGTTCATGACTGCTGAAAATGGTTTAAAATATTATCCTTTAAAATCAAACTTTAAAATGCCTAATCGGCGGCGTCTAAAAGCGCCTAGGCCTGATGGGGCATGAGGATAAGGCGGGCGATGACGTACGCCTAGCGACTGCGAACTTTTGACTTTTAATCCCGTTGGCATGCGTTGTTTTTTAACAATTAACGGTGGCATGAGTGGGGTAAAATAGCTTCATGCAGGCCCTTTTGAGCCTGCATCTAATGATTTAAATGAATAAGAAAAGGTAATGAGTGTGGATAAATTATTATTACTGTTTCGAACTGAGTTGAAGGCCTTATTGGCGGTTAATCACTCCGATCGAAAGTGGGATATGCCCCTAATTGCGGCTTTGGCCTCGGGGATTCCTTTGTTGATTGGCGTGTATTTTGGGCGGTTTGACTATGGGCTGATCGCCACCTTAGGGGGGCTGGTGTTTTTGTATTTACCGCCCACGCCGGTGTGGCACAAAATGATGATCATGATGGCGGTGTCGTTTGGCATGATTTTGTGCTTTACCGCTGGGCTTTTAAGCCAGTTTTTAATTGTGTTTTCGCCCTTGGTCATCGGCGTGATGGCGCTGTTGGTGACGTTTGTGACTCGCTATTATTCGATTGGCCCACCGGGCAGCATTTTCTTGGTGATGGTTGGGGCCATGCCGATTTACATGCCCATTGGCATTGAGGCATTGCCTACCTATGTGGGCTTGCTGACGTTAGGCTGCGTGCTGTCGTGCGTGTTGGCTTTTTTATACAGCATGGCCACCATCCATGTGGCCAAGCGCCCGCCTAAAAATACCAGTCCGCTCTTGGTCAGTGGCTTGGCGCTGGATGAGTTGGTGGTTGACGCGTTGATCGTGGGGGTGTTCACCGGCTTTTCTTTGTGGGTGGCACAAAGTTTGGGCATGTTGCGGCCTTATTGGGTGCCGATTAGTTGCTTGGCCATCCTACAGGGCATGAATTTTCAGGCCATTTGGCATAAGCAGGTGCACCGCATCGTGGGCACCATGCTGGGGCTGGTGTTGGCGTGGTGCTTGCTAAAAATCTCGCTGCAACCCTGGCAAATTGCGATCATGATGATGGCGCTGACCTTTACCATTGAAACCGTCGTGGTGCGCCATTACACCACGGCAGCGATTTTTTTTACGCCGCTGACCATTTTTTTGGCGGAGGCCGGCAGTAAGGGGCTGATTCCAGTAAACAGCCTGATTGCAGCGCGGTTTTGGGACACGGTGTTGGGGAGCATCATTGGGTGTATTGCGGGCCTGTGCCTGTTTCATCAGCCCCTGCGTGCCTGGCTCAAAACCTTGTTGCACCGGTTACAATGGGCGCGGCAAAAGGGCGCTTGAGCGCTGGTGTGGCGTGAAGGTGACATAAAATAAGCAATCAATTCAAGCCTGGTCCCAAAGGCTTAAAATAAATAAGTCTTATTCGTATTTAGTCTTTGCTAAAAGATATTCCGCTTAAGTATGATGGGTGTTTTTTATCTTACTTGGGTGACGTTGTGAATCAATATACGGTGATGGGTTTGGGCTGGGCGTTAAGCGTGTTAACCGGTTGTGCGTCGTTGACGACGGATAAAATGCAGCCGATTAAGGTGGAGGCTTTTGATGCGCAAGGCAACAGTATTAAAGGCGCAAAGTGTGCGTTACAAAACAGCGCCGGCACTTTTTACAGTGAAACCCCCAATATGGCCTACGTGCGCAAAGCCGCAGGGGCGTTGGTGGTGACGTGTACCGAGCCTAAGGCTGAGGCGATTGCGGATGGGGTGTTAACTTCTCGCGTGGGTGGGGCGGTGTTTGGTAATATTTTATTCGGTGGCGGCATCGGGGCCATCGTGGATACGGCCAGCGGCGTGGCCTATAACTATCCAGAGTGGGTACAGCTGATGGTCAACCAAACGTTTTACTTTGATCGCAAGCATCATACGGATGGCCAGCCGACCCCTGCCTACATTCAGGATGAGTCAGGCCAAAAAATCTTGGTGTCGGATCGTCAGGCTTTTTTACGGCCATTGCCGGTGAAAGAGGTGACTGAGGTGGCGGGCGGAGCAGAAAAAGCCCCCTTACAGCCTAAACCATAATGGTTGTGGCTGTAAGGGCTTGATTGAGTTCAGGCCTGGAAGCATGAACCACAAAAAAACCCTTAACGATGGTGGATGGTTAAGGGTTTTTTTGTGGGCGTTTAAGCCTGGGCTTGTATCACCAAAACGTCGGTGTTAAAGGTGCCCTCAGGCTGGATGGCAAAGTAGTCTCTGACTTCGTTGCCCATCGCCTGCTGTAAGGCCAAAATGGCGTCTTGCATGACCTTTGGGGTGCGCATGCGGGTGACCCAAGATTGAAACTCTAGGGTGAGTTTTTGGGTGTGCTGTTGCTGTACCTGTAGGCCGGCTTCGCCCAGCAGGCGAGCCCATTCGGCGACTGAATAATCGCGCACGTGGCTGGGGTCGCGTAACACTTCAACGGTTTGTAAGTAGGTGTCTAAAAGGGGCAGGCCAGGGGCGCAAACGTCGATGAACACGACTTGGCCGCCGGGTTTTAACACCCGCTTGATTTCTCGCAGCGCTTGGCCCACGTCTTGCCAGTGATGGGCAGAGTAGCGGCTGAAGACAAAGTCAAACGTCGCGGCGGTAAAAGGCAGCTGCTCGGCCATGCCTTGCGCGGTCACGATGTTGCTCAAACCTTTGTCCTGTGCGGCTTGCGCCACCACTGTGAGCATGTCGTTGGCTAGGTCGTAGGCGGTGACTTCGGCCACTCGGGGCGCCACGTGAAAGCTGACGTGGCCTGCGCCACAGCCTAAGTCCAGTACGCGTGCCTGCGGGTGGGGGGTGACGAGGGCTTGTAGTTGGGCAAATTCAGCGCCTTGGGCGTGAACGTTGCTGTTTAAATAGGCATTGGCCTGTTCGCCAAATTGGCGCGTGACCACTTGCTGATGGTTTTTCATGGATCATCCTAATCATATTCAATCATTCGTAAAGCTTCTTAAAGCGCTTTAACTTAGTTATAACATGTTCAAACGAAAAATAGCGCTCAGGGAGGGGGTTTTAGTCAGTTTGTCTGGTTAAAATCATGCAGTAAATCACTGTCATACTTCAATAGCGTGTATAGTCATTGGCTTACGTTGCTGATCAGCAATGTGCGTACTGTGTTCACACCGATCTGGTTTCATGCCCCAGCTTTTTGTTTCTGCCCGTTTAGGCCATTGGCGGCACACTTCTTTGGGTCAGCTTTAGTAGACGGCGCTGGCCGCTTAACGGCGACCGCTGTTTGAATCACCTTATTTGCCCACCCACCGCCGCGTTTCGCCCCGCTTAATTGCCTGATTCTGAATGAGCGCGCAGACGTCTGGCAAGGAACCCCCATGATTGCCTATTTGCTTTTGGTTCATCAATACCCCAACCAGTTTAAAAAACTGTTTCAGGCCATCCATCATGCCGATAACGTTTACTTGATTCACGTGGATAAAAAAACCGACGAGTCCGTATTCAATGAAATTGAGGCCTTTTTAAGCGACTATGGCAACGCCCACCTCTTAGAGCGCAAGGTCACTAACCGCGGCGGCTATAGCCTCGTCGACGCAGAGCTCAGGGGCATAGAGACGTTGCTTAAGCTCAGTATGAAATGGCAATACTTTATTAATCTTAGTGGGCAAGACCTGCCGCTGCAAAGCCAGCAGGCCATTTATACTTTTCTAAAAGCTCATCCCCACACCGATTTTATGGGCCTGACCGATCAGCGGGCCTTAAGGCCGGATACGCTGCACCGTATTGAACACTATGTGTTTGAGACGGGGGCCAACATCACCTCGGTGGGGCCGACCCGGCAACACAGTTATTTGAGCGATGTCACCCCCTATATTGGCAGTAAGTGGATGATTTTAAGCCGTAAGTTCTGTGATTTTGTCGTGCGCCACCCCGACGTCGATCGCTTTAAAACGTTTTATAAAAATACGTTCATGGCGGATGAAGGGTTTTTCCAAACCGTGTTGATGAATACAAGCTATCGGCAAGAAGCCGTGGTTGAGGATGATTTAAGAGAAATTGAGTGGTTGCCGGCCGAGGGCGATGCACCGCCTCGACCTCGGATCTTGGGCCTGGCCGATGAGGCAATGCTGGCCCAGAGCGAGCGTCTGTTTGCCCGTAAGTTTGATGAAACGATTGACGCCGACATCATTGAGCAGCTGTCTCAACGAATGATTCAGGCGAATAAGCTGCCACAACAAGCTTAGGCGGCCCTCGCGCTGATGTGCCGTCGTTTACACGCCAAAACCACCCGTCTTAATGGGTGGTTTTTTGTGATTCTGAGCGGGCGCTGGCTGTCGCGTCCTTACCACGGAATTCATCTATATACATTGAAACTATTTTAAATCATTGATTTAAATCGAGATCAGCATAAACTGGTTATTGCCTTGGTTTATGCTCGTGTGGTTTGTTGAGGGTGGGCAGGGGCGGCAGCACAATGTGGGTGCAATGGTTTGGATGAATCATCATAATAATGACCAGTGGAGAAACCTTATGTGTACCAGAACCCTTTTTGTTGGTGAGCACCAAATGGTGATCACCGGTCGTAATATGGATTGGAAGGAAGACATGTCGACCAATCTGTGGGCTTTTCCCGCCGGCATGCAGCGTGATGGTGCGGCAGGGGCGCATTCGATACGGTGGGTGTCTAAGTATGGCAGCGTTGTGGCTTCGGCCTACGAGGCCTGCAGTACCGATGGCATGAATGAAAAAGGATTGGTGGCGAGCCTGTTGTACCTGGCCGAATCAGACTACGGTGCGCAGACGCCAGGGCGGGCCCAGTTAGTCATTGGGGCTTGGGCACAATACGTTTTGGATCTGTTTGCGACCGTGGCCGAGGCGGTGGCGGCGCTGCGGGCCGAACCGTTTCAGCTACAGGCGCCCGATTTACCAACCGGTCAGCATTCAACCCTACACCTGGCGCTATCCGACTCCAGCGGCGATTCCGCCATTTTTGAATACATTGATGGGCGTTTGAGCATTCACCATGGCAAGCAGTATAAGGTTATGACCAATTCGCCGACCTACGACAAGCAGATTGCCCTGAATGAGTATTGGGCAGGCATTGGGGGGCTGGCTTTTTTACCCGGCACCAATCGCGCCGCCGACCGTTTTGTGCGGGCATCTTTTTTGTTGAATGCAGTGCCTAAAACTTTAGCGCCTCAGTATTTGGGGGCGATTCCCAAACAGAGCTTTGATCATCAAGCCATGGCTGAGGTGTTGAGCATACAGCGTGCGGTCAGCGTGCCCTTGGGCATCAGCACGCCAGAAGAGCCCAATATTTCCTCCACCATTTGGCGTTCGGTGAGCGATCAAAAAAACCTGGTCTATTATTTTGATTCCGCGACCAGTCCAAATACGTTCTGGGTGTCGTTGGGGAATCTAGACTTTAAACCTGGGGCGCGGGTGCGTAAGTTGCAAATTCAACATGGCGAGATTTTTGCGGGGGAGGTGGCGCCTCATTTTAAAGAGGCGCCGCCGTTTTCGTTTGAAATACAGCCGCCAGCAGAGGCTTAGGGTTCTTTTAGTGCCGAATCGGGGCCTAACCGCTAGGGCAGTGCCTGGCCGTTAGGCCCATAGTTTTGACCGTCTACGGTGATGCTTTCTATGGTTAGGGCGTAATCTTCAAAGCCAAAAATAGCGGGCAAATAGCCCACGTCTACGGCGAGGCCATAGCGGCTGTGTTTTTTGCTGGGCAGGCTAATGAGCTGAATCGCCATTTCGATGCTGTCGCGACCAGTGGCCCGAATCGTGCGCTCGATGCTCAGCGTTTCGGGTCGATGGCTTTGCACTTCGCCCTTGCCCGTGGCCAGCTGAAACGGGGCGGCCATCACGCCTTGGTTGAGGCTGAGTTGCCAAGCCAGGCTAAAGGGGTCGAAGGCTTGGCCTGGCATGGGCGTGATGCTGGGGGCGGCGTTGGCCTTGCCTTGCCGAATTTCTTGTTTTTGATGGTCAAAAATGGTTTGAGCGTAAGGCTGGTCATTGCGAATGTCTTCAAATCGTTCGGGTTTAAATTGGTTGTTGATGAGGGTGCCGCTGCTGCGTAACATGATTTTTCGAAAAGGAATGTTGGCGGTGACGGTGATTTGATACCGATCCTGCTGGCGTTGTAGCTGCATGGTGGTGGGGAAGAGGCCAATATAGCGTAGCGTGGCCGACTGCTGTGGAAACAGCGTGCGCTGGGCTGCTGGTGCCACCATTTCGGCGTGTTCAACGATTTCTGTCCAGCCGGTGGGGGTGGCCGTGGCGGTATTGGCTAAGAGGCCTGCGCTCAGTAGGGTCAGGACTGTAGTGGTGGCGATGGCACGGTTGGGCAGGGGCAACATGGGCAAACTCGCAGGTGGATTCGGCGTGTGGCAATGGCCATCAGCCAAGGCTTGTGGGTAGGGGCCAATGATGAATTTATTTAATCATATAGCCTGATTTAAGCCATTATTCATCAGCGGCAGAATGGTGTAAGGTATGTTTTAAACAGGATTCATCATATCAGAATAAAGGATGTTTTATGACAACGAGCCCACAATTAATTTCCGTTCGACGTGCTGTGTTGGGCGAAGGTTTAGGCATTGATCGGGCGTTGCCAAGCCGACAGCTACGGACCATTGGCGCCTGGTGTTTTTTAGATCATTTAGGGCCAGTTCGGGTTCAAAATGGGCAAGGGGGCATCGACGTCGGGCCTCATCCCCACATTGGCCTGCAAACGTTTACCTGGATGATTAAAGGCCACATTTGGCATCAGGACAGCCTTGGCTTTAAGCAGCTAATCTCGCCCAAGCAGGTGAACCTGATGACCTCTGGTGAGGGCATCGTGCACACCGAAGAAACCCCGGCCGACACTCAAGACGAGCTGTTGCATTCGGTGCAGCTGTGGATTGCTTTGCCAGAAGGGCATAAGCACATTGGGCCTGCGTTTGAGCATTACCCCGAGCTGCCGCAGTTTCAGCACGATGGCGTCGACATAATTTTATTGGTGGGCAGCCTGTTGGGGCACACCTCTCCAGTACGGCTACATTCAGCTCTGTTGGCGACCGAGCTGTACGCCACCGAGGCCAAAACCGTGCGCCTGCCTTTGCAACCCGAGTTTGAATATGGGGTGATGGTGTTAGAGGGGCAGGCCGATGTGAATGACACCCTGAGCCTAGACAATCAAACGCTGGTGTATTTGCCCGTCGGTGGCGACAGCTTGACCCTACGCTTGGGGGCGAATACGCGGGTGTTTGTGCTGGCGGGTGAGCCCTTGGCGCAGTCGCCTTTGCTGTGGTGGAACTTTGTGGCGGATGATCATGAAACGGTGGCGGCAGCGCGCGAGGACTGGGTCAGTGGCGCGCCCAGGTTTGGTGACGTGGTTGGTTACGCCGGCGAGCGCATGGCGGCCCCCGAGCTGGTGGGGCGGCTGAAGCGCAAATAAAGGCCTTCATGATTAAAAAAACCGCCCGGTGTTGCGCCGGAGCGGTTTTTTGTGGCCTAGAGCCGACGGTTACGGCGGACCAAAATGTAGCATAAGCCCAGCAGAATAAACCACAGGGGCGTGTAGATCAGGGCTTCTCGGGTGTCCGGTTCTAAGCTTAATAAGCCCAGCACAGCGGCAAAAAAAGCCAGTACCACCCAGCACATCACGACGCCGCCGGGCATTTTATACACCGACTGCTGGTGGCGATCACGGTGCTGTTTTCGATAGGCCAGATAGGCAATCAAAATCATCGACCAAACAAAAATAAACAGAATGGCCGAAATGGTGGTGACCACGGTAAAGGCGCCCATGATGCTGGGCATGAGCGACAGCACCGCATAGGCCAGCGCAATGCACAGACAGGAGAAGATCAGCCCGTTAGCGGGCACGTGTAGGCGCGACAGCTTGCCAAATAGGGCGGGGGCGGCCTTTTTTTGGGCCAGGCCAAACATCATGCGGCTGGTTGAAAATACGCCGCTGTTGGCGGAGGAGGCGGCTGAGGTCAGCACCACGAAGTTCACCAGACTGGCGGCAAAAGGGATGCCGATCAGGACAAACATTTCGACAAAGGGGCTGCGGTCCGCCGCGACCTGGTGCCAGGGGGTGACCGACATGATGACGATTAAGGCCAGCACGTAGAAGACAATGATGCGGATGGGAATCGCGTTAATGGCGCGCGGCAGCGTTTTTAACGGATTTTTGGTTTCGGCGGCGGTGGTGCCCACCAGCTCGATGCCCACGAAGGCAAAAATGGCGATTTGGAAGCCGGCAAAAAAGCCCACGGCGCCGCGGGGGAACATATTGCCGTCGTTCCAAACGTGGGCCAGCGACGCCACGGTGCCCGTTGGCGACTGAAAGCCGCTGAACATCAGGTACAGGCCGGTGATGATTAAGGCCACAATGGCCACGATTTTGATCAGGGCAAACCAGAACTCCATTTCGCCAAACAGCTTCACAGCGACCAAATTTAGGGCCATAAAGGCCACCACGCAGGTCAAGACGGGTATCCAAGGGTTGAGTTCGGGCCACCAAAAATGGGCGTAGCCGGCAATCGCAATCACGTCGGCCACGCCGGTGACCACCCAGCACAGCCAGTAGGTCCAGCCGGTGAAGTAGCCGGCCCAAGGGCCCAGAAGGTCAGACGAAAAGTCGATGAACGAGCGGTAGTTTAAGTTGGACAACAGCAGTTCGCCCATGGCCCGCATGACAAAAAACAGCATGAAGCCGATGGTCATGTACACAAAAATGATGGCGGGGCCGGCGAGGCTAATGGTTTTGCCTGAGCCCATGAACAGGCCGGTGCCGATAGCACCGCCGATGGCAATGAGCTGGATGTGGCGATTATCAAGGCCTCGTTTGAGGTCTTCTTGAGGGGTGGCAGTAGACATGTTTTCTCCGTTTTAAACTGCACGGTCGGTGGTAGGGTGTCTATGTATAAAAGCAAGCTTTACTTAAATCATTTATAAATAGACGTTCAGTAGGATAGAGAGAAATAAAAACGACCACAATGATTTTTTTATTTTAATATTTGTTTTACTCGAAAGGTTTTCATATAATCTTGATCATAAGGGTATTTTTAGACTTAGGCTGTCCTAGTCAAATCGCTGGCAGGCGAGGACCTATAAGCTTTACGGCGTTTTTAAGATTAAATATTTTTTCAGAGGCGACTGTTTCTTACGGGTATCCAGCAGTTGTCTTTCTTTCCGATTCTGAGCCCGACTATGGCTGCGTGAGCAGCCTAGATTCTATTGTAAGTTGTTTAATTTTATAGACAGGATTGGTTGATATGATGATGCGTTTATCTAAGGCGCTGATGGTGTGTGCCATTGCGTTTTTCTCTACTCTCGTGGCTTTGGGTAATATGACTGATTACGAGACTAATTTTGCTTTTGTTCATCACGTGTTTGCGATGGACACGATTTTCCCTGATGCCAGGATTACTTATCGTGCGGTTCATAATGAGTTGATTCAAAACTTAGGTTATATAGGCATCATCAGTCTAGAAACATTGACCGCCATGCTGTGTTGGATTGGTGGATTTAAGCTGTTAAAAAACCTCAAGCAACCAGCCAAAGTATTTAATCGGCAAAAAAATGTGGCCATTGCGGGTTTAACCCTAGGTTTTTTAACCTGGCAGGTCGCATTTATGTCGGTGGGCGGCGAATGGTTTGGTATGTGGATGTCAAAAGAGTGGAATGGTGTGCCAGATGCATTTCGGTTTTTTGTGACCATTTTATTGGTATTAATCTACTTGGTTCAGAGAGATGTAGATGAGGAAATGGTGTCTTAAAGAATCACCCTCATTTTTTAAAAAAAAGCCCCTCGGGGCTTTTTTTATTGGCCAATCAGTCCTCTAGGCGGTAGGATAAAAGAAACCAGAACACAAGGGATGATAAAAGCATGAGAGAATCTTTACGACAGTTGTTGGCGGAGCTGGCCGCTTTTGGCCAAAAAAATGACGGCGGCACCAGCGAGCGTTGCTTGAAAATGTTCAACATTACGCCAGAGATGGGGGCCTTCTTGGCCTTATTGGTACAGGCCAACAAGGCCAAGCGAATTTTAGAGATTGGCACCTCTAATGGGTATTCGACCCTGTGGCTGGCCGATGCTGCCCAAAGCGGCGAAGGGCAGGTGACCACGATTGAGCGCAGTGACTATAAGGCCAAAATGGCGGCGGCTAACTTTAAGGCTTCGGGCTTAGGCAACATTCAGCTCATTGCCGGCGAGGCCAGCGCTTTTTTAACCGCCGCCGACCAGGCGCCGTTTGACTTCATTTTCTTAGACGCCAGGCGTGACCACTATGTTGAATGGTGGCCTGATCTCAAACGATTGTTAAAGCCTCAGGGCCTGTTGGTGGTCGACAATGCCCTGTCGCACGAGCCGGAAGTCAGGCCGCTGGCAGAACTCATTAACGCCGACCGAAGTTTTTTAACCAGCCTTGTGCCGGTTGGTAAAGGGGCGCTGCTGGCGGTGAAAGGGCTGGGTCGAGAAGCCACCACATAACACACTAAAAACCGCGCCTGAGGCGCGGTTTTTTTGGGGTCTGGGCGTTTAGGCGTGGGGCTTAAACGGCAGCGTGTACACCGTGTTGTGGTCGATGCGGCGACGTTCTGGATCTAGGTATTTGGGCTCGGGCTGATTGTCGGTGGTCCAAATAGAAAAATCATCGTCGTTAATCACCGCCAGGGTGTCAGCATTCAGCAGCCACAGGCCTTCAAATTTATCGTGTGGG
The DNA here is from genome assembly GCA_017991555.1 of Neisseriaceae bacterium. Classification (GTDB taxonomy): domain Bacteria; phylum Pseudomonadota; class Gammaproteobacteria; order Burkholderiales; family Neisseriaceae; genus JAGNPU01. Next base: position 35,232 of record JAGOQM010000013.1, read on the forward strand.
TAATTCAAGCTTTGCACCAGATCGGCCACCAGGGTTTTTTGTGCGGGACGAATGCCCAGCAGGGCCAAATCTGCCCAGTCATGGCTGAGGCGATACTGCTCTAAGGTTTGGCCATTGATTAATAAGCCCAGCTGCGGGTCGTGGCTGAACGCGCCGCCCGCCGGAATCGCATTTAAATCGGTGGCCAAGCTTAAATCAATTTGGTACACGTGCTTCATGGCTTCTGGCTTTTTTAAGGCAAATTTGCCATCGCGCTCAATCACCAAAAACTGGCCGTTGGCCAAGGCCATGATGCCCGAGTTTGAGTTTTCCGCTATGGCCTGTGGGTATAAGTATTGCTTGGTTTGGCCCGTTTTTAAATCCACGCTGACGAGGCGCGTCAGGTCTGACTTTTGCGCCGCCTTGTTGGGGTTGGCTAAGGCCGACTGCATGATGCCCACCAAAGTGGTTTGGTCGGGGCTAATGGTCAAGCCTTCCATGCCGCGATTGGGGCGGCGGTTGGCCCATTCAGCAGGCAGATTAAATTCGGCGCGCACGTCTTGCGAAAACGGATTAATGCGGCCAATCTCTACCCCATTGGCGTCAAAATGCACCATGTGGGGGCCGTATTCGTCACTGACCCAAAAGGTGCCATCCTTCAGCGCCGCCAGACCTTCGCTGTCCAGACCGTGCTCGTCCCAGCGAATGGGGTTGGTGTTCGGATCGTAAGGCCGATTAGGGTCGACGGTGATGACGCGATTGTCTAAGCGATAGGGCACTTCTAAAGTACCGCCCATCCCTGGTGGGTTGGGCAAGCCGCTGATGGGCTCGCCATGACGATTCTTTAGTGGGATGGTTTTCAGTAGGGTAATGCTCTGGTCTGGGCCGATGGCGAATAGGCCAATGCTGGGGGTAAAGTCGGGGGTGGGAAATATTTTGCCCGCGCCGTGGGCGCCCTTGGTATCCAAATTGGGGCCGCGGTCAGTTAAGGCATAAAACTGATTGGGGGTGTGGGGGTGGGCCGCAGCATCGGAGCCAAAGCCGCCATGGTTAATGGTTAAGGGCAGGCCGTCTGCCGTATTCACCGTGGCCAAGGGCTGATAGGGCACGGTTTGGCCGTTGGGCGCAGTGGCACAGGCGGTTAAGGTGAACAGTGTGGCAAAGGCCAAGGGTAGGGTCAGGGCATGTGGGCGCATGGAAAAACCAAAGTGAGGAAGAATCCCCTAGTGTAGGCAGGCAATGTGACCAAATCATGACGCCGCTGAGCGCCGCTACAGAAGTCGGCGAAGTCGCTTATAATGGTGGGTAGATCAGCACATCCCGAATGGAAGACATGAACATATTACACACCTCAGACTGGCATCTGGGCCGTCAGTTTCATCAAGCATCACTGTTGGATGACCAGCGCCACGTGCTCAAGCAGATCGTGGCCTACATTGAGGCCCATCAGGTGCGGGCCCTGTTGGTTTCTGGCGACATATATGACCGCTCGGTGCCGCCAGCGGATGCCGTGGCTTTGTTGGATGAGGTGGTCGGCGAGGTGTGTGGACGGCTTAACACGCCGATGATTTTAATTTCAGGCAATCATGACAGCGCCGTGCGGCTGCGTTTTGGCGCCAGCCAGCTAAAGGCTTCTGGCCTGCACATTCTGGGTGATTTAGCGAAGATCACCGAGCCTGTGGTGATCAGTAATGGGGCAGAAACCGTCCATATCTATGGCGTGCCCTACCATACGCCAGAAGAAGTACGCACGCAGCTCGACCTGCCTGTGCGTACCTTTGATGAGGCGCATACGGCCTTAGTTAAGGCCATTTTGTCGGTTGCTGCAGATGGCGTGGCGAACGTGTGCATGAGCCATTGTTTTGTCAGCGGCGCGGCGGCGTCTGATTCCGAGCGGCCATTGGCCATTGGCGGTGCCGATCAGGTGGCGGTGGCGCCTTTATTGCCGTTTGACTATGTGGCGCTAGGCCATTTACACAGCCCGCAGGCGAAAGGGGCCGATCATGTGCGCTACAGCGGTTCTTTGTTGAAGTACAGTTTTTCTGAAGTGGGGCAAAAAAAGGGTGTCGAGCTCGTCACGCTACAACAAGGCCGAGTGGCCAACATCGCCCACTTACCGCTCAGGCCGCTGCGCGACATGCGCATTATCGAGGGCAGCCTAGCCGAAGTGAAGGCGCAAGGGGCCTTAGACCCCGCGGCGGAAGATTATGTCTTGGTGCGTTTGACCGATCCTAACGCTTTGTTAAATGCGATGGAACAGGTGCGTTCGGTGTACCCAAATGTCCTGCACTTAGAGCGGGTGGCGTTTAATCAAGAGCGTCCGGTTAACCTGAGCCAAAGTCAGCTCAAACGTGGACCATTGGCTTTATTCGATGATTTTTATGAGCAAGTGCAGGGACAGCCGTTAACCGAGGCTCAGGCCAGCGCCATGGCCGACCTAGTCGCCGAGCTGACGACCCAACAAAAGGATGAGCAATGAGGCCACTAAGATTACAGATTCAGGCTTTTGGGCCTTTTGCGCAAACTGAGGCCGTGGACTTTTCTCGCCTGGGTGAGCACCCGTTGTTTTTGATTAATGGCCCAACCGGGGCTGGTAAAAGCGCCTTGCTGGACGCCATTTGCTTTGCCTTATATGGCCAAACCACCGGCAACGAGCGTGATGGTGCCCAGATGCGCTGTGACCATGCCGATGATGGCTTGCCTACACAGGTGCAGCTAACCTTTCAGCTAGGCAGTAAACAGTATCGTATCGAGCGGATGCCGCAGCAGCGGCGCCCTAAAAGCCGAGGTGAAGGGTATACCGATCAGGCCGCCGAGGCGACGCTGTATGCGTGTGCGCCCGACGGGGTCGAGCGGCTCATCAGCAGTAAAAAAGTCACCGAAGCCAATGCGGCCATCGAAGGCTTACTGGGGCTGAGTGCCGAGCAGTTTAGACAGGTCATGATTTTGCCTCAGGGGCAGTTTCGGGCCTTGCTGCTGGCCGATTCAAAGTCGCGTGAACAGATTTTTAGTCGCCTGTTTCAAACCCAGATTTATCAACGAATTGAAGAAGCACTCAAGCTGAAAGCCAGTGGCATTCAGCAGGCTAAGCAGGCGCATGATGAGCGGGTGAAAGGCCTGCTGTTGGGGGTGGACGTGGCGGACGAAGCCGCATTACAGGCGCAGCTACAGGATGCCTTCTTGAGCTTGGCCACGGTTCAGGCGCAGCGCGTCAATGCCGTGGCCGCCTTTAATCAGGCCGCAGCCACCGCCACGGCGGCACAGCAGCTGTTACAGCAGTTTACCGAACGGCAGCAGACCGAGCAGCGTTTACAGCAGCTGGCGGCGGCTGAGCCAACGATCAAGTCGTTGCAACAGCGGCTTGCACAGGCCCTGCTGGCCCAAAAAATCAATCCTGGCTGGCAACAGCAGCAGCGGGCAGAGCAGGCGCTCACGCAGGCGGGTGCGCGCCTAGCCGCAACAGAGCAAGCGTTGAAGGCGGCTGAGGATGCCGAAGCGGCGCAACGCAAAGTGCTGGCGCAGGCCGAAGCGCAGTCTGGGGAGATGGACGCACTCAAGCAGCAGCTACAGGCTTTAAAGGCGTACGAAACGCAGCATGTGCCCTTTGTAGCGGCGCTGCGGCAGCAGGCGGCCCAGCAGGCACAGGCGCAGGCAACCGAAGCGGCTTTAACGCAGGCGCGGCAGGCCTATGCGCAGCAAAAGCTGGCCCTAAAAGCGCTGGCCGATGAGCTAGAAGCGGATCAGGCCGCATTGGCGCAGTGGGTGCCGGTGCAGCAGCAAGCGCAAACCGAAGCCAGGCTGTTGGCCAGTAAACAAAAGTGGGCCAGCCTACAGGCCTCACAGCAGCAATGTCAGGGCCAACTAGATCGGGCGCAGGCAGCCTTGGTGGCGGCCAAACAAGCGCAGGCGCAGGCCCAAGCTTTTGCCACGGCGCAAGCCTATGCCTGGCATAGCCAGCAGGCGGCTTGGTTGGCGCAGCAGCTGCGCAATGATGCGCCTTGCCCTGTGTGTGGCAGTTGCGCCCACCCTGCGCCAGCGCAGGCGCAGGGAGAAATGGTGGGGGAAGCGTGCGTGACCGCCGCCAATGCAGCTTTGGCGCAGGCGGTGACGGCCGCGCAGCAGGCCGAAAAAGAGCAGCATCAGTGGGCTTCAGAGCTGGCGCTGTGTCAGCGACAGCTGGCTGAGGTTGAAGCGGAGCTAGGGCCGTGGGGGGCACTGTCGGTGCCGGAGGCCAAGGCTAAGGCCAGTGCCAGTGAGGCTGCCTGGCAGGCGCTTAGGGCACGGCAGCAGCAGGTAGAGGCCAAGCAGCAACGGCACAAACAGCAAGCAGAGGCCTTGGTGGCGGCCGAAGCCGAGGGCCAGGCGCGGGCGCTGGCGTGGCAGGCGGCAGATAAAGCCTTAGGCCAATCGGCCTTGGCGGTCAGCCGGTTGGGGGCACTTTTGCCCGAAGCCTACCGCAATCCAGAAGCGTTACAGCAGGCGCGCAGCAGTACCGAGCAGGCTTTGGCGCAGGCGCAGGCGCGCCTAACGGCGGCGCAGCAAGGGTGGCAGCAGGCCAAGGCGGCTTTAGACACCGCCGTGGCGAACCGCGATAATGCGCAGCAGCAACGGCAAACGCTGGCAGAGGCTTTGGTTCAAGCACAGGCAGAATGGCGGGCGCTATGGCAGGCCCACTTTGACAGCGAGGCCGCACAGCAGCAGGCCTTGGCCCGTGACGATGAGTTAACCGCATGGCAGCAGCAGCTGAGCCAGCATGAGCAGGCAGTGTTGGCCCAAAAAGGGCGTTTGGCGGCACTGGCCGAGCTGATTGGGGCGCAGCCGCAGCCCGATTTGGCGCAGCTGAATGCGTTCAAGGCCGAGGCAGCTGCGGCACTAGAGCAGGCCGAACAGCAGCAGCAAAGCTGCTCAAGCCGGCATGAGGCCTTAGCCACAGCACAGCGTAAGCTGTCGAAGGCACAGCTTGAAAGTGCCGCCTTAGAGGCCGAGTTTGCGGTTTATGGCACGCTCAACGAAGTCGCCTCTGGCCGTCATGGCACTAAGATTAACCTACAGCGCTTTGTGTTGAGCGTGTTGTTGGATGATGTGCTGGTACAGGCGTCGACGCGTTTGCGCTTGATGAGCAAAGGCCGTTACGAACTGCTGCGTAAGGATGAAAAAAGCAAGGGCAATCGTGCCAGTGGTTTGGAGCTACAGGTAGAAGACGCGTATACGGGCAAAACCCGCGACGTGGCCACGCTGTCGGGCGGCGAATCGTTCTTAGCGGCCCTCGCGTTGGCGTTAGGGCTTTCAGATGTGGTGCAGGCCTATTCGGGCGGTGTGCGTTTGGACACGCTGTTTATTGATGAAGGCTTTGGCAGCTTGGACAGCGAATCATTAGACTTAGCCATGAACACGCTGGTTGACCTACAGGCCAGTGGCCGCATGATTGGCTTGATTTCGCACGTGTCTGAGTTAAAAGAACAAATGCCGCTGCGCCTTGACGTCATCCCCAGCCTGGTGGGCAGCCACATTCGGCTGACGGGCGTTTAGTTTGTTGTGGCCTGCTGCCATAGGGCCATTAAAAAAAGCCGCTGCCTTTTAGGCAGCGGCTTTTGGGTTAGGCCAAGGCTATTGCCATTGATACTTGGCGCCCACCATGGCACGGTAGGCAGAATAGCTCGCCTTGCCCGTTTGGTGGGCGACGTTGCCCCAAACGGACCAGTTTTTAGACAATTGACCTTCGGCGCCCACCTTGAGCTCAAAGCGATTGCTGGGGATGTCGTCTTTGAACGTGTATTGGTCGTTAAACGCCATACTGTTGCGTGCCGTGCTGTGTAACCAGTTGATTTCAGCAAACGGCTGTACTGATTTATCCACTTCGTAGCGATTGGCATAGGTTAGGCGCGCGCCCAGCCGGGTTAATACGTTGCTGGCATCATCACCATCGGCTTTGAGGCCAGAAGCGTGCACGCTTTCATCCGAATCAAACGCATTCAAGGTGATTTGTGCCTGTGGTTGCAGCGTCCATTGTTTAAACTCATCTTGTTGATGGAGTTTAAAGGTGTATCCCCCTTCTATTGAGGCACTAAATAGGGTGCTGTCGTACTTGGCGGCAGGGCTACGGCCCATTGAGACCTCATTCTTAAACCATGAGTACTGCGCCCATAGGTCAACATAAGCCCCTTTCGGTTGGGCCTCATTCTGATACCAAGTGCCATAAATGCCGAGGCTGTAAGCGTTTTTAATCTTTGCCTTGGCCTCAGAACCAGTGGTGTTCGAGCGGCTGGTGTAGTCGCTCTTACCGTAGGCGGCCATTAGGCCAATGCGGCCACGAGACTGGCCTTCGTCTTGCCATTTGATGATGTCACCCCCTATTTGGGTGGTGTAGGTATTGCCCTTTAAGCTGAGTAAGCCATCGGCCGCCTGATGTTTTTGACGCTCTGCCACCACGCGTAGCCAGACTGAGGCCGCGCCGTCGTCGCCTTTCAAACTGTCGGCGTACTGTGGTTCACCCAAACGATCGTGAAGGGTCATCGAGAACATGCTTAAGGCCGAACTTTGGTTGGCTAAATAGGCCCCGATAATCGGATTGGGGTTGCGCACTGGGGGCTTAATGTTTTCTTCTGGTGGATACACATTGGTGTCATAAGAATCAAGATACCAGCTGTCATCCGTATGGCCTTTGTGTAATAAGTATTCATAAATCCCAATGGCCACGGGGGCACCCAGCTTGAAGGCACTATTGGCAGAGGTGCCGCCTACGTCGACGACCTTAATCGCGTCTGGTTGTTTGCGGGTGTCCGCGCCTTTGCCACCAACAGGGGTAATGTACAGCGTGGTTGGGCCATTGGCACCCACGGAGACGTTGCCACCCACCACCAGCTGATCGGTTTCGGTTTCTTCATGGCCTTTATTGAGCACGGTATTCATGTCGATGCGCCCACCATTAGCCACGAAGTTGCCGCCGACAGTGAGTCGGCTGCCGGTGCCTTGTTTGCTGCCCAGCTTAATGGCCCCGCCGTTATTGTTGAAATTTCCAGCAACGCGATACTGGGTGGCGTTGTTTTGCTCGGTCTTGTTTAAGCCGCCGACCAAGAAGGTGCCTTGGTTATCCACATCGCCCTTGGCCTCACCAAAGCCCGCAAACTGCGTGCCTTTACCCACGTTGACTCGCTTGCTGTTGAGGCTGAGTGCCTGTGCTTCTGTGCCCGCCAGTAGGGTACCGCCCTGAATGTCGGTGGCGCCGGTGTATTGGGCAGAGCGATCGGTTAGCTGTAGCGTGCCGGCATTGGCTTTCACTAGAGTGCCCGTGCCTTTCACTTCATTGTCCAGTTGCCAAGCCTGAGCGGTGTCGGCCTGATTGACGATGAAGGTACCGCTGTTGTTCACCACGCTGCTGCCTATGTGGTTCTGTACCGCTGCCTGTAGGGTGCTGCTGCCATCAATGTTAAACGAGCCCGCAAAGTTTTGGTTATTGCCAGCTAGGTCGATGCTGGCGCCCTTAAGGTTGACCTGGCCTTGGTCTTCGATGTCGTTACGCAGAACGCCTTGCGCTTGATTGAGGTTTAGTTTACCGGCATTGGTGATGAGGCCAGAACCCAAGCCTTGGGCGTTATTGAGGTCAATGCTGGCCGGCGCCTTGATGTCGATGTGGGCGGCCAATGGGGCATTGGCACCGTTGACTTTAAGGCTGCCATTTTCGGCCACCAGGGTTGATTTTAGGCTGCCGCTGAGGCGTCCGTCAGCAGTGCCCCCTTGTTTGATGGTTAAGGTGCCATCGGCCAAGGCCAACTCAGAACCGGCTTGGCTTTTGAGCTGACCAATGGTTTGGGTGGTGCCCTGATTTTGACTGCTGTTAAAGTTAACCTCAGTGCCACTGGTTAAGTCCAAAAGACTGGTGTTGCCCAGAACAGTGTCTGCTTCAAGCCGTAGTTTCCCACGCTGGACTAGGGTTTGGCCGCTGTAGTCGTTGCGCCAATTGGCTAGGCCCACCCAATCACTGTCGCTGTTGATGGCCACGTCACCGCTGCCGGTCAGTTTGGCATCGAGGCGGCTGGCACTGCCTTGTTGCCCTGCGGCGGCGGCCAATACGAGGGCGTTTTGTCCTGTGCCTTGCAGGTCAATTTCGGTGAGCTTGTAGGCGACGTATAGGCCATCATCGGCGCCGCCGCGTAATGCCGTGGTTTGAAAACCATAGTCGTAGCTTGCGGTGGCGACGGTTTGGCCGTTTTGTCGAATAGCCTGCTGCGTGGGGGTGGTGGTGATCGCTTGCCCTTGGGCATCTCGTAGCGTCAGGGTGAGGGGATCAGCAATGCCGCTGACCGTCGTTGCGGCGACCAGCTGTACGATGGCGTCGCCTTCATCCTGTTCGAGTAAGGGCAGGTTGAAGTCAACGTTGGGCGTCGGTAGGTTGTCAAAACCGGCGGCAGTGGCCTCAACCGTGCCGTCGGCCTGGACTAAGTTAAGGTGATCCACTTGAATATGGCTTTGAAGCTTCTTTTTGCCGGTGATGTTTTCTGTAAATTTTAAGGTGCCGCCATTGAACATGAGGCCGCCCATTTTCTGTACGCCCATGCCTTGAACCTCTCTAACGGTGGCAATGCCTTCTTGGTCTAGGCGTAAAATGGCCTGGGTTAAGGCTCGGGTATTGTCGTTGGCAATGTCTAATGTGCCCGTACCTAGCCCTAGTGTCCCGGTAAAGTGTTGGCTGCTGTGTTGCGCACTGGCAGCGTCAAAGTCAAAAGCCGCGCCTTTGGTGTGGGTGCGGACCAAGCCTTCACCAGCCAATTGGTGTTTGAAAGTGAAGGCGCCTTTGTCATCGCTATTCACAAAGAGTTCGGCGTTGGCGTCAACTGTCACACCATCTTCGACCGATTGTTCATTTAGGGCGATGTCGGTATTACGCCATTCAAATTTGGCATTGGCTTTGATCCGCAGTTGTTCAAATTCATTAATTTTAGCGGGGTCGGTTAAGGCGTAGTGGCTATTGCCCTGCAGCGTGAGCCTGTCTTTGGCGCCCGCGCCTGCGGTGAGGGTGTTGAATAAAACCCCGCCCTGGGCTTCGCTGACGTTGTTTAAAATATATTGATTGCCCATTTGGCTTGTGCCAGTGGTGGCAGTGTTGATTTTCGTGCCGCCGTGTAGCGTGAGGGTGTTGTTGCCGTTGCCGGCTTTGAAATCATTCGCTTGGCTGGTTTGGTTTAAGGTCAGGGCATTGTTGCCATCGCCCAAAGTGATGTTCTGGGCAGTGGCGGCTTCGGTTAGGCTGATGACGTTGTCGCCATTCTTCGCCGTTAGGTGGCCTGTTGCACTGGTGTCTTTCAACGCAATTTGGTTGTTGCCGCCGCCCAGTGTGGTTTGGCCGATGATGTTGCCCGTTAGCCGATTGGTAAACGTCATTTTTTTATCAATGTTGGCCGCATCAATGGCGATGTGCTGATCGGTTTGGGCGGTGATCCTTCCTTGGTTGGTAAAGGTGAGGTCATGATCTAGAGCCGTTAAGTCGACGACCGCAGCGTGGTCGGATTGGGACGTGAGGTTGCCGTACTGTTCAACCAGCTGGCTTTGGCCTGTGACAATGAGTGCCGACTGGCCTTGGGCTTGCGTAATGTCGACGCTGGTGCCCGTCTTAACCCAACCAGAGGTATGGGTGACGATGCCTTGTCCCGCGGCCTCTTCAACCTTAATCAGCAGCGCTGTGGCGCCAGAGGTATCCAAATGACTGTTGGCCATGATGGGGGCCCCAGAGGCATCCTCGCCTTGTAAGGTGAGGCCTTTGCCATCGTTTCCTGAAACGGTAATGAGCCCAGAGCCGGTGAGCTTAAAGGTTTTGTTGGCGCCGTCATCGCCATCGGTGTTTAAAAACTGGATGCCGCTGCCTGAACCAGAAATGGCAATTTGGGCTTTGTCTGCGGTGAGGCTCGCGCCCGCGTGAACCCGAATGCCATCGGCGCTGCCTTCGCCCTTAACGAGGCCGGCGCCTTCTTGGCCCTCTAATTTTAAACTGGCGCCGTTGTTCAGCCGTACGGCCGCCGTGCCGTCTGTGGCGGTGATTCTGCCTAGGTTAAGAATGCGCGAATTGGCACCGTGAATGTCGACGCCCACGCCATTGACCAATACACTGGCGTCGTTGTCGTTGTCGATCACCCCCCCTTTAACGTAGATGCCCACTGAGTCGGGAGATTGGGTAAAATCGATGCTGCCTTCATGCCGCAAAATACCCGCCTCTAAAGCCTTATAAGCCACGGCCCCTTGGGCCACGTTGGCAGAGGTGAGTGCGGCTTTGGTGATGAGTTTGGCCTTGGGGTTAGCGGTACTGGGATCGCCGTGAAGCGTGTAGTGACGACCATCGACAATGGCCACAGAGGCATCTTTGCCTTTGACATTAATCTTTGAATGCTCATTCAGGAGTACCTTGTCATCAGCGCCCGCACCAGAGTTAATGGTGAGGCCAGTGGCGTTCTCGCTGTCCACATTTAAAGTCATGCCCCCAGTGTCTAAAAGGGTGCCGACGTTGGCCACATAAAAGCCGGTGGCCCCTTTGCCCGTGATGTTAAAGGTGTATTCATCGTTGCCGGCAAGGAAGCTGGCGGTTTGGTCAACTCGAAAGAGGGTAGAGGCTTCGTTGGCCACGGTCAGGTTGACCGGTTGGCCATCAAAGCTAATGCGTGAGCTTTCCTGAGCATTTCTGCCTGAAATCCAATAGCCTATTTGGTTGGTGCCCGCGTCAAAAAGCACTTTGGCGCCATCGGCCACCTTGACCTGCCCGCCACTGCGGGCGAAGACCCCAATGGTGTTGACACCTTTAATGGTCACCATACTTTGGGCGCCAGTCAGAATGGCTTCAGCATTGTCTACGCGAACACCGTAGCTAAATGCATCCGTGGGGACATGGCTGGTACCGTCGACGATAATTTGGCCTTTATTGTAGACTTTGGCGTGGCTTTTAGCGAACAAGCCGGTGGCATTTTTGCCTTTGACGTTGATTGTCCCGGTCGCGCTGTTGATGATTTGCTCGCCATTGTGGCCCACCTGACCGACAACCTTAATTCCTGCGGTATTACGGCCATCAACGTTAATGATGTGGTTGTTTTCAACCTTAATGTGATCAAAAGAACCGTTATTGGTTGTGTTAGGGGTGGGGTCCGTATTGATGGCCACCGCATTTTGAATATTGGTGCCCATATTGATCACGCCGTCATTGATGATGTGGACGGCGTCATTGGGATCGCTGTAATAGGTGCTGATGGCGCTGTAGGTATTGCCAACGTCTAGGTTGTCACTGGTGTTACCGCCTTCAAGGGCATTATTTAAGCCAATGTTCATGATGCCCGTCGCGGTGTTGTGGAAGCGGCCATTGTTTTGGATGTGGGCACCGGTGGCCACGCCTTCGCCACGTATGGTTGGATTGGGCGCAATGGTGAATTGACCATCATTTTGGCCTAAAGCACCTAAGCCAATGGCTAAGGCAACGTTACGGGCATCGTCGTCCCCGCGCGGTGCTGACACAAAAATGGCTCCTTTGTTGTGGTAGAGACCGCCGGGTTGTTGAACTTGGTCGGCATGAACGCGGGCGGTAGAGCCATTGCTGGGGAAGCTGCCGTCGGCTGATTCATAACCAAATAGCAGACGCCCATCGGCCTCATTGATGAAGGTCGCATCGCTCACGAGGGCATTTTGGGTGCCTAGGTTGGTCACGGCGTTGGTGGCATGATGGTGGGCCGTGGCTTGGTCATGAAGGTATAAATTGTAGGCATACAGCTCGGCGGAGCCGATTGCGCGGATTTTGGCATCGGGCATGATATTGACCACGGCCTTCGCGCCGTGCGCTTCAATTAGGCTACGCATGCCGGTGTCTGTGGCCATGGCGGTACTGATGTAATATGCCTCAGGATCATCGCTAGGCGTGTATTGATACTTAAGGGTGTAAATTTTTTCGGCAGCGGTGGTGGGTATCAATGCTTTTTTAATTAAATTATCATAATCATTAGAAATCAGTTTGTTGTCGGCGATGGCCGCTATGAGCACGCTGTTGTAAGCAATGAGGGCAGCTTCATCGACGATGTCAAAATTACCGTCATAGACGATGCTGGTTTTAGGGTCGACAAAACCATTTAGTTCTTTAATGTAAATTTTACCCGCCAGTTTTTGGGTTTGGCCAAAATTCACCGTTTCCCCAGGCAGGGCATCATTCATTGAGACGGCATCACTAAAAGTCACCGTCATGGGTTTAGTGACGTTGAGCGTGGCGGTGTTGGCACCGTTGCCTTGGGCAATAAATAAAGAGCTGTGTTTGGTTTGTCCTAGTGACCAGTTTGGGTCTTCATCTGGGGCTAAGGTAAGGGTACCATCGTGAATTCGGGCCAGAGTGAGCTCGTGGAACGGTTCGCTGGGCTGTTCTTTTAACACTTTGGCAAAAAAACTGAATTTGTTGTCAAACTTAATCTTAGTGGCGTCGAAAACCTCCGTTTCGACCCATTCGCCATCATCCAGCTGCCATCGTAGGGGCACCATATAGTCTTCATTAAAGGCCCAGTCTTCCCAGGTGGGCGGGGCATTCAATGGGTTGTCTTCACCATTTGGGACTGAGTTGTCATAAATGATGGCGGCACCCTTGTCAAAAAGTGGTTGTAAATCTACTTCTTCAAAAGGCAAAACGTTGTCTGCTTGAAAATCAACGGCTTTGTTGCCTGGCTTGAAGTTAAGTGTGTAAGACTTATTGGGATCAGTGGTGATGTCCCTGCCAAACTCTAAGGCTTTTTTAAAATTATTGGCATTATCGGGGTTGATGCCATTGACTTTACCATCACTGCCCCATGTGAATTGGCCAGGATGATAGGCAGAATGCAGGTCGACGATGGTGTCTGCCTGTACGGGTGCTATGAATAAGGTGCACAGTGAGAGTGCCAAGACGGTGCGCCGAGTTTTGGCGCTAGAGACGCTGACAGTCGGCTGCCGATCGGTTGATTGGGTGCTTTGATGGCTGCTTGCTAATTCAGAAACCACCGTCAGTAGACCGGTGCGCGCATTTTTGACTACTTTATACACTTTATTCATGATGCTTTCCTTGGCGGTTTGGCAATGGCCCAAATGGGCAGGCCAGAATAGAAGAAATTGTGTCAATACCTTTATATTATTAATTTATACTATAATGTTAACGTACTTGTTTAAGTTGTTGATTAAAAATATTAAATTCATTAGTAATTAAAAGTTTATTTTGGTTGTCAATTTGTTAAGTCTTTGATAATGTGACTGTTTTGTTTGTTTTAAATAGAAGGGGTTGTGGTTGATATGTCACAGAGTGGTTAAAATTCAACTTTGCTGATAATCCTCTATTTTTCAGCGTATTAGCGGATTGTTTGGCATTAAGTGTTAGGTCTATAGGTGAGGGTGCTTAAATTGATAATGGATATTGTGAATGCAGAGGGGTAAATTGCTCAGTACGCACTGATTTAACCTATTTCAATACAAAAATTTACATTTTTTTAACCATTTAGCGGTTCTCATTTGGGGTCAGAGTGGCTATCATGACGCGTACGAATGATGATTAGGTAGCGGGAGAGAGAGCGGCATGGCTGTATTGAAGCGTCGATTAATTTTATTGGGTGTGTGTTTACTGTTGCCCGTTGCATTTATGCCCTTGGTGCTCGCCGACGCACAGCAAAGTGGTGAAGCAGCTGCGCAAAAATTATTGTTGCGCGCCAGTGCAGACAATACCCAGGAACAAATTAACATGGGCATCATGTACCTACGCGGGCGTGACGTTGAAGCCAATCCGGAGCAGGCGTTTTACTGGATGGAAAAAGCCGCCCAAAATGGCAGCGCAGAAGCCGAATACTATTTGTCTTTATTTTATGAAGATGGTCTGGGCGTGAACGAACCTGATTTGGCCTTGGCCATGAAGTGGTTACGTCAGGCCGCCGACCACGATTATGCTTATGCTTCCTATGAGCTGGGTTTGGCCTATTTGGCCGGTAAAATAGGCAGCGTGGACGCGCAACAGGGGGCGCTTTGGTTGGATAAGGCCGCTCGGGAAGGCGTGGTGAGGGCCCAGCGCCAGTTGGCCAGCCTGTATGAGCAAGGCATTGGGGTGGCGCAAAACACCGATTCGGCCATGTACTGGTACCGTCAGGCCGGCAGTCGTGGTGACGAAGGGGCACTTAAAGCCTTACGTAGCTTACAAAATTAATCAAAATTATAGAAAACCGCTTAAAAATCAAGTCATTTTTAAGCGGTTTTCTTATGGGTTTTCGTAATAAGGCCTTGTTTAATCAGTGTTTATAAACTAAATTTAGTTAAGGGCTTGACCTTGACCAGAGGGTAAGGTTTAAGCTGTGGTTGTTTTCAACACAACTGTTTAAAAAAGGAGTAACACCATGAGTACCATTCAAATGACCGTTTTGGGCATGACCTGTCGTAAATGCGTGAGCCACGTGACCGAAGCTTTAACCGACGTGGCCGGCGTGACCAGCGTCAACGTCGATTTAGAAAACAAAAGCGCCACGGTTGAAACCGATGGTTCTGTAACCCTAGCAGAATTGAGCGAAGCCGTTGTGGCCGAAGGCTACGAAGTGGGCCAAGCTTAAGTCATATTGATAAGGAGGTAGGCATGAATCATCAACAATCAATCCAAAGCATACGCCTAGCGGTGACGGAAATGACCTGTGCTTCCTGCGTGGGACGGGTCGAGAAAGCCTTGGGGAAAGTAGAGGGTGTGGTGTCTGCCTCTGTGAACCTCATGACCAATCAGGCGACCGTTGAGTATGATGCAAAACAAACCAATGTCGACGCCATCATTAAAGCAATTGAAGGCGCCGGCTACGGCGTTCCCACTGAAAAGCTGGTGTTTGACGTCAGTGCCATGACCTGTGCCACCTGCGTAGGGCGCGTTGAAAAGGCGTTGAATAAGCAGGCTGAAGTATTGGCGGCACAGGTTAACCTGGCCACCGAACAGGCCAGCGTGACCGTCCTTAAGGGCGCTTCTGTCGCAGGCTTGATGCATGCGTTGCAAAAAGCGGGCTATCCCGCACGCTTGCATGAAGCAGGAGTTAAAACAGACGATGAAGGTCAAGGTCTGAATAAAGAGACCAAAATTTTAATTGCGTCGGTGATCCTGACGCTGCCGTTGGTGGCCCCCATGATTTTGATGCCCTTCGGCATCCACTTAATGCCGCCGGCTTGGATTCAGTTTGTGCTGGCGGGCATCGTTCAGTTTGTGTTCGGTTGGCGCTTTTACAAAGCTGGCTGGTCTGCGGTTAAGGCCAGAACCGGCAATATGGACCTGTTGGTGGCCTTGGGCACCAGCGCCGCCTTTGGCTTGTCCATTTATGAATGGCTGTTTGGCCGCCAGCACCTGTATTTTGAAACCTCTGCCGCAGTGATTACCCTGATCTTGGTGGGTAAGTGGTTAGAGTCACGGGCCAAGCGCCAAACCACCGAAGCCATTCGCGCTTTGAACGCCTTGCGTCCGGAAATGGCGCGGGTGGTGGTCGATGGTGAAGAGGTGGAAGTGGCGATTGCCCAAGTTCAGGTTAATGACGTGGTGCGGGTATTGCCCGGCGAGCGGATGCCTGTGGATGGCGATGTGATGGAAGGCAGCACGGCCGCCGACGAATCGTTGCTAACGGGTGAAAGCGAATGGGTGAATAAAACCGTGGGCGATCAGGTGATTGGTGGCTCAGTGAATACCGATGGTGCCATTTTGGTACAAACCACGGCGATTGGGGCCGAAACCACGCTGGCCCGCATTATTCGATTGGTGGAAGAAGCCCAAGTGGCGAAAGGGCCATTGCAGCGCCGGGTTGACCAAATCAGTGCCATTTTTGTGCCGATTGTGTTGGTGATCGCGCTGGTGACCTTCTTTGCCTGGGGCTTAAGCACCGGCGATTGGGGCCATGCCATTTTAACCGCAGTGGCGGTGATGGTGATAGCCTGTCCTTGTTCGCTCGGTTTGGCGACGCCGACCGCGATTATGGCGGGCACTGGCGTGGCGGCTAAGTACGGCATTTTGATTAAAGATGCGGAAACCCTAGAGCGTGCCCACGCCATCGATACGCTGGTATTCGATAAAACCGGTACCTTAACCGAAGGCAAACCCAGCCTAGTGGCCAGCGTCAGCGATGACTTAAGCGAAGCTGAGTTCCTCACCGTTGCTGCTGCGGTACAACAAGGCAGTAGCCACCCCCTAGCACAGGCGGTTAAGGATCGTGCTCAGGCCTTGTCTTTGACGCTGCCGGCCACCACCGATTTGCAAAACATTGTGGGTAAGGGGGCTGAGGCCAAAGTGGCCGGGATGCAAACCTACTTGGGTAACGATCGCTTAATGCAAGAGCACAACGTTGATTTAAGCGCCTATCGAGCGCGTGCCGATGAGTTTGAGCAAGCCGGCCGTACTGTGTCTTGGCTATTGCAACTGCCAGAACAGGGCACGCCAAGCCTATTGGGCTTCATGGTCTTTGGCGACGAGATTAAAGCCAGTGCCAAGGCCGGCATTGATGCTTTACATGCCCGTGGTGTGAAGTGCGTGATGTTCACCGGTGACAAAGAGGGCGCTGCGCATTATGTGGCCAAGCAGTTGGGTTTAGACGACGTACGGGCGCAGATGTTGCCAGAAGATAAGTCTAAAAACGTGTTGGCGCTTAAGGCTCAGGGGGCCCGAGTGGCGATGGTGGGGGATGGTGTGAACGATGCACCGGCCTTGGCCGCTGCCGACGTGGGCATTGCGATGGGACAGGGCGCAGACGTGGCCAAGCACGCCGCCGGCATTACCCTGATGCGCGATGACAACCGCCTGATTGCCAGCGCCTTGTCGATTGCGCACCGTACCGACCGCAAGATCAAACAGAACTTATTCTGGGCATTTTTATACAACACCATCGGCATTCCATTGGCGGCATTCGGCTTCCTGAACCCTGCTTTTGCCGGTGCGGCGATGGCGCTCAGCAGCGTCAGCGTGGTGATGAATGCTTTATGGTTGAAACGCTGGCGCCCACAAGGTTTTAATGATTAAGTTTAGAGTATAAGTACTGGTATTAAGACTGTGTTATGGTGAGGGAGACCCCTCTGACAGCGCTGTAAGAAGGAGAGATGCCTTAATACAGCGCTGTTTTTTTATGATGCTGGTAAGTCATATGGCTTTTTGTCATAAAATGATAAGATGGGCGCATCGTCACGCTGTTACACAGATTGTATAGGAGACCTTAGGTCATGAGTCATACCCTTTTAGATGTCGTTGTTTTGGACCAGCATGCGGCCCAAAACCCATTATTTGAAACTTGGCGTCAAGGCTTTGGGGTGATCGAGCATCAGCCCTTTACCCAAAGTGCCGTCATTCACATGGCCGAGCAGTTAGTTAAGCAAGGCAAGCAGCCTAATATTGAGGCGGTGTATCAGCACCTGATCGCCCTCGATCGGCTCAGTAGTGCCGGTTTGTGGCTGGTGGTACACATGACCTATGCCAAACACGTGAAGCTTGATGGTAGCCCATTGGCCAAAGCCGATTTTAAAGAAATTCCTGAAGGTCATACCGGTGGCGCGTTGAACATTGTACCGGCCTACGCCAGCTATTTGGCTTGGAATGCCTTAACCGGCGACACCCGTAGTTGGATGATGGGGCAAGGGCACTGCGTGGCCGCCATTGACGCACTCAACGTTTTGACCCGCAACCTACACCCCGAACAGGCGGCGCGCTATCCATTTGACGAAGCCGGTTTGGGCCAGCTATTACAAGATTTTTATGGTTACGAACAAGGCGCCGATGGCCGTCCTAGTGCGCCTTTGGGCAGCCACGTTAATCCGTACACCGCAGGGGGCATCAGCGAAGGCGGCTATTTGGGCTTTGCCGAGCTACAGTATGGCCACATGCCGTTACCGGGCGAAACCTTGGTGACGTTCTTGTCTGACGGCGCCGCCGAAGAACAACGCGGCAGCGACTGGATTCCCCGCTGGTGGCGGGCGGAAGACACCGGTAAGGCATTGCCCATCATGATTGCCAACGGCCGCCGCATTGAGCAGCGTACCGAGATGGGGACGTATGAAGGCCTGAAAGGATTCATGACCCATCAGCAGCGCTGTGGCTTTGACCCGATTATTTTTGACGGGACCGATCCCGCGGCGTTTGTGACCACGATGTTTGAGATGGAGCGTCGTCTAGACAAGAGCGTGGCGGCGCTTAAAGCGGGCAAGAAGGCGTACCCGTTACCGATTCCTTACGGCATTGCCGAAACCACCAAAGGCTATGGTTTTTATGGCGCAGGCGAGAATGCCGCCCACAACCTGCCATTGCCGGCCAATCCGTTTTTAGACGAACCCGCGCGTGCCATCTTTAACCAGCACGCCGCCACGCTGTGGGTGTCTCCAGAAGACCTCACGCAGTCGTTGCGAGTGTTGTGCCAGCACGAGGCGCAAGCGCGGCCTTTAGAGCGCGATCACCCCTTGGCCGCGCGCCATCTAGAAGACCCCGTATTGCCGCAGGTGGCGTTCCATAACGACACCTGTTCACCGATGAGCGCTGTGGATGAGTTTTTCCAAGGCATCGTGGCGGCGAACCCACAGCTGCGGCCCAAGGTGGGCAACCCAGACGAGCTGGCGTCGAACCGCTTGTCTGGCGTGCTCAAAGCCTTAAAACACCGAGTGACCGATCCTGAAAGCGATTTGGAAGCGGTGGACGGCAAAATCATCACCGCCTTGAACGAAGAGGCCGTGGTGTCTGCCTGTTTGGCCAATAAGGCCGGTTTAAACCTAGTGGCCAGCTACGAGGCGTTTTGCGTCAAAATGCTCGGCGCGGTAAGGCAAGAGTTGATTTTTGCGCGGCACCGTAAAGAAATTGGCCGACCCGCCGGTTGGCTAGGCTTTCCCGTGATCGCCACGTCGCACACTTGGGAAAACGGTAAAAACGAACAGTCCCACCAAGACACCACCTTCTGTGAAGCCTTATTGGGTGAGATGAGCGACACCATGCGGGTGTTGTTCCCGGCTGACCACAACAGCACCTTGGCCTTGCTGCCGTCGATTTACCAGGCCCGTGGCCAAATCAGCTGTATGGTGATTCCGAAGCAGGCGCGCTCGGTGTACTTTGAAGCCACCGAAGCCAAGCGTTTGGCGCAGGATGGCGCCTTGGTGTTGGGTGACTATCGTGGTCGACCCAACAAAAAGGGCAAAGAAAAACCGATCATGTTGATTGCCACCGGGTCTTATCAGCTAGAGGCCGTTTTACGTGCGTCTGAACGTTTGCAAGAGGTGGAGCAAAGCCACCGGGTGGTGTATTTGCAGGAGCCCGGCCGTTTCCGTACCCCGCGTGACGCATGGGAAGAAGAAGTGTGCGTGGGCAACGCGCAGCGGGAGGCGATTTTCCCGAAAGACATCAAGCGCCGCGTGTTTGTGAGCCACATGCGTCCAGAAGTGGCGATTGGCCATTTGCTGCCGTTGGTGCGCAGCGCCAAAAAAACCGCCAGCCTGGGCTACATTAACCGAGGCGGTACTTTGGACGTGGCCGGCATGCTGTTTGCCAACCGTTGTACTTGGGCGCACATTTTAAGCGCCGCAGCACAGGTGAGCGAGCTGCCGTATGATGAATGGCTCAGCGAAGCCGAAGCCGCTGCCGTGATGGGCACTGGCGATCCCTTAACCTTGCGTTGATGGCATGCGTGGTTAAAACAGAAACACCCTCTTGCGAGGGTGTTTTTTTTGGTAGTGGTTGTTATAGAGGGTTAGTCTAGGCTGCTCGGCAATGGGGTTTTGGCGGTGGCCGCAGGTAAGATGGGTAGCTGTCTTGCCGCCGCAGGCACTTCACCGGTGAGGACATTAAGGAAAGCAACAATGTCTTTCACATCCTGCTTGCTGTAGGTTTGACCCAGCTGGGCTTCGCCCATAATGGCCACGCTTTCTTCTAGGCTCCAGACGCTGCCATCGTGGAAGTATGGATAAGTACGCGACACGTTGCGTAAGCCAGGCACGCGGAAGAAATATTTGTCGTCTTCGGCCTGAGTCACTTGGAAGCGGCCTTCATCACGCTTTTTACTGCCGGTGAACTGCCAGTAAGGGTCTTTCACCAGGCCAAATTTTTGGAACTGGTCGCCGCCAAGGTTCACGCCTTGGTGACAGGCGATACAGCCAGTGGTGATGAATTTGTTCAGGCCCACCAGCTCTGTTTCTGTCAGCGCTTTTTCGTCACCATTTAAGTAATCATCCCAACGGGTTGGGGTGAGCAAGGTGCGTTCAAATAGGCCAATGGCTTTTTGAATATTGGGCATGTTGACTGGGTTTTTCTCGCCCGGGAAGGCCTGTTTAAACAAGGCTTGATATTCAGGAATCGAGGCAATGGTGTCAATGGCCAAGTTTTGATGCGGCATCGCCATCTCCACCGGGTTCATGATCGGGCCGCCGGCCTGTTCTTCAACGTCTTTAGCGCGTCCATCCCAGAATTGGCTGCCCAGTAAGGCGGCATTCAACACGGTGGGCGAGTTGCGGTCGCCAAACTGGCCTTTGTGGCCTTGGCTGGTGGGCAAGTTGTCCACGCCATAGGTGGCTAGGCTATGACAGCTGTTACAGCTGACGGTGTGGCCTTTAGACAAACGTGGCTCATAGAACAGCATTTGGCCAAGATCTGATTTAACTTTGGTGTAAGGGTTCTCCTTATTAATGGCCTCTTTGGGTAGGGGCGCAAAAATACCCTTGGCTTGCTGGTGTAACGCTTCTTTGTTAAAGCCTATTTCATTATTGGCCATGGTGACCGAAACGCCGAACAAGCCGATGGCCGCGATTGAGACCAAACTGATTTTTTTCCAAGACTTCATAACCCGCTCCTTATTATGGATAAAACGACTGACTCTGGTGTGGTGCTTATTATTGTGTTCTTCAACAAGAGCAAGGCTACAGGGTTTAACTATTTCAGTATTGACAGAAGTCATAGGATTCAGGTTATAAAAATCTTGATAAGCTATGGCTAATTAGGCCATAGCTTAAGCCAATAATGCCATAATCTGGCGTGGTTGGCATTTTGGCATATTAATAGTGTTGGTCTAGGGTGTGCACCATTTGGGTGAGCCAGTCGCTGGGGGGTAGGCCTAGGGCTTGGCTTTTGGCGGTGTTCAATACCGCGTAATGAGGGCGCGGCGCGCTGTCAGGGTAGTGGCTGGACAGCACGGGCTTAAGCAGGGCCTGAGGCGCATCGGGCTGATATTGGGCCACGATTTTTTGAACGGCTTGGGCGAGACCAAACCAGCTGATGGCGCGGTTGCCACCATAGTGTAAGGGCCCGTTGGGCATAGAGGGCATGGCCAGAAGGGTGTAAATGGCGGTGGCGACATCGCCAGCATAGGTGGGGCGGCCAATCTGGTCGTGTACGACCTCGACTTCGCTTTGGCTGCGGGTTTTGTGAAACAGGGTTTGTACAAAGTTGGGCGGGTATTCGCTGAACAGCCAGCTGGTTCTCAGAATGAGCGCCTCGGGGTGGGCGCCGAGGGTCGCCTGTTCCCCGGCGAGCTTGCTGCGGCCATAAACGTTGAGTGGCGCAGGGGCGTCGGTTTCCTCATAGGCGGCCATTTTTTGGCCGTCAAATACGTAGTCAGTTGACACATAAATTAGCCGACAGCCTAAGCTTTTCGCGGCCAAAGCCACTTTTTGGGCACCTTCGTGGTTGACCGCAAAGGCCGCTGCCGCATCGTGTTCGGCGGCATCAACCGCGGTATAGGCCGCCGCGTTCACAATGGCGTCCGGCTGCAATGCCACCAGCTGCTCGGCTACGCTGGCGGCACGAACGTCTAACTGGGTTGAAGACAGCGCGCTGATGCGCCAACCTTCGGGGCTGCGGGCAAGTAAAGATTGGCCTAGCTGGCCAGAACCACCAACGACGACGACGTGCATGACTATAAATCCTTAAACAATAGGCCCAGTTGATCTTTGGGCGATAAAATGGGTTCACTCACCGTGGACGGGCGCGGCCAGGCAATGTTGAGGTCAGGGTCTGACCACAGCAGGCAGCCTTCATCGGCTGGCGCATAGTAACGGTTACACTTATAGCTGACAATGGCCTCAGGGCTTAGGGTCAGAAAACCATGGGCCATGCCTTCTGGCAACCAGAGCTGTTGGCGCGGTTGCAAGGTGACGCCATACCACTGGCCAAAGGTGGGCGAGAGTGGGCGTAGGTCGACCGCCACATCATAAATACTGCCTTGTAGCACGGTGATTAGCTTGGCCTGTGGCTGGCTTTTTTGGAAGTGCAGCCCACGTAAGACGCCTAGTTGGGAATAAGATAAGTTGTCTTGTAGAAACACCGCTTCATCGCCCAACAGGGTCTGATAGCGCGCTTGGCTATGGGTTTCTAAAAAGCAGCCGCGGGCATCTTGATGGACACGCGGCGTGATGAGCTGAACGCCGGCCAAAGGCGTGGCCTTAATCTGCATGGGCGGCTCCTTGGCGCTCAATAAAGCGCATGAGGTTGTGGCCGTAAGTGCTGTGGCGCAAAGGCTGGGCCTGTGCCTTAAGGTCGGCCATGCTGAGCCAGCCTTGCTTATAAGCAATGATTTCCAAACAGGCGATGGTGCGGCTGAGCGCTTGCTGGGTTTGGGCCACAAATTGGCCAGCGGCCAAAAGGCTGTCGCAGGTGCCGGTGTCAAACCAGGTGGCACTGGCGGGCAGCTGGTGCACGCACAGCTGGCCTTGGTGTAAATAGGCCTGATTTAAATCAGAAATTTCCAGCTCGCCCCGCGCCGAAGGCGTGAGCGTCTGAGCGCGCTGCAGCGCACTGTTGGGGTAGACGTATAGCCCCGTGACGGCAAAGTCAGACGGCGGCTGTGCTGGCTTTTCGATGATGTGGCTGGGTTGCCCAGCGGCATCAAAGGCCACCACGCCAAAGCGTTCAGGTTCGGCCACCTGTTGCGCAAAAATATGCGCCTGCTCCGGCTGGCTAAGGGCCAAGGCGAGGGCGTTGTGAACGGGCTCACCAAAAAAAAGGTTGTCGCCTAAAATCAGGGTGACGGGCGCTTGCCCCACAAAATCGGCCGCAATCAGCAGCGCTTGGGCAATGCCCTGTGGCCGTGGCTGGGCGGCATAGGCCAGCCGTAGTCCCAGCGCCGCGCCGTCTTGAAACAGCTGCTGAAAGTGGGGCAGGTCGTGGGGCGTGCTGATGATGAGGACGTCTCGAATACCGGCCTTCATCAAGACCGATAAGGGGTAATAAATCATCGGTTTGTCGTACACAGGGGCCAGCTGCTTAGACACAGCCTGAGTGATGGGGAACAGGCGGCTGCCGGTGCCGCCGGCTAAAATGATGCCCTTCATGGGTGCTCTTTTGCTAAGTATTCGCTCACGGTTTCGCGAAGGCGAGTGTTGAAATCAACCTTGATGTGCCAGTTTAAGGTGTCTTTGAGCCGGTCGGCATTGAGGGCGTAGCGCACGTCGTGGCCGGGCCGGTCGGTGACAAAGGTGATGAGGTCGGTATAGGATTGGCCGTTGGCCCTTGGTTTGAGCGCATCTAGCTGCTGGCACAGCTGGGTGACCAAGGCCAAATTACTGGATTCTTGTTGGGCGCTGATGTGGTAGCTGGTGCCGATCTGACCGCCCTGTAGGACGGCCCATAAGGCCTGGACATGGTCTTCGACATAGAGCCAGTCGCGGCTATTGAGGCCGTCGCCATAGAGGGGCAAAGGCGCTTCTTTGAGCGCGCAGGACAGCATGTGTGGAATCAGCTTCTCGGGGTGTTGCCAAGGCCCAAAGTTGTTGGTGCAGTGGGTCATCAGGGTGGGCAGGCCGTAGGTACGGTGCCAGGCGTTGACCAAGTGGTCGCTGGCGGCCTTGCTGGCTGAGTAAGGATTGCTGGGACGATAGGGGGCGTCTTCGGTTAATGGGTCGGCGCCAAAGGGCAGGTCGCCAAACACCTCATCGGTGGACACGTGTAAAAATCGAAACGCCGCCTGTTCGGCGCCCTCTAGGCCTTGCCAATAAAGACGGGTGGCTTCCAGTAGGCTGAAGGTGCCTTGCACGTTGCTGTAGATAAAGGCTTCTGGGCTGTGGATGGCATTGTCGACGTGGCTTTCTGCGGCCAGGTGTAAAACGGCCTGCGGCTGATGGCGCTGAAACAGCTCGGTTAAGGCGGCGCCATCGTTAATGTCGGTTTGGCTAAAAAGGTAGCGTGGGTGGTTGGCCAAGTCGGCTAAGGCCTGAGGACGGCTGGCGTAAGACAGGCAGTCGATGTTGACCACGCTGGCCTGAGTGTGGGTCAATAAAAAGCGCACCACGTGGCTGCCAATAAACCCAGCACCGCCGGTGACAAAATAGTAAGGAGTATCCACTTCAGAACCTTAAACAACGCAAGATAAAGAGACAGTATAAAGAATTTTGGCCGACTTTGCTCAAAACGGCTGCTGGAATAAAGCGGCAGAATGTTTAAAGTTTTGTTAAAATGCTCGCTTTCAACCCAGAATGGTCGTAGTCTCACCGTTAAAATGGGTAAGCTCACGGGGCTAAAAGTGGGGCCTTAAAAATACCATGTGGGTTTATTTTGGATCGGTCATTTTTCAGTGTGAATGGCTGTTGTAAATATATTTAATAATTAATTAAAGTGAATGTAGGATCACCATCGACGTGATGGGCAAAGGGTAAGAATCATAATGGATGCAGTCTTATTGGCCAAGCTTAACAACAGCTTGCCGCAAACTCAATGTCAGCAGTGTGGCTACGATGGCTGTTTGCCTTACGCACAGGCCATGCTAGAAGGCGCCGCGCCCATTAATTTGTGCCCGCCGGGCGGTGACGTTGGGGTACGCGGCTTGGCCGAAATTTTGGACGTGCCGGTCTTGCCGTTTACGTCCGACATGGCCGCAAAGGCGGCCCGGCCCAAAACCTTGGCGGTGATCCGTGAGGCAGACTGCATTGGCTGTACCGCCTGTATTAAGGCTTGCCCTGTGGACGCGATTCTAGGGGCCAATAAGCGCATGCATACGGTGATTGCCAAAGAATGTACCGGCTGTGAGCTGTGCGTGGCGCCGTGTCCGGTCGATTGTATCGACATGCTGCCGGTCAGCAGCCCCTTTTTACCGCTGGGCGGGGCCGTGCTGCAGGAAGAAGCTTTTGCACAGCCACGCGTGGCGGCGGCGCATGCGCGCAGCCGTTATGAAGTGCGCTCATTACGCCTGCTGCGCAACAAGGCCGCCCGCGAGGCATTTTTACAGGCCAAACAGGCGCAGTTAAAGGCCAAGTTGGCACTGACACAGGCACCGATGGTGGCCGAGCCCGACGTGACGGTATTGAAAATGGCCAGCCCCAGCGACATCATTGCCGCCGCCATGGCGCGGGCGAAGGCGCGCCTAAGCGAAAACCAACAAACCGATGCGCAAAAAGCGGCAGAGGCCGCCTATCGGCAAGAGCAGTTAGAAACGGCCACCAATGACGCTGAAATTAGAAACGCGCAACGAGACATTAAGTATGGCTCGGAAACCGAACGGCAACAGGCCATTGCGCTGCTGCGAGACAAAAAGCGCGCCGCCAGAGCCAAAAAGAAGGCCTAGGCTTTAGGCTGGCTTGTCTGCGTCTTTTTTCTTTTTAGGGGGCAGCAACGGCAGGCTGGTTTGGCTTTTTACCTTGGTGGTGCTGTGATCTGCCAGGTTCATGGCGGTTAATTTACCGCCCCAGAGCGCGCCGGAATCCAAACACACCACGCCCTCATCATCATAAAATCCCAACGACGACCAGTGCCCAAATAAAATCGTGTGGCTGCTGTAGGCTTTGTGTTCGGCCAAAAACCAGGGGATTAAATGATCCGGCATTTTTTTAGGCTTGCCCTTAAAGTCTAAATCCAGCGCCCCATCTCGGGTGATGGCGCGCGTACGGGTGAGCACGTTCATGATCAAGCGCAGCCGATCCATGCCTTCCAAACTGGTGCGGTAGCGGTTGGGCTTGTTGCCGTACATTTGGCTAAACACTTCGCGGTAGTACACCGAAGTGAGCGCCATCTCGACTTCTTCAGCCAAATCTAAGGCTTCTTCAATCGACCATTCTGGCAATAGGCCAGCATGCACCAAGGCATAGCGTTCATCAGCGAGCATTAGCGGCTGGCCACGCAGCCAGTCCATCATGATTTTATTGTCCGTCGCATTCAAAATGGGGTCTAGGGTGTCGCCTTTTTTGAGGCGGCCATAGCCTTCATACACCGCCAATAGGTGCAGGTCGTGGTTGCCCAGAACGATTTGGATGCAGTCTTCGTGCTGCATGATGAAGCGAAGGGTTTCTAGCGATTTGGGGCCACGATTAACAATGTCGCCAGTGAGCCAAAGGGTGTCTTTGCCATAGTTAAACTCTAATTTGTTTAACAAAGCTTGAAATTCGTCAAAACAACCTTGTAGGTCGCCAATGACATAATGCGCCATGATGTGGGTCCTTGTGGGCTTCTTTATACTTAAAAATAGGGATCCCTAAACAGGGGATCGAATAGTGCCATTTTAACATCATTTATTCACAGTATTATAAACATTCACCACTAGTATAACGCCTTGTATTTGCACGAACTTATGCTGTTTTTCAATATTTTTGAGACACATTGAATCATTTGTGCCCAAAATGGCCTGAATTTATGGCCCAAAAGTGGCTAATCCATGTAGAATTGCCCCCCGTTTGAATCAGAATGAACAAGGGCCCTCAACCAGCCATCAGTGGGTACGGTCGTTAACGACGTCGGCCCACTTTTTGTTTTTTAATGATTTTCATTCTAGACACTGGACGGTTTCACAGTGTTTCACTCATTTAGTTTGCGTCTTGGTAAGAACGCAACGCTTTAGCCTGCTATACGGGGGATTATTTATGAGCGCGGATTTAAAACACACAAACCCAGGGTTAAAAAAGACCTTGGTGTTGTGGCAGGTGATTATCGTGGGTTTGGCCACCATGCAGCCAATGACCGTATTTGATACGTTCGGCATTGTGGGCGACAAAAGCGCTAATCATGTCCCTAGTGCTTACATTGTGGCGTTAATTGCCATGTTGTTCACGGCGTTGAGTTATGGTCACATGGCTCGACGGTTTCCATCGTCAGGTTCTGCCTACACCTATACCCAACGTACGATTAGTCCCAGCCTAGGTTTTTTAGTGGGCTGGACGTCGCTATTGGATTATTTATTCATGCCCATGGTGAATATTCTACTGGCGACCATCTACCTGCACACCCTGTTCCCCGATGTGCCCACCTGGACATTTGTGGTGGCGCTGTCGATCTTAATGACGGCGGTCAACCTCAAAGGCATTGAAATAGTGGCCCACTTTAACACCGTCATCGTGGTGTTTCAGCTGTTGTTTATTGCCGTCTTTGTGGGCATGGTGGTATATGGTTTAACCCAAGGCGAGGGCAGCGGCACCTTGGTCAGCAGTGAACCGTTTGTGTCCTCAGACCTGGCCTTTTCCGGCGTGGTCGCGGGCGCCACGATTCTGTGCTTTTCATTTTTGGGCTTTGACGGCTTGAGTTCGCTGTCGGAAGAAACCAAGGATGCGGCCCGTGTGATTCCGCGCGCGATTTTTTTGACCACCCTGATTGGCGGCGTGATTTTTATCATCACCACCTATTTCTTGCAGCTGTACTTTCCGCACACCGGTTCGGTGTTCCAAAAGCCCGACGAGAGCCAGCCAGAAATCTTCTTATACGTGGCGGGTAAAGCCTTTCAATCGGTGGGCCTGTGTTTTTCTATTGTGACCGTTTTTGCCTCGGGCATGGCGGCGCACACGGGGGCGTCACGCCTGATGTATGTGATGGGGCGCGATGGTATTTTCCCGAAAAAATGGTTTGGGCACGTCCATCCCACCTGGCAAACGCCGTCTATTAACGTCATTTTGGTGGGCATCGTGGGCTTCTCTGCCATCTTCTTGGATTTAGAAGACGCCTTACACCTGGTGAATTTTGGCGCACTGACGGCCTTTACGTTCGTAAACCTGTCGGTGATTGTGCAGTATTACCTGCGCGATGGGCGCCGACGCGGCCTTAAAAACAACATTCAATACTTGTTACTGCCGGGCTGTGGCACTTTGAGCATTGGTTTGTTGTGGTATTTTATCGAGGTAGAGTCTTTGTATCGCGGCTTGGCTTGGATGGCGCTGGGGCTGATTTATTTGGCCGTCGTGACCAAAGGCTTTAAAAAGTTTCCACAGGCGTTCTTAGACCGAGCCCCCATTACAGAAGATTAATATTGTTGCGTGAAACCGTCACCGTCATCACCCCAGCGCCAAACGCTGGGGTTTTTTACGTTTAATCACCCACAAAAACTGGGTGTGACTGTGTGGATAAGATGTGGGTTAAGTGGTTTGTGGCTTGTTTTTATTGCCTTATTTGTTGTTGCTTAAAAAATAGGCATTAATAAACGCGGCAGCGCTGGCTATTGCGGTAGGGCTCACACAGTAATACCTGTTGCGATTGATCTAGACGCAGGATGGCCGTGTCGCGGTGATGGGGCAGTGCCTCAGCGATTAGGTAATACACGTCGGCGCGGCTGACGCTGTTGGGGCTGCCGCTGTGGCGAATGGCAAAGTCGGCGGTGTTGGGCAGCGGTAAGGTGGGCCAGCGATTGCCGGGTGCCTTAAAGCTTTGGTATTGGGCATAGTGCTGCTCTAAGAACAGCGCATTGTGGATCAGCGCCTGTTTGGCCTGCTGGCGTTTGATGATGGTTTGTTGGCTTTGATAGGCCTGCGTGGCGACCAGACCTAGCAGGGCGCTAATCGCCAGCGCCAACAGCAGGCTAATGAGGCTGTAGCCATGAGGGCGGGGCAGGTGGCGTGGCGGTAGAGGCATAAAAAAGCGTTTCGAAGGAGTCTGGGTAGACTGTATCGAAACGCTGGGTGATCAAGCAACTATTTGACTAGTGTTTAGCCAAGGCTTTTTGCTCGCGCCGTTCTTGCCAATGCGCCAGTAAAGAGTAAGCGGCCGGAATGACCAATAGGGTTAGGAAGGTCGAGCTAATCATGCCGCCAATCACCGCCACGGCCAAAGGCCCGTTGGTTTCGGCGCCGGCGCCCAGGCCCAGCGCTGCTGGGAACATGGCCAAGACCACCGTCAGGCTGGTCATTAAAACCGGGCGCAGACGAATCGGACAGCTCTTGGCCAAGGCTTCGTCAATGCCCATATTGAGCTGACTGCGATACTGGTTGGTGATGTCCACCAGTAAAATGGCGTTCTTTGCCACCAGGCCAATCAGCAGCACCAGGCCAATGACGGAGTAAATGTTGAGCGACAGCCCAAACAGCCATAGGGCGACTAGGCCGCCCACCACCGCCAGCGGTTCGGCCAACATGATGAGGGCCGGTTGTAAAAAACTGTTGAACTGCGCCGCCAGCACCAGGTAAAGCATGAGCGAGGCCAGGCCAAACACAAACATCAGCTCTCCGCCAGAGCGCGACAGCTCACGCGCTTGGCCTTTAAACTCAACCCAATAGCCAGGTGGTAGCAGCTGACGCGACGCGTCGGTCACCATGGTCATGGCGTCGCCTAAGGCAATCGTGGGCGAGGCCGAAAAGCTGATCGCGTATTGTAAGGAGCTGCGTTCAATTTGGCTGGCGTTTAAGGTGGGCTCAATGTCGGCCACGCTCGACAGCGGAATCATTTGGCCAGTGCCAGAACGAATGTAGCTTTCGGCCAGATCCTGCGGCTTATTCATCGCCGAGGTGCTGGATTTGACGCGGATGTCGTAGCGTTCACCGTCGCCATCCGAAAACTGACCGACGTCTTTACCCGCCGTCAGCTCATTCACCGCCGCCAAAACGTCTTGGGTGGTGAGGCCCAGCTGGGCCGCCTGTTCCCGTTTGACCTGTACCTTCAGCTGCGGCTGTTCGTTTTCAGTGTCGCTGTCGATGCGGCCAAATAGGTCGGTGGCCTCTAGGTTTTCCGCCAGCTTCATGCCGATGGTTTGGGCCGTGTCTTTATCGCTGCCGACCACTGAAAAACGCAGGCTGCCGCCACGGCTTTCGCCTAGGCGTGGCGGCGCAGAAATAATGAGTTTGGTGCCAGGAATGTCATTGAGCAGCTTTCTTGTCTGGTCCATTAACTCGGCCTGAGAGGCCTTGCGCTGGTTTTTGGGCTTGAGGCGAATGCTGATGTTGGCGTTGTTGCCGCCCCCGCGCCCGACCTGAACCAACACGGTGTCGATTTCGGGCATGGTTTTGAGGCGCGCTTCTACTTCACGCGCACGGTTGTCGGTGTAAAACACGCTGGAGCCAATCGGCGTGCGTAAGCGCACGTCAAAGCGACTTTCGTCTTCGGTGGGGTAAAATTCGGTTTTGAGCAGGAATAACGTACCAAAGCCGACCGCCACCAAGGCCAAACAGCCATACAATACTTTTTGGCGATGCGACAACACCCACAGCAGCGAGCGGGTGTAGGTGCGCTCTAGCACGATGAACATCTGTTCTAATTTTTGGTACACCTTACCCGGTTTGCGCTTGCTTTTTAGAAAGCGCGAACACAGCATGGGCGTGAGCGTGAGGGACACAAACAGTGACACCATCACCCCAAACGCCACCACCACCGCAAAGGCATTAAACAGGCGGCCCACGGTACTGGTTAAAAACACAATGGGGAGGAAAATCGCCACCAATGAAAGCGTGGCGGCCACCACCGCAAACACCACTTCTTGGGTGCCTTTTTCGGCCGCCACCATCGGTTCGTCGCCTTCTTCTTCGCGCCGATGAATGGCCTCCAACACCACAATCGCATCGTCCACCACCACGCCGATCAGCAGCAATAGGCCCAGTAAGGTAATGGTGTTAAAGGTGTAGCCAAGAAAATACATCAGGGCGATGGCGCCCAAAAGCGAAACCGGAATGGCGGTCGACACGATTAAGGTGGCGCGCCAGTTGCGTAAGAATAGCCACACCACCAGGGCCGCCAGCAGGGTGCCTTCTACTAAGTGGGCTTTCAGTGCCTCCACCATTTCGTTAATGTAGGAGGCCGAGTTGTTGGCAATGTCTAGGTGCATGCCTTCGGGCAGGCTGGGGCGGATTTGCTGTTCGATGCGCTCAATGATTTTGTCGGCGGTGCTGACGGTGTTGGTGTTGGGCACGCGAATCACCGCAATACTGACGCCGGGCTGGCCGTTGGTGCGGTTAATCGAGCGAATGTCGCCTTCGCCGTCAATGACGGTGGCCACGTCGCGCAGCATGATGGGCAAACCGTTTTTGGCGGTGATCACCACGCTTTTTAAGGCCTCCACGCTGTGGTATTCCTGGTCGAGGTCAATGACGTACTCGCGGCTGCCAGAGACGAGGGTGCCGCCTGCTTCTTGGCGGTGTTCTTTACGTAATGCGGTGCTGACGTCCTGAATGCCCAGGCCGTAGCCGGCGAGCTTGAGGGAATCGACCGACACCCGAATCACCCTTTGGCCTCGGCCGAAGACGGCGATAGAGCCCACGCCATCAATCACTTCGAGCTGCTTGGAAATGATGTTGTTGGCGTATTTGTAGAGCTCTCGTTCCGTATGGGTGCCGTTGAGCGACATCATCATGATGGGGGCACTGTTGGGGTCAGATTTAGAGACGATGGGCGCATCGGCGTCGTCCGGCAGGCGTCGGCGCACCCGTTCTAGCGCAGACTGGACTTCGTTAAAGGCCACGTCGATGTCTTTATCTAGGTTAAACGTGAGCTGCACGCGCGAGGTGCCGGTGCTGGAGGTCGACTCAATGAGGTCGATGCCGGCCACGCGGTTGACGGCGCTTTCAATCGGCTGGGTAATGCTTTGGTCGATGACGTCAGGGGTGGCACCGGTGAGGGTGGTGGTGACGTTGAGGGTGGGTTGTTCAATCGAGGGGTAGCGGTCGACGCCAATGCGTTGATAGGCCACCGTACCAAATAAAATCACCATGGTGCTCAGCACCAGCGCCAGTACATGACGCTTGATGAATAAATTAATCCAATTCATGTCTGTCCTAGGCTATTGTGCGATGGGGATGGCTTTGGCCACGGGGGCCTTGATGATGTCAACCTTGGCGCCCTGGCTTAAAAAGCCGGCGCCGTCGATGGCAATGGTTTCACCAGGCTTCAGGCCGTCAGTGATTTCCACCACTTGTTCATCGGTATAGCCGGTGCTGACCAAGCGTTCGGTGACGGTGTTGTCGGGCTTCACCACGTACAGCACTTTGCCTTCTGGTCGTTCCACAATGGCCTGCTTGGGAATGCTGAGGGTGGGCTCTTGCGCCACCACTACTTGCGCCTTCATGCTGTCGCCGGCGACATAAGGGGCGTCGTCAGGCAAGGGCGCATAAATGATTCTGGCACGTGAGGCGGGGTCTAGGTCGGAGCGTACTTCGCTGACGGTCAGTTCTAAGTAAGGGGCGCTGTCGCCGAGTAAAATGGTTTGGCCGATGCGCACGAGGGCGCCATCGTTACGGCCCAAAGACAGCTTGACCTGGCGATGGCCGGTGCTGCTAAAGCCAAACAGAACGCTGCCAGGGTTGACGTATTCGCCTAGGTTGACCATGCGGGTTTGGATGCTGCCGGAGTAGGGGGCGCTGATGACGCTGCGGCCCACGTTGCGTTGGGTTTGTGCCTGCTGCGCTTGGGCGGCAGCCACTTGTTTTTGGGTCGCCGTCACCTGAGCCTGGGTGTTCTCTAGGGCGGCTTGGGAAATAAAGCCTTGTTCAAACAGCGTGCGGTCGCGGCGCAATTGGTTGGCCTGCTCCGTGGCCAAGGCTTGCAGGCGGGCAACGTCGGCGCTGGCGGCCAGATCTTGGCTTTTTAGGTCGGCCGCATCAATGTGGGCCAGTGGCTGTCCGGCCGTTACTTGCTGTCCTTCCGAAACCAAAATTTGGGTGACGATGCCGGCCACCTCGGTGGCAATGTTGGGCGCGTACTTGGCTTCTATCTGCGCAAAGGCCGAGACCTTTTTGTCGAGTGGGGCTTCGGTCACCGTCAGGGCGGTGATGCTGGCCGTTGGCCGGCCACCGCTAGGGTCCTCTTGTTTGTCCGAGCAGGCGCTTAATCCGAGCACCACGCTGGCACAAACCGCTAGCCACAGGAATCGGCGGGTGCCGTGATGGCAATGAATAGAAGAGTGTTTAAACATGAGTATTCTTAAAAGTTAAAGTTGACCGAGTAACGCGGGTATTCCCCTACATGCAGAGCATTCGACTAGATTATGCAAGATAGGTTGCAAGTGCTGCGATGATTTTAACATTGAATCAAGACCAAAGGCGGACTGTTGTTCGTGGGTCGTAAAATTAACTTATAAAAGCAACGGTTCCGTTTGTTGGCTTGGATTTGTGGCTCAGGGCGCTCTATTCGTAGGATTATTTGGCTTAGGCGGCCTGTGGATACTTTGGCATAACAGTCAATTAGTGTACCATTGAGGCTGTTTTTGGATTATCTATGTCATTATTTCTTTTAAGTCGCGGGTCGCCGACCCTGCGCTGTTCGAAACATGCCCACGGCAGTCATCCAAGTCCTTGTTAATCTATTATAAATACTCAGTTTGATGAGTAAGCGGAGTAATCAATCGTCTATGAGCTCAGTTGAACCTAACCTGCCTTCTTCGCCAGAAAAAAACGACTACAAACAAATGGTCGACATGACCGAAGTGAATGATCGGATTGCCGTGTTGATGCCGGTGTCGAACCTAATCGTGCACGGTCAGGCGATGGACGTGATTAAGTTTCACGAACCCGAACAGCAAGAAGCCTATCAGGCACTGATTGCCCTATTACAACAGTTGCACCCCGCCGACGTGGCGCGCATTTTAGAATCCTTGCCGGTGGATGAGCGTCTATTGGTGTGGCGCTTGGCGGGCCCAGAGGACGATGGCGAAGTGCTGTTAGAAGTGTCCGATGCGGTGCGTGAAACCCTGATTGAAGGCATGACCAAGGCTGAACTGTTGGCCGCCATGAGTGACTTAAACACGGATGAGCTGGCGGAGCTTGCGCATGACTTACCGCGACAGGTGGTCTATGCCGCCTTAAGCACGCTGGACGAAAAAGAGCGTGCTCAAGTGGCCGCAGCGTTGTCGTATGAAGAAGATCAGGTCGGTACCCTGATGGACTTTGAGTTCGTCAGCATTCGCGCCGACGTCAGCTGTGAAGTGGTGTTGCGCTACTTGCGCCGGTTTGAAGACCTACCCGATCACATGGACAAAATCTTTGTGGTGGACGAAGACAGCATTCTTAAAGGCGTGTTGCCCATCCGTAAGCTGTTGGTGGCCGACCCAGAAAACATTGTGGCCGATGTGATGGCCACCGATGTGGTGATGTTTCAGCCCGAGGACGATGTGGAAGAGGCGGCCTTGGCGTTTGAGCGCTATGACTTGGTGACGGCGCCGGTGGTGGACGCCAATCAAAAGCTGATTGGCCGCATTACCGTCGATGAAATGGTTGACGTGATTCGGGAAGAATCGGCCACCGACATCATGAACATGGCCGGTATGAAAGAAGAGGAAGACCTGTTTGCCCCCGTGATCGACTCGGTCAAAAACCGCTGGATGTGGCTGGCCATTAACCTGTGTACCGCGTTTGTTGCCAGTCGCGTGATCGGGGTGTTTGAAGGCTCGATTGAAAAGATCGTGGCGCTGGCGGCACTGATGCCGATTGTGGCGGGTATTGGTGGCAACTCTGGCAACCAAACCATTACCATGATTGTGCGCGCGATTGCCATGGGCCAAATGCAAATGGGCCAATCGTTTAAGCTGTGGCGTAAAGAGCTGGGCGTGGCGGTGTTGAATGGATTGGTGTGGGGCACGGTGATGGGCTGCGTGGCTTGGCTGTTGTACGGCAGTTTCGAGCTGGGGGCGGTGATGGTGTCGGCGATGACGCTGAATCTGGCCCTGGCCGCAACCATGGGGGTGTTGATTCCCGTGACCATGCAAAAATTTGGCAAAGATCCAGCCTTGGGCAGCAGCGTGATGATCACCGCGGTGACCGACTCTGGCGGCTTCTTTATTTTCCTAGGCTTGGCCAGCCTGATCCTATTGTAGAACACGTGGTTCGCGGCCAAGGCGGCGAACCCACCCGTAGTATTTGATTGTTTATGGATGATGCCTTTATGACCCAGCTAGATGCGCCCAATACCGCCCCGATGAGCCTTGATGCCTGGATGAAACACAGCGGCCTGCCTCGATTAGAGGCCCGCATGCTGCTGCAAGCCGCCACCGGCCTTAGCCGCAGCCAGTTAATTACCCAAGGCGAACAGCCATTGGCGCCGACGGCACTGGCGCAGCTGGAGGCCTGGGCCGCCGCCCGCCGTGAAGGCCAGCCGATGGCCTATTTGCTGGGTGAGCGTGAGTTTTATGGGCGCGTGTTTCAAGTCTCGCCGGCGGTGCTGATTCCCCGCCCCGAAACCGAGCATTTAGTCGAAGCCACCTTGGCCAAAATCCAAGCCAGCGGCCTCAGCAGTCCCAAAATTTGGGACTTAGGCACCGGCAGCGGCATTGTGGCCATCACGTTGGCGTTAGAGTGTCCACAGGCACAGGTGTGGGCCAGCGATGTCTCTATCGACGCCTTGGCTGTGGCCATCGACAATGCTCAGCGCCTCGGCGCCGAACGCATTACCTTTAAAGCCGGCAGTTGGTATGATGCTTTTGTGGGTGAAGTGGCGCCGTTTAGCCTAGACGTGGTGGTGTCTAATCCGCCTTACATCGAGCCAGATGACGCCCATTTGGCCGTGGGCGACGTGCGATTTGAGCCGCAAGGGGCACTAACTGACTACATTGATGGTCTATCCGCATTGGCCACCTTGGCTAAAGGCGCCCCAGCTTTTTTAAAAACCGGCGGCTGGTTATTGCTTGAGCATGGCTACGACCAAGGGCCTGCGGTGCGGTCTTTGTTGACGCACATGGGCTATCAGCAGGTGGCTACAGAAACCGATTTGGCAGGTCTGGATCGGTTGACCTTAGGCCAATGGCCAGGGATGAGAACTATTTAAAGTTTTGTAAATGAGTTTGCTAGATCGCAGTAAGCTTCAGATAATGACGAACAGCAATACCAGACAATAAAAAGGATACTTATGAAATCAATCACTGCCCTTACGCTAGGGCTGGCCGTTTTGGCCAGTAGTGGCGCGGCCATGGCGGCCGGGCCTTGCGCTAATAAAGTTAAAGCCTTAGAAACCGAATTAGACTACGCCAAAACCTATGGCAATCGTCATCGCGTGGCCGGCGTAGAGCGCGCCTTGGCCAACGTGCGCGCCCATTGTAACGATGGGAACGTGGTGCGTGATCAGCAGCTTAAGGCAGATAAGAAGCGCCTCGAAATCCGAGAGCTAGAGTTGGAAATCAAGCAGGCGCAAGATGAAGGCCGTAGCAGCAAGGCCAACAAAAAGCGTCGTAAGCTAGACGAGAAAAAAAGTGAGTTACAGCAGGTGATTAATGAGACTGCTGGGGTGAAGTAGCCCAAACCGAAGATTCAGCCAAAACGCCTTGTGGGGAAACAAGGCGTTTTTTTATGGGCGCTGCTGGCGCCGGTCGGCCATCAGGTGGCCCATATTGGCCAAGAGCGGCTCCGGAATGGTGGCGAGGGCAATGTCAAACAGCGGCTCTTCGCGCTCGATGTGGTCGGCGTAGGCTTGCGCAAACGCGGCCAAAGGGCTTAAGTCGGTGTGCGGTTGCGCCAATAGCTGTAGCAAGCAGGTTTCGACACCTTGCCAGGCCAGGTCTAGCTGCTGATGGTCGCGCAGCAGCTGTTGGACTTGCGTTTGGGTATCGGGCGCGTATTTGATCAACAGGGGAAACAAATTGACCTCTTCATCCTGATGGTGCAGTTTGGCGCCGAGGTTGAAGTAATGCCGAATCTGGGTGATGGCGTCGATGACGACGTGGTTGACGCCCCGTTTGGCCACATAGTCGGGTAGGGCCAGTAGATCTTGGCTAAAACGCGTCACTTTGCCATGACAGGCCTTAAGTAGTTCAATTGGTTCATTAAACGTGACCGCTGGGCCACTGCCAAATAGTGAATTCATGCCTAAAGTGTGCTCCCGTCAGTTTGATTAGGAATAATTGCTAAAAAAGCGCTCACAGGGACTAGGCGAGCAGGCGTCAATGTGTATAATGAACTGAATGATTGAACACAATCTGACCCAGGGCAAAATCATGTACTGATTTTGCCCTTTGGCATGAAGTACGTCAATGATCGTATTTCATGCCTTGTTTTCGTGTTCAATCAATAAATCTATAAGCATTGTGGCAACGCGTTTTGAGCGCTCGTTAATCTCAACCATACAAAGAAAGTAGTTTCATGTCTGATATTAAGAAAGTGGTGCTCGCCTATTCAGGCGGTTTGGACACCTCAGTGATTTTAAAGTGGTTACAAGATACTTACCAGTGTGAAGTGGTAACCTTTACGGCTGACTTGGGTCAAGGTGAAGAAGTTGAACCGGCACGACAAAAAGCCATTGATTTGGGTATTAAACCTGAAAATATTTTTATTGAAGACCTGCGCGAAGAATTTGTCCGAGATTACGTGTTCCCAATGTTCCGCGCCAACACTATTTACGAAGGTGAATATTTGTTGGGTACCTCTATTGCGCGTCCTTTGATCGCCAAGCGCCAAATCGAAATCGCCAATCAAGTGGGCGCCCAAGCGGTGTCTCACGGCGCCACCGGTAAAGGCAATGACCAAGTGCGTTTCGAACTAGGTTACTACGCCCTGTCTCCAGACGTAAAAGTGATTGCCCCATGGCGCGAGTGGGACTTGCTGAGCCGTGAAAAACTATTGGCCTATGCTGAGAAAAACGGCATTGACATCACCAAACGTAAATCAGGCGGCAGCCCATACTCTATGGACGCCAACCTATTGCACATTTCTTACGAAGGTTTGGCTTTGGAAAATCCAGCCGACGAGCCAGAAGAAGACATGTGGTTATGGACCGTTAGCCCTGAGAATGCCCCTGACGAAGCTGAGTACATTGAGCTAGGCTTTGAAAAAGGCGACATCGTGGCCATTAACGGCGAAAAAATGTCACCCGCCACCGTGTTGGCACACTTGAATAAAGTGGGCGGCAAGCACGGCATTGGTCGTTTAGACATCGTGGAAAACCGCTACGTTGGCATGAAGAGCCGTGGCTGTTACGAAACCCCAGGCGGCACCATCATGCTGAAGGCCCACCGCGCCATTGAGTCGATTACCTTAGACAAAGGTGCCGCTCACCTTAAAGACGAAATCATGCCTAAGTATGCTGAGCTGGTGTACAACGGCTACTGGTGGAGCGCCGAGCGCGAAATGTTGCAAGCCTTGATCGACAACAGCCAACAGCACGTGAACGGCACCGTTCGCTTGAAACTGTACAAAGGCAACGTGATTGTGGTGGGCCGTGAGTCTGCCACTGACTCATTGTTCGACCCAATGATTGCCTCGTTTGACGAAGACGGTGGCGTGTACGACCACGCCGATGCCGCTGGCTTTATTCGCTTGAACGCTTTGCGTTTACGTGTGGCCGCTGCCACTCGCCAGCGCGGTAAGTAAGGTTCGCGACAGAAAGCCCACGATTGCGTGGGCTTTTTTTTAGCCATCGCTCATCCAGTAGGGAGACTTTATGAACATCCAAACTTTTTTACGCGACCGTGACATTGAATTTAGCCTGAAGCGTTATGGCATAGATGCCTTAAATTTCATGGCTTTGGGGCTATTTAGCTCGCTGATTGTGGGCCTGATTTTAAAAACCATTGGCGGCTGGGCCAATTTGCCTTGGCTCATCGATGTGGGTGCTCAAGCGCAAAGCTTGATGGGCGCGGCCATTGGCGTGGGCGTGGCCTATGCCCTCAAGGCGCCGCCGTTGGTGCTGTTCGCCAGCGTGGTCACCGGCACCGCCGGCGCAGCCTTGGGTGGCCCAGTGGGCTGCTTTGTGGCAGCGGCCTGTGGCGCCGAGTTGGGCAAGTTGGTGTATAAGCTCACCCCCATCGACATCGTGGTGACGCCCGCAGTCACTTTGGTGGCAGGCCTAGCGGTGGCCCAGTTTATTGGCCCACCGATTGCCAGCATGATGTCGGCCATAGGCGCTTTCATTATGTGGGCGGTGGAATTGCAACCGTTTCTAATGGGCATGGTGGTGGCGGTGGTGATGGGCATTTTGTTGACCCTGCCGGTGTCGAGCGCGGCGGTGGCGATTGCCTTGTCCTTAAGCGGCTTGGCTGCCGGCGCGGCGACGGTGGGCTGTAGCGCCCAAATGATTGGCTTTGCGGTGATGAGCTATCGCGAGAATAAAGTGGCAGGGTTGTTAAGCCAAGGCTTGGGCACCAGCATGTTGCAAATGCCCAATATTGTGCGTAACCCTAAAGTGTGGATTCCGCCCATTGTGGCCAGTGCGGTGCTGGGGCCGGTGTCGACGCTGGTGTTTCAAATGCACAACATCCCGTCGGGTGCCGGCATGGGCACCAGTGGCTTAGTGGGGCAGGTGGGCACCATCAACGCCATGGGCAACAGCGGCCAGGTATGGTTGTCCATTGGCCTGCTGCATTTCATCTTGCCGGCGCTGTTGACCCTGCTGGTCGCCGCCTGGTGCCGTAAAAAAGGCTGGATTAAAGACGGTGATTTGAAATTAAACGTTTAATGTTGCCACGTTGGTGACGCCTGAGGCACTGTGTTTGACGCACGGTGCTTTTTTTGTGGATAATGAGGGCCTCAACAGATCGTCTGTTGTCACCAAGGATTCGCCATGAACTAAGCCCTTTTTTTGATACGCCGCCGCTGGCCCTCGCAATTGAGGTGCGCAGTGTGTTTTGGTTTACAAAAAAGGAGGCCCTTTATGCCGGCACCCATCATGATCGACGCACAGGCTGTGTGCGTGCAGTTTCCCAGCAGCCCTAAACCCTTATTTGACCATTTGTCCCTCAGCATCGGACGGCGCTTGCACGCCTTAACGGGCCGTAACGGCATCGGTAAATCCGTCCTAGGGGCGGTTTTGGCTAAGGTCATTACCCCAACATCTGGCCAGGTCTGGCATCACGGCCGCGTAGGCTATTTACCGCAACAAACCCATGAGTCCGCCCAAACCGTGGCCGAAGCGTTTGGCGTGGCCGAGCTATTGGCGGCGCAAACCCGGCTGGCCGAAGGCCAGGCCAGCGAGGCCGACTTTGGCGTTTTGGCTGAAGCGGGCACCGAAGGCTGGCTGGTGGCCGAGGCAATCAATCAGCGCTTGCAGGCACAAGGCCTGCGCGCCGGTTTGTTGACGCAGCCGATGGCCAGCCTCAGCGGCGGCGAGCAAACCAAGGTGCGCCTCTTGGCTTTGCTGTACGCTGGGGCCGAGGTGATTGTTTTGGATGAGCCCAGCAATCATCTGGATGAAGCCGGCGTGGCGTGGCTGTGTGAATGGCTACAGGCGTCTGGTTTAGGGGCTTTGCTGATCACCCACGATGAGCGCCTATTGGCCATTGCCGAGGTCATCGATGAGTTAGACGAGCTGGGCCTGCACCGCAGCGAAGGCGGCTGGGCCACCCACCAGGCCACCATGGCCCAACGTCAGGCGGGGGCCGAGGCGCTGCTGGCCAAGCAACAGCGCGCCGTGTCCAGCGCTCAGCAAGCCCAGCAGGAGCGGCAAGAGCGTTCGCAGCAGTCGCAAAGCCGGGGCAAGAAAGGCCGCTTTGCGGCGGGCCAGAGCAAGCTGTTGTTAGATCGGCAAAAGAATCGCTCGGAAGCGACCCAAGGCCGCGTCAACAGCCAGTATGCGCACCGCTTAGAGACGGCCTTGGCCGCGCGCGACGCCGCCAGTGAGCAAGTGCCAGACCTGGATCCATTGGGCCTGTGCGTCGCGCCCTTGGCACCGGCAGGGCCCATTGTGGCCAGCGCCAGTGACCTGGTCTTACCCTATGGCGATCAAACGCCGCTTAACTTTACCCTTAGGGCGGGGCAGAAATGGGCTTTGCTGGGCCCGAATGGCAGCGGCAAGTCGACGTTGCTGGCGGTGTTGGCCGGCGCCGCGGCGCCGCAGTCCGGCCAGGCTTATGCCACTGCAACGGTATTAAGAGTGGATCAGCACTTTTCGTTTCTAGATCCTCAGCTGAGCGCCTTGGCCAATTTTATGGCCTTCGCCCCGGGCCTGCGGGAAGACGAATACCGCACCCGCTTGGCGCAGCTGCGCCTGCGCCGAGACAAAGCTTTATACCCTTTGGGCCAGCTCAGCGGTGGCGAGCAGCTCAAGGTGGCCTTGGCCTGCCTTTTTAGCGGCGTGGTGGCGCCGGCCTTGTTGTTATTGGATGAGCCCGATAATCACTTAGATCAGGCCTCTCGGGCGCTATTGGGGCAGGCATTGAATCAATATCAGGGCGCTTGGCTGGTGGTGTCGCACCGACCAGCGTTTGTGGCGGCTTTGGCGGTGGATGAGGTGTTGCGGTTGCAGGGTGTCCCACCGTTTTAAAAAGGCACTTCTGTATCATTAAGCCATGGTTTGTTATCTTGGCTCTTCAGCATACTCATGAGCTCCTCTGCCGTCGGGTGGGTAAAGCGAAGCCTACCCACGGCCTTAATGGCATCACCTCATCTAAAGCCAAGGCAACGTGGGTCACGACCCACCCTACGAAAGCCACCCCGCCGTGGCATCATGTGTCGTTACTTTGCCACTCTGGTGTTGAAATCAAAGCCCCTCATAACAAACCATGGTTTGGTGTGTTTTGTAAAACGTATTTCACTGGTGCCGATTATCTGACGGCGTTTCCTTTAGGTGAAGTACCTTCCCGTAGAGCCGCCGAAGTAGGTTCTATTGAGCCAGATGAAGCAGGCAAAAAGCTTGTGGCTGTCGACCACGCTTTTATAGGAGACAGAGCACTCTTGCCTGCGCTGGCTCAATAGGTTCTGCTGA
>JAGOQM010000014.1 GCA_017991555.1 Neisseriaceae bacterium
AGTGCTCCCCCTCCTATCAAAGCGTGGTCGGGCGCCACAAGCTTTTTGCCTGCTTCATCTGGCTCAATAGAACCTACTTCGGCGGCTCTACGGGACGGTACTTCACCTAAAGGAGACGCCGTCAGAGAATCGGCACCAGTGAAATACGTTTTACATAACACACCAAACCATGGTTTGTTAGCTTAGCTCATCAGCATGTTCATTAATCCCTCTGCCGTAGGGTAAGCAAAGCGTCGCCTGCCCATTGCCGGCCACTGAATAAGGCCTGGGCACGAAAAAGGACTGAATCACGGTGGTGGTTCAGTCCTTAATGCTGGTATGTCGCCATAAAGGCATTTGGATGGCTATACGGGCGTACTTCTAGGCGTAGGTAATGGGTGAGCCTAGTAAAAGCCTGGCTCGCCCTCTGGGCGCGTTTTAAAGCGCTTGTGCAGCCAGAAGTATTGTTCGGGCAAACGACGGGCCTGTTCGCCAATAAACTGGTTCATGCGCAAGGTGTCGGCTTCGGCGTTTTCTGAGGGGAAGTCGGCCCATTCTGGGAAAAACTCTAGCTCAAAGCCGTGGTTCATGCGGTTGGTGACCATGGGGATGATTTTCGCGTTGGTCAGCTTGGCGATGCGGCTTAGGCCCGGCGTGGTCGCCGTGTTCACGCCCATAAAGTCCACAAAAATAGAGTCTTTGGCGCCAAAGTCCTGGTCGGGTAGGTATAAAAACGGCGCGTCGGTGGCCTTGATGGTTTTGATCATGGCCAGTAGCCCAGCGGTGCGGGGCACAATGTGGGCGTTGTGGTAACGCTGACGGCTGTCGTACATCTGCTTGTCCATGACCGGATTTTTTTGCTTGGAGTAAATGCTAAGCAACGGTTGGGTTTGATTGAGCTTGAACACGCCCATTTCAAACGCACAAAAATGCGGATACAACAAAATGATCTTGTGGCCTTGGGCCAAAGCGTCGTCTAAATAGCATTTGTTTTTGTAGGTCACCAGCTTGTCGATGCGCTCGGCCGATGAATACCAGCAAATGCCATACTCTAAAATCATGCTGGTCATGTGCTGAAAGTTTTGTTTTAAAATCTGGTCGCGTTCAGCCTGTGTTTTCTCAGGAAAACACAGGGCCAGATTGGTTTGGCCAATGTGGCGACGGTTGCCGATCAGTCGATACAAAACGGCGCCCAGCAGATTAGCCAAGCGGCGAATCAGGTGATAGGGGAGTAGGCGAACCAAGTAAAGGAAGGCGAAGGCGAGTTTCATCATCATACTGGAGGTCTTTCTGCGCCGGC
Source organism: Neisseriaceae bacterium (assembly GCA_017991555.1). Taxonomy (GTDB): domain Bacteria; phylum Pseudomonadota; class Gammaproteobacteria; order Burkholderiales; family Neisseriaceae; genus JAGNPU01. The sequence continues at coordinate 1,280 of JAGOQM010000014.1, forward strand.
AGGCACCTTATATCGGTTATAACTGAATAAATATTGTGTTGGGAATTCGAGAATTAGGGCTTCTACGGCCTGATTGATGATTAAGGTGTCTTGTACTTTATCCTGTGTGAGTGGGGTGTTCAAGGGGCGTACGTGTAATTTAAAGCCTTGGCCGTTCGGGAGGCGCTCACCCACAAAGAAAAAAGTGCGCACGTTTTTCATTTCGGCCAGCCGTGCGGCCAGCGTCATGGTGTAGGCAGGCTTGCCAAAAAAAGGCACCCAAATACCGTCGCCGCCGCTGGGCACCTGGTCGGGCAGGATGATGGTGGCTTCTTTGTCGCGCAGCGCGCGCAACACCTGCCGTACGCCCTGAGCGTTGGCAGGTGCGGTTTTGCCCTTGTCGCGGACGCGTCCAGCGTTCATCACCGGCTCTAGCCAAGACAGCTTCGGCGGGCGGTACATGGCGGTAAGGGGGAAGGGCAGCTGGTGGCTAATAAAACGGCCGGCAAGGTCGTAGCTGCCGATGTGCGGGGTAATGAACAATAGCCCTTGTTCTTGTTGTATCGCTTCTTCCACATGGGCCCAGCCATCTACAGACGTAAAGAGGGCCGCAATGTCCTCGGAAGAACGGGTCCATGCTATTGGCAATTCTAAGGCGGATTTGGCAATTTCTTGGCACACTAATTTGACTTTTGGGCCACTATTTTGGTAGTCTTCAACCGCTCGACTAGTGTGCAGATTCTCTTTAATGCGCATGCGCATCCCGGCGCTGCCTAAATACATCAGATAGCCGAACCCCCGCCCCATGACGTGTAAGACAGGTAAGGGGATACGTGCTATGAGCCAAAAAAACGTCTGTATTAAAGATTGCATATTATGTCTTCTGTTTTAACTGGGCCTATTTTAACAAACCCTTTGGTGTTTGCCCATTTTTAGGAAAATTCATGAGTGAATATTTATTTACTTCAGAGTCCGTCTCTGAAGGCCATCCTGATAAAGTAGCGGATCAGATTTCCGATGCGATTCTGGATGCGATTTTGGCACAAGATCCTCGTGGACGTGTGGCAGCAGAAACCTTAGTAAACACGGGTTTGGTCATTTTGGCCGGTGAAGTGAGCACAACTGCTCGAGTAGATTACATTAAAGTGGCGCGTGAAACCATTCGCCGCATTGGTTATGACCGTTCAGAGCTTGGCTTTGACTATCACGGCTGTTCGGTATTGGCGGCTTATGATGAACAATCCACCGACATTGCGCAAGGCGTGAATGAAGGGGAAGGTTTGGATTTGGATCAGGGTGCCGGTGACCAAGGCCTGATGTTTGGTTACGCCTGTGACGAAACCCCTACTTTGATGCCGTTCCCTATTTATTACGCCCATCGCTTGATGCAACGCCAAAGCGAATTGCGTAAAGATGGCCGTTTGCCTTGGTTGCGTCCCGACGCCAAAGCGCAAATTACCTGCGTGTACGACAGCGCAACCGGTCAGCCTAAGTGGATCGACACCGTGGTGTTGTCTACCCAGCACGACCCCAGCATCAGCCATGAAGAAATTTATGAAGCGGTGTTAGAGCAAATCATTAAGCCAGTACTGCCCCCAGACATGCTGCGCCCAGAAACCAAATACCACATTAACCCCACCGGTCGCTTTGTGATCGGCGGCCCGATGGGCGACTGTGGCTTAACCGGTCGTAAGATTATTGTGGACACCTATGGCGGCGCTGCACCGCACGGCGGCGGTGCCTTCTCGGGCAAAGACCCAACCAAAGTTGACCGTTCCGCTGCTTATGCCACCCGCTATGTGGCCAAGAATATTGTGGCTGCGGGCCTGGCGCGTCAGTGTCAAATTCAAGTGTCTTACGCCATTGGCGTGGCCGAGCCGACGTCCATTTCCATCGACACCTTTGGCACCGGCGTGATTCCGAACGACCAAATCGTGGCCTTGGTAAAAGAACACTTTGACCTACGTCCGAAAGGCATCGTGCAGATGCTTGACCTATTGCGTCCGATTTACAGCAAAACCGCTGCTTACGGTCACTTTGGGCGTGAAGAACCTGAATTTACCTGGGAAAAAACCGACAAGGCTCATATGCTGCGTAAAGCAGCCGGCCTAGAGTAAGGTTTTACTCAAACCGAAAGCTGCTTAAGCACTTGCTTAGGCAGCTTTTTTTTGCGCGTATGCAATAGGGCTGTCCGAACCATGAAAAAAGTATAGAATGGTTGAGGCAGAGGTGGGTTTGCCCAGCTGCCGATCAGCGACAGTGCCACAGGGGTCATGTGCCGTGTTATGGTAAGCGGCCTGCCCGTGGCAGCCATTATAATCCAGAGGAGAACAAGCATGAGTATATTAGAGTACGTCAGACCGGAGATCAGAAGCATGCAGGCCTATCAGGTGGCCGCTGTAGAAGAGGGTTTTATTAAGCTAGACGCCATGGAAAGTCCTTATGCCTACGTGGATGAGATGCAAGAAGAATTGGGTAAGCAGCTCAGCCAAGCGCCGATTAACCTCTACCCAGTGCCCAATGGCGATGGCCTAGCCGAAGACCTACGGGCGGCATTTGACATTCCACCCAATGCTGGGATGATTTTGGGCAATGGCTCCGACGAGCTGATCGACATCGTGACCAAAGCTTTATCTAAAGAAGGTGCCACCTTAATGGCGCTGGAGCCATCATTCGTGATGTATGCCTTAAGCGCCAAGCTGCATCGTATGCGCTATGTGGGGGTTTCTTTAAATGAAGACTTTACTTTAGATTTGGCGGCCACCCTGGCCGCGATTGAAGCCGAACAGCCGGCCTTGATTTTTATTGCCTATCCCAACAACCCCACCGGTGGTCGCTTTGAGCGCGCCGACGTGGAAACGATCATTAAAACCGCTAAGGGGGTGGTGGTGGTCGATGAAGCCTACAGTGCGTTTTCATCAGACACCTTCATGGATTTGGCCGGGCAATACGACAACCTCATCGTGATGCGCACCCTAAGCAAGATTGGGTTTGCGGGGCTGCGCGTGGGCTATGCGGCAGGTGCCCCTATTTTAATGGACGAAATGGCCAAAGTGGTGCCGCCTTACAATATGAATCAATTGAGCATTGTGGCGGCCAAATTTGCGCTACAATATCAACCCTTTATTATCGAAAATACAGAGCGTTTAAAGGCAGAGCGTGAGCGCGTGCGTACGGCGTTGAAGGCCTATGAGCAAATTGAAGACTTTCCGTCCGAAGCCAACTTCATCACCATCCGCGTGCCAGATTCCAACCTGCTGTTTGACACGTTAAAGCAGAACAAAATTTTGGTGAAACACCTACACAACGCCCACCCACTGTTGGCGAACTGTGTGCGTTTGACCATCGGCCGACCCGAAGATAATCAGGCGGTTTTAGCAGTCATTGAACAACTATACGGAAGAACCTAACCACTATGCGCATTGCTACTATTAGTCGAAATACGAGCGAGACACAGATTACTGTGACTTTAAACTTAGACGGCACCGGCGTGGGTCGCTTTGAGACCGGCGTCCCCTTTTTAGACCATATGTTGGATCAGATTTGCCGTCATGGCCTGGTCGATCTAGACGTGAAGGCCGTGGGCGATTTGCACATTGACGCCCACCACACCGTTGAGGACATCGGCATCACCATTGGTCAGGCTTTAAAGCAGGCCATCGGTGATAAAATGGGCATTCGCCGTTACGGCCATGCCTACGTGCCACTAGATGAGGCCTTGACCCGCGTGGTGTTGGACCTGTCTGGTCGCCCAGGCTTGACCTATAACCTGCCGTTTACCCGGGCCACCATCGGCACCTTTGATGTGGACTTATTCAGCGAATTTTTCCATGGCCTGATTAACCACGCCATGATGACGCTGCACATTGACAACCTGCGCGGCCTGAACGCCCACCACCAGGCCGAAACCACGTTTAAAGCCTTTGGTCGTGCCCTGCGCATGGCGATTGAGCAAGATGAGCGTATGGCCGGCGTGATGCCTTCTACCAAAGGCACGTTAACCGCATGAAGGTTGCCATCATTGATTATGGCATGGGCAATTTGCACTCGGTGCTTAAGTCGGTGCAAATGGCTGATCGCCAGGCCGACACCGGTGCCGATATTTATTTGACCAGCGAGCCAGAAGCAGTGATGGCCGCGGATAAAGTGGTGTTTCCTGGTCAAGGGGCGATGCCCAACTGCATGAAGGCCTTGAATGAGCATGGCTTAGGCGAGGCGGTTCAGGCGGCCTTGGCGAGCAAGCCCTTTTTTGGCATTTGCGTGGGCGCGCAGCTGTTGTTTGACGTGAGTGAAGAAGGCAATACGCCGGGTTTGGGCTGGTGTGGCGGTGAAGTGAAACGCTTTGCCGACGGCCTAGTAGACGCCAGCGGCGGCCATTTGAAAGTGCCCCACATGGGCTGGAACAACGTGCAGCAAACGCAGTCGCATCCGCTGTTTGCCGGCATCGCCAATGACGCCTATTTCTACTTTGTGCACAGCTATTATTTTGCGCCAACCCACACCGAAGTGGTGTTGGCCACGACGGATTATCCCGATCCATTTGCCTGTATCGTGGGTCGCGACAATGTGTTTGCAACACAGTTTCACACCGAAAAAAGCCATGAAGCGGGGTTGCGCATGATGGCCAACTTTTTAAACTGGGATGGCCAGGCCTAAGCGCCCACCATCGAGATTAACTTTTTATACAGTGTTTATATTATGTTACTGATTCCTGCAATTGATTTAAAAGAAGGTAAATGTGTCCGTCTGCGTCAAGGCCTGATGGAAGAGGCAACGGTGTTTTCTGACAGCCCGGTTGAGATGGCTGAACATTGGGTGGCACAAGGCGCGCGTCGTTTGCACCTGGTCGACCTAGACGGCGCCTTTGCCGGTCAACCTAAAAATCACGCCATCATCCGCGCCATCGTGGAAAAAGTCGGCATGAACCTACCGGTGCAAATCGGTGGCGGCATTCGCGACTTAGACACCATCGAGAAATACCTCGACATGGGCATTAAATACGTGATCATCGGCACCGCCGCGATCAAGAAGCCGCAGTTTTTACACGATGCCTGTGACGCGTTTCCAGGGCAAATCATTGTGGGCCTAGACGCCAAAGATGGCTTGGTGGCCACCGATGGTTGGGCTAAAGTGACCAAGCACAACGTGATCGAAGTGGGTAAGCGTTTTGCCGACTACGGCGTGGAGAGCATTATTTACACCGACATTGGCCGTGATGGCATGATGTCTGGGGTGAATATTGAGGCCACGGTGAAGCTGGCGCAGGGCGTGAGCGTGCCGGTGATTGCTTCTGGCGGCTTGACCAACCTAGATGACGTGCGGGCGCTGTGCGCGATCGAAGAACACGGCGTCGAAGGCGTGATCACCGGTCGAGCCATCTACGAAGGCACCATTAATTTGGCCGAGGCACAGGATTTAGCCGACAGTTTGGCTGATGAATGAAGCACATTAAAAAAATCACCTTCATTCTTGGCCTAATGTATTGGCTGGCCGTGTGTGCCTGGCAGGGTCGTGGCCTGGTGCTTAATGCGGCCGAGCTGGCGCAGCCGTTGGGGTTTCAGCAAGGGTTTGAAGCCTCGATTCGGCAAGGCTTTGCCTCGTTTTCTCAGGGTTTCATGACGCTTCTGAACCTGCTGCTGCCGGTTTGGGCGGTGTACGTGAGCCGCCATCGCCGCTGGGTGGTGGCGCTGGTGCTGCTGCCTTTGGTGGCGGCGGTGGTGGCTGCCGTGGCCTCGCTGGCGTGGACGCTGCCGATGACCGAGAATGAAATTTTGGCCATGGTGCTGAACGCCTGGACATTGTGGTTCTTATTTGCGGCCTATTGCGCCGTTGTGGGTTTATTGAGCGTGCTGTTGCCCCCCAAACACGTGGTGGTGGAGCTCAGCAGCAACGTCCTGCTGGATGAAGATGCGGCAGAACAAGGAAAATAGAGACTAATCATGGCATTAACCAAAAGAATCATCCCCTGTTTGGATGTGAGTAATGGTCGTGTGGTGAAGGGGGTTAACTTTGTGTCCCTGCGCGATGCGGGCAACCCTGTTGAAGTGGCCAAGCGTTATAACGACGAAGGGGCGGACGAGATAACCTTCTTGGACATCACCGCCAGCAGCGACGAGCGCGACACGATTTTGCACGTGATTGAAGAAGTCGCCAGCCAGGTGTTCATTCCCCTGACCGTCGGTGGCGGCGTGCGCAGCGTGGCCGACGTGCGACGTTTGCTCAATGCCGGTGCCGACAAGGTGAGCATCAACACCAGTGCCGTGACCAACCCAGATTTAATCAACGAAGCCAGCAGCTTTTTTGGCAGCCAGGCGATCGTGGTGGCCATCGACGCCAAGGCCATCAATGCGGATAACTCAGCATGGGCAGTGTTTACCCACGGTGGCCGCAACCAAACCGAGCTAGAAGTGGTGTCTTGGGCCAAGGAAATGCAGGCGCGTGGCGCCGGCGAAATCTTGCTCACCAGCATGGACCGTGACGGCACCAAGGCGGGCTTTAACCTACCGCTGACGCGCGCCGTGAGCGATGCGGTCAACATTCCGGTGATTGCCTCTGGCGGCGTCGGCAACGTCCAGCATTTGGTCGAAGGCATTACCCTTGGCCATGCCGATGCGGTGTTGGCGGCCAGTATTTTCCACTTTGGTGAAGTCAGCATTCAGGAAGCCAAGCAGAAAATGGCGGCCGCTGGCGTGCCAGTGCGGTTATAAGGAATCGGCATGACGACGACTCAGCGGCCAGAATGGCTGAACGCGGTTAAGTTTAACGAGCAGGGCCTAGTGTGCGCCATTGCCCAAGACGCCATCAGCCAAAAAGTGCTGATGGTGGCGTGGATGAACGCCGAGGCTTTGCGCCTGACCCTAGAAACCGGTGAAGCACATTACTTCAGTCGTTCACGCCAGAAGCTATGGCGTAAGGGCGAATCTTCAGGGCATACACAAAAGGTTCATGAACTTCGCTTAGACTGCGACGGCGATGCAGTGGTGATGCACATCACACAACACGGTGGGATTGCCTGCCACACGGGCCGAGCCAGCTGTTTTTATCAGGTTTGGCGTGAGGGTCAGTGGGTGACGGTTGACCCCGTTTTGAAAGCGGCAGAGGCCATTTATGGTCATGCCCCTAAAGGTAAAGAAACGACATGAGCAGTAAAAATATGTTGGCCGAACTGGATTCGGTCATGCAGGCCCGTAAAGCGGCGGCACCAGAAAGCTCCTATGTGGCGTCGCTGTTTCATAAGGGCGAAGACGCCATTTTGAAAAAGGTGGCCGAAGAAGCGGCAGAAGTGATCATGGCCTCTAAGGATTTGGCCCAAAATAGTCACGAGGCCTTGCATTTGGTCAAAGAGGTGGCGGATTTGTGGTTCCATACCTCGGTGCTGTTGGCTTATCATGGCCTGAGCTCGGAAGACGTCATGGCAGAATTGGCCCGACGTGAGCACACTTCAGGGCTGGTCGAAAAAGCGTCGCGGCCAAAAGCGTAAGGCTGGCCGGCTTTTTTAATCATTTGTGCAGATATTTGGCCTGATTCGGTGGGAATGTGTTTATGAACGGCGCTATTTTTTGTAAAATGGGTGGCTGTAGGGCATAAACGACCATCAGGTTGTCCTGCCCCGATTGTATTTTGTTGGTTCTGACTGGCTTAGAGCCATTACTTAAAGGATTTTTTTATGGGTTCGTTTTCAATTTGGCATTGGGTCATCGTCTTAATCGTGGTGGTGTTGGTTTTTGGCACCAAAAAACTGCGTAACGTGGGTAAAGACCTTGGCGGTGCCGTGCATGATTTCAAAGAAGGCTTGAATCAAGCGTCTGGCGAAGAGCAAAAAACCGAGAAAAAAACCGACGATACCCCGTCTGATAAAAAAGATTAATTGAGCCCCTATGTTTGGTTTTAGTTTTGGCGAGCTCGCGTTAATTGCGGTGGTGGCGCTGGTGGTCTTAGGACCCGAGCGCCTGCCCGTCGTGGCCAAAACGGCCGGCGTCATGCTGGGCCGTTTGCAACGCTTTGTGAACGGCGTTAAGGCAGACGTGAGCCAGCAAATTAAAGACACCGAGCTGGCCCAGGTGCGCGACAGCCTCCAAGAAGCGGCGAAGACGCTGCAAAGCAACGTCAGCGACATGGGCAGCAGCGTGCGGCAAAGCGTGACTGATTTAGAAGGATCGCTGAACAAAGGTTTGCCTAGCGCCAGCAGCAGCGGGGTTGACGCCGCCAGCACGCCCGCGGCCGAAGCCAAGGCGCCTTACCGCGCTTGGGAAAACCTGCCCACGCCGAGCAATCCGGATGATTTCCTCTTCGGGGGGGCGGATGCGGGCGAGTCACAGGCCCGCATTGGCCGTTCGTTGCATTTGCAAAGCCTGCAAAAAAAGAAACGTTTGGTTCCTCGCCGCCTTACGCCGCCTAAGCTGCGTGCGCGTGGGGCTCGTGTTCATCCTTCACACATAGATACCCACCATGAATGAAGAAGTACAGTCTATATTAGGCCACTTGGTGGAGCTACGGACCCGTTTCGTACGCATCATCATTGGGCTTTTGGTTTGTTTCTTGGCCTTGGTTGCCTTCGCTCAAGAAATTTACGCCTTTGTGGCCCAGCCTTTGGTTGATGCGTTGCCTGCGGGTGGCAGCATGATCGCCACCGATGTGATTGCGCCGTTCTTTGTGCCGATTAAAGTCACCATGATGGTGGCGTTTTTGCTGTCGTTGCCGAATACCGCCTATCAGCTGTGGGCCTTTATTGCGCCAGCGTTATACCAGCATGAAAAACGGTTGATGTTCCCCCTTGTGGCGTCGACCATCCTGCTGTTTTTAATCGGCATGGCGTTTGCCTATTTCTTGGTGTTTCCGGTGATTTTTCAGTTTATGGCCTCGGTGACCCCTGAAGGGGTGAGCATGGCCACCGACATTGATAAATACCTGTCGTTTATTTTGGGCATGTTCTTGGCCTTTGGCCTGACTTTTGAAGTGCCGATAGTGGTGCTGGTGCTTAATCGTGCCGGCATCGTCAGCCTGGCCCAGCTTAAATCGGCTCGCCCCTACGTGATTGTGGGTTCGTTCGTGGTGGCTGCGGTGGTGACGCCGCCGGACGTGCTGTCGCAAACGCTGTTGGCGGTGCCGCTGTGCTTGCTGTATGAGTTTGGTCTGTTTATGTGTCGCTTTGTGAAGGTCAAGAAAGCGCATACCGAACTGACCGTGGCAGAAGCCGCGGCGCAAGCCGTGGTTGAACCAGAGGTGGCCGAAGTGGCAGACAAAGCGACCGATCAAACCAAAAAGGATGACCCGTCATGATGGGCAGTCGACACGCACGTTGGGTGGCCAGTGCCACCCTAATCGGCCTGATTGTGGTCAGCCTGGTCTGGGAGCTGTGGCTGGCACCGGCGCGCCCTGGTGGCTCGTTACTGGCTTTAAAAGCCCTGCCTTTATGCCTGCCCTTGGCGGGGATTTTGTTTGGCAAAAAGTACACCTATCAGTATAGCTCTATGCTGATCCTGTTTTACTTTGCCGAAGGGGTGATGCGCCTGTTTGATGCCGAGCCATTGAGCCGCCTGTGCGCAGGCTTGGCCACGGCCTTGAGCTTTGTGTTCTTTATTGCCTGCCTGCGCTATATCCGCTCGTTAAAAGCGGCTTAGGCCTTAAGCGATTGCAGCCCCCTATTGGTTCGCCAGTAGGGGGCTTTGTTATGGCCGCGGGCTGGGCGGCTCCGGTGGGGTTTGCAAGGCCGCCGTCAGCAGCGCCAGTACCGCCGCAACCTTGGGCAATAGCTGGCGTTTGCGGGGCCACAGCAGGTGTAGGGGCAGGCCAGCAGTGTTGAGGTGGGGCAAAATGGGCACGAGACGGCCTTCGGTCAGCTCTGCTTCAATCAGCCAGCTGGCCAGCTGGGCCACGCCAGCACCGGCGACAGCGGCCTGCACTAGGCCATCACCGCTGCCGATGATGAGGGTGTGGGTCATTTTGGGTGCGGGCTTTGGCAGCGTCCAGAGTTGGGTGCTGCCGTCGGCCTTGCCGTATCGAATGGCCCGATGGTGGCTTAGGTCTGCCTGGGTGTTGGGGGTGCCGTGCTTGGCCAAATAAGCCGGCGCGGCACAAAAAATCAGGGCTTCTGACCCCAATAAACATTGGCCTAGGCGCTCAGAAGATTCGGTGCTGGGGGTGCCCAGGCGCACCGCGATGTCGATGCCTTCTTCAATTAAGTCCACAAAGCGGTCGGTGAATGAAATTTGGGGCTGTAGGCGCGCCCGCATCGGTGAGGCTCAAGCTGCGCGTGGTACGCTCAAAGAGGCGGGTGCCTAAGCGCGCCTCTAAGCGCGCCACCTGCTTGCTGACGGCCGAGTTGGTTAGGTGCAGCTGCTCGGCGGCGGCGGTAAAGCTGCCAGCATCGGCGCTGATGCCTTTGAGGCGTTCTGTAGACGGCATGGTGGGCCTTATTGTGGATAATAATTCCATAATAGTGAGAATAAGCATCTAAGACAATCCTTTATATCTAGAATAAGCTGATGCCGTTGATGAATGTGTCTGAGGAGGCAACGATGGTTCAGGTAAAGCAGGAGGGATTGGCCATTGCCGTGTTGGCGGTGGCGGCGTTTGTGATTGTGACGACGGAATATTTAATTGTGGGGTTGCTGCCGGCCTTGGCCCGCGATTTTGCGGTGTCCATCGACGTGATGGGCTGGTTGGTGACGCTGTTTGCGTTTACGGTGATGCTGTTTGGGCCGGTGTTGACGGCGCTGTTGGCGCATTTTGAGCGCAAGCGCGTGTTTGTGTTCATTTTGCTGGTGTTTGCGGCGGCCAATGCGGTGGCGGCCGTGGCCAATAGCATGTGGCTGTTGGCGCTGGCGCGGTTTGTGCCTGCGCTCCTATTGCCTGTGTTTTGGGGCACCGCCAGCGAGACCGCGGCGCAGATGGTTGGCCCCGATCGGGCTGGCCGAGCGGTGGCGCGGGTGTATCTGGGCATCTCGGCGGCCTTATTGTTGGGCATTCCCTTGGGCACCTTGTGGGCCAGTGCTTGGGGCTGGCGCAGCGCATTTTGGCTGTTGTCGGGCCTGTCGTTGCTGATGGCCGTGGCCCTATACGTGTGGATGCCTAAGGTGAGCATGCCGGCGCGGGTGTCGTTACGTGGTCAAGTGGGCCAGCTGCGGCATGCCTATTTTGGGCTGAACGTGCTGGTGTCGGTGTGGGTGTTTACCGCCATGTTTACCGCTTACACCTATTTGGCCGATATTTTAGAACGTTTGGCCAGCGTGCCGGCGACGCAGGTGGGCTGGTGGTTGATGGGCTTTGGGGCGGTGGGCCTGATCGGTAATGGTCTGGGTGGGCGCTGGGTGAGCCGCCAGCCCGTGGCCGCCACGGGCGGATTTAGCCTGCTCTTGGGATTGGCCATGCTGTTGGCGGCGTGGTGGATGGGGCATGGTTTGGGCTTAATGGTGGCGCTGGCCCTGTGGGGCATTGCTTATACGGCGCTGTTCCCGGTGTGCCAAGTACGGGTCATGCAGGCGGCGAAGGGCGCGCAGGCCTTGGCTGGCACGCTGAACGTGGCGGCGGCAAATGCCGGCACCGGTCTGGGTGCCTTGCTCGGTGGCTGGGTGATTCAAGCCTATGGCTTGGCCATGGTGGCGCCGGTGGCGGCGGTGCTGTCACTCTTAACCTTGTTGTTTGTGCCCTTGTTGCGACGCCACCGTCCAGAGTGAGATGGCCGCACAAAAAAACCGAAGCCACGAGGGTGGCTTCGGTTTTGTTTTGGCCTGCGGCTTAAGCGTCTAACTTGATTTTCTTACCACACGACAGCAAGAACAGCACCGTCATCAAGGCAATGCCGATGATTAAGCCGTTGCTGCCCAAGTAGTGCATCAGCCCCATGCTCATCATGGGCGCCACCAGGCCGCCAAGGCCCCATACCAGCCCCAAACAAGCGTTGGCAGCCACCAGGTTAGGCCCGGTGAAGTAATCGCCTGCGCGCACCAAGCCGAGGGTGTAAATCGAGCCGGCAAAGCCACCCCAGAGGAACAGGGCGGGCCATAAGAAAATGGGATAAGGCATCAGGAAGGGAATCATGACGGTCAACAGCAGGGTGCCCACGGCGCACAGAACGTGGATGCGCACGCGGCCATAGGCATCGCTGAGCCAGCCAAAGGGGATCTGAAAGCAGGCGTCGCCAATAAAGATCATGCTCACAATCAGCACTGCCAGCCGTTCCGAGTAGCCATACTCAATGCTGTACAGCGGCATGATCGACAATACGGCGGCATCAAAGAAGGCAAACAGGAAAATGGCCAGGATGATCACCGGCACGGTGCGCACAAAATAGAACAGGGATTTGCTGTGCTTTTGCTTTTCGTGAAAGGCAAAGTCCAAGGGGGCCCAAACGGTGATGACCAAACCAAGGAGGTGAAAGGCAAACAGCAGCCACAGGGCGCCACTGCCCTGCGCGCCGAGCATGGACAACATAAAGGGGCCCAGGATCTGACAGATGGTGAAGAAGGTGGTGTAAATGGCCACAATACGGCCTCGGTCGTGGTCGCTGGCGATGTCGTTGACGCAGGTTTCACCCAGGATGATCAAGAGGCTGCTGGCAATGCCGGCGGTCAGGCGCAGCAAAAAAATCAGCATGAAATTGTCGGCGTAGGCCAAAGGCATGATGCTGAGGGTGAGCAGCGCCATACTGGCGACAAATAAAGATTTAATGCTGAAGCGTTTGGCGATGGCGTTGGCAAAAAACGCCATGATGACAATACCCAGAGCCGGTGTGGCCGCCATCAGACCGATGATGAAGTCTGTGGCACCCAGGTATTTTAATTTAAAGGTGGTATAAGGAATGGTCAGCCCAGTGTTCAGGCTGACCACGCAAATACTTAAAATAAGGGTAATAAAAGGTAATGAGGGATGTTTCTTAAGATTATTTAAAAATGGTTGGGCGATACTCATACAATGACTAAAAAATACCCGGCGAAGCAAGGCAGGACTTAAATTATAGCCCATCCTCCAGCATTAAGCCATTTTCACCCGAGAACATGTCCAGCACGTTGACCTCTGGTGGTGGCGGTAAGAGTGCGGCTAGATTCAAGGCTTTAGCGTCTAGCCGAGGCATATTTTTGTCATTAAACACCACCTGGTAGCCAGAGCCAAAATCGCGAACCTGGACGCGCGCGCCCAATGGGAAGGTGGCCTTATTGCGCACGTGACCAAAAGGAAAACCGGTTAAAACTGGGGTTTTGGTCAGCTTGCTGATGTATTCGGCGACGGTGCTGAGGCTGTAGCTGGCGTCGTAGGTGTCCACGATACGGCCCATGTTGAAGTCGCCCAGAATGATGGCGCTTTGATTTTTCAGGGCGCCAGACAGGTGCAGGGTTTGCAGCATGCGCTCGATGCGGTAAGGCTGTTCGCTGGTGTCTTCGAGGAACAGGATGCCGCCGGGCACGCTGGGCATGTACTCAGTGCCGGCCAGAGACGCGATCACGCTGAGGTTGCCGCCCCAAAGTACGCCTTCGGTGCGCACGCTTTGGGCTTGAATGCGCGGTACGTCAATGGTGAAGCTCGCTTCGGTGGTGCCGGTGATGAAGCCTTGCATGGCGTCAACGCTGAGGTTGCTGGAGCCGAAGTCGCTGTAGGCCATCGGGCCGGCAAAGCTCATGTATTGGCCTTTGGCCAGTAGGGCCAACTGCAAGGCGGTTACGTCGCTGTAGCCAATGAATAGGGTGTCTTGCTCGCGTAACTTATCGGCCAGCTTGGCAAAGTCAATGTGGGGCAGGAGGCGAATGGCGCCATAGCCACCGCGTGCGGCCATGAGGCAGTCTGGGGCTTTAACGCGGCCAGAGGCAATGTCCTGTAGGTCGGCAATGCGTTGAGCGTCGGAGCCGGCAAAACGCTGGTAGCGGCGATACAGACTACTTTGGTTGCTGAGGTTAAAGCCAGCCTGCGTCAGGATGTTGATGGCCCGCTGCGACTGTCCTTCGGTGGTCATGAAGCCCGAGGGGGCAATTAGGCGCATGGAGGCGCCGGCCACGTTGGGTCGAGTGGGGCGGGTGCCGGGTGTGGTCGGCTTGGGGCCGGGCGACTGTGGGCTGGTACAGGCCTGAAGAATACCGGCGCCAGCGACGGCAGACGATACTTTTAAAAACTGACGGCGTGGGTGGCTAAAAGTCATCATGGGCAAGTCTGCTTTCTTTAGGGGTTAATAGGGCTAATCAATCTCAGACAGGGCAAGGCGCATTTGGTTTTGCCAGTCCGTCGGTAAATCGATGTGGGCTTCACGCTTGGCCGGCGCCCAGATGGCATCGGGGAAGCAGGCGTCTTGGTTAAAGCGGGCAATGACGTGCCAGTGTAAATGAGGCACCATGTTGCCAAAGCTGGCCAGGTTGATTTTATCTGGATTCAAGACGTCACGCATGGCGCGTTCTGTGGCCCACACCCAGTGCATGAAGGTGTCACGCTCGGCGGGGCTAAGGTCCGTCATTTCTTTTTGATGGGCCTGCCAAATGACGCGGCAAAAGCCTGGCGCATGCGCGTCGTCGGTGACGGCGATGATGCGCACGGCGTCATTTTGGTGCAAAACCTGCTCGTTTTGTGGCTGGCACAGGGGGCAAGGCATGGTATTCCTTCATGTATTTTAAATAAAGATCATCATAACGTGCTTTGCGGTTGGCTGCCAACCATGGCGTGGTGTGGATGAGGTGGCTGGTCAGGTTCGGCTGAGTTGGATGGCGTTTGTCTGCCTATCAAGTGGGCTTTAAACCAAGGTTTGATGTTTGCAGAAGACGTGCCTCACTTGCACCTATCTTCTTCTGACAGTGTATCCCCTAGGTGAAGTACCGTCCCGTAGAGCCGCCGAAGTAGGTTCTATTGAGCCAGATGAAGCAGGCAAAAAGCTTGTGGCGATCGACCACGCTTTTATAGGAGATCGAGCACTCTTGCCTGCGCTGGCTCAATAGGTTCTGCTGAGGGCAGTCACGAAGTGACCGGGGATCAGGGTGGCCTTTTCTTTGCTTCGTTTCTTTTGGCCACGCAAAAGAAATGACGTCGCCCTCGGCGAAACAAACGCTTAAACTCAAGTCCTATTTACCCAAATTCAACATTTCAAAACCATTCATGCTTCGGTAACGCCGCTATTGATCAGTCGTTGGGTTTCGCCCTGTAGGGCGCCATCATTTCTTTTTGATGTCAAAAAGAAACGAAGCAAAGAAAAACCACCCCACTTTATCCGCCCGCTTTGCGGGTGCCCTCGTTGGCCCGCACGTGGCCGGCGGCAAAAACTCATATTTGGGCCTGCGGCCAAATACTCAAACAACTTTGCCTTAAGGCCCCGGCCCCGCACGAACCGCCTCGGCGGCTAAAAGGGGAACGGTACTTCACCTAAGGGCAAGTGTGGTGAGTTTAAATAATTTGGCGTTCATCAAACCATGATTTGCTTCTCGCCTTACAGGTAATCGGCTAATGGGGCTAGGCCGTGGGTAGGCTACGCTTTACCCACGCTACGGCATGTTGACCATCACCAAACCACGGTTTGGTGCGGCGTTTGTCTTAGGGGGTCAAGCAGATGGGCCAGGATGGATCGCCTTTACTCAATACTGAGCGCCCACAAAAAAGCCCACCTTACGGTGGGCTTGTGCTCAAGCGTTGGCTTACTTAACCTCTACTTCGCGTTGTGCTTCCACAGCGGCCAAGGCCACCATGTTGATGATGCGGCGAACGGATGAGATTGGGGTCAAGATGTGTACGGGCTTGTTCATCCCCATCAAGATGGGGCCAATGGTCACGCCGTCGGCGGCAGACACGCGCAACAGGTTGTAGCTGATGTTCGCGGCTTCTACGTTAGGCATCACCAATAGGTTGGCTGCACCTTTAAGGGTGGTGTCAGGCAACACTTGGGTACGGAAGGTTTCGATCAATGCGGCATCGCCTTGCATTTCACCGTCGATTTCCAATTCAGGCTGGGCGGCTTGAATCAGGGCTAAGGCGTCCTGCATGCGACGAGAGGCTTGGTTTTGGATGGAGCCAAAGTTAGAGTTAGACAGCAATGCTACTTTTGGGATCACACCAAAGCGGTTCATGGTTTCAGACGCCATACGGGTAATCGAGGCCAACTGCTCTGCGGTAGGCTGTTCGTTGACGTAGGTGTCGGCAATAAAGATGTTGCCGCTAGGCAAGATCAATGCGTTCATGGCCGCAGCGGTTTTCTCTGGGTTGTCGTAGCCCAAAACCTCTTCAACGATACTGAAGTGCTGTTGGTAGGTGCCAAAGGTACCGCAAATCATGCCGTCGGCGTCGCCGCGACGAACCATGATGGCGCCAATCAAAGAAGTGTTGCCAATCAGCTTACGACGGGCCATTTCTGGCGACACGCCGCTGCGTTTGCTGATTTCGTAGTAGTCTTCCCAGTAGTCGCGGTAGCGTGGGTCGTCCTGGTTGTTCACCAATTCAAAGTCAACGCCCGCGGTTAGGCGTAGGCCTAATTTTTGGATGCGTTTTTCGATCACGCTGGGGCGGCCAATCAACACCGGGAAGGCCACGCCTTGCAATACGATTTGTTGGGTGGCGTGCAGCACGCGCTCGTCTTCACCTTCACACATCACAATGCGTTTTAAGTCTTTTTTCGCTTGTGACAGCACGGGTTTCATGAACAGTTTAGATTTGTACACAAACTGAGACAGGCGTTCAATGTAGGCGTCCATGTCTTCGATCGGGCGAGTGGCCACGCCAGAATCCATGGCGGCTTGGGCCACGGCTGGGGCGATTTTCACGATTAGGCGTGGATCGAACGGTTTTGGAATCAGGTATTTAGGCCCAAATTCAGCCGTTTCGTTGCCGTAGGCGTCTGCCACTTCGTCGTTTTGTTCGGCCAAGGCTAGGTCTGCAATGGCTTTCACGCAGGCCAGCTTCATTTCTTCGTTAATGGTGGTGGCGCCAACGTCTAGGGCACCACGGAAGATGAAGGGGAAGCACAATACGTTGTTGACCTGGTTCGGGAAGTCAGAGCGGCCGGTGCCGATGATCACGTCAGGACGGGTTTCTAGTGCCAATGGTGGCCAAATTTCTGGCTCTGGGTTGGCCAAGGCGAACACCAATGGGTTGGCGGCCATGGTCAGCAGCATTTCTGGTTTCAACAGGTTGGCACCAGACAGGCCTAAGAAAATGTCACGCTCAGCCACGGCATCGGCCAGGTTGCGTTTGCCGTTGTCGGCGATGGCGTAGCGTTTTTTGCTTTCGTCCATGCGGTCGTCACGGCCTTCAAAGATCACGCCTTTAGAGTCGCACACGGTGATGTTGTCGCGTTGCATGCCCAAGGCTACTAATAGGTCTAGACAGGCAATGGCGGCGGCACCCGCACCAGAACACACGAGCTTCACGTTTTCAATTTTTTTGTCGATCACGCGTAGGCCATTGAGGACGGCGGCAGCGGCAATAATGGCGGTGCCGTGTTGGTCGTCATGGAATACCGGAATGTTGGCGCGTTCGCGCAGTTTTTTCTCAATGTAGAAACACTCAGGCGCCTTGATGTCTTCCAGGTTAATGCCGCCGAAGGTTGGCTCTAGAGAGGCAATGATGTCCACGATTTTGTCGGGATCGGTTTCGTTGATCTCAATGTCGAACACGTCAATGCCGGCGAATTTTTTGAATAGGACGCCTTTGCCTTCCATGACGGGTTTACTGGCTAGAGGGCCAATGTTGCCCAGGCCCAAAACGGCGGTACCGTTGGTAATCACCGCCACTAGGTTGCCACGGGCAGTGTACTTATAAGCATTTAGAGGGTCTTCTTGAATGGCCAAACAGGGAGCGGCCACGCCAGGAGAGTAGGCTAAAGACAAGTCATACTGGGTTGCCAGAGGCTTGGTTGGGGATACTTGAATTTTGCCTGGATTTGGGAACTCATGGAAATTGAGCGCGGCTTCTTTGATTAATTCATCCATTTGGTTTGGAACTCCGTTGTAGTTAATTCGCCATGGTCGTTACTTGTTCTTTGCGCGAGGCTTCAAATAACAAAAGTGACCCCTATTATACGGATTTTCGCGCAATATAAAATAGGGATCACTGCTTTAAGTGGCGTAAAAAAGCTTAAGGCTGCTACTTTGTGTTTTCTTGTACTTTTGCCAGCAAGGGTGATAGCTCAACCGTAGAACCTTGAGAGGTCAGCCATTTGCCTTGGATGCGCCATTCTGAATCGGCGTCATCAATACGAACATACCACGTTTTTGAGGCCGGTAATGCTTTTAACTCGGCTTCGTAAAGGTTTTTATTGACTGCGTTAGGCGTCAATTTAATCACCTGGTCGTATTCTTGTAAAGTAGGGTGCATTAAGTGTAAAGATAGTTCATCGTCTGAGTCAAAGGTACCGTTCATGAAAATTCGTGCGGTGGTGCCGTCAGGGCTAAACATCACCGTGGCGTCCACCTTGTTGGCCAAGGCCATTTGATCACGTTCTAACTGAAGGTTGATGTTCTTACCTTCTTTGTAGTAGTCATCTGTTACCAACGAGTCGGCGGTGGTTGCGGCAATGTAGTAGGTCACAAAGCCGGCAATCAGGACAATGACTGGCCCTAATGCTAGGTAGTAAGGCCAAGGTTCTTTGTACCAAGGTTTCGAGCTCATAGGTAACAGCGTGCTTTTCATGAGGTTTATTCTCCGATGAAGTTAGACTTCTCAGTTAAGGTTTCTAATGGCTTGCGGTCCTGTAGGGCCTCAGGCGCATCGTATACCCGGAAATGGAATTTAATCGGGTGGCTGCCTTTGCTGGCGTATTCAGGAATGGTGGCCACTTGTACCGATTTTTCGACGGTTTGACCTGCGGGCAACAGCAAAGGTTCTGGCAGGCCGGTGATGGCAATATCAGGGAAACCTTCTACCTCAGCAACCAGGTATTGAGGGGTATCCTTGGTGTTGATAATGTGCAACATGTACGCATTTTCTAACCAGCCCTGTTTGTTTTCCCGAACCATCACGCCACGGTCTTTAATGATGTCTACCCGCACCGTTGGGCGCATGAATAGGCCAATCACTAAAGCCAGCATGATCCCGAGCAGAATGGCGCCATAGCCAGACACGCGGGGACGCCATAGGCGCTTGACGATCTGAGATTCTGGGTATTCTTTTTCTAGGGCTGCTTCAGTGGTGTAACGAATCAGGCCGCGTGGCAGGTTGATTTTGTCCATGACTTCGTCACAGGCATCAATACAGGCCGCACAGCCGATACATTCGTATTGTAAGCCTTCTCGGATGTCAATGCCAACCGGACACACTTGCACACACAAAGTACAGTCAATACAGTCGCCTTTGGGCGCATCTTCGGCCTGTTTTTTCTTACCGCGGGGTTCACCACGGGCTTCATCATAGGAAATCACCAGGGTGTCGCGGTCAAACATGGCGCTTTGGAAGCGGGCGTACGGACACATGTACTTACACACTTGCTCGCGCATCATGTGGCCGAATAAATAGGTCATGAAGCCGTAAAAAGCCAGGGTAAACCATTCGCCGCCCACCAGATTGAGGTGGATTAAGTCGCCGAATGCTTCGCGGATGGGGGTAAACCAGCCCAGGAAGGTAAAGCCTGTCCAAAAACACACTAAGAAGATCACGAGGTATTTAGGGGCCTTAACGCGGATTTTATGCCAACCCCAAGGCTCTTTGTCGAGTTTTAGGCGCTTGTTGCGGTCGCCTTCGAAAAAGTGGTCAATCCAAGTCATGATTTCGGTATAGACGGTTTGTGGACAAGCATAACCACACCAGAGTCGGCCTGCGATGGTGGTCCACCAGAAGAGGCCGAAGGCACAGATCATGAGTAGGCCGGCCAAGAAGATGAAGTCTTGTGGCCAAAGAATGATGCCGAAAATATAGAACTTACGTTCGGCAATGTGCCACAGCATGGCCTGGCGGCCATTCCAGTTTAGCCACGGCACCACGTAAAAGAACAGTTGGGTGACGATGATGGCAATGATGCGCCAATTGGCGAAGCGCCCTTTGGCTCGTTTGGGGTGTATCCGTTTTGCCGACTGATAAAGCTCAATAACCTGTTCGTCAGGTTGTTGCTGTTTTGACATGTCGAATCCTTGTGGTTTACTTTCCTTGTTCCAGTAAAAACCGAAATAATTACGGGACATTTTTTGTTATATGATATTTTTGGGTACGGCTAAGGTTTTAATTTTAACAAAGTTTGTCTAAGGCTGCATCTGTTGTCACGTTTTAAACCGTTTTAGTTCCGTCAGGAAACACAAAAACAGAGCGTTTTATGCGGCAAGCGTTGCGCGAGTGGATGGGTTTGTTTTGAAGAAGTGGTTATTGGCCTTTTTTCTACCTTTAGTGCGCCTGATTGGGCTGTGGTTGGTGAAAAAATGGGCAAGTTTTGCGATTTTGTTGCAAATGGCTTTTTAATTGATTTAGGCCCATCTAAATAAGCCTGTTTGGGGCCCGAACTGTTGTTTTTTTGGTGTGCTTGGGCAGCATCGAGCAGTACCTAGGGGCAAAAAAACTGCCCTCTGAAGAGAGGGCAGTGTGGTGTGGCAGAGTGCTTAATTACTTAGCGGCTGCTTCGGTTTTAGGGTTGTTTGAAAAACCCCATACGTAGGCCGTCATAATGTGCAATTTGCTTTCGTCCAAGAAGTTGCTCCAAGCCGGCATTTGGCTGGTGCGACCATTGGTGATGGTTTCGATGATGCTCTTCTCGGTACCGCCCCATAGCCAGATGTCGTCGGTTAGGTTCGGGCCTAGGCCTTGAATGCCTTTGCCGTCGGTGCCATGACAGGTGGTGCAGCTAGCCGGTGGGCTGGTGAACACCACTTGACCACGTTTGGCACGGTTTTCGTCGTGGGCTTTGCCTGACAAAGACATCACGTAATGCGCTGCGTCTTTAACTTTCTCTTCACCCAAAACCGCACCCCAAGGGGCCATCACGCCCAAACGGCCGTCAGCGATGGTTTCTTGGATTTGGTCAGGCTCGCCGCCCCATAGCCAATCGTTGTCGGTTAGGTTCGGGAAGCCGCGTTGACCTTTAGCGTCAGAACCGTGACATTGGATACAGTAGGTGTTGAACAAGTTTTGACCAATGGTACGCGCTTGTGGATCAGCGGCCACTTCGGCAATGCTCATTTTGGCAAACTTATCGTACAAAGGTTGGAACTCTTTTTCGGCCGCAGCCACTTCAGCTTCTAACTGATTAGTACTGGTCCAGTTTAAAGTGCCTTTGTAGTTACCCATACCTGGATAAAGTACAAGGTATACGGCGCCGAACACCATGGTGATGATGAACAGCCAGAACCACCAGCGGGGTAGGGGGTTGTTGTATTCCGCAATCCCGTCCCATTCGTGCCCTGTGGTTTTGACCTCTTCGCCTTTTTTAACCGTCACTTTGTTCTGTGAGAACAAAAGCCATATCAGGCCAATAAAGCTCAGTACAACAATGACGATTACGTAGTAATGCCAAAAGTCGTTTGTGAAATCTGCATTCATTATTATTTTACTCCATCATTGCGATCAGTAGTGGTAGACGTGTTCTTTGGGCCGTCTTCATGTGGTAAATCGTCATCGTCAATCAGCGCTTGGCTTACTTGGTCGTAGCGCTTCTTGGACTTGCGGCCATAGACCACAAACAACACGAGGAGAAAAATACCCAAGCACATTAAAGTGTACAGAATACGTCCGGTGTTTACGTCAGCCATGGGGTTACCTTACGTTTTTCAATGCCAGGCCAAGGCCTTGCAAGTAAGCGATCAACGCATCTAATTCAGAGTAGCCTTCCACGTCTGCTTTTGCCTGAGCAATTTCGTCGTCGGTGTAAGGGGTACCTAAAGTGCGCAATGTTTTCATGTGGCCGGTGACTTCATCGCCGTCTACCGCCGCTTTTGCCAACCATGGGAATGCAGGCATGTTTGATTCAGGAACCACGTCACGAGGGTTTAGCAAGTGAATGCGGTGCCATTCGTCAGAGTAACGACCGCCCACACGGGCTAGGTCAGGACCGGTACGCTTAGAGCCCCATTGGAATGGATGATCGTAAACGGATTCACCACCCACAGAGTAGTGGCCATAACGTTCGGTTTCGGCTCTAAAAGGACGAATCATTTGTGAGTGACAGTTGTAGCAACCTTCACGCACATAGATGTCACGACCAGCGACTTGAATCGCCGTGTAAGGCTTCACGCCTGGAGCAGGTTCGGTTGCGGTTTTGGAGAACATTTGTGGGATCACTTCAATGAACAAGCCAATGCTGATCACCAAAAACGTAAAGATAATCAAAACAACAACGTTTTCTTCCGCGAGTTTTTGTAGCTTCATTTTGTCGCCTACCTATTAATGTTGAGTTTGTGATACGGCAGGGATTTTCGCATCGTAAGGTTTGCCGCCAATAACGGTACGGTAAGTGTTGTACGCCATGATGATCATACCAATTAGGTACATTAGGCCACCCACAAAGCGAATCACGTAGAACGGCATGCTGGCTTTAACAGACTCTACGAATGAGTAAGCAAGGGTGCCATCCACGTTCAGTGAACGCCACATTAGGCCTTGCATCACGCCAGAAATCCACATAGAAGAGATGTACAAAACAATCCCGATGGTGGCAATCCAGAAGTGCGCCTCAATCAGTTTGGTGCTGTGCATGCTGTCACGGCCAAATAGGCGTGGTAGCAAGTAGTAAATAGAGCCAATGGTAATAAAGCCAACCCAACCCAAAGCGCCAGAGTGAACGTGACCAACGGTCCAGTCAGTGTAGTGGCTCAGTGCGTTGACGGTTTTGATCGACATCATAGGGCCTTCGAAGGTAGACATACCGTAGAAAGACAATGACACGACGAGGAATTTTAAGACCGGATCGGTACGCAGCTTATGCCACGCGCCAGACAGCGTCATAATGCCGTTAATCATACCGCCCCAGCTTGGTGCGAATAGGATCAAAGAGAACACCATGCCGATAGACTGAGTCCAGTCAGGCAGTGCGGTGTAGTGTAAGTGGTGAGGGCCTGCCCACATGTAGGTGAAAATCAAAGCCCAGAAGTGAACCACAGACAAACGGTAAGAATAAACAGGACGGCCAGCTTGCTTCGGTACGAAGTAGTACATCATACCCAAGAAGGCAGCGGTCAAGAAGAAGCCTACGGCGTTATGGCCGTACCACCACTGTACCATGGCATCAACGGCGCCAGAGTAAACGTGGTAAGACTTCATGCCACCTGCAGGAAGACCCAAGTTGTTCACAATGTGTAGCAACGCAACCGCTAAAATGTAGGCACCGTAGAACCAGTTGGCTACGTAGATGTGCTTGATTTTACGCTTGGCAATGGTGCCAAAGAACACGATGGCGTACACCACCCAAACCACAGCAATCAGAATGTCGATTGGCCATTCTAATTCTGCATACTCCTTACCTTGGGTGTAGCCCAAAGGTAGGGTGATGATGGCGGCCACAATCACGGCTTGCCAGCCCCAGAAGGTAAATGCGGCTAGTTTGTCGCTGATTAGGCGCACGTTACACGTACGTTGCACGACGTAATAAGAGGTGGCGAACAGGCCACAACCGCCAAAGGCGAAAATTACAGCGTTGGTATGCAATGGGCGTAAACGACCAAAGTGGAACCATGGGCCGACGCTGGAGAGGTCTAATGCAGGCCAAAATAGCTGCGCTGCAATAATCACCCCAACCAACATGCCGACAATGCCCCAAACTACGGTCATAATGGCAAATTGCCTTACGACCTTGTAGTTATAAGTGGTTTGCGTTTCCATGTGTGGATCTCCGAGTTTAACAAATGGTAGTAGTAAGTAAATCGATCCAAAAGCTTCACCATAGCGGGCGCAAACCAGCTATGGTATATACTTCTAGAAATGTGTGGCGCTAGGACAAGGGTTCGTCCACGCACAACTTGGCAGTCATTTTAAATCAAATTAGCTAGCCAGACTAGTTTTTCCAAGTATTCTAACAGATTAATGGCGGGCTAAGCGTTGTATCATCGACCTAGCCGTTTGGCCTAGGGTAGTAAATTAGTCACTTTGCTGCGTTGATGAATGTCAACCGCAGCAAAGTTGAGCTGTGTAAACGCTAGATAAATGAAGGTTTTAACGATAAGCGGCTAGTCAAAGCCGTGAACGGAGGGTGTGATGATTGATTATGGCGTACGTTTTTTGAGCACAGAGGCTCACCTTTACGAAGTGGTCATGGTGGTGCCGGTCAAAGTGGCTGGGCCGCTGACGGTACGGATGCCGGCCTGGGTGCCAGGCAGCTACATGATTCGTGATTTCTCACGACACATCGTGAATATTGTGGCCGAGCAGGCCGGTCAGCCATTGGCGCTGACGTCGTTGGACAAACACACCTGGCAGATGACTGCGCCCGCGGCCGAAGCCGTCACCGTGACCTATCAGGTGTACGCGTTTGACGTGTCAGTAAGGGGCGCATTTTTGGATCAGCAGCGCGGCTTTTTTGATGGCTCGGCCCTGTTTTTAAGCTGGGTGGGCGAGGAGGCGTTGCCGTGTCGGTTGCGCATTGAGGTGCCAGAGTCGCTGCGCGATCAGGGCTGGCAGATTGCCACGGCCATGCCCGCGGTGGATGGTAAAGAGGGCCTGTTTGAAGCGCGTGACTACGGCCACCTGATTGACTGCCCTGTGGAAATGGGCGTTTTGACGCGGCTGCCGTTTCTGGCCGAAGGCATTGAGCACGAGATCGTGCTCAGCGGTGCCCATCAGGGCGATTTGGCGCGCTTAGTCAGCGACGTCGAGAAAATTTGTGCCAGCCAGATTCGCTTTTTTAAGGGCCGTACGCCTTTTGAGCGCTATGTGTTTTTGCTGCACGTCGGCCACGCTATTTATGGCGGCTTAGAGCACACCGATTCAACCGCACTGTTGGCGGATCGATTGTGCCTGCCTAGCCGTGCCGATAAAGGCTTGAGCGATGACTATGTGCTGTTGTTGGGCCTCTTTAGCCATGAGTATTTCCACGCCTGGAACGTCAAGTCGATCAAGCCTGCTGCCTTTGACCCCTACGATTTGACTCAAGAGGTGTACACCGAACAGCTGTGGGCATTTGAGGGCGTTACTTCATACTATGATGACCTCTTTCTATTGCGCGCAGGCGTGATCACCGAAACCGATTATCTGGGCCTGGTGGCCAAAAACATGACGCGGGTTCAGCGCGGTGCCGGACGAACCAAACAGACGTTGGCGGAATCAAGCTTTAGTGCCTGGCATAAATACTATAAGCAAAATGAAAACAGCCCCAATGCCATCGTCAGCTATTATCAAAAAGGCGCCTTAATGGCCATGGGCCTAGACCTCTTGATTCGTTTGCGTAGCCAACATCAGCACAGCTTAGACGACGTCATGCGCGCCCTATACGCGGATTTTGAAGCCCGTGGCCGTGGCGTGACTGAGGCCGAGTGGCAAGCCATGGCAATGGCCGTGACGGGGCTGGATTTGTCTGACTATTTTGAGCGGGCGCTCTACAGTACCGATGATTTGCCCTTGTCTGAGCTATTGGCCCAGCACGCCGTGTCTTTGACCTGGCATGCCATGCCGGAGCAGGAGCCGGGTGGCTACGTGTCGCAGCTGCCAGTGTCTCAGGCCGCCGTTTTTTTTGGGGCTAAATTTCAGCAGAATAATGAAGGCGTTACCTTAACTCAGGTGCATGATGGTGGCTCTGCCCAGAGCGCAGGACTGTCGGTACATGATAGAATCATTGCCATTAATGGCTTCCAGACCACTGATTTTGTGCGGCAGTGGGCCAATTTACGCGTCGGCGATGAAGCGATCGTTCACTTCTTCCGTGCGGGCGTGTTGTTGCATGCAAAGGTAGTGGCCTTGGCTGCGGCCAAGCACACCGCGTATTTACAAATGGTCGCTCAAGACTGTGGCCGCTGGCTGCGGGAGCGGGTGTAGCTTTAATCATACTTTTGGTCGTGTCAGGCGACCGTAAACAACAGAAAACAGGTGATCAGTGAGCAGTAACATCAAAATTAAAACCGTGCCAACGCCAGTAGAAGGCGCTGTCAGCGTGGTTGAAACCATTCAGCAAGGGTTAATGACGCAAACGTTACACACCATAGGCTTGGCCACGGGCGGCACGATGCAGCCCATTTATGAGCGCTTAAGGGCGGCCAGCTTAGATTTCTCACAGGTCACCAGTTTTAATTTGGATGAGTACGTTGGCTTGGGCGCGGATGATGCGCACAGCTATGCTTATTTTATGCGCACAGAGCTGTTTGATGCCGTAAAATTCAAACACAATTATTTGCCTGACGGCATGGCGGTTGATTTGGCGGCCGAATGCGCGCGCTATGAGGCCCTGTTGCAAACATCGGGGCTAGACTTACAGCTATTGGGCGTGGGCGAAAATGGCCACATTGCCTTTAATGAGCCAGGCACGCCGTTTGAATCGGTGACCCACGTGGCCGAATTAACCGCCTCGACCCAAGCGGTGAATCAGCGGTTCTTTGCGCCCGGCGTGGCCGTGCCTACGCGCGCATTGACCATGGGCATCCATTCAATCCTGTCGGCCAAGAAGATTATTTTAGTGGCCTTCGGCGAACGCAAGCGCGACGCCATGATGCATTTGCTGCAAGGCGATGTAAACCCTGAATGGCCCATCACCAAATTATGGCATCATCATGATGTAGAAGTCATTACCGATTTGTCTTTCTGATCGACTCAGGCGCCGCGGCGCCTGCAGCGACGACATTAACCGACACCAAGTAAAGGATGGGTTATGAGCACAACCACCCCTCAAGTTCATTATTTAAAAGATTATCAAGCACCGGAATTTGTGGTCAACCAAATTGACCTGCATTTTGAGATTCATGATGAGTACACCGAAGTGCGCAACCGCATGGTGCTGAGCCCCTGCGTTAGCCCAGCCGCCCAGCGCTGTACGCTGCACGGCACCGCCGACTTGGTGACGCTGTGCGTGGATGGCGAGGTTCAGGGTGCCGACGCGTACACAGTTGAGGGAGAAACCTTAACCTTGCTGAGCGTGCCGGACACGACTTTTGTGTTGGAGGTGGTGACCAAGGTATTGCCGCAGACCAATAAAAGCCTGATGGGCTTGTATGCGTCTAACCATAATTTATACACCCAGTGTGAGCCAGAAGGCTTTCGTAAAATCACCTATTACTTTGACCGCCCTGATGTCATGAGTAAGTTCACCACGACGATTGTGGCCGATAAGCAAAAGTATCCGGTGCTGTTGTCCAATGGCAATAAGATCGGCTCGGGTATGGCCGACAAAAAACGTCATTGGGTGAAATGGCGCGACCCGTATCGCAAGCCCAGCTATTTATTTGCCCTAGTGGCGGGCAACCTGACCCTGACGGCAGATGAATTCATCACCAAGTCGGGTAAAAAGGTGGCGATTGAGTTTTACACCGACAGCGCCGACGCGCACAAAACGGCGTTTGCGATTGAGTCACTCAAAAACGCCATGAGCTGGGATGAAACCCGCTTTGGGCTTGAGTACGACTTAGACATCTACATGGTGGTGGCCGTGGGCGACTTTAATATGGGCGCCATGGAAAACAAAGGCCTGAACGTGTTTAACACCAAATACGTCTTGGGTACGCCCGAAACCGCCACCGACAGCGATTTCGACGGCATTGAGAGCGTGATTGGACACGAGTACTTCCATAATTACACCGGCAACCGGGTCACCTGCCGTGACTGGTTCCAGCTGTCGTTAAAAGAAGGTTTAACCGTGTTCCGTGAGCAAGAGTTTGCCGCCGATCGCGCCAGCCGTGCCGTACGCCGGATTGAAAACGTCAACGTGTTGCGCGCCCTTCAGTTCCCGGAAGACGCAGGCCCGATGGCCCATCCGATTCGCCCCGAGTCGTATGTGGAAATGAACAATTTTTACACCATGACGGTGTATGAGAAGGGTGGTGAGGTGGTGCGCATGCTGCATACCTTGCTGGGCGAAGACGGTTTTCAAAAAGGCATGAAGCTGTATTTTGAGCGTCACGATGGCGAAGCCGTCACCTGTGACGACTTTTTGGCCGCCATGGCCGACGCCAATGGCCGTGACTTCAGCCAGTTTGCGTTGTGGTATGCCCAAGCCGGCACGCCGCGCTTAGACGTGAGCATGCGCTACGATGCGGCCCAGTCCAGCATGACGCTGCGCTTTACCCAAACCATCCCTGCCACGCCGGGCCAAACCACCAAGCAGCCGATGATGATTCCGGTGCGCATGGGGCTGTTGGGTGCGGCGGGTGAGGCCTTGAGCTTTAGCGTCGGGGACAGTACAGAACGCGTGACCGAAGCCGTGCTGGTGCTGACCGAAGCCAGCCAAGACTTTGTGCTGCAACAGGTGGCGCCAGGGGCGGTGCCATCGTTGTTGCGTGGCTTTAGCGCGCCAGTGCACCTGAATTATGATTACAGCAGTGCCGACTTGGCCTTGCTGATGGCGCATGACGTGGATACTTTTGCGCGCTGGGAAGCGGCGCAAACCACCTATCGCCAAGCCATTGGGGCGCATTATGCGGCGCTGCGTGCTGGTGTTGAGGTGCCCAAACATGAAGGCCTCATCGCCAACATTAAAACCATTTTGGCACAAACAGATTTAGACTGTGCTTATAAAGCCTTGTTGTTGACCTTGCCGAATGAAAATGAACTGTTAGAGGCTTATACTGACGTTGACCCTGTGGCGTTGGTGGCGGCGAAGCAGGCCCTGCAAAAGGCCATCGCCCAAGCCTGCGTGCAGGAATTTACCGAACTACGCGGCTGGGTGAAGGCGATTGAGGCCAACAGCGAACAGGCCGATCCTTATGCCTACCATCCTGAGTTGGCCAGCGCCCGTCGCCTATTGGACGTATGCCGCAGCATGATGGTGGCCGCCAACGAAGAGGCGGTGAAGTATTTTGCGGGCCACGCAGACCGCTTGGTGAAAAACATGACCCATCAAATGGGCCTATTGCGGGCGGTGAACGACAGTGAGTATCCAGAGCGCTTCAAGCTGCTGGATCAGTTTGTGGCACGCTTTAAAGACGATGCCCTAGTGATGGACAAATATTTTGCCCTGATTGGCAGCTCTTTGGGGGTAGACACCCTGCGTCACGTAGAGGCCGCCTTAAGTCATCCACAGTTCAGCTTGGAAAACCCGAACAAGGCGCGCGCCTTACTGGGCAGCTTTGCCCGCAACATGAAGCACTTCCATGCGGCCGACGGTTCCGGCTATGCCTTTGTGGCGCAAAAAGTGATCGAAGTGGACGCGTTTAATCCACAGGTGGCGGCGCGTTTGGTACAGGCGTTTAACGTCATGAACAAGCTCACGGCAGAGCGTCAAGCGATGATGCGCAGCCAGTTGCTTGCCATTCAGGCGGTGCCGACGCTGTCTAAGGACGTGGCAGAACTGGTGGGTAAAATTTTAAATTAATGCAGGACCGTGAGGATTAGGCCGTAACGTGACCCGTAAAGAACGCAGGCGCCAAGCCAGAATCAAGAACTTTCGACCCTATAGCTATGACCCCACCATGTGGCATAGCCGTTTGCCCTATGCCCAAACCGCCAGCGCTTCTTTTCGCGGTTTTCGGGTGTTGGGCTATTTGATGGCGTTTTTGGCCGGGGCGATTAACTCAGGCGGTTTTTTTGCAGTGGCGCGGTATACCTCACACATGTCCGGCGAAATAGCGCGGATGGCCGACATGATGGCCATTGGCGAAATGCGCCTGGCTCTGAGTTCGTTCATCTTTTTGCTGTGCTTTATTGGCGGCGCCATGCACGCCAGTTGGCTGATCATCTGGGGCAAACGGAATCGATTCCGCGCCAGCTACGGCCTGCCCATTTGGATCGAGGCCTGCTATTTGCTGGTGTTTGGGCTGCTGGGGGCAGGGCTGTCGCGCTTTAGCGTGTCGTTTTTTACGCCCCCGACCATCATGATCTTGTGCTTTATTATGGGCATGCACAATACCGTGATGACGGTGTTGTCTAATGGCGTGCTGCGCAGTACCCACATGACTGGGTTTGCCACCGACATTGGGATTGAGCTGTCGAAGGTGTTCTACCGTCAGCACGACCCCAAGGCCAAAGAGCTTAATATGAACGCGGATCGATCCAAGATCCTGTTGTTCAGCGGCCTGTTGCTGAGCTTTTTTCTGGGTGGTGTGGTGGGCGCCTATGGGTTTCACGGCCTCGGCTTTCAGTTTACGCTGCCGGTGGCGTTTGTGCTGATGGTGTTGGGCATACGGCCTATTTGGCACGACGTGAAGCTGCGTTATCGGCTGTGGCTGCGTTTACGCCGTCGCGCCCGGCGCCATGCCGAAGCCAAAGCCGAGGCTGAGGATGAAACGCCCGAGCCATAAGGGGATTGTTTAATCTTATGGCGGCAATCTTTAGATTTAATTGGACACTTTGCGTGCTTTGACATATAAATGGTGTCTTAGGTTTGATTTGCACGAAAGGCTCAATACAGAGTCTTTTAATATTCTATTTTAGGAGGTTTATAATGGCCGTATTAGTTGGTAAACACGCCCCTTTCTTTCACGATTCTGACAAAACGTTTAACGCCGTAAAAGGCGACGGTGACGTGGTTGGTGATTTTAACTTCAAAAAAGAAACCTCTGGTAAGTATGCCGTGGTGTTCTTCTACCCACTAGACTTTACCTTCGTTTGCCCTTCTGAGATCATTGCTTTTGATCACCGTTTGGAAGAGTTCAAAAAACGCAACGTTGAAGTGATTTCTGTGTCAATCGACAGCCACTTCACCCACGCTGCATGGCGCAACACTGCCGTTAACGACGGTGGTATTGGCCCAGTTGGCTTCTCTATGGTTGCTGACTTACACCAAGAATTGGTTAAAGCCTACGACGTACAAAGCGACGACGCTGTTGCGTTCCGTGGTTCTTTCTTGATTGACAAAGACGGTGTGGTGCAACACCAAGTAGTGAACAACGGTCCTTTGGGTCGTAACGTTGACGAAATGTTGCGCATGGTTGATGCCCTTCAGTTTACTGAAGAGCACGGTGAAGTTTGCCCAGCCGGTTGGAACAAAGGCGACAAAGGCATGAAGCCTAACGCTGAAGGCGTGGCTTCTTACCTATCGACTGAAGCTGGCAAACTGTAATCGTTTGATGTCGGTTTAAAAAAACCCTGCGCTTGGCGCAGGGTTTTTTGTGGTCGTTTGGTTTAGGTCGTCTGAGCAGGTTGGGCTTTTGGGGCCTCGGCTTGTTGAATGAACTCGGCCAAAGACAGGTTTAACGTATTCAGACCAGGTGCCATCAGGTCATGCAGGCTTTGTAGCCAGAGGTCATGGTCGTCTTCGCTGATGCAGTACACAAAGGACTGGAAAATGTCGGCTAGGATGATGTTCTCGGGTGCGACCTTCAGCACCCAGCCATCGGCGCCATCCTGAATGATGTCCATTTTGCCTAAGCGCACCAATAGGTCGCCCAACTCATCGTAGCCCATGGCCACTTCGTCGCGGAAGTCTTGGGTTTTGAGGGCGATGCCGGCCTGCTGCGCTTCGTACAGCTTAATCAAAACTTTGATCACGTCATCAAAGCGGCCACGCTTACGGCCACGGCGGCGGAAGGTTTCGCCGCGCCAATACGAGAGTGATGCGGTCAGCACCGCGCCTGACAGCAACACATACCATAAGCACAAAATCCACAGCAGGAACACCGGGATGGCGGCAAACGCCCCATAGATGATTTGGTAGCTGTTAAAGTTGGCCACGTAAAAGCCAAAGCCGCGGCGAGTGATTTCCAGAGCCACGGCGGTAAAGAGCGCGCCGATTAAGGCGTGGCGACCTGGCACGTAGCGGTAGGGCACGAAGCGGAAAATGGCCCACAGAATCAGGGTGGATAAGAAAATCGAACCAGACACGCGGATGATGGCGGCCAGGCTGGGGTAGAGCATGGGGAAGTCGGTAAAGCGAAACAGCCACGACCACACGCTTAAGCCGCCGCCAATCAGCAACGGGCCCAGGGTTAATATGGTCCAATAAATCAGCACGCGCCACACCAGCGGCCGTTCTTGTTTGGCCTGCCAAATTTGGTTAAAGGTGCGTTCAACGGTGTTGATTAGCAGAACCGCTGAAATCCCCAAGGCGATGATGCCGATGGCGGTGAGGTTACCGGCTTTGCCGATAAAATCATTCATATAGGTGCTGATGACTTCGCTGCTGGAAGGCATCAGGGTGGACGTGATCATGTTCTGGAACTGGGTCGAAATGTCTGCAAACACTGGGAAGGCTGAGATCACAATAAAGGTGATGGTGATAAACGGCACTAGCGCCAGCAGGGTGGTAAATGTTAAGCTTGCGGCGACCTGATTGAGTTGGGCATCGCCAATACGGCGTAATAAAAAAAAGAAAAAAGCCACTGGCTTGGACTGCCAAATAGACAGGTGCTTGATTTTTGGTTGCATAAACCATCCCATTAAAGTTTTGCTTATTCTAACTGAAAACAACGATCAGACATATGATTAATACATGAGATGTTGATAGGAGTGTTAAATGAAGATTTTAATTTTGTATTACAGTCAACATGGTAGCACGCAGAATCTGGCGCGCCAAATCGCCAAAGGCGTCGAAAGCGTGGCCGGCTGTGAGGCCGTGTTGCGAACCGTACCGAAGGTGTCTACCGTGTGCGAAGCCGTGGCCGCCGACATTCCCGACAGCGGTGCGCCCTATGTGGCCTTGGAAGATTTACAAACCTGTGCTGGCTTAGCCGTGGGCAGCCCCACGCGCTTTGGCAATATGGCCGCCGCGATGAAGTATTTCTTAGACGGCACCAGCGGCCTCTGGCTCAGCGGTGCCCTAGTGGGTAAGCCCGCCTGTGTCTTTACCTCGACCAATACCCAGCACGGTGGTCAAGAGAGTACGCTGTTGACCATGATGGTGCCGTTATTGCATCACGGCATGATGGTGATGGGGGTGCCGTTCAGCGAAGCGGCGGTGGCGGAAACCACCACCGGCGGCGGGCCTTATGGGGCCTCACACGTTTCTGGCGCCAGCAATACCGCCCAGCTCAGCGCCCACGAGTTGACCATCGCCTTTGTCCAAGGCCAGCGCCTGGCCGAAATGGCGAAGAAGCTTGCCTAGCTGAGCCCCAAGTCAAAAAAGCCCTGCACCGTCATCGACGGGCAGGGCTTTTTGCTGCATGGGTTAAGGCTTAAATCGCTTCGGTGCGCTTGAGCAACCAGGCCAAAGCCTCGCCTTCTAGACGTGGCTGTAAGGCGCTGCGTACTTGAGCGTGATAGCCATTGAGCCAGTCGCGTTCGCTGCTGGTTAAAAGGTCAAGATCAATACAGCGCACATCAATCGGGCACAGGGTCAGGGTTTCAAACTCAAGGTAGTCGCCAAACTCGGTTTCTTCCGGCTGTGCCACCTTCACATTGGCCACCAGATTTTCGATGCGAATGCCCCAGCGTTCGGGACGATAAAGGCCGGGTTCGATCGACGTGATCATGCCTTCGCGCATCGCGGTTTTGGGGTGGCAAGGCGCATGGTAAGACAGCACCTGTGGGCCTTCGTGGACGTTGACGAAGTAGCCAACGCCGTGGCCAGTGCCGTGGCCGTAGTCACGCTGCGCCGCCCAAAGTGGTGCGCGCGCAATGGCGTCCAGCAGGGGCGACATAATGCCTTCTGGGAAAGCGGCCTGAGCCAAGGCAATGTGGGCCTTTAACACCAAGGCACAGTCGCGCATTTGGGCGGCGTTAGGGGTGCCAATCGGCACCATGCGGGTGATGTCGGTGGTGCCATTTTGGTATTGGGCGCCAGAATCGATCAGCAGTAGGCCGTCGCCTTTGATGACGACATCGCTTTCTGGGGTGGCGCGATAGTGTGGCAACGCGCCGTGGCCATTAAAGCCGGCGATGGTGGCAAAGCTAGGCGATACGTACAGTGGGCGTGCCGAACGGGCCTTAATCAAGGCTTCGTCAATGTCGCATTCGGTGACGGTGTCGCCCGCGGCCAAAGCCTTTTCCAGCCAGGCAAAAAAGTGGCACAGGGCCACGCCGTCTTCGGTCATGGCGGTGCGAATGTGGGCGATGTCGGCGGCGCTTTTTTGAGACTTAGCGTAGGTGCTGGGGTTGATCGCCTCAATGAGGGTGGCCGTGGCCGGCAGGCTGTTGAGGGTGTTGACGGCGACCTTGCTGGGGTCGATCAAAACTGCGCTGGTGGGCGTGCGGGTGCTTAAGTATGCCGACAGCTCTGCGTAGTCACGCACGCTGAAGCCTGCGGCCGCTACCGCTGCTTGTGCGTCGGCATTGAGCTTGCCCGGTGCAACAAAGAGGATGGCCTCTTGCGCTTCTACCCAAACGTGGGCCAGAAATACGGGGTTGTAAGACACGTCACTGCCGCGCAGGTTGGTCAACCAGGCAATGTCGTCTAAGGACGAAATTAAATGACCGGTGGCCTGAGCGGCGCTGATTTGGGTGCGCAACCAGGCCAGTTTGTCATGGCTGCTTTGTGACACAAACTCGGCCGCGTGAGGGTAAATCGGCTCGGTGGGCAACGCCGGGCGATCGGCCCAAATGCGGTTTAATAGATCTTGCTCTGGATGTAGGGTGATGCTTTTAGTGGCAAAGGCTTGGGTTAAGCGTTGCGCTTCGGTACGGGCCAGTACATGGCCGTCCACGCCCACGCGTGCGCCCTGGTCTAGCTTGGTGGCCAACCAGGTGATGTGGTCTGGCTGGTTGGGCGCGCCCAGTTTTTGCAGGCTGATGCCGCTGCCAGCCAGCTGTTCTTCAGCCTGAGACCAATAGCGGCTGTCGGCCCATAGGCCGGCTGCATCGGCGGTGACCACGAGGGTGCCAACCGAGCCTTTAAAACCTGACAACCATTGGCGGCTTTGCCAGTATTCTGGCAGGTATTCGGATAGGTGGGGGTCGGCCGAAGGCGCTAACCACGCGTCTAGGTTCTGTTCGGCCATGGCGGCGCGCAGGGCCGCTAAACGTTCTGGGATGGTGTTGCTGTTTTTTTGCATGAGTCACTCCAATAATTAAGCAGATTGTTTGGCTTGGTTGGCCAGCATCGCTTGGACTGGTTTGATCAGGATGATCAGCACAATGGCGCCAATAAATAGGGCCAATGCGCACTGAGCGAATAGGGTCGGTAGAGAGTCTAAGCGTTCTGCCGAGACGTTGCCGCCGACCAGACCGGCAAATAAGTTGCCTAAGGCTGATGCGGTATACCATAAGCCCATGATTTGGCCACGCATCATGGTGGGGGCCAGTTTGGTCATGGTGCTGAGGCCAACGGGGCTTAAGCACAGCTCACCCAAGGTCAGTAATAGGTAGCTGACGATGAGCCACAGCGGGGACACCAAGGTGCCGTTGCCGGTCAAAACGGCCTTGGCCGCAAAAATCATGATGGCAAAGCCGGCGCTGGCGAACAATAGGCCCATGGCAAACTTAAATAGGCTGCTGGGTTCAATGTTACGCTTCGCCAAGAAGGGCCACAAGAACCCAAAGAAAGGGGCAAACAGCAGGATGAACAGCGGGTTGGCCGACTGGAACCACACGGTCGGGACTTCCCAGCCTAAAACGTGGCGATCGGTGTAGTCGAGGGCAAACAGGTTAAACGACGTCGGCTGTTGTTCAAACGCCGACCAGAAGAACGCTGCGGCAATCAATAAGATTAAACACACGATCAACTTGGCGCGTTCCAGCTTGTTGAGGCCGCAAAAAGCGAACAGGTAAATAAAGTACATCCCCACAAAGCCACAAATAATGTAGGTCATGGAGGTGGCAATGGCGCCGGGATTCAGCACAATCACCCCTTGAATCATGAGGACGATCAGCAGCAGCGCGGCCACGCACACACCCAATACCCAGCGACCCACGTTTTTACGCACTTTAACCGGGGCTTCCCAGTCGGCAGAGATGTTTTTGGCTTGGGCAAACTCACGCAGATTGCCAATGGCGCTGAAGCGGAAAATAATCAACGCCAGCAGCATGCCGATGCCGCCAATGCCAAAGCCTAGGTGCCAACCATATTTTTGCGACAGCAGGCCGGTGGCAAAGGGTGCCATGAGCGAACCTAAGTTAATGCCCATGTAGAAAATAGAGAAACCACCATCGCGACGGCCATCGCCATCTTGATAGAGGCTGCCGACCAAAACCGAAATACAGGTCTTAAAGAGGCCAGAGCCAACCACGATGAGTGCCAGGCCGACGAAAAAGGCCGCGGCGTTAAAGAAGTAGGCCAAGGCAATGGCCAAATGGCCCAAGGCCACGATGACCGACCCATACCAAACGGCTTTCTTTTGGCCCAGCCAGTTGTCGGCCAACCAGCCACCGGGTACGGCGGCCAAATAAATGGCCCCGCCGAAAATCCCCACGATCTGTGAGGACACCTCTTTACTGAACCCGAGGCCGCCGTCGTACAAAGTAGCGGCCATGAATAAGATCAAAAGGGGGCGAATGCCATAATAGGAAAAACGCTCCCACATCTCGGTAAAAAATAAAGACCGTAACGGCTTAGGGTGTCCTAAGAAGTTACGGTCTATTGCGTCGATCTGGGCCGTCGATAACGACGGGCTGGTCTTGTTATTGTTCACATGAGTCTCCTGGTATTTCTTTTGGAAATAAAGAATTAACGACGTTGGCCAATGTCAGGCTCGTTCTTAACGTTATTCGCCGCTTGGGCGAAGGCATTATGGTATAGGCTTGTCGTTTTTGACGCAATAGAGTGGTTGAGTAAAGGCTTGATCTTTGCCATAAAACCCAATTATTTTTTAAATAATGGCTTTATTTGTATGTTTTTTGATTTTATTTAGAGTTTTTGTTCAAAACTGAACGTCTGGGCGGGGTGCGGCCGCTGCTTGGTGGGGCGGCCGCAAAGTATCTTAATCAATTAGACTAAGACGATATAGCGAGGTGACCTCTTGGCTGCGTGCGGCAAACATCGCGTCGTCGGCGTCATTGGCCTTCGCGTGCTGGGGCTTGATGGTGTGCTGTTCGATCAGGCTGAGGCCGGCCTGGGCGAATTGGGCCGACAGGTAGTCGGGCGCACGCAGGCCTAAGTGTTCCGCTAGATCGGACATGATCAGCCACACTTCGCCGCCGGCATTCAGGTGTTGTGGGGCTTGGGTCAAAAACGCCACCAGCATCTGATGCTTGGGGTCGTATAGGGCCGACTCAATTAAGGACGTCGGCTTGGCTGGCAGCCAGGGCGGATTACACACGATGAGGTCGGCCTTCACACCGGCGGGGAATAGGTCGGTGGCGACGATGCGCACCTGCCCGCTGAGGCCTAGGCGGTTAAGGTTGTCTGCGGCGGCGGCAATCGCCTTAGGATTGATGTCGGTGCCGATGATCTGGGCCACACCG
The DNA here is from genome assembly GCA_017991555.1 of Neisseriaceae bacterium. Taxonomy (GTDB): domain Bacteria; phylum Pseudomonadota; class Gammaproteobacteria; order Burkholderiales; family Neisseriaceae; genus JAGNPU01. The sequence continues at coordinate 38,474 of JAGOQM010000014.1, forward strand.
CGCTTGGCCAACACCGCCGCGATCACGCCGGAGCCGGTGCCGATGTCTAGGGCCAGGGTGCAAGGCTCTGGTAAGGGCGCACTTTGGAGCAGCTGAAGGTATTCACCGCGCAGTGGTGAATAAACCCCATAAGGTACATGCACATGAGCCTGATTGAGGGCGGCAATGGGCACGCCCTTTTGCTGCCACTGATGAGCGCCAATCATGCCCAGCAGGGTCTGCAAGGGCAAAATGCAGTCTTGGTCGTGGAGGCCAAAAGCAGCAGCGCAGGCGTCTTTTACGTCGGGCGCGCGGCGTAGGCTCAGCACGCCTTGAGGATCGAGCTTAACCAGCAGGCTATTGAGCAACTGTGCCCGCTGCGATTGATTGAGCCGATGCTTGTGAAAGGCTTCGGCCGCAGTGGCGGGGACTTTGCTGCTTTTTTTACGTTTATTGAGGCGCTTACTTAAGGCGCTCAGTAACTGCTTGGCGTTATGGAAATCACCCGTCCACAGCATGGCATGGCCCTGAGTCGCCCAGGTAAAGGCTTGGTCGGCGTTCAGCGTGTCGTCCACCAGGTGTAGCTGTTGCGGTGGCGGGCTGCCGTTGGCGCTGAACCAAAGGGCGGTGTGATCGGGTTGCTGCCAGGTAAAAGAGGGCAAGGTGTGCATAGCGGCCATTTATCAAAGAATAAGGTAGGGATTATACCGTAAAAAAAAGGCCATCCGGTGGGGATGGCCTTAGGCGTTACTGAATCAAGGGTTACACCACGATGTTGACCAAGCGGCCAGGCACCACGATGATTTTCTTGGGGGCTTTGCCTTCCATGAACTTCTGGGCGCCTTCGTCGGCCAATGCGGCGGCTTCAATGCTGTCCTTTGGCGCATCGGCGGCCACTGAAATCTGGCCGCGCAGTTTGCCATTCACCTGAACCATGAGGGTCAGTTCGGTTTGCACCAGAGCGGCTTCGTCTACTTCTGGCCAAGCCGCATCCCATAGCTGGGTGTCGCGGCCTAAGGTTTCCCATAAGGCCTCACAAATGTGCGGCACGATGGGCCACAACAGGATCATCACGGTTTCCAATACTTCTTGGGCCACGCGTTGACCGAGTGCGCTGCTGGTGTCGGCTTTGTCGTAGGTGTTTAAGAGCGTCATCACGGCAGCAATGGCGGTATTAAACTGTTGGCGACGACCGTAGTCATCGTCAATTTTACGAATGGCGGCGTGCAGTTTCAAGCGCAGGTCTTTAAGGTCGGTGCTCAGTTCGGCATTCTCGGCACCGGCATAGGCTTTCACCACGCCGCGTTGCTGATGGTCGTAGGCGGTGCGCCATAGACGACGCAGGAAGCGGTTCGCGCCTTCAACACCAGCGTCTGACCATTCTAAAGATTGATCTGGTGGCGAAGCAAACATCATGAATAAACGCGCGGTGTCGGCACCATAGGCCTCGATCAGGTCTTGTGGGTCAACGCCGTTGTTTTTCGATTTAGACATTTTTTCAATGCCGCCGATGACCACGTCACCGCCGTCCACGCGATGGGTCGCACCGGTGATTTGGCCCTTATCGTCGCGCGCAAACACCACGTCTTGGGGGGCAATGTATTCGATGCCGCCGTTGGCGCCTTCACGGTAGTAGGTGTCACACAGCACCATGCCTTGGGTCAGCAAGCGTTCAAACGGCTCATCGTTTTTCAATAGGCCTTCGTCACGCATCAGTTTGTTGAAGAAGCGAGCATACAATAAGTGCAAAATCGCGTGCTCAATGCCGCCAATGTATTGGTCCACACCGCCGGCCATCCATACGTCAGCGGCTTTTTCGTCCACCAAACCTTGGTCAAACTTGGGTGAGGCAAAGCGGGCAAAGTACCAGCTAGATTCCACAAAGGTGTCCATGGTGTCGGTTTCGCGACGGGCGTCGCCGCCACATTTAGGACACTTGGTTTCATAGAATTCAGGCATGCGGGCCAGGGGTGAGCCGGCGCCGTCCGGAATCACGTCTTCTGGCAAAATCACCGGCAGCTGGTCTTCTGGTACGGTCACGTCACCACAGCTGGCGCAGTGAATGATCGGGATGGGGCAACCCCAGTAGCGTTGACGGCTGATGCCCCAGTCACGCAAGCGATATTGGGTGCGTGGCTCGCCCTGGCTTAGGGCTTCTAAGCGGGCGGCCATGGCGTCAAATGCGGCTTGGAAGTCTAAGCCACTGAACTCACCTGAATTCACCAACACGCCGTGTTCGGTGTAGGGTTCAGCCAAAGGTTCGGTCAGTAGATCGCCCTGTTCGGGTTGGATCACCAGTTTAATGGGCAAATCGTATTTGCTGGCAAATTCAAAGTCGCGCTCGTCGTGGGCAGGGACCGCCATGACAGCACCATCGCCATAACCCCACAGTACGTAGTTGGCCACCCACACCGGCAAGCGTTCGCCCGTGAAGGGGTGGGTCGCGTAGCGGCCGGTAGGTAAGCCTTTTTTCTCCATGGTGGCCATGTCGGCCTCGGCCACGCTGCCTGATTTACATTCGGCAATAAAGGCCTGTAGTTCAGGGTTCTGAAGCGCAGCGGCGGTGGCCAGCGGGTGTTCGGCGGCCACGGCCAGGTAAGTCGCGCCCATTAGGGTGTCTGGGCGGGTGGTGTACACGCTCAGCGCTTTGGCGTCCTCTGCGGCTAGGTCGGCCAAGCTGTCGTCGGTGAGGGTGAATTTCACCTGCATGCCGCGCGACTTGCCAATCCAGTTACGCTGCATGGTTTTAACTTGCTCAGGCCAATGAGGTAAATCGTCAAGGCTGGTCAGTAGCTCATCGGCGTAATCGGTGATCTTGAAGTAGTACATGGGAATTTCGCGCTTTTCCACCAAAGCACCACTGCGCCAACCGCGGCCATCAATGACCTGTTCGTTGGCCAAAACGGTTTGGTCTACTGGGTCCCAGTTCACCACGCCATTTTTTTTGTAGATGATGCCTTTTTCAAACAGGCGAGTGAATAACCATTGTTCCCAGCGATAGTATTCAGGGTCACAAGTGGCAAATTCACGGTCCCAGTCAAAGGCCAGGCCCAGTTTTTTTAACTGAACCTTCATGTATTCGATGTTTTGGTAAGTCCATTTGGCCGGCGCCACCTTATTAATCATGGCGGCGTTTTCTGCCGGTAAGCCAAAGGCGTCCCAACCCATGGGTTGCATGACGTTAAAACCTTTTAAAAGCTTGTGGCGGCTTAACACGTCACCAATGGTGTAGTTACGAACGTGGCCCATGTGCAGCTTCCCAGAAGGATAGGGGAACATGGACAAACAGTAGTATTTAGGGCGGCTGTCGTCGTCGGCAGCGTTAAATACTTTGGCATCATCCCATTTTTGTTGGGCGATGGGCTCAATAGCGGAGGGTTGGTAGTGTTCTTGCATGATGATTGGAACCATTAACTTATTAGGCAAAAAGGGGATTATAGCAGTTTAAATAGAGGGGGGAAGAGGGGAATGGTGCTTTATTTTTTAGACTTTGTGTCTAGAATCAGGCGTTTAGTTGAGGAGGGTTTATTTTTACGTGAAAAAAGCAAAAAAAATCCGCCGGACTTGCATCCGGCGGCTAACACATTGCGGGGAAACGTTTACTCACTTCTTACACTATATCGCTCTGGAGATGAAGCAATATAGTGATTAGTCACGCGATTGATTAAATGGTTCACGCGATATTTGTTAAATTTTGTAAATTGTTTAAATGACCAATGTATCAGCATCATTAAACCACCAGGGTGACTGCACAAATCGTGCAGGCTGAGGCCAGTCAGGGTAAACTAGAGCCCTTATTGAATTATTTTTTTAGATTGCCTTATGACTGCACCCGCACTGCCCAGCCGCCGCCTTTCTGTGGCCCCAATGCTGGATTGGACCGACCGCCATTATCGCTATATGGCCAGACAAATCACCCACCACGCGTGGTTGTATTCCGAAATGGTGACCACCGGCGCGTTGATACACGGCAGTGCCAGCCGGTTTCTAACCTTTAATGAAGGCGAGCAGCCGGTGGCCTTGCAGCTCGGCGGCAGCGAGCCTGCCGATTTGGCCACCTGTGCCAAAATGGCGCAAGACTATGGTTACAATGAAGTCAATTTGAACTGTGGTTGCCCTAGCCCGCGGGTTCAAAAAGGGGCCTTTGGTGCCTGCTTGATGAATGAGGTGGATTTGGTCGCCGATGGCCTTAAGGCGATGCAGGATGCGGTCGACATTGAGGTGACGGTGAAGCACCGTATTGGTGTGGACAAGCAGACCGATTATCAAGTCGTCCGTGACTTCGTGGGGGCTTTGGTGCACAAAACCGAGTGCCAAACCTTCATCGTGCATGCGCGTAACGCGTGGCTGGATGGCCTGTCACCGAAAGAAAATCGCGAAATTCCGCCGCTTAAGTATGAGTATGTGTACCAGCTCAAACAGGATTTTCCAGACTTAGAGATCATTTTGAACGGGGGCGTGACCACCAATGCCGCGATTGCCGAGCATTTACAGCACGTAGATGGCGTGATGGTGGGGCGTGAGGCCTATCACAATCCGTATTTAATGGCCGAGTGGGATGCGTTATTTTACCAAGACGACCATGCACTGATTGATCGGGTGGCCTTGGTGGCCTGCTTACAAGCCTATGCCCAAACGCAGCTGGACGCCGGTCGTGGCACCACCCTGCGCCACATGGTGCGTCATTATCTAGGCTTAATGCAGGGTTTGCCTGGCGCGCGCACCTGGCGGCGCATGCTGTCGGATGCCAGCCTATTAAAGGCCAACGACGCCGAACTGTTGCAAAGAGCCTTGGCCGAAGTAGGGGTTTAGGCCCAGAGTTAGGTTTAGTGTCGGCATCATAAAAGCCCTTGAGCATGCTCAAGGGCTTTTTGTCTGCTACAGGCCGCAGCGTTAAGCGAAGAGGCCGGCGTATTCGCCATAGCCTTCTTCAGCCAGACGGCTGGCTGGCACAAAGCGTAAGGCGGCGCCGTTAATGCAGTAGCGTAGGCCACCTAAGGCTTCTGGGCCATCTTCAAAAACGTGGCCTAGGTGGGCGTCGCTGCCTTGGCTACGCACTTCGGTGCGCACGCGGCTAAGGCTAAGGTCTTCGTGTTCGGTGACCACCGGTGCAGCGATGGGCTTGCTGAACGAAGGCCAGCCGCAGCCTGCATCAAACTTGTCTAAAGAGCTAAATAAGGCTTCGCCATTGACGATGTCAACGTAGATGCCGGGTTCGTCGAACTGATCGTATTCGCTGCTGAACGGGGGCTCGGTGCCATTTTCTTGGGTCACGTGGTAGCTGATGTCGGACAAGCGTTGTTTTAAGTCGTTTTGATTGCTCATGTGAGGCTCCTTGAAGGTGATGGTTAGATTATGCCCATGCTGGGGCAGAATGGCAAGATATATCCGTCTAGACGGCCAGATTGGTCTGTGGGCCAAAAAAAAGGCAGCTTAATCATTAAGCTGCCTTATCAAAGAGGGGGCGATGAGGGCTACAAGAAGTTGCCGCCAATCTCAATAAAGAGTTTAATCATCGCCGTATTCACAATGTCAATAAAGAAGGCGCCCACCATCGGCACGATCAAGAAAGCCTTGTGAGAGGGGCCAAATGCTTGGGTAATCACCTGCATGTTGGCAATGGCGGTTGGCGTTGCGCCCAGACCAAAGCCACAGTGGCCAGCACTGAGTACGACCGCATCGTAGTCTTTGCCCATAACCTTAAAGGTAATAAAGTAGGCAAAAAGGGCCATCACCAGCGTTTGGATGCTCAAAATAATCAGCACCGGTACGGCCAATTCGGCCAGCTGCCATAGTTTTAGCGACATCAGCGCAATCGCCAAGAACAGCGACAGGCTCACGCTGCCCAACACGTCGACGGCACGGTCAAAGACGTTGTGGCGTACGACATGGGTCAATAGATTGCGAATGATCACACCGGTAAACAAGCACCACACGAAGGTTGGCAACTGTAGGGCCGTGTCCTTGGTGATGCTGTCGAGGTAGGTGCCCACGCTCAAACAAATGGCCAACATGGTCACGGTTTCAATGATGGCGCTGGCGTTGATGCTGCGGCCCTGTCTTGGGCGCTCAAAGGCAACTTCCACTTCCTCATCTTCAATCTCAGCCTGAGGTGCACGATCAATTTTTTTCAGTAAGCGACGGGCCACTGGACCCCCAATGGTGCCACCTAGAACCAGGCCGAAAGTGGCGCAAGCCATGGCCAATTCAACGGCACCAGTAACGCCGTATTTCTCGCTTAGTAAAGCCCCCCACGCTGCGCCAGAACCGTGGCCGCCGGATAGGGTGATTGAGCCTGCGATTAAGCCATAGAATGGGTTTTGGTCTAAGGCCAAGGCTAGGCCCATGCCGACAGAGTTTTGTACGAAAATTAAGGCCGACGCAACCGCCACGAAAATAATGATGGGCTTGCCGCCTTTGACCAAGCGCGAGAAGTCGGCGCTCAAGCCAATAGACGCAAAGAAAGCCAGCATGAGTGAATCTTGTAAGGCCTTATCGAAGTTAAATTCAAGGCCCCAAGCTTGGTACACCGCCAACAGGACGATGGCGACTAAGAAACCGCCCGCAACGGGTTCAGGGATGTGATACTTTTTGAGAAAGTTGATTTTCTTAACCAGTAGGGCGCCTAACAGTAAAACCAAGCAGGCCGCTACTAAAGTAAAATGCGCATTTAGTTGCATAAATGTTTCCTTACATGACTCATGTAGAGTATCAAATAGGCGATATTGTTCTTATTTTATTGCCATGAACGTTGTGAAAAAGGGCTAATTATATCGAAATATGGGCACTATATCGCCTAATATAGAGATATAATTTTTTTATCGATGTCGTTTTGGCAATGTTCTGCTGCTGTTTTTATAGGCGATATGTGTGCCAAAAGGGAATGAATAGTTTGTTTTTAAAGAAAAAAAGTGGGTTTTGATTTGGGTGAGGGCGTTGGGTTTAGGCGGTAAAAAAAATAAAACACTATGGCCAAAATAAGACAAAGGCATAATAAATTATTGACAATTGGCCTTTTTTAAGTATAAAAAAACCTGCGGTGGGCAGGTTTTTTTGGCGCGACAGACCGTACAGGCTTAGTTTATTTGGCGTAATGCATCGCGTAGTGCCGTGCGCACGCCTTCTTCGATCACGGGGTGATAGAAGGGCATGTCTAACATTTCGGCCACGCTCATGCCTTGCTGGTGTGACCAAGCCAATAGGTGGGCAATGTGTTCGGCGCGTGGGCCAACCATTTCCGCGCCCAAGAAGAGGCCGGTGTGTTTGTCGGCATAAACGTGCAGGCGACCTTTGTTGATCAGCATCACGCGGCTGCGGCCTTGGTTTTCAAACGAGACTTCGCCCACGACCAAACGGTCTGTGTCTTTAAAGCGCGCGCTTAAGGTGCGATGGGTGTCGCCAATCAGTGCGATTTGTGGGTCGCTGAACACCACCGACAATAGGCTGCGGCGTAAGCCCGCTTCGGTATTGGGGTAAATGCCTGCATTGTGCCCAGCAATCCGGCCTTGATCAGCGGCTTCGTGTAATAAGGCCAGCTGGTTCGACGCATCGCCCGCAATGAAAATGTGCGGTACGCTGGTTTGCATGGTTTTAGGGTCGGCCACGGGCACACCGCGTTCGTCTAGCTTAATGTCGATGTGTTCTAAGCCCAAGTTGTCGACGTTGGGGCGGCGGCCGGTGGCGGCCAGCACGTAGTCGACGGTGATGCTTTGCGACTCGCTTTCATCGGTGTTAAAGCGAATCTCAACCTGATCGCCGCGGCGGGTAAACACCGCGTCTTTGCTTTTTAGGTTGGTTTTAAGCTCTGATTTAAAGATTTTTTGTGCTTCTTGCATCAGCTTGGGGTCGGTCAGCGGGCCCACGCGGCCGCTGGCACCAAATAAGGTCACGTCGACGCCAAGGCGATGTAAGGCTTGGCCAAGCTCTAAACCAATCACGCCAGGGCCAAACACGGCAACGCTTTTAGGTAGGTCGTCCCACTCAAAGACGTCATCGTTGATGATTAAACGATCGCCAAGGTTGGCCCATGCCTCACGGTAAGGCCCCATGTTGGTGCGTGAGCCGGTGGCGATCACAATGCGTTGGGCTTCAATTTGGGTGTGGTCGTCGACCTGTATCGTGTGTGCATCAATAAAGCGGGCCTTGCCCAAGATTTTATCGGCCGCGGGAAATTCATCCACGCTGTCCAAAACGAAGCCCACAAAGCGATCGCGTTCAGATTTAACCCGCTGCATGACTTCTTGGCCGTTGATGCGGACGTCGCCGTCAACATGCACCCCAAACGGCGCCGTGTGACGAGCATGTTCTGCTGCCTCTGCTGCCGCAATCAATAGTTTTGACGGCATACAGCCTACGCGCGCACAGGTGGTGCCAAAGTGATGGTCTTCAATTAAAATAACGCGTTCAGTTTGTGCTTTAGCGGCGCGGTAGGCGCCCATGCCGGCGGTGCCGCCACCCAAAATCACCACGTCGGTTACTAATTTTTGCATGATGTCCCTTTATCTTTAAGTTGCAGGCCTGCCGGTTGCGCCAGCTGCGTGCTTGGTCATTGAGGATAAAAACAAAGCCCCAAGATGAGGCTTTGTTCGATTCAAATCAAGAGGCTTAGGCCTGTTTGGCCAAGTACTGATCTAGTTCCTCGCTGCCACCAATGTAGCGGCCGCCAATAAATACTTGTGGTACTGAGGTTTTGCCGGTGATGGCGCGCACGCTCACTGTGGTGGCGTCTTTGCCCAGTACGATTTCTTCGTAGTTCAGGTTCTTATCGTGTAAAGCCTGTTTGGCCTTGGCACAGAATTGGCAACCAGGCTTGCTGATCACAGTAATAGACGGTTGTTCTGAGTGCTCTGGGGCCAAGTACTTCAACATGGTGTCGGCGTCAGACACTTCAAATGGGTCGCCTTCTTTTTCTGGCTCAACGAACATTTTTTCTACCACGCCGTTTTTAACCAGCATAGAGTAGCGCCATGATCGGTCGCCAAAGCCTAGGTCGTCTTTGTGCACCAACATGCCCATGCCTTTGGTGAAGTCACAGTTACCGTCTGGGATGAAGGTAATGTTTTCGGCTTCTTGGTCGGCTTTCCAAGCGTTCATCACGAAGGTGTCGTTCACTGACACACACAGAATGTCGTCGACGCCGTATTGTTTAAACGTAGCGGCTAATTCATTGTAGCGCGGTAGGTGTGATGAAGAGCAGGTTGGGGTAAACGCGCCGGGTAGTGAAAACACCACCACGGTTTTGTTGTTAAATAATTCATCAGTGCTGAGGGTTTTCCAAGCATCGCCTTCGCGAACTGGGAACGACACGCTAGGGATTTTTTGACCTTCTTTAGATTGCAACATACTGACTCCTTAATTAATTAAAAAATAATTGGGTGAATCAATCGCTTAAGTCTGTTTTGATTCGGTATGTCATACAGTATAGGGCTTAACTGGCGTTTAGTAAAATTTATAGTTAAAATGAAATCAATAGCGTTTTACTATTGAACTTTTAAATCAAACCAGCCTTTTCAGTTGTTTTGATTAATCACCGTGTAAATTTCTTGATGCGCCATTTTGCTGATTTCATGCCGGCTGAGGTCGGGTATGTTCATGTTGACCGTGGGCAACAGCGTGAGCTCGATGCTGCCTTTACGCATGCCCAACACCTGCCAGACCGATTGAAGTAGGCTGATGCCATCGATGTAGGCGGGCCTAGTCGTGCGCTGGCCCAGCTCATCGTAAAACTTAATCGCTATGGGTTGGACAGGCGCTGATACATTTAGTGCCGACTGAAATAAGCTTGATTTAAATAAGCGCATGCTCAAGCCATTCGAGGTCCGGGCTTCAGGAAAGACCGCAATGGTGCGGTTTTCTTGTAGTGCTTTTTCGATGTGCTGATTAATCTTGGCCGTGTCCTTGCGTTCATTGCGGTTAATGAATACGGTCCCTTGATTGGTGGCTAGGGTACCAATGAGTGGCCATTTTTGAATTTCTTGTTTGGCCACGAAGTTCATGTTGTAGGCAGACTCTAAGGCCAAGATGTCCAACCAAGAGACGTGATTCGCCACCACTAGGTGGCCGGCTAGGTGGGTGGGCCGAATGCCTTTGGTGTTGATTTGTAGTTTAAGGATGCGGAGCCCTTTTTGGCAATACTTTTGCGTATAGCGCGTCGACTTCTCCTTGTCTTTTTGTCGGAATACCCAGCTGAGGACCAGTACCGTACTGATGAGCCAGAAGACGAGGCGTAGAAGGCGAATGACGCGAATGAGTTTGGGCGTTCTTTTTGGGGTCATAATGGGGTTTTCTTAGGTTGCTTTTGGCAAACAGGACAATAGAAGCTGGCGCGTTGGCCGATCTTTGTTTGTTCGATTTCGTGACCACAAGTTCGGCACGCCAGCTTGGCGCGGCCATAAACAAAGTATTCCTGTTGGAAATAGCCTGCCTGGCCGTCGCTGCCCACGAAGTCACGTAAGGTGCTGCCGCCTTTTTCAATGGCCAGCAGTAAGACCGCCTTGATTTCTTTGGCCAAGGCCTGACATTTGGCCTTACTGATTTGATTGGCGGGGGTGAGCGGGTGAATCTTGGTGCGAAACAGCGCTTCGTTGGCGTAAATGTTGCCCACGCCAACCAACACATGATTGTCCATAAGGGCCAGTTTGATCGCGCGTTTTTGAGACACAAGTCTGCCATGTAAATAAGCGCCGTTAAAATCATCGCTTAAAGGTTCAGGGCCCAGCTTGCTCAGCAGCGGGTGGTGCTCGGCGGCGCCGTTAAACCACAGAATGGCGCCAAAACGGCGCGGGTCTTTATAGCGTAATAAGGTGCCATCGGTGAACACGATGTCGACGTGGTCGTGTTTTTGCGGCGGCACATCGGCCTCGTGATGGATGCGCAGGCTGCCAGACATGCCCAAATGCATGATGAGCACCCCCGTCGGCAACTGAATCAGCAAGTACTTGGCCCTGCGGGTGACGCTCAGCACTGGCTGTTCGGTCAGCTGTTCGCTCAGGTCGTCGGGAATGGGCCAGCGCAGCCTAGGCTGTCTGACGGTTGCGTAGGCAATGGTTTTGTCGGTAATGTGGGGGCTGATGCCACGCTTGGTGGTTTCAATTTCCGGTAATTCTGGCATAGAGATAAATCATGAGTGTGGGTAAAAAAGTATTGTAGCAGCTAAACTTGTGTCCGGTGATGATGGTCATAGCTTTAGCGTAGTGATATAAAGCATAATGACATAAAGTGCGTGGCGGCGTCATGATCACCTTGCAGTGTGATACAGTGCGCCCAAAGAATCGTTAATTAAATGAGAAGAGAATCAATGGTTAAACCAATGGTAATGGCCCTAATGGTCTTGTTCGGCGGCCACGCAATGGCGGCGACGAAGCCTTCAGAAGTGGCCCCAGTGAGTACGCCTGATGTGATTGAAAAGACACAAATTGGCCCAGTTGAAGTGGTGAATACGTCTGTGGTGCCGAATAATCTGATTCAGGCCGAGCGCCAGGCCAGTGGTTTGTTGGGTATTTTGTCTAGCGAAATGATGTTGCAAAAAGGGCAGGTGGGCAATGCCCTCAGTAGCTATGGCTATATGTTGCAAAGTACCAAAGACCCTAAGGTGGCCGAACGCGCTGTGGACATCGCCTTGGCGATTCCGGATTTGGCGCGCGCGCGCTTGTTTTTGGCCCAATGGCGGCAGCTAGAGCCACAGCCAAGTCCCGCTCAGGTTCGCGCGCAGTGGGAATACGACCTCATGACCCAGCAGCTGAACAACGTGTTTGAACGCTTGCCAGCGGTGCTAGAAGACGCCAGCCTGTCGCAGGCGCGGCGTATTTTTCTGTACATGGCGCAGCTGACCGTCGACAACACCGATTACAGCCGGCAGGGCTACCCCGCGGTACACAAGGCGGCGCAAAAATACCCCGAATTGGAAGAGGCAGTGATGGCCGAAGCCATTTATGCTGGCCTGTCGGGCAAAACCAGAGCCTCTATTGCCGGCTTAACCAAGCTGGCCCAACTCGATCCGATGCTGTCACCGCGCAGTCAGGTGACCTTAAGCCTATTGGCCAATAAGGTGCCAGGCCTGTTGACCACCTTTTTCTCTAAGGTCGACGCGCGCGATTTATCCTACGGCTGGCAAAAGCTGCAGGTGGACGTGCTGTTAAAGGCCAACAAAGGCAATGAAGCCTATGCCAAGATGAAAGAGCTGCTGCAAAAAGAGCAGGACAACGCCGATCTGTACGTTGAAGCGGGTTACATTGCGCAGCAATTACAGCGCCCTAAGGCCGAAGTACGGGCCCATTTTGACCGTGCCTATGATTTAGGCGACGCAGGGCAAAAGAACAAGGTGGCCATGCTGGCCGGGGTGAATGCCTTAGATGACGACGATGTCGCCAGTGCCAAAGTATGGTTGCAGAAGGTAGAGGGCACGCGCTACGCCTTTGATAAAAACATTTACCTGACCTTGATTGCCCTTAAAGAAGAAGCCTACGCCGACGCCAAAACCTATTTGGCTGCCGCCAAGCCGCACATGGCGCAGGGCATCGTGTTTAATGAGGCCGACTGGTTGCGTGCAGACTTAATGCTTTTACACTCGCAAAAGCCGGCGCCTGAAGTGCTGTTGAATCACCTCACCAGGCTGATTGATCTTGAAATGGCCAAGGGTCAGAAGGCCAATCAGGCCGTTTTGGCGGTATTGCTCTACGATAGAGGCATCATTTACGCCGACCGATTAAAGCAGCCCGAAGTGGCGATTGCCGACTTTGCCAAAGTATTGGTGTGGCAGCCCAAAGACGCAGAAACACTCAACGCCATGGGTTACACCATGCTGTCGATTCCGGGCCGATTGAATGACGCCATCGAGCACATCGAGGCCGCCTACGTTTTGTCGCCAAATTCGCCGACGGTGAATGACAGCTTGGGTTGGGCCTATTTCTTGCAGGGCAAACCGCAGGCCGCAGAGCCGTACTTGAAAGTGGCCTATGACCGCTTCCCCGACACCGAAGTGGTGTTGCACTATGTGGAAGTGTTGTGGCAGCTGGGTAAGTATAGAGAAGCCCAGGTGATTGTGGACAAGGCCTTGGCCGACCCAGAATCGGCCGACAAAGTGCAGGCGCTGATGCAGCGCTTGGCGAAACCATAAGGTGGGCACGATGATGAATTGGATGCGTAAGGCGGCGCTGGCCGCCGCCGTTTTGACCATAGGTGCCTGTGGTGTGTTTGATGGCCCCAAAGAAGCGATGCCATGGCAGGCCGGCGGTGAGGTGCAGGATGGCTTCTATGCCGAAGGCCGGCTGGCGGTGAAGATTGAAGACAAAGGTTCGTATGCGCCGTTTGAGTGGCTGGTGACCGTAGACAAGCAGGAAGTCAACGTGAAGTCGCCGCTGGGCAATACGGTGGGGGTGTTGTGTGAGGACGCCCAAGGCGTGATCGCGGCCGGCAATAACGAAGTGTATGAAGACGACAGTGCTGAAAACCTAAGCCAGCGGCTGTTGGGCTTTAGCCTGCCATTGGATAAGTTACACTATTGGGCCAATGGCCAATGGTTGCCGAATGAGCCTCACCACATCGACAGCAGCGGGCGCTTGCAGCAACTAGGGTGGACGGTAGAGCGTTCGGCCACGGTGGGCGAGGCGAAGCCTCGGCTGTTGGTGTTAGAGCGCCCAGGCTTGACCCTGCGGCTGGTGTTTGATGACTTTGCCGCGGCGCCCGCTGACGCCGAGGCGACGTGTAGCATTCGTTCAAAATAACCCCTCTGGTTAGGATAGAAATGGTTTTAGATGCAGTAGCGCCCGGCGCCATCGCTTATGCGGCGCCGGCAAAATTAAACTTGATGTTGAAAATTGTGGGCCGCCGTGCCGACGGCTACCACCTGTTGGAAACGGTGTTTCGGTTTGTTGATTTGAACGACACCGTGTGTTTGAAGGTGCGCGATGATGGCCAAGTGCGACTGCACACCTTGATCACGGGGGTGGCGCCAGAGCAGGATTTAACCGTGCGCGCCGCGCGTTTGTTGCAGCAGGCCAGCGGCAGTCCCCTGGGCGCAGACATCTGGGTCGACAAAAAAATTCCCATGGGTGGCGGCTTGGGTGGGGGCAGCTCGGATGCCGCCACCGTGCTTTTGGGCCTAAATCATCTGTGGAAGGTGGGTTTTTCGCGCGATCGTCTCATTCAATTAGGGGTGACTTTAGGGGCGGATGTGCCGGTTTTTGTGTATGGCCAAAATTCTTTTGCAACGGGCGTTGGCGAGGATTTGACACCGGTTTCTTTGGAAAAACAATGGTATGTGATCGTCCGTCCTAAAGTGCATGTTGAAACTGCGAAAATATTTACACACGAGGGGTTGACAAGGAATTCAATCCCCAGCATAATGCGAACCCTCACAACAACGCAGCAACGTCACAACGACATGCAGGCAGTGGTTGTGAGTGAATATCCTCAGGTTGCCGAAGCGTTAGACGCGCTAACAAATTTCGGGCAGCCCCTGATGACAGGCTCTGGTTCATGTGTCTTTTTAGAGATCGAATCGGAAGGTGAGGCAAGACAGGTTTATCAAGCTTTGTCTGAGCAACAACATGAAGTGTACTGTGTTCAAGGTTTATCAGAACACCCACTTTTAAGCTTAGGTTAAGTATTGGGGTGTCGCCAAGTGGTAAGGCACTGGATTTTGATTCCAGCATTCGTAGGTTCGATCCCTACCACCCCAGCCAAACAATAAAAAAAGCGTGTAAGGTGACTTACACGCTTTTTTTTGTCTTTTTTTAATGTGTTGTGAAAATGATTCTGGCCAGCGGCTTTATTTGGATTGCGAACCAGAAGCGTGTATTATGGCATTCGGTGCGAAAAGGCACACTTTAAACCATATTTTTATGGGCTTAAGTATGAAACAAAAAACGAAATTAAACGTGAGCGAAGGTAAAATGGCTGCATATGATAGTTTGATGGTGTTTACGGGCAATGCTAACCCTGAGTTGGCCGTTAACGTTGTAAAACACTTGGATATTTCAATTGGTCGCGCGTCTGTTGGCCGTTTTTCTGATGGTGAAGTCGCCGTTGAGTTGCTAGAAAACGTCCGCGGTCGCGACGTGTTCATTTTGCAACCGACCTGCGCCCCAACCAACGACAACCTAATGGAAATTCTGACCATGGCCGACGCGCTTAAGCGTGCTTCTGCTGGTCGTATTACCGCCGCCATTCCTTACTTCGGTTATGCGCGTCAAGACCGTCGTCCTCGTTCTGTTCGTGTGCCTATTTCTGCTAAGCTTGTGGCCAACATGTTGTATTCAGCCGGCGTTGACCGTGTGCTGACCGTTGACCTACACGCCGACCAAATTCAAGGCTTCTTCGACATTCCTGTGGACAACGTTTACGCCACCCCGATCCTGACCAACGACATCATCCAGCAACGCATGGAAAATGTGACCGTGGTGAGCCCAGACATCGGTGGTGTGGTGCGCGCGCGCGCCGTGGCCAAAATGCTGCATGCAGACCTAGCCATCATCGACAAGCGTCGTCCTAAAGCCAACGTGGCCGAAGTGATGAACATCATCGGTGACATCGAAGGCCGTACCTGTGTGATCGTGGACGACATGATCGACACCGCCAATACCCTATGTAAAGCGGCTTCTGCTTTGAAAGAACGCGGCGCAGCACGCGTATTGGCTTATGCAACCCACCCTGTGTTCTCAGGCGAAGCGGTTGCCCGTATTAATTCATCAGACATTGACGAAGTGGTCATCACCGACACCATTCCTTTGAGTGCCGAAGCCAAAGCTTCGCCACGCATTCGTCAGGTAACCATTGCTGGCTTGATGGCCGAAACCGTTCGCCGCATCAGCAATGAAGAGTCAGTGTCTTACCTCTTTAATGAGGAACTGGTTACGCCAGGATCATTCCTGCCGTAGACATTGCCGACTGGTCGCGGTTTGGCAGTGTTTTATTAACTTTAGGAGTTTTATACTATGTCATACGAAATTAAAGCTACCCTACGCGAAGAGCAAGGCACTGGTGCGAGCCGCCGCCTACGTCGCGAAGGTAAACTACCTGCAGTAATCTATGGTGATCATCAAGAAGCCAAAGCCATTACTGTTGAGCACAACGCTGTATTCTACGCTTTGCAAAACGAAAGCTTCCACAGCTCTGTGTTGAAAATTGAATTGGAAGGCAAAACCAGCGAAGTCATCGTGCGTGACTTCCAAATGCACCCTTTCAAACCTGCTGTACAACACATCGACTTCCAAGTGATCAACGCTAAAGAAGAAGTTAAAGTACGTGTGCCACTACACATTGTTAACGCTGACAAATCGCCAGCCGTTAAACTACAAGGTGGCCGTATTTCTCAGTTGATCAGCATGATCGAAGTGATTGCTTTGCCTACCGCCATTCCTGAGTTCTTGGAATTAGACGTGCTTAAAGCCGTTGGTGGTCAAGTATTGCACATCTCTGACATTAAATTCCCAGAAGGTGTTAAATCGATTGCTTTGGCTCGTCACACTGACTTGGCCGTTGCTTCTGTATCTGGCAAAGGCCGCGCCATTGTTGAAGATGAAGAAGAAGCTGCTGCAGAAGAAGCCCCTGCTGCTGAATAAGCCTATTGGTTTTAAAAACCCCGCGTGTCGACGCGGGGTTTTTTTATGCCTGTACGAAGCCGCTCAGGCTGGCTGTGGCGGTTTTTGCGCCAAAGTGTGACATTGGTCAGGGTTTATGTGGCCTTGACTTGGGCCTGATCAAAATCAAGGTTATACTCTTAAACAGATAGAATAAAATCAAACAAGGAGGATTCCTATGTACAAGCACCTAGTGGTGGCAGTGGATGGTAGCAATACCAGCTTATTGGCCCTAAAACATGCGTCGGAGTTGGCGGTTTTACTGCAAGCCAAGCTGACCTTAGTGACCGTGGCTAATCCAACCGAATACATGGCTTTGGCGCCAGAATTTTTACAGCACGGTAATTATGAAGAAACCGCACGGGTACAAGGTCAGGCCGTTTTAGACAAGGCTTTGGCTGAGGCTCAGGCGCAGGGCGTGACCGAATTGGCGAGCCACATGGCGATTTCCAGCAAGGGTGCCAAAGACATGGCGCAGCTATTGGTGGACTATGCCAACGAACACAGTGCCGACGCCATCGTGTTGGGCACGCATGGCCGCTCTGGCCTCATGCACTTGCTGATGGGCAGTTTTGCCGAAACCGTGATGCGCTTGAGCACGCTGCCGTTGTTGGTGATTCGTAATGATCAAAAAGAGACGCAAAGTGATGATGACTAAGCCTAACGCTTAGCCTGTGCCGCTTAAAAAGCCTGATGCCTGCATCAGGCTTTTTTGCGTTTGGCTGCGCTAATGGGGTCATTTGACGTATAATTGCTTGATCTAAATGAGTAGGGCGTGGCCATGGTGGCGGCGCTCGTAGAAGTGAGATCTGGATGCAATCAGAGGCAACTGTGAATGAACGCCGCTTTGGCGGTATTGCGCGTCTGTATGGCGCCCCCGCTTTGGCGTACTTTGCGCAGGCGCATGTGTGCGTGGTGGGTTTGGGCGGCGTCGGCTCTTGGGTGGTTGAGGCTTTAGCCCGTACCGGGGTGGGGCGCTTGACCATCATCGACTTAGACAACGTGGCCGAATCCAACATCAACCGCCAGCTGCCGGCCTTAGATTCACAGCTGGGCAAGCCGAAGGTGATGGCCTTGGCCGAGCGCGTGTTCGACATTAACCCACAGTGTCAGGTGCGGCAAATCGAAGATTTCGTGACCGAAGACAACCTGGCAGAATACCTGCCGGCCGACTGCCACTTTGTGGTGGACGCCATTGACCAAGTGCGGGTGAAAGCCGCCATGGCCAATTACTTGGTGCGTCAGAAAGTGCCTTTTGTGGTGTCTGGCGGCGCCGGCGGACAAAAGAATCCAGCCCTGATTCAAAGCGCCGATCTGGGCGCGGTCACGCAGGATCCCTTATTGGCCAATGTGCGCTACACCTTAAAAAAACGCTACGGCTTTAGCCGTGACTTAAAAAAGAAAATGCGCGTGCCCTGTGTGTTTTCGACCGAACAGATTACGCCCCCGCAAACGGCCGAAGCGTGCGCCACCGATGCCGCGCCACAGGGCCTGTCTTGCGCGGGCTATGGGGCCAGCATGATGGTGACGGCCACCTTCGGGCTGCACTGTGCTCAGGCCTGTATTGACGCCCTAGTAAAGCAGTCTATGGCGCAACAGGCTAAGGCTGCACCATGAGCCTACAAGGGCCAGGGGCCATTCCTTTTGCCCATGTATTTGGTCAGCCGGTACTGGACGTGCCGCAAGACTTATTCATTCCGCCCGATGCGCTTAAAGTGGTGTTGGAAAGCTTTGAGGGGCCGCTGGATCTGCTTCTGTACCTGATCCGTAAGCAAAATATGGACGTGCTTAACATTCCCATGGTGGCCATTACCGAGCAATACCTAGCTTACATTGGTGGCATGCAGCAGCATCAGCTAGACCTCGTGGCCGAGTATTTACTCATGGCCGCCATGCTGATCGAAATCAAGTCGCGCTTGCTGTTACCGAAGGTGCATCAGGCCGAAGAGGAAGACGAGGATCCGCGAGCGGAGCTGGTGCGGCGCCTGTTGGCCTATGAGCAAATGAAGCTGGCGGCGGCAGGCTTGGATGAGCTGCCTCAGGCGGGGCGTGATTTCGCTTGGGTGGTGATGCATTTGGAGGGGGAAGCTGTCGCACCGCAGCTGCCCGACGTCAGCCTGGTCGACTTAAAGCAGGCCTGGCTGTCGATTTTGTCTCGTGCCAAGCACACCCAAAGCCATCAGGTGCAAACCGAAATGCTGTCGGTGCGGGCGCAGATGACGCACATTCTAAAGCAGCTACAGCAGCATGGCTCGGCCGAGTTTGAGGCTTTTTTTGACCTCGACGCTGGGGTGAGCCATCTGGTGGTGAGCTTTATCGCCGTGTTGGAGTTGGTAAAAGAGGGGCTGGTGCGCATCGTACAGGAGGCCCCCTATCGGCCCATCTGGGTGCATGGCAGTGGCGCCGCGGCGACAATATAAAAACAAAGAGAGAACATAATATGAAGGTTGTGAATCCCAAAGTACACGAAACCTTGCGCGATCATTATATGATTTTGCCGCACTGTCAGGCCTTGGGCCTTAAATATGAAGGCATCGAAGCGGATGAGGCCATCGTGCTGAGCTTGCCGTGGCAGGCTGCCTTCAATGGCCCTGATGGCGCCATGCATGGTGGGCCATTGGCGACGCTAGTGGATGTGGCCTGCGCCATTGCCGTGACGGCGTGGTTGCCCCAGTTTGAGGCCTTGGCCACGCTAGACATGCGCCTGGATTTTTTACGTCCGGTGCAGCCCAATAAGCCTGTGTTTGCAAAGGCCGTGTGCGAGCCAGTGACGGGCATGATTGCCTACGTGAAGGCAGAATGTTATCAAGAGGGTGAGGCGGAGCCAGTGGTGCTGTGTACGGCCGCGTTCATTCGGTCGCCGTTGCCACGGGCGATACTGGAGGCTTTGGTATGAGTTTTATTCAAAACAAGCAGGCCACAGAGGCTTTGCACCAGCACATGCCGTATGCGGCGTTTATAGGCATGCAGGTTGGCCACGATGTGGCGCAGCCGCAGCTGTGTTTTTTACCGTTCAAGCCTGACCTCATCGGCAACACCGTTTTGCCTTCTTTACATGGTGGCCTGGTGGCGGGCTTTTTGCAGTCGTCGGCTTGGGTTGGCGCCTTTGGCGCCGCCGAAGGGCCGGTCAAGCTGTTGGATTTTTCGCTCGATTACTTACGTCCTGGTCTGGCGAAGGATGCCTATGCTGATTTTGACATTGTGCGCATCGGGCAACGCATTGTGAACGTGCAGGTGCGTATGTGGCAGCAGGATAAGGCCAAACTAATCGCTACGGCACGAGCACATTTTGAACGGGTTTAGTGCGGCCATAGATGACCAAAAAGCAAACCTAAGGGTTTGCTTTTTTTGTGGGCTGGCGGAGCAGTCATGATGTATTGTAGCGATGAGGCAGTCTCAATAGCGGCTTTGGAGCCTCATTTTAACCGCTTGGTCACGCGCCACTCTAGGACGTTTATCTTCTGCGGGCCATGCCGTTCGCAGCGGTAATCAACCAAAGTTATTGCAAGCATGGCTCAGCGTCGCAAAAGGCTACTAAGTGATCAATCAGCGCCCGCACCCGCGCTGGGACGTAGCGCTGCTGTGGCCACACCATGTAGAGCTCACGCGGCTGGCCGGCCCATTCCGGTAGGATGTGCAAAAGGCGGCCGTCGTCTAGGTAGGGCTGGACGAGGTGGGTTTGGGTGAAGGCAATGCCCATACCTGCGGCGGCCATGCTGATGGCGAGGTTGAGCTCGTTGACATGAAAGCGGGCATTGGGCTGAAAGTGCAGCTGTTGTTGCGTGTGCTCCTGGTGCAGCGTCCAAGCGTGTAAGGGAAAGGCGGTGATTAAATCATGCTGGGACAGGCTGCCGCTGCTGATGGGGGCGGCACGCTGGCAGTATTGGGGTGCGGCAACCAGAATCGCACCGGCGACCTTGCCTAGACGGCGCATATTGAGGTTGGCGTCTGGCATGGGCCCGAAACGAATGGCCAAGTCGGCACCGGTGTCGATCAGGCTTTGGGTGTGGTTATTGAGAGAGAGGTCTAGCTTGACCTTGGGGTGCTGTTGCATAAAGCTGGCCCAGGCCGGGGCCAAGAGGCTGTTGGCCAGATTGACCGGCGCCAAAACGCGAACCGGCCCAGCGATGGCGTGAAAATCTTGGTGCAGTTGGACTGTGGTTTGCTGTAGGGCGTGCAGTAGCGGCCGGCACTGTTCGTAATACTGCCAGCCTTCGGGGGTGGGGGTCAGGTTGCGGGCGGTTCGGGTCAGTAATTTGTGGCCCAGCTGCTGTTCTAATTTTTGCAGGCGTCGAGTTAGGGTGGAGGCCGGCATACCGTGCATTTCGGCGGCGGCGCTAAGGCTACCGCAGCTGACAATGTGCATGAAGAGGGCCAGATCGTCTAGCATTATGATTCCATTTTTGGAATTTAAGAGTGATAAAATCACTATATTATTAAAAATGGAATATGTCTATACTGTTTTTCAAGATGAACCAGAAGCATAAGGCGGGGCAGTATGTCAGATTTATTTAAATACAGAGTGATTTTTTCGGCCATGATGTCGTGCCTGATGGCCGGTTTGATGACGGGCTGGGTGAGCTGGCTGAATTTGGGCGCAGATTTTACCCTAGGCCGTTGGGGCGGGGCTTTTATGACGGCCTGGCCGGCCGCGTTTGCCATCGTGCTGCTGGCGGCGCCCACGGTGCAGCGTTTGGCTGCGGGGGTGTTTGAGCGAATAGAGGGGCGTCGCTTGGCGACTTATAAATAGCGTTTGCGCTGAGCAGCTGATCATCGCCTCGGCCGTAAGGCCGGTGCGATTGTCTGGGCGGGATTAAATCAGGCTGGTGGCAGCGGTGATGACGCCGTTACGGTCAACGTAAACATAATGGCCAGGCGTGAAGGTGACGCCGCCAAAGTGAACGGGTAGATTGACCTGGCCTTCGTCTTGGCGCACCGATTTGATCGGCACCGAACCCAAGGCAGTGATGCCCACGTCTAGGGTGGCTAGGGCATCGACGTCACGACAGGCACCGTAAATCAACACGCCAGCCCAATGATTTTTGACCGCGCTGGCGGCAATCATGTCGCCGATGAGGGCGTTTCTGAGGCTGCCGCCGCCGTCGACCACCAAAACTTTGCCTTCGCCATCGGTGTTGAGCAAGGATTTAACCTTGCTGTTGTCTTCGAAGCATTTAACCGTAATGATTTGGCCGCCAAAAGCAGCGCGCGCGCCATAGTGTTGCCACTGTAAGCCAGTGACCACGCTGACGTGGTCGGGGTGGTCGTCGCACAGGTCGCAGGTAATAAAATCAGTCATCAGTCTCTCCTAGGTCATGATTAAGCGTGAAGATTATTTTTTTTAAGTTGTGATCAGTATAGACCGACTGTTTGCGATTGTCATGGGGGCAAGAGGTAAAAAAGCCCGTACGTTGACGTACGAGCTTAGTATGGGGTCCTCCGCATGTGCCGTCTTGGCCGATCCGCTTGAACCTTGCTGACAAGGTTGACCGCACCTGGATAGCTTTGGGGATGCTTCTAAAAAGAAGCGTCACACGCCCACTACGCGCTTGGCAGTCGAAAAGCGAATTATTGGTTCAAAGGAATTGAGCCATCGCGAACACTGCAGAGGAAAACTGGGGGTGGTGGTCGTTATTTGGGTGTCGAAGCCAAAGCTTCATCGCACAAACGACTCATGTGGGTGATTTTGTGTTCTAAGGTTGCCACATCTAGCCCACCACTTATGGTTAATTTTAACAAATCATGGGCTAAATTTAAAGCGGCAATAATGGCTATTTTGTCTGTTTCAACAATACGGCCTTGTTTTGTAATGGTATCTATTTTGTCGTTCAGCATGTCCACCGCCTGTAACAGCGTGCGGCGCTCGGCTTCGGGCGTGGCAATGGTGAAGGTACGACCCATGATGGTGATGTCTACGGGGGTAGGGTTCATGCTTGTGGCTCCTCAGAAGATGAAGTGGGCAAACGATTCATGAGGGCGCGTACGTCTTCGGCGCTTTCGGCGATGGTGGCCAAAAGGGCTTGGTTGCGCGCTTTAAGCGCATGAATGGTTTGCTCGGCGCTTTGCTGCAGATCGTCTAAAGCCTGATCGCTGTCGAGGGCGAGCTGTTGTTTTTCAGCCTGCAGCTTCGACACCTGAGCGCTTAACGTCTGGTTAGCCAAGGTCAATTCATTCATCTTGTCTGTCATTTTGACAATGCAAGATTCTAAGTAGTCTAGTTCACGTTCCATAATGTTTAGGATAGCTTTTTAGGTGGGTTTAGTCAATGTTTATCGGTGCTGACAAAGCCCGATCAGCCAAGGCTGGTCGGGCTTTGATCAATCTGATCGGCTTAAGTCAACCAGATGAGCAGGCGGGCCTAGAGTTGGGAAGGCCGCCTCAGTGAGATGCTCGGTTTGGTTAAACGTTCAATCTTCTTGCTTAGGGTCGCGCATCATTAAAATTTCAGCCACGGCCTTGGCTTTGATTTGGCCATCCAGTAATTGATTGATGATGGCGGTAATGGGCATGTCGATGTTTCTGGCCTTGGCGACACGGGCCACTTCTTTGGTGGTTTTGACGCCCTCTGCCACATGGCCTAGCTCGGCCAAAATGGTGGCGAGGCTTTTGTCTTCCGCCAGCTTCAGGCCAACGGTTCGGTTGCGTGATAGGTTGCCGGTACAGGTCAGGATGAGGTCGCCCATGCCGGCGAGGCCCATGAGTGTGGTATTTTGGGCACCGCTGGCAATGGCAAAGCGGTTAATTTCCGCCAGCCCCCGTGTCATCAGAGCGGCGCGCGCATTGAGGCCGTAGTGCAGGCCATCCGCAATGCCGGTGGCGATGGCCATGACGTTTTTAACCGCCCCCCCAATGGCGGCGCCAATAATGTCGGTGTTGGCGTACAGGCGTAGGGTGTGGTTATTGAGCAACTGGGCGACGTGGGTGATCCACGCTTCGTTGGGCGACGCCAGCGTGACCGCACATGGCAATCCCTGCGCCAGCTCTTGCGCAAAGCTAGGGCCCGATAGGGCACCATAGGCGGGGTGTTCAGGGCATACGTCGAGGATCACCTCATGGGGCAATAGGCCGCTGCCCTCTTCAAAGCCTTTACAGGCGGTGATGATCGGCTTATGGGCAAGACCGTGTGTCTGTAGTGCCGCTAACGTGGGGCGTAGGCCCGCCACCGAGGTGGCAATCAGGATTAAGTCGGCCTCGGCACAGGCTTGAGCCAATGAGGGGGCCACGCTTAACTTTTCTGGGAAGGCAAAGCCAGGTAAATAGCGTTGGTTTTCTCGAGACTGTGTCATATGGGCACAGTCTTCGGCATTTCGGGTCCATAAGGCCACATTGTGGTCTTGGGCAAAATGGATGGCCAGTGCGGTGCCCCAAGCACCTGCGCCAATCACGGCAATATTCATCATCTACAAGGGTCTTTACGCTGAGTAAGAGGGTTAGAATTCTAGCAAAAATAATCGCTGTTTAGCGAAATACTTGGCTTTACGCTGATTTTTATCGTTAATTTTGACCCGGTTGGCTAAAATTTTAGTGGTGTATCGTCCGTTTTAAAAGTATCATATGCGCTATTAGTGCGGCTTACTGTTCAAAAGACACGTAAAAACCGCACATTTTTACTAAGAATGAATCTGGTTTGGTGAGTGTTAAGCATTGATTAGGCTAGTGATTTGGTTATTATAGTTAATTTTTTGAAATAAATAGATAGGAAACTCTAATTTTTTTCGGTACAATCTCACCGGATTAGAACTTTCCTCATTTTGAAAGGTGTAAAGGAATCTTATTATGGAAAATATCGAACAGCGCGTAAAAAAAATCGTTGCCGAACAATTGGGCGTTAACGAAGCTGAAGTTAAAAATGAATCTTCTTTCCAAGATGATTTGGGCGCTGACTCTTTAGACACTGTTGAATTGGTTATGGCTTTGGAAGAAGCATTTGAGTGCGAAATTCCTGATGAAGAAGCAGAAAAAATCACCACAGTACAACAAGCCATCGATTTCGTACAAGCAAACCTTAAGTAAGTCTTGTCGATAGGTGCGAGCCTCTGTTTCGTTTGCTTAAGCTGATGGCTTAAGCCAGCTAAACAGAGGTTTTTTACTTTTTTGGGATCAAGTATGAGTAAAAGAAGAGTAGTCATTACTGGTTTAGGCCATGTGTCGCCAGTGGGTAACGACATTGCCACAGGTTGGGCTAACCTCCTGGCTGGTAAAAGTGGTATCGACACCATTACCCGATTTGATGCATCTAATCTTGCCTGTCAGTTTGCCGGGGAAGTAAAAGATTTTGATGTCACTCAGTATATTTCAAGCAAAGACGCGCGTCGGATGGACGTGTTCATTCATTATGGGATTGCCGCTGCTTTGCAAGCCATTGATGATGCGCAGCTGGATGACATTCCAGGCTTAGACAAAACCCGAGTGGGGGTCAATATTGGCTCTGGCATCGGTGGTTTGCCTATGATTGAAGAGACCGGTCGCCAGGCAGACGCCAACGGCCCTCGTAAAATCAGCCCATTCTTTATTCCTGGCTCGATCGTGAACATGATTGCCGGTAACGTGTCGATTCTTAAAGGCTATCAAGGCCCAAGTTACGGTATTGTGTCTGCCTGTACCACCGGTACCCACTGTATTGGCGACTCTGCCCGCATGATTCAGTACGGCGACGCCGACATCATGGTGGCCGGCGGCGCTGAAGGCGCAGTGACCATGTTGGGTATTGGCGGCTTTGCTGCGTGTAAAGCCTTGTCTACCCGTAATGACGACCCTCAAACGGCTTCTCGCCCTTGGGACAAAGGCCGCGATGGCTTTGTGATGGGCGAAGGCGCCGGCGTTTTGGTTCTGGAAGAGTACGAACACGCCAAAAAGCGTGGTGCGACCATTTACGCCGAGCTGGTTGGCTTTGGCATGAGCTCAGACGCGCATCACATTACCGCACCGGTTGAAGATGGTTCTGGCGCCGCATTGGGCATGAACAATGCCCTACGCGACGCAGGCATTAACCCTGATGAGGTGGACTACGTGAACGCCCACGGTACTTCTACGCCTTTGGGCGACGTGGCCGAAACCACGGCCGTGAAGCGTACCTTTGGTGATCATGCCAAGAACCTAGTGGTGAACTCGACCAAGTCGATGACCGGTCACCTATTGGGTGGCGCGGGCGGCGTGGAGGCGGTGTTCTCTGCTTTGGCCGTGCATCACCAAATTTCACCACCGACCATCAACATCTTTGATCAAGACGTTGAAGGCGGTTGTGACCTAGACTACTGTAAAGAAGGCGCGCGCGAGATGACCATCCGCGCCGCGATTTCAAACTCGTTTGGGTTTGGTGGCACCAACGGTACTTTGGTATTTAAGAAAATCTAACGCTCAGCGTTGGATTATAAAGCTGTCTGAATCGGTTCAGGCAGCTTTTTTTATGTTGATGAGAAAAGGGGATGAGGCCATGAGAATTTTACTGCAACGCGCTCAGTCTGCATCGGTCACGGTTGAAGCACAAACCATTGCTCAGATTGGGCCAGGAATGCTATTGCTGGTGGGCGTGGGCCCAGAGGACAATGAGGACGATGTGGCTTACTTGGTTAAAAAAATCAGTAAGCTACGCATTTTTGATGACGAAAACGGCATCATGAACCGATCGCTGTTGGACACTGGCCTAGAGGCCCTAGCGGTGAGCCAGTTTACGCTGTTCGCACAAACCCATAAGGGCAATCGCCCTTCGTACGCCCACGCGGCGCCGCCCGAGGTTGGCCTGCATTGGTTTAACGTGTTCGTGCATGAGCTGGCGCAGGCTTTAGGCAAGCCCGTGCCCACCGGCGAGTTTGGCGCCGACATGCAGGTGGCCTTGGTGAATGACGGGCCGGTGACCTTATGGTTGGACAGCCAGGCCCGCTAGCCTAGTCACAACAGCAGGCTGCCCAATAAAAAGCCAAAGAGCACCGATAAGGTAATCGCCACCACCCCTGGAATCAAAAAGGGGTGGTTGAATACGTAGCGGCCAATGCGGGTCGAGCCGGTGTCGTCAATTTGGACGGCGGCCAGCAGGGTCGGGTAGGTGGGTAAAATAAACAGCGCCGACACGGCCGCAAAAGAGGCCACCGCCGTGAGGGGGCTGACGCCCAGTAACAGCGCGGCAGGCATGATGGCCTTGGCCGTGGCCGCCTGTGAGTACAACAGCGTCGAAGCAAAAAACAGCACCACCGCCAACAGCCAGGGTGCGTCGTGGAGCAAGGCCCCCGCCACGTCTTTAATGTCGTCAATGTGGGCCTGCACAAAGGTGTCGCCGAGCCAGGCCACGCCCAGAACGCAAATGCAGGCGCTCATGCCTGATTTAAAGGTGCTGGCGTTGAGGATGGCGGCGGTGTCGACGTGGCAAAACAGCGTGATCGCGGTGGCGATGCTGAGCATGAACACCACGATGGCGTCGTCACGGCCCAGGGTCGGGTCGGTGATGAGGCCCACCGATGGGCTGATGGCGGTGGCGTACAGCATGACGGCGACGATACCAAATAAGAACAGCGCCACCGAGCGCTTGGCCTGCGGTTTGAGGGCGGTGCTTTGGGCGCGGCAGGCGCTGACCAGGCCGCGCGCCAAGCGATCCTGATAAATCGGGTCGTCTTTGAGCTCGGCGCCTAAGAAGTTGCTCAATAGCGCGGTCAGCATCACGGCGGCGAAGGTGGTCGGCAACACAATCGCCAAAAGGGTTAAATAGCCTACGCCCAACGGCTCTAATAATCCCGCCACAAACACCACCGCCGCCGAAATTGGCGACGCCGTGATGGCGATTTGCGAGGCGACCACGGCAATCGACAACGGCCTAGATGGCCTAATGCCTTGGCCTTTGGCGACTTCGGTGATGACGGGGAGGGTAGAGAACGCCGTATGGCCAGTGCCGGCCATAATCGTCATGCAATAGGTGACGATGGGGGCTAAGAAGGTGATGTACTTGGGGTGTTTTCGCAGCAGCTTTTCCGCCAGGCTCACCAAATAGTCCATGCCCCCAGCGACCTGCATGGCGGCAATGGCGGCGATGACCGCCATGATGATTTGAATCACATCAAAGGGAATGTGCCCAGGCTTGATGTCGGCCAAGAGGGTCAACAACAACACCCCGAGGCCGCCGGCAAAGCCAATCCCAATCCCGCCTAAGCGGGCACCTAAATAAATTGTCATCAGCACAATGACAAATTCGAACGCCAACATGATGAGCTCCTTCAAGAGGAGTGGCATGGTTACTGTCACTCAATTAGTCAACCGATTGCCTGGCGCCTAATGGTGGTTAAGGTAAGGCTTCTACGCCTTGCCCAGAGCTGTGGCTGTCTTGTTCTGTGGCGGCTGCGGGGGTTTCAACCACGGCAGGGGCGGCAGGCTCAATGACGGGACGCTCGAGTTGACCATTGGTCCAGTTAAGGGGCAATAAGTCCCCTTTAATGCTGTTTTTGCCCGGTGTTTTAAGACAAGAGATGCAGTTGTCTAGGCCCGACTGATTGGCCAAAACCTTTGTGACCAAAGCGTTGTCGACGGGTTTTCCGGTTTCCTTAGACCAGGCTTCAATCGTGGCCAGCAGCTTGGGCTTGTCTAAGTTTTTTTGTAGGTAGGGGTCTTTATAGGCCGCCAACCACAATCGGCCATCGCCGTCTTGGTTGAGGGAGGCCATTTGGTAAATCACCGACACTTCGGCGCCGCGCTGTACTTTGGCGGCCACTTCTAGCGCCTCAGGGCTTTTCATGCGCACACAGCCATGGCTGCGCACGCCCGGAATCACGCTGGGGGCATTGGTGCCGTGAATGCCCAAGCCCAGCTTGGGGTCGCCAAAGCGAATGAATACCGGGCCCAGCGGATTCTTAGGGCCAGGGGCAATGGTTTGCACTGGGGTTTGGCCTTTGGCGCGCATTTCTCGCTGAATCGATTGCGGTACGTGCCAGGTGGGGTTGCGGTGGGTGGCGCCGATTTTATAGCTGCCCATGGGTGTTCTGGTGGCATTTTTGCCCACCACGATGGGGTAGACCTTAATGATTTGATTGTTCTCGTAGAAGAATAATCGCTGTTGCGGTACGTTGACCACAATGTGTTGTATTTCTTCGCTAGGGGCGACGTCAGGTAGGAGTTCACCGGCAGACGCCATCATGGTGCTGCCGCAAATCAGCGTGGTTAGTAAGAGACGTTTCATAAAGACCCCTCGGAATTAATAGAGTTATTTCAAATCATCATAACTGAAATTGGTCAAAAAAATGCTAGAATAACGCTCTATTTTGAGAATGTTTGATTAAATATTACTTTTCGGATGGTTTCTGTGTCTAATATAGCAAAAATTGAATCTCTTGATCATGAGGGTCAAGGGGTTGCCCACGTCGATGGCAAAACCATCTTCATCAGTAATGCGTTGCCTTATGAAACGGTGAAGTATCGGTCTTACCGTCGTAAAGCCGCCTTTGAACTAGCCGATTCGGTTGAGATTTTGACGGCCTCATCGGCGCGTGAAGTGCCAGAGTGCCCAAACTATGGCGTTTGTGGTGGCTGTTCGATGCAGCACGTGGCCTTCCAAACCCAGGTGGCGGTGAAGCAGCGCATCCTAGAGGATAATTTAAGCCACATCGGCAAGGTTAAGCCAGAAGTCATGCTGCCGCCGATTGCCGGCCCTGCCTGGGGCTATCGCCACCGTGCGCGAATGTCGGTGAAGTGGGTGGCCAAGAAAGAATCGGTGTTGGTGGGCTTTCACGAACGTCGTGCGCCCTACATCTTAGACATGCATGAGTGCCGTATTTTGCCCAAGCACGTGTCTGACCTGATCGACCCGCTGCGTGAAGTCATTGCCAAACTGTCGATTTACAACCGCATGCCGCAAATTGAATGGGCGGTGGGCGAACACGTCACGGTGATGGTGTTCCGCGTGATGGACCCAATGACGCCAGAAGACGAAGTCATCATGCGCGCCTTTATTGACGCCCACACCACCGAAGCCAACCCGTTGCAGCTGTGGTTGCAGCCTAAAGGCCCAGACACGGTGTATCCGTTCTATCCTGAAGTCACGCATCCGCTGACCTATGAGCTGGTCAACTATGGCATTGAAATGCCTTATCACCCCACCGAGTTTACTCAGGTGAACCCCAGCATTAATGAAGTGATGGTGAGCCGCGCCATGCGCCTGCTCGACCCACAGCCGGGTGAACGCATCGCCGACATGTTTTGCGGCATTGGTAACTTTACCCTACCGATTGCGTCGTATGACACCACCGTGGTGGGCATTGAAGGCTCAGAAGCCTTAGTGAAGCGCGCCAAGGAAAACGCCGTTCACAATGGCCTGGCCGATCGGGTTGAGTTCCAAGTGGCCAATCTGTTCTTGGTGACGGAAGAAAGCGTAGCGGCCTTGGGCCATTTTGACAAAATGTTGATCGATCCACCTCGTGACGGGGCGTTTGAGTTGGTGAAGTCGTTCAAGTACGAAACCATGCCGCAACGCATCGTGTACGTGTCGTGTAAGCCCGCCACCTTGGCCCGTGATGCGGCCGTCTTAGCGGGTAAAGGTTATCACTTCACCCACGCAGGCATCATCAATATGTTCCCGCACACCGCCCACGTTGAATCAATCGGCGTGTTTGAAAAGATGAATCCAGAAGACGCTGCTGTGGCCCATGCCAAAGAGGCGATTCGGGCCCAAGCCGAAGCCGAAGCCCAGGCCATTCAAGACGCGCGCATCAAAGAAGCCAAGGCCGCTAAAGCCGCGGCCAAAGCCGAAAAGAAAGCCTTAGAAGCCGCCAAGGCACAAGCACAGGCAGCGGCTGAACCAAGCCAAGACGACACCCCTGTATAAGCTGTTATGGTAGGAAAAAGCCGAGTTCGTGTGACTCGGCTTTTTTTATGGGTGGTGGTGGTTTAAATGGGCTGTTGCAATACCCGCCGTACGGTGCTGATGCCGGTCATGACCTCGGCTTCGTTGGCACTGCCGCTGAGGCTGATGCGAATGCGCGGGGGCACCGGTAGGCGACCGATGGCAAAAGAGTCGGCGGTACTCACCAAAACCTGATGCTGGGCTAGGGCAGCTTTCGCCTCATCGGCGCGCCAAGGCTCGGGCAGCGTTAGCCACAGATGGGCACAGTCGGGGTGGCTGGCATAGGTAAAGTCGGCCAGCAAGGGCGTGGCCAAGGCCAAGCGGTGGGCAATGATGGCACGCTGTTCGGTGCGCAGCCGCAATAACGTGCCGTCTTCTAGCCATTGGGTGGCGATGTCGATCGACAGGGGGCTGGCCATCCAGCAGTTGGCCCGAATGCTGGCCGCTAATCGTGGCACCAAGGGCAGTGGCGCAGCCAGATAGCCAATGCGTAGGCCTGGTGAAATGGCTTTAGAAAGGCCACTCAGGGTGACGGTGGCTTCCGGCAGCAAGGCAGCAAAGCTGGGCAGCGCCGTGTCGGTCAGCACGCCTAAGGCTTCGTCTTGTATGAGGGTGATGCCGTGTTCACGGCAGATGTCGGCCAGTGCCTGTCGTCGTGCCGCTGGCATGGTGAGGGTGGTGGGGTTGTGGATGGTGGGGCTTAAGTACAGTACCTGTACTTTGGTTTTGTGCAATAGGGCCAAGAGAGCCTCTGGCATGAGCCCGTGTTCGTCCATGGCCAAACCATGTAGGCGCAGGCCTAAGGTACGGGCGGCCATCATCAGGCCTGGATAGCTCAGGTGTTCGGCGGCAATGCTGTCACCGCTGCGGCACAGTGCCGCTAGCGCACAAAATAAGCCATGTTGGGCGCCATTAGTGATCATCACTTGTTCGGCGTGACAGTCAACTTGGTTGAGCCTTAGCCAAGTCGTGGCCGCCTGCCGATGCCGTAACAAACCCACTTCTGGACTGTACTGATGGATTTGTGCCATGCGTTGAGGATCTTGGGCTAGGTTCTGTAGGGCTTGGGCAAATAGGGTCAGGGCGTTCTGGTCTAAAATATGGGCATTATGGGCCAAGTCGATGCTGCCGTGGACGCTGTCGCCCGTCGCGGCATTCAGAAAATCGGCCGTTGATTGCGTATTCGGTGTTTGGGTATAGCAGCCATCGCCGACGGTGCATTTCAATAGGCCGCGCTTTTCTAATTCATCATAAGCACGCTTCACCGTCCCGACCGTCACTTTGAGTTCATCCGCCAAATGACGCATCGGCGGTAGCTTGACCTGGGTTTGAATGGTGCCTGCGCTTAAGGCCGTGCTAATGGCCTCCGCGATGCGCCGATATAGGGGTAGGTCGGGATTAGACGGCTGATCCTTAATGATTGTAACGGTATCAATATAGCGATTGACAGACATAATGGGCCTCAGTATCGTGACACGAATTGCCTATTGTATCGTAACAATTATTAAATGTAACGGATACAATTCGGATTTTATAAAACGTGATCCATAAAAGGAATGGCCATGTCGGTAGGGGTACAAAAGCGAGTCTTGGGCGGAGGGTCTTGGCCTTGGGTGACGATGAGTTTGTTCGTGATGGTGTGTTTGACCTGGGGGACCACCTGGCTGGGCATTAAGCTTGCAGTGGCCACGGTGCCCCCAATGACGGCTGCGGGGGGGCGATTTCTATTGGCTTTCCCAGTGTTCGTGTTGCTGGCCTGGCGTTTTAAAGCCCCGATTTTATGGCGCCAAGACCAGCTGGGTTTTTTTGTCATCAGCACCCTTGGCTATTTTGGCGTGCCGTATTTATTGATTAACGTGGGGGAACTGTCGATTTCGTCTGGCCTCGCGGCCTTGATTTTCAGCACCATGCCCATCTGGCTGCTGCTGTTTTCAGTGTGGTTTTTGGGCGCGCCCATCCGCCTGCGTCAGGTGTTGGGTATTTTGCTGGGCTTTTTTGCGCTAGTGATGATTTTGTGGGAGCAGGGCAGCTTCGGGTATCAAAATATTTGGGGTGGGGTGATGCTGTTTGCCGCCGCCATCATGCACGCCGCTTATTATGTGTATGCCAAAAAGCACGGTGCCGCGATTCACCCCTTGACTTTGAATACCTTGCCCGTCGGCGTGGCGGCATTGCTGCTGGTGTCGGTAGGCTGGTGGGTGGAGTCACCGAATGTGGCCGAATTTTCAGGGCTGTCCGTCGTGGCCTTACTGTATTTGAGCCTAGTGGCTTCGGTGCTGGGTTTTCTGGCCTATTTTCAGCTGTTGAAGCAGCTCAGCCCGATTACGCTGTCGTTTGTGTTTTTGATTTTTCCAGTGGTGGCGGTGGTGTTGTCGGTGTGGCTGGAAGGAAAGGCGGTGTCTTTGGCTTTTATGGCTTATTTGGGGTTGTTGCTGTTGGGCTTTGCCTTAACCAGGGTTAAGGCTGATGAGGGGGCAACGTCATAGAAGAGTCTTTCTCATAGGCGTTAAAAAACCCAGAGGCCAGCTCTGGGTTTGGGGGTCATCTTAAAACTTAGGCAACATGCCTTTCATGCCCTTCATACCGCCGGCCATCTTCATCAGTTTGCCCATGCCGCCCTTGCTGAACTGCTTCATCATCTTTTGCGATTGTTCAAACTGCTTCAGCATTTTGTTGACTTCTTGCACGGTCACGCCAGAGCCAATGGCAATGCGCCGTTTGCGGCTGGCTTTGATTAAGGCAGGATTTTTACGTTCCTTTTCGGTCATCGAGTTAATGATGGCCTCAACCCGCGCCATGGCTTTGTCGGCCGTGCCTTCGGGCACGCTTTTCGCGGCCTCGGCGAACTCGCCCGGCATTTTCGACAGCAGCGACTCAATGCCGCCCATATTTTTCATTTGCTGCATTTGGGCCTTAAAGTCGTTTAGGTCAAAGCCTTTGCCTTTTT
Source organism: Neisseriaceae bacterium (assembly GCA_017991555.1). GTDB lineage: Bacteria > Pseudomonadota > Gammaproteobacteria > Burkholderiales > Neisseriaceae > JAGNPU01. Next base: position 71,793 of record JAGOQM010000014.1, read on the forward strand.
TGAACTTCTTGGCCATCTCTTCGGCGGCTTCATGATCCATGCCTTTTTGCACGTCTTCAATCAGCGTCAGGACGTCGCCCATGCCCAAAATACGATTGGCCAGGCGGTCAGGGTGGAATGGTTCTAAGCCAGTCACCTTTTCGCCCACACCGATGAACTTAATCGGTTTGCCGGTCACGTGGCGTACCGATAGGGCCGCACCACCGCGTGAGTCACCGTCCATTTTGGTGAGGATGACGCCGGTCAGCGGCAGCGCTTCGTTAAAGGCTTGTGCCGTGTTCACTGCGTCCTGACCCTGCATGGCGTCGACCACGAACAAGGTTTCCACCGGATTGATGGCAGCGTGTAAGGCCTTAATCTCCGCCATCATCTCTTCGTCGATGGCCAAACGACCGGCCGTATCGACCATTAGTACGTCAAAATAATGCTTTTTGGCGTAGTCTAGTGCCGCAGTGGCAATGGCCACCGGCTTTTGGCTTACATCAGAGGGGAAGAATTCAACCTCGACCTGTTCTGCTAACAAACGCAGTTGTTCAATCGCCGCAGGGCGATACACGTCGGCAGACACCACCAAGACTTTTTTCTTTTGCTCGGTCTTGAGCAAGCGGGCCAGTTTGCCCACGGTGGTGGTTTTACCCGCCCCTTGCAAACCCGCCATCAAAATAATGGCCGGTGGCACCGCAGCCAGATTCAGGGCGTCGTTTTCCTTGCCCATTAAATCGGTTAAGGCGTCGTTCACCACGCCAATAAAGGCTTGACCAGGGGTAAGGCTACCAACGACCTCATGGCCCATGGCTTTTTCTTTCACCGTGGCCACAAATGATTTCACGACGGGTAGGGCCACGTCGGCTTCAAGTAGTGCCATGCGAACCTGTCGCAGGGCATCTTGGATATTTTCTTCCGTGAGGCGGGCGTGACCACGCATGGTCTTAACCAGTTGCCCCAAGCGGCTAGATAGATTGTCTAACATCTAGGATGTCCTTTAATAATTCACTTAGACTAGTGGAACCTGATAAAATAGGACTCATTTTACACGAGCCCAAGCCTTTTAAACAGAAAACGAAAGAATAAATGATGCTGTGGTTATTTCTAGGGTTGTTACTCACCTACACGGGGATGAGTATCTATATATATCGCTTTTGGCGAAAATCAAGTGGGCAAGCCTATCCCATCATGCGCGAACACGCGGTATTGGGCATCGCTTTATTTGCCCACGCCTATTTTGTGTGGGGCAGCATGTTTAGCCACAACATGATCTTTATGGGGTTTGGCACCGCCCTCAACATGACCACCTGGCTGATGTTGTTGATGTATTGGGCCGGTAGTTTTTATCATCGTCTCCAGGGCCTCCAGCTGTTGCTGTTCCCATGGGCGGTGGTGTCATTGGTGCTGTGCTTCTTCTTGCCCGGCCAACACATGGGCTATGGCGCCACGAACTTACCCTTCTTGGTACACTTGCTGGCCTCGATCCTGGCTTATAGCCTGTTTGGCGTGTCGACCTTATTGGCCATCCTAGTGTGGAAGCTGGAGCACGACTTACACAAGCGCAATATTTCGCCTTTGGTTCAGTTTTTACCGCCGCTATTGGGCTTAGAGAAACTGATGTTCCAATCGATCGGGATTGGCTTTATGTTGCTGACCATTTCCGTACTCAGCGGCACCGTGTTCTCCGAGTATGTCTTTGGCCAAAGTTTTATTTGGAGTCATAAGTCCATTTTTGGCATCATCTCATGGCTCATCTATGCCGCACTCATCGTTGGGCGCATGCGCTTTGCCTGGCGTGGCCGTACCGTGGCCAAGTGGGTGATCGCCGGCTTTATTTGCCTGATGCTGGCCTACATTGGCAGTAAATTCGTGTTGGAAGTGGTGTTGGGCCGTGTGGTGAGTTAACCCTACTGTCGCATGCCGCTGTCAGAAAGGCCACCTAAACGGGTGGCTTTTTTTATGGGCGTGGTCAATAGCCCAAGACAAACGCCACCTGACTGGGTCAAGGTGGCGTTGCGCGTTTCGGCTTAAGGCTTAGTAAATGCGGGTGATGTCGGCATCAAAGCTGTTTTCAGAGGCGGTTTGCCAAGACTTTTTGTAGAAGGAGTCGGTCACGGTGCCATCAATTAAAGCGTCCTTGTCCAAGAATGGATACAGCGTCGACAGAGGACGAATGCGGCCGTCAGCCAAGCGGCGCGACACGTGGTGAGGGGTAATCTGCTCGGGGTGCTCTAAGCCTGCCGCCGCCACCATGTCGGCCAAGGCTCGGAGGGTGTTTTTGTGGAAGTTAAACACGCGTTCGGCTTTGTCCGGTACCACCAAGGCCTGCTGGCGTTTAGGGTCTTGCGTGGCCACGCCGGTAGGGCAAGCGTTGGTGTGGCAGCTTTGCGATTGAATGCAGCCCACCGCCATCATGAAACCACGGGCCGAGTTTAGCCAGTCGGCCCCCATGGCCAAGGTGCTGATGATGTCGTAGGCACTGATGATTTTACCGGCGGCGCCGATTTTAACCTGGTCACGTAAGCCCGCGCCCACTAAGGTATTGTGAACGAACAATAGGCCTTCACGCATCGGCATACCGATGTGGTCACTGAACTCTAGCGGTGCCGCGCCGGTACCGCCTTCGGAGCCATCGACCACGATGAAATCAGGGGTAAAGCCGGTTTTTAACATGGCTTTTACAATGCTCATGAATTCCCACGGGTAGCCAATACACAGCTTAAAGCCCACGGGTTTGCCACCGCTGAGCTCGCGCAGCTGTTGTAAGAAGGCGATTAGCTCCATCGGGGTGCTGAACTCTGGGTGATGGGCGGGCGACACGCAGTCTTCACCCATGGGCACGCCGCGGGTCACCGCAATTTCTTGGGTCAGCTTTTCTTTTGGCAAGATGCCGCCGTGGCCAGGCTTCGCGCCTTGGCTCAGCTTCACCTCAATCATTTTAATCTGTTCTTCCGAGGCCAGTTTGACAAACTTTTCTGGGCTAAAACGGCCATCGGCGGTACGGCAGCCGAAGTAGCCACTGGCGATTTCTAAAATTACGTCGCCACCAAACTCACGGTGGTATTTACTCACGCTGCCCTCGCCAGAGTCGTGGGCAAAGTTGCCCATTTTGGCGCCCTTGTTCAACGCGCGAATGGCGTTGGCGCTGAGGCTACCAAAACTCATGGCGGAAATGTTGAATAGAGAGGCAGAGTAGGGCTTGCTGCACTGGTCGTTACCGATGTTGATACGGTAGGTCGAAATGGGCTGTACTGGCTTAGGGCTAACAGAGTGGCCAATAAACTCAAAGCCTTTGGCTTCGATGTCTAAAATGGTGCCGAACGGCTGGTCGGCCGATAGGTTTTTGGCGCGGCGGTACACTAAAGAACGTTGGGCGCGAGAAAACGGCAGGGCTTCATTTTCGGCTTCAACCAAGTATTGACGAATTTCCGGGCGGATTAACTCGATCAAATAACGCATGTGACCCAAGATAGGGTAGTTACGAAGAACGGAATGTTTTTTTTGCGTGACATCATAAACGCCAATGAGCGACAGCGTGATGAATGTGATGGCGAATAGCCACAGCCAAGGGGTCAAGGCAATGGACATGACGGTGAATAAAAAGGCGAGAATGATGCAGGCAATAAAAAAAGAATATCGATTTAATTTCATAACGCGTTTTCCTAGGCGAAGTGTTGGTTCACGCTAGAGTGTTCCTTCATGGATGAGCAAGATAGTGAATCCTATGATCTTTCATGCAGAGGAGCCTCCTCGTCATTCTGAAGTAGGTCTACAATAAATGAAAGGGGATTCTTAAAGTGGGGCAACTGTACCAGTTTATGGCGTGAAAAGGTAGTCGTAAAGGAATTATCTATCGAGGCCATAATCGGGCGTAATGAGCCAAAAACCACGTTAAAACAGAGGTTTTGTATCGATTCATTGGCCTTAAACTACTTGTGTCGGCGGTTGAATTTATTTTTGAATATTCTAGTGGCGGTGTCATCTACGCAACAAAGTTTTAAAACATGAAAAATATTCTTAAATTGATTAAGTTTAATCTTAAAATCCCTATTTGAGCGAGGCATGGCTTGGTGGCGTGTTCTGCCATAGGGTGATGCTAGGGTAGGGCCAGAGGCAGGTTGGGTTGGGGTGTTTGACATCGTGGCGGTGAGCGGCTTTGAACGTGGGGCCGGCCTAAGGGCTTTAACCTAGGCTGTTGTGAAGTCGGTCGAGCATTTGGTGTCGCTGCGGCCATAAATTAAAACCGCCGCAGGATCGCCTATACTATATATATGTAAAAAAAGATGACTCGCTCTGATCCATCCTAAAGAGGGCGTGTTAAAACGGAGGGGCGGCTGCGCTTTACCCACTCGACGGCGGCATGACCAGTGGTGTCGTAGGTGGGTCGCGACCCACCATCGTTGTTGTAAGGTGGGCAATGCCCACCTTTGGTTTGTCGCCGTACCGATAGCCAATAGGTCACGCCTAAGGTGGGCTGTTCGCCCACCTTTTGCTTTTATGGGGTAAAGATGGCCTCTAAACCGCCACCACATCCACCGGCTATACCCAATGCAAGTGCTTTTTAAGAACCTTAACCTGCTTTAAATCCTTATCCCCCTCATTTTTGACCGCCCAAACCCCCATCGTCAGCCCATTGGCCACCCGTTTTTAAACCATTTCCAAACTATTTTCACTTTTTTTGTCTTATTTACCGCTTTTTTTCACAATCTTCACCCCTCAAAGACGCCAGCAGCCACAGGCTTTTCCTCGTTTTTTGACGTCACCCCTAAATTCTTTTAAAAA
>JAGOQM010000004.1 GCA_017991555.1 Neisseriaceae bacterium
CCTTCCCATCCCGAACAGGACAGTGAAACGACTTAGCGCCGATGATAGTGTGGATGCCCATGTGAAAGTAGGTCACCGCCAAACTCCCTATACTTAAGCCCTGTTGCGATTGCAACAGGGCTTATTTCATTTGTAGGTTCAAAAGTGTAGGACATAGAGCATCGTATTTGTATGTCCATCAAGCAGGTTATAGGGCATCGTATTTGTATGTCCATCAAGCAGGTTATAAGGCATCGTATTTGTATGTCCATCAAGCAGGTTATAGGGCATCGTATTTGTATGTCCATCAAGCAGGTTATAGGGCATCGTATTTGTATGTCCATCAAGCAGGTTATAGGGCATCGTATTTATAGGTTCAAAAGTGTAAGTTCAAAAGTGTAGGACATAGGGCACCGTATTTGTAGGTTCAAAAGCTCAGGCTGTCTGAGTAGGGCCAGCGACATAAGCATAACGATGCACCGCATAGGGCTGTCTTTAAGGCTAAGCAATCCTGCTTTGATGCCACCTTGCCTTGGCCTCGTGCCTTTACCCCGAACACCCAAAACAAAGCCCACCTAACGGTGGGCTTTGTTGCGTCTGGTGGGCGTCGTGTAGGGTTAAGCGTGGCTGGTGGGGTGGTGGGTAGGCTGCGCTTTACCCACGGCCTTGGTGCTGGCCTGCTGGTGGCGCTACCTTAAGTCATCCACAACTTTATCTTATCCACAGGGCTTTTTCTTTCGCTGTCGATGAGGCCTATTAAAGAAAAAATGCTAAAGCTTGAGGCGTTAAAAAAGCCGTGATGCAAGGCATCACGGCTTCGTATTGAATTCAGGCTTAGAAACGATACATCACACCGGTGCTTAATGCGCCGGTGTAGCTGCGATTGGTCATCGGGCTGTCTTTGCCTTCTTTGCCTAGGTGCTCATAGTAGGCGCTGGCATAGGTGGTCCACTGAGGGCTGATGGCGTAGCTGACGGTGAGCTCGGCGTAAGGCTGGACGGAGCCGTCGGCTTTGTAGCTGTCTAAACCGCTCTTACGGCTTTCTTGGCTAGAAACCCCGTAGTAGTAGTCATTCCATTTTTTATCGCGGTAGGTCACGCCTACGCGTGGCTTAACCGCAAAGCGGCCGTTAACGAAGGTGTTGGCGTAAGACAGGTCGGCCACGTAGCCTTGGCTGTTGTCGGCAATGTCGCCCTGTAGTTCGGCGCTGATTTCACCCCAGGTGTCTTTATAGAGGTAGCTGACGCCGGCCATCACGCTGTTTTTACGCTTGTCTAGCTGACGCAGCTGACGGTCATCGCTGTCTTTAGGCTTGAAGTAGCGGGCGCCATAGCGGGCGCTTAGAGACAGCTCGTGTTTGGGGCTGTTAAGCAGGTAAACGCCACCGCCTAAACCTTTAAAATAGACGTGTTCGTTTTTATAGTTAACCGCAGGAAAGGCAAAGTATTCGGTGTCCATGCCTTTGTACGGTAGGCGGTACGCACTGGCATTGAGGCCTAGGTTTAATTCGGCGTGTGCGGCAGTGCTCATGCCGGTCAACACGACAGCACTCAATAATAAAGGTTTTAAATTCATGGTTTGCTTTCTTTATCTATTTTAATCTCGTGCTATTTTAGCATATTAAGCGAATGGGTCAGGCTCATGAAAACATTAAATAAATTGGTGAATTGATGAATTAAATTTGAGTATTTACGCTAGGCCATGAAAAACCCACCTTGCGGTGGGTTGGATATCTACTGGGCACGGTCTGGCGTTTACAAAGCGCCTTCGAAAATGGCTTCGATTTCTGCTTGCGTGGCTTCGCGTGGGTTGGTTAAAGCACAGGCATCTTTCATGGCGTTGGCCGCCAACGTGGGGATGTCTTCACGTTTCACCCCAAGCTCGGTTAGGGTGGCGGGAATGCCGATGTCTGTTGATAAAACCTTGATGGCGTCGATGCAGGCTGCCGCCGCTTGGTCGTCGCTTAGGCCTTTGATGTCGACGCCCATTTCAATGGCGACTTCACCCAGGCGTTTGGCCGAGACTTTGGCGTTGAAGGCTTCTACGTGGGGCAGCAAGAGGGCGTTACACACGCCGTGTGGTAAGTCATAGAAACCGCCGAGCTGATGCGACATGGCGTGAACATAGCCCAAAGAGGCGTTGTTAAAGGCCATGCCGGCTAGGAACTGGGCGTAGGCCATTTGTTCGCGCGCTTCCATATTGTGGCCATCGTTCACTGCGGTACGTAGGTGTTGGGCAATGAGGCCAACGGCTTTTAAGGCGCAGGCATCGGTAATGGGGGTGGCGGCCGTTGAAACATAGGCTTCGATGGCGTGGGTGAGGGCATCCATGCCGGTGGCTGCGGTTAGGCCTTTAGGTTTGTTGACCATTAGGTCGGGGTCGTTGACCGATAAAATAGGGGTGACGTTGCGATCGACAATGGCCATTTTAATGTGGCGTTTTTCATCAGTGATGATGCAAAAACGGGTCATTTCACTGGCGGTGCCGGCGGTGGTGTTAATGGCCACAATGGGCAACTGTGGCTTGGGCGATTGATCGACGCCTTCGTAGTCGCCGATTTTGCCGCCGTTGGTGGCGACAAGGGCAATGCCTTTGGCACAGTCGTGGGCGGAACCGCCGCCTAACGACACAATGACGTCACAGTTTTGCTCTTTGAGGATGGCTAAGCCAGCGTCTACGTTTGCGGTGGTGGGGTTGGGCTGGGCACCGTCAAAAATGGCGGTTTTAATTCCTACGGCATTGAGTTTCTTAGCAATGTCATCGGCCACGCCTAATTTGCTTAAGCCAGCGTCGGTCACGATTAAAGCCGTTTTGAAACCATAGTTTTTGGTGGCCTCAATGGCTTCGCTCAAACAGCCTGAACCCATTAGGTTAACAGCAGGAATAAAAAAAGCACTGGTAGACATAGAAGAACTCCCTCTTGGTTTGGTTAGTGGTTTCGGTCAGGCCGCAGCCGTGACGGGTTATGGAATGACTATACTATTGGTTGCCTTGTTTTGACTTGCGTAGGCGCAAGAGATTAGAGATAAATGATTAAAACATAATAACGTATTGGGTTAAAATAGGGTGGAAAATAGTCAAAATGGCTTAATTTTGTTTAAAAAATAATAACTAAAATTTGAAAATATAGAAAAAAATCAGGGTGTGGGTTTAAAAAAGGGCAATCATCCCCATTATTGACCCATAAGAGACTGTGCCTGCATGATGTAGGCAAGGATAAGGATAAAGGTATGCGTATTTTTGGTTTTGGTTGGCTGTTCTTGATTTTGGAAATCTTGTCGATTGTGATGATGACAAGCGCCATCGGCGGCTTTAACACCATTTTATGGATGTTGTGTACCTTTATCATTGGGGTCATGATGTTGCGCCATTTTGGCCGTATTAATATGGCGATGATGAATGCGGGCTTGCGCACCAGTGCGCCAGGCTCCTTTATGGCGGCGATCTGGCCGATTCGGTTTGCGCTGGCGGCCATTTTATTGCTGTCACCCGGCATCTTTTCAGACGTGCTGGCGGTGGTGATCATGTTGCCTATCTGGCATATCGGTGGCCGCTTTAGCGCAACCACGTCTGGCCAGCAGGACACTCGAGGGGCTTACCATCGCCGTGGTCCTGCCAACACCGATGCCGATTCGGACATTATTGAAGGCGAATATCATGAAGTCAATCCGCGTGAACCACGCCGCGGTGAGCAGCCAACCTTGCCTAAAGACGACTAAAAGCCATCGCCGGCGACGTTAAGGGTTTGGTCGAGATCAAATCTAGATTAAAATGTCCACACAGCGTGGGCATTTTTTATGCCTGTTAATTGAGGCTTGGGCCGGGCCCAAAGCAAAAGAAAGCAAAACCAAATATGAATGACGTGGGGGTAGTGGGCGTATTGGCCCTGTTGGCTGGGGCGTTGGTGGCTTGGTTGGTGACCAAACTGGCTTTGGCGCAAAAAGTATTGCAGGCCCAGTCGGCGCAGGCCGTGGCGGTGGCTCAATACGAGGCTCAGTTACAACAGGCTCGCTTGTCGATCGGGGAGCACATGGCCCAATACAATGAGCTACAGGCTAATCACCATGATTTGCAACAGTCACACCAAGAGGCTTTGGCGCAGCAGGCTCGGTTGAACGTGCTGTTGTCGCAGACGCGGGTACAGCATGAAGAAAAGGTGGCGTTGCTGATTGAGGCTAAAGAAGCCCTAGGCCATCAGTTTAAAGTATTGGCGGCCGATATTTTGGCGGAACAAAGCAAGCAGTTCAGCGCTCAAAACCAACAGAGTATGGCGACGATTTTAACGCCCATCCACACCAAAATGACTGATTTTAGTACTTTGGTACAAAACACCTATGAAAAAGAGGCCAAAGAGCGGTTGACGTTAGAAAATGAGCTCAAGCGACTGCAGGTGCTTAACAGCCAGCTGAATCAAGATGCGGTGGCGCTCACGCGCGCCTTGACTGGGCAGAACCATAAAACTCAGGGTAACTGGGGTGAAATGGTGCTGTCTCGTATTTTAGAAAGCTCAGGGTTAACCTTGGGGCGGGAATATCAAACCCAAAGCTCTGGGGTGGTGGAAGACGACAGCGGCAGCCTACGGCGCATGCAGCCCGACGTGGTGATTTACCTACCGGAAAATAAGCACATCGTGATTGACGCCAAAGTGTCACTGAACGCTTATTTACGCTATACCCGCGCTGAGGATGACGCCGAGCGGGCCCAAGCTTTAAAAGAGCATGTGGCTGCGGTGCGCCAGCACGTGGAGAGTCTCTCTAAAAAAACCTATCAGGACATTAAAGAGCTTAATAGCCTCGACTTTGTGTTTATGTTCATGCCGGTGGAGCCAGCGTATATGCTGGCTTTGCAGCATGACGATGGGCTGTTTGAAGCCTGTTTTGAAAAGCGGATCATGATTGTGGGGCCGAGCACGCTGTTGGCGACGCTGCGCACGGTGTCTAGCCTTTGGCGGACAGAGCAGCAAAATCAAAATGCCCTCAATATTGCTGCGCAAGGGGGTAAATTATATGATAAATTCGTGGGCTTAGTGCTGACGCTGGAAAAACTAGGCAAACAAATGGGCACGGCCCAAGACAGTTATGAGCAAGTCATGAGACAATTGCAGACAGGCCGTGGCAACCTGATTGGCCAGGCCGAGAAGTTACAAGCATTGGGCGTTGCGGCCAATAAGCGCCTGCCTGATTACTACCGTCAAGACGATGATGCGGATGAGCTTGACGGTACAGATACAGATTAATGAATAAGTCGTGAAGGCTTAAGTTTAAGGAATATTATGACCGAACTGCCGGTTAACCCAGAAACGCCTGATTCTAAGCCCTCATTATGGGGGCAAATATTTTCACGGCGCATGCTGATTTGTGTGTTTACCGGGTTTACGTCTGGTTTGCCCTTGTACGTATTGATCAACCTCTTGCCGGCATGGCTGCGCACCGAAGGGGTTGACCTTAAGGCGATTGGCCTATTTGCCCTGATTGGGTTCCCGTTCACTTGGAAGTTTGTGTGGGCGCCGTTGATGGACCGCTATCGCCTGCCGTTTTTAGGCCATCGGCGTGGCTGGATGCTGCTGACGCAGTTGGCACTGATGCTGTTTATTGCCGGTATGGCGCTGCTGTCACCGCAGCAAAATCTCAGTGCGATTGCAACGTTGGCGTTTGCGATTGCTTTTTTCTCTGCCAGTCAAGACATTGTGCTGGATGCCTATCGGCGTGAATTTTTACCGGACAGAGAATTGGGTTTGGGTAACTCGATTCATGTGAATGCCTACCGTTTGGCGGCCTTGGTACCCGGCTCGCTGTCTTTGATTATGGCCACCACCCATCCGTGGGATCAGGTGTTTTTAATGACGGCTTTGTTTATGCTGCCGGGCATTGCGATGACGTTGTTTTTGGCGCGCGAACCCAAGCTTAAAAAATTAGAACACAAAACGTTTGAAGACACGTTTGTGAAGCCGTTTACCGAATTTTTAGAGCGTAAGGGCGTCAAGCATGCGCTGATGGTGTTGGCGTTTATCTTCTTATACAAGCTCGGTGACAGCATGACCACGGCCTTGGCTACGCCGTTTTACATCGACATGGGCTATGGCACCGACCACATTGGCGTGGTGGCCAAGAATGCAGGCCTGTGGCCGGCGATTGTGTCGGGCATTTTGGGTGGTATTTGGATGTTGAAAATCGGCATTAATCGGGCCTTATGGCTATTTGGCGTGGTGCAGGTGTTGAGCATTTTGGGTTTTGTGTGGTTGGCCAGTTTTGGTCGCTTTGAACAGATTGGTTCGTTTGAGCTATGGGCTCTGGCGGGCGTGGTGGGCTTTGAATACGTGGGTGTGGGCTTGGGCACGGCGGCGTTTGTGGCCTTTATGGCGCGTGAAACCAACCCCAGCTTTACCGCCACCCAGCTGGCCTTGTTTACCAGCCTAGCGGCGGTGCCACGGACGTTCATTAACTCTGCCTCTGGCTATTTGGTTGATGCAATGGGGTACACCCAGTTTTACTGGCTGTGCTTTGCTTTGGCGTTCCCAGGCATGATCATGCTGTGGTGGGTGGCGCCGTGGCGTAGCCAGTCGGTGGCTTAGGTTGTGATAGACGTAAAAAAACCAGCTTTCGGGCTGGTTTTTTTACGCTCATCGCAGACGCTTATTGAACCACGTTGCCAATCACGCCACCTAAAGCTGCGCCGCCCAAGGTGCCTGCGGTGCTGTCGGTCATTAGGTTACCGGCTACGCCACCCACGGTTGCGCCAATGGCGGTGTTGCGTTGTTTGGTAGACATGTTGCTACAGCCAACCAAGGTCATGGCGACTAGGGCCACAACGCCGAATTGTGCTAATTTTGTTTTAATCATGGTAACACTCCTTCATTAAAGGCATGGTTTGTTAAAAACGGCATACACTACGTTAGAGACTTTTTTATGGTGTAAGTTCAATTGACTGAGCATTAGACCATTAACCCTCAGTTTAGTATTGAATGCTAATAAAATCAAATGTTAATAAATGTAACCGCTCGATGATTTGATGTTGTCCCCACCCAGATCGCCATCAATGACGTGGGTGGGGCTGTGGGTTTAAAACTGGTAGGTGGCGCCAACGTGGTAGCGGCGGCCATCGTATGTGGCTCGATGAGTGCCGTAGTTGACGTCTTTGTCAAAGAGGTTGTACACGCCGGCGTTAAGGCGCACATTTTTTTCGGGTTGATAGCTGAGGCCAATGTCCACAAAGGTATAGGCAGGATTTTGCGCGCGTAAAGCGTCGACTCTGCTTTCTTTGATGCCAGAGCTTTTACCAGTGTAGTTCAGCCGCGCCCACAGGCCTAAGCGTTCTCGTGCCTGCCAGTCAAGGGTGGTGTTGACCATGTGCTTGGCTAAGTCGTTTAAGGGATAGCCTTCGGCGGCACCGCTTTTTTGCTTAGAGTTGGTGTAGGTGTAGCTGCCGCTGAGGGCCAGACTGGTGAGGATTTGCCAGTCAAGGGTGGCTTCGGCGCCGCGGATGGTGGCTTTGTCGACGTTGACGCGATCTTGCACAAAGTCATAGTCCTTACCCAAATAGTCACAGCCGCTATTTCCCGAGCCGCCGTCACAGCGATAGGTTGAGGTGATTTTGTTTTCGAACTCATTGTTATAAGCCGTCAGGCCTAGGCTGAGGCCTGAGAGATTATCCCAAGAGACGCCCAGCTCGGTAGACAGGCTTTTTTCTGGCTTGAGGTCGGGGTTGCCGACAATCACCCCTTTGGACTGGCCGCCCCCGGTGATCTGGCCCCAGGCTGGGCTGACCTCGCGCAGGCTGGGGGTTTTGTAGCCGGCAGACACGCCGCCTTTAAGGGTCCAGCTGGGGCTTGGGGTAAACACGCCATACAGCTTAGGGGCAAAGTGAGAGCCAAAGTTTTCGTCTTTTTCGACGCGTAACGCGGTGGTGAGGGTGAAGTTAGGCACGATGCGCCAGTCGTCTTGAGCAAAGAGGGCGGCGCTCCAGCGGGTGAGTTCGCTTAAGGAGGGGTCGATGGTGTTGCCCTCGTCCTTAAGCTTCTCATAGCGATACTGACCGCCAACGCTGAAACTGTGGTTGCCTAAATTAAACTGGGTTTGGCTATTGGCCGTGGTGAGCTCGCTGATCATGTCGCGGCTGGGGTTGTCGCTTTTTTCGTACTGGACATAATTGTTGGTGTTGACGTTGTCGTAGGTGCCTTTATGAGTGAGGGCGTATTCGGTGCGCTGATAGCGGGTGTCGTTATTTTCGGCCAGAGGGCCGTTGGCGATGGTTTTACCCACGGTGCCGTTGCGCTCCTGAATGGTGCGCGAAAAGTCAAAGTCGATGCTGTCGGTTTCGGTGGGGGTTAAGGTGAAGGTAAAGGCGCCGTTGCGGGTTTTCTGTTCTTTGAAGCCCCGTAGGAAGGCGTCTTCACCTCGTTGGTTGATCTGTGCATTGGCGCGAAAGCCTAATAGGCCCGGAATGATTGGGCCGGTGGTGAATACGTTGGTTTGAAAAATGTCGCCAGAATCGCGGTTGTCTTGAAAGGTGGCCTCGGTGCGAACGCTGCTGCGCCATTGGGTGCCTTCTGTGGTTTTTTTGGTGATGATGTTGATCACCCCACCCATTGAGTCAGAGCCGTACAGGGCCGACATGGGGCCACGGATGACTTCGATGCGCTGAATGGACTCAATCGGCGGCATCCAGCCTTGCTCAATGCCTGCGCCGTCGCTGTTGGGGCGGGTGCCACGGGAATCGACGCGGCGGCCATCCACCATGATCATGGTGTATTTCGACGACATGCCGCGGATGCTGATGTCGCTGGAGCTGCCGCCGCCGGTAATGGCCACGCCGGGCACGTCTCTTAAGGCGTCGGTGAGGTCTTTATAGGCTTTTTTGGCCAGTTGCTCTTGCGTCACCACGGAAATGGACGCCGAGGCATTACGCGCCCGCTGTTGAAAGCCGGAGGCGGTGACCACCACGTCGTCTAGGACGGCGCTGTCTTCTGCTTGCACATGGTTTGCTAGGGATAGGGCCGTGAGGGACAACAGGGTTAATCGAGGCCAATGAGAATGAAGGTCAAACATACTGGATAAATCCTTAAAGAGGATGGCTCACCGTAGTGAAGCCTGTTCATGCCGCTGAAACCCTTGATGGGGATCAAGGGGGTGTATTTTGGCATGATTTATCCTTATGTCATTTGTTGTTTTAAAATAAAACACTGCTTGTTTACAGTGCTGGTCATGACTTATCTGGATTGTACCCAAGAATAGGTCAAATGAATATTGAATCGTGGTTAATAGAAAACCACAGCCTGTTGCTGTGGTTTTCTTGGCCTAATAGGTTAAGCAAGGGTTAGAACTGGTAGGTGGCCCCAATGTTGTAGCGGCGGCCATCTAGGACGGTGTCGTAAGTGTCTACGTCAATGGTTTTATCCAAGAGGTTGTACACGCCGGCGGTGATGTTGACATTCTTTTGTGGCTTGTAGCTCAAGCCGAGGTCGACAAAGGTGTAAGAAGGGGTGCCTTCACTCATTCGGCTGCGGCCCTGGTAGTCAGAAGTCTTGCTGCGGAAGTTAACGCGAGACCACAGGTCTAGATTGTCTTTGGCCTGCCAATCTAGGGTGGCATTCAGCATGTGCTTGGGCATTTTGTTTAAAGCTTTGCCTTTGTTTTCACCACTTTTTTGCTTGGTGCTGGTAAAGGTGTAGTTGGTATTTAAAGCCAATACCGGATTGATTTGCCAAGACAGCGTGGCTTCTAGGCCGCGCATGGTGGCTTTGTCGACGTTCATGCGGCTGCTGATGAAGCGATAATTGTGGCCTTGGAAGGAGCAGGTGGCTTCACCGTCTTTGCTTTCGCAGATGCGGTCTTCGGTGATTTTGTCTTTAAATTCATTATTGTAAGCGGTGGCCCCAATCTCTAAACCCTGTAGGTTGTTCCAAATAAAGCCAATTTCGGTGGTCACGCTTTTTTCGGGCTTCAGGTTGGGGTTGCCCAGAATGACGGCGTTGCCACCGCTGCCGCCGGTGGCTTGGCCCCAGTCCTCAGTGACGGCGCGTAATGATGGGGTTTTATAACCCGCAGACACGCCACCTTTTACGATCCAGTTGGGATTAGCCTGCCACACGCCATAGAGTTTTGGCGTCCAGTGCGAGCCAAAGTTTTCGTCTTTATCCATACGCAACGCGCCGGTTAAAGCAAAGTCCGACGACATTTGCCAAACGTCTTCGGCAAAGATCGACCAATTATAGCGGGTGAGCTTGCTGATGGGGTTACTGGTGGTCAGCTGATTGCCCTGATCTTTAATTTCCTCATCTTTGTACTCGCCACCCAAGGTCAAACTGTGACTGCCCAGTTGGAATTGGGTTTTACTGTTGAAAATGGTGTTGTTGTTGATCATTTTGCGCCCAGGATTTTGGTTCTCTTCGCGCTGAATGTAGTTGCTGGTGTTGATGCCATCGTACCGACCGGTATGGGTTAGGGCATACTGGGTGCGTTTGTATTTGCTGTCGCTGTTGCTGTTGGGCGTACATTTGCCTTTACTGCATGATTCGATGGCGTCGGTTTTGCCGGGGGTACTGTTACGGTCTTGAATCGAGCTTGAGAAATCAAAGTCGATGTCGTTGTGTTCATCTGGCGTCAGGGTGAAGGTGACGTTGCCACTGCGCATTTTTTGTTCAGAATAGCCGTTGAGGAATTTGTCTTCATCGCGCTGCGAGATGAGGCCGCTGGCGCGCATGCCTAATAGACCAGGAATAATCGGCCCAGTGGTGAACACGTTGGCTTGATATTGGTTGCCCGAATCGCTGTTTTCTTGAATGGTGAGGTCGGTTTTAATCGAGGTGCGCCATTCGCCTTGAGTGGTTTTTTTGGTGATGATGTTGATCACACCGCCCATGGCGTCAGAGCCGTATAGCGCCGACATGGGGCCACGAATGACTTCGATACGCTGAATGGCTTCGATGGGGGGCATCCAGCCTTGTTCAATGCCGGAGCCGTCGCTGTTGGGCCGGGTGCTGCGCGAATCGACGCGTTTGCCGTCAATCAGCATCAAGGTGTAGCCGCCGGCCATGCCGCGGATGCTGATGTCGCTCGAGCTGCCGCCGCCGGTCACCACCACGCCAGGGACGTCTTTTAAGGCGTCGGTGACGTCACGATAGGCTTTTTTTTCTAACTCTTTTTGCGTGACCACGGAAATGGAGGCGGCGGCGGTATTGGCTTTTTGCTGGAAGCCGGTCGCCGTCACCACCACGTCGTCAATTTGTGCCGTGTTTTGAGCAGCGGCGTGGGCACCCAAACTTAAGCCAAGCAGGCTTAAGGCAATGAGGGTCTGCGTTGGGCGCGCGTGGGCAGCCCGTTTTTTAGTTGTTGAATCAACCATATGAAGCTTCCTTAATAAGACAGGTGAGTAAGTAGCCGTAACAGGTCATCCTGTGTTTTGTTTACACTGAGGACGTCTGTCTCTCCAGGCTAAAAGCTTATATGGTAGTGGTTTGTATGGGTTGGCCCGATGTGTCGGTGCTCGGTTATGGATTGCTGTTTTTAGGTGTTTAAGCAATAGGGCTAGCTTAGCCCTATTGCTTAAACAAGATCCCATGGCTGAAGCCATAAGATCTTGGACAAACTAATTAAAACTTGTAGGTCGCACCCACGTGGTAACGACGGCCGTCATAAGCGGTGTCGTATTCTTTGGCGTCGATGGTTTTGTCAAATAGATTGTAGACGCCGGCATTAACCATCCAGCTTTTACTTGGCTTGTAGCTTAGGCCTAGGTCGACAAACGTCACGGCAGGCAGACGGTTAGTGTCCATCTTGGCGCGATTCAAAGCTTCTGAAGACTTGCTACGATAGTTGACGCGGCCCCAAACGTTTAGCTGTTCTTGAGCTTGCCAATCTAAGGTGGCGTTGATCATGTGCTTCGGCATCTTGTTCAAAGGTTTGCCTTTGAAGTCGCCACTTTTTTGCTCAGAATCGGTATAGGTGTAGCTGGTGTCTAAGCTTAAGTCAGACGTTAGGTCCCAGTTAAACGTTGCTTCAATACCGCGGATGGTGGCTTTGTCTACGTTGGTGCGAGAGCTGATGAAGTTGAAGTACTGATCATCGTAGCCAGGTAGCTGACAAACCTTGGTTTTGCCTGGGCTACTGCAGTCGCGCACTTCAGAGATTTTATCTTTGAATTCATTGTTGAACAGGGTAAAGCTAACCTCTTTGTCTTGCAGGTTGTTCCAGACAAAGGCCAGTTCGGTGCTCACGCTTTTTTCTGGCTTCAGATCAGGATTACCAATGATGACAGAAGCACCTTTGCCTGTGATTTGCCACCAATTTGGCGCCGTAGCACGTAGGCTCGGGGTTTTGTAGCCAGCAGAGACACCGCCTTTAATAATCCAGTTGGGGTTAGCTTGCCATACGCCGTATAGCTTAGGCGTCCAGTGTGAGCCATAGTTTTCATCTTTGTCTAAACGAATCGCGCCGGTTAGTGCAAAGCTGGAGTTCATTTGCCATTGGTCTTCAGCAAAAAGTGACCAGTTGTAGCGCGTCAGGCGATTAGGGGCGGCCGCAACCTTATTGCCATTACCTGATTCATCTTTAAGCTCTTCATGTTTGTATTGGCCACCTAAGGTGAGGCTGTGGTCACCCAGTAGGAATTGAGTTTGGGTATTAAAAATGGTGTTGTTGTTTTCCATGCTACGCGTTTTGTTTTCGGTTTCTTCACGCTGAATGTAGCTGGTGGTTTTGATGTCTTCGTAATCGCCGCTATGCGTCAAGGCGTATTGGGTACGGTCGTAGCGATCCAGGTTGTCAATGACATCGGATTCGATGGCCGATTTACCTAAAGTACGGTTACGGGTTTGCATCGAACGCGAGAAGTCTAGGTCGATGGTGTTGAACTCATCAGGCGTTAGGGTAAAGGTCACCTCGCCGCTGCTGTTTTTTTGTTCGTTAAAGCCGTAAGCAAACTTGTCTTCGTTGCGCTTAGAGAATTGAGCGTTGGCACGCATGCCCAATACGCCGTCAATGATGGGGCCGGTGGTGAACACGTTGGTTTGGAACTGGTCGCCAGAGTCGCCGTCTTCTTGGATGGTCATCTCGGTACGGATAGACGAGCGCCATTGGCCTTGGGTGGTTTTTTTGGTGATGATGTTGATCACGCCGCCCATGGCGTCAGAGCCGTATAGGGCCGACATGGGGCCGCGGATGACTTCGATGCGTTGAATCGCTTCAATCGGTGGCAGCCAGCCTTGCTCAATGCCCGAACCGTCGCTGTTGGGGCGGGTGCCGCGCGAATCGACGCGCTTGCCATCAATCATGATCAGAGTGTAACCAGAAGCCATACCGCGGATGCTGATGTCGGCTTTGCTGCCGCCACCGGTCACCACCACGCCTGGTGCGTCTTTAAGTGCATCGGTCACGTCTTTATAGGCTTTGTTTTCAAGTTGCTTTTGGGTAATCACGGAAATAGAGGCCGCGGCGGTGTTGGCTTTTTGTTGGAAGCCTGAGGCGGTCACGACTACGTCGTCGATTTGGGCTGAATCTTGGTTGGCGGCCTGAGCGCTAAAGCTGGCGGCCAAAAGGCTTAAGGCGACTAAAGACGGCTTAAGCGGGGTACGGATCGCAGCATTTGGTAGTTTGCGGTTTGACATTACAACGTCCTTACGGTGGTTAGGTAAACAAAAAGTGACTGATGCTTCGTGTTGAGCATTTAGTCACTTTTTGGGTGGGGGTTAAAAGATTATTGTGGTGTGGCCTCGGCCTCGGTCACAAAACCAATTTTGCTGAGGCCAGACTCTTGGGCCATGCCTAAGAGGTCGGCCACGTATTCATAAGGGACTTCTTTGTCGGCAGAGATGGCCAAAATGGCGTCATCGTTGTCTTTAGCGGCTTCGGCCAGAAAGACCCTTAATTCATCTTGGCTGGTTTCTGCCTCTTTCAAAAAGTAGGCGCCAGACTTATCAACCGAGATGCGAATGGGTTCTTTGGTTTCTGCGATCGGCTGCTCTTCGCTGGCCGTGGGCAGATTTAAAGGGATAGAGTGGGTCAATACCGGCATGGTGACCATAAACACGATGAGCAATACCAACATCACGTCTACAAGAGGGGTGATGTTGATTTCGGCCATGGTTTCTGAGTCGTGGCGGTCAAATTCTCCGAAAGCCATGATTAATCTTCCTTAACTTTCTCATTGTTCAAAAGCTGGGCGTGTAGGTCGTAGGCAAAAGAATCCAAGTCTTGTGACATGGTTTTTTTACCGCGGGTTAGGGCGTTGTAAGCCAGTACCGCAGGAATCGCGACAAACAGACCAGCAGCCGTGGCCACTAGGGCTTCACCAATGGGGCCAGCGACGGCAGCAATGCTCATTTGGCCAGTGGTGCTGATGTTAATCAGAGCGTGGTAAATGCCCCATACGGTGCCAAACAGGCCAATGAAGGGGGCGGTGGCGCCAATAGAGGCCAAGGCGGTAAGGCCGTGGTCAAACTGGCTCATTTCTTTATTCAAGCCGTTGCGAATGGCGCGGGTGAGTAGGTCGCTCATGGGCACCTGTGCGCCTAATACCGTGGCACCACCGCTGGTATAGCGAGCTTTGGTTTTCATGGTGTTCAGTGCGATGCGGGCGATGGGCGATTGATGATCAGACAGCTTCTGGGTGGCTTCATCCCAGTTGGCCGCATGCCAAAGCGCAATGGCAGACGCCTTGTTGGCTTTTTTGGCTTTTAACAACTTGCTGGTGCGCGTGGCGATTAGGGTCCAGGTCACAATGCTCATGATCACCAAAACCAAGAAGGTTGCGATTAAGACGCCGTCGCCTTGTTTAAATACTGTTAATAAATCCATGGTTAGTCTTCTTTCTGGGTTAAGCTAAATCGGTTAGCGTCGGGGCAATTTAAACTGCACCGAGAAGGTATAGTTGTAGGGGATGGGTTCGCCGCCGCGGGTTGCGGGGGTGAAGCGCCAGCCTCTCACGGTTCTGAGCGCAGAGCGGTCCAAGCGGGGGTAGCCACTGCTTTTTGCCAGCTGTACGTCAGAAGCACGGCCGTTGGCCTCAACGCGTACGCGTAAGCCCACCGAGCCTTCTTCTTCCGCTTCTTCAGACTGAGGCGGGTAGGGTGGCTGCGGGTTGTTCAAGTGGCCACCAATGTGGGTCGGCTGAGTCACCGAGCCTTGGTTGCTGCTGCTGTTGGACGAACCGCTGCTGCTGCCAGAGGCATTGGCATTAGTCGATTGACTGTTGCTGCTGCTATTGCTGGCGGTTTGGGTATTGGCTGGCTGAGCCGTTGGCTGTTCCTGTGGCACCGGATCTTTAGGCTTAGGCTCTGGTGTTTTTTCGACAGGTTTTAAATCAGGCTTGGCGTCATTTTTAACCACTGGTTTGATTTTTGGCTCAATTTTCTTCTCTGGCTCTGTGACCTGAGGTCTGGGCTTGGGCGCGGCTTCTTGCGGCGTCGAAGAAGCTTCTGCGCGCTCGGCGTCAATGCTGTTCGAAGACATCAGGACAAAGTTCAAGCTGTCGAGGCTGGGCGGCACGGTGATGGGCTGGTTGGTCATGTTGTGAACAGCCCAAAACAGCAGTACGTGCGCGAGGGTCACGCCGGACAGGGTTAAATAAAAGCGGTTGCGGTCATTTTTCATAACCTTGAATTTTAATGATAATTATTCTTGTTTGCAACGATTTTGGGCGCTTTGATACAAATAAAATAAAGGCGGTTGATTTTTAAGGCTATTTAATTGTAACAGGTGTGGGATTTACACAAAAAACCCGACCCATTTGGCATTTTGCTGTTGGGTCGGGCAGGGTGTTGAGGGGCACGTTGGCCGTTAAGAACGATATTCTGCGTTGATTTTGACGTAATCGTAAGAAAAATCACAGGTGTAAACGGTGGTGCTGGTGCTGCCGCGATTGAGTTCAACCGTGACGGTGATTTCTGGTTCGGCCATCACGGCCGCGCCTTGGGCTTCTTCGTAAGCGGGCGCGCGGCCACCATCGTGGGCCACGAGCACGTCGCCTAGGTACAGCGCGACCTTATTGACGTCTAAATCCATGATCCCCGCGTAGCCAATAGCGCACAGGAGGCGACCGAGGTTGGGGTCGCTGGCAAAAAAAGCGGTTTTAATCAGCGGTGAGTGGGCGATGGCGTAGCCCACCTGTTTGGCTTCTTCGGTGTTGCGGGCGCCGTTAACCTTAATGGTGATGAACTTAGTGGCGCCTTCACCGTCGCGAATAATGGCCTGGGCCAGCTCTAAGGCCAAGTCTAGCAGCGCCGTTTTGATGGCTTGATAGGCGGCGCCGGAGGCTTGGTCAATGAGGGTCAGCTCACTTTTGCCGGTCGACACGATGATGAAGCTGTCGTTGGTACTGGTGTCGCCGTCAACGGTGATGGCGTTAAAGGATTCATCGGCCACTTCTTTAATCAGCTGTTTCAATACCGGCTTGGTGAGGGCGGCGTCGGTGGCAATAAAGCCGAGCATGGTGGCCATGTTGGGGCAAATCATGCCGGAGCCCTTCGAGATGCCGGTAAGGGTGATGGTGTGGCCATCCACTTCGATTTGGCGGCTGGCCGCCTTGGGCACGGTGTCGGTGGTCATGATGGCGCGCGCGGCCTCGGTCCAGCTGGCGGGGCGCAACTGGCCTAGGGATTGAATGATCTTGTCGCTGGGCAGCGGTTCTAAAATGACGCCGGTGGAAAACGGCAACACCTGGTTTAGTTCGCACTCTAAATGCTCTGCCACGGCCTGGCAGACGGCTAAGGCGGCATCGCGGCCCTGTTGGCCGGTACCCGCATTGGCGTTGCCAGTATTGATGATGAGGGCGCGTTTTTGATTGCTTTCGTTCAGGTGTTTTTGGCTAATGATGACCGGTGCCGCACAAAAGCGGTTTTGGGTAAAGACGCCGGCCATGGTGTTGCCTTTTTCCAGCACCATCAGGGTCACATCATCGTGGTGCGCCTGTTTAATTCCGGCTTGGGCCACAAACAGATTGACGCCGGCAACGGGGAGGATGTTTTCGGTTAAGGGTTCGGTTAGGTTTACAGCCACAGGATTGTCCTTTTGTTGTTGGTTGTCGCAATGGATGGTTCAACGTGAAAGCAGCCCAAAACCTCGTGGGCTGCTTGTTCATGCCAACGTTGGGTCATCAGCCCGTATTGCGTAAGCCTTGGGCCACACCGTTAATGGTGAGGTGAACCTGAGCCAAGGTGGCCTCGTTGTGCGGGTCTTTGCGTAGGCGATTCAATAGCTCGACTTGAAGCCAGTTTAGCGCATTTAAGTAGGGCATGCGAATGGCCAAGGAGCGCTCTAAAGAACGGTTGTCGGCCAGTAGCTTAGGCGTGTCTAAAATGGCCAACAGCTGGGTTTTACTGAGGTTAAACTCGGCTTCGATGAGGGCAAAAATACTCGCTGCGGCTTCTGGGTGCTCGCTGAGGCCAATGTAGGCTTTGGCAATGGTTAAGTCGGCCTTGGCCATCACCTGCTCCATGTTCGACAGCATGGCGTGGAAGAAGGGGCTGTTCTTGGCCTGAGCCTGTAGCTGCGCCAGCGCATCTGGATGGGTGGCCATGAGCTTGCTCACGGCGGTGCCAAAGCCATACCATGCGGGCAGCATGAGGCGGGTTTGGGTCCAGGAGAACACCCATGGAATGGCGCGCAGGTCTTGGATTTTAGCCAAGCTCTTACGGCTGGCTGGGCGTGAGCCAATGTTCAATGAGGCAATTTCTTGAATCGGGCTGGTTTGCAAGAAAAAGTCGATGAAGTCTGGGTGGGTAATCAGGCTGCGATAGCAGGTAAAGGCTTCATTCGATAAAGCCTGCATGATGCCGTGGTCTGGCTCTTCACCCTGGTAGGGCAACACGCTGGAAGCCAAGGTGGCCGCCAATAGGGTTTCTAAGTTGCGCTGAGAGTTGCTGGGGTCGGCGTACTTAAAGGTGATCACTTCACCCTGTTCGGTGATGCGAATTTGGCCATTTACGCTGCCGGCTGGCTGCGCCAAGATGGCTTCATAAGACGGGCCACCACCACGGCCAACGCTGCCCCCACGGCCGTGGAAGAGGCGTAGGCGCACGGCGTGTTTTTTGCTCAGTTCAACCAGCTTGGCTTCGGCCTGGTACAGCACCCATTGGCTGGTTACGTAGCCGCCATCCTTGTTGCTGTCAGAATAGCCCAGCATGATTTCCTGTACGCCGTCTCGGCTTTGCACCAAGGCTTTGTACCACGGTAGGGCAAATAGGGTGTCCATGACGTCGATGCACTGTTCCAGCGCTTCGATGGTTTCAAACAGCGGCACTAGGTTTAAGCGGCTGCGGGGCTGGCCATTTTTATCTAAGGTCAGTAGGCCGGTTTCTTGCAACAGCAAGGCCAGTGCCAACAGGTCGCTGACCGATTCGGCGTTGGAAATGATGCTTTGGTTGATGGCGGTTTCGCCATAGGTTTCTTTAATGTGGCGCGCGGCTTGGAAAATCGCCAGTTCTTTTTTGGTGACGTCGTTGTAGTCAATGTAGGGCGAGTACAGCGGTCTGGGGGTGGCCAGTTCGCGCAGCAGCACGCGTTGACGGGCGGTTTCGTCTAATGCCAGATAGTCTTCTAGGCCGGCGTGTTTAAACAGGTCGGCCACGACATCGGCGTGAAAGGCGCCATGCTGTCGCAGGTCTAGCGGCATCAAGTAGAAGCCAAACACCGACACGGCGCGAATGAATGACGCCAGACGGCCATTGGCCAAGCGTTCTGAGCCGTTGGCAATCAACGAGTCGCGAATGAGGTTCAGGTCGGCCAAGAAGTCTTCGGCGCGCTCATACGGTGCCAGCAGGCCAAAGTGTGACCCTAAAGGCGCCCCCAGCTTGTTGGCGGTGGCCAACACGCGGGCGCTGAGGTAGGCCATGACTTGGCGATAAGGTTCTTCTTCACGGGCACGGGCACGGTCGGGCGAGTGTTTCGCCAGCTGCAAGACCGCTTCGCTGACGCCGACGCGGCGCAAAGACAGCGACAGCTCTTCGTACAGCTCGCTCAGTTCCGAACGGTAAAATTGGAATAAGGTTTTGGCGTGCTGGGTAAAGGCGTAGCTTAGGGTGTCGGCGTCGACAAAGGGGTTGCCATCGCGGTCACCGCCCACCCAGCCACCAATGTGCAATAGGTTGGGGGTGTTTAAATCGGGTGACAGCTGTTTTAAGCCCTGCTCCAGCTTGCGGTATAAGCGCGGCACCGATTTAAAAAAGCTCAGGGGAAAATAGGCCACGCTGTTGGTGATTTCATCCGCCACCGTCATTTTGAAGTGACGGGTTTCGTTGCTTTGCCATAGGGTCAACAACACGTTTTCTAACGCGTCCTGAATGTTTTGCTGTTGTTCTTTGCTGACGTAAGGTTGATTGCGCTTGTCCAGCAGGCTGCGAATTTTACGGTTTAGGGTCAGCACCGTTTGGCGCTGAACTTCAGTGGGGTGCGCCGTTAACACCGCGGCGACCTGAGTGTGGTTCAGCTGGCTTTGCAATACATTGCTGGCAATGTTGGCGTCTTGCAGCTGTTGCAACACTTCTTCCAGACTGCCTTTGGCTGCGCCAGACTGGTTGGCCTCATGGGCCAAGCGGCGGCGCTCGTGGTGGGCGTCTTCGGCAATGTTCAGCACTTGGGCAAATAGGCCACAGGCGCGGATCAGCTGTTCGGTTTGGGCTTCATTCAGCTTGGGCAAAAAGGTTTGCACGTCTTTTTCTGGCTGTGTCGTGGTAATGAAGACAGAAAAAGCCTGCAAAACATCTTGCGGTAACTCAGCGTTGAGTACGGCTAGGAGGGCATCGGATAAAAAGGCGACGTCTACCTTGAGGGCGGCGTCCTTGGGGTTGGTGATCTGGGTTTGCAACATGCTGGGTTCCTCAAATATTGGGTCACAATGGGTTGGTATTGACCCTAGATGGTGCCTATTGTTGTGATTAGGGCACGCAAAAAAAAGCCCCTTGATGGCCGTGGCTGAAGGGTGCAGTATGCGCCAATGGCTGAATAGGGCGGTGCGTTAGGGCAAAACCGAGTTCGATGAGCGATTGACCAAAACGCCATCGAAGCGTGCAGGAGATTGAATGCGTCATCGCATGAAATATCCTGCGGCAAATAGTGTTAAACTGAAGGCCTTAATCACGGTGCGAAACTATGAGCCTTACTTTACATCATCAATTAACAGAGTTAGATAATCAGTCTTTACAACGATTATGCGGCACGCTGGATGAGCATATCAAGACCTTAGCACATGCTTTGCAAATTAGCATCAGCCGTCGCTTTACTGCGTTCACTTTTTCAGGTGAACGGGCAGAGTCTGGCGTGGCTGCGTTGAATGAACTGGTTGAAATTGCACAGAATAGGGAGTTGACATTGGCAGACATCCAGATGGCGGTGATCGACGCAAAAAGCAACACCCAGGCCGACGCCAAGCAGCAGTCGGTTGGGGTTTACCATTTAAAAACCAAAAAAGGCTATTTAAATGGCCGCACGCCGCGGCAGAACTTGTACATTAAAGCCTTGCTCAGCCACGACGTGGTGTTTGGGGTGGGGCCTGCCGGTACCGGTAAAACCTATATTGCGGTGGCGGCGGCGGTGGACGCGATGGAGCGACAGCTGGTGGAGCGCATTGTGTTGGTGCGTCCTGCGGTTGAAGCGGGTGAGAAGCTGGGCTTTTTACCGGGCGACCTCTCGCAAAAAGTAGATCCTTACTTACGGCCCTTATACGACGCTTTATATGAGCTCATGGGCTTTGATAAAGTGATGCGGCTATTGGAAAAGGGCCTGATTGAAATTGCGCCTTTGGCCTATATGCGTGGTCGTACTTTAAACGGTGCCTATGTGATCTTGGACGAAGCGCAAAACACCACGCCCGAACAGATGAAAATGTTTCTGACCCGAATTGGCTTTGGCGCCAAGGCGGTGATTACCGGCGATTCTAGCCAAGTCGACTTGCCCAAGCACATTAAGAGCGGCCTGCGCGATGCTGAGGAAAAGCTACAGGGCATTGATGGCCTTCATTTTCACTACTTTAAGAGTGACGATGTGGTGCGCCATCCGCTGGTGCAAAAAATTGTGGAAGCCTATGAGGCGCACGACGAGCGTTAGGCTAGGCCTATTAGGGTATAGAACGAAACAGAAGGATATTGCGTGAAAGCAGCAAAAAAACGGCCGTTTTTGGCCGAACAAAAAAAACGATTGGCCTTGGACATTAGTCGGGAAACGGCGGCCGAGACGCCAGACAACGCTGAATTTTTTAAATGGGTGTGGCAGGCGTTAAAAAACGAGTATCGCCAGGCCCAAATTGGCATTATGATTTGTGATGAGGCCGAAGCCCAGCAGTATAACCGTGATTACCGTGGTAAAGACTACGCCACCAACGTGTTGAGCTTTGCCCTGAATGAGGGCGATGACTTTGCCGAGATGCTGGATACGGGCGCTGAGCCGGTATTGCGCGGTGATTTGGTTTTGTGTACCGAGGTAGTGGCCAAAGAAGCAGTAGAACAAAACATCAGCCTGACGGCGCATTATGCCCACCTTGTGATTCATGGGGTGTTGCACTTAATGGGGTACGATCATGAGCAAGATGATGAAGCAGAAGTGATGGAAGCACTTGAAATAAAGGTCTTGCATCAGTTAGGATACGCTAATCCCTATTCAAAGGAATAAATCATAAATGGACGAAAGTCTGCAGTCTAAGAACCCTGGTTTTTTTGAACGTCTTAAAAATCGTTTGACCAATGATGGTCCCGATACGCAAGAAGAGGTGGTGAACACCTTACGTGCGGCGTTTGCGCAAGAAGTGCTGGATGCCGATACCTTGAGCATGCTCGAGAGCGTGTTGGCGTTTGGCGATTTAGAGGTGCGTGACGTGATGCTCAGCCGCAGCCAAATGGACGTGGTGCGCGAGGACGAAGCCATCGAGCGCATTGTGGCCTTAACCATCGAAACCGCACACTCGCGCTTTCCCGTAATCGGTGAAGACAAAGACCACGTTTTGGGTATTTTGCACGCCAAAGACCTGTTGCGTTACTTTGCGCATCCAGAAGGCTTTAAGCTGCATGACATTCTGCGTGAAGCCGTGTTCGTGCCCGAAAGCCAATCTTTGAGCACTTTGCTCAAAGATTTCCGCAGTAATCGCAACCACATGGCCTTGGTGGTGGATGAGTATGGCGGCGTGTCGGGCTTGGTGACGATTGAAGACGTGATCGAGCAGATTATTGGCGACATTGAAGACGAATTTGATGAAGACGACACGGCTGACAACATCATTAAAATATCACCCGTGCGCTTCTTGGTTAAAGCCACGACGGAAGTAGACGACTTTAACGCGTTTTTCCAGACGGATTTCAGCGATGAAGAGGTTGATACCCTGGGTGGTTTGGTGACGCAAGAGCTAGGGCGCATGCCCGAGCGCGGCGAAAGCGTGATGCTGGGCCACATGCGTTGCACCATTGCGCGTGCCGATGCGCGCCGTTTGCATTCCATCATGATCACCTTGCCTAGCCCTTACGGCGGCCCGCAATAGGCGGTTGTTGATCAGCTTAAATGTCAACGAGCTGTTGCCAGCGATTGAGGCAGCGGCTCGTTTTTTATGAATTAAAGGAAGATTGTGTACGCACAAAATCGCTTGTTACAAATCGTGTGGGCTCGGCCCTATTTACTGTACGCCCTGATGGTTTTAGGGGGCGCGGCGACGCCGCTGGCGTTTGCACCGTATCGCTTAAGCTTCATGATGGTGCTGCTGCTGGGGATGCTGTTCTTTTTTGCCTTTGGCCACAAACACTCAGTGCGCCTGGCTTATCTTTGGGGCATCAGCGCCTATGTGGCGCAGTTTTACTGGATCAACATTGCCCTCAATGAAACCGCAGGGCTGCCCCAGTTCTTGGCGGTGCCGCTGACGCTGCTGCTGCCCGCCTATTTGGCGTTGTATCCCGCCTTGGCATTTTGGCTGGTGCGCCAGCTGAAACTGTCGGCGTTTCAGGGCTTGGCCGTGGGCCTGCCCTTTGCTTGGGCTTTAGGCGAATTTGTGCGAGAACGGGCGTTTACCGGTTTTGGCTGGGGTGCTCTGGGCTACAGCCAAATTGGCGCGCAGTCGCCGCTGGCCGGGTTTGCGCCCGTGGGCGGCATTCACATGGTGACGCTGGCGGTGGCCTTGATTACCGCCTGGCTGGTGTTGGCGCTGCGCGCGCCGAAGGCCAGCACCCAAGCGGGTGGCGTCATTGGTATTTTGCTGGTGTTGGGCTTTGGCAGCAGCGTGAAAGACGTGCCGTTTACCCAGCCGGATGGCACCAAGGCCACGGTGGCTTTGGGCCAGGGCAATATTCCACAAAGCCTTAAGTGGCAGCAGGATCAGGTGATGCCAACGTTTCAAACCTATTTTCAGCAGGTGGCAGACACCAAGGCCGACATTTTGATTTTGCCCGAAACCGCGTTGCCGCTGATGAAGCAGCACATTCCGGTTAACTGGCTGCAAGACTTTGCCGACACGGCCCGTCACAACGGCACCGCGTTGGCGATGGGGATGAGCCAGTTTGCAGACGATGGCGAGAACTACTTGAACGTGGTGGTGAATATGTCGGATTACGACGGCACGCCGGGTAAGGCCGACCCTTACTATGCCAAAGACCATTTGGTGCCGTTTGGTGAGTTTATTCCGTTAAAGAGCGTGACCAACTGGCTCTATCAGTTCATGGACATTCCATTGGCCGACACCACCCGTGGGGGCAAGGGGCAGGCGCCGTTGCAACTACACAACCAGCGGGTGGCGTTTAACATCTGCTACGAGGACGGTTTTGGGGACGAGCTGATTGCCTCGGCCAAACAGTCGAGCCTCTTGGCCAACGCCAGCAATATGGCCTGGTATGGTGAATCTTACGCCATGGACTTACACCTGCAGCAGTCGCAGGCACGGGCCTTAGAGCTGGGTCGTTACATGGTGCGCAGTACCAACACGGGCATGACGGCGATTATTCAACCGAATGGGGAGATTCAAAGCGAATCGGTGCGGGTGACGCGCACGGTCCTGCAAGGTGAAATCGAAGGACGCAGCGGCGAAACGCCGTATATGCGCCTGGGCAGCAGCTGGCCCTGGTTTTGGCTGTCGACGCTGGTTCTGGCGGGCCTAGGCTGGCAGGCCAGACGCCGTAGAAAGGCGAAGAAAAGTTAAAAAGTCGCTGAAACCATGGAACATTTTGTGCGTTTTGCGGTCTTACTTTGGTGTGCTAGCGCGACGCTTGCCGATGCCCGAACATGAGTTGGCGGAAATAACAAATAATGTTAGACTAACTTTTGTTTTTTGTTGGCCCGTCGCGCCAACAGCAGAACGAACCTAAAAGGAAAGAACATGAGCCAAACATTTGCTTTACCCGTGCCATCAGGCCATGGCAGCTTAGAACAGTACATTCAAACTGTGAACAGCGTGCCATTATTGACGCCTGAAGAAGAGCACGACTTGGCTATGCGTCAAAAGAATTTAGGCGACTTGGAAGCTGCAAAACAGTTAATTTTGTCGCATTTGCGCGTGGTTGTGTCGATCGCTCGTGGGTACGATGGGTATGGCCTTAATCAGGCCGATTTAATTCAAGAAGGCAATATTGGTTTGATGAAAGCGGTAAAACGCTTCGAACCCACCCGTGGGGTGCGCCTATTCTCATTCGCCGTGCACTGGATTCGTGCTGAAATTCACGAGTTTATTTTGCGTAACTGGCGTTTGGTGCGCGTGGCCACGACTAAGCCACAGCGCAAGCTGTTCTTTAACCTACGCAGCATGCGTAAAAGCCTGTCGGCCCTGAGCGATAAAGAAGCACAGGTGATTGCCGATGATTTGGGCGTGAAGCGTGAAGAAGTGTTGGAGATGGAGCAGCGCATGACCGGTCGCGACATTGCCCTATTGGCGGATAATGACGACGACGAACAGGCTTATGCCCCGATTGACTGGCTGGCCGACTCTGAAAGTGAGCCGACTCGCCAAATCGAAAAGGCCGCCCGTGCGACTTTGCAAACCGATGGCTTGCAACAGGCATTGGCTCAGCTAGATGACCGTAGCCGCCACATTGTGTCGAGCCGCTGGCTGTCAGACGACAGTGGCCCGACTTTGCATGATTTGGCCGCGGAATATGGCGTATCGGCCGAGCGCATTCGTCAAATTGAAGTGAAGGCGATGCAAAAGCTGCGTGGTTTTTTAGAAGCCGCTGCCTAACCCCGCCGACTTGATTTTAGCTTACCCTAAAGCCGCTCTCTTTGGAGAGCGGCTTTTTTTACGTGGGTGTTTGGGTTTGGACGAGGGCTTCGGCGGGCATGAGCATAAGCTTGTCGTCTTGATGGCCGTAAAAAAACCGTTCTTTGGGAACGGTTGGTTATGAAGCATTAAGCCATGCGCTGATAGTGAACAAAAGCATAGCGAATGCCGTCATCGGTGACGTGTTTTTCTAGGCTGGCGACGCGCCAGAGGTCGTGGTCGATGTCGGGAAAGAAGGCGTCGCCTTCAATGTCTAAATCAATGTGGGTTACCTGTAGGTCGGTGGCCACCGCCATGGCCTGCGCATAAATCTGGGCGCCACCCATCACGCACACTTCGGCCTCATCGCAGGCGGCTAAGGCTGCTGCTAACGAGTTGTGACTTTCGGTTTGGGCCATGCTGGCATCGATGTAGTCGGCCTGGCGGCTGATGACTAAGTTACGGCGTCCGGGTAGGGGTTTAAACGGCAGTGATTCCCACGTTTTTCGGCCCATGATGATGGGTTTGCCTAGGGTGACCGCTTTAAAGTGTTTTAAATCTTCTGGGATGTGCCAAGGCAAGGTGTTGTTGACGCCAATCACGTTGTTGCTGGCCATCCCCACCACTAGGGTAATGCGTTGGGGCGTACTCATACGGCCACCGTTGCTTTAATGTGGGGGTGGGGGTCGTAGCCTTCTAGGGTGAAGTCTTCAAACTTAAAGGCAAACAGGTCTTTTACCTCGGGATTGAGGCGCATGGTTGGCAGGGCGCGCGGTTCGCGGCTCAGTTGTAGCTGGGCTTGTTCAAAGTGGTTGCTGTACAAGTGGGCGTCGCCAAAGGTGTGCACGAAATCCCCTAATTCAAGGTTGCACACTTGCGCGATCATCATGGTCAATAAAGCGTAGCTGGCAATGTTGAACGGCACGCCTAAGAAAATATCGGCGCTGCGCTGATACAGCTGGCACGACAGCTTATTGTTGGCCACGTAAAACTGGAACATGGTGTGGCAAGGCGGCAGCGCCATGTCGTTGACCAGCGCCGGGTTCCAAGCCGACACCAACAGGCGGCGCGAGTCGGGCGTGTTTTTGATTTGCTCAAGCAGCTGGCTGATTTGGTCGATGTGCCCACCGTCTGGGGTGGGCCAACTGCGCCACTGGTAGCCGTAAACAGGCCCTAAGTCGCCGTGTTCGTCAGCCCACTCATCCCAAATACGCACGCCGTTGTCCTGCAGGTATTTGATGTTGGTGTCGCCCTGTAAAAACCACAGCAGTTCATGAACGATGGAGCGAAGATGGCATTTCTTGGTGGTGACTAAAGGAAAGCCTTGGCTCAGGTCAAAGCGCATTTGGTGGCCAAACACCGAGCGGGTGCCGGTACCGGTGCGGTCTGATTTGTCGGTGCCGGTGGTCAGCACGTGGTTCATTAAGTCTAGATAAGCTTGCATGGGGGCACCTAATAATATTTTATGGCCCTATTGTACCGAAAAATGGGGGCGATTGTCCTCCTTCGATGAAGGGAATGCGGCCGGTTCAGACCGCATTTTGTGTCACTGATTGGCCAGCGGAAACAGTAATGGCGGATTTTTGGCCAAGGTGTTGCCTTTCTGGCCTCAAAACCAGTAAAAAATAAACAATAAAAAAGAAGCTTTTAAAACATTAAACATAAGGTTGTTTATAAACTTAGATGGAAAAGCGCTGTGAAATTCGCTATACTAAAAACAACTTATAAAAATAATAAAATGGCATAAAAAAGGAATGAAGTGGACATAAGCCCATTATTGGGCTTTTTCTACGTTTGTAGGATGGTGTTGGTGCCCGTTAGGCTGGGGCCTTTTGTGACGCACAGCCATCTGGACGGACGACGTTAAGCGCCTGTCTGCATGACCCCCTAATACTGCATCATTGCATTCTGTCACTCATGTGTCGGCTACCGCATCATGAAGTGAAGATTAAGGCCCCGCCAGCAGGGTCGGCTTTGGTGCGAACAGAACATTCAACGTTTCACTCACGGAGCTTTAAGTATGACAACTGTAGCATCTACTCGTCTTGAAAAAGACTTGCTCGGCACTTTAGAAGTGCCCGCAGACGCGTATTACGGCATTCAAACCCTACGTGCCGCCAATAACTTTCACCTATCAGGGGTGACTTTGTCACATTACCCTAAGTTTGTGATGGCGCTGGCCATGGTGAAGCAGGCCGCGGCCGATGCCAACCACCAATTGGGCCACTTGCCGACCGAAAAGTATGACGCCATTGAAGCGGCGTGTCAGCGTTTGGTGAACGGTGAGTTCCATGACCAATTCATCGTGGACATGATTCAAGGCGGTGCCGGTACGTCGACCAACATGAATGCCAACGAGGTGATTGCCAACGTGGCGCTTGAAGAAATGGGCAAAGCCAAGGGCGAGTATCAGTTTGTTCACCCCAATAACGATTTAAACATGGCTCAGTCTACCAACGATGCCTACCCAACCGCGATTCGCTTGGGCCTGTTGTTGGGACATGACAGCCTGTTGGCCAGCCTAAAAGGCCTGATTGATGCGTTTTCAACCAAAGCCGTTGAGTTTGAAGGCGTGTTGAAAATGGGCCGCACCCAGCTGCAAGATGCCGTGCCGATGACTTTGGGCCAAGAGTTCAAGGCCTTTTCGACCAACCTTGCCGAAGACTTAACCCGTTTGACCAGCCTAGTGCCAGAATTGCTATACGACATTAACCTAGGCGGTACCGCCATTGGCACCGGCATTAATGCCGATTCACGTTATCAACAATTGGCGGTGGATTGCCTGGCCAAAATCAGCGGCCACGCCTTAAAGCCAGCGCCTGACTTGATTGAAGCCACTTCTGACATGGGCGACTTTATTTTGCTGTCGGGCATGTTGAAACGCACCGCCATGAAGCTGTCTAAAATTTGTAATGACCTACGCTTGTTGTCTAGCGGCCCACGCACCGGCATCAATGAAATCAACCTGCCTGCGCGTCAGCCTGGTAGCTCCATTATGCCCGGCAAGGTAAACCCAGTGATTCCAGAAGCCGTCAACCAAGTGGCGTTTGAAGTGATGGGCAACGATTTGGCGTTGACCATGGCGGCCGAAGCCGGTCAGCTACAGCTGAACGTGATGGAACCGTTGATCGCCTACAAGCTGTTTGATTCAGTGCGCCTATTACAACGCGCGATGGATATGCTACGCGAACTGTGCATTGAGGGCATCACTGCCAACCCAGAGCATTGCTTGAAACTGGTGGAGAACTCGATTGGTTTGGTGACCGCATTGAACCCTTACATTGGCTACGAGAACGCCACCCGCATCGCCAAAACCGCTTTGGAAAGTGGCCGCGGCGTGTTGGAGTTGGTGCGCGAAGAGAAGCTATTGGATGAAGCCATGCTGGCCGACATTTTGCGTCCAGAAAACATGATTGCCCCACGCTTGGTGCCTTTGAAAGAAGCCTAAGCATTGTTGGCATGAATCAACCGCTTGTCCCCGTGAGGGCCAAGCGGTTTTTTTGTGGGCCTTGTTAATGCGGGGCGTGTTCGTCTGGGGTGCGGTTGAGGCGTTTGAGGAGGCGATGCGTGCGCGTGCGCAGGCCGTCCAGCAGGGTGTACATGACCGGCACCACAAAGAGGGTGAGCACGGTCGAGGTGATGAGGCCACCAATCACGGCCCAGGCCATCGGCTCTCGGGTTTCGCTGCTCTCACCGCCGCCTAAGGCCAGCGGCAGCATGCCGAAGATCATGGCCAAGCTGGTCATCAGAATCGGCCGTAAGCGCACGCGGCCGGCCTCGACGATGGCGTCGGTACGGTTTAGGCCTTCGTTGAGGCGCGCATGGTTGATGAAGTCCACCAGTAAAATCCCGTTTTTGGCGGCCAGGCCCATCAGCATGACAATGCCGATGATGGAGAACATGTTCAGGGTGTTGCCGGTGAGCCAAAGCGCGCCGAAGACCCCGATGAAGACGAGGGGCAGCGACACCATGATGGTAATGGGCAGAGTGAAGCTGCGAAACTGTGCCGCCAAAATCATGTAGATGAAGATCACGCCCAGCGCCAGCGCTTGGAGCGCATACAGGGCAGATTCAACCATGTCTTGGTTTTCACCCTCTTGGATGAACTGGACGTCGCTCGGCAGGGTCAGCCGGTTTTTTAAGGCCTCAACGTCGGCAAACACGGCCGAAGCGTCGCGGTCGCGGATGTTGCTGGTGAGGGTGATTTCGCGCTGGAGGTCAACCCGATGAATTTCACGCGGCGTTTGCCCAGCGGCAACCGTGGTGAAGTTGCTGAGGGTCACCATATGGGTTTGGCCATCTTGGCCAGTGGTGGGCACGGTCAGGCTGTGCAATAGGTCTTCGGTGCGGGCGGCTTGCGGGATGCGTAGGCGCACGTCGTGGCTGTTGCCGTCTTCCGCCTCCCAGAGGGTGGCGGTGTTGCCCGAAAACATGGTTTCTAGCATGGTGCCTAAGTCTTCGAGGCTGACGCCTAGGTTGGCGGCGGCGTTGCGGTCCATGGTGATGTCAAAGGAAGGGTCGGCATCGGTAAAGGTGGACTCAATGTCGGCAATGCCATCGATCTGGGCCAGCTCGGCCATGATGCTGGTGGCGGTGGCTTCTAGTTCGTGGAGGTTGCTGCCGCGAATGCCAATGCTGATGGGCTTGCCCCCGCCGTGGGTGGAGGCGCCAGAAATAGAGGTGATTTCGATGCCCGCGATCGGCTCAATGAGGCGGCGGCTTTCAGCCATCACTTCATCCAGGCTACGGTCGCGGAGGGCTTTTTTGCCAATGTCAACGTTGAGGCTGCCGTTGATCTTGCCGTTGCCAAAGCCAGCGGCGCCAATGTTGGCTGAAATGGTGTCGATTTCGGGAATGGCGCTCAAGGCCTGTTCCACCTCGATGCTTTTGGCCAGCGTGTAGTCGAGGCTAGAGCCCGCAGCGGTTTTAAAGCTGATGGAAAACTCACCGCGGTCTTCATCGGGCATGAATTCGGCCCCGATTTGGCCGCTGCTGACCAAGGCGAAGCTGCCGATGGTGAGGCCGGTGGCCGCCAGCAGGACCAGTAACCAATGCGACAGTGTCCAAAGAATAGCGCGGGCGTAGCGGTCGGCCAGTTTGCTGAGCCAGCGGTCAAAGCGGTCGGACAGTTTGCCAAATACGGAGCGTTTGCCGCTGCGGCCTGGGTCGTACCAAATGCTCGACAGCATGGGGTCGAGGGTGAGGCTGACGATCATCGAAATCATGATGGCAATGGCAACGGTGAGAGCGAACTGATGGAAAAACTGGCCGATGATGCCGTCCATGTAGCCGATGGGCACAAACACCGCCACGATGCACAGGGTGGTGGCCAATACGGCGAGACCAATTTCTTTGGTGCCCTCTAGCGCCGCTTGGTAATGGCTTTTGCCAAAGCCGGCGTGGCGCACAATGTTTTCCCGCACCACAATGGCGTCGTCAATCAATAGGCCGATGGACAGCGACATGGCCATCAGCGTCATCAGGTTGATGGTAAAGCCCAAGAGGCTGATGACAAACAGCGTGCCAATCAGCGAAATGGGCAAGGTGAGGCCGGTAATGACGGTGCTGCGCCAAGAGCCTAAAAAGAGGTACACGATTAAGACGGTGAGGACGATGCCTTCCAGCAGGGTGGCGCGCACGTCGGCGACCGAGTTTTTGATGTCTTCCGACTGGTCGTAGGTGTAGCTGATGCTAAAGCGATTGGCTTCTTCGGATTGCATCTGGGCCAGCGCCTGCTTAATGCCATCGGCCACCTGCACCACGTTGGCGCCGCGGTTGGCGCGGATGTCCAGGCTGAGTGAAGGCTTGCCGTTGAGTAGGGCAATGCTGTTTTTTTCGGCCTCGCCGTCGATGACGGTGGCGACGTCGCGCACGCGGATCAAATGGCCGTCACGGTTGCTGATGACCACGTCGGCAAAGGCCAGTGGGTCTTTGATTTTGCCGGAGAGTCGGACCGACAGCTCTTCCCCATCGTTGCGCACGTTGCCGGCGGGCCGGTCTTGGTTGGCAATGGCTAAGGCGTCGGCCACCTGCGTGACGCTGAGGTTGAGGCTGCGAAGCTGGTCAGGGTTGAGGGCGATGTTGATTTCGCGGCTGGTGCCGCCGACAATCTCGACGTCGCCTACGCCGATGACGGTTTGTAAGCGTTTCTTGAGGGTGTTTTCCACCCAGTTGGTGAGGTCGCGTGGGCTCATGTCGGTGCTGCTCAGCGCGACCGACATCATTGGCTCGTCCGAAGGGTTGACCTGGGAGACGATGGGGGTGTCAATTTCGCGCCGGAACCCCCCCGAGATCATGCTGACCTTGTCGCGCACGTCTTGAATGGCCAGGTTGATGTCGACCGATAGCTCGAATTCCACCACGATGGTGGAGGCGCCTTCAAACGAGTAAGAGCGAATTTTTTTAATGCCGTTAATGGTGTTGAGGTTTTCTTCTAGCGGTTTCGAGACGTCGCTTTCCACCATTTCGGGCGAAGCCCCTTGGTAGGTGGTTTGAATCACGGCTACTGGAAAGCGCACATCGGGGAAAGCCTCGATGGGCAGCTTATTCAGAGAAAATAGGCCCAAGACCACGGCGGCCAGCACCAAAACGGCGGCAAAGTAGGGGTTGTTGACGCTAAGGCGGGTTAGCCACATATCGCGGTTGCTCTCTTATGGTTTGGCGGTGGGAAGGGAAACGGAGTCGCCTGCCTTGAGGCCCAGAATGGTTTGTCTTAACACCACCGTGTTGGGCTCAATGCCGGTGACGGCCACGCGTCGAGAGTAGCGGTCTTCCAGCATGACGGTGACCGGCCGCTCCTGAACTTGGTGGTCGATGACGGCCCAGACAAAAGTTTGGCCTTTGGCATTGGTTTGGAGGGCGCTGCTGGGCACCAGTGGGAACGCTTCCGTGCCTTCGGTGATGATGCTGCCCTGAGCAAATTGGCCGGCTTTTAAAGCGCCGTTGGCGTTGTTTACCTCAATAAAGGCCTTGAAGTCGCGGGTGTTGAGGTCGGCAACGGCATTGATGCGTTTGATCACGCCAGAGTAGGCCGCCTCATCACCGTCTACTTGGAAGGACACGGTTTGGCCTACGCGCACGAGGGGGACTTGCTGGTTCGACAGCGTGGCGGTGATTTCTAAGGTGTCTAGGTTGGCAATGGCGAACAGCTTGCTGTTGGCGGTGATGACTTCGCCGGCGCTGCTGGCGCGCTCATACACAATGCCGCTCATCGGGGCGTAAACGGCCAGATCGTGGACTGATTTTTCGGCCTGGGCCATTTGGGCCAATTGGGCGCGATGGCTGCCTTGGCTCACCGAAAATTGGTTTTTGGCTTCGTCTAAGGCCAGCTTCGAAATAAAGCCTTTTTCAAATAGAACCTGCTGCTGTTGCAGCTTGATTTTGGCCAAGTTGAGGTTGGCTTGGCTGTTGGCGACCTGCGCTTTTTGTTCTTGTAGTATTTGATTTAACGAAATGTTGTTAATTTGCGCCAATAGCTGGCCTTTTTTAACCCATTCTCCTTCACGTACCGTGACGGCTTGGAGGGTGCCGCCGACTTCTGAGTTCACGACTGCTTGGTCATAGGGCTGCAGGTTGCCGGTAAAGGCCAGGCCGGCATTCAAGGGGCTGACCTGAGCGGTGGCAATGTCGACTTCGGAGAGGCGCTTCGCGACGCTTTCAGCGGCCGCTGCCTGAGCGTCGGCGCCCTCGCTGGGTGCGCCCCCGCAGGCGGTGAGTAAGGTGAGGCAAAACACAATGAATAAAGTTGAGCGCATAGAAACAGTCGTCAGGCCGAAGCCAAAGGTGATTGGAGGCGTTAATTTTAACTGGTTTCGCAGCGCGGCGGGGGCTTATCTGAGGGCAAGGAGCTGGGTTGTGGCGAATGGCTAGGTACATAAGGCCAAGCGACCGAGTCGTCGTGACGGCGTGGTTTAGCCTAAGGTCGATGAATCACCGTAGTTGACCGAACGCGCCACCGGCGTTTCGTGGATGAGGCCTTTGAGCTTGAGGCGGCGATAAATCTTGGCCTCTAGGGATAAAAATTGGTTGAGGACGTCGTGGTTGTCTTGGTGGTAGGCCAGGGCAATGCGTTCAATTAAGTACACCAGATAAAAAATGTAGGCCGCATTGCTGGGCGGGGCAATGTGAAAAAACGTGTTTTGCCACTGGGCGTAGCGTTCAAAAAACAGCCTGAGGGTGTCTGAGAACACTTTGCGTTTGCGGTAGCGGGTGTAGAGGTCAAACAGATCGAAATGCAACAGCGAATAGGTTTGCATCTCCCAGTCTAAAATCACGTAGCCGTGCTGGCTTTTGGCAAAATTGCGGCTGTCGGCGTCGCCGTGAATGAACGAGGTTAAAAGTGGCATGTGGGGATCATAAGCAGGGTCATTGATGACGGCCATGATCAAGGCGTTGATTTTGATCTGGGACGGATGTTGGGTGGCCAACAGCTGTTGCTTACGTAAATAGCCGGACAGGGACAGCTGGCCGGTGGTGGTGGTTTTGTATATGTCGGCCAAGGCGGGCGCCAGTTGGCTAAATAGGTCTTGATAGACGGCTTTGTCCTGATTCACAAAGCGTTTGCCATAAATGTCATGGCGGGTAAACGAGGTAATCAAATAGATCGACTCGGTGCTGGTCGAGCCCAAGGACAATAGGTCGGGCGTCGATTGTGGCTTGGTGAATAGATTGAGATGGTACAGGGTTTTGATGTGGTTTTTGAGGTAGGGCCGCCCTTGCTCTTTGGGGAACAGCTTGAGAATTTTTTGATTATGACGAGAGCAGATGATCAGTCCTTCGCGCCGCTCGCGGTAAAACAGAACCGTGTCGGCCGGTAGGTCGAGGGTGATGTCGTCGAGGCATTTACCCCTGAGCTTAAGGCTGAGGTGTTTGAGGTAATAAGTGTAGACCTTATAGCGCGAAGGACCCAGATAATATTGCAGTTCAGGACTGCATAAGCTGGGCACGTAGGCACTCAGATACGCATGGTAGACAAACCGTGTGGGGGTGGTTGTCTGCCAAGTATCGTGTAATTCGTCGAGCGATGCCAGTAATGAAGTCTGATCGTGTAGGGGCATGATGTCCGCTTTAAGGGTTTATCAATGGTCTGTAATAATCATAGCCGATCAAAAACCTAATTGCGGTTAAAAAATGTAAAAGCGTGTTAGCAATGAAGAGCGGATTATGGGTAGAAGGCGAATAAAAGGGCAAGCCCAACGGCTTGCCCTGTATTAATGAATCCGATGATGCACCTGCGCGGCTTAGGCCAACAGCAAGTAGGCGCGCAGACTGTCGCCGGCGTTGACCACGGTTTGGGGCGGCACTTCGACCAGGCAGTTGGCTTGAGTGCAGGCGCTGAGCATGGCCGAGCCTTGATGAGGCAAGAGGGTGATGAGGCTTTGGCCGTCTTGATTCACCAGCACGGCGCGTAAAAATTCTCGTCGTTTAATCGCTTTAGGGCGTTCAAAAGCCGCCGTGGCGTACACTTGCGCCAGCTGCCAAAAGCGTGAGTGAACGCCCATTAGGCGTTTGAGTGCAGGCTGTAGCAACAGCTGTGAGGTCGCGAAGGTGGCCACAGGGTTGCCTGGCAGCATAAAGACTTTGGCTTGGCCGACGGTGCCCCAGGAAAACGGTTTGCCCGGCTTGATTAAGACCTTGTGCTCGATCAGGGTGCCTGCCTTCATGATGGCATTTTTTAAGTGGTCTTCTTCGCCGACGGACACGCCGCCGCTGGTGATGATGATGTCGTAGTGGGCAGCGGCCTCAGTGAAGGCGGCTTCGGTGGCCTGCTGTTGGTCTGGCAGAATGCCGCCGTCGGTGACTTCGGTGCCCAGGGCGTTGAGCCAGGCCAAGAGCTGAAAGCGGTTGGCGTCGTAGATTTGTCCCGCAGCCAAAGGCTGGTCTGGGTTAATGACCTCATTGCCGCTGGAAAAGACCATGACCTTTAGGGGTTTGAATACGGTGATTACGGGATAGCCTTGGCTGGCGATCAGGCCCAGATTAGCCGTGCTTAATGGCGTGCCCGCAGGCACCAATAGGTCGCCAACGAGGGTTTCTTCCCCTTCAAAGCGGATGTGCTGTTTGGGCTGGGCGCTGGCGGTTAAGGTCAGGGTGCGGCCCTCAACGGCGGTTTCTTCTTGGGGCACAACGGCGGTGGTGCCATGGGGGATGGGGGCGCCGGTAAAAATACGCACCGCTTCGCCCGCATTTAAGCGGACGTGTGCGGCGCTGTCGCCGGCGGCAATGCGCTCAATGATGTCAAAAGGCCCTGCTTCGTTGTTAGGGGCACAAATGGCGTAGCCATCCATGGCGCTGTTGTCAAACAAGGGGCTGGCAAACTTGGCGCACACGTCGTGGGCCAAAATACGGTTGGCCGCCTGTGCCAAGGGCAGGCTTTCGGTGGCTGGGGCGGTGTGGGGAATGTTTTGTAATTCGGTAAGGGCGTCGTAAAAATCTATCATGATGACTCCTGATCAGCCATGTTGTCTAAGTCTTGGTAGCGGTTGCCGTTGGCAAAGGCTGCGGTTTCGGGAAAATACAGGGCGGCGGCCTGATGCTGCTGTAAAAAGCCGCGTAAGGTGCGCTCGCCGCGGGCCAAGTAGTCGGGCAGGCTGGCGAGCAGGTGGGGCCGCAGCAGCATGATGCTGGGCTGGGGGCCGTCATCGGTCTGGGCGTACCAGGCTAGGACTTCTGGTCGCTCGGTGGCGGCCGCCAGCAGGCGCGGCACGAGGGTGTGCGGTAGTTTAGGGGTGTCGCAGGGCAAGACCAACAGCCAGTCTAGCGCGGGCAGAAGCGGCCCTGCCGAAGCGAGGCCGGCTAAGGGGCCTTGGGCCGCATAAGCGTCGGCATCGGCAAACACGGCGTCGGCCTGGCTCAGCTGTTGATAGGCGGCCTGATTGCGGTTGGCGCTGACGCCCAGCCACTGACAGGCGGGCCGCACCACTGGCAGTAAGTGGCAGATTAAAGGCTGGCCTTGGAACGGCACCAGCCCTTTGTCGTGGCCTTGCATGCGGGTGGCGAGGCCACCCGCCAGAATGATCGCCCCTAGGCGCACTGGGCTACCAGCGGTTTTTGGCATCGTCATCGCTGGCTTTGGCGGCGACCCAAGCGCTGTCGCCATTTTTAAAGTGTTCCTGCTTCCAGAAAGGGGCCTCGGTTTTGAGGTAGTCCATGATGTATTCTGCCGCCGCAAAGGCTTCTTTACGGTGAGTGGCCGCCACTAAAATCGCCACGATTTGCTCGTCTACGTAGAGGTTGCCGACGCGATGGATGACGCGGCAGGCTTG
This sequence comes from Neisseriaceae bacterium, assembly GCA_017991555.1. Lineage (GTDB taxonomy): Bacteria > Pseudomonadota > Gammaproteobacteria > Burkholderiales > Neisseriaceae > JAGNPU01. The sequence continues at coordinate 36,387 of JAGOQM010000004.1, forward strand.
TAGGGCCCAGCGGTCTTCGGCCTGAGTGACAATGCGGCCAATTTCACTTTCGGTGAGGCCGGGAAAGTGTTCTAAAAAAAGATGGCTGAGCGGCTCGGCCTGGTCTTTACCGCGCACTTTGCCGGTGAAGGTGACCACCGCGCCGACGTTGGGCGTGTCCTGGCACAGCAGGGCGTATTCGTGGGCGAGGTCAAAATCTTCGGTTTGGATGCTGATGACCATGATTAACCTCCCGTGACCGGCGGCAACAAGGCGACTTCAGCGCCGTGCGGAATGCTGACGTTGCCCTGGGTGATTTGTTTGTTGACCACCAGGCGGAAAATACGCTCCGGCGCCAAGGCCTCGGCCCAATCGTGCCCGCGCCCGCGCAACAGCGCCAACAGCTCGTCTCGGGTGCCGCCGGGCCAGTCGAGGCTTTCTTGGGCCAAGCCTAGCTGTTGCTTCAGGACGCCGAAATAAATAAGGTGGATCATGCGCATGGTTCCTTCTGTTACGGGTTGGGTATGTGGCTTATTTTACCAGTTTAATGCGTGCTTGGATTGAGATTAGTCACGGGCGGTGGTAAGGTTTGCTTTTTCCAAGTGAGTGAATGGTTAACCCATGTCTGAATTAACCCATTTCAATGCCCAAGGCCAAGCCCATATGGTTGACGTTGGGGCCAAAACCGAGACCGTGCGCGTGGCCAAGGCCGTTGGCGCCATCGTGATGCTGCCGGAAACGTTTGCGGCGTTGATGGCGGGCAACAACAAAAAAGGCGACGTGCTGGGCATTGCCCGCATTGCCGCCATTCAAGGCACCAAGCAAACCAGCACGCTGATTCCGCTGTGCCATCCGCTGAGCCTGACCCATGTAGACGTGGATTTTACAACCGATGCCGCCACCCATACAGTGACCCTCACCGTGACCGCGAAAACCACGGGTAAGACCGGGGTGGAGATGGAGGCCCTAACCGGTGTGATGACTGGTTTACTCACCGTTTACGACATGCTCAAAGCCATTGATAAAGGCATGCAGATTGTGAACGTGCGCCTGTTGGAAAAACAAGGGGGCAAGAGTGGCCATTTCATTGCCTCTTGAGGGGCAGCTGGTGGCACCGGTGATGCGCATTGGCTGGTGTGGTCAAGACGCGTTGTTTTGGCAGGGGGCCAAGGCCTTGCTGTGTCTGCCTCAGTTTTTGCTGCACCCAGCTCAAGCCTGGACGGCGGTTGCCGACTTAGCTCAGGCCGGTGCCGATCTGGATTTGCTGGTGTGGGATTTAGGCATGGCTCGCGCTGAAGACATGGCGGCCTTACAGGCGGCGTGGCCGTCCTTGTTGCCCACGCCGGTCTTGGTGGTGAGTGCCCACATGGATCAGGGGCTATTGAATGCCTTGCTGACCCTCGGCGTGAGCGGGGTTTTGTCCAAGCAGATCGACGGCCAGTATTTGGTGCAGTCGGTGAAGCAGGCGGTGGCCGGCCAGAAAGTGTTGGCGCCCGAATACCGCGGGCTAGTGCCAGACCCCGAAGCGGTGCTGTTTCAAACCTTGACCGCCCGCGAGCGCGAAATTTTGGCCTACTTGGCCAAGGGCGCGAGCAATAAGGTCATTGCCGAAGCGCTGGCGGTGGCCCCAAGCACGGTCAAAGTGCACGTGCAAAATATTTTACGCAAATTACAGCTAAGCTCCAGAGTGCAGGCGGCCGTGTATGCCGTCAGGCTGCAAGGCTAAGCCCCTAATCACCCCAAAGCCACCACCGCCTGCGTCAGGCGGTTTTTTTGTGCCCGTAGTTTAGGCTTACGTAGGCACAAAAAAACCGCTGGGCCTGAAGGCAGGCACCAGCGGCGGCGTGACGCGACCGAGCTTATTGCTTGGTGGCGCTTTCGCTTTCCTGTTCGGCTAATTCGTTTAGGTGTTGCAAGTACATGGCTTCGAAGTTAATCGGGGCCAACAGGACCGGTGGCAAACCAGAACGCGCCACTAGGCTAGAAATGGCTTCACGGGCGTAAGGGAACAGCATGTTCGGGCAAGCGATGCCAAACAACGGCGCTAGATCTTGCTCGTCAATGTTTTTAACCGTGAAAATACCGGCTTGGGTGACTTCGGCTAGGAATAGGGTACGGCCATCTTCCATCACCGCAGAGGTGGTGACTTTTAGTGAACCTTCGTAATAGTTTTCTTCCAGCTTGGTGCTGGCCGTCACCACTTGGATGTCAATTTTCGGCTGCTCTTGCATCAAGAAAATTTCTGGGGCGTGTGGCACTTCCAAAGACAGGTCTTTGGTGTACACGCGGTCAATGCTGAAAGAAGGCTGTTCGTCTGCGCTGGCTGCGGCTTCAGTGTTTAAGTCTTGCTCACTCATGTTTAAACTTTCTAATAGAGGGTTTAATTTAAATAGTCGGCGGCCAGTGTAACATACCCGCCGTCTTGTGTTTCTATGAATAACGCATTAATTGACGCGGCTTAATTGCCCAATAAAGCGTCTAATTTACCTTGGGTATTCAAGGCGCTTAAATCATCAAACCCACCCACATGAGTGTCCCCGATGAAAATTTGTGGCACCGTGCGGCGACCGGTCAGCTCAATCATTTGATCGCGTACGGCAGGGTCTAAATCCACGCGAATTTCTTCAACCTCAGTCACGCCTTTTTGCTTTAACAGGTTTTTGGCCATCATGCAGTAAGGGCAAACTTGGGTGGTGTACATTTTTACAGGGTTCATCAGGTTCTCCAGTTGAGTAAACTGCTAAATGAGGGGCATGGTCTATTTTTCAAGAGCCATATTGGACAATCAATGCCTGAACCAGTTGATCCATGTCATCAAGATAACGGGTGGCGTTAGGGCTATTAATGACCACGGTGATGCTTAACGGCTTTTTGCTGGGGTCTTCTGGGAGCCAAAAGCCCGCCAAAGCCCGCACATTATTCAAGGTACCCGTTTTTAAGCGCAGTGGCGAGCCTAAATCTTTAAAGCGGGTCTTCAAAGTGCCGTCATTGCCCGCAATGGGCAGGCTGTCAATAAAGTCCTGCTTAAATGAGCTGTTGTAGGCTTGTTGCAACAGGTCGCCCATCAGGCGAGGGGTGAGGCGTTCTTTACGCGACAGCCCTGAGCCATTTTCCAACACCAAAAAGTCGCGGTCGCGAACATGGTGCTGCGACAGGCTTTGGCGCACTTTGTTTTCGGCCTCGGTGGCGGTGTCGGCCTGCGCTTGAGCGTGGGTGCCGAGGGTCAGGTACAGGGTGCGCGCAATCACATTATTAGACGCCTTATTCATGTCTTGAATCACGCTTTTTAACGGAGGAGAGGCATGGGCGGCTAAAATTCTGGCGTTTTGGGGCGTTTTGCCGTTCATTAAGCTGGGCGTGCTTTGGCCGCCGAGCTGGGCCCAGTTGGCCAAAAAGCTTTGGTGGGCAAACGCCATCGTGGGCAAAACGTTGACGTAGGTTTGGTTGCCGATGCAGCTGGGCGGTAGGCTGCCGCTTAAAACGACCACGTTGTCGCCTTCGGTGTCGACGTTCAGGTGGTTTTTAAGTTTGACGCAGCTTTGGGCCTGGCTGGGCTTGAGGTTAAGGCGCAGGCGCACATCGGGCAGCGCCGGAATCATGTCGACCTTGGGCTGGCCGTTGGCATCGGCTTTAATGTTCAGCCACGCCACTTTGTAGCCCACCATTTGAGGGTCGGGTGGGGTGGTGAAGGCTTCTTTAGCGTCGTCTAAAAACCCTTCTGCACTGCCCATGGTTTGCCAGATGCTGCGGTCAAACACGAGGCGCCCGTCGATGTGGTTAATCCCCTGCATTAGCAATTGCGCTTGCATGGCCTGTAAGTCTTTTTGATCAAAAACCGAATCACCGCTGCCTTGCCAGTAAAGGTCGCCCTGGAGGGCGCCGTTTTTAATGGCGGCGTTGCTGCGAAAGAAGGTCGGCCACACATAGTCAGGCCCAAGCTTGTCTAGGGCGGCAAAGGTGGTGACCAGCTTCATGGTGGAGGCCGGATTGAAGGGCTTTTGGGCGTTGAGCTGATACAAGACCTGATTGTTGCGTAAGTCTTGCACGTAAATGCCAACCTCCTGGCTGGGGATGTTGCCTAGGTTTATGGCCTGAGCGGGCAGGCTTAGGGCAACGCTGAACAGCGTTGCCAGCACCGCGAGGGCGCGAGGGGGCTTAGTAAGCCAATGGATCGACATCGATAGACCACCTTAAGTCTTTATAGGGTTTAGCCAGCAGGGGCAGCAAGGATTCTGCCGTCGCCGCGACCTGATGCAGGGCGCTGCGTTTAGGCCCCTCAATAAACAGCTGGGCACGTTCGCGCCCGGCCAGGCGCACCATGAAAGCGGGCGCTGGGCCCATGATGAACACGCTGTCGGGCGCATCCAGCTGGGCTTTGAGTTCGGTTAGAAATTTAATCGCCTCGTGGATGAGTGGCGCGTCGGCCTTGATCGCAATGCTGTGCTGAAAGGGGCTAAAGCCAAACAGCTTGCGGTTGGCCAGCTCTTCGTCGGCAAAGCGAACATAGTCATGCGCTTTGAGCGCTTGAAACACCGGATGGTCGGGCACCTGCGTTTGAATCAGCACCTGGCCTTTGCTGTCGGCCCGGCCCGAGCGGCCCGCCACCTGAGCCAGCTCGCTAAACATGTGCTCACTGGCGCGAAAATCGGGGCTGTAAAGGCCGCCGTCGGCGTTCATCACCACCACCAGGTTTAAGCGGCCAAAGTCGTGGCCCTTAGACAGCATTTGGGTGCCGACCAGCACATCTACCTCTTGGTTGTGAATCTGCTGATACAGAATATCCCAGTCGTTTTTTTTGCTGGTGCTGTCGCGGTCAACCCGCTTGATGCGGGCCTTGGGCAAGGCCTGCTGGAGGGTTTCTTCCACCCGCTGGGTGCCCTGGCCCACGGCGGTGAGGTCTTGGTTGCCGCATTCAGGGCAGGCGGTGGGCACGGGCTCCACGTGGTTGCAATGGTGGCAGCGCAGGTGATGGGCCAAGCGGTGAAACACCATTTTGGCCGAACACATCGGGCAGCCAAAGCTGTGGCCGCAGTCGGTACACATCAGCGCGGGCGCAAAGCCGCGGCGATTGAGGTAGACCAGGCTTAAGCCCCCGTCTTGATGATTTTTTTTCAGCGCCGCCAGGGTTTTTTTGCTGAAACCATTGTCGAGAAACTGACGCCCGACGTCTTCAATCAGCACTTCCGGCAGTGTGGCCGCGGTGTGGGCGCGCTGGCTGAGGGTCAAAAGCTGATAGTGGCCGGCCTTGGCGTGTTGCCAAGATTCTAGGCTGGGGGTGGCGCTGCCCAGAATAATGGGGCAGCCGCTTTGCTTGGCGCGCCACACGGCTAGGTCGCGGGCCTGATAGCGTAGGTCGTTGTCTTGCTTAAACGAGCCATCATGCTCTTCGTCGACCACGATGAGGCCCAGCTTGGGCAGCGGCGTAAACACGCTGAGGCGGGTGCCAATGATCAGCTGGGCGCGGCCGCTTTGGGCGGCCAAATAGTTTTGGGTGCGTTCGCTGGCTGCGGTTTGGCTGTGCAATACCACACAGCCGACGTGCTCAAAGCGGGCTTGAATGCGGGTTAACAGCTGCGGCGTGAGGTTGATTTCGGGCAGTAAAAACAGCACCTGCTGGCCACGCGCCAGGGCGGTGGCGATGACTTGGAAATACACTTCGGTTTTGCCGCTGCCGGTAATCCCAAACAGCAAGTAGGGGGCGAAGGTGCCCAAGCGGGCGCTGACAAGGTCAACCGCCTGCTGCTGTTCGGGGTTGAGGACGTGGTCGCTGGGCAGCACGCGCCCGCTGGGGCCGTCGTGCTCGACGATCCAACCGGCCTCGGCCCAATCATCTATGTTTTTTTGGGCCTGTGGGTGGTGTTTTTTTAGCTGTGATAGGGGCGTTGGCCCGGCTGCTAAGGCCTGCCATAGCGCGTGTTTGCGGGCATGGCTGGCCGGCGGCGCGGTGGCGTCCTGTCCTGGCGCACTCAAGGCGAAATAGCGCTCTGAGGGGCGTAAAATGGCGGCCTGATGCTGCTTGAGGCCGCTGGGCAGGGCGGTAAACACGGTTTGGCCTAAGGGGTGGTGATAGTAGCGGGCACAAAAATCCATTAAGGCACGCCAATCGTCGGACAAGGGAAGGGCGTCTGCCAACACGGATTGAATGGGCAATATTTTATGGGCGGCCACGTCCAGCGTGTCGGTGTGGGCCCAAACGAGGCCACAAACGGTTTTACCCCGAAACGAAACCAGCACGCGCGTACCCGGCGCGAGCAGGGTCGCCGACTGATAGGTAAAGAGGCGGTACAGGGGAACGTCAATGGCCACTTGATGATAGTAAACGGGCGTCATGGTGAAATCATGCCATAAAAAAAGCCAAAAACCCATCCTATTTTAGGGCAATGCTGGGTTAGCTGAGTGTTTTTGAGGGTGTGGATAACTTTGTGGATAAATCGTTAATCAAATCAAAGTCATCATAAAGTCAACTAAAAAAATTCAATAAATACAAAATGCTTGCATTAATATTGAGTTACATCAACAAGTTACGGGTGGTTTTAAAAAATGTTGATTTAATTCAAAAAATTAAGTCCCTGATGTTGGGGCGTTTTATTGTGAATAAAAAAGGCCATAACGCACGATTATGGCCTTTTTGTTTATATGTTTAAACTATTTAAACATGGTACTGCTTGGACAGTCTGTGTACTGCTTCAACCAGTGCGGCGGCATGCTCTGGCGGCGTAAACTGATTGATGCCATGGCCTAGGTTAAAGATGTGGCCAGAGCCGTGGCCGTAGTCTGCCAAAATGCGCGCGGCTTCGGCTTCGATGGCTTCGGGGGTGCCAAATAGGGCGAAGGGGTCGAAGTTGCCCTGTAGTGCGACTTTGTCGCCCACGCGTTGGCGTGCTTCACCGATGTTGCAACTCCAGTCTAAGCCTAGGGCATCGGCGCCAATGGCGGCCATTTTTTCAAGCCATAGGCCACCGCCTTTGGTAAACACAATGACCGGTACTTTACGGCCGTCGTGTTCGCGTTTTAGGCCCGCAATGATTTGCTGCATGTAGTTGAGGCTAAAGGTTTCGTAAGCGGCATCGCTTAACACACCGCCCCAAGAGTCAAAAATTTGAACGGCTTGGGCACCGGCTTCGATTTGGGCATTCAAGTAATCAATGACGGCTTGAGTGTTGACCGCCAAGATTTTGTGCAATAGGTCTGGGCGGCGATACATCATGGTTTTAATGGTGCGGTAATCTTTACTGCTGCTGCCTTCGACCATGTAGCACGCTAGGGTAAAGGGGCTGCCAGAAAAACCGATCAAGGGCACGCGGCCATCTAGGGCCTTACGAATGCTGCTGACGGCGTCGGTCACGTATTTTAAACTGTCTTCCACATGGGGCACGGCCAATTTGTTAATGGCGTCTTCATGCTGGAGCGGGCGCTCAAACTTGGGGCCTTCGCCTTCGGCAAAGTATAGGCCTAGGCCCATGGCGTCTGGGATGGTCAAAATGTCAGAAAACAGAATCGCCGCATCTAGGGGAAAGCGTTCTAACGGTTGAATGGTCACTTCGGTGGCCAAATCGGTGTTTTTGCATAAATCTAAGAAGCTACCCGCTTCGGCACGAGTGGCTTTATACTCAGGTAAATAACGACCTGCTTGGCGCATCATCCAAATGGGGGTGTATTCAACAGGCTCTTTGAGTAATGCTCGCAAGAAAGTATCATTTTTTAATTGTGTCATCACGAAACCCTATTTATAAATTAAGCCAGATTATAGCCTAAATCAAAGGTTACTGTTCGGTTGAGACCGAAATATAACCTTGACCCACGTCATGGCGTGGCCATCGCACGGGGCAGGCAAATACCAAACTTTAGGAAAGCGAACCACACCATGCGGTTATTGACCACCACGGATTTAAGCAGCCCACTGTACGCTCAGGCCATCGCCATTCGGACAGAGGTATTCATTGACGAACAAGGGATTGCGGCCGATTTAGAGCTGGATGCCCTAGAAGGCGAGTGCGTGCACATGTTGCTGGTGCCTAAGGACGCGCCTGATGCGGCGGTGGCCTGCTGTCGGGTGTTGCCTTTGAGCGCGACCGAGTTAAAAGTACAGCGGGTGGCGGTGCCGTTATCGCATCGAGGCCAAGGTCATGGCGTGGCGCTGATGCAGCAGCTGGCCGAATGGGCCCGCATTCAGGGTTATGCGCGCTTGGTGTTGGGGGCGCAGAGCAGCGCCTTGGGGTTTTATCAAAACCTGGGTTATGCGGTGACCTCCGAGCCTTACTTGAGCGTGGGCTTGTGGCATCAGGATATGGCGTTAATTTTGGTCCAGCAGGACTAGGGCGAGAAGCCTTCAGCCCTTACGGGGCGGGCGCTGAAGGCTTGTGTTTGTGGCTAAGTGTTTAATTTGATACAATTGTTTCTTTTTTTTGCTTCATGGCCCGTCACAATAACGCTTATAATTGCCATGAAAATCGCCGTTTTGGTTTGTGTTTTTTGTTGTCTTTGGGCGTGCGTTCCCTGTTGTTGATGGTGAAGCCTTTTATTAACTATTGAGAGTGAGGCCCCTTTGAGTTTTATTAAAAAACTACAGCAATCATCTACTCTAAATCCTTATGTTTTTCTACCCAGCATTGCCTTTATCTTGGCGATCACCATTGTTTGTTCGGTTTTTCCCGAGCGCTCACAAATCATGCTTAATCAGGCCAAAGACCTGATTTTTGATTATTTCAGCTGGTTTTATGTGCTCACCGCTTCCATTTTTATCGTGTTCTTACTGTTCTTGGCCTTTAGCCGCATTGGCGACATCCGTTTGGGCGCCGACGACGAGCAGCCAGAGTTTCCATTCATCTCGTGGTTGGCCATGCTGTTTGCCGCCGGGATGGGGATTGGCCTCATGTATTTTGGCGTGGCCGAGCCGTTGTCGCACTATGCCAACCCGTTGAGTTCGGGGATGGACCAGCCGCAAACCATTAAAGAAGCGTCGCTGTATGCGTTTTACCACTGGGGCATTCATGCCTGGGGCATTTATGCCGTCATTGGTTTGGCGCTGACCTATTTTGGTTTTCGTTACAAGCTGCCGTTGAGCGTTCGCTCTGGCTTCTATCCTTTATTAAAAAACCGCATTAATGGCCCCATTGGCCATGGCATCGACACCGTGGCGCTGTGTATTACCGTGTTTGGTGTGTGTACCACCCTAGGCTACGGCGCCATGCAGATGAACGCCGGTTTGTTCAGCCTTAACTGGGTGGGCGAAAACGACTTCACTTCTAATGCCATAATCATTATGGTGGTGACTGCGTTGGCGGTGATGTCGGCGATGTCTGGGGTGGGTAATGGCGTGCGCCGACTGAGTGAAATTAACCTGGTCGTGGCCGTCCTGCTGATGCTGTTTGTGTTGGTGACGGGCCCCACCCTGTTCGTGCTGTCTGGCTTTACCGAAAACATCGGCAACTACTTTAGTAAGTTGGTTAGCCTGAGCTTTACCAACTTTGCTTATGAGCCAGAAAAAGCCGGTTGGTTTAGGGGTTGGACGGTGCTGTACTGGGCCTGGTGGGTTTCCTGGGCGCCGTTTGTGGGCTTATTTATTGCGCGCATTTCGCGTGGCCGTACCATTCGTGAGTTTGTATTGGGGGTGATGTTTATTCCGTCGATGTTTAACTTCTTGTGGATGACGGTGTTTGGCAGCAGTGCGATTTGGATCGACATCAACGTGGCCCACGGCGCTTTGAGTAGCCTCGTGAACACGCCGGACGGCCTGTTGTTTGCCTTCTTTGAATACCTACCGTTTTCGACCCTGCTGAGCATCATTGCGGTGTTGATTATTTCGCTGTTCTTTATTACGTCGGCCGACTCCAGTATTTATGTGATGAACTCACTGGCTTCTGGCGGTCGTGGCGATTCGCCGCCTTGGCAAAGCATGTTCTGGGGCGTGTTGTTGGTGGTCTTGTCCTTGTCCTTGCTCCGATCAGGGGGCTTGCCGGCCTTGCAGACCATGACGCTGATCATCGCGCTGCCGTTTATGGGGATCATGCTGGTGCTCTGTTACGGGATGTGGAAGGGCTTTGTGGTCGACAACCAGTACTTTAGGCAAGACTTTAACTATGGCAGCGCCTTTTGGAGCGGTCGCCATTGGAAGAAGCAGCTGAAGCAAATTTTAAGCCAGCCCCAGCAAGAAGAAGCGGTGACGTTTATTAACCGCATTGCCTTCCCCGCTTTGACGGCCTTATCGAAAGAGCTGACTGAGTATGGTCTAGACGTTAATGTGACCAAAAAAGAGGAAGCCCCTTACGAAACCGAGCTGTTGATTAAGGTGGACTCTATCTGTAACTTTACCTACGGCATCAAAATTCAAAAGGTTGAGGTGCATTCAGACCTATTGGACGATGATTCGGTGCCAACGGTCGAAAACAGCCACAGCTACGAGCCCGTGACGTTCTTTGGCGACGGCCGTTTGGGCTATGACGTTCAGTACATGACCAAGAATGAAATCATTACCGACGTACTGAAACAGTATGAGCGCTACATGAGTTTGGTGATGGACCCATCGAATCAGCTGATGACCCAAAACGTGACCAAGGATCAGATGGCCGAAGAAGAGGCTTTACGCGAAGCCGCACAGAAAGACGCTGAAGCGGCGGAGGCTGAAGTGACCGCTGCTGCGGACGCCGCTGACTCAAGCGCGGTCGCCGCCGAAGCCAGCGCCGAGGCGACCGAGGCCGCGGCAGAGGAGACGGCCACCGAGCCTCTGCCCGTGGTGGATCAGTTTGAGGTTGAGATTCCGAGCGAGCCGGAAACACCGCTAGCCGAGGGTGATCGACCCAAGGATGCGGACAACCGTTAAATTAAGCATGGCCAAACCGCTGCTTCTGATGAGGCAGCGGTTTTTTTGTATTTGATTGATGGCGGGCAGCAGGCCATAAAAAACGCCACCGCGTGCAGCAGGTGGCGTTGGGGCCGACTAAAAGGGTGTGTTACTTGGCCAGAATGATGCGCAGCATGCGGCGTAGCGGTTCGGCCGCGCCCCAAAGCAGTTGGTCGCCGACGGTAAAGGCGCTGATGTATTCACCGCCCATGGCCAGCTTACGAATGCGGCCAACGGGGATGGCCAGCGTGCCGGTCACGGCCGCAGGCGACAGTTCCGCCATGGAGGCTTCTTTGGTGTTGGGCACCACTTTCACCCAGTCGTTGGCGCCGGCAAGTAGGGCTTCAATTTCCGCTACCGGCAGGTCTTTTTTCAACTTCAGGGTCAAGGCTTGGCTATGGCAGCGCATGGCGCCTACGCGCACGCACAGGCCATCGATGATGGTTTTGCGGTCGGTGCCCAAAATCTTGTTGGTTTCGACGTCGCCTTTCCACTCTTCTTTCGATTGGCCATTGCCGAGGTCGGCGTCAATCCAAGGGATCAGGCTACCGGCTAAAGGCGCGCCAAAGTTAGCGTCGGGGAAGCGGTCGCTGCGCATGAAGTCAGACACTTTGCGGTCGATGTCTAAAATGGCGCTGGCGGGATCGGCCAATTCGGCGGCCACTTCGGCTTCAATCGCGCCCATGCCTTGAATCAGCTCACGCATGTTTTTAGCACCGGCGCCAGAAGCCGCCTGATAGGTCATCGAGCTGGCCCATTCAACCAGGTTGTTTTGGAACAAACCGCCTAGGGCCATCAGCATTAAAGAGACGGTGCAGTTGCCGCCGACGAAGTTTTTCACGCCCTTGGCCAAGCCTTGGTCGATCACGTCACGGTTCACCGGGTCTAGAATGATGAGGGCATCGTCTTCCATGCGAAGGCTCGACGCTGCGTCAATCCAGTAACCCTGCCAGCCGCTGTCGCGCAGCGGTTGGAACACGCTGTTGGTGTAATCGCCGCCCTGACAGGTCACAATAATGTCCATTTGAGCCAACGCTTGGATGTCGTTCGCATCCTTTAAGGGCGGCACGTCTTTACCGATGTTGGGCGCTTGACCGCCCACATTAGAGGTCGTAAAAAAGACTGGCTCTGTAATGTGGTTAAAATCTAGCTCCTGTTGCATGCGTTGCATCAACACCGAACCCACCATGCCACGCCAACCGACAAATCCTACTTTCACAGTATTACTCCTCTAAACTCTAGATCAACAAATGATAAAAATAATAAAAGCCAAATAAATAAAAGCTCATATACTAATAAAGATGAATCATTAGTTGTAACCTCATCAACCAAAAAAGTAAAGATGCGGCCGCCTGCTTTGTCAAAAAATAATTGTGCCGAGGCCTTATCGAGGCGTCTTTGTCAATATGACCAAGGCCCATATATGGAAAAAACCGCCGCAAATGGTTTGGTTCGGGCTATAATTGAAAACTTTAAATGGGCGCCTAGGCCATAAATGGCTTTGCGTGATGATGTGTTCTAGGGTGACGACCCATCTTAAGCTGCCTGACCGTTGTGGTTCAGGTTGCTCATGCTTAAACCGCGTTGATTTGACGCATAACCCCAATCAAACAAGAAAGGGATTTGGCAGCATGACAGAGCCAAAAAAAGACGACGTGACGCCGTCTCAAAAAAGTTTTATTAAATCGGGCATTTACCTTTTGCCTAACTCATTTACCCTAGCCGCATTGTTTTCTGGCTTTTATGGCATTGTACAAGCCATGAATGGCCGTTTTGAACTGGCCGCGATTGCGGTGTTCCTCTCAATGATCTTGGATGGCATGGACGGCCGCGTGGCGCGCATGACGCACAGCCAGAGTGATTTTGGCGCCGAGTTCGACAGCTTGGCCGACATGGTGAGTTTTGGCGTGGCGCCGGCACTGATCGCCTATGAATGGCAGCTCCAGGCTTTTGGCCGTTTCGGCTGGGCGGTGGCGTTTATTTACTGCGCCTGCGCCGCCATGCGCTTGGCCCTCTTTAACACCATGGTGGGTAAAACCGACAAGCGTTGGTTTATTGGGATCCCCAGCCCTACGGCGGCCGCTTTAGTGTGTGGCCTAGTGTGGATTAGCCATGAGTATGAAGCCATGCCGTACGTGGGTTGGGTGGCGATGGTGCTGACCGCTTTTGCCGGTTTGTCGATGGTGGTGCCGGTTAAGTTCTGGAGCTTTAAAGAGCTGCACGTGCGCCGTAAAATGCCGTTTTTCACCCTGTTGATTTCCATTGTGATCTTATTGCTGTTGGTGTTGGAGCCGGCCTTGGTGTTGTTTAGCTTCTTCGTGCTGTATAGCCTGTCAGGTTACGTTTACTACCTGTGGTGCTTGATGAAAAAGCCTAAAACGGCGGCATAACCGTCCGCTGTATGATGTGAAAGCTGCCCTTAATGGGGCAGCTTTTTGTGTATTTTTCTTTGACACTTTATTGACTTGGTGTATTTTGTGTTAAGGTTAATATTGACCGTGGCATGCCAGTCTTGGCATGGCGACCGTATTGTCGACCTAGGAACCTTTTGAACGTATGGGCAGTCTTTCTTCTAGCGCTTGGGCCATTGACCCAAGCGGTTGGTTACCGCAAGCCACTCATTTGCCGTCGCCTAATTTTGAGGCACGCACGGAGGCGGTAGACCTGGTGGTGTTACACAATATATCGCTGCCGCCGTTTGAGTATCAGCAGCAAGGGCCGCAGCAGCTGTTTCAAAACGCCCTTGACCCTAGCGTACACCCATTTTATGCGGTGATTCAGTCGCTGCGGGTGTCGAGCCATTTATTAATTGAGCGCAGTGGACAGGTGACCCAGCTGGTGTCGTTTCAAGACCAAGCCTACCACGCAGGCGTCTCGTCTTTTCAAGGGCGCCCCCGCTGCAATGCTTTTTCAATTGGGATAGAATTAGAAGGATGCGATTTCGAGCCTTTTAGTGCCGCCCAGTATGAGGCCTTGGTGCCGCTTTTGACGGCCCTGTGCCAGCATTATGAGATTAAGGCGATCACCGGGCATGAAGATATTGCGCCGGATCGCAAAACCGACCCAGGCCATTTTTTTGATTGGTTTAAGCTTCAGCAAGCAGGGTTGCCGATCGTAAGAGGATAGCCGAACGCAGGCAGCGTGGTTAAAAGGTGTGAATAAAGATACGCTTATGCCGAAGTTATCGCTATAATCGTTTAAAATGATGGCAACATGTGACAACTTGAATATAAAGTGATGATTGAATGATGAACGAACTGACCTTAGCGCTGGTGGTGATCTGTGTGGCGATTGTGGCTGCCGTTTTGGGCTACAACATTTACCAGGAACGTAAGTTCCGGGAACAAATGCGTAAACGCTTTAGCGGTTCGCAGGACGATGTGTTGCTGCAAAAGCCTAAAAATCAGGTGCGAGATGGCCAAGAAGGGACGTTGGCGCCTAGTTTGGTTCAGCCTCAATCATCATCGCCCCAGACGGCGACGGTTGAGCCCGCGGCAGCAGACGCGGCGCCCATTCCGACCACCTCGGGGCTGTTTGACGTGGACGCGGCTAAGCCGAAGAATATGGCGCGTGAAACCGACGATGATTTTGCCAGCAGCCCCGCCGAACGTGCGGCCAATGAGGCTGCGGCAGCGATGACGCTAGAGACAGAGTATGAGGCAGAGGAAGACAATGCCGGTTTATTGGTTCAGGAAGCCAGCACGCCCATGCAGCAGGTGATCTTTGAAGAGGTTGAGTTGGCCCCAGCGCCGCAAACCGCGCCAGAAGTGGTGAACCGCAAGCTATTACTGCGCTTAAAAGACATGGCCAAGCTGGATTTGCCTTGGTTTGACCGTCGCTGCGACTACACCGCCTATGTGTCTTTGGCCGAGCCGCGCGAACTAACCGTGGCGCCTAGGTTGAGCAACCGTCATCGTTTTCGCATTATTGGTTGCACCATGGATGGCCGCTACCAGCGTGCCGAGCCGATTCCAGGGGTACAGTATCAAGGCTTCGTGCTGGGCCTACAGGCGATTAGCCGTGCCGGCCTAGCCTCGATTGAAGACTTAGATCAGTTTGCGGCCAACGCCAACGCCTTTGCCGAAGAAATGAATGGTGGCCTATTGCTCACCGACGTGGATGCGTTCATGCAGCTGGCCCGTCCGCTAGACGAGCTGTGCGCCCGCGTGGACCAAACCATCGCGATTCACCTCTTGGCGCGCGGCAGCGTGTCGGGCACTGAGCTGCGTATGGAAGTGGAGCGCCTGGGTTTTGAATTAGAACACGATGGTGCGTTCCACTATCATGGCAGCGCCACCGAAGACTTATTTACCTTAGTGACCCTAGACAATACGCCGTTCACCGGCCCGTTGTTGGACAACCAAGCGTACCGTGGCTTCAGTATGCTGTATGATGTGACGCATGTGCCTACTGGCGAAAAATCGTTTGCTCAGTTCATGGATTTGACCGTGAAGCTGGCCAGCGCCTTACGCCTAGATTTAGTGGACGACCAGTTAAAAGAGTTATCGACCAGTTCGCTCAAGCAAATTCGCCAACACGTGGCCCAGTTACAAGGGGACATGGTGTCCGCCGGGATTGAGCCAGGCGACGAATTGGCCGAGCGCCTCTTCGCTTAACCTCACCGCAAGCAGCCTAGGCATCATTTCGCGTAAATGATGCCTTTTTTATTGGAAAAAGAGAGACCCGCATGCAAGCAGTTGCGCAAAAATACGCTGAGCTTAAGGCTTTGTTGCAACAGTATGGTCGTGAGTACTACGACCTTGACGCCCCCAGCGTTCCCGACAGTGAATACGATCGGTTGTATCGTGAACTGGCCGCCATCGAGGCGGCCCATCCAGATTTAATCGAGCCAGACTCGCCCACCCAGAGGGTCGGCGGCGCCACCCTTAAGGCCTTTGCGCAAGTGCAACACATTGTGCCGATGCTGTCGCTGAATAATGCGTTTTCAGACTGGGATGAGACCGATGTCAAGCAGCGTCACGCCGAGCTGATCGCGTTTGATGAACGCATTAAGGGCCTGTTGCCCAGCGCCTACGCCTACGTGGCGGAGCCCAAATTTGATGGTTTGGCCATTAGCTTAACCTACCGTGACGGTATTTTAACCCAGGCAGTGACCCGGGGCGATGGGGTGACCGGCGAAGACGTCACCGCCAACGTGCGCACGATTCGCGACATCCCGCTCAACCTGCGGCAGAGCCAGCGCGACCCAGCGGCGGTCATTCCCGACGTGTTAGAGGTTCGGGGTGAAGTGTTGATGTATCAGGCCGATTTTGAGCGAATGAACGCCCAGCAAGAAGCCAAAGGGGAAAAAACCTTTGTGAACCCACGCAATGCCGCCGCGGGCAGCCTGCGTCAGCTGAGTTCTAAAATTGCCGCTAAGCGGCCACTGAGCTTTTTTGCCTACGGCATCGCCCAGCTAGGCACCGCGCTTAAGCTTGCCACCCACGCCGATGAGCTGGCCTATTTGGCCGACCTTGGCATGCCAACGCCGCCACCAGACACCTGGGGCGTGTTCGACAAGCTGGCCGACCTATTGGCCTTTTATGAAAGCATGAGCGCGAAGCGACCCCAGCTGCCGTTTGAAATTGACGGCATGGTGTACAAGGTGAACGACCTCGCTCAACAAGAGATGCTGGGCTTTGTGTCGCGCGCCCCCCGTTTTGCCATCGCGCATAAGTTTCCAGCCGAAGAAGCCTTGACCACGGTGAACGACATCACCGTGCAGGTGGGCCGCACCGGGGCGATCACCCCGGTGGCGCGGCTGGCGCCGGTGTATGTGGGCGGCGTGACCGTCACCAACGCCACGTTGCACAATGAAGACGAAATTCGCCGTAAGGACGTGCGCGTCGGCGACACGGTTTACATTCGCCGTGCCGGTGACGTGATTCCCGAAGTGGTGCGGGTACTGCTCGACAAGCGACCGATGGAAACCGTGAGTGAGCCGACCCAACCGTTGGATTTATTTTCAGAGCCAGAGATCCACAGTGCTTCAGTGCCGAAGTACGCCCCGTTTGTCATGCCGACCGAGTGCCCCGTGTGTGGCAGTGCCATCGTGCGCGAAGAGGGCGAGGCGATTGCGCGCTGTAGCGGTGGCTTAGACTGCGAGGCCCAGCGGGCTCAGGCCATGATCCACTTTGCCTCACGACGAATGATGGACATTGATGGCCTAGGCCAAAAGCACATTGAAAATCTGGTGGCGTTTGGCTTGGTGAAAACCTTTGCCGACATTTACCGCTTAGACCTGGCCACGCTGCAAAAAATGAAGCGCATGGCCGACGCCGTAGAGGCCGGTGCATCGGTTGAGCTGGCCATCAGCGCGCCGCTGCGCTCAGAGCCAACGCAGTGGGCTGAAAACATCTTGCAAGGCATTGCCGCCAGCAAGCAGCCGCTGTTGGCCCGCTTTATGTTCGCGTTGGGCATTCGCCACGTGGGCGAAAGCACGGCCAAAACGCTGGCCCAATATTTGGGTAGCCTGGCGCTGGTGCGCCAGGCGCCGGCCCCAATCTTGGCCTGTTTGCCCGACGTGGGTGCGATTGTGGCCCAGGCGATTGCGGATTACTTCGCACAGGCGCATCATCAACAACAGTTGGATGAGCTTTTAGCCGTGGGTGTGGCGCCGATTGAGCAAGCGCCTAATCCCGCCATTGAGGCACTGTGGGCCGATGAAGCCTTATTGAGCCGCCTGCCGGGCATTAAGCTGACGCCGGTGCGGGCCAAAGAGCTGTTGGCCCTGGCCGGCAGCTGGCGCGCCTTGCAAACCGACAACGCTTTGCCCAATACGTGGCAAAACTGGCGCCAGGTGCCGGCACACGCGCAGCTATTGCAGCAGATTGAAGCGTTTAAAGCCGACCTTAGGCAGGCGCTGGCGGCGGTGCCTGACACCGCAGAGACCGCTTCGGCGCAGGTGTTGGCTGGCAAAACCGTGGTGTTGACCGGCACTTTGCCGACGCTTAAGCGCGATGAAGCCAAAGACATGGTTGAGGCGGCGGGGGGTAAGGTGTCGGGCAGCGTGTCTAAAAATACCGATTATGTGGTTGCTGGCGAAGCGGCCGGTAGCAAACTTGTGAAGGCGCAAACGCTGGGCGTCACCGTATTGGATGAGGACCAGCTGTTGGCGCTCTTAAATCAGAAAGCAGCAGAATGAGCATGATTAAAAAAGTTGTTTTTCCCGTGGCAGGGATGGGCACCCGTTTTCTGCCGGCCACCAAGGCCAGCCCGAAAGAAATGTTGCCCATCGTCGACAAGCCTTTAATTCAATATGCGGTTGAAGAGGCGGTGGCGGCAGGCTGTACCGAAATCGTTTTTGTGACCGGGCGCAATAAGCGCAGCATCGAAGACCATTTTGACAAAGCTTATGAATTAGAAACCGAACTGGCCTACCGCAATAAAGACAAGCTGCTGGCCCACGTGCAGGATATATTGCCCAAAAACGTGAGCTGTATGTACACCCGCCAAACGGAAGCCTTAGGGCTTGGTCATGCGGTGCTGTGTGCACGGCCCGCGGTGCGGCATGAGCCGTTTGCGGTGATTTTGGCCGATGACTTAATCGATGCACCGCAGGGGGCTTTGAGTCAGATGATCGCAGTGCATGAAGCCAGCGGTGGCGCCAGCGTGTTGGGCGTCGAAACCGTGGCGAAAGAGGACACCGGTTCGTACGGCATTGTTGAGGTGGCGCCAGAAGGCGCCTATCAGCGCATCAGCAGCATTGTTGAAAAGCCGCACCCAGACGTGGCACCCTCTAACTTGGCGGTGGTGGGGCGTTACATTTTGACGCCGCGCATCTTTGAGCTGTTGCAAAACACCCCAAAGGGCGCCGGTGGCGAAATTCAGCTGACCGATGCGATTGCGGCGATGCTGGCCTATGAGCCGGTCTTAGCGCATGCGTTTGAGGGCGTTCGCTACGACTGTGGCAGCAAGCTAGGCTATCTAGAAGCCACGGTGGCTTACGGGCTGAAACACCCAGAAGTCGGGCCGCAGTTTGCGGCGCTGTTGGCCAACTATTTAGCACCCAAACGTTGAGCCTAATCGTTGTCAGGTTAGGCTGAATGCGTATACTGGATGGATTAGGCGTGAGGCTCAAACATGAGTGAGGGACGCAGAGGACAAGCACATGGGCTTATTAAGTAAGTTATGGCATCAGTGGCAGCATAAAAAAGGTCAGGAAGCAGTGGTGGTGCAAGAGGTGTTTCAATCGGTGCCTCACTACATTAACCATCAGCGTCTGGCGTCTGGTTCGGGCCTGGTGGCGGAAGTGTTTAACCCCGCGACTGGAGTGGCCGAAAAAGAAGTTGGCTTGGCCAACAGTGAGGAAGTTCAGCTGGCGGTACAGGCCGCCAAGTCGGCGTTGGGGCCGTGGGCCAAAACCACGCCGGCGCACCGCGCCAGAGTGTTGTTCAAATACAAAGAGCTACTGGAAGGCAACCGGCAGGAGCTGGCGGCAGCGGTGGCGGCTGAGCAGGGTAAACTGCTGTCCGATGCGCTGGGTGAGGTGGACCGCGGCATCGAAGTGGTGGCTTTTGCCTGTGGCGCGCCTTATTTGCTGAGCGGTGACTATGCGCATGAGGTCAGCCACGAAGTCGACAGCTATCATTTTCGTAGTCCTGTTGGCGTGGTGGTGGGCATTACGCCCTTTAACTTCCCCGCCATGATTCCTTTGTGGATGGCGCCGCTGGCCATTGTGTGTGGCAACACCTTCGTGCTCAAACCTTCAGAGCAAACGCCTTCGGCAGCTTTGCTGTTGGCCGACCTGTTCCAACAGGCTGGGCTACCGGCGGGCGTGTTTAACGTATTGCAAGGCGATCAGCTGGCCGTGGACGCCCTGATTGCCCACCCTGATGTGGCCGCGGTGAGCTTTATTGGCTCTACCGCCGTCGCGGAAAAAGTGTATGCGGCCGCGGCGCAGCACCATAAGCGGGTGCAGGCCTTGGGCAGCGCTAAAAACCACATCGTGGTGATGCCGGATGCGCCGTTGGATGAAGCGGTAGATGCGTTGGTGGGCGCCGCCTTTGGGGCTGCCGGTGAGCGCTGTATGTCGGCCGCAGTGGCCGTGGTGGTGGGCGATGTGGCGCCAGAGCTGATGGCGAAGCTTAAGGCCAAGGTGGCCAGCGTGCGTACCGGTGCCCAGCATGAGGCGGGGGTACACTATGGGCCGTTGATTAGCCAAGTGCATCTGGATCGGTTGCGCGATAGCGTCAGCGTGGGCGTGGCCGAAGGGGCCGAGCTGCTGATTGATGGGCGTGATGTGGTGGTGGAAGGGCATGAGCAAGGCTACTTTATGGGGCCCTGCCTGTTTGATTTTGTGACCCCGAACATGAAGATTTATCAGCAGGAGCTGTTTGGCCCGGTGCTGTGCGTGGTGCGGGTGCCGCATTTAGAAGCGGCGCTGGACCTGATTAATCAGTGTGCCTTTGCCAACGGCGGCAGCATCTTCACCCAGTCTGGCCGAGTGGCGCGGGCGTTTGTGGCTCAGGTCGAAGTGGGCATGGTGGGGGTGAACGTGCCCGTGCCGATGCCGATGGCCTACCACAGCTTTGGCGGTTGGAAAAACTCGTTGTTTGGCGACCTGGCGGTGTATGGCCAAGACGGGATTCGGTTCTATACCCGCAGCAAAAATGTGACCACGCGCTGGCACGATGTGGTGAGTGAGTCGGCGTTCGATTTGCCCAGCCGCTAAGGCGTAAATGAAACCACAGCGAGCCCTCGGGCTCGCTGTTTTGGTTGGGTGCAACCCAGCGCTTGTAGGCCTAGCCGAACAGGTCGGATTGGGCCGTAGGCGCTGGCGCTAACTGCCAGTTAATGGCGGTTCGCTGGTGTTGGCTAAGGTATTCATTGGCCCGCACGAAATGCTGGTTGCCCAAAAAGCCGCGGCTGGCCGACAGCG
The DNA here is from genome assembly GCA_017991555.1 of Neisseriaceae bacterium. GTDB lineage: Bacteria > Pseudomonadota > Gammaproteobacteria > Burkholderiales > Neisseriaceae > JAGNPU01. The sequence goes on from JAGOQM010000004.1 coordinate 57,086, forward strand.
GTGAGGGGTGGGCCGAACAGAGGATGAGCTGCCGCTGGTCGTCAATCAAGCTGGCCTTTGCTTCGGCGTGTTTGCCCCACAGCATAAACACGGTGTGCTGGCGGTGCTGATTCACAAAGCGCAGCAGCGCGTCGCTGACCACGGCCCACGGCCAGGCCTTGTGGCTGGCAGCCTGATGGGCTTCGACGGTGAAGGCGGTGTTCAGCAACAGAACGCCTTGTGCCACCCAAGCGCTCAGGTCGCCGTGGGCGGGTGGGGTAAAGTCAGTAGACTGGGCCAGCTCTTTGTACATGTTGCGCAGCGATGGTGGTACCCGTTCGCCTAAGCGCACCGAAAAGGCCAGGCCGTTGGCCTGATTAGGGCCATGATACGGATCTTGTCCCACAATGACGCAATGAACGGCGCAAACCGGTAGGGCCAAGGCGGCAAACAGATCCGTGGCGGGCGGATAAATGACTTTGCCTGCCGCGATTTCAGCCGCGTAGCGGCCATGACAGTCTTGCAGCGCCGCCAGCACCGTGGGGGCGCTCAGGCAGGGCAGCCAGCTGGCGTCGACTTCGCTTAAGGCGCCAGCCCATAGGGGCAAGGCGCGCATTAAGGAGGCTTGAGCCATTAGTACGTGGGCACGCTGGGGTCGATGCTGCGCGACCAAGCGTCGATGCCGCCGGTGAGGTTGTACACATCGGCCTCAAAGCCAGTGTGCTTCAAGAACATGGCCACCTGTAGGCTACGCATGCCGTGATGGCAATACACCACGATGGGGGTGTCGTCTGGCAGCTCGTTATGGCGTAGGGGGATCAGGTTCATGGGAATGTGAACGTGGCCAGGTAGGGCGCAGTGAGCGACCTCGTTGTCTTCACGCACGTCTAGCAGCACAAAAGGTTTTTTTTCTTGTTGCCATTGGGCCAGTTCTGAAACCGACAGGGTGTATACGTTGCTCATGAGGTCTTTTCTTCAGAAAAAATGAAAAAATAAAGCCCTTGTCGGAGCAAGGGCTTTTGTAGAAGGCTGTTTTAGAAGCTGAAACGAGAAGCAACGAGGGCCTCAGCGCCCTGCAGGGGGGCGATGTAGGCATCGAATAAGCGTTTTTCTTCAAAACTGTCGCCGCGACGGGTCACTAGGGTGGCCCGTTGAATGGGGTCAGCCGCATCGCCAATCATGGCAATCAGGCGACCACCGTCGGCCAGCTGGGCCTTTAGGGTTTCTGGCACCACGGGGCAAGAGCCGCCGACAAAAATGGCTTGGTAAGGGGCTTGATCATTAACGCCTTGAAGGCCATCGGCCTGTTTGTAGGTCACGTTGTTACGGTTAAGCTGTTGCAAAGCGGCTTCGGCTAATTTTAGCTGCGCCGCATCGACGTCGACGGTCAACACGCTGTGGGCCATGGCCGACAAAATGGCGGTGCCGTAGCCTGAACCGGTGCCCACTTCTAAGACGTTCTCAGTATTGGTTAGCTTGAGTGCTTGTGCCATACGCGCCACAATTTTAGGCTCGGTCATTTCGCTGCCGTTGGGTAAGGGCAATACCTGGTCGGTGTAAGCGATGGCTTTTTGTGCTTCAGGTACGAAAATTTCACGCGGAATTTCTTGTAGCACATCCAGCAAATCAAAGTCCAAAACATCCCATGGGCGGATTTGTTGTTCCACCATGTTAAAACGCGCGTTGTTAAAGTCCATCCTGCACTCCAAAAGCTGGTTATCATGAAGAGGAAGATTATCCCATATTTACACCGAACGTGCATGGGTTTAACGCAACTAAAAGAAATCCCTGTGTTTCTGATCGGTCATTAAGGACGATTGAGCTTGGGTACGGCCTTGCCCAAAATGATGACGTCGGTTTTGGCGTGGTGTAAGTCGCTGACCTGGGGCAAAAAACCCCATTGTTCAAACCCATATTTTTTAAACAGGCGCAGGCTGGGCTGATTGTTGGCGTACACAATGGCCAGCACGTTATGGATGCCGAGGATGGGGGCCATATTGAGCATAAACCCCAGAATTTCAGAGCCCAGGCCTTGGTTTTGCACGGCTGGGGCGAGGTAAATGCTGATTTCGGCGCTGATTCGATCCATGTTGGAAGGGTGTTCAACGCTAAAAGAGGCCCACGCGACCATGATGCCTTCGTCGTTATAATAGGCATAAAGGGGGTAGTGGGCCTGCTTGTGGGCGTCGAACCAGAGGGTTTGATCGCCCTGAGTGAGGGTGGTGAAGTCGGGTGCAGATTGGTCGTACGGTAGCGAAGCGTTGTAGATTGCCATGACTTCTTGTAGATCAGTTACTTGTGCCAGTTTCATGATGTGCTTTTTTCTGAAAGGAGTATAAAAATAGTGTACCATGATTTCAGCACCAAAGACGTTGTGGCAGTGAGCGCGGGTGCAGCGCTCGGGACAATAAAGAGGGGCTTCACCTAAGCCCAGATTCGACATAAGGAGATAGATCATGAATAAATTATGGTTGGTATTGTTAGCAGGCATGAGCAGCGTTGGTTTTGCTCAAGGAATTGTGGGCAAGTGGCAGACCATTGACGACGAAACCAAAAAGCCTAAGGGCGTGGTTGAAATCGTTGCTTCAGGTGGGGCATTCCAAGGCCGAGTCACCCAGCTGTATGAAGGGTCTTTGAATCAGTGTACCGGCTGTACCGGTGCGCAAAAGGATGGCCCCATCATTGGCATGACGGTGGTTTCTGGCCTTAAAGAAACCAAAGACGGCCAGTACGAAGGCGGTAAAGTATTTGATCCGAAAAGTGGGAAAACCTACAGTGCCAAAGCCAAGCTAATCAATAACGGCCAGTCCCTAGAACTGCGTGGTTTTGTGGGCGTGTCGCTATTGGGCCGTACGCAAACCTGGAAGCGCCTAAACTAGGATCAGGATGGATGTGAATCGCAGGGGGCACTATGACAGGCCCCCTGTTTTTCTAGTATGATGGCGATGAGTCGCCATAAAAATGTTTCGGGAATGATTTTGTGGTTTGATGGTCTATGCTTCATAGACCACAATCTTGTGGTGAGTGGCAGTGCCTTGCGTACGGTCATCATGTCTTTATGTTTTAAGCCTCGGGCTTGAAGCGCGTGTTTAACGCCAACAGAGAAAGCAGCTGGATGCGTATTTTTTCATTGAGTCCCAAAAAATTCATGCACACGATGGGTGTGGTCAGTTTAATCGCCGTGCTCGGCGCCTGCGGCAGCAACAATGCGCCCGTCAGTCGTGGCAACAGTGCGGGCCCTGCGCCCACGGGCTATTACCGGGTGAAGCCGGGCGATAACCTGTACCGTATCGGCATGAAGCACGGCCAAACCGTGACCGCCTTGCAGCGCCTCAACGGCCTGTCTGATCCTTCTAAAATTGAAGTGGGCCAGCTCATCAAGGTGCGCGGCAACGCGAAAGCCCCTGCCAATGCGGGTAAAAAACCGGCCTCGGGCAACAAGGGCAACAATAACAATACGGCGGCCTTAAAAACCAACATTAAGCTGCAGTGGCCGGTACAGGGCCAAGTGATCGGCCGCTTTGATGGGCGGGCCAATAAGGGCATCGACATCGCCGGCAATGTGGGCACCCCGATTAAAGCGGCGGCGGCGGGCACGGTGATTTACGTGGGTGAAGAAGTGCGTGGCTATGGCAAGCTGGTGATGATTCGCCACGACGCTCGGACGCTGACGGCCTATGCCCACAATAACAGCACCAGCGTCAGCCTGAATCAGCGTGTGAGCGCCGGTCAGCAGATTGCCACCATGGGCAGCACCGGCACCAATCGCGTGAAGTCGCACTTTGAGCTGCGGATTCAAGGCAAAGCGGTGAATCCGATGCCGTATTTGAAATAAACCAGGGCCTAGCCCGTAGATGATGACGCACCGCCTCTTGTAGGCGGTTTTTTGTGGTCAGTTGCCAGCCGTGTTGACATTGGGTTGGGTTTCGGTTGACGCTGGCGGCGACTGGGTTTATTTTCTGTCTTTTAGAGGATGTGTTTGGGTTGAGTACGATGATGAAAAAGTCTCGCAGTGCCTGTTTGCTGCTGGCGTTAGGGATGGCGGTGGCCAGCGGCGCCAGTCAGGCCCAAACGGGCCAAAAGCCTTCCTATTACGGTCAGTTACAGCAAAGTAACATGATTCCGCCGGCGATGCCGCTGGAAACGCCAGAAAAAACCACGCAAGACAGCCTGTCGGCGGTGCGGCGGCAGCAGGATTTTGACGTGCTGGCACGGGTGTACGAACAGGGCACGCCGTTTGAAATTCCCCACCTGCTGTTTGTGATTGATCGGCATGAGCATGATCAAATCTACTATGTCAACACGCCCAAACACCCCTTACACGAACGTTTTGTGACCCATCTATTGGGCAAAAAGCCGAGCAAAGAGGTGTTGAAAAGCTATTATTATGCGCCCGATCGTCGCTATGTGTTTGGCACCCTCAGCTGGCGGCAAAATATTCGGGCCTTTACCTATGAGTTTTGGGAGGGCGACAGGCTCACGCCAGAGCTGTTGCGCCTTACCGAGGCGCAGCTCAAACACACATTTTTTGCGCCCGTGCGCTTTAAAACCAATGCTTCTTGGCACCAGCAGGTTGGCGCGGCGGTGGGGCTGGACTACGTGACTCAAGAAGCCTTAATCAAAGAACAGCCTTTTATGGCCTTGAATCCAGGCTTGGCCGTGGGCCGACTCAGGTTGGTTGAGACCGAAGCCGATTTGGCCACGGTGGGCGAACACGACATCATCATCTTAAAAGAAGTGCCTCTGAGCCTGCCGCCGGTGGCCGCGGTGATTAATGAGCAGCCTTCGACCATTTTGTCGCATGTGAATTTGTTGACCAAGGGTTGGCGGGTGCCCAATATTTATTTGAAAGATGCCAGTAAAATTATGGCGGCGATGCTGAATCAAAACGTCCTCCTCACGGTTGGGCCGAACGATTACAGCGTGGTGCCTTACGCCGACGCCCAGCGGCCACAGCCCCCTACAGTGGCCAATCTGCCTCAGCCGAATGTCACCGACGCCACGCTGAGGCCATTGGGCCAGCTGGGCAAAGGCGCGGGGCAATACTGTGGCAGCAAGGCCGCCAACCTGGGGGCGATTAAGCAAGGTAGGTTAGGCTTGAACGTGCCCGATGGCTTTTGCATTCCGTTTGCCCCATTTCAGCAGTTCATGGACCAACAGGGCATCACGCCGGCGTATTTGAATCAGCTCGAGGCGCAGTTTGACGGCGACGTGGCCAAGCGTAAAGCTGGCCTAGTCGCTCTGCGGCAGAAAATCATGTCGGCGCCGCTAGACCCTGAATGGGTGCGCGCTTGGGCAGCGCAGTGGCGACAGCAGCTACAGGGCCAAGGGGCGTTTGTGCGCAGCTCATCGAATTCAGAGGACTTACCCAATTTCAGTGGTGCCGGACTGTATCAGACGGTGCCGAACGTGACCACGGAAGCCGACTTGGCCGAGGCGGTAAAAACCGTTTGGGCCTCGGTGTTCAACTTTGAGGCCTATGAGGCCAGGCGCGTGGCAGGCTTTCCCCAAAACAGCGTCAAGATGAGCGTGTTGGTGCAGCAGGCGATCAACGCCGATGCGTCCGGGGTGATGGTGACCTTAGACCCGTTTGATGAACGGCGTAAGGGGGTGATGTATCTGGCCGCCAAGCGCGGCATTGGCATAAGGGTCGTGGAAGGCAAGCGCATTGCCGAGCAGGTGTTGTACACGCACCGTACAGGCAGTGTGCAAGTGTTGACGCAGTCGGCCGATGAAGTGGCCTTACAGTTGGATGACCAAGGCGGGGTGGTCGAAGTGCCGCTGTCTGGCCCACCGGCGGTATTGGACGAAGCCACGATTAAGCAATTGGCCGCCGCCAGCGTGGCCATTAAAACGCTGTTTGGCGAGGACGAGCAAGACATTGAGTGGGCCATTCAAGAGGGTCAGCTGTTCATTTTGCAAGCGCGGCCTTATATTCGGCAAGTGCCGTTGTCACAGCCTTTGGCCTTAGGCTTGGGCATTGTCTTTATGAGTTTTGGCACGCTGACGGGGGCGGGTGTTGGCTAGGCATCGATTAGGCTTGTGCCATGCATGGCACGCTGCGTTGCCTGTTTTATTGGGTAACGATCTGTTATATTAGCCATATTATCAGCTGACTAACCGAAGGAGCCGCCCTATGAATAGCAAAGTTGCCTTAAGCGTGTCGAAAGAGGGTCATTTTGAACGTCCAGCCAGTGTGTTTCGTGATGCCTTGACGCCAGGCGGGCCGTTTGCGCCGGCGCTGGATCGGTATCATTTATACGTCAGCCTTGCCTGCCCTTGGGCGCACCGGGTGTTGATCATGCGTGCTTTGAAAGGGCTGGAGACGGCGTTGCCGGTGACGGTGGTTCATTGGCGCCTTGGGCCTAAGGGCTGGCATTTTGCCGCTGAGAAAGGGGCCGAGGCGGACCCGCTGATGAACGCGCAATACTTATCTGAGGTGTATCAAAAAGCCGAGTCGGGCTATCAGGGCCGGGTGACGGTGCCAGTATTGTGGGATAAGCAGCGCCAAACCATTGTGAACAATGAGTCGTCAGAGCTGATTCGCATGCTCAACAGCGCTTTCGATGACTTGGGCGCGACCCCAGGCGATTATTATCCCGAAGCGCTGCGTGCCGACATTGATGCGGTCAACGAGCGGGTGTATGAAACCTTAAACAACGGCGTGTATCGCTGCGGCTTTGCGACGTCGCAGCAGGCCTATGATGAAGCGTACACCGCGCTGTTTGCCACCATGGATTGGCTGGCGGCACGGCTGAGCAAAGACGGTCCTTATTTAATGGGCGACACCTTAACCGAGGCCGACATTCGGTTGTTTACCACCTTGGTGCGGTTTGATGCGGTGTATCATGGCCACTTTAAGTGTAACCAACGGCAGCTGCAGGATTATCCTGCGCTCTGGGCCTATACCCGCAGGCTGTATGCGCAGCCGGCCTTTGCGCAAGACGTGAACTTCTTTCACATCAAGCACCATTATTATGAGAGCCATCTGAACATTAATCCGACCGGGATTGTGCCCTTGGGCCCCGACATTGATTGGCGCCTTTAAGCAACATGGAAAAAGCCCTCAGAGCGTGCTCTGAGGGCTTTTTTGTGTCAGCCCAGATGGCTCTTAGCCTAACTGCTTTTTGACGGCCTGAACGCGCATGAGGCGGTCGTCTTGCCTGTCGCCGCTTTCACGCTCGGGGATCCAACCCTGAATCTGACTGTCGACGATGCTGACGAGGGTATCCATCCATTCCGGCTCGGTGTTCAAGCAGGGAATGTACTGGAAGCCTTTGCCGCCGGCGTCGATGAAGAGTTCGCGGCCCTCATCGTTGATTTCTTCTAAGGTTTCCAAGCAGTCGGAGACAAAGCCGGGGCACACCACGTCGATGTTTTTAACGCCGTGTTTTTTGGGAAGGGCGGAAAATAGGTCTTGCGTCGAAGGGCCCACCCATTTGGCTTTGCCGAAGCGGCTTTGGAAGCACACCACGTAGTCTTCGGCCTTAAGTTGTAAGGCCTGTGCCAGCAGTCGTGCGGTTTTGTGGCATTCGCAAAAGTAGGGGTCGCCTTGGTGTAGGGTTTTTTCAGGCACGCCATGAAAGCTCATCAGCAGCTTGTCGCCGCGGCCATGCTGTTGCCAATGCCGTTGAATGTGGTTGGCTAGGCTTTGAATGTAGGCCGGGTGGTCATGAAAGCGAGACACCGTGCGTACGTCCATCATGTTGCGTTGCTGCATCAGGGTGCGAAATACTTCGTCTAAGGCGGTGGCGCTGCTGGAGCCGGCGTACTGCGGATACAGCGGCAGCACAAACAGGCGCGTCACGCCCTGCTGCTTCATTTTTTGCAACACGCTTTGCACCGAAGGATTGCCGTAGCGCATGGCATAGTCGACCACGATGAGGTCGCTTTGGGCCTTAAGTCGTTCGGCCAGCAAGGCGGCTTGCTGCTGGGTGTAATAGGCCAAGGGCGAGCCGGCCTCGAACCAAATGCGGCGGTATTTTTGGGCGCTTTGCTTGGGGCGAAAGGTTAAAATAATGCCTTTTAAAATCGGTTGCCACAGCCAGCGCGGTAGCTCGACGACGCGGCGGTCGGACAAAAACTGGTTCAGATAGCGGCGTAGCGGCTTGGTTTCTGGGGCATCTGGGGTGCCTAAGTTCATCAACAATACGCCGACTTTGGGCTGGTATTGGTTGTGGTTGTGCGTGGGTTCGGCTAAAAAAGTCATGGTGCGTCTATTCTTCTGAAGATCGAGCCAAAATTTGGCGGCTGCCGCCCACTTCTGGGGCCGACACGATGCCACCGCGTTCTAAGTCTTCCATTAAATTGGCTGCTCGATTGTAGCCAATTCGTAAATGGCGTTGTAGGGAGGATATAGAGGTTTTACGACTGCTTAAAATAAACTCTACCGCTTGGTCAAACAGTTCATCTGCGCCTTGGCCACTGCCGTCGGCAGCCCCATCGGTGCTGTTGCTGGCTTCGCCGGTCAGCAGGCCTTCCACATAGTCTACTGGACCTTGGCGTTTTAAGTAATCCACCACCTGGTGGACTTCTTCATCGGAGACAAAAGCCCCGTGAATGCGGGTGGGGTCGCCGGAGCCAGGCGGTAAGAATAACATGTCGCCTTTACCCAACAGATTCTCGGCGCCCATTTGGTCCAAAATGGTGCGGCTGTCGATGCGGCTGGATACTTGGAACGAAATTCGGGTGGGAATGTTGGCCTTTATCAGGCCGGTAATCACGTCCACCGAAGGCCGTTGCGTGGCCAAGATCAAATGGATGCCGGCGGCACGCGCTTTTTGCGCCAGGCGCGCAATCAGCTGTTCGACTTTTTTGCCTTCCACCATCATCAGGTCGGCCAGCTCATCGATGATGACCACGATTTGCGGTAGCGGCAACAGTGGCTCTGGGTTGTCTGGGTCGAGGCTGAACGGATTGGTTAATGGTTCGCCTTTGTTTTTAGCGGCCTGTAGTTTTTCATTAAACCCGGCTAGGTTGCGTACGCCGGTGTGGGCCAAGAGGCGATAGCGTTTTTCCATTTCCTGCACGCACCAGTTCAGCGCGTTGGCGGCGTGCTTCATGTCGGTTACCACCGGCGCCAGCAGGTGGGGAATGCCCTCATAAATCGACAGTTCCAGCATTTTAGGGTCGACCATGATGAGGCGCACTTCTTCTGGTGACGCCTTGTACAGCATCGACAAGATCATGGCGTTAATCGCCACCGACTTACCCGAGCCAGTGGTACCGGCCACCAGGACGTGTGGCATTTTGGCTAGGTCGGCCACCACCGGCTGGCCAGAAATGTCTTTGCCCATGGCTAGGGTCAGCTTAGAACCGCTGTTGGCAAACACCGGCGCGTCAAAAATATCGCGCAGGCCCACGTTTAAGCGTTCTGGATTAGGCAGTTCGATGCCCATCGAGCTCTTGCCGGCAATGGTTTCGACAATGCGCACGCTTTGTAAGGCCAGGGCGCGGGCGAGGTCTTTGCCGAGGTTGACGATTTGGGTGCCTTTAACCCCTTGCGCCGGTTCGATTTCGTAGCGGGTGATCACGGGGCCTGATGTGGCGCTGATGACGCGTACCGACACACCAAATTCGTTGAGGCTGCGTTCGATCAGGTCGGCCGTTTGCTGTAGGGTTTGCTGGTCTATGGGCTTATTTTGCTGGGCGGTGAGCGACAGCAGGTTCACCCCGGGCAAGGCCGTGCTTTTGGCCGTGCGCGGTTTTTTAGGCGCACGTGGCTTGCCGTCTGCCGGGGCGGCGGCCTCATTGGCGGCGTCTTCTTCGTCAAATTCATCAAACAAGGACGGCTGTTCTAAATCCAAGGCAGGGGCCACCTGTACCGGAATCGGCGCCTTGGTGGTTTCTGTGGCGTTGCCGCCGACGGTGACTTCCTTGGCGATGCGGCGGGTGATGCGTTTTTTGGGTAGGTCTTGAATGAAGGCGTGCGGCTTTTGGATCAGCTTCAGCCACAGCCACTCTAGGCGGGTGCCCAGTTTTTCAATCAGCACCAGCCACGACACTTGTAACAATAGCGACAGGCCAATCATGACGCAGCACAGGCTGAGCACAAAGGTGCCGGTCATGCCCAAGTAGGTGCTTAAGAGGCCGCCGAGTTGACTGCCCATAAAGCCGCCGGCGCCAAAGGGCAGGCCGTCGAACTGATTTTTCCAGCCCAAGTATTCCAAAATGGGGCTGGCCACAAACAGCAACAAGACGCCGCAGGTGCCAATCACGTTGTTGTAGCGGTGTTCTTTTTGCTCGTTGGCTAAGGGGCGAAAGGATTTAACCAGCCAGGTGATGGCGGCGATGATGAGCCACCAGGCGGAAATGCCGGCCAGATAGTACATGATGTCGGCGAAATAGGCGCCAAAAACGCCGCCAAGGTTGCGCATTTCGGTGCCTTGCACGCTGCGTGACCAAGCGGGGTCTAAAGGGGTGAAGCTGGCCAAGCTGAGGCCCAGGTACACCACCACTAATAGGGCCACCAGCCATAGGGCATCATTAATAAGAATGATGAGGTGGGGCGCCTGAGTGCGAGACTTATTTTTAACGACGGATTTTCGTTTGGTTTTCTTTTTAAATAAATTCATAGTCATTCATGTCATTGGGTCGGTGCGGTTTGATAACCAGTATGCGTCGTAAGAGTGCTTTAAGCAGGGTAAAGTGCCCCTAACAAACGTTTGCCAGCAGCGCCCGTGGCTTCCGGCAGGTTGCCGGGTTGCCGATGGATGAGCTGCGCCGCTAGCCAGCCAAAGGCGGCGGCCTCTACCCATTGAGGGTGTAAATCCAATTCGGCCGTGTCGCTTAAAACCAATCGTGGTAATAAATCTTTTAGTCGATTGTATAATAAGCCATTATTCAAACCACCACCACACACAAATAGGGTTTGGGTGTCTGGCGCATGCGCCTGAATGGCGTCGGTGATCGAATGGGCCGTGTATTCCAGTAGGGTACGCAACACGTCCTGTGGTTTTTCGGTGCCGTTTAAATAGGGGCTGAGCCAGCCCAGCGAGAACAGATCGCGGCCGGTGCTCTTGGGTGGCGTTTGAGCGAAGTAAGGGTGGGTAAGGAGTGTGGTCAACAGGGTCGGCAAAACGGTGCCGGCGGCGGCCAAGCGGCCGTCTTCGTCGTAGTGCTGCTGCCACTGCTGCTGCACCCAAGCGTCCATCAGCATGTTGCCGGGGCCCGTGTCGAAGCCAAAGGCGGCTTGCTGGGGTGCCAAAACGGTGATGTTGGCAATGCCACCAATGTTTAAAATGGCTCGGTGCTGCTGCGGATGGGCAAACAGGGCCTGGTGAAAAGCAGGGACCAAGGGCGCACCCTGTCCACCGGCGGCAAGGTCACGGCTGCGAAAGTCGCCCACGACGTCGATTTGGGTCAGCTCGGCCAATAGGGCTAAGTCGCCGCTTTGGAGGGTGTAGCCTTGGTCTGGGTTGTGGCGAATGGTTTGGCCGTGGCAGCCGATGGCGCGAATGGCCTGCCGGTTAATTTGGTGCTGGCGCAACAGCGTATTCACCGCCTCAGCGTAGAGGTGGCTCAGCGTTTGCGCCAGTAGGGCATTGCGGTGCAGCTCGTTGTCGGCCACCTGCTGTAGGGCCAACACTTGGGCTTGTACTGCGGCAGGATAAGGAATGAAGGCGTGGGCGATGGCGCCGCACCAGCGATGCTGCTGGGTGCGAACCAAAACGGCGTCCACGCCATCTAGGCTGGTGCCAGACATGAGGCCAATATAGTATTCGTATTCGGAAACCGACAGCGTTGCCGTAGCCATGATGCACTCCTTGGTGGGTATGCTTGATTATACTATCAGTAGACAAACAAAACGCGCCCTATGGGCGCGCTTTTTAATAAAAGTGTGATTTACTCTTGAGGAGCGGCTTCTTCAGCAGCAGGGGCTTCGCCTTCAGCTGCGGCTTCTTCGCCCTCGGCACCTTCTTCGCCTTCTTCAACAATCGCAGGGGCAGTGAAGTTAGCGCCAGCGCTGTTGGCCATGTAGGCAACGGCACGTGCCACTTCATCATCGGTCAGGTCTGAGCGACCGCCACGGGCAGGCATGGTGTCATTCATGAAACCGTTAATGGCATGATCTAATAGGGTGTCGTAGCCTTTGGCAATGCGTGGACCCCATTGGTCAGGGTGGTTAAGTTTAGGAGAGTTGGCCACGGTAGAGTCTTCCGCGTGACACTGGATGCAGACTTTGTTGAAAACTAACTCACCACTGCGTTGACCTGCAGGAACGCCATCGCCTAAGACAATGTTGCCCGTTGGTTTAATGCGTGAGCTCACGGCCTCTTTGGTCATTTCATCAAAATCACTGTGAAAACCAGAAGTGGCTAAACTAACCAACAAATACAAAAAGCCAAGAATAATGACAATACCACCGATTAAAGTAGTCGCTGCGGAACCGGTAGTGTGTTTTCTAGAGGTGTTCATTTTATATATTGCCTCGCCTGAAAAGGGTAAACGTAGGGTAATAGAATGCCAAGATTATACTTAAAAGGCCCCATCTTTCCAATCTTAAACTTTGGCCTGCCTCAAGTTAACACAGATTAAATGAGAAAAATGGGTGCTTTATTAGGGTATTAGCCCATAATGATGCTTGGCTTAAGGTTGTGTTCTGCTCCATTTTATCGCATTTATTTACCCTTTTGGGGCTTATGTGCCTTTACAAGGTGGCATGAGATAAGCTAACCTTGCGCCATAGTGAGTTTTACGCACCCATAGCTCAGTTGGAAGAGCGTCAGTTTCCGAAGCTGGAGGCCACAGGTTCGATCCCTGTTGGGTGCGCCACTTAGCCTATTAAACACGCGTTCTGAATCGATCAGAAGCGTGTTTTTTTGTGCCTATTGGCAACGTTTAGGTAAAAAAAGGCCCCAAGCAGAACTTGGGGCAAATATCAGCATGAGTCAGGAAACAAGGTAAAACTTAGTGGAACTGCTCTTCTTCGGTAGAGCCGGTTAGGGCCGTTACGCTAGAAGTACCACCTTGAATAACGGTGGTTACTTGGTCAAAGTAACCGGTGCCAACCTCTTGTTGGTGAGACACAAACGTGTACCCACGGTCGCGAGCGGCGAATTCAGGCTCTTGAACTTTCTCAACATAGGCAGACATGCCGCGCTCGGCGTAGTCTTGTGCCAAATCGAACATGTTGTACCACATGTTGTGAATGCCGGCTAAGGTAATGAACTGGTATTTGTAGCCCATTGCGCCTAGTTCGCGTTGGAATTTCGCGATGGTGGCATCGTCCAAGTTTTTCTTCCAGTTAAACGAAGGTGAACAGTTGTAAGCCAGTAATTTACCTGGGAATTCTTTGTGAATCGCTTCCGCAAATTGACGGGCGAATTCCAAATCAGGGGTGCCGGTCTCACACCAAATCAAATCGGCATAAGGGGCGTAGGCTAGGCCGCGAGAAATGGCTTGTTCTAGGCCATTTTTAGTGCGGTAGAAGCCTTCGGCAGTCCGTTCGCCGGTGCAGAATGGCGCATCGTTAGGGTCAACGTCTGAAGTCAGCAAGTCTGCCGCTTCGGCGTCGGTACGGGCCAAGATCAAGGCAGGTACGCCCATCACGTCGGCGGCCAAGCGCGCAGAAATCAACTTCTGTACTGCTTCTTGGGTCGGCACCAGTACTTTACCGCCCATGTGGCCACATTTCTTTACCGCAGCCAGTTGGTCTTCAAAGTGAACCCCAGCCGCGCCAGCTTTAATCATGGCTTTCATCAGTTCGAAAGAGTTCAGTACGCCACCAAAGCCTGCTTCTGCGTCGGCCACGATGGGGGCGAAGTAGTCAACGTACTCTTTGTCGCCAGCATCCACGCCACGAGCGTGTTGAATTTCGTCGGCACGGGTAAAGGTGTTGTTGATGCGCTCAACCACGGCGGGCACTGAGTCAACTGGGTATAACGATTGATCAGGGAACATCGACATGTATGAGTTGTTGTCTGCCGCAACCTGCCAGCCCGATAGGTAAATGGCTTTAATGCCGGCTTTAACCTGTTGCATGGCTTGGCCACCGGTTAGGGCGCCCAAACAGTTAATAAATGGCTCGTCGTGAACCAAGCGCCATAATTTTTCAGCGCCGTTACGAGACAGGCTGTGTTCAACATTAATAGAGCCTCTTAGGCGTTCAACATCTTCAGCGGTGTAGCCGCGTTTGATGCCTTTCCAGCGAGGGTTTTCTTGCCAATCTTTTTCGATTGCTGCGATACGTTCTGCACGATTAGTCATACTAGGATTTCCTTTGTTCTAATTTAGATTTTGGATTCTGAATGGATCGTCATCGGCCCTGAGGGGAACGTCCTTCTTGGCCTTGGCGATGTGAAAATTTAACCATGTTTCGGGCAGGGTAGCCAGCCCGATTTGTCGCCAAGGTGTTAGAACAAACGGTCTAATTTTCAATTGCTTACTGCTGAGTTCGGTTTCGAGTTTCGGGTTTGTTGTTAAATGTTCCTTTGCGGTTTTTTCGACAGAAATGCGTGTTGAGAAGAGAAGATTTTTCGGCGCATTATGGGCCAGTTTTGTGGTTCTAAGTCTGATGGCCCTAGGGCTTGGGCGCTTAGGACGTTGCAATGCAGCATGTTGTTTTTCGTTGTCACAAAAAGAATCTATGTTGTTTTGGTTAAACTGTTGTATTTTTACAAATAAATTTAAAAATAAGGGATTAAATAACAAAAGAGCCCGCCATATGGGCGGGCTGACTGTCAATACTTTATTGATTAACGTTCGGCAGGGGGCAATCGTGCAAAGCGTCCCGACTCGGGATAAGGGTAAAAATCTTCGATTAAACCCGCCAAAATTCGATCTTTTTTACTTTGCCAAAACTGCGGCGTCAGCAGATCGCGATGGTGCTTTAAAAACACCTGGCGCACGTCGGGCTCGCCTAAGAGGAAGGGACCAAACTCTTCTGGAAAAACATCGCCGTGGTTCACCGGATACCAAATTTCGTTGGACATCTCGTATTCAGGGTTCGGCGCCGGGGGGATGGCCCTAAACTGGCAGTCGGTCATGTATTCAATTTCATCATAGTCGTAGAAAATCACCCGACCATAACGCGTCATGCCGAAGTTTTTATACAGCATGTCGCCAGGGAAAATATTGGCCGACGCCAGCTCTTTGAGGGCGTTGCCATATTCAATGACGGCGCTGTCTTTGTCGGCCTGGCTGGCGTTTTGCATGTATAGGTTGAGCGGCTTGAGGCGGCGCTCAATGTATAAGTGCTTGACCACCAGCAGCCCATCGTTCTCTTCAATTTGAGAGGGTGCCAGGGCGCGTAGCTCGGCCAGTAGGAGCGGATCACAGCGATCGAGCGGAAAGGCCACGTTGGAAAATTCTAAAGTGTCGGCCATGCGGCCCACGCGGTCGTGCCGCTTCACCAGTAAGTACTTTTCCTTGACCTCTTTGCGGCCAAAATCTTTATTGGGCCCAAAAACGTCTTTAATCAGCTTAAATACGTAGGGGAAGGTGGGCAAGGTGAACACCAGCATCACCAGGCCTTTCACGCCAGGGGCCAGCGTGAACTGGTCGTTGGAGTGATTCAGGTGCTGAATGAATTCGCGATAGAAAATATTCTTGCCCTGTTTTTGCAGGCCCAACATGGTGTACAGCTCATGCGGATGGCGCATGGGCAACAGCCGGTGTAAGAAGTTGACGTAGGCTGAGGGCACGTCCATGTCGACCAAGAAGTAAGCGCGCGCAAACGAGAACAGCACCGCAATCTGTTCGGGGTGGAACAGTGCCGTGTCGATCACCAGCTGGCCCTGTTCGTCGTGCAAGATGGCCAAAGCAAACGGATGGCGACGGCTGCCGTTGACGATTTGGCCAAAAATATAAGCGCCTTTGTTGCGGTAAAACGGTGAGTGTAATACCTGTAGGTGTAGGTTTAGCTCACTGGGCGGCCATTCATCTTGAAAGTAGGCCTTGGCCGCACGCAGCACGCAGGAAAGGTCATGGCTTAAATGAGCGAACGGACGCTGCCAGTTAAAGTGGCCAATGATGTGCTGTAGGCAACCCCGTAGGCCTTCTTTATTAGGGTAAAAGCTTTTAAACGTGGGCGGGTCTGATTCAATGTATTCAGTAGAGGTCGCTGGCTTAAAGAAGATAAAGTCATTGTTGAAATATTCTCTATCTAAAATCTTGCAGCAGACTGAATTAAAGAACGTCTCTGCCAGCTCTGGCTGCTTGTGGTTGACCAAGAGGGCGATGTACAGCGTTTTGGCCTGTTGCCATACCTCATCTGAAAAGTGAGCGGCATCACAGGTTTCGCGCAAAAAGGTCACGGCCTCTTTGACGCGGTCGTCGTACATTTGAATCCGATTGGCCACTAATTCTTGAATGCCATGCCAGTTCGCGGCCTCGAACAGGCCTTTGGCCTGGGCGTTGGCCTGGCTGAATAAAAAATAGTGCTTGTTAAAGCCATTCAGGATGCTTTGGGCAACCAATAGGGACCGACTATTTTGACTGGAATGGCCCTGACTGCTGTGGGGGCTTAAATCCGACATCTTGTGTAACTCCTTTGTGACAACAAGTGGGACTCAGGCTGATATTGATTCATTATTATGGGTTTTATTTCATCATAGCAATCCTAATCAACTTTGGGAAGGGGCCATTGCAAGGCCATAAAAAAGCCGCTAGCCCTGATGGGCTAACGGCTGGCACGAAGCGGCAGCGGCTTTAGTCGCTGAGCCCCAGGCCAGGGCGTTCAGTTAAGGTCACCCGTTGGCCTGCGTAGCTAAGCCCTTGCGGTGCGGCTTGTAGCCATAGGGGCGCATCGAAATCACAGTACAGCACGTTGGGGTGGCTGGCGGCAAAGTGGGCGGCGGCGCTGACCGACACCGACGACTCCATCATGCTGCCAATCATGCATGGCATGTGGTGAATGGCGGCCAGATCAGCGATTTGTTGGGCGGGGCCAATGCCGCCGCATTTCAGCAGCTTGATGTTGAGCAAGTCAACGCAGCGATCGCTGATTAAGGTAAACGCATCTTGCGGTGAGAACACGCTTTCGTCGGCCATGATTTTAGTGCCTACCTTATCGGTCACGTATTTCAGGCCGGCGAAGTCGCGTGCCAATACTGGCTGTTCGACCCAGTCGATGTTCAGCTGTAAGGCTTCTAGTTGGCAGATCACGTTGACCGCGTCCTTGGCCGTCCAGCCTTGGTTGGCATCGAGGCGAAAGCGCGTGCTGGCGGGCACGGCAGCCACAATGGCTTGCATGCGTTCGATGTCTAGGGCAGGGTCGTTGCCGACCTTAACCTTTAAGGTGTCAAAGCCGTCGGCCACGGCTTTTTGCGCCGCGGCTTGCATCACGTCGGGCGTGTCGAGGCCGATGGTCATATTGGTGCTGAGCGCTTTGTGACCCCCTAATACCGCATACAAAGGCTGCTCTAGCCATTTGGCAAATAAATCATGCAGGGCAATGTCGGCGGCGGCTTTGGCGCTGGTGTTGCCAATGCATGAGCGTTGGATGGCCAGTAACAGCCGATTCAGCTGGCGTGCGTCTTGGCCCACCAAGGCGGCTTGAATGGGGCCCAGCAGCGCGCCCATGATGCCCTCCAAGCTGTCGCCGGTAATCACCAGAGTCGGTGCGGTGGCGCCGCGGCCGATGAGGCCAGCATCGGTGTCTAGATAGACGTCGATGCTGTCAATTTCATGGGCGGTACGCAGCGCGGTTTTAAAAGGAGTGTGCAGCGCGAGCGGCGTGTGCGCCACCCGTAATTGGGTAATGATCATGTGTGTGCTTTCTGGTCGTCGAATACGGCTCGATTAAAGTAAGGACAAAATTTTGCCGACCAGCATGCCAAAGTAAGTGCCGGCAAAAGACCCCATCAGCGCCATCAAGACGCCAATCGGAATGAGCGATTTATGGTAGCTGGCGGCCAACATCGGGGCCGAGGCCATGCCGCCAATATTGGCCAAGCTGGCCACGCCCAAGGTGAATAAGTCGTAGCGGAACAGCTTGCCCAATAGCACCATCACAATCAGGTGAATGAACAGGATCAGGAAGCCAGACACCAAATAAATCGGGGCTTGGGCCAGGTTGCTGAAGTCTGAGCGTGAGGCAATCAGGGCAATGATGACGTACAACATCACGTTGGACAATTCCATTGAACCCGACATTTTAGACAAGGGCGTCATGGCCAAAATTAAGCCAATCACCGAGGCCAACATGATGGTCCAAGTGGTGCCATTGATCACGTCGCCCACGTTGGGTAGCTGTTGCCCAGCCCAGGTGCAGACGGCGGAAATCAAGAGGCCAATGCCCAATAAGTATAAAATGTTTTGGAAGGTGATGGGGGCGTCTTCGACTTCGGCTTTTAAGTTCATGGCTTCGGTCGACAGCTGTTCTGGCGCCTTGGTCCACTTGTTGAAACGGCCAGCAAACGGCACCAGCCAGAACATGAACATCACCCACACGGCGTAGTTAATGGTGTCCATCATTAAAATGTAGCCAAAAATGGTTTCCGGCACGTCTAGGATGCTTTGTAAGGCCACCATATTGGCCGAGCCACCGGTCCAGCTGCCAGCCAGTGCTCCGAATGCGCGCCAGGTACCGTCGATGTAAAAATGTTTGAGGCCGACATAAACCACCACAAACCCCACCAAAATGCTGAACACGGCACAGGCGTAGGCCACCAGCATGCGTGGGCCAAGATGAATGATTTCGCGCAGGTTACACTTAAGCAACATCAGCGCCAGCATGGCGGGCAACAGCGCGCTGCGTACCGAAGAGTAGGTGTTGCTGATGGATTCGGAAGGCGCAAACACGCCAAAGGTATTCATCATCGAGGCGCCGATGTAGATCAACACCACCGCCGGTAAAAACGTGAGTAGCTTGCGGGCATGGGCGTATTGCTGAAAAGCCGCCATGGCGGCCGCCCAGGCGATTAACACGCTGAGGTAGATAAAGCCTTGTTCAATCATGAGTTTCTCCTTGAATTATTGTGGTGGCCAGAGGCCGTTTTGTGTGTGCGCAGGCAAAAAAAATCCAGCCAAGCGCGCGCCTGCTGGTTGAGCAAGCGTTGCGATTGGCTGGATTTTATTTAGGTGATTAAATAAAGCAGCTTAATCAGCTATTCGGCATCACGTTGAAGATGTTGGGCATATTTTTTCTGAGCGTCTTTAAATGCCACAATCAAGGCCTTCTGTGAGGCGCCTAAATAGCGTTGGGTAATTTGGGTACTGATGTCGCTGTTGTGAATGTGTTGGCCAATAAAAAAGCCCCGAATGAACTTATTGGTCAGTGCCAGGGTGGTCGAACATTCAACGTCAACAATCAGGTGGGTTTTGGGGTCAATGACCAAGGCCAAAAAATAGGCCTTAAATTTTTCGGTTATGGGGTTGTTTTGCGGCGATTTGGCGTCGCCAACCACATAAATGGTGTCTTCATCGTAGGGCATAGAGTGTCACCTTTGTGTTGTCTGGCCATGGATGAGGCTTAGGGCCAAGCGGCTGTTTTTGTCCGTGGGCGCTTTGTTATTTTGACGTTAGGCCAATGAGTTGCGCTGGCGACAGACATGGGCGCAAATATAGCATTGAACAAATGATTCGGCAATAGTGCCTCCCGGCGGCGACACCGACGACTTTTGTTAGAAGAAGGTGTTTAGGCGTCATTAATGGATGGTTTTGTGTGTGCTGTAAAACATCTCTCACTGGTGCCGATTCTCTGACGGCGTCTCCTTTAGGTGAAGTACCGTCCCGTAGAGCCGCCGAAGTAGGTTCTATTGAGCCAGATGAAGCAGGCAAAAAGCTTGTGGCGCCCGACCACGCTTTGATAGGAGGGCGAGCACTCTTGCCTGCGCTGGCTCAATAGGTTCTGCTGAGGGCAGTCACGCAGTGACCGGGGATCAGGGTGGCCTTTTCTTTGCTTCGTTTCTTTTGGCCACGCAAAAGAAATGACGTCGCCCATTGGGCGAAACAAAACGCCCAAATTTAAGTCATGCCTGACTAAAATCAGCATTTCAAAATCATTCATGCTTCGGCAACATCGCTATTGATTAGTCGTTGGGTTTCGCCCTGTAGGGCGACAGACTTTCTTTTGCGTGGCCAAAAGAAAGTATGCAAAGAAAAGGCCACCCGACAATCCGCCCTAGCGGGTGCCCTCCCTGGAACCTATCGGGCCGGCGCTAGCAAGAGTGCTCTGTCTCCTATCAAAGCGTGGTCGACAGCCACAAGCGATTTGCTAGCTTCATCCGGCCCGATAGAACCCAGCTCGGCGGCTTTAGCGGGAAATCGGTACTTCACCTAAAGGCAAGCGTGGTGAGTTTAAATAATTTGGCCTTCACCAAACCATGGTTTGCTTCTCGTCTTACAGACAGTGGGCTGATGAGGCGAGGCCGTGGGTAAACCGAAGCCTAGGGCATGACAGCATGAAAAATCAAGGCCAGGTGGGTCACGATCCATCCTAGTTGACCGATGCAGAGCCTGTTTGGCCTATTTTTTGTCATCAACTTGGGGTATTGTAAACGTCATCACGCCCTGTTGTATGGTGGGCGATTAAGTTTAAATAATGATTAGGAGACAAACATGGGGATTCACCGTTTTTTTACCAGTTTAAATGACTTAGAACGCATTATTCGGGCGCCAGGGCGCTTTAAGTTTGAAGAGCATAACGTGGCGGCACACTCATGGAAAGTGTCGCAGTACGCCATGTTTTTTGGCACCCTCGAGGAAATGAACGGCGCCGACATTGACTGGAAGGCGGTGTATGAAAAAACCATTAACCACGACTTTGCCGAAGTGTTTATTGGCGACATCAAAACCCCGGTCAAGCATGCGTCGCCTGAGCTCAAGCAAATGCTTAGCCATGTCGAAGAAAAAATGATGGAAAAGTTCATTGTGGATGAAATCCCTGAAGAATTTCAAGCCGTGTTTTTTCACCGCATGAAAGAAGGCAAGGACGCCAGTATTGAAGGGCGCCTATTGGAGCTGGCGGATAAGCTGGACCAGTTTTATGAAGCCTTTGCCGAGCTTAAGCGAGGCAACCGCGACCATGAGTTTATCGACATGTACCAAAACGCCTTGAGTAAAATTTTGCACATGCCTTTGACGGCCAGCGTGGCCTATTTTAGGCACACCATGCTGTTAGACGTGCTGGCCGAGGATTCACAGATTGACCTATACGACCTGACCCATGAAGTGTTGGCGCAGGTGGCGGCTTAGGCGAGGAGGGTCAGCATGATTCAGCGTAAGCGCATTTATGAGCCGTCTGCACCCAGCGACGGTCAGCGCCTGTTGGTGGATCGGCTGTGGCCCCGCGGCGTGAGCAAGCTGAATGCACGCTTGGATGATTGGCTTAAGGTCATTGCGCCTTCAACGGCGCTGCGCCAGGCCTATCATCAGGGCAGCTTGACCTTTGCAGAGTTGACCGAGCGGTATGAGGCCGAACTGTTGGGCCAGCCGGAGGCGGTCGCCTGCTTGACCGATTTAGCCGCGCGCAGCGCCACGCAGGCGCTGACCTTCATCTATGCTGCGCGGGATACCGAACAAAATCACGTGTGTATTTTAATGGGCTTGTTACAGCGGCAGTTTGGGGCGCTGTGTTCAGGCGAAGCCTTGGCTTAGAGCGTAGAGGCCAGCAGGTTAGTCAATGAGGGATGGGCGATTAGGACGAGTTAAAGCATTATTTAAAACAGTTGGGTACAGAGGAGAAGGCACATGGAGATGACGCAGACAAACGCGCGCCCAAACGCCAACCACCCGATTAGCTTACATGCGGTGCAGGTGTTGCAAAGCCTGTGCGACAAGCTGGGGGTGACCGTAGACTTATTGGCGCATTTGAACGTGGATCATAAAATTAAGGACATGACGGTGATTGCGCGCAGCGAAGAGCTGCACGCCTTTCAGGTGGCCTTAAATAAATGCAAGCGGCTGGACTTAGGCCTGTTATTGGGCCAAGAAATGCATTCGGCTTCGTATGGGATTTTGGGCTATGTGATGCTGGTGAGCGACCAGCTGCTAACGGCTTTAAACTGCGCTTGGTCGTGCCCGCTACAGTTGGGCAGCTACTTTCAGGCGCGGCTCACCCAGCAGCAAGGCTTGGCGTCGATTGCCTATACCGATTATGCGGCCGACGTGAACCTGTATGCGTTCAACGTCGATACCTGCTTGAGCTCTTATTGGTGCATCATTCAATCGATTTTGGGCGAGCAGGTTTGGCCCACTAAAATTCATTTAAAGCGCCGGCAGCTGACCTATGTGGCGGCTTATGAAGCGCTATTTCAGTGCCCCATCGTGTTGGGTGCGCCAGAGGACGCGCTGTTTTTCCCCGCCTCATGGTTGAGTCGGCCCGCGCGTTATCACAACCAAACCAGCTTTGAGATGGCTTACAAGCAATGTCAGGCGATCGAAGAAAGCCTGGCCCAAACGGTGATCGATACCTGGGCGGCCAAAGTATCGACGCTGTTGGCCAGCGACATTGTACGTTATGCGGCCATTGGCAACGTGGCGGATGCGCTGTGCGTGACCGAGCGCACCTTGCGGCGTTATTTAAAGTCTGAATCGACGGCGTTTCAGTGGTTGCTGAGCGAGGCGCGAATGACGCAGGCGATGCTGTTGCTGCAACAGGGGCAGCTGCGGATGAACCAAATTACCGAACAGCTTGGCTACAGCGACCCATCGGCGTTTCGGGTGGCATTTAAGCGTTGGAAGGGCATGACGCCATCGGCCTTTCGTCGGCAGGCGTGAGCGCCTTGGGCTGTCTTTAGACTGTCCGTTTTTACCCGCTTGAGCCGTCAGGGGGATGAGGGGCGCAACGTGGCTGTGCTTTAATCAGCAAGGGTGGGTGGGTATTTGAAGGTCAGTGCCTCAGGCGGTTGTGCCCGCCTGAGGCACTTTTTTTGGCTTTTTTGCCCTGGAGGCTGTCCTTAATTGTCGTTTTTTTGTCCTCGATAAAGCTCGTTGATTGCCTTAGGCCATGGCTAGAATGACAGCAGAGATCAAAAAAATAGGACCGACTGGACTGAGGCTATGGCGACATGGCCACCGACGTTGAGGAGCGTGGGTAGGGTCACAGGATGGTTTTTATCTCGCTGCTGCCTCGCTGTGGGGCCGTGGCCTCGTCTACACGTAAAAGGAGTAGGGCTATGAGCAAAAAAACAGGCTTTGTTTGGCATGAACTGTACATGTGGCACGACACTGGCAACTACGCCGGCGTGAGCCGCCCGAGTGAAGTGGTGCAGCCCAATGCCCACTATGAATCCCCCGAGCCCAAACGCCGGATTAAAAACCTGTTGGACGTCACCGGCGTGACCGAGCAATTAACCGCCATTAAACCGCTGGACGCGCGCCCGCAAGATTTGGCGCGGGCGCACACGGCGGCTTATTTGGCCTCGGTGGAGGCGATGGACGGGGTGGGCGGCAACGTCGACCCAGAGTCGCCGCTGGGCGCAAGCTCGGTGCGCATTGCCAAAAAATCGGCCGGGGGCGCCATTGAGGCGGTCAAGGCCGTGGTCAGTGGTCAGGTGCAAAACGCTTATGCGTTGATTCGTCCGCCTGGGCACCATGCCGAACCCGACCGTGGTCGTGGCTTTTGCACCTACGCCAATGCCGCCATCGCTGGCGCCTATGCCCTAGACGAATTGGGCTTGGGTAGGGTGGCGTTTGTCGATTGGGACGTCCACCACGGCAACGGCACCGAAGCAGTGTTTTGGACTGACCCACGGGCGTTGACCATTTCCCTGCATCAGGATGATTTATACCCCCGCGGTACCGGCGCCGTCACCGACGTCGGTGGCGGCGCCGGTATGGGCAGCAACATCAACGTGCCCATGCTGCCTGGCAGCGGTCATGGGGCCTATCTGTATGCCTTTGACAAAATAGTGTTGCCCGCGCTGAGGGCGTTTCAGCCCGATTTAATCATCGTGCCCTGCGGCTTTGACGCCAGCATTGAAGACCCATTGGGACGCATGCTGCTACACGCCGACAGCTACCGCGCCATGACCCAAGCCGTGATGACCGTGGCCGATGAGCTGGGCCACGGGCGCGTGGTGATGACCCACGAAGGCGGCTACAACGGCAACACCACGCCGTTTTTAGGCCTGGCCGTGATTGAAACCCTGTCTGGGCTGCACACGGGGGTGGGCGATCCGTTGCAAGAAGGGTTCGCCAGCAGTAAAGGGCAAAGCCTCACCTTCTATCAAAAGGCGTGGATGGATGAGCTGTTGGCACAGTTGCGACAGGTGCCGAACAGTCCACTGGCGGTCAAGCAGGCCTCGGCCATGCCCCTTTAATCACAGTGGGTGGCCTTAAGATGGGAGTGAATCATGTTATTCAGAACCAAGTCTTACCCCTTTGCGGGGCGGTTGTTGCTGTGGATTGTGCTGATCGTGGTGGCGGTTGTGGGTGCAGCACACTGGCTGGTGGCGGCTGACGCCAACGGTCAGAAGGCGTTTGGCGCGTTTACTTTGTTTCCGGTGTTGAGCGTGCTGGCGCTGGCCTTGCTCAGCAAGCGCACCTTAGAGCCATTGTTTGCCGGCGCCTGTATTGGCATGATGATGCTGGCCAGCAATCCGCTGGTGTTCATTCAGTCGCTGATGGGCAGCGCTTTAAAGGTGATGGCCAGCCCGGTCATGGGCTGGATTCTACTGCTGTCGGCGCTGATGGGCGGTTTGATTACCTGGCTGCAGGTGTCGCGCGCCACGGCTGCCTTTAGCGAGCTGTTGGGCAAAATCGTCAAAACGCGGGCGCAAAGCCTGTTGGCGGCGTGGGCCTTGGGGTTGGTGATCTTCATCGACGATTATTTAAGCGCCCTCACCGTGGGCGCAGCCATGCGCCGCCTGACCGATAAATTTAAGGTGTCGCGGGCGATGTTGGCCTACGTAGCGGCGGCCACAGCGGCGCCAGTGTGCCTGCTGGTGCCCATTTCCACCTGGGCGATTTACATTTCTGGTCTGTTGGAAAGCAACGGCGTGGCGGCCAAGGGGGCCGGTTTGGCCTATTACACCAGCATCATTCCTTATATGTTCTATGCTTGGATCACCATATTACTGGTGCCCTTGGTGGCCTATCGGCTGATTCCGCCATCGCCCACCATGCGTGCGGCCGAAGCGGCGGCCGCGGCGCAAGACTTCGCGCCCGAAGCGGTGGCGGAAGTGGCCTTGGACGGCTCGACACGGCCGCGCTTGTGGCACTTTTTTGTGCCCATTGTGGTGATGATCGGCGCGACGTGGGTGCTGGGCGACACTTTATTAGGGGTGATGACGTCGGTGTTGGTGACGCTGGCGGTGTACCGCTTGGCCAAAATTGGCAGCCTGCCGGATTTGTTTGAGCACTTTATGTCTGGCGTCAGCAGCATGATTACCCCGATTGCGATTATTTTTGCCGCCTTTGTGCTGCAAGACGTAAATGATCAGCTGGGCTTGGCACCGTATTTAATCAACAGCGTGAAGCCTTATTTAAGCGCCACCTATTTGCCGGTGATTGCGTTTGTGCTGCTGTCGTTTTTAACCTTCACCACCGGATCTTTTTGGGGTATTTACGCGATTGCGATTCCCATCATCGTGCCGCTGGCGTTGGCTTTAGACGCCAATATGGCCTTAACCTTGGGGGCGGTGGTGTCTGCCGGTGGCTTCGGCAGCCACGCCTGCTTTTTCGGCGACGCCACGGTGCTCGCGTCGCGCAGCTGCGAGATCACGCCGCTGCAGCATGCCTTAACCCAGTTTCGCTATGTATTAATCAGCGCGGTGCTGGCGGCGGTATTGTTTTGGGTGCTGGCTTAATGAGGGCTTGATAAAGCAGGGCGTTGCCGCCGTGTGTCCATCGGCGGCACCTCTTTTATCTTAGCGCATGGCGAGGTGCCATCACGCAACCCAGGCGACTGAGCGCTCAGTCGCCTGGGTTTTTTGGTTCAGCGGCCCGGAATAAACCAAGTGCTTAGGCTTGGGCGGCAATATTAAAGGTTTATTTTTGCACCTTTAAGCCTTAATGCGGGTTGGGCTCTTGAAATTAGCAGAAGTACCCCTATTTACAAGTCAACTATTAGGACTAACCTTGTTTATAGAAGTGAAAGAGACCCAGTCATGAACGAAGAAGACGTTAAACACAACCAAAACGAAGAAGCGGCCCACGCCGAAAACGAAGCAGAAGTGAACACCGAAGCGGTCAGCATTGAGTCTTTACAGGCGCGCATTGCCGAATTAGAAGCACAGCTACAAGACAGCGTGTTGCGTGGCAAAGCCGATGTGGAAAACATGCGCCGTCGTGGTCAAGATGAGGTTCAGGCAGCCAATAAGTACGCCATCGGTAAGTTTGCGGGCGAGCTATTGGCGGTAAAAGACAGTTTAGAAATGGCGTTACAAGACCAAAGTGGTCAGTTTGATGCCTTGAAGTTTGGCGTGGACTTAACGCTCAAACAGCTAACGGCAGCGTTTGAAAAAGGCCAGATCCAAGAAATCAACCCATTGGGTGAGCCATTGGATCCGCACAAGCATCAAGCCATGACCACTGAAGAAAGTGATGAAGCCCCGAATACCGTGCTAAAAGTGATGCAAAAAGGGTATATGGTGGCCGACCGTGTATTGCGCCCAGCCCTAGTGGTGGTGGCTAAGGCCAAAGAGGCTTAAGAAATAAAAAATGCGGGTGAGGACTTGAAATAACCAAAAACCCCCTTATTTGATAGACATGATTGAAGGCGCTGGCCTCATACAAGAATTTGAATTAGGAGCATAACAAATGGCAAAAGTAATCGGTATTGACTTAGGGACAACTAACTCATGTTTGGCCGTATTTGACGGCAGCACCTCTAAAGTAATTGAGAACGCTGAAGGCGCGCGTACCACCCCTTCCGTAATCGCTTACCTAGACGGTGATGAAATTTTGGTGGGTGCGCCGGCAAAACGCCAGGCGGTCACCAACCCTAAAAACACTATTTACGCTTCAAAACGTTTGATTGGTCGTCGTTTTGAAGACAAAGAAGTACAAAAAGACATCGACTTGATGCCTTTTGACATCATTAAAGCCGGCAACGGCGACGCTTGGATTAAAGCCAAAGACCAAGAGTTGGCACCGCCACAAATTGCGGCTGAAATCTTGCGTAAAATGAAGCAAGCGGCTGAAGACTACTTGGGTGAGCCCGTGACTGAAGCGGTGATTACCGTACCGGCTTACTTTAACGACAGCCAACGTCAAGCCACTAAAGACGCAGGCCGTATTGCAGGTTTGGAAGTGAAACGCATCATCAACGAACCGACCGCAGCCGCTTTGGCTTTCGGTATGGACAAAGCCGAAAAGGGCGACCGTAAAATCGCCGTTTACGACTTGGGTGGTGGTACGTTTGACATTTCCATCATTGAAATTGCCGACGTTGACGGCGACAAACAGTTTGAAGTGTTGGCCACCAACGGTGACACCTTCTTGGGTGGTGAAGACTTTGACCAACGTTTGATCGACTACATCATTGGTGAGTTCAAGCGTGAACAAGGCATTGATTTGAAACAAGACGTGATGGCATTGCAACGCTTGAAAGAAGCGGCAGAAAAAGCCAAGATCGAATTGTCTAGCGGCCAACAAACCGAAATCAACCTGCCGTACATCACCATGGACGCAACTGGCCCGAAACACTTGGCATTGAAAATTACCCGTGCCAAATTTGAGAGCCTGGTTGAAGATTTGATTGAACGCTCGATCGAGCCTTGCCGTGTGGCGATGAAAGACGCGGGTCTGTCAGTGAACGACATCGACGACGTGATCTTGGTGGGTGGTCAAACCCGTATGCCTAAAGTGCAAGATGCGGTGAAAGACTACTTCGGTAAAGAGCCACGTAAAGACGTGAACCCTGACGAAGCCGTGGCCGTTGGCGCAGCGATTCAAGGTGCCGTGTTGTCTGGCGACCGTACCGACGTGTTGCTATTGGACGTGACGCCATTGTCTTTGGGTATTGAAACCATGGGCGGCATCATGACCAAGGTGATTCAGAAGAACACCACCATTCCGACCAGCGCCACGCAAGTGTTCTCGACTGCGGAAGACAACCAAAACGCCGTGACCATTCACGTGCTGCAAGGCGAACGTGAAAAAGCGTCTGCCAACAAGAGCTTGGGTCAGTTTAACCTAAGTGACATTCCACCAGCACCACGTGGCATGCCGCAAATTGAGGTTAAATTCGACATCGACGCCAACGGTATTTTGAACGTGACCGCTAAAGACAAGGGCACCAACAAAGAAGCGCACATTACCATTCAAGCGTCTTCAGGTTTGAGCGAAGAAGAAATCGAACGCATGGTAAAAGACGCCGAACTGAATGCCGAAGAAGACCGTAAGCTGGCTGAATTGGTACAGGTGCGCAACCAGGCTGAAGGTTTGGTGCACTCGGTGAAAAAATCGATGACCGAATACGGTGACAAATTAGACGCAGCTGAAAAAGAAAGCATTGAAGCGGCGATTAAAGAAACCGAAGAAGTCATTGCTGGCGAAGACAAAGAAGCGATCGAAGCCAAAACCGAAGCATTGGCCACCGTGAGCCAAAAATTGGGCGAAATGATGTACGCTCAAGCACAGGCAGAAGCAGGCGAAGCCGGTGCCGACGCTCAAGGCAGCAAAGCCGAAGACGCAGACGTGGTGGACGCTGATTTTGAAGAAGTGAAAGACGACAAGAAAAAAGACTAAGCGGTCACGGTCTATTCTAGAAAAAGAGTGCCTCGGCACTCTTTTTTGTTGGCTGAGCTTATTTTAGGGTGATGGATGGCTTGATATTTATCTGACTGCCCCCATCTCAACATCAACTAAATCATTATTTAAAAGCAAACCATTATGAGTCAAAGAGATTTTTACGAAGTATTGGGCGTTGCTCGTGGGGCGAGTGAGGCGGACATCAAGAAAGCCTATCGCAAACTGGCGATGAAATACCACCCAGACCGCAACCCTGATAACAAAGAAGCGGAAGAAAAATTTAAGGAAATTCAAAAAGCCTACGATATTTTGTCGAACGCTGAGAAAAAAGCCGCCTACGACCAGTATGGTCACGCCGGCGTTGATCCAAACGGCATGGGCGGCGGTGCCGGTGGCTTTGGCGGCTTTAGCGGCGGCGGTGGCAACTTTGACTTTGGCGACATTTTCAGCCAAATGTTTGGCGGCGCAGCCGGCGGCGGTGGTCGCCAGCAGCAGGATTTCCGCGGCGATGATTTACGCTACGACATCGAGATTACTTTAGAAGAAGCGGCCAAAGGCTGTAAAAAGCAAATTCGCATTCCTCGCCATGAAGAGTGTGACCTGTGTCATGGCAGTGGCGCGAAGCCTGGCACCAAGCCTAAAGTGTGTTCGACCTGTGGCGGTAGCGGCACCGTACACGTGCGCCAA
The DNA here is from genome assembly GCA_017991555.1 of Neisseriaceae bacterium. Taxonomy (GTDB): domain Bacteria; phylum Pseudomonadota; class Gammaproteobacteria; order Burkholderiales; family Neisseriaceae; genus JAGNPU01. Next base: position 86,333 of record JAGOQM010000004.1, read on the forward strand.
GCGATTTTCCAAATTCAGCAGCCTTGTCCTACCTGTCACGGCAGCGGTAAAGAAATCGCCGATCCGTGCGTGAAATGTCATGGCGATGGCCTGGTGAAAACCTCGAAAAACATTGAGGTCAACATTCCCGCCGGCGTGGACAACGGCAGCCGCATTCGCCTCACCGGCGAAGGCGAAACCGGGCGCAACGGTGCCGCATCGGGTGACTTATACATTGTGACCCACGTGCAAAACCACGACGTGTTTGAACGTGACGGCATGGATTTACACTGTGAGTTTCCGATTAGCTTCGTGACCGCAGCCTTAGGCGGCGAGATTGAAGTGCCCACGCTAGACGGCATGGCCAAAATGCGCATTCCGGCTGAAACCCAAACCGGTAAAGTGTTCCGCCTGCGCGGCAAGGGCATTAAGTCGGTTCGCTCCAGCAATATGGGTGACCTATTCTGCCACGTGGTGATTGAAACGCCGGTGAACCTGACCGACCGTCAAAAAGAATTGTTGACCGAGTTTGACACCATTGCCACCGGGCAAGAGCGTTCGCAAACCCCGCGTAACCAGTCTTTTATGGATAAGTTGCGTAAGTTCTTTGAATAACGCCTTGAATCCCGACTGAAGACCCTGCCCGTGGCGATGCCATAGGCAGGGTTTTTTATATTTTAAGTGTTTTATGTTTTAATGAAGGTCAGCGTTTAATCATGAAAGGAGCGTCATGTCTTTAGTTCAACCCTTGCCTCAGGGCGCCTTAGACATTGTGGGCGACGTGCACGGCGAGTATGACGCACTGTTGGCTTTGGTGGCGGCCCTTGGCTACGACCAAGAGGGGTACCATCCTGAAGGCCGTACTTTGGTGTTTGTCGGCGACCTGTGTGACCGTGGCCCAGACAGCCCCAGGGTGATTGCCTGGGTACGAAAACTGATTGAAGCGGGTCGAGCCTGCATGGTGTTGGGCAATCACGAGATTAATTTATTGGTGGGTGATGCCAAAGATGGCTCGGCCTGGTTTTTCCCCGAACGGGCGGCTAAGGATGCGGTGAACTATGCCCCTTATGCCGATTGTACCGCCGCCGAAAAAACCAGCATGCAGGCGTTTTTAGGACAGCAGCCGATTGCGCTAGAGCGCGACGACCTGCGGGTGGTGCATGCAGCCTGGCTGCCAGAGCGCATCGCGGTGGCGCGCCAGCTTAAGTTAGGCCATGTGGCAGACGATTATCGGGCCTTGCACCGCGCGGCCAAAGAAACCTTGGCCACGAATGGGCTATTGGCCCGTTATCGGGCCGAACAGCGGGCGCATGCGGCCGCTTTAGAAGACGAAACCGCGGCGATGCTGATCATGCCAGCGACGCAGGATTATGATTTTCATCAGCAGCAGGCCAACCCCCTAAAGGCCTTAACCTCTGGCATCGAAACCTTGGCCGCCGAGCCCTTTTATGCCAGTGGCCGCTGGCGCTTTACCGCCCGCGACACCTGGTGGCATCGCTATACCGAAGACACGCCAGTGGTGATTGGCCACTATTGGCGGCTATGGGGCGATGCGCGACAAAACCCCGCCGCCAACGGCCACTTGTTTGCCGACGTGGGGCCGGAAGAGTGGATGGGCGCTCGGCGCAACGTGTTTTGCGTGGATTTCTCAGTGGGCGCGCGCTGGCGCGACCGCAAGCAGGGCGTCGACGTGGCCCAGACCCGTTTTAAGCTGGCGGCTTTGCGTTGGCCAGAGCGCACCTTGATGTTTGATGATGGCGTGGCGGTGGCCACGACGGGCTTTAAAGCGCCCTAAACGAAAGCAGGTGGGCAGTGCCCACCTGGCTATTGAATCGCCTCGATTAATCTAGGCTGTCTTGGTGGTTGTGCGCCACTTTGACGTAGTGTTCGGCTGAGTAGGGCAAGAAGGCCTTCTCTTCATCGGTGAGGGGGCGAACCTGCTTTACTGGGCTGCCCACGTATAAAAAGCCGCTGAGCAGCCGTTTTCGAGGCGGCACCAAACTGCCCGCGCCAATCATGACTAAGTCTTCAATGACGGCATCGTCTAGAATGACGGCATTCATCCCGATCAACACGTTGTCGCCCACGGTGCAGCCGTGTAGGGTGGCGTGGTGGCCAATGGTGACGTTTTTGCCGATGATGAGGGGCGAGCCTTCCGGTTTGGCCTGCGTCTTGTGGCTGACGTGCAGCATGGCAAAGTCTTGCACGTTGCTGCCTTCATCGATGCTGATGTGGTTAACGTCGCCACGAATCACCGCAAACGGCCAAACTGAGGTGTTTTTGGCCAGGCTCACCTGCCCAATAATGACGCTGTTGGGGTCAATAAAGGCGCAGTTCTCGAGCTTCGGCGCATGGTTTAAATACCGACGGATGTTGTTTTTCATCAATTTGCCCTAATCTGTAGCTTTAAGATAATTCACACAAGTATAAAGGATTCGTTCATGAATGATAATGCCTTATTGAGTTTGGCCGATGAGCCTGATTACCGCAAGATAAACCCTAGCCAAATCGCGCCCGCTTTACAGGCGGTGATGCAGTCGGGGCGTGAGGTGGTGGCCAACATTAAAGCATTGCCTGAGGCTACTTGGGCCAACACCATCGAACCTTTAACCGACATGTTTGAGCGGCTTGAGCGCGTGTGGGGCGTGGTGTCCCACCTTAATTCGGTGGTGAACACGCCTGAACTACGCGATGCCTATCAAGCGATGATGCCAGAAGTCACTACATTCTTTACCGAAGTGTCGCAAGATCTGGTGCTGTTTGAGCGCTTTAAGGCCATTCGCGCCAGCGCCGAATACGAAGGCTTAAGCCCAGCTCAGCAGCGCAAATTAGAAAACAACCTGCGCGATTTCGTGCTGTCGGGTGCCGATTTGCCCGAAACCGAGCAAAAGCGCTTCGCCGACATCCAAAATGACTTAGCCAAGCTGGGTGCTGACTTTTCTCAAAACGTATTGGACGCCACCGACGCCTTTGCCTTGTATTTTGACGACGTAGCGGCCTTGGCCGGTGCGGATGCCCCTGCTGGCGCTCAGAGTGACGAAGAAAAAACCGGCCTGCCAGACTACGCCTTGGCCATGTTTGCTGCCGCCGCAGAAGCGGAAGGCAAAAGCGGCTATAAAATCACCCTGCAATTCCCTCATTATTTGGCGGTGATGCAGTACGCCCACAACCGCGATTTGCGCGCGCAAATGTATCGGGGCTTTAGTACCCGCGCCAGCGAATTTGGGGCTAAAGAAAACGACAACACCGACATCATCAGCCAGCGTTTGCGCTTGACCCGTGAGGAAGCGCAGCTGTTAGGCTTTAATGACTATGCCGAGCTGTCCTTGGCCACCAAAATGGCCGACACGCCGGCTCAGGTGGTTGCGTTCTTGCAAGACCTGGCGCAAAAAGCCAAGCCGTTTGCCCAGAAAGACATGGCTGAGCTGACCCAGTTTGCGCAAGAAACCCTGGGTTTTGGCGACGATTTACAGGCATGGGACTTAACCTATGCGGGCGAAAAGCTGCGCGAAGCGAAGTTCTCGTTTTCTGAGCAAGAAGTGAAGCAGTATTTCCCCATTAATAAAGTATTGAGCGGCCTGTTTGGCTTGATCAATAAGCTGTACGGCATTGATTTTGTCGCCAAAGATGTGCCGGTTTGGCACGACGACGTGCGCTATTTTGAACTGCATAAGGCTGGCGAAAAAGTGGGCGCGGTGTACATGGACCTGTATGCGCGCGAAGGCAAGCGTGGCGGTGCCTGGATGAACGACTACCGCGGCCGCCGCAGCATGGCGCAAGGGCTGCAAACGCCCACGGCGTATCTGGTGTGTAACTTCACCCCAGCCGTGGCGGGGCAGGTGGCCCACCTCACCCACGACGAAATCGTGACCTTATTCCATGAAATGGGCCACGGCCTTCACCACTTGTTGACCCAGGTGGATGAGTTGGGCGTGTCGGGCATCAACGGCGTGGAGTGGGATGCGGTTGAACTGCCGAGCCAGTTCATGGAAAACTTTGCCTGGGAGCTGTCGGTGTTGCAAGGCATGTCCGAGCATGAAGACAGCGGTGCTGTGTTGCCTGAAGCCTTATACAACAAGATGATTGCGGCCAAGAACTTCCAAAGTGGGATGCAAACCGTGCGCCAAATTGAATTTGCCTTGTTTGACATGCGCATTTACCAAGAAGCCGATGGCGCCGATCGTTGGGCCGAAATTCTGCAAGACGTACGCAGCCAAGTGGCGGTGGTGAACCCACCGGCGTTTAATCGTTTTGCGCAAAGCTTTAGCCATATTTTTGCCGGTGGTTACGCTGCTGGATATTACAGCTACAAATGGGCAGAAGTATTGTCTTGCGATGCTTATGCGGCTTTTGAAGAAACCGACGACGTGGCGGCGCTGGGGCAGAAGTTCTGGCAAGAAATTTTGGCCGTGGGCGGTTCGCGTAGCGCCATGGACTCATTTGTGGCCTTTAGGGGGCGTGCGCCCAGCATTGAGCCATTGCTGCGTTTCAGCGGAATGGCGGCCTAGTTTTTAAAAAGAGGAAAGTTAATATTTAGATAAAACAAAGTCCTAGAATAAATTTTAAAATTATTTATAATTTATGGTTGACGCCGAGGCTTAGTTTTATTAATATAGCGTCCTCTTCTGGGTCGTTAGCTCAGCTGGTAGAGCAGCGGACTTTTAATCCGTTGGTCGATGGTTCGAATCCATCACGACCCACCAGTTTCAAAAAAACCTCGCTTTTGCGAGGTTTTTTTACGTCTATTGCCGACGCAATCCGGCCTGGCACCTGCGTTGTCGCCCACGGGTTTTTCTGGTCATTTGAGTCGACGTGGGTCACGACTCACCCGACGACGTCACCGCAGCCTACCCATGCGCTTTTATGCCTCACATCAGGTTATAACAAAGGCTATGTGGGTCGGGATTGCCCTAGGCACACCCAAACCGTTAGCGCCTGCCCCTTGGCGTTGACCTTCACGAATCCACACGCTCACCGCTCAACGGTGGCCACAGTGACTGCTGGCCTGGCCACAATCGGCCAGAGTCACTGTAGCCAATTAGCCCTACTTGTGTCTGGATGTTAATCTATATAGACGTCTAGATTGACATATGTCTTTATGGATAGTAAAGTGAACTCACTCGGCCACAAATGGCCGAGCTTCTTATCAAGAGAGGTGGAGGGATTGGCCCTTTGAAACCTCGGCAGCGGACTTTGTGACACCCCCAAAGTACTGTGCTACATCCAACAGGCCCACAAGGCTTGAAAGATAAGGAGAGGCGACGCGACACCTCGGCCCTCTTCTGTCTGGAAGCGGGCTTTTTTAATGCCCCCAGACACCGCACCAACCCTCTGCCCCGATTAAGAACCCCAACACTTAAGGTCAACAGACCAACACATAACAACGGGTGCCGGCATCAATACGCGCAAAACCCGAAAAGGTAAAGAAAATGGCGACAATTGGTTCAGTGCTGGATTGGGCAGCCCATAATTTCCCCAATAAGCTTGGCTTGGTGTATGCAGCCAAAGGCCATCAATGGACGTTTCAAGAGTGGAACGAGCAGGTTAATCGCTTTGCGCACGCTTTATTAAGCTTAGGGGTTAAAAAAGGCGACGTGGTTTCGGCCTTTTTGTATAACTCGAGCGAATTCACCGTGGCGCTGTTTGCCGCCGCCAAAATTGGTGCGGTGTACAACCCCATTAACTACCGCCTCACCGCCAACGAGCTAGGCTATATTTTGAGTGACGCCAATACCCAGGTGTTGCTGTTTGAAGAAGAAACCACGCACGTGGTCGAGGCCGTGCGCGGCGCTGGTGCCAGCGTGGCCCACTACATTGACATCGACGAGCAAGGCTTGGCCGACACGCTGTCGTTTTATGACTTAGTGGCCGTTCATCAGGCGCAGGTACAGGCCCCCGCAGTGACGGTAGACGACACCGACCCTTACATCATGCTGTACACCAGTGGCACCACTGGCCGTCCTAAAGGCGTGGTGCACAACCACCACAGCAAGGTGCATCACAACTTCATCATGATGCAGTGCATGGGGCTAAACAAGAATGACGTTGGTCTTTCGGTGGCGCCTTTAAACCATATTGCGGAACTTCATACCTCATTTTTGCCTCGGGTACATGTGGGGGCCACCAACATCATCCTGCGTCAATTCGATGCGGGCGAGGTTTTGACCACCATTGAGCAAGCGGGCGTGACCCATGTGTTTGCCGCGCCGACCATGGTTAACTATTTATTAAACCACCCTGAGTTTGATCGGTTTGATTTGTCTTCGCTGCGCCTTTTGGGCTACGGCGGGGCGTCTATGGCACCGGTGTTGATTCAACGCTTTAGTGAAAAAACCCATGCCGAGCTGGTGCAAATGTTTGGCACCACCGAGATGGGCCCCGTCATGAGCGTGTTGTATGCCGATGAACAGCTCAGTCATGCAGGTTCGGCCGGTAAGGCGACGTTGACCCACGAAATTAAAGTGGTGCGCATCCAAGAAGACGGCAGCGCTTCTCATCCTGACGATGAGTGCGACGTGGGCGAGATCGGTGAAATCGTGGTGCGCGGGCCGTGCATGATGGCGGGCTATCACAATCGTCCTGAGGCCACTGAGAAGGCCTTGGCCTACGGTTGGTACCACACCGGCGACGTGGGCCATTGCGATGCCGATGGCTATGTGTGGATCAGTGACCGCATGGACTACATGATTAACTCGGGCGCGGAAAATATTTATCCGCGCGAAGTGGAAGACTGCTTGTTGACCCACGCCGGCGTATTGGACGTGGCCGTGGTGGCCCAGCCGGATGAGGTGTGGGGCCAAACCGTGGCGGCGTTTGTGGTGGTACGGCCCGAAGCCGGCTTAAGTTCGGCGCAGTTGGATGCTTTTTTATTAGAAGGTGAGCGCTTGGCCAAATACAAACGGCCGCGTCACTATTATTTTGTAGACGATTTACCCAAAACCACCAGCGGTAAATTACAAAAATTTGTGTTGGCCCAAAGCCTCAAACAGGCAGAGTGAAGCCAGTCGTTAATGCCCATACACGCGGGTAGGAGAACAGACATGAACCTATTATTCATCCATGGCGCCGGCGCCAGTAAAGACAAATGGCGGGCGTTGGCCCCTTACTTTAAGGGCCGCGACGCCGATTTTATCGACCTGCCTGGGCATGGTGATAACGCGGAAGGGTTGTGTCACAGCATTGAAGAAATGGCCGCCTGGCTACAGCAAAAACTCAAGCCTGAAACCATTGTGGTGGGGCATGCCATGGGTGGGTTGGTGGCCTTGGCGCTGGCGGCGAAAAATCCACAGGTAAAAGGGGTGGTGTTGGCGTCCAGCTTTTATGAGCTGCCAGTGGCGCACACCCTTTTAGAAAGCTTGTCGTCTCGAGGTTGTCCTGATAGGGTGTTTGACGTGGCTTATGCCGACAGCGCATTCCCTGCGCTGTTGGTACAGGAGCGGGCGGCGTGGCGAGCCACGGCACCAGAGGTGTTGGCCACCGACCTTCAAGTCTGTGCGGCGCACCGCACGGGTAAACAGAATTTGACCTCTTTGACGGTGCCGGTTTTGGCGCTTGCAGGCGCGCAAGATCGGTTGCTGCCGGAGAATGCGGCGGTGGCTTTGGCGAATGCTTATTGCCAAACCGAAAGCCAAATTTTGTTTGGGGTTGGGCATCATGCCATTTTGGAAGCGCCTTTAGCCTGCGCGCAGGCGATTCAAACCTTTGCCCACAGCACCCGCCAAAAACTAAAAAATCAGGAGAGACGTTTATGTTGTTAATTGATCACGAATGGCGTGAGGCCAGTTCTGGCGCCCGTTTTAATGTGACCAACCCCGCGACAGGGGCGGTTTTGGATACGGTGGCCGACGCCACCGAGACAGATGCCTTGGCCGCTGTGGCCTCGGCCCAGGCGGCTTTTAAAAGCTGGTCAAAGCAAACCGCCTATGCCCGTTCGCAGGTATTGTACCGTGCCTACGAGCTGATGCTGGGGCAAAAAGAAGCCTTGGCGAAGCTGATGACCGAAGAGCAGGGCAAGCCCCTCAAAGCGGCGCGCAACGAAGTACAGTATGCGGCAGACTTCTTATTGTGGTTTGCAGAAGAAGCCAAGCGGGTTTATGGCGAAGTGATTCCATCGGCTCGCGCCGACCAGCGCTTTATTACCTTAAAGCAGCCGGTGGGGGTGGTGGTGGCGATTACGCCGTGGAACTATCCTATTTCCATGATCACCCGCAAGCTAGCGCCGGCCTTAGCCGCCGGCTGTACCGTGGTGTTGAAGCCGGCGGAAGAAACGCCTTTGTGTGCCCGTGCGGTGGTGGACATCTTACGCGAAGCCGGCCTGCCCGCTGGCGTGGTCAACGTGGTCAACAGCAGCCAGCCAGAGGTGATCGGCGAGGTGTTGCTCAGCCATCCGCAGGTGAAAAAAATCACCTTTACCGGCTCGACCGAAGTCGGCAAAGCGATCGCGGCCAAGGCGGCCTTACAGGTTAAAAGCGTGTCGATGGAGTTGGGTGGTCATGCCCCCTTTATTGTGTGCGCCGACGCCGACCCAGAACACGCCGCCAAAGGCCTGGCGCTGGTGAAGTTTTTGAACACTGGGCAGGCCTGCATCAGCCCTAACCGGGTGTTTGTCCACCGCAGCCTACTGACCTCGTTTGTGGCAACGCTGGTGCAAAGAACCCAGAAGCTCAAGGCTGGCAATGGTCTAGACGATGGCGTCAGCATTGGGCCGTTGGTGAGTGAGGCCGCGCTGGCCAAGGTGGCGGCGCAGGTAGAAGACGCAAAAGCCAAAGGGGCCACGGTACTGCTGGGCGGTCAGCGCCTGAGTGAAGGGGGCTTAGATCGCGGCCATTATTATGCGCCCACGATCTTAACCGACGTCACGCCAGACATGCTGATCTATCGGGAGGAAACCTTCGGGCCGGTGGCGGCGATCATCGGCTTTGACGATGAAGACGATGTGATTGAGATGGCCAATGACACCCAATATGGCTTGGCGGCCTATGTGTACACCCATCACTTAGGCAGGGCGCTGCACGCATTTGAAGATTTAAATTTTGGCATCATCGGCATTAACGACATTAACCCGACGGCTGCCGCAGCGCCATTTGGTGGGGTGAATGAAAGCGGTTTGGGTCGAGAGGGTGGCCAAGAAGGCATCGAGGCTTATTTGCAGACCAAGCTGGGCGGATTTTCTATTTAAGGTTTTAAGTGTTGGGACTTTGGCGTAAAAAATGATTCATTCATTTTTTACGCCTTTTTTTGTGTTGGCGGCAAGCGGGGGCCAAAGTGTTGTTTTTTATATACTAATATGAATAGTCATGCGATTCGCATGGACGATCCTTTTATAGCAAGCGTTTAGCCGCAGGTTAGGCCTCATTTGGCTGGCTTATTCGCCTTATTGGCTGGTTTTTTAAAGTAAGTATCCGATTGTAAAGCGTTTACTTTAAATAGAAAGTGTTAATTGTCATACTATTATGTTATACGTTTAGGGGTGGTTAATTTAAAAAATGCATTATAAAGCGACAAAATTGCGGGAACTAATTCAATATTGAGGGAAGCTATTGTCGTATTTATTCTAATAGTTGGTTATTTATTAGAATAATCTATCTATAAGTGATGATTAGTGCCATTTTATGTTGACTTGGCGCAAGTAAACCTAGGCTACTACTTGTCAGCATGTGTATTAAGTATTACTTTTAATGTATGCAAAGATACTGAAACTTAGCTAAGAAGGAGCGGCATCATGAGTGATCAAGCGACAAAACTAGGACTGGGTGCACTGGCCGCGTTAGTGGTTGGTTCCATGGTCGGTGGGGGCATTTTTGACCTACCGCAGAACGTCAGTGAAAGTGCAGGGGTAGGCGCTACCTTAATTGGTTGGGCCATTACCGGTGTCGGGATGTTGACGCTGGCCTTTGTGTTTCAAACCTTGGCGAACCGGAAACCAGATTTGGACGGCGGTGTGTATATTTATGCCAAACAGGGTTTTGGCGATTACATGGGCTTCTCATCAGCCTGGGGCTATTGGATGAGTGCTTGGCTGGGCAACGTCAGCTATATGGTGCTGCTGTTTACCACCTTAGGTTATTTCTTCCCTGGCTTATTGCAGGTTGATCCCGAAACTGGGGTCAGGACGGTCGGTTTAGCGGCCATTATTGGGGCTTCCGTGCTTTTGTGGGTCATGCATTTCATGGTCTTACGAGGCGTTAAGGAAGCCACTTTTATTAACAGCATCGTGACCGTGGCCAAATTGGCGCCGCTGGTCATTTTCATCATCGCCGGGTTCCTGGCATTCAAACTTGAAATCTTCACCGCCGACATCTGGGCCGTGGGCAATCCAGAATTGGGCAGCGTCATGACGCAGGTCAAAAACATGATGATGGTCACCGCATGGGTATTTATTGGGATTGAGGGCGCCAGCATTTTCTCTGGCCGTGCCCGTAAACGTTCTGACGTCGGTAAAGCCACCGTACTGGGTTTCTTAGGCGTGCTGTCACTGCTGGTGTTGGTGAACGTGTTGTCTTTGGGCATCATGAGCCAAGCACAGCTGGCTGGCCTACAATCGCCTTCTTTGGGTGCGGTCTTAGAACACGCCGTGGGCCCTTGGGGTGGCATTTTGATCAGCGTGGGCGTGTGTGTGTCGCTCTTGGGTGCCTTGCTGTCTTGGGTGTTGCTGTGTGCCGAAATTTTGTACACCGCCGCCAGCGACAAAACCATGCCTGCTTTCTTGGGTAAAGTGAATAAAAACGACGTGCCTGCCAACGGCCTGTGGTTGAGTAATGCGGCGGTGCAGGTGTTCTTGATCATCACCTTGTTCTCCGGCAGTACCTATCTGTCTTTGATTAAGTTGGCCACCTCGATGGTGTTGGTGCCCTATCTTTGGTCTGCTGCTTATGCCTTGCTGTTGTGTGTCAAACACGAAACCTACGAAACCGATAATGGCGCTTGGAAAAAAGACGTGGTGATTGCCGTCATCGCCGTGGTGTATGCGATCTGGTTGCTGTACGCCGGTGGTTTGAAATACATCTTGCTGTCTACCTTGCTGTACGCCCCAGGCGCATTGCTCTTTATTAAAGCCAAACGTGAAGCCAATAAGCCAGTGTTTACTTTGATTGAAAAAGTGATTTTTGCCGCCGTCTTGGTGTCCGCCATCATTGCCTCGGTGCAGCTGGCGCAAGGTAGCCTCACAATTTAACTGAATAACTTAATGTATGAACTAACTAGGAGTGTTTATCATGGAAAAGAAATATGGTGTTTATTCTGAAGTCGGTAAATTAAGGAAAGTAATGGTGTGTGCCCCAGGTTTGGCACATCAACGATTGACCCCGAATAACTGTGATGAATTATTGTTTGATGACGTGATTTGGGTGAATCAGGCCAAGCGTGACCACTTTGATTTTGTGACCAAAATGCGTGAGCGCGACATTGACGTGCTGGACATGCACCGCTTACTGGACGAAACCTTGGCCATCCCAGAAGCCAAAAAATGGATTCTGGACCGCAAAGTGACCGCTAATTCTGTTGGCCCCAGCATGGTGTCAGAGGTGCGTGGCTGGCTGGAAAGCCAAGGCAGTCGTGAGCTGGCCGAATTCTTGATCGGTGGCGTGGTGTTGGAAGAAATGGGCGATGGCCTTGCCGACACCGACGTGGGCTTGTTTAAAGCCGCCTTGGGTTACCCAGACTTTGTGTTCCCACCGTTGCCGAATACCCAGTTTACCCGTGACACCACCTGTTGGATTTATGGCGGTGTGACCCTTAACCCGATGTATTGGCCAGCGCGTCGTCAAGAAACCTTGTTGACCTCAGCGATTTACAAGTTCCACCCCGAGTTCACCAGCGCCGAATTTGAAGTGTGGTACGGCGACCCCGACGTGGACCACGGCAACGCCCGTCTTGAAGGCGGCGACGTGATGCCAGTAGGCAACGGCGTGGTGTTGATCGGCATGGGCGAACGGACCACCTTCCAAGCCATTGGTCAGGTAGCCAAATCGTTGTTTGCCAAAGGCGCCGCCGAAAAAGTGATCATCGCCGGCATGCCTAAATCGCGCGCCGCGATGCACTTGGATACGGTGTTTACCTTCTGTGACCGTGACTTGGTGACCCTCTTCCCAGAAGTGGTCGACCAAATTACCGCCTTTACCTTACGCCCAGAAGACAACGCTCATGGTTTCTCAATGGTGAAAGAAAACAAACACTTTGTAGAAGTTGTGGCCGAAGCCTTGAATTTGAAGCGTCTGCGCGTGGTAGAAACCGGTGGGAATAGCTTTGCAGCCGAACGCGAACAGTGGGATGATGGCAATAACGTGGTGGCCCTTGAGCCTGGCGTGATTGTGTCCTATGACCGTAACACCTACACCAACACTTTGTTACGCAAAGCCGGTGTGGAAGTGATTACCATCAGCGCCAGTGAGTTAGGCCGCGGTCGTGGCGGTGGTCACTGCATGACCTGCCCAATCGTTCGTGATGCAGTTGACTACTAATTTATATTGTTGGTGTACGCCAAGGGGGAGGGCCCTCTTGGCGGCTGCCGAAACCGGGAGAGAATTATGGCTTTTAACATGAAAAATAGGCATTTGTTGAGCTTGGTAAACCATACTGAGCGTGAAATCCGATATTTACTGGATTTATCCCGCGATTTAAAACGCGCCAAATATGCCGGCACCGAACAGCAAAAATTAAAAGGCAAAAACATTGCCCTGATTTTTGAAAAAACCTCGACTCGTACCCGTTGTGCCTTTGAAGTGGCTGCTTACGACCAAGGCGCCAACGTGACCTACATCGATCCTAACTCATCGCAAATTGGGCACAAAGAAAGCATGAAAGACACCGCCCGCGTGTTGGGCCGTATGTATGATGCGATTGAATACCGTGGTTTCTCACAGTCGATTGTGAATGAATTGGCTGAATATGCGGGTGTGCCGGTGTTCAACGGCCTGACCGATGAATTCCACCCCACCCAAATGTTGGCCGACGTATTGACCATGATCGAGCACAGCGACCAGCCTTTACACAAAATCAAATACGCTTATTTAGGCGATGCCTGTAACAATATGGGTAACTCTTTATTGTTGATTGGCGCCAAGTTGGGCATGGACGTGCGCATTGGCGCGCCTAAGTCGCGCTGGCCTTCTAAAGAGTTGATCAAAATGTGTGAAGGCTTTGCCAAAGAATCTGGCGCCCGCATCACCATCACCGAAGACCCGAAAAAAGCCGTTGACGGCGTGGACTTTATCCACACCGACGTGTGGGTGTCGATGGGTGAGCCGGTAGAAGCTTGGGGCGAGCGGATTAAAGAATTGCTGCCTTACCAAGTGAACAGCAAGTTGATGGTTGCGGCCAATAACCCACGCGTGAAGTTCATGCACTGTTTGCCTGCGTTCCACAATAGCGAAACCAAAGTGGGCAAAGAAGTGGCCGCCAAATATCCTAAATTGAAAAACGGGATTGAAGTGACTGAAGACGTGTTTGAGTCACCCGCCAACTTGTCTTTTGAACAGGCTGAAAACCGGATGCACACCATTAAAGCGGTGATGTATGCCAGTTTAACTTAATCGAATGAGCAAAAAGCATATTGGCGACAATATGCTTTTTTTCTCAGTGAAAGGATGCAAAATGAGAATCGTCATTGCATTAGGCGGCAACGCCATGTTGCGCCGTGGTGAACCCTTAACCGCAGACAATCAGCGCCAGAACATTCGCATCGCCGCCAAGCAAATTGCCAGCGTGATGAACGGCAACCAAGTGGTCATCGCCCACGGTAATGGGCCTCAGGTAGGGTTGTTGGCCCTACAAAATGCGGCCTATAAAGAAGTCCCAAGCTACCCGCTGGATGTGTTAGGTGCCGAATCGCAGGGCATGATTGGCTACATGATCGAGCAAGAGCTGGGCAATCTGGTGGGTCAAGAGGTGCTGTTTTCGACCTTGCTGACCCAGGTGGAAGTCGACCGAGAAGACCCAGCGTTCTTGAATCCGACCAAGCCCATTGGGCCTGTGTACGAACAGGCCGTGGCCGAAAAGCTGGCGGCAGAGCGTGGTTGGCACATTGCCCCAGACGGCGATAAATACCGTCAGGTGGTGGCCAGCCCAAGGCCTAAAGCCATCGTCAACATTAAGCCGATTAAATGGCTGGTAGAGCAAGGTTGCGTGGTGATTTGCGCCGGTGGCGGCGGGATTCCCACCTATCGCGACCGCGACGGCTTGCTGCAAGGCGTTGAAGCGGTGATCGACAAAGACTTATGTTCATCGCTATTGGCCAGCGAAGTGGCGGCAGATTTGTTCCTGATTGCCACCGACGTGTCGGGCGTGTTCTTGGACTGGGGCAAACCCACTGAAAAAGCCATTGCCACCGTGGGCCCGGCCGAACTGAAGGCCATGGACTTTGCCGCAGGTTCAATGGGGCCCAAGGTGTTGGCCGCTTGTGAATTCGTAGAGAACAGTGGCCACGACGCGGTCATTGGCTCTTTGGCCGACATTGAGGCCATTGTGGCGGGCACCGCCGGCACGCGCGTGAGCGCCAAGGCCAAGCTGACGTATCGTTAAGCCAGGATGAGTTGTCGCAGCATACAAACGGATTGAGGTCGCCTCGGTCCGTTTTTTTATGGCTTTAGTGGGATAGTGTTTATAATGGCTGTTTATGTGTGTTTTAAGGTGGGCGGCAGTGAGTCGAGTAGATGTAGTGGTGTTGGGTGCGGGCGCAGCGGGCATGATGTGTGCCGCCGAGGCGGGTAAAAAAGGCCTGTCGGTGGTGTTGATTGACCACGCCAAAAAAATTGGCGAAAAGATCCGCATCTCTGGCGGCGGACGCTGTAATTTTACCAATGAACACCTGGATGGCAACGACGGTTCGGCCTACTTTGTGTCCGAGCAGCCGCGCTTTGTGCGTCATGCTCTGGCGCAGTATCCAGCTCAAGCTTTTAAGGCCCTGCTGGCCGAATATGGGGTGGCCACGCATGAGAAGCACAAAGGCCAATGGTTTTGTGACGAATCGGCGCAGCAGGTCGTCGAGGTATTGAAAGCCGAGTGTGCCCTGGGTCGGGTGCAGTGGCACACGGACTGCCAAATCGAGGCGGTGACGGCGTTGCCAGAAGGCCAGGCGGCACGCTTTAGCGTCAGCACCAGTCAGGGCGTGTGGCACAGCCGCTTTGTGGTGGTGGCCACCGGGGGCCTGGCGGTGCCGGCCATCGGCGCCACGGGGCTAGGCTACGAGCTGGCGAAACAGTTTGGCCATACGGTGGTGACGCCAGAGGCGGCTCTGGTGCCGCTCAAATTTGAAGGGTGGGAAGCGCAAGGGCGGCATGAGCTGGCCGGCGTCTCCTTGCCGGTGCTGATCAGCACGCAGCAGGGGAAGCACACCGTGACGTTTGATGAGGACCTGCTGTTTCGACACAAAGGCCTGAGTGGGCCCGCCATCTTACAGATTTCAAGCTATTGGCAAAAAGGCCAATCGATCCGGATTAACCTGTGTCCCGAGGTGACGATGGCAGAGGCGCTGTGCGGCCAGAAGCAGGGCCAAAAAATTCAGCTGGATACGGCTGTAGCCCAGCTGGCGCCAGACTTACCCAAGCGTTTGATCCAGCACTGGTTGGCCAGCCCCGACTATGTGGCCTACGCCAAGCACAAATGGGCCGACGTGCCGAACCAAGTCCTGCACGCGCTAGGGCAGAGCCTAAACGATTGGACGCTGTTGCCCAGTGGCAATGATGGTCATAAAAAAGCGGAAGTGACCCGTGGTGGGGTGTCGGTACGAGAGCTGTCGCCTAAAACCATGAGCAGTAAGCGGCAAGAAGGGCTGTATTTTATTGGCGAAGTGGTCGACGTGACTGGCTGGCTTGGGGGCTATAACTTTCAGTGGGCCTGGGCGTCGGCGGTGTGTGCCGCAAAGGCCATGAGTGAAGCCTAAACGACAGGCATAAAAATACCCTCTAACGAGGGTATTTTATTGGGTGCGTACGCTAATTACTTAGAAAGCGCGTCTTTTGCTTTGTCAGCAGTCGCGTCGATTGATTCTTTAGCAGAGTCAGCGGCATCTTTAACAGAGTCAACAGCGTTGCTGGCGGCTTCTTTAGCAGAATCAACGGTAGATTGAGCTTCAGTTTTGGCAGCTTCGGCATTTGCGTCCACGGCAGCTTCAGTTGCTTCAACGGCTTCTTCAGTTGCTTGAGTGGCTTCAGCGCCAGTGTCAGTAGCTTCAGGTGCCACTTCAGTTGCTTCTACAGCTTCAGGAGCAGCTTCTTCTGCAGTTTTGTCAGCTTGTGAACAAGCAGTTAGTGCCAATGCGAACAATGCGGTAGCCAAGATTTTTTTCATGATGCACATTCCTTTAGTTGAATTAACGAACTGCCCAACGGACATTGAATAATGTGTTGGTTAGGGCATAGAGAGAATTATAAACTTATTCTACACAAAAGCCACACTAACCGTCATTTGGGCACCCCTATATTAGGCCAAACGGGCAAATTTAGCGAATTTAGATACAGAGAGACCGGGGTTTTTTCGAGATTAGGTAAAAGTATTACTTTAAAGTACTGGGTGAAAAAAGGCACAGGGTTAACTAGTGACCGCCAAAGAAACCAAAAAAGCCTGATCATAGGCGCCTACAGCCATGGGGGTGAGCGAATAGTCGGCCAGTTTTATTGTGGATAAATAGTGCATTAGGGTATTTTTAGGGTAGGGTCTACGGCAAAACTTTAAGTATGTTATTTAAACTAAAGTAAAAATTTAAGATAATAATTATTTCATAAAAAAAGATGCAAAAAAAAGTGTATCTTTTTGTTGACAAGTTTCATCGAGGTCTATAGAATTCGCTTTCTCTTGATGAGCAAGGGTCGTTAGCTCAGCTGGTAGAGCAGCGGACTTTTAATCCGTTGGTCGATGGTTCGAATCCATCACGACCCACCAAAATACAAAAAGCCACTCAGTTTTCTGAGTGGCTTTTTCTATGGTCATCAAATGGTCACATTGATGCCATTTGTTTTTTAGAGGTCAATGGCTTATTCTATACCCACATGGCTTTGGGTTTCACCGGGCCGTCTTAACATACGGGTGGGTTTAAACCGTTTCCTTTTTTCTACTCAGGCCGCTTGGGGCCCGAACGTTTGGACCAATGAAGAAAAAATTGAGCTATATTATTCTTTTTATCATCGTTTTTATTCTGGCCTCGTTGCTGTCCGTCTACGGTTATGGCGTGTTTGCCAAACAGGTAAAGGGCGAACCCAGCGAGGTTTTGCCCATTGATGAGCAGGCCTTAACCACCCTAGATAAAGCGTTACGGCCTTTAATGGCGGCTCATCCTGACCAAAGCGGCTTGGTGATGTTACAAGACAACCTCGACGCTTTTGCGGTGCGGGCCATCAGTGCCCGTGAGGCCGGCCGAAGCTTGGATTTACAATACTATATTTGGCACGATGACCTGACCGGCAAGCTGTTAGGGCAAGAGCTCCTGGCCGCTGCCGATCGCGGGGTGAGGGTACGCTTATTATTGGACGACATCACCACCCATAATCGCAGCAGCATGCTCAGCGCCTTGACCCGCCACCCCAACATCAGCATCCGCATCTTTAACCCCACCCGTGCGCGCGACACCGGCTTCCGACGAGGCCTGGAGCTGGCGCTAAGGGTGTTGAGCGCCAATCGGCGCATGCACAATAAAGCGTGGATTGCCGACAATCAGGTGGCCATCGTGGGCGGGCGTAACATTGGCGACGAGTATTTTGATGCGTCACCGCACATGAACTTCTTTGACATGGACCTGCTGATTGGCGGTAAAGCAGTGGCGGATGCCTCAGCGATTTTTGATGAATATTGGAATAGCGATGCGGTGATTCCGCTGTCGGCATTGGTCAAGGCACCGGCAGATGCTTTGGTGAAGCTTCGGGCCGAAGTGGCTAAAAAAGCCAGCGAAATCGAAGCCTTGCCTTATGTGCAGGAGCTTAGGGAAACGCCGAGCGTGCGGGCCTTATTCCAAGGCCAAGCCCCTGTGTATTGGACCGAGCAGGTGCGGGTGGTGTCTGACCCAGTGGGTAAGGCCAAAGGCGAAGATCGAGACCGTTGGTTGCTGGGCACGCTGCTGAGCGAATGGTCGCAAGCACGGCAGGACGTGAAAATTATTTCCCCTTATTTTGTACCCAGCCAGGTGGGCGTGGGCATGTTCGAACAGCTGACGTCGCGTCAGGTGGCGGTCAGCGTGTTGACCAACTCATTGGCCGCGACCGATGTGCTGGCGGTACACGGTGGTTATGCGCCGTATCGTTTGCCGCTCTTGGCGCAGGGGGTGAAACTGTTCGAGCTCAAACCCTTTGCCGAACGGCCGCGTAAAAACCTGTTTGGGTCGAGCGGCGCCAGCCTGCATACTAAGGCGTTTGTGGTCGACCATCAGGTGGGCTTTATTGGGTCGTTTAACTTTGACCCGCGCTCGGCCATTTGGAATACCGAAATGGGGGTGATTTTTACAGAACCGACCATTGTTGAGCTATTGGAACAAGAGTTTGCCAAGCTCAGCAGTGCCAGCGCCAGTTATGCAGTGACCGCGCCAGAAGGCAAGCTGCGCTGGCAGGATGCGGGCGAGGGTAAAGAGGCCAAGGAATGGGATAAAGAGCCAGAGTCACGCTGGTGGCAGCGCTGGACGGCCACGGTGATTAGCTGGCTGCCGATTGAGTCGCAGCTGTAACAAAGAGATTAGCCCAAACGGCCGTCATGATGCATGACGGCCGTTTTTTAATAATGATTTGCTTATCGTCTTATCGGTAAAGGACTGAATGAGGCTAGGCCGTGGATAGGCTTCTTTTTACCCACACTACGGCATATTGGCCATCCATAGGCCATGGTTTTGTGTGTTTTGTAAAACATCTCTCACTCTGGTGCCGATTCTCTGACGGCGTTTCCTTTAGGTGAAGTACCGGCCCGATAGAACCCAACTCGGCGGCTTTAACGGGAAGTCGGCACTTCACCTAAGGGAAAGGTGGTGAGTTTAAATAATTTGGCATTCACAAAACCATGGTTTGCGGGTGTGTGTCGGCAGCTAGTCACGGTAGCGGCCATCACTTAAGAAGCCATCTTGTGCGGTGTCTTCATCTTGTCGTCATCAAGCCTCGGTTGGCTGTCATCAAACCGTCATCAAATTGAGATGGTGTTGTCACAATTAGCGGTTACGCTGTGTTCATTATTCGGCTTTAATATTTGGGAGTAGTGGGCATGTCACGCATTAAAAACTCGTCTTTAAAACACGTTTCAGAAGATTTAGTCAGCAACGAGACGCAAAACTCGGTCTTTTCCAGCGTCTGGCAAACCCGCTTGTCTCGCCGTCATGTGTTGCAAGCCAGTGGTGCCTTAGGCCTAAGCGCCTATGTACCGCAGGTATTGGCTCAGCAGCTGGGTGGCAAAAGCGGCGCCGCCGGGGCCCGTGCCAACGTTCCCAGCCTTGGCTTTAAGTCCGTGCCGTTTTCGGCCGAAGACACCGTGGTGGTGCCAGAAGGCTATCGTGCTCAGGCATTTTACCGTTGGGGTGACCCCATTGGTCTACCGGGCTACATGCCGGCGTTTAAACCCGATGGCAGCAATACGACCTTAGAGCAAGCCGCCCAGGCCGGTATGAACCACGACGGCATGTCATACTTCTCTTTGCCTTTAGGGGGCAACAGCGCCGAACACGGCCTGTTGGCGATGAACCATGAATACGTGGATTTAGGCCTGTTGTACCCAGATGGCGAAACCAATTGGGATCTAAACAAAGCGCGTAAATCACAAAACGCCATGGGCGTGTCGGTGGTGGAAGTGAAAAAGGGCAACGGCCAATGGCGCATCGTGCCTAATTCGCGCTACGCGCGCCGCATTACCCCCACCACGCCGATGACGTTAAGTGGGCCAGCCAAGGGCCACCCATTGATGCGTACGGCCGCAGACAAGCGCGGTGACAAGGTGCTGGGCACCATGCAAAACTGTGCCAATGGCCAAACGCCTTGGGGCACCTACTTAACCTGTGAAGAAAACTGGTCGGATATTTTCGTGAAGGCCAGCGGTGAGATGACGCCGTTGGAAAAACGCTACGGCATAGCCAAAGCAGACAGCGGCTACCGTTGGTCGGAAGTCGACGAGCGTTTTGACGTGTTGAAAAACCCGAACGAGCCCAATCGCTTTGGCTGGGTCGTCGAAATCGACCCCTTTAACCCCAAATCAACCCCGGTGAAGCACACCGCCTTAGGCCGCATCAAGCATGAGGGCGCCACGATGGCGGTGGCCCCTGATGGCCGTGTGGTGGTGTACATGGGTGACGATCAAAAGTTTGAATACATTTACAAGTTCATCAGCGCCAAAACCCATCAGCCCAGCAACCGTTCGGCCAATATGCGCCTCTTAGAAGAAGGCACTTTGTACGTGGCCAAGTTTAACGATGATGGCTCGGGTGAATGGCTGCCGCTGGTGTTTGGTCAAGGCCCGTTAACCAGCGCCAATGGGTTTAATGACCAAGGCGAAGTCTTGATCAACACCCGCCGCGCGGCCGACCTAGTGGGCGCCACCAAAATGGACCGTCCAGAGTGGATTTCGGTAGACCCTAATCGTCCTGGCAGCGTGTACTGTACCCTAACCAACAACAACGACCGTGGCAAAGAAGGCAAGCCAGGCACCGATGCGGCGAACCCGCGGGTGGACAATCGCTTCGGCCACATCATTCACTGGCAAGAGCGTCAAGAAGACGTGGCGCAGTTGACCTTTACTTGGGATATTTTGGCCTTGGGCGGCAGTCCGTTTGCACAAAAGGCCGAGCACAAGGGCAATCACGCCGGCGACGCCTTCGGTAGCCCTGATGGCCTCAGCTTTGACCACCGCGGCGTGCTGTGGGTGCAAACCGATGTGTCTTCATCTACGCTGAACCTTAAAGAGTACGCTGGCATGGGCAATAACCAAATGCTGGCGGTGGTGCCCGAAACCGGCGAGTTTAAACGCTTCTTAACCGGCCCCAACGGCGCTGAGGTGACGGGCATTGCCTTTACCCCAGACAACCGTACCCTATTTGTCAACATTCAGCACCCAGGCGAACCGGCCGACGGCCCTTCTGATCATTTGAATCCAAAAGGCTTGTCGAGCTGGCCTGAGGGGGCGGCTGGTGGTCGACCACGTTCGGCCACGGTGGTGATTCAAAAGCTAGATGGCGGCATTATTGGCGCTTAATGGCCAAAGGTGACCACATTAGCCACACGATTATATTGACTTAAGTTAACCGCCGCCCTGTTTGTGACAGGGCGGCGGTTTTTTTAGGTGCTTGATTTTAAACGCAAGCATTTATGGCCTCTTTGTTTAATAAAGAAGTTATTATTATGCTGTTTCCATTGACAATGGCTTAGGCATAGTTCTATAAAGTAAAGGATGTATTAACCAATCATTTTTTAAAACAACCATGTAAGGCGAGGAGTGTCTCAATGAAGCGATTAAGAGATTGGCTGCTGTGGGGGCTGGTCGTTTTGGCAGGGGTGTCCGCATTCATGACCCTGGCAGTGAGCCGAAATGAGCCCATTAATGCAGTGTGGATCGTGGTGGCCGCGGTGGCGGTGTATTGTATTGCCTACCGTTTTTATAGCCTATTTATTGCCAACAGCGTCATGCAGTTGGATGAGCGGCGCATGACGCCGGCAGAGCGACACAATGATGGTTTGGATTATGTGCCCACGCATAAGGGCGTTTTATTTGGCCATCACTTTGCCGCTATTGCGGGCGCAGGCCCCTTGGTCGGGCCAGTATTGGCGGCGCAAATGGGTTACTTACCCGGCACCCTGTGGATTATTTTTGGGGTGGTGTTTGCGGGTGCGGTACAGGACATGATGGTGCTGTTCATCTCCATGCGCCGTGACGGTCGTTCTTTGGGCGAGATCATCAAGCAAGAGCTGGGCACGGTGCCGGGCATCATTGCCTCGATTGGCATTTTGATGATCATGGTGATCATCATGGCAGTGCTGTCTTTGATCGTGGTGAAGGCTTTGATTGGCAGCCCGTGGGGTACCTTTACCGTGGCCATGACCATTCCCATCGCCTTGTTTATGGGCATTTACACCCGCTTCATTCGCCCCGGTAAAATCGGCGAGATTTCGATTGTGGGCGTGGTGCTGCTGCTGGCGGCGATTTATTATGGCGGCCAGGTGGCCACCAGTTCGTGGGGGCAGTACTTTACCTTTGATGGCGTGCAGTTGACCATGATGCTGATTGGCTATGGATTTGTGGCCGCAGTGTTGCCCGTGTGGCTATTGTTAACACCGCGTGATTACCTATCAACCTTCTTGAAAATCGGGACCATTTTGGCCCTGGCCATCGGTATTTTGTTCGTGGCGCCTAACTTAGAAATGCCGGCCTTGACCAAGTTTGTGGACGGTACCGGCCCCGTATTCTCGGGTAATCTCTTCCCCTTCTTGTTCATCACCATTGCCTGTGGCGCCGTGTCTGGCTTCCACGCCTTAATTTCTTCGGGCACCACGCCGAAAATGATTGAAAATGAAACCCACGTGCGCATGATTGGCTACGGTGGCATGTTGATGGAAAGTTTTGTCGCCATCATGGCCTTGGTGGCGGCCAGCGTGTTGGACCCAGGCATTTACTTTGCCATGAACAGCCCCGCCGCCTTAATCGGTACCAACGCCGTCGATGCGGCTGCGGCGGTGACGCAAATGGGCTTTGCCATTACGCCGAACGAGCTGACCCAAATGGCGATCGACGTGGGTGAAACCACCATTCTGTCGCGTGCCGGTGGGGCGCCAACCCTAGCGGTGGGCATGGCCCATATTATGCATCAAGCCTTAGGCGGCAAAGAGATGATGGCGTTTTGGTATCACTTTGCCATCCTGTTTGAAGCCTTGTTCATCTTGACCGCCGTCGATGCCGGTACCCGCGTGTGCCGCTTCATGATTCAAGACTTGGGCGGCATTTTCATCAAACCGTTTGCCAACACCGAATCATTACCGGCCAACCTGATTGGCACCGGCTTGGCCGTGGGCCTATGGGGCTACTTCTTGTACATCGGCGTGACCGACCCCTTGGGCGGGATTAATTCGCTGTGGCCGCTCTTCGGTATTGGCAACCAAATGTTGGCGGGGGCGGCGTTGATCTTGGCCACCGTGGTGTTGGTGAAGCTCAAACGCGAACGCTACGTGTGGGTGACCTTAGTGCCCACGCTGTTCTTGATCGTGGTGACCACTTATGCAGGCTTACTCAAGCTCTTCGACAGCAATCCTGCCGTCGGCTTCTTGGCGCATGCGGGTAAATACCAAGCGGCCATCGACGCGGGCACGGTGCTGGCACCGGCGAAAGACATGGAACAAATGGCCCAGATCGTGTTCAACGACTACGTGAACTCAGGCTTGACCGTGCTGTTCCTGGCGGTGGTGTTCATTGTGCTGGTGTACGGCATTAAAGTCGCCTTGAAGGCCCGTAAGATTGGCTGGGCAACCGCCAGCGAAGTGCCTGCGGTTTATCGAGATGAGGTACAAAATGTGGACTAAGCTGCGTCGTTGGTGGCGCCTAGCGTCGGACATGGGGCGGTTGATGGTGGGGGTGCCAAACTACCAGCAATACGTGGCGCGGCGCCGCCTCAATAATCCCAATGCCCCAGTGATGACGGAGCAGCAGTTTTTACGCTACTGCGCCGAACGGCGTCACAACAGCGGCAGCGGTAAGTGCTGCTAACGTTGATGCTTAGGTGAAAAGCCCTCTGCTTGCAGAGGGCTTTTTTTGGCCTGAACCGCTTAAGCCGCCAGTTAGCCTTAATGCCTCACCTCATGTAAAAAACAAAGGCAACGTGGGTCGCGACCCACCTTACGAACCCCACCACGGGGCTGATGAAGGTGATGGGACGTTGATCCTCGATGCTGGGCCCACAAAAAAGCCCCCGTCATGAACAGGGGCTTAACCGTACGGGTTGGCTTACAGCGCGAGCGAGATGCTTACCGGAGCGTGGTCGCTGGGGCGTTCCCAGCCGCGGGGTTCAATGTCGACCCACACTTTGTCTACCTTGGCTTGCAGCGGCGCGCTGATCAAAATGTGGTCAATGCGCAAGCCCAGCTTACGGCGGAACATGTGCATGCGGTAGTCCCACCAGGTAAAGCAAGGCTCGGTTGGGTTAAACGTGCGCAGGCTGTCGTCTAAGCCAAGGTCCAGAATGGCCTGTAGCCATGAACGTTCTTCTTTAGAACACAAAATTTTGTCCTGCCATTTTTCTGGGTCGTACACGTCTAGATCGGCGGGGGCAATGTTAAAGTCGCCCAACAGCACCACATTTTTGTGGTCGGCCATTTGTGCCGCCACAAAGCCGTGTAGGGCTTTGAACCAGGCTTCTTTATAGGCAAACTTGTCGCTGCCCACGGCTTCGCCATTGACGCAGTAAACGTTGATCACGCGCACGTCGCCAAAGGTCGCGGCAATCACGCGGCGCTGTGGGTCTTCGAAGTCAGGCATGCCGCAAATCACGTCTTGGGCTGGGGTTTTGCTGATAAAGGCCACGCCGTTATAGGTTTTTTGGCCAAACCAGGTGGCTTGATAGCCGGCGTCGATAAACGCCTGCTCGGGAAACTTGTCTTGATCTAATTTCAATTCTTGTAAGGCCAAAACGTCGGTAGGATTGTGGGCGAGCCAGTCTAAAACATGGGGCAGGCGGACATTCAAAGAGTTGACATTCCAAGTGGCAATATTCATAAAGCGTAGGGTCTTTCTCGGTTGCTAAGAGGGTTGATGGTCTTGCCAGTCATCTCGCGCCTTTTTGGCCTGAGCATAATAGCGCTTGAGGGCAGGGGCATCTTTTTTGGCGATGAGCTGGTGTAGCTGAGACAGCTGTTGCTGTTGGGCCTCAATCAGGGTCAATAAAATATCCTGATTGGCCATGGTGATGTCGGCCCAAATGTCGGGTTGGCTAGAGGCGATGCGGGTAAAGTCGCGAAAGCCAGAAGCGGCAAAGTCAAAGTAGGCTTCTGCGTCATCGGCGCTGGCGATTTGGTTGACAAAGGCATAGGCCAACAGGTGGGGTAAATGGCTGACGGCCGCAAAAATTTGGTCGTGGGTGTGGGCGTCAAGCTCGTGCACCACCGCACCCACCGATTGCCACAGGTGTTTGAGCGTGCCGTAGGCGCTGGGGTTTTGCTGCTCATGGGCGCACAGCACCACCTTCTTCTGTTGAAAAAGGCCAAATTGGGCCGCCATGGCGCCGCTGCGGTCGGAGCCCGCAATCGGGTGGGCGGCCACGCACAAGGGCAGGTGGGTGGGCAAATAGGTTTCGTAAGCGTGGATGATGGTGCGTTTGGTGCTGCCCACGTCGGTCACAATGGTGTTGGGGCCAAGCAATGGCGCCAGCTCTTGGATGACCTTGTGGATGGCGCGCACCGGCGTGGCTAAAACGACGACGTCGGCCCCCGCTGCGGTGGCGTTGAGTTCAGTGAAGCCTTCATCAATCACACGACGCTCTAGGGCACGCTCAATGTTGGCTGGGTCAATGTCAACGCCGTACACGTGTTGCACCAAGCCTTTGCGCTTGAGGTCAAGCGCAAAAGAACCGCCGATGAGGCCAACCCCAATTAAGGTGAGTGATTGAATCATATTAGGCCCAGGCCGCGCAGAATTCTTGCCAGTGTTGGCTGGTTTGAGGCGTCAAATAGTCTTTCATGCGGTTGATTTCCAGCTGATACTCGTCGGCGTCTAAGTGGCCACGAATCAGCTGGAAGCGTAAGTACATTAAATAGGTGTTGGCGGCATCGGTTTCGCAATAGTCGCGAATGTCGGCCAGCTGATTGTTTTGGTAGGCCTGCCACACCATGCTGCCGTCCATGCCCAACTTACCCGGAAAACCACACAGCTTGGCCATGTCGTCGAGGGGCACGTTGGCCCGAGGCTGATACAGTGCCAACAAGTCCATAAGGTCGCAGTGGCGGCTATGGTAGCGGCTGATGTAGTTATTCCATTTAAAGTCACGGCTGTCGCCAAAGTCACCGTCGCCGGTGTCCCAGTAGCGGGCGGCAGGGATGCCGTGGATCATGGCGCGGTAATGCAGCACCGGCAGGTCAAAGCCACCGCCGTTCCAGCTCACCAGCTGCGGCGTGTAGCGTTCGATCAGCTCAAAAAACTTGGCGATCATGGTTTCTTCGCTGTCGTGCTCGTCGCCAATGGTGTTGACGTGGAGCTTGTCTTGCCCCCAGCGCATGCAGCAAGAAATGGCCACCACCTGATGGAGGTGGTGCTGCATGAATTCAGAACCGTTCTGTGCCCGTCTTTTTTGATAGGCAAATTCGACCACGTCGGCATCGCTGATGTGCGCCTCAAAGTCATACAGGGCGCGTAGGCCGGCAACGTCAGGAATGGTCTCAATGTCAAAGGCAAGAATAGGCGTCATGGTGTCAGAAGGCTTTTAGTTGATGTATAGGGTTGATTTTGGCATGAAACCATCCCGCCGCCAAGGGTGATCGGCCCTAGGCCTGATCGTGCTGGCGTAAAAAGGCCGCCAGGGCGTCGGCAAAGGCCTGTGGGGCTTCCCATTGTAACATGTGGCCGGCGCCAGCAAATGTGTGTACCTGGGCATTGGGGTAACAGGCGAGGCGCTCATGCAAGGTGTCTTTAATCGCGTTCAGATAATGGTTGTGCGGCACCATGTCGCCATGCAGTAATAGGGTTGGACAGCTAATTTGGCGCCACACGGCTTTGGCGTATTCGTAGTGATAGGGCATGGGCGTGGTGTGCTTGTGCTTTTTGTCGGCACGATAGACCAGCCGACCCTCGGCGTCGGTGTGGGCCAAAGCATCGGCCACAAAGAGGGCCTGATCGTCACTGAGCAACGGATTGCGCTGCTGCTGCTTTTTGGCCAGGTCGGCCAAGGTCGCGGGCGCCGGATAGGGCTGTAGGGTTTGGTGTTCTTCAATATAGTGGCGTAGGCGCAGGTGGGCTTTATTAAGGTCGCCATTGGCCACGCCAAAGCCTTCGGCCACGGTGAGGGTTTTGAAGGTTTCGGGCATGGCACCGGCGTACATCGAGGCCATCATGCCACCGAGGCTGTGCCCCACCACGTGAATGGGCTCATCATTGGGGCAAAGGTGTTGGCGCACCAAATGCAGGTCAAGCAGCATGTGGTTACGGTCATAGTAGCCAAAAGCCTGATGTTCGCTCAGGCCAAAGCCGCGCCAGTCGAGGGCGTAAATGTCCCACTCGGGAGGCAGTAAGTCGACCATAAACTGAAAGCTGGCAGAGGCATCCATCCATCCATGGAGCAATAGCAGCTTGGGCTTGTGGGGGCGAGGCCAGTGGCGCAGGTGGAGTTTGAGGCCTTGAATGGTTAAAAATAAAGACGTACTGGGGTGACTGGGTGTATACATAAGACGAGATTAACATGATGAATTTATGATGCTTTGATTGTGGCGACATTGAGCAGCAGATGCAAGTTAAACTTTCAGATCTAACGAGAGTCATAACTTAATGTTTATGATGCCGATGTTCGGCATTTGCACTTTTAGGCGAATCCCGTTAAGGTACGCAGCAGGATGCGTCGTACGCAGAACCCTATATTTAAACAAGGATGCTTTATGAATAAATTCACCACCAAAATGGTGTTGGCCGTGGCTGCACTACCGCTCTTGGCCTGTGCGCAACAGCCAGCCGCAGGTGAGCTAGACGCCGCGACGGCAAAGACCATCAAAACCAATATAGAAAAAGTTTACGGCGAGCAGGGGCTAAAAGTCTTGTCGACCGCCGCAACGCCGATGCAGGGCTTGTACGAGGTGGTGGTGAGTGGCAATCAAATTGTGTACGTCGACAAAAATGCCGACTATTTGCTCAGCGGTGACCTGGTGGACATTAAAGAGCAAAAAAACCTGACCGGCGAACGCCAGCAGGAATTAAACAAGATTGACTTTAAAGCCTTGCCTTTAGACAAAGCGATTAAAGAAGTACGCGGCAAGGGCACGCTACAGGTGGCGGTGTTCTCTGACCCGCTGTGTCCTTATTGCGTGAAGCTAGAGCAAGAGTTTGCCAAAATGGATGACGTGACCATCTATACCTTCTTGATGCCGATTTTGAGCCTGCACCCAGAGGCTGAAAAGCTGTCTGAACAAATTTGGTGTAGCGATGACAAAGTGGGCACCTGGACCAGCTGGATGCGCACCGGTAAGCAAATTCCGGCTGCGCCAAGCTGTGCCAATCCGGTTGCAGAAACCATGGCCTTGGGCGCTCAGTTTGGCTTTAACGGCACCCCAACCGTGGTCTTCCCGAACGGCAAGAGCCAGGCAGGCTACGCACCGTACGAACAGCTGCTAGAAGCGATTAAAGAAAACCAAAAGTAAACCGATGCGTTGGCCGTTTTGATTGTGCCTGCTTTGGGCTTTAGAGTAGACACTCGGTGACAAAGTCATGCAGAATCAGGACGTCTGATCGCGATTGTGATCACTATTGTGCCCCGTGCACACCAAAGGAGCCAATATGAGTGAATTAGCCAAAAAATTTGAACAAGCCCAAGCCGACGTTAAAAGCCTGGCCGAACGTCCAGATAACAACAGTTTACTAAAGTTGTATTCATTTTATAAGCAAGCCACCGAAGGCGACGTGAGTGGCGAAGCGCCAGGCATGTTTGACCTAGTGGGCAAGCGTAAGCACGAAGCCTGGACCAAAATCAAAGGCATGAGTGCAGACGACGCAATGCAAGGTTACATCGACGAAGTTGAGCGTTTGTTTGAAGAAGATTAAGCAAGCGTTGTAAGTATAAAAAAGCCCCGATCGCGTATCGGGGCTTTTTTTATGGGGTTTCTAGGGTTTCAGCCGGGGCGATCAACGGCAGCACCACGTGCATGGTAAAGCCTTTAGGCTTTAGGTTTTCAGCGGTGACGCTGCCGCCGTGCTGTTCAATGATCTGCTTGGTGATGGAAAGGCCTAGGCCCGTGCCTTTAATGTGCTGGGTGCTGGTGGCCCGATAAAATGCGTCAAAAATTTTAGACAGTTGCTCGGGCGGGATGCCATCGCCTTGGTCCATGATGTTGACCAATAGCCATTTGGCCGTGACCTGTAGCTGAATGTCGATGGCAGAGTCTTCGGGCGCATAGGTGCAAGCGTTGCGAATGATGTTGTCAAAGGCGCGATACAGCATGTCTTCATTGGCGTGAATGTAGATTGGCTCTGGATGCATCACCCACTGGATGGTTTTTTTATGGTGGACGGTGATGCTGTGACAGTCGGTGATGAGCTGGTCTAAGAACTCATTAAATTCAATTGGCTCTAGGGTGATTTTGGTGCTGCCGGTTTCTAGGCGCGACAGCGTCAGCAGCTCGGCGATTAAGGTGTCCATGCGCGTGAGCTCAGCTTCGATGCGAGACAGGTGTTTTTCGTATTTTTCAGGCTGCTGCTGCGCCAGGCCTAACAGTGCCTGCAGGCGCGCCAGTGGCGAACGCATTTCGTGGGACACATGGTGCAGTAGGTTTTGCTGCGAGGTGACCAGCACCTGAAGGCGGTTGGCCATGTGGTCAAAGTCAGACGCAAGGTCGGTCAGTTCGTCGTTACGGCCGCGCATTTTTTCTGCCAGCCGGATTTTTAAATTGCCTTTGGCCAGTTGGTCAAAGCCATCGTGTAAGGTTCGAATGGGCATGGCAATGTAATGCGCCAAAGTAAATGCCAGCAGGAGGCCTGCGGAAATGAGGCTGAGGAGAATGATGGCCTCATAGCGATTGGGCGAGGGCGGCAGGCCAGGAATCAACGAGGCCTGTTGTAGGGCGTCTTTTAAAACCGCTTTGTCCCAGTCGCGAATGAAAAATAAATACTCCTCCCCCAGGTTGTCATAGCTAATACGGGCCTGTCTGGCCTCGGGATTTTCGCGCGCCAAGGCCGCCGCATTGCTCACCTGGCGGATGTCGATGGATCGGTCCAGAATGTCCCGATCGCTGTCGCCTCGAATAATAAATAGGTTCGGGGCGATGCGGCTGTTTTGCCAGTCGGAAAGCAGCTCTTTTAAACCTTCTTCGCCGCGCTGATGAAACACCGTCAGGCTGCTGCGTAAGAAGGCCGCACTTTGGTTTCTTTGCTGGTCACGGTGGCTCTCTTGGAGCGAAGCTTGGAAAAACCAAAAGACGGCACCCAATACCAGTGCCGCCAACATGATGACCATGCAAAAAATAGCAAAGATTTTATAAAAGAGGCGGTTCATGGCGATAGGCCTAATTTTTGGTGAATAAATAACCTAAGCCACGTATGGTTTGAATTAAAGTGGGGTCGCCAATTTTTTGACGAATGCTGGAAATGTGCACGTCAATGCTGCGGTCGAACTTGGCCAACTTGCGGTCTAAGCCTTCTTGCGACAGCATGTCTTTGCTGACCACCTGTCCCGCACGACGTAATAAAACTTCCAATAGGTTAAATTCGGTGCTGGTTAAGTCCAGTGGTTGGTCACCGAGTTTAACCTGTCGGGTTTCTGGCGATAGGGTAATGTTGCTGACGGTCAGAACGGCATTGTTGTCGACGTTGGTGTCCTGGTGGTTAGAGCGGCGTAAGATGGCGTTGATGCGTGCCAAGAGCTCTCGCGGCGTACAGGGTTTAGGCACGTAGTCGTCGGCGCCCATCTCTAGGCCAATGATGCGGTCAATGTCGTCGCCTTTGGCGGTGAGCATGATGATGGGGATTTTGCTGTTTTGACGAATGATTTTTAAGGCGTCCAAGCCGGTGAGCTTGGGCATCATTGAGTCGAGCACAATGACGTCATAAAGGCCAGAGGCAGCCTCTTTAACGCCGGCTTCGCCATCATGGACAGAATCGACGCTCAGGCCTTCTGCGGTTAAATATTCGCTTAATAGCTCGGTCAATACGGTATCGTCATCAACGAGTAAGACACGATTCATAATGAATTCCTTTGGTCATGCTGATCATAATATGCTGTGAGTAGCGTTATTTTAAATCAATACTTAAATATTATAGCCATCATGTGGTTAGTGCAATCTATTGTGCTTGATTACGGTAAATCCATGGCCATAATGAGGTTAATTTGCGGTTGCTCAATCGTTTTCGGGGCTGATGCCAAAGTGAAGCTGTGATTTTGGCGTGGTCATTCGTCCGCGAGGCGTGCGTTGTAAAAAACCTTGCTGGATTAAAAAGGGCTCAATCACGTCTTCAATGGTGTCGGTCGATTCCCCAATGGCCGCGGCCACGTTGTCGAGGCCCACAGGGCCACCACCAAATTTAAACAGCACCGCTTCTAAGAACTTACGGTCCATGACGTCGAGGCCCACGGGGTCTACGTCGAGCATCTGTAAGGCCGCATCGGCCACGTGGGCGTCAATGCTGCCGTTGTGTTTGACCTCGGCATAGTCGCGCACGCGCCGTAATAGCCTATTGGCAATGCGCGGCGTGCCGCGGCTGCGGGTGGCAATCTCCCAAGCACCGGCTTCGGCCAAGTCTAGCTCTAACAGCTGGGCCGAACGGCTGACGATGGTGGCCAGCTCTTCGGCGTTGTAAAACTCTAGTCGGGACACAATCCCAAACCGATCGCGTAGAGGGTTAGTCAGCATACCGGCACGAGTGGTTGCACCCACTAATGTAAAAGGAGGTAAATCAATTTTGACCGAACGGGCCGCTGGGCCTTCGCCAATCATGATGTCTAGCTGGTAATCTTCGAGGGCCGGATATAAGATTTCTTCCACCACGGGGCTAAGGCGATGAATTTCATCAATAAACAGCACGTCGTGCGGGTCAAGGTTGGTCAGCAGCGCGGCCAGATCGCCGGCGCGTTCCAGGACGGGGCCAGACGTTTGGCGTAGGTTCACGCCTAATTCGCGCGCAATAATGTGGGCGAGGGTGGTTTTACCCAGGCCAGGAGGGCCAAACAATAAGGTGTGGTCTAGGGCTTCACCGCGCTGTTTTGCCGCCTGAATAAAAATTTCAAGCTGCTCGCGGGCTTTGGTTTGGCCGATGTATTCATCCAGCATTTTCGGGCGCAAGGCGCGCTCTAAGGCTTCTTCCTGTTTGGAAATGCTTTGCGTGGCGACCAAACGTTCGGGCGCACCACCGATGAGGTTGTCTGTTTCTAACATAGTGTGATCATTTTCAGAATCAAGCGATTAATTTTCGCACAAAATAAAGCGTTCGTGCGCTTTATTCTTATGGAATGTCGTTAAGGATACAGGAAAGGCTGCCCAAGGGCAGCCTTTATGGTGCAGCGACGGTTTGCTTGGATTAAACCGAGAAAGATGACCCACAGCCACAGGTGGTGGTGGCGTTAGGGTTACGGATCACAAATTGTGAGCCGTGTAAGCCTTCAGTGTAGTCGATCTCAGCGCCCACCAAGTATTGGTAGCTCATCGGATCAACCAAGAAGGTTAGGCCTTCTTTTTCGATTTCAAAGTCATCGTCGTTGACGATTTCGTCAAAGGTAAAGCCGTATTGGAAGCCAGAGCAACCACCACCGTTTACGAATACACGTAGTTTCAGGTCGGGGTTGTTTTCTTCAGCAATCAGGTCTTGAACTTTGGTACAGCAGCTTTCGGTAAATACGATGGCGCTGTCAAGGGTCGCGGTATCAGTCATGTGTGTGCTCCTTCATTAGTTTTAATGATTGTAGTCCTTTTTGCCACGAAAAGCGACTATTAAGGCAATAGAGGCATGATTTTTAACCCAGTTTTGGGTGCTAAGCCCAGCATTAGGTTCATGTTTTGCACCGCCTGGCCTGCTGCGCCCTTCATTAGGTTGTCAATCACGGACAAGATAATGTAAGTGTTGCTTTCTGGTGCTTTTTGAATGCTGATGCGGCATAGGTTGGCGCCGCGCACCGAGCGCGTTTCTGGGCAGCTGCCTTGAGGCAGGACGTCGACAAAGGCTTGGTTGGCATAGTGTTGCTCATACAAGGCCTGCACGTCTAGCTCGGGGTTGTGTAGGGTGACATAAAGGGTGGCGTGCATGCCGCGAATCAACGGGGTAAGGTGGGGTACAAACACCAGGTTGGCCTGTTGGTAGGTAATGTTGGTGATGGTTTGCTTGATTTCAGGCAGGTGGCGATGGCCGCCCACAGCGTAGGCTTTGAAGTTGTCGCCGGCTTCACACAGCAATGAACCCACCGCTGCTTTACGGCCAGAGCCAGACACGCCTGATTTGCAATCGGCAATTAACGGTTGGGCCAGATCAATGGCGCTGCTTTGCAGCAGCGGCAGCAGGCCTAGGGTCACGGCGGTGGGGTAGCAGCCAGGGTTGGCAATAAGCTGGGCTTGGCCAATGGCTTCGTGATTCAGCTCGCTGAGGCCGTACACCGCTTTTTTAACCCATTCTGGGCTGCTGTGCTTGAGGCCATACCATTTTTCCCAGGTGGGGATGTCTTGTAGGCGGTAGTCTGCCGACAGGTCAATGACCTTAATGCCCTTGGCCAACAGCGCCGGTGCCTCATTCATGGCCACGCCGTTAGGGGTGGCGAAGAAGACCACGTCACATTGATCCAAAGCGGCTTCATCTGGCGCGCTAAAGGCCAGGTCATACACGCCGCGAAGGCTTGGAAACAGTTCCGATACCTGCTTGCCTGCCTCTTGGCGGCTGGTCACGCAGGTGACCTTGGCCTGAGGGTGGTAGGCCAGTAACCGTAATAATTCCACCCCAGTGTAGCCGGTGGCGCCGATGATGCCAATTTTGTATTCAGTGTTCATGGTGTAGTGAGCTGTAGATAAAGTCAGGGGAAAAGAACAGTCTAACGTGAAACCGGCTGCTTTCCAACCCTTAGGGTGGGCAGACGGATGCCGTGGGTGTCGGGTGTGGCCGCCGCGGTCTTTAAATCGGTGGCCGTAGCGGGTGCGCATAAAAAAGCCCCAGCCAATTAAGGATGGGGCAATGGTTTTGGCCTCGCCGGGGGGAATCGAACCCACATTTTACGCTTAGGAGGCATACGTTCTATCCATTGAACTACGGCGAGTCATTCGGTTTTACGACAGGCGTGCCACGGAAGATTCGGCCAGCTCAATCATGGCTTGCTTGACTTCGTTGTCAGGCAAGGAGGCTAGGCTGGCGATGGCCTGAGCGCAGGCTTTCTCGGCTTCGGTTTTGGCGTAGGCTAGGGCGCCAGACGCCATCACGTGGGCGTGAATCTTGTCGAAATAGTCGCGGTCGGCGTGTTCTAGCGCATAGCGCACGTCGGTGGCGGCGGCCTCATTGCCTTGCTGCATGATGTAAATCAGCGGCAGGGTCGGTTTGCCTTCGGCCAGGTCGTCGCCGACGTTTTTGCCAATCTGTTCGGCGTCGCCAGAGTAGTCCAAGATGTCGTCAATGATCTGGAAGGCGGTGCCTAAGTGCATGCCGTAGTTTTTCAAAGCCAGCTCTTGTTCGGCGTTGGCTTTGGCCAATAGGGCGCCTACCTGTGCGGCGGCTTCAAAAAGCTTGGCGGTTTTGTATTGGATGACCTGTAGGTACTCTGCCTCGGTGATGTCGGTGTTGCCAATGTTCATCAGCTGCATCACTTCGCCTTCGGCGATGATGTTGGTGGCGCTGGCCATCACTTCTAAAATACGCATGTCTTGGGTGTTGACCATCAGCTGGAAGGCGCGGGTGTATAAGAAGTCACCCACCAGCACCGAAGCGGCGTTGCCAAATAGGTTATTGGCCGTGGCGCGGCCACGGCGTAAATCGCTTTCATCGACCACGTCATCGTGTAGCAGTGTGGAGGTGTGAATGAATTCCACCATCGCGGCTAAAGAATAAAGCGGTGCTTGATCGTAGCCGAGGATTTTGCCGGCTAGGATGGTGATGATTGGGCGAAGGCGCTTGCCCCCTGCGCTGATAATGTAGTGGCCGATTTGTGAAATCAGGGCAACCTCAGACTGGACTGCTTGGTTAATCACCACATTAACTTTAGAAAGGTCAGAGTCTAAATGCTCTTTGAAATAAGGCAAGTTCTGTAACATAGGGAGTCTAATTCATTTCGCACAGGGTTAAACAGCTTGAAATTATAGCAGAATGCATTTTTTTGTGTTCGCTTTCTTTGCAATAGTTTTATGGGCGTAAATACGACAGCCAAACGCAATAAAAATTGACACTTATATGGACTTTCGCTATTATCTTGGGTTCTTTCGTGAAGATGGTTCGCTTTAATCGGCGGGACATCAAATTTAATGTTCGGAGTTGAGTATGTACGCGGTCATAAAAACTGGCGGTAAACAATATAAAGTTACCGTTGGCCAAAAATTAAAAGTAGAACAGATACCTGCAGAACTCGACAGCCAGATCGTACTTGAAGAAGTATTGATGATTGCTGACGGTGAAGATCTAGCAGTGGGTACCCCTATGGTTTCAGGTGCCTCTGTGCAAGCAACGGTTGTTGCGCACGGACGTGGCGACAAAGTACGCATTTTCAAAATGCGTCGTCGTAAGCACTCACAAAAACACCAGGGTCATCGTCAGAATTATACCGAAATTCGCATCGATGCGATTTCTAAGTAATCAGGAGTAAAAACAAATGGCAACTAAAAAAGCAGGCGGTAGCTCTAGAAACGGCCGCGACTCAGAAGCTAAACGCTTAGGCGTTAAAGTTTTCGGCAGTGAATTGATTCCAGCTGGTTCAATCATTGTACGCCAACGTGGTACTCGTTTCCATGCTGGTACTAACGTAGGCATGGGCAAAGACCACACCTTGTTTGCAAAAGTTGACGGTTACGTTGAATTCACGACCAAAAGTCGCTTCAACCGTAAAACTGTAAACGTTAAGCCTTACACCGGCGCAGACGAGTAATTCGGTTTCAGCAAAATAGCCCTATCTATTTCAGATGGGGCTATTTTTATTTATGCGTCTGGGTTTTTTAAGTAAAATGCTCGGGGTAAAGTTGTTTGGCTTTTCAGGTGGTTGGCTGTTGGCGTGCCGACGTTCACCCACCTGAGAAGCTACGCATCAACAAGGTAAAGACTATGAAATTTATTGATGAAGCAAAAATTGAAGTGGTAGCGGGTAAGGGCGGTAACGGCGCCTCTAGCTTCCGACGTGAAAAATTCGTGCCCCGTGGCGGCCCTGATGGCGGCGACGGCGGTAAAGGCGGCAGCGTGATCGCGATTGCCGATGAAAACGTGAACACCCTAGTCGAGTATCGTTTTGTCAAACGCTACCAGGCCAAGCATGGCGAAAAAGGCCATGGTGCTGATCGCTATGGCAAAGGCGCTGACGACATTGAATTACGGATGCCAGTGGGCACCCTGATTGTCGACGTGGACACCGACGAAGTGATTGCCGACCTCACCCATCATGACCAGCACGTGGTGTTGGCCAAGGGCGGTAAAGGCGGCTTGGGTAACATCCACTTTAAGTCGTCGGTGAACCGTGCGCCGCGCCAATGTACCCCCGGTGAAGAGGGTGAAATGCGCGTGCTGCAGTTGGAATTAAAAATTTTGGCCGACGTGGGCCTATTGGGCATGCCCAATGCCGGTAAATCGACCCTGATTCGGGCCGTTTCAGCCGCGCGTCCCAAAGTGGCGGATTATCCATTTACCACCTTACACCCGAACCTGGGCGTGGTGCGCATGGATGAAAACAACAGCTTTGTGATGGCCGACATTCCGGGCCTGATCGAAGGGGCGGCCGAAGGCGCTGGCTTGGGCCATCGCTTCTTGCGCCACCTGTCGCGTACCGGTTTACTCTTACATGTGGTTGATTTGGCCCCATTTGATGAAAGCGTTAGCCCAGCGGATGAAGCTTTGGCTTTGATCGAAGAGCTGCGTAAATACGACGAAGAGCTGTACGACAAGCCACGTTGGTTGGTGTTGAATAAGTTTGACATGATTCCTGAAGACGAACGTCAAGCGCGCATCGATGCCTTTTTGGCCGCCATTGGCTGGGATCACCCACAGCCAGACGACCGCTTTGAGTTTGACTTAACCACGCCGCGCGTCTTCAATATCAGTGCTTTGAGCCATGAAGGCACAGGCGAATTGGTGTTTGCCATCCATCGCTACCTGGCTGAAAAGAAAGCCTTGGCCGCCGCCGAAGCTGCCGTGGACGCCACGCCTTTAGAGCACAACCAAACTGATCTAAGCGTTTTAAAGCCTGAATAAGCTTAAGCCGTCGCTGAGCGTTGATTAATTAGCCACCGTCGGGTGGGAAAGCCTGCATATGTTACATATATACAATACCTTGAGTCGCAAGAAAGAAGTGTTTAAACCCATCGATGAGCAGAATGTGCGCATGTATGTGTGCGGCATGACGGTTTATGATTATTGTCACTTGGGCCATGCCCGCGTGATGGTGGTGTTTGACATGGTGACTCGCTGGTTGCGTGTGTTGGGCTATCCGTTGACCTATGTGCGTAACATCACCGACATTGACGACAAGATCATTCAGCGTGCTTTAGAAAACGGCGAAACCATTCAAAGCCTAACCCAGCGTTTTATTGATGCGATGGACGAAGACTCGGCGGCTTTAGGCGTGTTGCGCCCAGATCATGAGCCGCGCGCCACTAACCACGTGGCCGACATGATTGCGTTGATCGAACGCTTAATTGCCAACGGTAAGGCCTATGCGGCCGCCAACGGCGACGTGTATTACGCCGTGCGCACCTTCGCCGATTATGGCCGCCTGTCTGGCAAGAGCCTAGACGACCTGCGCGCCGGTGAGCGCGTTGAGGTGGATGGGTTTAAAAAAGACCCATTGGACTTTGTATTATGGAAAGCCGCTAAAGCGGGTGAGCCAAGTTGGACTAGCCCTTGGGGCGAAGGCCGCCCAGGCTGGCACATTGAGTGTTCGGCCATGAGTGAGCAGCTCTTAGGCCCTCATTTCGACATCCATGGTGGCGGTGCCGATCTACAGTTTCCTCATCATGAAAACGAGATCGCGCAAAGCTGTGGCGCGCATCAGTGCGACGATCACGACCACAACCATGGTTTTGTGAACTACTGGATGCACAACGGCTTTATCCGAGTGGATAATGAGAAAATGTCTAAATCATTGGGCAACTTCTTTACCATTCGCGAAGTGTTGCAAAAGTTTGACCCCGAAGTGGTGCGCTTCTTTATTTTACGCGCCCACTATCGCAGCCCACTCAACTATTCGGACGTGCATCTGGCCGATGCCCGTAGCTCGCTCAAGCGTTTGTACACCGCTTTAAATCAGGTTCAGGCGACTGCTGTAACGCTTTCAGCCGACAGCAATGAATACAGCCAGCGCTTTTTTGCGGCCATGAACGATGACTTCAATACCGTGGAAGCCGTGGCGGTGCTGTTTGAGTTGGCCAATGAGGTGAACAAATCCAAAGACGCCGACCTGGCCGGCTGCTTGAAAGCCCTGGGTAATCTATTGGGCTTGCTAGAGCGTGAACCAGAAGCTTATCTGCATCAAGAAATTGGTTCTGACAGCAATGGTTTGAGCAGCGACGCCATTGAAGTCTTGATCCAACAGCGCAAAGACGCCCGTGCCAACAAGGATTGGGCCGAGTCGGACCGTATTCGGGATGAGCTGGCGGCGCAGGGCGTGATTTTAGAAGACGGTGGTGCCGGCACCACATGGCGTCGTGGCTAACGGATAAATGGCGCTTAATGCTTGCATTTGCAGGGCAGGCATTAGATAATGTTCCACTTGAAATTTTTTGAAGCACAGGCAAATTCCCTGTGTCCGCTTATTTAAGGAAATCACATGAAACAAGATATTCACCCAGAATACCACGCAGTGCAAGTAACTTGCTCTTGCGGCAATGCTTTTGAAACCAAATCAACCATGACTAAAGAAGCCTTTAGCATTGAGGTTTGTTCAGAATGTCACCCATTCTACACTGGCAAACAAAAAATCGTTGACAGTGCTGGTCGCGTTGATAAATTCCAACAAAAATTTGGCAACATGTTCAAACGCTAATCGGCCCAGAACGAATAAAAGACAGCTTCGGCTGTCTTTTTTATTGCGGTATGTTGCCTAAATAGGGGCGTATTTTGGTACACTGAGGCATTAATAGGACACTTATTGGCGTATGTTCACTTATAAATCCCCTCTGGATGGCCAACAGGCAAAGCCCACGGAAAAACCTTGGGTGTTATTGCTGTTGTGTTTTGTCTGGCTCTGGCCTGGTATTTTTTCCCATGACCTATGGAAGCCGCACGAGCCTTATATTTATGAGGCAGTGAAGGACATGATCGCCACTGGTTCGGTGGTGGCGCCGAACGTGCATGGCTTTTGGTATCTAGAAACCCCGCCGCTGTATTTGTGGGTGGGGGCTTTGTTTCAGCAAATATTCTCGCCGTGGTTGGTCAACGCTTACGACGCCACGCGTTTGGCCACGCCGTTCTTTATGGTGCTGGCGCTGACCTTTGCCGGCATGGCCGGGCGGGCCTTGTTGGGCCGACGTCATGGCCGCAGCGTGGTGCTGATTTTAATCGGCTGCGCCGGCATGATGATGACTGGCCACGCCATGGACAGCATGGCCGCGACCTTCATGGGCTATGCGATGGGCTTTTACGCCTTCAGTACGGTGCAAACGCGCCCGGCGCTGTCTGGCTTTTTGTTGGGCCTGTCTTGGGTGATTGTGTTCCTGTCGTCTAACTTACTCAGCGTTTTTCTGATGCTGATGGTGGCCTTGTTCTTATTGTTCTATGCGCGTTGGCGCACTAAGCGCTACGCCATTTCCCTGTCTTTTGCGGTTTTGGTGGCGCTGCCGCTGGGCTTTTTGTGGCCTAATGCCTTGGCTAAAACCAACCCCGATGCGTTTGCTTTTTGGTGGCAACAGTACGCTTTAGGGCAGCTGAATCACCTCAGCTTTAAGCAATTTTTCAGTAATTTAGGCTATTACCTCACGGTGATGAGCTGGTCGGCCTTTCCGGCTTGGCCGCTGGCCTTGTGGACGATTTATCGACGCCAATACGTGTCGGCCTTTATGCTTAAGTTTTGTGGCTTCTGGTTTTTAACCATCCTGTTTATTTTGAGCTTGAGCAACCATCAGGCCACCGAGAATGCCTTGCCGTTGCTGCTGCCGCTGGCGGTGTTGGGTGGGGCGCAGCTGGATAACTTACGCCGTGGGCCTGCTGCCTTCTTAAACTGGTTCGGGGCCATGACGTTTGGCGCCTTGGCCATTTTTATCTGGCTTGGCTTTTTGGCGATGAACTTTGGCTGGCCAGAAAAGCTGGCCGAGCGGGCGTTGTATTTTAGTCCTTACTATGAGCCTAAGCTGTATGCCTTCGCCATTGTGTTCAGCCTGATGATGACGCCGGTGTGGCTGTGGGCGGTGACGCGCCGCCATTTGCGCGGGCGCCAAGCCGTCACTAACTGGGCCGCGGGGATGACCCTGGTGTGGTTGCTCATGCTGAGCCTATTTTTGCCATGGTTAGACAAAATTAAAAGCTATCGTCCGGTGGTGGACCAAATGGTCAGCAGCCTGGATGCGCGCACCGTGGCCGCCATTGAAACCGCAGAAGTGTGCATTCAGGCCCAGTCGCGGCAGTTGGTGTTGCTGACGGCCTGGCGTGAATACAGTGATTTGCCGATTAACACCTTTGAGTATCAGTTAAACGACTGTGATTATTGGCTCAATACCGCCAAGCGTGAGCCTTTCTTGGTGATGGGCCAGGCCGATCCAGCAGGCTGGGCGCCGGTGTGGATGGGGCATCGGCCGCGAGAAAACAACGAGTGGTTTGTCCTGTATCAAAAACAGGCCAAGCCAAAGCGGGCGACGATGGTACAGCCAGAAGCTGACTCAGAAGCCCTATGGTTTAGTTCGGCCTTGGATCGTCCTGAAACGATTGAATCAACCTCGGTTTTTAGCCGGTAATGAATTTTTGGGTGGGGTAAACCTTGCTGACGCTGTCGGCTAATTATGGCAAAATACCCCATCATCGTGTGCCCTAATGAGGCGCCCGCTAGGTACCCTAATAGCGTGTCTTGGAGACCCTTATGAGTCAAGAATCAGCAGTAAAACAAAACATCGATCAAAGTGAGATTGATAAATTTAGCCAGTTGGCGCACAACTGGTGGGATTTAAACGGTGACTTTAAGCCCTTGCATGAAATCAACCCTTTGCGCCTTGGCTTTATTAGCCAGCACGCCGCCCTTGAAGGGCAAAGCGTGTTGGACGTTGGCTGCGGTGGTGGCATTTTGTCTGAGGCGATGGCCAAAGCCGGTGCGACCGTAACCGGTGCGGACATGGCTAAAAAGTCATTGCAAATTGCCCAGCTGCACGCTTTAGAAGGGGGCTTAAACATTGAGTACAAATGCGTCAGCGTCGAAGACTTGGCCGTGGCCATGCCGGCCGCTTTTGACGTGGTAACCTGTATGGAAATGATTGAACACGTGCCCGACCCGGCCAGCGTGATTCGCGCCTGTACCGAATTGGCGAAGCCCGGCGGCTGGGTGTTCTTGTCGACGCTTAACCGTAATTTAAAATCGTACGTTCAGGCCGTCATTGGTGCCGAATACGTTTTGGGGTTAATGCCCAAAGGCACCCACGATTACAAAAAATTCATTAAGCCTTCGGAAATGGTGCGCATGTGTCGCCACGTGGGCTTGTCTTTGGTCGACCAAAGTGGGTTAACCTACAGTCCACTCACCAAGCGCTATAAGTTGGTGGATGATCTGTCGGTGAATTACATGATGGCCTTTAGAAAGCCATTGATTTAAAAAGAACTAATGAAACAAAACCGCCTAATGGGTTTAGGCGGTTTTGTTTTTTTTGAGTGTTGATGATGGGCTGGCCGTTGACGCTGGCACAAAGAATCAGCATATTTTTTTGACAAGAGATTGTTTTAGCAGAAATAATGCTCGATTAAACGTATAGTTGGAGAACGCCATGAAGCCATCACCTGCCCACCCCGCAGCTGATCAACTGAAAGAACTCACCCTGCGGGGGATGATACTGGGTGCTTTAATCACCGTGATTTTTACCGCCTCAAACGTGTATTTGGGTTTGAAAGTCGGTTTGACCTTTGCGTCATCGATTCCTGCCGCGGTGATTTCTATTGCCGTTTTAAGAATGTTTGCGCATTCGAATATTCTTGAAAACAATATGGTTCAAACCCAGGCTTCGGCCGCAGGAACTTTGTCGTCGATTATTTTTGTGCTGCCAGGCCTGTTGATGTTGGGCTACTGGCAGGATTTTCCGTTTTGGCAAACCGCGATTATTTGTGCCGCCGGTGGCATTTTGGGGGTGGTGTTTACCGTGCCCTTGCGCCAGGTGATGGTGGTTAAATCGACCCTACCTTACCCAGAAGGGGTGGCCGCGGCTGAGATTTTAAAAGCTGGCCACATTAACGACCATAAAACCGATGCTGAAAAAATCACCCCGAGCAAAAGCGAAGGCGGCATGCGCGACATCGTTGAGGGCGGCTTAATTGCGGCTTTTGTCAGCTTGTGTACCGCCGGTTTTCGCATTTTGTCCGACAGCGCCAGCTATTGGTTGACGACGGGCAAGGCGATTTTTCAAGTGCCGATGGGCTTTTCGGTGGCCTTGGTTGGCGCCGGTTACCTAGTTGGCATTGTGGGCGGGATGGCGATGCTGGTCGGTATTTTGATCTCTTGGGGCGTGGCCGTGCCGTACTTAACCACGGTCTACCCAATGCCAGAAGGCACTACTTTGGCCGCTTATGCCCAAACCATCTGGGCCACGAAGGTGCGGTTTATTGGTGCCGGTACCATGGCGGTTGCGGCCGTGTGGACGCTGTTAACCTTGGCTAAACCCATTATTGAGGGCGTGATGATTTCCATGCGCGCGATTAAAAAGGGCAGTGATGGCACCGACGTGGTCGACCGCACCGAACAAGACCTGTCGCCCAAGTGGTTGGTGTTGATCACTGGCCTGATCGTGGTGATTTTATTGGCCACCTTCTATAGCTTTGTGATGGCCGCGCCGATTGCACCGGGCCTGGCTTGGACTTTGGTGATTGTGACCACCCTGATGTCGGTTTTGATTGGCTTCTTGGTGGCTTCTGCCTGTGGTTACATGGCTGGTTTGATTGGGTCGTCTTCTAGCCCTATTTCCGGCATTGGCATTATTTCGATTATTTTGATTTCGATGGTGCTGTTGCTGATTGGTGAATCTAGTGGCCTATTGGCGACGCCAGAGGGAACTCAGTTCTTAACCGCGTTGGCGATTTTTACCACCTCAGTGGTGTTGGCCATTGCCACTATTTCGAACGACAACCTGCAAGATTTGAAAACCGGTTTCTTATTGAAGGCCACACCGTGGCGTCAACAGGTGGCCCTAATCATTGGCTGTATTGTCGGTGCCTTGGTGATTTCACCAGTATTGGAACTGCTGTATCACGCCTATGGCTTTACGGGCGCCATGCCGCGTGCGGACATGGATCCTGCTCAGGCTTTAGCGGCCCCTCAGGCCACCTTGATGACGCAAATTTCCACCGGTATTTTCAGCCATAACCTAGAATGGTCTTATATTTTGACCGGCATGGTGATTGCGGTGGCGCTGATCGTGATCGACACAGTGTTGAAAAAATCCACCCGTGGCCGTTTCACCATTCCTGTGTTGGCCGTGGGCATGGGCATTTACCTGCCGGCTTCGGTGAACATGCCGCTGATTGTGGGTGCGGTGCTGTCATGGAGCGTGGCGCGCCGGATTAAAGCCAAAGCAGCTAAGGCCAACGTGGCGGCCGAGCCGTTATTAAAGGCCTCTGATGGCCGGGCCACGCTGTTTGCCGCTGGCCTCATCGTGGGTGAGAGCATCATCGGGGTGGTGTTGGCGATGATCATCGTGGTGTCGGTGACGTCCGGTGGCAGCGATGCGCCTTTGGCCATCATGCCAGATAGCCTTGCCGGCTGGTCACCCATCCTAGGCTTGATTGCCTTCTTATTGGTTCTGACCCGTTTTGGTCGCCGTGCTTTAAAATAAAGGCGGGCTTAAGGCTGTCGAAACGAGTGCTTCGGCGCTCGTTTTTTTATGGGTGGTGCAGCGTTATTTACGGTTATACTGACGTTTTTGATGCCCTTCAAGGAGCGCGCATGTGGCGAGTACTGCTGAACGTTTTGTTTGGGTTGCTGTTGCTGCTGCTGTTGGCCATCGCGCTATTGGGCTGGCTGAGCACGCGTCATGAGGCGGCTGCCGAAGCCGTGCCCAGCGTGACCGTGTATGCGGTGAGTAATGGGGTGCACATTAGCCTGGCGCTGCCGGTGCAGCATGAGGTGTTTGATTGGCGCACGCT
Organism: Neisseriaceae bacterium; assembly: GCA_017991555.1. Classification (GTDB taxonomy): domain Bacteria; phylum Pseudomonadota; class Gammaproteobacteria; order Burkholderiales; family Neisseriaceae; genus JAGNPU01. The sequence goes on from JAGOQM010000004.1 coordinate 130,349, forward strand.
GTTTGATCCGGCCAATAGCCGTCGGCCTGCCTTGGCTCAGCAACAGGACTATGTGTTGATCGGCTGGGGCAGTAAAACGTTTTACACCCAGGTGCCAACCTGGTCTGAGCTGACGCTGCCACTGGCGGTGCAGGCCTTGGCCTTTGATGCGGCCGCGTTTAACGTCACCTATTTACCGCAGCCACAGGTGGGCGAATCGGTGCGGGCCATGCGCTTGAGCGGCCGCCAATATCGGCAGCTGGTTGAGGCCATGGTCGCCGATGTGCCTGTATTTAAGGCCCAAAACGGACAGCCTAAGATGATTCCGGGCGTGCATTATGGCGTGACCGATGTGTTTTATGAAGCCAAGGGCCGTTATACGCCCTGGTTTACCTGCAACGAATGGATACGGCAGCGGTTGAATCAGGCCGAGGTCGACATGCCGCTGTGGTCGCCTTTCGCCACGCCCATTATGTGGCATTTGCGTGGGCCGACAGAATAGCCACATCCATGATGCACCCAACCCCAGCCTGATCGTCGCGGCTGGGGTTTTTTGTGGGTGGACAGAGGGGTTAGAAGTTGGCGCTGAGGCCAAGGTTGTAGCGGGTTTGTTCGCCCTGATTCAAACCATTGGTGCGTGATAGGGCCCCAAAAGCCTGTAGGTTTTTGGTGATGTTGACGTTGGCCCCGACGGTAAGGTCGGCCCAGCTGCGGGCATCGGTGGCGCTGTCGCGGCTAAACGAGGTGAGGGTGGATTTAATGCCTCCGCTGACGGCGTGGTCGCGGTCGCCCATTTGGCGTAGGTAGCGGATGTTGGCGTAGGGGTTGATCACGCCCAAGGTGCTGTCTAGGCGCCAGCCGATGGCGGCGATTTTGCTGGTACGGCGTTGGTCACCAAAGCGCATAGAAGTGCTTAAATCACTATCCTCAGCGTAGCCATCAACCTTGCTTTTGTCCCAGATGTATTCCAGCATCGGGCCAGTGGTCAGCGCCGAATTGACGGCGAAGTCCCAGCCGGTGCCTAGGCGAATGCCCCATTCACGCCCCTTGGTGCTGCCGGTTTCAAAGCGAGTGGCTGGGCCTAAGTCGATCCGGCGCTTAATGTTTTCAAAGTTGGTGCGGCTACGGTGCACGTCGGCGCTGGCCCAGCCCGATTCGGCAAAGCGCGCATGGGCAAAGGCGGCCACCACGTTGCCGCGATTTTTATACTGATAGGTTTCGGTGGGGCGCTCGGTGTCTCGGTGGCCCGAAATGACGGCGCCTACGGTGATGCTCGGGGTCAGCGCGTAGTCTAGGCCTAGGGTTAAGTTGTTGGTGCGTTGCTCACCGTCGCCCAGAGCGTTAGGCTGCTGCTGGTTGCCGCTGACGCCAGAATAGCCACCAAACACGCCCAGCTTGTTGGCATTGGGTATTTGCTGGTGAAGGCGTTGGTTACGGGCGTCTAAGGTAGTGCGTATGCCCGCAATCGGCGCGTTCATTGATTTGGCGAGGGCCGCTACCTGCACCGGCGCCTCTAAGACAGAGAGCATGTATTGGCTGAGGATGGCGTGGGTGGTTGAACCAGGATGAAAGCCGTCGGAGAATAAGAACGACAGCTCGTCATTAAAGCCCGGGCTAGTGGACAAGCATTCGTTTGCCGCTAGGCCCGGCGGACAGGGCGTGCCAGCAGTATTGTTGAAGCCGTAGCGCAGGGGATCGGCCATGACTTCCTGGAATAGCGCGTTGACGTCAACGCGGGCAATATTGCCACCGGTTTGGGCCAATAGTTGGTCTTGAGTGTTGTTGTAGAGGTCGGTTAGGCGGGCGCCTTCTGTGCCTAGATCACCTTGTGCTTGTAACATTAAGGCCTCCGCTAGGCCGCTTAAAGGCCCACCCAATGCTGCAGCGGCGGCAATGGCGGCTTCAATGCGTGCTTGGCGATCGGCTTCATTTAAGATGGGGCCTTGGTTGAGTACCTCGTAAGCTGCTTCTAAGGCTGCTCGTTCTGAAATGCCCAGTGCGCCCCCAATGGTGGTGATGACGGTCTCAAGGAAGGCCGGTGTCAGGGCAATGTTGGGCACGGTCGGCACCACGATGGTGTTGGCGCCAGCGTTAACTAAGTCATTGACTTGGCTAGAGGCCGCTGTTGCGCTTTGTAAGATGAGTTGCTCAGCCACGTCCGGGCCTTCTAAAGTAGCCAGTGCTAAGCCAGCCGCCAAATCGTTGCCGCCAATCCAGTGAATGTATAAGCCATTATTGTCCGCTTTGCCTTTGTTTTGCTGTAAGTATTGCTGTACCTGATCTTGGGTGTTGGTGTCAGGCCTGATTTCCGGTACGGCCACGGCCCCGCCTTCGGCAAAGTTGTTGCCATCTTCGTTAGACGGAGTCAGGGTTAGGCCATAGTATTTGGCGATGTATTCGTTGTAGAGTGGGTTTTTATAGCCGTCGTCGGTGTAGCGGCCGATGTTGCCGCCATCGCTGAGGCTATCGCCAAACACATAAATTTGATTGAAGGCGTTGGCGGTTAAGGGCAGGGCGAGTAGGCTGGCGCAGACGAGGGCCACGGGTTTAAGTTTGTTGGGCATCATAGTCATCGTGTTACTTCTCCTTTTGGTCGTGAGGAGTTGCCTCTGTGGGCAACTGTGTCATTGATAGTGCATTCACATGCTTTATGCATATACTGTAAATACAAATAGCATATTTATTTAGGGAACGAAACCATCACCGTGGCTAGGCCGGTTTTTTGTGGCGTATTTGTCACTAATGGGCCATATATGCTGTTGATATTTAATACAGTTGTGAGCATTCACTAGAAAGTAGCGGTCTTTAGTGAAGGACAGGGCGTGGCGCAGAAGCGATGGCCGTAGACGACTCAATCGGCCCAGAATCAAGGACGGCTTCATGGGTCAGTGAGGGTGTTTTACCGTCTAATTTTTCGTGTGTTCAAGAATTATTTTATGCTATAGTGCCGCCTTGACTTTATTCTTGCTTCATTCACTGTGATTATTCTTGATACAAAAGATTAAAGAACTTAATGGCGTCGCCACAGTAAGCGAAGCCAATCAGGAGAAGAAACTATGCCGTTTGATCTAATGCAGGTAGCCGTCGATTGGTTAGACGACCGTTTAAGCTACGTGTTGATTGCCCTGCTGTTGTTTGTGGGCTTCTTTTTTACCTTTCGTTTAGGGTTCATGCAGTTTCGCCATTTTGGCCACACCATTACCGTGTTAAAGGGCAGTCGTCAGGCCGACAACTCTGGCATTTCTTCGTATCAGGCTTTTTGTACCTCGATGGCTTCGCGCGTGGGCACCGGCAACATCGCCGGGATTGCCGTGGCGGTGACGCTGGGCGGCCCGGGGGCGGTATTCTGGATGTGGGTGATTGCCGTGGTCGGTATGTCGACCGCCTTTGTAGAATCCACCCTGGCGCAGCTGTTTAAGGTAAAAGACGGCGCAGGCCAATACCGTGGTGGGCCGGCTTATTACATGGAAAAAGGCCTCAACGCCCGCTGGATGGGGGTGATGTTTTCCCTGTTTCTGATCCTAGCCTATGGCTTTGTGTTCAATGCGGTGCAGGCCAACACCATTGGCGAATCTTTGGGCGCCGCGTTTCAGATCCCCACTTGGGTCACTGGCATCATCATCATGGTGTTGACCGCGCTGATTATTTTTGGCGGTTTGCGTAAGATTGCGCGCTTCTCTGAGGCGGCGGTGCCGCTGATGGCGGGCGTGTACTTGTTGGCCGCGCTGATCATCGTTGTGGCCAACTACGAGCGATTGCCAGCGGTGTTTGGGCTGATTTACCGCAGCGCTTTTGGCCTGCAAGAATTTGCCGTAGGGGGCTTTGCGGCCGCCATCATGCAAGGGGTGAAGCGCGGCCTGTTCTCGAACGAGGCCGGTATGGGCTCGGCACCTAACGTGGCTGCTTCTGCGACGCCGTATCCGCCACACCCTGCTTCTCAAGGCTATGTGCAAATGTTCGGCGTGTTTGTGGACACGGTGATTATTTGTACCGCTTCGGCCGCCATTGTGTTGCTTTCTGGCGTGCCTTTAGACAGCGACGCCACCGGGATTCGCCTGGTGCAGATGGCTTTAGAAACCGAATTTGGCGGTTGGGCGAAATACCTATTGGCGATCATTATTTTGTTCTTCGCCTTCACCACCATCGTGACCAATTACTATTATGCTGAAAGCTGCATGGTGTTTTTGCGTAAGAAAAAACAAAACCGTTTGCTGCTGTTCCGTTGCTGCGTGGCGGCCATGGTGTTCTTTGGTGCGGTGGCTTCGGTGCCGCTGGTGTGGTCGATGGCCAACGTGTCGATGACGCTGATGGCGGTGACCAACCTAGTGGCCATTTTGCTGCTGTCGCCGCTGGCCGTGCGCTTGGCCAAAGATTACAACCAACAGCGACAGGCCGGTAAGCTGCCGACCTTTAAAGCCACCGATCACCCCGACATTCGCCGTAAGTTGCAAGACGATATTTGGGACTAAAGGCCGTTGCTTATCAAAAAACGCTGACATATTGTCGGCGTTTTTTTTGGCTGAGGTCAGGATCAAATGGTGATCGTCGTGGCTTTGGCCCGGGGGCGAAGGGCGCTAGAGCGGGGGCCTGGCGCTGCTTTTGACACTGCTTGTTCAGTCATGTCGCCGTGACGTGCCCGCGCTGGGTTTAAATAACCACAAAGACAGTAATGGTATTTTATGGCGGCAAAAGGTTTATGTTGGTTATTTACCCTAAAAAAAGAAGGTTTTAGCCATAAACTTTGGCTGATGAGTTAAAAAATAGTAGACAGTGAAAAAACAAATCTTTAGAATTGAAAAAATTTGCCCGAGATTTGCTGTTACGGCAGCTGGTTTTGAGTGGATTGGTTTATAAGAGCAACGTATTTAAAACACATCAATCTATCGGAGAACATTTTGAGCAATCAAGCACTACTGGTTCTGGAAGACGGAACCGAATTTGTCGGCGTGTCCATCGGTGCAGTCGGTATGGTCGTCGGAGAAGTCGTTTTTAACACTTCACTTACTGGCTATCAAGAAATCCTCACTGATCCTTCCTATTCCCGTCAAATCATCACCCTCACTTATCCCCATATTGGCAATACCGGCACCAATGCTTCTGATGAAGAATCTGCCACCATTCAAGCGCAAGGCTTGGTCATTCGTGATTTACCCCTCATCTCCAGTAATTTTCGCAGCACCGAATCCCTATCTGATTATTTAAAACGCCAAAACGTGGTCGCCATTGCCGACATCGACACCCGTAAGCTGACGCGCATCCTGCGTGAAAAAGGCGCCCAAAAAGGCTGCATTATTGCCGGTGAAAGCCTCGATGCAGCGCGCGCCCTTGCGGCTGCCCAAGCCTTTGGCGGCTTAAACGGCTTGGACTTGGCCAAAGAAGTCACTACTGCAGAAGCCTACCAGTGGACCGAAGGCAGCTGGACCTTAGAAACCAATGACCACGTACACAAAACAGCGGCAGAATTGCCCTACCACGTGGTGGCCTACGACTTTGGCGCCAAGCGCAATATTTTACGCATGCTGGTTGACCGCGGTTGTCGCTTAACCGTGGTGCCTGCCACCGCGCCAGCGGCTGAGGTGTTGGCCTTAAACCCAGACGGCGTGTTCTTGTCGAATGGCCCTGGCGACCCAGCCCCATGCGATTACGCCATTGCCGCGATTAAGGCTTTTTTAGAGGCCGACATCCCCGTGTTTGGCATTTGCTTGGGCCACCAGCTGTTGGCTTTGGCCTCTGGCGCTCAAACCATCAAGATGAAGTTCGGCCATCACGGTGCCAATCACCCTGTGCAAGAGTTGGCCACCCAAAAAGTGATGATTACGGCCCAGAACCACGGTTTTGCGGTGGACGAAAGCAGCCTGCCAGCCAACCTGAGCGTGACCCATAAATCGTTGTTTGATGGTTCTTTACAGGGCATCCACCGTACCGATAAGCCCGCGTTTAGCTTCCAAGGCCATCCCGAAGCCAGCTCTGGCCCACACGATGCCGCGCCTTTGTTTGACCACTTTATTGACTTAATTAAAGCCTACCGCGCTTAATTTTTAAACCTTATCAGGACAACGACCATGCCTAAAAATACTGAAATTAAAAGCATCCTGATCTTGGGTGCCGGCCCGATTGTGATTGGCCAAGCTTGTGAATTCGACTACTCAGGCGCGCAAGCCTGTAAAGCCCTACGCGAAGAAGGTTATCGAGTGGTGTTGGTGAACTCAAACCCAGCCACGATCATGACCGACCCAGAGATGGCAGACGCCACCTACATCGAACCCATTCATTGGGAAGTGGTGCGCAAGATTATTGAGAAAGAACGTCCCGATGCGGTGTTGCCCACCATGGGCGGCCAAACCGCATTGAACTGTGCCCTAGAGCTTGAGCGCCAAGGCGTCTTGGCTGAATTTGGGGTGAAGATGATTGGCGCCACCGCCGACGCCATCGACAAGGCTGAAGACCGCCGCCGTTTTGATGTGGCGATGAAGAAAATTGGCCTAGACACCGCGCGCTCAGGCATTGCCCACAATATGGAAGAAGCCTTTGCTGTAGCCGACGACGTGGGCTTCCCGTGCATCATTCGTCCTTCGTTCACGATGGGCGGCACTGGCGGCGGGATTGCCTACAACAAAGAAGAGTTTGAAGAAATTTGCGTGCGCGGCCTAGACCTGTCGCCGACCAAAGAGTTGCTGATCGATGAGTCGCTGATTGGTTGGAAAGAATACGAGATGGAAGTGGTGCGCGACCGCAACGACAACTGCATCATCGTGTGTTCGATTGAGAACTTTGACCCGATGGGCATTCACACCGGCGACTCCATCACCGTGGCGCCCGCGCAAACCCTGACCGATAAAGAATATCAAATCATGCGCGACGCCTCGATGGCGGTGCTGCGTGAGATCGGCGTCGAAACCGGGGGGTCTAACGTACAGTTTTCGGTGAACCCAGAGAACGGCCGCTTGATCGTCATTGAAATGAATCCGCGCGTGTCGCGCTCTTCCGCCTTGGCGTCAAAAGCCACCGGTTTCCCGATTGCCAAAATTGCGGCTAAATTGGCGGTCGGCTACACCTTAGATGAACTCACCAATGACATCACCGGTGGTAAAACACCGGCCTCGTTTGAGCCCAGCATTGACTACGTGGTCACCAAGATTCCGCGCTTTAACTTTGAAAAATTTGACGGCGCCAACGATCGTTTGACTACCCAGATGAAGTCGGTGGGCGAAGTGATGGCGATTGGCCGCACCTTCCAAGAATCAATGCAAAAAGCCTTGCGCGGTCTAGAAGTGGGCGTCAACGGTTTTGACCCTAAGGTTAACTTGGCGGACAAAGACGCCATGACCAAAATTCGCCGTGAGCTGACCGAGGCGGGCGCCGATCGCATCTGGTACGTGGGCGATGCCTTCCGTGCCGGCCTGAGCGTGGCCGAGATTCACCAGCTGACCTTCATTGACTATTGGTTCTTGGTGCAGATTGAAGAGCTGATCCAATTAGAGCAACAGGTGGCTGAAGGTGGGTTTGCGGGCCTAAGCCGCGACTTCTTGCGTCGCCTCAAGCGTAAAGGCTTTGCCGATTCGCGTTTGGCGGCCTTAATCGGCGTGTCTGAAGCAGAAGTGCGTAAACTGCGCCACCAGCATGAGCTGTTCCCTGTTTACAAACGGGTGGACACCTGTGCGGCCGAGTTTTCAACCGACACGGCTTATTTGTACTCTACCTATGAAGAAGAATGCGAATCTCGCCCCAATCAAGACCGTCCTAAGATCATGGTGTTGGGCGGTGGCCCCAACCGTATTGGTCAAGGTATTGAGTTTGACTATTGCTGCGTGCATGCCTCTTTGGCGCTGCGTGAAGACGGTTACGAAACCATCATGGTCAACTGTAACCCTGAAACCGTGTCGACCGATTACGATACCTCCGATCGCCTCTATTTTGAGCCAGTGACGCTGGAAGACGTATTGGAAATCGTGCGCATTGAACAGCCTAAGGGGGTGATTGTGCAATACGGTGGTCAAACGCCTTTGAAACTGGCGCGTGCGCTGGAAGCGGCCGGCGTACCGGTGATTGGCACCTCGCCAGACGCCATTGACCGTTCGGAAGACCGCGAACGCTTCCAAAAAGCGGTGCAGCGCCTAGGCTTGAAACAGCCCGCCAATGCGACCGTGACCGCCATTGAGCAAGCCGTGGCCGAAGGCAAAAACATTGGTTATCCATTGGTAGTGCGTCCGTCCTATGTGTTGGGTGGTCGCGCGATGGAAATCGTGTACGACGAACAAGACCTACGCCGTTACTTCCAAAGCGCTTACAGCGTGTCGAACGATGCGCCGGTGCTGTTGGATCACTTCTTAGACGACGCCATTGAAGTAGACGTGGACGCGATCTGCGACGGCGAGCAGGTGTTGATCGGCGGCATCATGGAGCACATCGAGCAGGCGGGCGTTCACTCGGGTGATTCGGCCTGTTCTTTGCCAGCTTACACCCTGAGCCCAGAGATTCAAGACGTGATGCGCGAGCAGGTGCGTCAGCTGGCGTTTGAGCTAAACGTACGGGGCTTGATGAACGTGCAGTTCGCGGTGAAGGACAACGAGGTGTACCTGATCGAGGTGAACCCACGTGCCGCCCGGACCGTGCCGTTTGTGTCTAAGGCCACCGGCGTGCCGTTGGCGAAAGTGGCCGCACGCGTGATGGCGGGCCAAAGCTTAGCCGAGCAGGGCGTGACCCGCGAAGTGATTCCACCGTATTACTCGGTGAAAGAAGTGGTGTTGCCGTTTAATAAATTCCCAGGCGTCGACCCGATATTAGGGCCTGAAATGCGCTCGACCGGTGAGGTAATGGGCGTGGGCAATACCTTCCCAGAGGCCTTTGCGAAAGCCCAGTTGGGCGCACAAACCTACGTGCAGCAAAGTGGTCGTGCCCTGTTATCAGTGCGCGAAAGCGACAAGAAGCGGGTGGTGGCCTTGGCCAAACAGCTGCTTGCCAAAGGTTTTGAGTTGGATGCCACGCACGGCACGGCGATTGTGCTGGGCGAGGCGGGCATTAATCCACGCTTGGTCAACAAAGTACACGAAGGCCGTCCACACATTCAAGACCGCATCAAAAATGGTGAGTACACCTATGTGGTGAACACCACGGAAGGCCGTCAGGCGATTGAGGATTCTAAATTAATCCGCCGCAGTGCTTTGCGTTACCGCGTGCACTACGACACCACGTTAAATGGTGCGTTTGCGACCACCCGTGCGTTTGATGCCAATCCGATGGGGGCGGTGATCTCGGTGCAAGAGATGCATCAGCTGCTGGCTTAGCCTGAACTAGGTTGCAATACCCGATGCGTGCATCGGGTTTTTTTATGGGCGCCACGGTAATAAAAGCCTTTTTATGCTGGACAGTAGGCTGTTAATAAACGATAATCATTATCGTTTATTTAAGGAGGTTAATATGAGAAAGTCAGTTTACGCACTGGGTTGCGTATTGGGTTTATCTGTAGCAGCCGTGGGTGCGCAAGACTTGCCGGTTAAGAATGCTAAACGTATTGTGGCCATGGATTTTGGCGCACTGGATACCTTAGCTGAATTAGGCGCCGCCAACAAAGTGGTGGCGTTGCCGAAAGAAAATGCGCCAGAATACATGAGCGTGTACACCACTGCGGCCTACCAAAATACAGGCGGCATGAAGTCGCCAGATTTAGCCGTGATTAAAGCAGCTAAGCCTGACGTCATCATCATGACCGGTCGCCAAAATGCGGCTTACGATGAGTTGGTGAAAATTGCCCCAACCATTCGCTACGCCACAGACAGCACCAAATACTTGGCTTCGGCTAAAGACAACACCTTAATGTTGGGTGAAATGGTGGGCAATAAAGCGTTGGCAGAACAAAAGTGGGCGGCCTTAGAAGCCAAAGTGAAAGGCGTTCAGGCTCAGGCCGATGCTTCACCATTGAAAGCCACCGTGATGTTGCACAATGGTGGCAAGCTAATGGTGTCTAACAGCGGTTACGCCGGATTTATTCACGACGTATTGCACGTGAAAAAAGCCGACGCGAATGTGGGTGACGAGCGCGTGGTGGTGGACGCCGCTTACTTAAACAAAGTGAATCCAGACCTGATTTACATCATTGACCGCAGCGGCGCCATTGGCCAACCGCCTTTGGACATGAAGCTATTCGCCGATAAAAACATGCAAAACGTCAAAGCCGTGAAAAACCAAAAAGTAGTGGTGTTAACGCCTAAGCTTTGGTACTTGTCTGGTGGTGGCTTGCAAAGCATTGCCCTACAGGCAGATGAAGTGGCAAAACATTTAGGCCAATAACCTAAATCGTCATGACAAAGCGACGCTGGATTTTAAATCCAGCGTCGCTTTTTTTTGACTGTTTCTTCGGTTTGCGTCAATATAAGCTATGCTTTCGACATTTTAATCAAAAGGGCAATGATCATGGCGAGAAAAGGATTGAGTTTAGGCGAGTCGATGGTGTTGATTACGGGTGCAGCCCAAGGAATGGGGCGCCTATTGGTTGAGCGCGCCAAGCGAGAGGGGTGCTGTCAAATCGTGGCGTGGGATATTGATGTAGAGCGCCTGGCGCAGCTGCGCCAGGAAATGTGTGTGGATGAGCGGGTGCGGCTTTACACTCAAGTGGTTGATTTGGCCGATCTGAAGGCTATTGAAGCAGCGGTGGTGCAGTTGCAGGCAGAATTTGGCCTGCCCAATATTTTGATCAACAATGCGGGCGTGGTGTGCGGTGATTATTTTTGGGGTCATCGTCCGGTCGAAGACATTCAGCACACCATGGCGGTCAATACGCTGGCGCCAATGCAGTTGACTCGAGCGTTGCTCCCCGCCATGTTGGCGGGCCAAAAGCCGTGCCGGATTGTGAACATTGCCTCGGCGGCGGCGCTGGTGTCTAACCCGAAAATGAGCGTGTACGCGGCGTCTAAATGGGCCTTGTTGGGCTGGAGTGATTCTTTGCGGTTGGAACTGGTGCAGGCTGGGCATGCCCATGTGAAGGTGACCACGGTGTGTCCTACGTACATTAATACCGGCATGTTTGCCGGTGCGAAGCCGCTGTTGATGACGCCGATGCTACAGCCAGATGCCGTGGTGGATCAGATATGGTTGGCGATGAAGGCTGGTCGGCCGCAGCTATTGCTGCCTTGGACGGTGCGCCTTAGTAAAATCGTCAAAGGGCTGTTGCCACTGTCGTGGTGGGACGTAGTAGCTGAAAAAGTATTCAAGATTTACGACTCAATGTCTGAGTTTAAAGGCCGGGCTCACGGCCCCGCGCCGGCGGATAAAAAGGATTAATGCCCGCTCGTGGCTTAATCCGCTAGGCGCTGTGGCGATAGGCCTGACCGCTGGCTGGATTAAGCACCAACGAGGCAAGCCGTCGCAGTAAGGGTGGGTAAAGCGCAGCCTACCCACGGCCTTAATGGTTTGCCTCACGTGGCCACAACAGCCAATGCGCGGATCGCAGGCAATAAAAAAGCCACCGAAAGGTGGCTTTTTGGGTATCCATAAAACGAATTAACGTTTTGAGAATTGTTTGGCGCGACGTGCTTTACGTAGACCAGGTTTCTTACGTTCAACTTCACGAGCGTCACGAGTTACCAAGCCTGCTTGTGACAGAGTTGGTTTCAAGGCTGCATCGTAGTCGATCAAAGCGCGGGTGATGCCGTGACGGATCGCACCGGCTTGGCCAGTTTCACCACCACCAACCACGTTTACTTTGATGTCGAAAGATTCTAGGTTTTCAGTCAAAGCCAAAGGTTGACGAGCGATCATGCGGCTGGTTTCGCGGCCGAAGAATTCGTCAATTGGGCGACCATTCACAACAATAGTACCAGTGCCTTTTAGCAAGAACACACGTGCTACTGAGCTTTTACGACGGCCAGTGCCGTAGTTATATTTACCGTTCATTTGTGTGTCCTTATTAAATGTCTAAAACTTTAGGTTGTTGCGCAGTGTGAGGATGCTCTTCACCAGCGTACACTTTAAGTTTTTTGATCATAGCGTAGCCTAAAGGGCCTTTAGGTAACATGCCTTTAACCGCTTTTTCTAAAACGCGCTCAGGAAATTTCTCTTGCATTTCGTTAAAGTTACGCTCGTAGATACCACCAGGGTAGCCAGAGTGACGGTAGTAGATCTTGTTTAAGTTTTTGTTACCAGTAACGCGTAATTTGTCTGCGTTGATCACAACGATGTAATCACCAGTGTCCACGTGAGGTGTGAACTCTGGCTTATGTTTGCCGCGCAAACGGCGAGCAATTTCTGCAGCAACACGACCCAAGACTTTGTCTTGAGCGTCCACTACAAACCAATCGCGTTGTACTTCATGCGGTTTAGCTGAAAAGGTTTTCATGGAATGATCCATCTATTAAATACTAGAAAGTTGTCGATTTTAGAGTAGTTTGCGCACCCTGTCAATTGCTGTTTCGGGCGATAGGCGCTTAATTTGAATGGATTTAGCAATATTTTGCGTTGGGCCACGGCGCTTTGTTCCGAGTGGGGTTCTGGGCGGGGAAAAAAGCCTTCTATATTCTGTGGTTATAAACGGTTTTTTAGGGCCTGTTTTGCGTCTTTGTTATAACTCGTATCACGCTTATACGCTGGGTTGTTGGCTTTAATTGGTTGATTATGATAAGTATCTATGTAAGTGCCGCTAAGGCTTACAGGGTGGGCTGGTTTGGGCTTTGCCTAATGGCGTTAAGGCAGGGGGCGTGCGCCAACAGGCGCGCGGACAAAAACAACCAATAAAGGAACATTAATATGGCTAAAGACACAATTGTGCCGGAAATCTGGGCGTCAGTGCCTGAGATGACCGCGATTCGACAAAAGATTCATCAGCATCCCGAGCTGGGTTATGAGGAGTTTTTAACCAGTGAGCTGGTGGCCGAGAAGCTGGCCGAATGGGGCTATGCGGTTCATCGTGGTCTTGGCGGTACCGGGGTGGTGGGGCAGTTGGTGAACGGTGATGGCCAGCGCTTAGGACTGAGGGCAGACATGGATGCTCTGCCGATTACGGAAGCAACCGGCTTGCCCTATGCCAGCGTGCATGAAGGACGGATGCACGCCTGTGGTCATGATGGTCATACGGCCAGCCTGCTGGCTGCGGCGAAGCACCTTGCCGCCCATAAGCCCTTTAAAGGCACGCTGAACCTTATTTTTCAGCCGGCAGAAGAAGGCATGGGCGGGGCCAAAAAAATGATGGACGAGGGCCTGTTTGACTTATTCCCATGCGATGCCATCTTTGGCTATCACAATATGCCCGGCTTTCCCGAAGGCCATTTTGGGTTTCGAGCGGGGCCAATGATGGCCTCGTCTGACAACGTCAGCATCCGCATTCAGGGGCAGGGCGGCCATGGTGCGATGCCACAGCTGTCGGTAGACCCGGTGGTGGTGGCCGCCAGTACGGTGATGGCGTTACAAAGCATCGTGGCGCGCAACGTGAACCCGTTGGACACGGCGGTGATTACCGTAGGCAGCATTCAGGCGGGCAAAACCAATAACGTAATCCCCGATTATGCCGACATGAAGCTCAGCGTTCGGGCGTTAAATCCCGAGGTTCGGGTGCTGTTGGAGCAGCGCATTAAAACGGTGGTGCAGCAACAGGCGGCCAGCTTTGGGGCCACGGCCACCGTGGATTATGATCATACCTATCCGGTTTTGGTGAACGATCAGGCCTCAACGGACTTTGCGCGCGAGGTGGCGGTGGCGACCTTTGGGGCCGAAGCCTTAATACCGGATTTACAGCCCTTAACCGGCAGCGAAGACTTTGCTTTTTACCTAGAAGCATGCCCCGGCGCCTATTTGCTCATTGGCAATGGGCGGGCGGGCACGCACGGCTGTTCGGTGCATAACCCCGGCTATGATTTTAACGACGCGCTGTTGCCGATTGCCGCCACTTATTGGGTGCGTCTGGCCGAGCGGTTTTTAATGGCAAATAAGTAGGACGCAGGTAGAGGAGCGGCAATATGGCCACATTAGCGAAGCATCACGATAAAAAAACACGGGTCAAAACCATTGCCGGCATCACCATCGGTAATGCCATTGAGTTTTATGATTTTGCCATTTACAGCGTGTTTGCGGTGCTGATCGGGACCCTGTATTTTCCTGGGGAGAGCGATTTCATCAAGCTGATGCTGACGTTTGCGACCTTTGGGGTGGGGTTTTTAACTCGACCGCTGGGCGCTTTAGTGATTGGCCTCTACGCAGATCGACACGGGCGTCGGCCAGCGATGTTTTTAACCTTGATGCTGATGGGCTTGGGGACGTTGATTTTTGTGGTGACGCCGACCTATGCCCAAATTGGCATCGCGGCCCCGATTTTGATTGTGCTGGGGCGCCTGATACAAGGCTTCGCCATTGGTGGTGAGCTGGGGGCGTCGACCACCATGTTGATGGAGTATGCCGACGACCAAAGCCGCGGCTTCTACGGTAGCTGGCAGCTGTTTGGGCAGGCGCTAAGCACCATGCTGGGGGCGTTGGTAGGGTTAATCTTAGGCTGGCTGCTGAGCGAGGCGCAGTTGGCCAGCTGGGGTTGGCGTTTTGCCATGTTGCTGGGCTTGCTGGTGGTGCCGTTTGCCCTGTATATCCGTCGGGCGCTGCCAGAAACCCGGCCGGCCGATGGCCATCAAGAGCACAGTAGCCTAGGCGTGTTGTTTCGTGGCTATCCGCGCGAGCTGTTGGCCGGCGTGTTGATCACCATGGGCGGCACCGTCGCCAACTTCATCGTATTGAATTACATGATGAATTACGCCATCAGCGTGTTAAAGCTGCCGTTTTCGAGCAGCATTTGGGCCGCGTTTTTGGCGGCCGGCGTGCAGCTGGTGCTGATCCCCTGGGCGGGTCGGCTCAGCGATAAGGTTGGGCGTAAAAAGGTGGTGTTTTGGGCGCGGGTGCCGTTGATCCTGCTGATTTACCCGCTGTTTGCTTGGATTAGCCAATCGGCCACGGTGGGGGTGTTGCTGTGGGCGGTGCTGATCCTGTCGATTTTCTTGGCGCTCAACAGCGGCCCTAGCGTGGTGTTGTGTGCGGAAATCTTTCCCAGCCATGTTCGGGCAACTGGCCTTTCCTTGGTGTACAGCCTAGGGGTGATGCTGTTCGGTGGGTTTGCGCAGATGATTGCCACAGGGCTCATTCAACTCACTGGCAATCCGAATGCGCCGGCCTTGTACATGGTGATCACGGGCATCTTAAGCCTGATTGGCCTGCTGTTGGTGAAGGAGACGGCGGGTCAGCCCCTGCGTTAGTCACATCATAAAAAAGCCACGGCATCCTAGGTTAGCTAGGGCCGTGGCTTTTGGTTTTGATGCGCGCAAAGTGAAGGCTGAGCGCCTACAGCCGATAAACGTTGATCACGCCTTTCACATCAGACAGCGCTGAAATGACCTTGGGCAGGTCGTCAATTTGTTTCACCTCAACGGTGAAGCGCATATTGGCCAAGTGGTCTTTGGATTGGGTTTGTACCGCCGTCACGTTGATCTTATTGCGAGAGAAGGCGTCGGAAACGTCACGTAGCAGGCCGCTGCGGTCGCGCGCGGTCAGCTCAATGTCCACCGGGAACACGCCCTGTTGGGCGTTGCCCCACGAGGCCGGCACAATTTTTTCCGGCGCTTGGCTGGCCATGTTGATGTAGGCAGGACAGTTGTGGCGGTGGATAGAAATGCCGCGGCCTTTGGTGACAAAACCCATGATTTGGTCGGGCGGTGCGGGCTTACAGCACTTGGCCAAGACCGTCATGAGGTTGCCCACGCCGTCAATCAGAATCCCGTTGGGGTTTTCCTGAGCCTTGCTCTTCTTGACCATGCTCGCTTCGGTCACGTTTTTGATTTCTTCTTGCTTGAGCTGGCCGGCGGCCTTGCTGATGGCGCGCGGCGACACTTCGCCGTGGCCTAAGGCTTGATAGAGCTCATCCGGCTTGTTATAGCCGAGGCGTTCACACAGAGACTGAATGCTGGGCTTGATGTTGATTTTGTTCAGCTCGCGATCAAGCAGGCCTTTGCCCGTTTCGCGGATGGTTTCGCCATTCTGTTGGCGAATGGACAGGCGAATTTTATTGATTGCCTTATTGCTTTTCACCCAGCCATCGTATAGCCAGCTCACCGAAGGCCCGCCTTCTTTGGCGGCGATGATCTCTACCCGCTGGCCATTTTCCAACGGGGTCGATAGCGGCACGATTTGCCCCTCAACCTTGGCGCCGCGACAGCGATTGCCAATGTCGGTGTGTAGTGCATAGGCAAAGTCGATGGGGGTGGCGCCATGCGGTAACGACAGCACGCGCCCTTTGGGGGTGAGGACGTAAATGGTGTCGCTAAATAGTTCGGTTTTAAACGCATCGGCCAAATCGTCTTTGTCCGACTCGGCCATGCTTTCACGCCAGTCGAGCAGCTGCCGTAACCAGGCAATTTTTTGCTCGTATTCGCTGTCGCCTTTGCCGCCTTCTTTGTAGCGCCAGTGCGCGGCCACGCCAAACTCGGCAAATTCGTGCATGTCGAAGGTGCGAATCTGTACTTCGACGCCTTTGTTTTCAGGGCCGACCACCACGGTGTGAAGGCTGCGATAGTCGTTGGCCTTAGGGTGGGAAATATAGTCGTCAAATTCGCCCGAAATCGGCTGCCACATGCCGTGAATGATGCCTAAGGCGGTGTAGCACTCGGGAATGGTTTCCACCAAAATGCGCACCGCTCGAATGTCGTAGAGGTGTTCAAAGTCCAGTTTTTTCTGGCGCATTTTTTTGTAAATCGAATAGATGTGCTTCGGGCGACCCGCCACTTCAGAATGAATGCCGACCTTTTTTAATTCGGTTTGTAGGGTGTTGAGCACGCGGTCGATGTATTCCAAGCGCTCGGTGCGCTTTTCGTCCAAGAGCTTGGCGATGCGGCTGTATTCCTGCGGCGACTGATAGCGAAAGCCTAAGTCTTCTAGCTCCCATTTGATCTGCCACACGCCCAGGCGGTTGGCCAAGGGGGCGAATAGGTCTAGGGTTTCTTTGGCAATGCGCTGCACCAGCTCGGGGTTGTTGACCTTGGCCAAGGCGTGCATGGTTTGGGTGCGCAGCGCCAGCTTAATCAACACCACGCGAATGTCGGTAACCATGGCCAACAGCATTTTGCGCATGGTTTCGGCCTGCTTTTGGCGCTCCTCCGGTGATTCAAGCTGGTCAACGCTGGCCAGCTCGGTGAGGCGTTCGACCTGATTAATGCCGGCGATCAGGTTGATCAGGCTGGGCGGAAAATGGGGCGATAATGAAGCCTGCCAGTCTTTGTCGACCATGGGCAACACGCACAGCAGCGTGGCGGCAATGGCGTCTGGCAATAGGTCTAGCTCGGCCACAATGGTGGCCGCGCCCATTACATGATTAAACAGTTCTTCTTTAAGCAGCGAGGTATGATGGCCGGGGTAGTGTTGTTGCGCCCAAGAGAAGGCCTTCCGAATGAGCTGACTGTCTTTTTCAGAGAGGCCTGCGGTGATGGCCTCGATCCAAGCTTCTGGATGTTGGGCATCTTTGAGGGTGTCGGCAACGCTACGAACAACGGAGACCATGGGGCGCTTAATCCTATTAATAATGTGGGTTATTGTACCGCTATTATGGGCATCGCACACGCATGGCGTGTGAAAAAACCGCTAGCGCTGCGACTGTTTTAAATAATTCAATAAGGGCTTGGGCATGCCTAAACCGTTTAGGGTTTCTGCCGTCGCCCAGAGGTGTTCAGGCATTTCTGGCAGCGCTTTAGGGCTATGGTACACATAAGGTGTAATGATTAGTTGAAAATGAGTTAGTCTGTGATTAATGGCCACTTGTTCCTCAAGGTCCATAAAATCAATGCCTAATGTCTGACAGTGGTCGGTTAAGGCCGCTAGGGTGTCAAAAGTGGGCACGCAGTATAGGCCGCCCCAAATGCCTTTGTCAGGCCGTTTTTCAACCAATAGCTCGGCCTGAGGGTGGCTTAAAATCAGCCAGTACAGAGGCTTAATCGGCACCACCTGCTTGGGTTTCTTTAAGGGCAGCCGCTCGGTTTGGCCATGACGGTGGGCGAGGCACAGTGCGCTCATGGGGCAGGCTTCACACAAAGGTTTACTGCGCTTGCACACGGTGGCGCCCAAGTCCATCAAGCCTTGGGTGTAGGCGCCCATGTGTTCGGCGGCGGGCAACAGGCTTTCGGCGAGGGCCCAAAGCCCGGTTTCAAATTTTTTGTCGTTGGGCAGGCCTTCTTGCTCAAAGACCCGGCACAATACGCGCTTGACGTTGCCATCCAAAATCGCTTCGCGTTTTTGAAACGCAAAAGCGGCGATGGCAGCGGCGGTGCTACGGCCAACGCCTTTGAGGGTTTCTAGCTCAAGGCGGGTATTGGGAAAACAGCCATTAAAGTCGGCCACCACCTGTTTGGCGGCAAAGTGGAGGTTGCGGGCACGGCTGTAATAGCCTAGGCCGGCCCAGAGGGCCAAAACGTCATCCTGTGGCGCTGCCGCGAGGTCGGCCACGGTAGGGAAGGCGGCCACAAAGCGAGGGTAGTAGTCTAATACGGTGACTACTTGCGTTTGTTGTAACATTACCTCAGACAGCCACACCCGGTAGGCGTCGCTTACCTGCCAAGGCAGGTGGTGGCGTCCGGCAGTCTTTTGCCAAGCAATCAGTTGCTCGGTAAATGGGTGGGGGATGGGATTAGTCATGATGTGTCGGTGCAAAAGGAGGTACAATAGCAAAATTCCGTTGTAAAGATAAGTCATGACCTCATTAAAACTATTTGTCTCTTGCCCTCGTGGCTTAGAAACCGTGCTGGCCGAAGAATTAAGCACCTTGGGCGCCAATCAGCTAAAAGCCACTGACGGCGGCGTTGCCTGCGTGGCATCGTTAGCGACCCTATACCGCATTAACCTCCAGTCTCGCGTGGCCAGCCGCGTGTTGTTACAGGTGGGTTACGGCAAAATTCGCGACGAACACGACGTGTTCCGCCTGGCCTCTAACGTGGCGTGGACCGACTATTTTCAAGTGCACCAAACCATTAAGGTCAAGGTAGAAGCCAAAGGCGCTCGCGTGACCAGCCTAGATTTTGTGGGTTTGAAAATTAAAGACGCGGTATGCGACGTTTTTCGCGCCGCCTGTGGCGAACGCCCGAGCGTGGACAAGCGCAGCCCCGACATTCGGATTCAAGCGTTTTTAAATCATCAAGAAGCCTTTTTATTCATCGACACCAGTGGCGAAGCCTTGTTTAAACGTGGCTACCGTCAAGAAACCGGTGAAGCGCCGCTGCGTGAAAACCTGGCCGCAGGCCTGCTGAAACTGGCGGGTTTTGATGGCACTCAGACTTTGCTAGACCCAATGTGCGGCAGTGGCACCATCGCCATTGAGGCCGCACTGATCGCTAAAAACCGTGCCGTCGGCCTGAATCGTCGTTTTGGTTTTGAAAAGCTATTGGGCTTTGACCGCGGGCTTTGGACCGAGCTGTGTGACGCCGCCCGGGCGCAAGAAAAGGATTGTACCGTTCACATTGCGGCCAGCGACATTAATCGTTTTTTAATTAAAGAAGCGATTAAAAATGCTCAGAATGCCGAAGTGGATGACGTGATCGCGTTCTCGGTCAAAGACATTGTCGAAACCAAGCCCAAAACCGAGACCGGCCTCATCGTTACCAACCCACCTTACGGTGTGCGCTTGGAAGACGAAGAAGAGTTGGCGGCGTTGTACCCGCAGCTGGGTGCCTGGTTGAAACAAAACTTCACCGGCTGGACGGCCTGTTTCTTCACCGGCGATTTGCGCTTTCCAAAGCTGATTCGTTTGGCGCCCAAGCGTAAATGGCCGCTGTTTAACGGCGCCATTGACTGCCGTCTGTTTGTCATCGACATGGTGGCGGGCAGTAACCGCCGTAAAGACGCAGAGTAAGCCCTGCTGCCATTTAAAACCGCCCCGATGAGGGCGGTTTTTTTGTGACAGGATTCGGTGAACAGGGGAGGGTGAGCGTAGACTACCCACCCTATTCACCGCTCGGAAACGCTCATGCTGCCTGGGTCAGGGCCCATCCTGCGTTGTTCGGTGACGTGATTTGTTCATCTGTAACCGTCTCGAAATCTGCACGAAATTTGTCAGCAGACCATGGTTTGATATTTGAACAAAACCTAGCTTAGAATTAAAACACTTTAAACTCACCGAGCTTGCCCTTAGGTGAAGTACCGTTCCCCTTTTAGCCGCCGAGGCGGTTCGTGCGGGGCCGGGGCTTTAAGGCAAAGTTGTTTGAGTATTTGGCCGAAGGCTCAAATATGAGTTTTTGCCGCCGGCCACGTGCGGGCCAACGAGGGCACCCGCGTAGCGGGCGGATAAAGTGGGGTGGTTTTTCTTTGCTTCGTTTCTTTTTGACATCAAAAAGAAATGATGGCGCCCTACAGGGCGAAACCCAACGACTGATCAATAGCGATGTTGCCGAAGCATGAATGATTTTGAAATGCTGACTTTGGGTAAATAGGACTTGAGTTTGAGCGTTTGTTTCGCCGAGGCGACGTCATTTCTTTTGCGTGGCCAAAAGAAACGAAGCAAAGAAAAGGCCACCCTGATCCCCGGTCACTTCGTGACTGCCCTCAGCAGAACCTATTGAGCCAGCGCAGGCACACCAGAATAGTGCTCTGTCTCCTATAAAAGCGTGGTCGACAGCCACAAGCTTTTTGCCTACTTCATCTGGCTCAATAGAACCTACTTCGGCGGCTCTACGGGACGGTACTTCACCTAAGGGATACACTGACAGAAGGTCGGTAAAATTGAGGCATGTCTTCTGCAAACATCAAACCATGGTTTTTTGCCCCGTCGTGGCCACAAAAAAAGCCGCCTGGCGGCAGCTCTTTTAATCGTGGCATAAAGCCCCATATAAGGGATTGGGATTAGCGAGACCCAATGCGGTAGCGCTTTTCTAAGAACGAGAACAAATAGGCCAAAATCATGGTCATGATTAAGTAGATGATCGCAATGGCGTAGTAAGGTTCTTCGTAGATGGAAAAACGCCCAGAAATGGTTCGAGCCGTATAGGCCAGCTCGGCAAGGCCAATGGCCGATACCAAGGAACTGTCTTTTAATAAAGTAATGAATTCGTTACCAAATGGGGGCAGCATGCGACGGGTGGCCTGAGGCAAAATAATGTGGCGCATTGCTTGGCTGTATGACAGGCCTAATGAGCGAGCGGCTTCCATTTGGCCTTTGTCGATGGACTGAATGCCAGCACGGAAAATTTCGGTGATGTAGGCACCAGAGTTGGCCGATAGGGCCAAACAGCCTGCTAGGAAGGGGCCGTAGGCGCTGCGTAAGTCGGCTGCCAGTTGGCCGCTGATTAACAGGCCGTCAACCGGATGTACCAGCATGGGGGTCCACACAAAGTGCCAAATAAAAATTTGGACAAACAGCGGTGTGCCACGGAAAATGGTGACGTAAATGAGTGACAGTAAACGAAAGAAACCCGCGACGGAGCGGCCTAAAAGCGTGCCTTTTTCTGAATGAGCGGTCCGGGCGAAAGCGCCTAGTAAACCAATAAAGGTGCCGACAGTAATGGCGATGACGGTTAGCCAAAGCGTCATTTTGGCGCCATCAAATAACATTTCACGGTATTCGTAGATAATGTCAAAGCGAATATTCATGCGTTTTCCTCAATATCATGCAGATGTATGGTGCAGGCCCACGTTTATCATGGGCAAAGTTGTGCCTATTCTACTAGATTTTTTCAAGAGGATTCGATTTTTATTGGGTCTTGGCCGAAACACCCTGTAATTACAGCGCAAACGGTTTAAAAATCGCCAAAAATTTTGTGGGGATTGTGTGGCCTAGATCTTTGTTTGCGTTTAGAATAGCAGGTTTATATTCGGCTAGAACAAACAGAATGATGCATATTTGGTTGGGTCAAGAGCAGATCCCAAGCTTTGAAAACGGCTGTGCCTTAACCATCGGTAATTTCGATGGGGTTCATTTGGGCCATCAGCACATCCTCGATAAGCTGAAACAAGAAGCCTTACGATTGGGCGTGCCGGCGGTGTTGTTGACCTTTGAGCCGCAGCCAAAAGAGTATTTTGCCGAACGCTTTCAAACCATGTCGGCGCCCCATCGCTTAACGCCGCTGCGCGATAAGCTCACGATCCTGGGTGAAACCGGCGGCTTGGACCACGTTTGGGTGATGCGCTTTACCGCTCAGTTTGCCAGCCTTAGTGCAGAATCGTTTATCAACGACATTTTAATTAAAGCACTGAATGTAAAGTATTTGCTGATCGGCGACGACTTTCGCTTCGGCAGTAAGCGTTCGGGCGACTTTGCTACCTTGCAGCGGCAAACCGCCTTTGTGACCGAGTCGACGCCAACGGTTCTGGTTGAAAATGTTCGTGCATCAAGTACTATGGTTCGAAATGCGCTGGCCCAAGGCCAGCTGGCAGAGGCCGCGAAAATTTTGGGTCGCCCCTATCAGCTTTCTGGACGGGTCATGCATGGGGCCAAGCTGGGTCGTACCCTAAACTGCCCCACGGCCAACATTCACCTCCAGCAAAAAAATTATGCCTTGTCCGGCGTGTTTGTGGTGAAGGTGAATGGTCCTTTTGGTGAAATGGGCGGGGTGGCCAGCTTTGGCGTGAACCCTACCGTCACGCACACCACTCATCAGAAGCTAGAAGTGCATATTTTTGGCCTGGATCATGAGATCTATGGCCAACGGCTGACCCTCACGTTTTTACACAAGCTACGGGATGAGGCCAAGTTTGATGGCCTCGAGGCCTTACAACAACAGATTTACTTAGACATGCAGGATGCACAAGCATATTTGCACAGCTTATAACGAGAGACTCAATGACTGACTACCGCACAACCGTAAACTTACTCGATACGCCTTTTCCAATGCGTGGCAATTTGGCCAAGCGTGAAGGCGCCTGGCTGAAAAGCTGGCAAGACCAACAGCGCTATGAAAAACTGCGTCAAATCGGCAAAGGCCGCCCTAAATTTATTTTGCACGATGGTCCTCCGTACGCCAATGGCGACATTCACACCGGCCACGCCGTGAATAAAATTTTAAAAGACATGATTGTGCGCAGTAAAACCCTGTCGGGCTTCGATGCCCCTTATGTGCCGGGTTGGGACTGTCATGGTTTGCCGATTGAGCTGATGGTTGAGAAAACCCACGGTAAAAACATCCCTGCCGCCCAGTTCCGCCAGCTGTGTCGTGAATACGCGACCGAGCAAATCGAACGTCAAAAACAAGCCTTCATGCGCTTGGGCATGTTGGGTGACTGGGACCATCCCTACCTCACCATGGACTTTGTGACCGAAGCCAACACCGTGCGCACCCTGGGTCAAATTTACGCTCAAGGCTATTTGGTTAAGGGCGAAAAGCCCGTGCATTACTGTATTGAGTGTGGCTCTGCCTTGGCCGAAGCCGAAGTGGAATATAAAGATAAAGTGTCGCCAACCATCGACGTGGGCTTTGAATGCGTAGACAGCCGAGCGGTGTCTGCCGTGTTTGGGGATGCCTACATTTCGGGTAAGGTTTTTGCCGTCATTTGGACCACCACGCCGTGGACCCTGCCTGCCAATAAGGCCGTCAGCGTACACCCAGAGGTGGAGTATCAGTTGATTCAAACCGCCAAAGGCTATGTGATCTTGGCGAAAGACCTAGTGGCCGAGGCGTTGGTGCGCTTTGGTCTAGAAGGCAGCCCAGTGGTGGCGGAAGCTTTGGGTGAAAAACTAGAAGGCCTGATGCTGCAACATCCGTTTATGGACAAGCAGGTGCCGATCATCTTGGGCGATCATGTGACCACCGATGCCGGTACCGGCCTGGTACACACCGCGCCAGCGCACGGCTTGGATGACTACAACGTGTGCCTAAAATACAAAATCGAGATCGAAAACTTGATTTTGGATGATGGCCGCTTTAAATCAGATGTGCCGTTCGTGGCGGGCAAAACCGTATGGGATGCCAACCCTGTGATTGTGTCTGCTTTGGAAAAAAGCGGTCATTTGTTCTCAGGTAAAAAATTAGAGCACAGCTACCCACACTGCTGGCGCCACAAAACCCCGATTATTTTCCGCGCCACCGCACAGTGGTTTATTGCGATGGACAAAGAAGGCGTCGATGGTCAAACCTTGCGCAGCAAAGCCATGAAGGGCGTTGAAGAAACGGACTTTGTGCCTGCTTGGGGCCGTGCGCGCCTAGAGTCTATGGTCAGCGGTCGTCCCGACTGGTGTATTTCACGTCAGCGTAGCTGGGGCACGCCGATGGCCTTCTTTGTGCACAAAGAAACCGGTGCCTTACACCCACGCTCACTTGAACTGATTGAAGAAGTGGCCCTGCGCATGGAGAAACAAGGCATTGAAGCCTGGTTTAGCCTAGAAGCAGAAGAGCTGATCGGCGCCGATGCCAAAGACTATAAAAAACTGACCGATACGCTAGACGTGTGGTTTGACTCAGGTTCGACTCATTATTCAGTTTTGCGCCAGCGTCCGGAATTGACTTGGCCTGCCGACCTATATTTAGAAGGCAGTGATCAGCACCGTGGTTGGTTCCAGTCATCGATGATGACTGCCTGCGCCACCATGGGTACGCCACCGTACAAGCAGTTGCTGACGCACGGTTTCGTGGTGGATGGTCAAGGCCAAAAAATGTCGAAATCCATCGGCAACGTGATCGCACCGCAAACCATTAATGACACTTTGGGTGCCGACATCCTGCGCCTGTGGACGGCTTCTACCGACTATACTGGTGAAGTGGCTCTGTCTGACGAGATCTTGAAGCGCGTGACCGAAAGCTATCGTCGTTTGCGTAATACCTTGCGCTTCTTGTTGGCGAACTTATCAGACTTTGACCCAACTAAAGATCAAGTGGCCGTGGCCGACATGTTGGAGCTGGATCGCTATGGCATGCTGCTGGCACAACGCCTGCAAACGCAGGTCGCCGATCAGGATTACCCAGCGTATGCCTTCCATCACGCTGTGCAAGAGATTTTGCACTTCTGTTCGGAAGACATGGGCGCGTTTTACTTAGACATTTTAAAAGACCGTTTGTACACCACGCAGGCCAACAGCTTGCCGCGCCGTAGTGCTCAAACTGCGCTGTACCACATTACCCGTAGCCTCTTGTTAATCTTAGGCCCAATCCTGTGCTTTACGGCCGATGAGGCGTGGATGGTATTGACCGGCGAAGACGAAGACAGCGTGTTGTACCACACCTGGCATGAATTCCCGGCCATGGACGAAGCCGAGCAGGCTGCGTTGAGCGCCAAATGGCAGGTGATTCGTGAAGTGCGAGAAGCCGCCAATAAAGAAATCGAAGCGCTGCGCGTGAAGAACGAAGTGGGTTCTTCTTTGCAAGCGGCCATCACGATTGCTGCACCGGGCGAAGTGGCCGAGCAGCTGTTAAGCCTAGGCGACGAATTGCGCTTTGTGTTCTTGGTGTCACAGGCAACGGTTAACGTGGCCGATGCGTTAGAAGTAACCGCCGCCAGCGTCGACGCTGAAAAATGCGAACGCTGCTGGCACTATACCGATGATGTCGGTCAACAGGCCGCTCACCCAACCTTGTGCGGTCGCTGCGTGACCAACCTTGACGGTGAGGGCGAGGAAAGATTGCATGCCTAATAGCCAAACCAAGCAAAGTAACCTGAAGTATTTTTTATGGGCAGCCTTGGTGATCGTGTTGGATCAGGTCACCAAGCTGTCGGTTCAAGGCAGTTTTACCTATTTAGAACGGGTCAACGTGATCCCGGACTTTTTTGACCTAACCTTGATGTATAACCCAGGCGCCGCCTTCAGCTTTTTGGCCGATGCCGGTGGCTGGCAGAAATACTTTTTCTTTGTTTTGGCCGTGGCGGTCAGTGCTTATTTGGCCTATGGCATTGTTAAAAATCAGTTCAGCACGTTGGCCAAGTGGGCTGCCGCCTGTATTATGGGCGGCGCCTTAGGCAACGTGATTGACCGTGGCGTACATGGTCATGTCATTGACTTTTTACTGTTTTATTATCAAAACTGGTTTTATCCTGCCTTTAATCTAGCCGACAGCTTTATTTTTATTGGGGCGGCTTTGTTAATCGTAGACACCTTTAAGAGTCAGAAAAAATAATCGATCTTGACCACATGTGCAGCTGGTTGGCTCAAGCTGGCCAGCTGTTTATGTTTAATAGATTAAGGATGTGGTGATGAGTAAAGAAATTTTATTGGCCAACCCACGCGGCTTTTGTGCCGGGGTTGATCGAGCCATTAATATTGTAGAGCGGGCGCTAGAAGAATATGGTGCGCCCATTTATGTGCGGCATGAAGTGGTGCACAATAAGTTTGTGGTCGATAACCTACGTGAAAAAGGGGCCATTTTTATTGAAGACCTAGCGGACGTACCGCCAGAGTCAACCCTGATTTACTCTGCTCATGGCGTGTCGGTGGCGGTGCAAGATGAAGCCAAAGCACGTGGCTTCCGTATTTTCGACGCCACGTGTCCCTTGGTGACCAAAGTGCACAATGAAGTGAAGCGCTTGTACGAGCAAGACTACCAAATCATCATGATCGGCCATAAAGGCCATCCCGAAGTAGAAGGCACGATGGGCCAGGTGAAAGACAGCATGCTATTGGTTGAAGTGGAGGCCGACGTGGCCACGCTCGACGTGCGTAACCCAGACAAGCTTGCCTATGTGAGCCAGACGACGCTGTCGGTAGACGAAACCAAGGACATCATCGAGGCCTTGCGCGTGCGGTTCCCGCACATTCACGGGCCTAAGAAGGACGACATCTGCTACGCCACCCAAAACCGTCAGGACGCGGTTAAAAAGCTGTCGGAAGACTGTGATCTGGTCATCGTGGTGGGGTCGCCTAATAGCTCTAACAGCAATCGCTTGCGCGAAGTGGCCACCTTACGTGGGGTAGAAGCCTATATGGTTGATAACGCCACCTACTTGCAGCCAGAGTGGTTTGTCGGCAAGCACAAGGTGGGCGTGACTGCGGGTGCCTCTGCGCCAGAAGTACTGGTAGAAGAGGTGATTGCGGCCATTAACCAAATGGGTCACGACGCCGTTTCCGAGCTGGATGGGGTGGAAGAAAACATCATTTTTGTGCTGCCTAAAGAGTTACGTTAGGCTAAAAAGCTGGGCTTCAGCCCTTATTCAGCCTTGTTTTAGGTGATATGATTAAAAATAAGGCCGAATTAAACAATTGATTTAACGGTTGTTTTGAAAATAGTTAAAAAGATTGTCTCAAAAGGCTTGCCAAGTCCGGCTAAATTTGGTTTAATGCATACCTCTTCTGATGAAGCAGCACAAGAAGACAAGGCTAGATAGCTCAGTAGGTAGAGCAACGGATTGAAAATCCGTGTGTCCCCAGTTCGATCCTGGGTCTGGCCACCAAATTTTAAAAACCAGCTTTCGAGCTGGTTTTTTTTCGTTTCAATGTTGCTAAAGCTTTAAAAGGTAAGGTGGAGGTTTTGGCCGAGTCCGCCTAGGCGCACAAGGGCCGATGCCTAAAGGTTGGCGCTGGTTAAAAATGTAAAAGTCCGTAAAGTCTCAGTATGTCGATTTTACGGACTTTTTTTATGCATCATTGTTAGGGTTTTTATTTTTCTTTTTAAAAACAGTAACCTGTATTTAAACTGTTTAGTGTAAATGTCGGGCCTGCTTCCAGGCCTCATAAAATTAATCATCAATTGTCTGGTTTTGTCGATGTAAAAAGTCTTATTGTCTGATATAGTTGGCTAAATTTATTAAAAAGACGCTAAATGTCGTTATCTTTTTTTCGTTCATTTTGTGAGTTGCGTGTTCGCGCGAGTCATTTATCTGTTGGTTTGGCCATGTTGGACCGCTTCTGCTAAAGCGCTTGCGTGTGGCTCATTAGGGTGAACCCAATCTTATATAAGGAGCACACATGCACAAGACCCTGGCCTTGTTATGCCTATTGTTGTCACCGCTGAGTGCCCAAGCCGTTAGCCTCGATGGCACCACATTATCCATGTGGTGGGGGTTACCGTTTTTGGGCACCATCCTGTCGGTGGCGATTTTCCCCATTTTTGCCCCTAAGTTTTGGCACCGACACTTCGGTAAAGTCACAGCCTTATGGAGCCTGGCGTTTTTATTGCCACTAATGGGGGCCTATGGGGCCTATGCCGGGGTGGAGGTCATGAGCCACGCTTTGTTCTCCGAATATTTACCGTTTATCTTGCTGCTGGTGGTGTTGTACACCGTTTCTGGCGGCATTTTGGTGGCTGGAGACTTTGTGGCCACGCCTAAGTTTAATCTAGGCCTGCTGGCCCTAGGCACGCTGTTGGCCTCATTTATGGGCACTACCGGGGCCGCCATGCTGCTGATTCGGCCTCTGTTGGCGGCCAATCAAAACCGGCGCCATAAAACCCACGTCGTGATTTTCTTTATTTTCTTGGTGGCCAATATTGGCGGCGGCCTGACGCCGCTGGGCGATCCGCCTTTATTCCTGGGCTTTTTGAACGGCGTCGATTTCTTCTGGACCATGCAGTACATGTTGTGGCCGGTGTTGGTGATGTCGAGCGTTTTGCTACTGGTGTTTTATGCGCTGGATACCTATTATTTTAACCGCGAAGGGCTGGCCACCAAGGCACCTAAAAAGCTGAGTTTTGTGCTGTTTGGCAAAGTGAATTTTGCGTTATTGCTGGTGGTGATTGCGGCCATTTTGGTGTCAGGGTTTTGGCATCCAAACATTAGCTATGACGTTTTTGGGACCCAGGTGCCGATTGAAGGCCTCATTCGAGACGGAGTGTTCGTATTGGTGGCATTGATTTCTTTAAAAATTACCCCCAAGCAGGTTCGTAATGGCAATGAGTTTACCTGGGCGCCCATGCAGGAAGTGGCCAAGCTGTTTTTGGGCATTTTCATCACCATTACGCCGGTGATTGTGATGCTTAAGGCCGGTTCTGAAGGGGCGTTTAGCGCCATTTACCACGTGGCCCACTATGCCAATGGTGAGCCGAATAACGTGATGTACTTTTGGGTGACGACGGTCTTGTCGGCGGGCTTGGATAATGCGCCTACCTATTTGGTGTTCTTTAATATGGCCTCGGGCGATGCGCAGGTGTTGATGGGGCCTTTGGCGCAAACGCTGCTGGCGATTTCGATGGGCACCGTGTTCACCGGGCCCTTAACCTATATTGGTAATGCGCCTAACTTTATGGTGAAAACCATGGCAGAAGAGCGTGGCTACGCCATGCCTTCGTTTTTTGGCTATTTCTTTATCGCCTTGACGATTCTGCTGCCGCTGTATGTGCTGATGAATTGGCTGTTTTTACGCTAGTACGTAGACGATAAAAAACGGTGCCCTATGGCACCGTTTTTTGGTTTGGCGGCGGGCGGCTCGGTCAGCTTCACGAGGCGCCTTGTGCTTAGTGGTGGTCTAGGGTTTTGATGGGCCACATGGCTAAGGTTTCACCCATGTCCCAGAACATGTGTTCAAAATAGCTGGTGTAGACAATGATTTCTTCTAACTCAGCCTGCACCACGGCCGGCATGTCGCCCGCAATGTGATCAATGAGGTCGATGCACTGGTTGGCGAGCGCAGTGAACTCGGCCGAAGAATAAGTTTTGACCCACTGGCCGTAAAATTCATGTTCCAGTGCGCCTTCCCATTTTGCCAAAGCCAAGCCAATATAGTTGTAGCTCCAAGCGCAGCACAACACTGCAGCCAGCGTGTAGGGCAGGCCGCTTTGGGCTTTATTCAACATGTAGCTGGTGTAGGCCACAGTGGTGGCCGCAGGCTGGGTAGCCGCTAACTTTTCGGCACTGATGCCAAACTGAGCCGCGTATTGGCGGTGTAAATCCATTTCAAAATTCAGCGTGCCGTGTAATAGATTGGCAAACAGAGTCTTGGTGTCCAGATCGTTGGCCTGGGTTGCGCCTAAAGAGAACAGCTTTGAATACTCGATTAGGTAAACGTAGTCCTGTTCTAAATAGTGTTTGAATTTTTCATGGTCTAAGGTGCCTTCGCCAATGCCTTTCACAAAAGGGTGGCTGAGGTAGGCATCCCATAAGGGTTGTACTTTATTAAAGATGCGTTGACTAAATTTTTCGGTCATTGGGTTATCCTTCAAAATAATCATAAGGCGCGGATTGATGGCTGCGTTTGGTCTGGGTGGGCGCCGTCATTGTGTTCATGTACGAGAGCCGTCCGTCCAGTGCTGGCGCATCAACCACGCTGCGTGTGTGGTGCAAAGTATAAGGCAATCTAGGAAGTAAGCAAGGGGCGGGCAGAGAAGGCGTGAGTGGGAAGCTGTGCGACGCATTTTAGGGACCATGAGCCGCTGAACGGTTGTGTTGCCTAAAAAATAGGCGGTTTTTAAAAACCGAGACGGATCAAAGGGCTTGTTTGGTTATGGACAGTTTATCCACAGTTTAATGCACGACAATGGGGGGCAACTAAATCGTGGGCTTGCTTGGGCGTTGAACACGCCTATTTTAAAAGTTAATCACATGCCATTGGAGTGGTGGGCGTGGTTTGCTTAAAAAATAAGCGCGTCAGGAAAATAGTGATGAATCAGTCGACTATTTGGGTTATGCACAGCTTATCCTCGGCGCTATCCTCATTTACTGTGATTAGGGCTAATGACTTCAAGCAGCCAGTGTAAAGCCGCTACAACCGCCTGCGCGCGAACCTGTTCTCGATTGCCTGTGAAGAAGTGCATTCGTGCTTCGCTGTGTATGGCCGGCTGGCTAGGGTCGAGGCTGCGCTGGGCGAGGCCAAACCAGACGGTGCCCACCGGCTTGGCCTCGCTGCCGCCGCCCGGGCCGGCAATGCCCGAAATGCTGAGGGCAAAGTCAGCGGCCGCCGCGGCTAAGGCGCCCGCGGCCATTTCTTGAACGGTTTCGGCGCTGACGGCACCATGATGGTCTAAGGTGGCTTGGCGCACGCCTAATAGCTGCTGCTTGGCCTGATTGCTGTACGTGGTAAAGCCCATGTTAAACCAGGCTGAGCTGCCCGCGTATTCGGTGAGTGCCGCTGCCAGTAGGCCACCGGTACAAGACTCGGCACAGGTGACCGTATACTGCTGCTGCAGTAGGGCCTGAGTAAGCGGTTGCAAAACGCTATGCTTCATGATGAGTGCGCCTAAAGTAATCGATTAAACCATTGGTAGAGCCATCGTAGGCTGTGGCATCGGCATGGCTCAAAGTGGGCTCAATGCTGGCGGCCAAAACCTTGCCATACTCAACGCCCCATTGGTCGAAGGAGTTAATGCCCCAGATCACCCCTTGAACAAAGACCTTGTGTTCGTATAGCGCCAGGAGTTGGCCCATGCTAAACGGCGTGAGCTGGTCGATCAGTAGGGTGTTAGACGGCTGGTTACCGGGAAAGAATTTCTGGGGGGCCAGCTGATCCTGCTCTATGCCCGATAGGTGTTGTAACTCTTGGTACACTTCGGCTTCATTTTTACCCTGCATTAAAGCGCGGGTCTGGGCAAAGGCGTTGGCCACCAGCATTTTGTGATGGCGCTTGCCGGCGTAATGGCTATTCATGGGCACAATGAAGTCGCTGGGAACCAAGCGTGAGCCTTGGTGTAACAGTTGGAAGAAGGCGTGTTGGCAGTTAACGCCTTCTTCGCCCCAGATGATGGGCCCAGTGTCAAAGTCCAAACGCTCGCCCATGCGGCCCGTTTGCTTGCCGTTGCTTTCCATGTCCAGCTGTTGAATGTGGGCCGGTAAGCGTTTTAAACAGTGGTCGTAGGGAATGATGGCATGGCTGTGGGCGCCATAAAAGGTGTTGTACCATAGGCCAATTAGGCCCATGAGTACCGGCATGTTGTGGCGCAGCGGCGCATTGAAAAAATGCTCGTCCATGGCCCGACCACCGGCCAAAAAGGCCAAAAAGTTGTCTTGGCCAATGGCACACATGATGGGCAGGCCAATGGTGGACCAAGATGAATAACGCCCGCCAACCCAATCAAATAAGGCAAATACGTGCTCTGGCGTAATGCCAAAGGCCCGTGCCGCCTCGGTGTTGTTCGATACGGCCACAAAATGCTGGGCCATGGCCGCCTCATGCCCGCCGTGGGTCAAGAACCAGGTTTTGGCCGCCTCAGCGTTGAGTAGGGTTTCGGGCGTGGTGAATGACTTGCTGGCGATGATGAACAGCGTGGTCTCAGGGTCAAAGTCGGCCACGGTTTGCATGAGGTCTGCGGCGTCAACGTTGGCCACAAAGTGAACCCCCAGGCCCGCTTGGTGATAGGGCTTGAGGGCCTGAGTCACCATATAAGGGCCCAAGTCAGAACCGCCAATGCCAATGTTCACCACCTGCTTAATGGCTTTGCCGGTAAAGCCTTGGTGGTCGCCCGAGCGGATGCGTTCGGCAAAGGCCAGCGCCTGCTGTAAGGCCGCATGAACCTTGGGCACGATGTTCACCCCATCTACGGCGATGTGGGCGTTGGCCTCAGCACGTAGCGCAGTGTGCAAGACGGCCCGATTTTCACTGAGGTTGATTTTGTCACCGCTGCGCATGCGCTGCATCCAACTGCCCAGCTTGGCTTCTTCGGCCAGTGCCACCAACAAGCCCAGCGTGTGCTCGGTGAGTCGGTTTTTACTGTAGTCCAGCAGGAGGCCGTCTAAAGTTAGGTGCATTTCGGCAAAGCGCTGTGGGTTTTGTTCAAACAGGTCGCGCATGTGAACATAGCGCGTGGCGCGCTGATGTTGGTGCAGTTGGGCCCAGATGGCGGAGTGGTTGATCGGATCGAATTGCATACGGCTCACTTTATTAACGAGGCGGTTCAAAAGGCAGGTGATTAATCAAGCTTCAAGAAATGGTCGCGGTAATACTTCATTTCTTCAATTGATTCTAAAATGTCTTCTAAGGCCTGGTGGGCACCGCGTTTCACCACGCCTTTGGCAATCTCTGGGCGCCAGCGTCGGGCCAGCTCTTTTAGGGTCGACACGTCAAGGTTACGGTAGTGAAAATAGGCTTCTAGCGTGGGCATTGAGCGCGCCATGAAGCGTCGATCCTGATGAATGGTGTTGCCGCACATGGGCGTGGTTTTTTCTGGTACCCATGCTTGCATGAAGGCCAATAGGGCCGCCTCAACCTCAGCTTCATTAAGCTTAGAGGCTTTAACCCGCTCGGTTAGGCCAGTGCGGCCATGGGTGCTGGTGTTCCATTCGTCCATGCCGTTTAACACCTCATCGCTTTGATGGATGGCATACACTTCGGATTGAGCCAGAGTGTTGAGGTTTTGGTCGGTGACGATCATGGCCACCTCAATGATTTTATCGCTGTCCGGATTAAGGCCAGTCATTTCCATGTCTAGCCAAACTAAATTATTTTTGTCTTGCATTGTCTTGATCACCCATTCAAAATAGTCTGCTAAAGCAGGCTTGAGGCCTGCTGTTTTATATTAAAAGTAGGAACGATGCACTATGTCTTTCATGCACCAAGAAACGGTTCAATCCCTATTTATGGTTTTCTTCATCTTGAGTACCGCACTCAAGGTGTTTTTGTCTTTGCGCCAAAGTCGTCATGTATTAAAGCATGATCAACAGGTGCCACGCCGATTTCAGCAGGTCGTGAGCCTAGAAGAACATCAGGCTGCTGCTGATTATACGCTGGCAAAGCAGCGCTTGGCACGCTACCAGATTATTTTTGATGGCTTTGTCCTATTGGTGCTGACCCTAGGGGGTGGGCTTAATTGGCTCGCGGTGTTGAGTATGGCCAGCAGCGATGGGCCAATCATGCAGGGACTGTGGTTAATTTGCTTTTATATTATGGTCAGCTTTGTGGTGAGCTGGCCTTTAATCTATTACCGTCAGTTTAAGTTGGAAAGCGATTTTGGTTTTAATAAGAGTAGCTTGGGCCTGTTTGTGGCCGATCAGTTTAAAGGCCTTTTGTTTATTGCCATCCTAGGCCTGCCGTTTGTGAGCTTGGTGCTGTGGTTTATGGGCGTGGCCGGCGCCTCTTGGTGGCTATGGGTGTGGGCCGCGACGGTGGGGTTTACGCTGTTTATCCAATGGTTTTTCCCGACCGTGATTGCGCCACGATTTAACCGATTTGAGCCGTTGCCAGAAGGGCCTTTAAAAAATGCGGTGTTGGCGCTGCTTGAACAAACGGGTTTTGACAGTCAGGGCCTGTACGTGATGGACGGCTCTAAACGGTCGAGCCATGGCAATGCGTATTTTTCTGGCATGGGCAAACACAAGCGGATCGTGCTGTTTGACACCTTAATCAATCAACTAAGCACCGAAGAAATCGTGGCGGTGTTGGCGCATGAGCTGGGCCACTTTAAAAAGAAGCACATCCAAAAAGGCATGCTGCGGCGGATGGGCTTCACCTTAGTCACCTTGGGCGTTCTACATGGTGTGATGCAGTACAGTGGTTTTTATGTCGGCCTCGGCGTCGAAGTCGGCTTTGCCTCGCATGCCATGGCTTTGCTGCTGTTTTTATTGGTGCTGCCTCTGTTTACGTTTGTGTTTAGCCCGATTGGCTTTATGTTCTCTCGCCGTGATGAATATGAGGCCGACGCCTTTGCCTGCGCACATAGCGATCCAGCACATTTGGCCAGTGCTTTGGTGACCTTATATAAGCGTAACGCCAGTACCCTCACGCCCGACCCATTATATGCTTGGTTCTATGATAGCCATCCCCGAGCTGAACTCAGAATTAAGGCCATCGAAGCATTGGCGGCCAAAAAGGAAACAAACCATGCGTGATGCACAAATCATTAAAAGTTACGGCCGTCGCTATGTGGTGCGGTTACCGGATGAAACCCTCATCGACGCCACCACCCGCGCCAAGCGAGTGGATTATGCCTGTGGTGATTTTGTGGACATCACCATTATTAATGATCATCAAGCGGTGATTGAAGGCTATCAGCCCCGTAAGAGCCTCCTGCATCGGCAGGATGCGTTTAGAACCAAAGTGATTGCCGCCAACGTCACCCAGCTGATCGTGGTGTTGGCCGCCGTGCCCACGCCCAGTGAAACGCTGTTACAGCGCGCGCTGCTGGCGGCCGAGGCCGAGCACATTAAGGTGGTCATCTTACTGAATAAGGCAGATCTGCCCGAGACCGCGGCTTGGCGTACCAAGTTGGCTTTTTATGAGTCTCTTGGCTACCCCGTGTTTGTGCTCAGCGCCTTAGATGACGTAGAGCCGTTAAGGCCGCTGTTGGCGGGTGAGACCAATATCTTTCTGGGGCAGTCGGGCATGGGCAAGTCAACCTTAACCAATGCCTTGTTAAAGGAAGACATGGCCAGGGTTGGCGACATCTCAACCGCGCTGGATTCGGGCAAGCACACCACCACGCATGCGGAGCTGTTTGAGTTAGGGGCGGATACTTATTTAATTGATTCGCCAGGCTTACAAGAGTTTGGCCTACACCATTTAGACCCCACCCAGCTGATTTATTATTTTCCAGACATCGCGCCCTTGGTCGGCCAGTGCCGGTTTCACAACTGTACCCATCGGCAAGAGCCGGGCTGTGCCATTAAGGCAGCAGTTGAGTCGGGGGCAGTTAAGCCCGCACGCCTGTTGTTTTTACAGCGGGTCACCAGTGAACTGCTTAAAGAAGGCCGTTAAGCCCTATCGACTAAAAGGCCATAACGCCTAAGGCGTCAGCCCACGGCAATCACCCCTATTAAGCGGTTAGTTAATAGGGGTGATTCTTTTTAAAGCCGGTCTTGGCAGCGTGCTGCGCGGGCCAACCGGCGGTGCCAGCGTCTGAGCGTTGACGTTAATGTCGTTTTGGATGCGTTGATAAAGGGCCGGGCCGACGCCTTTTACCTGCTGAATGTCTTCAGCGCGGTGAAAGGCGCCGTATCGAAGCCGATAAGCAACGATGGCCTGAGCCTTAGCTGGGCCGATGCCGTTTAAGCGTTGCAGTTCGGTTTCGCTGGCTAGGTTAATGTTGACACCGCCCCAGGCGGCGGAAAACCCCAATAAGCACAAATACAGTAACCATCGTCGTAGCGGCATGATGAAGTCGTCCAGTCAAAGAATAGGGTCAATTAAGAGATAGGCTCAGGCGTGCAATTAAATGGCATTGTATTTTTTGTGGCGTCGTGAGGAAAGCTAAAACGCAGTAGGCCAACCAAGATCATGTACGACCAAGGGCGAGACGGCGACAAAACCCAGACGCCTGATAAAAGTGTGGTTTTTTCGATGGCTAGCGACATGTGAAATGGGCAAAAAATGAGCCGCAGGTGTGAATGTGTTGCCAAATATGCAACACTTTTGCAAAAACGGGGAAAAGTGTGGGTTTTTTGCCACTAAATTTAACTTATTGATTTTATTGTGTTATAATCCGTTTTGTGTGAGGTTTGTTGTATTTCTCGCAAAGTCTTGTCGGTTAGATGTGATTAGGTTTTGTATTTTTACAACGAACGATTTATATTTAACTACAGCAATCGCTGGTTATCAGCGGTTAACCATTAAGACTTATAGGTTGGTTTGACTAGCCCAAAGTTCATTTTGACTGACTAAAAAGGAATACAGCGATGAAAAAAACTCTGATCGCTTTAGCATTGGTATCACTACCAGTAGCTGCTATGGCAGACGTTACCCTATACGGCCAATTAAAAGGCGGTGTAGACTTCAAAAAATCTAAAGCTACTGTTGCTGGCGAAAAGCTATCTGACGGTACTACTACTAACGTAGGCGACTACGGTTCACGTATTGGTTTCAAAGGTTTTGAAGACCTAGGCAACGGCCTAAAAGCCATTTGGCAAGTTGAACAGTCAGTATCTTTGGCTGGTGACTCTGGTAAAGGCTGGTCTAACCGCGAAACATTCGTTGGTTTAGAAGGTGGCTTCGGTAAAATCCGCGTTGGTAACTTAGACAACTTTGCTAAGAGCGACATGGAAACTACTGACGAGTGGGAATACAGCGACAACTCTCCTGCTCTAGGTTTGGCTATTTTCAACCAAAACAACAACCGCTACGGTCAGTCTATTCGCTATGATTCTCCTGAATTTGCTGGTTTCTACGGTTCATTGCAATACACTAACTCTGATGACCGCAATGGCGAAAACTTTGGTACCAACATGGGTAGCGAAGAAGCTTCTGTATACGGCGTTGGTTTAGGTTACAACTACGGTCCTTACTTTGCTAAATACGCATTCACTTTGGACAAAACTGGTTATAACGAAAAAAATGGCAAACGTAAAGATGCACAAATTCACCGTGTAGAAGGTGGTTACGATGCTAACAACCTATTGGTAGCCGTTGGTTACGAATACGGTAAAGGTGTTAACTCTTACGCTGCTACTTTGATTGACAGTGTTGGTGACAAAGAAGCTTCAGAAATTGCTGCAGAATACTTACCACAAGTTAAGTCTCATCAAGTTGCAGTTACTGGTGCTTACACCATGGGTAACCTAACTCCTAAAATGACTTACGCTCACGGCTTTAAAGAGAAAAAAGCTACCGACGGCGATAAAATTGCTGACAGCAAGTATGATCAAGTGATCATCGGTGCTGACTACGCATTGAGCAAACGCACTACCGCTTTGGTATCTGCTGGCTGGTTGCGTTACGGTAAAGGTGACAACAAAATCGAACAAACTGCTGGTTCAGTTGGTCTACGTCACAAATTCTAATCTAATTATTTAGATTGGTCTTAGAAAAAGCCGGCTTATGCCGGCTTTTTTGTGTCTGCTTATTTTAAAGTGGTGTCCTTATGTTAAGGCACCGCTTTTTTATTTGTCCGTTCTTACGGCGCAATTTGGCAGAAAAAAACCTAAATGCGCATTTTGTTTTGCATGTCAACAATTATTTCGCATACAAAATAATTTGGCGTTATTTTTGTTTTTTTAGGATATTTTTTAAAATAGGGTCTTGGGGGCATTTTTTTATACTTAAGTACATGTCGTGAGTGTCATCTGTCTGTACGTGCCCCATCTAAGCCATTAATCTCACGGGGGCGGTCATGGCTTGGCCCCAAAAAAGTTGAATAATGTCGTTTTTGAGTGCGGATGTCCTGAGTAATGCGTCCATCTATTTGATTTTTCAGCATAAGGCCATTAAATTCATCGCTCGGGTAGCCGCATCGGTCGCGCTACACCGAATCAACCCCCTGTGTCGTTTGGGTGGGTCATGAATTTAAAAGCTTATTTACAATTGATGAGATGTGAGGAGAAGGACATGAAAAAATGGTTGATGTTGGGCCTAGTGGTGGTGCCGGTGACGGCGATGGCTGAGGTGACGATGTACGGCTTGCTTAAAGGCGGGATAGACTACAAGCAAACCAAACGTAACGGTGAAAAAAATGGCTCCACCACCAACGTGCGGGATTACATTTCGCGCATTGGCTTTCGGGGTGAGGAAAACCTTGGTGAAGGACTGAAAGCCATCTGGCAGGTAGAGCAAAGCGTGTCGCTAACGGGCAACACCAATACTGGGTGGTCTAACCGTGAAACGTTTATTGGCCTACGGGGAGATTTTGGCACGATCCGCATGGGCACCTTGCGCAGCTATTTCGACAGCGACATGCGCAATAGCGACCCACGCGACTATGATAGTGTAATTGATTGGGCCGGTGGGTTGAAAATGTACAATCGGCATACGGTTCGATTCGGTTCCTCCATTCGCTATGACTCCCCTAAATTTTCTGGTTTTGAAGGTTCTGTGCAATACGTGTTGTCCGACAGTGAGAATAAGGAAGTGGCCGGTCAAAATGAACCCAATAATGAGGATAAGGCCAAATACGTTTTGGGTTTGAAATATACCAATGCGGCTTTGTATGCCAAGTACGCCTTAATTTATGACAACAATGGTTACCGTGAGGGTAAGGCGTTAAAGGCCGCCCAGATTCATCGCATTGAGACCGGCTACAATGACGGCGCTGTGCTTGTTGGCTTAGGCTATGAGTTTGGCAAAGGCGTCGCGCCTTATGGGGTAGACACGCAGTTTGCCGATCAAGGGTGGGATGGCACTCAGGCGGTGACGTCGCAGCAGGTGGTGTTAACCGGGTCGTATAAAATGGGCAATTTCACCCCAGTGCTCAGCTATGCGCACGGATTTAAAGAAAAAAATACCGGCACAGGGGTTCGGCTTAATGACAGCAAATATGATCAGGTTGTGGCCACCGGCACCTATGATTTATCTAAGCGTACGGCGGCCTTGATGGGCGTGGGGTGGATTAAGTTTGGCCCGCAGGATGACAAGACCCAGCAAACCGCCTTTACTATGGGGCTGCGCCATCTGTTTTAAGCTGTACGCACGATCCTCATCAAAGCCGACGCGAGTCGGCTTTATTGTGAAGAAAGGTAAGGGGTGATCATGGATAAGCGCCGTTTTATGGTCATAAAAAGGGGCAGTAGACCAAATGATTATTTGTTTGATGATGTCAATTTGTTTTTGAGGAAAAAAAGGAATGACTAAAATGCGAGTGATTTTATAATCTGTTTGGTAGCGAGGGCTGATTGGCGTTTTAATGTGAAATATGAATAATGTGTGGCGTATTAAACTTAGCATAAGCCACTGGTGCCATAAAGTTAAGGGCTTTTGCTGTGGAGAGATGTTAATTAAGCACAATAATGTTGTTTTTGAGTTAAAGCCCTATAAAGATGAGGGTATTCAGTTGAGTTCTGTGCGCAAGTCTATTAAATTCAACGTTCGGTTGGGCCTAATCTTAATAAGCCTGATCGTTTCACCGTTGTTTAAGTGATATTAAAAAAACCTAAAAAAATGATTGCAGGACTTAACTACATTGAGGATGTTTAGATGAAGAAGCTACTTATACTGGCAGCGCTGACGGTGCCGGCGACGGCGATGGCCGACGTGACCCTATACGGCATTTTAAAAGGGGGCATGAATTACAAACAAACCAAGCTGGACGGTAATAAAGATGGCTCGACCACCAACGTGCGTGATTATGGCTCGCGCATTGGTTTTCGAGGCAATGAAGATTTGGGCAATGGCTTAAAGGCCATTTGGCAAATCGAACAAACCGTTTCTTTGGCGGGTAATACCAGCACCGGCTGGACCAACCGCGAATCATTTGTGGGCCTGCAGGGTGATTTTGGTACCCTACGTGTGGGTAACCTACGTAACTACTTCGACAGCGACATGCGCATGACCGATGCTTGGGAGTACGATGCAGGCTTAGACTGGGCGACCGGTTTGAAAATGTACAATCGTCACACTCGACGCCATGGCTCTGCCATTCGTTACGACTCACCTAATTTCTCTGGTTTTGAAGCAGCCGTGCAATACATCAGCTCTGACAATGAAAATGAAGAGCTAAGCGGCATGAATGAGGAAGGCAAGCGCGACAGCGCCAAATACGTTCTGGGCTTGAAGTATGCCAACGCGGGTTTGTATGCTAAATACGGCTTT
This sequence comes from Neisseriaceae bacterium, assembly GCA_017991555.1. Taxonomy (GTDB): domain Bacteria; phylum Pseudomonadota; class Gammaproteobacteria; order Burkholderiales; family Neisseriaceae; genus JAGNPU01. The sequence continues at coordinate 170,553 of JAGOQM010000004.1, forward strand.
ATGTTGAATAATGAAGGCTACATCAAGGATGGCGACCGTAAGGCCATGCAAATTCATCGTCTAGAGGCCGGCTACAACGCCAATAATTTGATCGTTAGCTTAGGCTATGAGTATGGCAAAGGCGTGGCGCCATTTGGCCAGAAAACGCAGTTGAATCCACCGGAAGAAGTCTTGGCCGAAGGTAAAGCCGTTGACTCCCACCAAGTGGTGGTGACCAGCTCTTACACCATGGGTAACTTGACGCCTCGCATCACCTACGCACATGGCTTTAAAGAAAAAAATGCCAGCACCGGTGACAAAATGGACGACAGTACCTATAACCAAGTGATTGTGGGCGGCGACTATGCGCTGTCTAAGCGCACCACTGGTTTGTTGAATGTGGGTTGGATTAAATTTGGTGCCAACGAAGCAAAAACCCAACAAACGGCGGTTAACTTGGGCATTCGCCACATGTTCTAAGCTGTTTGAGTTTAAAAAGCCGACTTTCGTCGGCTTTTTTGTCGTTTGGGTCTCAGTTTTTGAAGTGTTTACATTCGGATTGTTAAAAGGATCGTAGGGGGTTTGTTGTATTTTGGCGTGTGGCGACGGATTGGCTGGTGATTGTGGCGGTGCGACCCTAAAATTCATGGGGGGGTTATTGTGTGGTGGTCAGAAGAAGGCTTAAAGATCGGGGGCGTTGTGGATTTGATTCATCAAAAAGCAGTCGTCAAGCAGCGACCATTGGCCATGTTGATCCTACTCGTTGGCTTGCGTTTACTCTGTTTAGGGATAACCGCTATGGCAGCTAAGGAAACTTAGCTGCTTTTTTATTTGAGGGGCATGGATGTTGAATCAACAGGAGCAAGGGGCGCCGCTGGTTGGCCTACTTAAATGGTTACGGGATGATGAAGGGTTAACCCGAGCGCAGCTTGAGCAAATACAGGCCTATGCGGTGCAGCATGAGCTGACTGTGGCCGAAGCCGCTGTGCGCTGTGCTTTGGTGACGGCATCACGGTTGGCCGACGGGATGGCCTTTGTGTTTGGCGAGGCGGTCATTGACTTAGGGTCGGTGGCCCTGTCTTCTTTGCCCTGTGCGCTGGTGCCGCTGTCCTTGGCCCAGCGGCATTTGCTCGTGCCCATTAGCCTGGCCGATGGCGTACTGTGTTTGGCTGTGGCCGATCCCGGTGGCGTGCCGATATGGCGGCGTTGGGCCTTTCAATATCAGGCGCGGGTACAGCTGCTGATTGCTTCCGTGACAGAGCTGCGTAGGCTGTTGGATGAGTGGCAGGGGCAAGATACCGGGGCATTGCAGCAATGGGTGGCGAATGAGCCCTTGCCGCCGTTGGCCGTGGTTGGCACCAACGTTGAGGGGCCAGTGGCGCAGTTTATTCAGCAAGCGTTTACCCGTGCGACCCAGCTAGAGGCTTCGGACATTCATTTTGAATGTTATGACGGGCTGTATCGGGTGCGGATACGGGTGGACGGTGCGCTTAAGCTGCTGGCGACGTTACCGGGTGCGGCCTGGCCGGCTTTGGTGTCGAGGCTGAAGGTCATGGCGCAATTGGACATTACCATCAAGCGCCTCCCCCAGGATGGCCGCCTTAGCTGGCAGGCAGAAGATGGGCGAATGCTGGCGTTTCGGGTCAGTACCGTGCCCACGTTGTTTGGTGAAAAAGTGGCTTTGCGGCTGTTAGATATGAGCGCGTCGAGGCTGACTTTGGCCCAGCTGGGCCTGCTGCCTGCGCAATATGCACTATTGCAGCAGGCGCTGACGCGCCCGCATGGCCTGATGCTGGTCGCGGGGCCAACGGGCGCAGGCAAAACCGTCACCTTATACGCTTGCCTACAGGTATTGAATCAGCCTGCGGTGAACATTGTCACGGTTGAAGATCCGGCCGAGATGCCTTTAAAAGGGGTGAATCAGGTGAACGTTCAGGTTAAGCAAGGGTTAACCTTTGCGTCTGCGCTGCGCGCGTTGTTGCGTCAGGATCCAGACGTGATGATGGTGGGGGAAATACGGGATTTAGAAACCGCGGATGTGGCCATTAAAGCGGCTCAAACCGGGCATCAGGTTTTTTCAACGGTGCACACGCATGATGTCTGCGCAGGCCTCACACGGTTATTAAACATGGGCGTGAGTGCGTTTAACGTGGCCAGTGCTGTGCATTTGTTGCTGGCTCAACGCTTGGTGCCAAGGTTGTGTGCGTGTAAGCAGCCGTTGCATACCCCCGTGTCGATACGGCGTCAGCTGGGCTTTAGTGCGGCAGAAGCGCAGGGCGACTGGCAGGAGTTTGGCCCGACAGGGTGTGCCCTGTGTCAGGGGCGTGGGTATAGGGGCCGCGTGGGTATTTTTGAGCTGGTGGTGCTGAACGCCACCCTACAAGCGGCAGTGTTGGCGGGCGAAGGGGCGCCGCAATTGGCTCAGCGTCTGGCTGATGCTGGGGTGATGCGCCTGGCCGAAGCGGGGCGGCACAAGGTCATGCAGGGTGAAACCTCTTTAGTGGCGCTGCTGTCGGTATTGGGCGATGATGCCGCTGCGGCCTGAGGGGCGCCTGCGGGTGTATCGGTATCGAGCGCTCGATGTCCGTTTGCCGCCGCCCCATCGGCCTCAGTCTGGCTTGGTCTTGGCCAGCTCAGCTGTGACCGCCCGCGCTTTGGTGGTTGCGCATGTGGGGCAGGCTGGCACGGTGTTGTGGCTACGGCGCCGCTGGTGGCCATTGCGGTGGCAGGTAGGGCCGGCTGAGGTGGCCTTGTTTACCCAGCAGTTGGCGGCGCTGCTTCGCGCGGGCCTGCCGCTCCTACAGGTTTTGAATCTGCTGGCGGACACACAGGCGCATCAGGTGATGCGGCAGCTGCTGCGTCAAATACAGCATGAGGTGGCTGAGGGGCGCTCATTGGCACACACCTTAGACCTATATCGGCCGGTGTTTGGCCCGCTCTATGTGGCCGTGTTGGCTGCGGCCGAGCTGAGCGGTCGGCTGGATGTGGCGTTGCAAGACCTTGCTCAAAGCTTGGCCAAGCAGCAGCATTTACAACGTCAACTGAGGTTGGCTTTGGCCTATCCCTTGCTGATTCTAACCTTAGCAGTGGCGCTGGTGGTGGGCTTGATCGGGTTTGTGTTGCCCTCATTTGTGACCCTGTATGAAGGGATGGGGGTGGCGTTGCCGCCGATGACGCAGTGGCTGTTGCGCTGGGCAGACCTATTGGCCAGCGGGGCATGGTGGGTGGTGGCCGGCCTATTGCTTTTGTGTCTGGGCTGGCACCGGCTGCGCCGCCGGCACGGCCCGTTTAGTCTATGGCTCAGCCTACAGGTGTTGAGGTTGCCCATTCTGGGGCCGTTACAACAAAAAATCATCGTGGCTCGGTGGGCGCATACGTTTGCCATGCTGCATGCGGCGGGCTTGCCGCTGCTGTCGTTGCTAAGCAGCGTGGCGCAGGTTAGCCAGCATGTGCTCTATGATCGGGCCACTCAGGCGGTACAACAAGGAGTGGCACAAGGGCAAAGCGTGTATGCCGCAATGCGAGCCACCGAACGATTTCCCGAATTGTTGTTACAATTGGTGTTGGCGGGTGAAGAGGCTGGTGCCTTAGATGAGTTACTGTACCGGGCCGCGGCCTATTACACCGACGAAGTGGATCAGACGATGGCGCTGCTGTCGGTTTGGATTGAGCCACTCCTGCTGTTGTTTTTAGGCGTCATCGTGGGGGCGGTTTTATTGGCATTGTATTTGCCGTTATTTAATATTGGGGATGTGATTGGCTGAATGGTTAGAAGGGCTTTCTGCGCAGGCGTTTTTTGGGGCATATCCGGAATGCTGGGTCGGCTTGTTCATGCTTTTGGGCTGGTTGGCCGCGCCAATGCTGTGGCGTCTGGTGGTGTTTGTGCCCTTGCGACTATCCTGGCAGTGGCGCGAAGCGGCGCAGCAAGAGCTGGACTTGCCGCTTGAGCCTTATCCCGACGTTTGGGTGCTGTGGCGGCAAGCCAGGTCCGCAGCCGCCGCTGAGCGGGTCTGGCGTTGGCTGTTTCGGGGCGTGAGCGCGCTGGCGTTGGGGTTTGTGGCCTGGCGCTTTGGCGTCGGCTGGCCTGCTTTGTGGGGGGCTGCGTTCAGCCTGTGGCTGTTGGTGATGAGCGCGATCGATGCGCGTATGCGCCTGCTGCCGGATGGCTTAACGCTTTCCTGCCTGTGGTTGGGCTTGTCGTCCCATCTTGTGCGGGGCGATTTGGGGGCGTTGGCCGAGGGCGTTTGGGGCGTGCTGTTGGGCTATGGCGTCTTGTGGGGTGCGGCCTGGGTGTTTAAACGTTTGACCGCTCAAGAGGGCATGGGTCACGGTGACTTTAAACTGTTTGCGGCCTTGGGCGCCTGGTTGGGCTGGGTGGCTTTGCCTTGGGTGCTGTTCTTAGCGGCAGGTTTAGGCGTATTATGGGCCTTGGCCAGCGGTCGTGGGCACCGTGCGGCGATACCGTTTGGCCCGAGTTTGGCGCTGGCCGGTTGGCTGGTGTGGTTGTGGGGCCCCATTTATTGAATAAAAGTGAGTGAACATGCAGCAGCAATCTATTTCTACGCCTTTAGTGGGTTTGACCGGCGGGATTGGCAGCGGTAAAACCCAGGTGTCCGACGGCTTTGCGGCTCTGGGTGTGCCGGTTATCGATGCCGACGTGGTGTCACGTGCTTTGACGGCCGACGGTGGTGAGGCCTTACCCTTGATTCGGGCGGCGTTTGGCGCCGAGGTTTTTGCTCAGTCGGCGGTGCTGGACCGCGCCGCACTACGCGAGCGGGTGTTTGCAGATGAAGCGGCCAAAACGCAGTTAGAAGCGATTCTGCATCCGCTTATTTTACAAAAAATAGCATTGCAGCACGCCTCATTGGCGTCTACATACGCTATACTATCGGTACCACTGTTGGTTGAGAAAAAGACGTATTTATCCCTGTGCCGCCGTGTTCTGGTGGTCGATTGTACCGAAGAAACCCAGATTGAGCGGGTGCGGGCGCGTAATGGCTTTAGCCGCGCCCAGGTATTAAACATTATGGCCCAGCAGGCCAGCAGAGCTGAGCGTTTGGCCGTGGCCGACGACGTCGTGCTGAATGAATATGACCTCGCTTATCTGGATCAAGAAGTGGCGCGACTACACCAGTTTTATTTAACGTTATTTAAAAATCCCGTATCCTGAGGCAGAAAGGCGATCGTCATATGGTTTGTTTTGAGTTCCCGATCATCGAGCGCGTGCGCACCTTTTTGCGCCTCGAATACCTGTTTGATCGGCTTCACAGCGCCATTAACAGCGACGCTGAGTGGGCCCACCATACGGCGTTGCAAACCCTGTTTGAATTGATGGAGTGTGCCTCTCGAGCCGAGCTCAAGTTGGACATGCTGCAGGCGATGGAGCGTGAGCGCCAGATCATGAGCCAGCAGCTGGCCGAAGGCGAACCCAGCGTGTTGGACTTAAAGGCTACGATTGCCGAATTGGCCGACACGTCTGCCGCTTTGCAAGAGGTGTATCAAAAGTTTGCCCAGCACCTGCGTGAAAACGAATGGTTAATGAACATCAAACAGCGAATGTCGGTGCCTGGTGGCACCTGTCAGTTTGACCTACCTTCTTATTACCTGTGGCAGCATTTACCGCCAGAAGAGCGGCGTCAGGATTTGCTGAGCTGGCAGGCGTCGTTAGTGCCGACCGATAAAGCGGTGCGTATTTTATTGCGTATTTTACGCAATAAGGGCACCACGACGGACTGCGTGGCGCAGCAGGGTAACTATCAGCAATCAGGGGTGGGGAAGGGCGTCCATTTACTGCGCGTGATCATGACCTCCGAACTGGGTGTGGTGCCAGAAGTTTCGGCCAATAAATACCTCACCCACGTGCGTTTTTTGAACGCCACTAAAATGGAAGCACGTGGCCGTCAGGCCAGTACTGACGTGCCTTTTCAGCTAGTAACCTGTCAATTTTAAGAGATGAATGCAGTGAGTAAACAACCTTTAATCGTGGCTTGCCCCACCTGTAAAAAATCGGTTGAGTGGACGGAGGCTAGCGCCTTTCGTCCATTTTGTAGCGACCGTTGTCGCCTGATTGACTTAGGCGCTTGGGCGGACGAATCATATAAGGTCCCCGTCGTCGAAGAAGACCCAATGTCCGGGCTTTTATCTGGGCGGCTGTCTTCCGAAGATTGAATTTTCGCCGTCAGAATCAGTTAAAAAAGCTAGGCTTACCACAAGATGCGTAAGCCTTTTTCAGTTATAATGGCCATCATTTGCCGAAACTAAAGAATATTTATGAGCGCTGCTAAATACGAACCAAAGAACATTGAACATAAGTGGTATCAGACCTGGTCTGATGCCGGTTATTTTAAACCCAGCATGGACGAAGCGGCTCAGCCGTTCAGCATTCAGCTACCGCCGCCAAACGTGACCGGTACGTTGCACATGGGCCACGCCTTTAACCAAACCATTATGGATGGGTTGACGCGCTACCATCGCATGAAAGGCTGCAACACCCTATGGGTGCCCGGTACTGACCATGCGGGCATTGCCACCCAAATCGTGGTGGAGCGCCAGTTGAGCGAACAGGGCATTGATCGCCATGAAATGGGCCGTGATGCCTTCGTGAAAAAAATCTGGGAATGGAAAGACATTTCTGGCGGCACCATTACCGAGCAAATGCGCCGCGTCGGCTGCTCTGTGGACTGGGAACACGAATATTTCACCATGAGTGAAGACCACTCTAAAGTGGTGTTAGAGGTGTTTGTTCGTTTGTATAACGAAGGCCTGATTTACCGCGGTAAACGTTTGGTGAACTGGGACCCTGTATTGGGTACTGCCGTTTCTGATTTAGAAGTAGAAAGCACCGAAGAGGATGGCCACATGTGGCACATCCGCTACCCGGTTGTGGGCAGCGATGAGTGTGTTGAAATTGCCACCACCCGTCCAGAAACCCTATTGGGCGACGTGGCGGTGGCGGTGAACCCAAGTGATGAACGCTATGCGCACTTGGTGGGCAAAACCTTAACCCTGCCTTTGACCGGTCGTGAAATTCCGGTGATCACCGACGATTACGTGGAGGCTGGCTTTGGCACGGGCTGCGTTAAAATTACCCCCGCCCACGACTTTAACGACTACGAAGTGGGCAAGCGTCATGCCACCCAGTTAATCAATATTTTTGACCTAGAAGCCAAGGTGTTGGCCAAGGCCGAAGTGTGTGCCTTTGACGGTAAAGCCTTAGGCTCGATTGACCTACCGGCTGCCTATGCTGGCCTAGACCGCTTTGCCGCTCGTAAAGCCATTGTGGCTGACCTACAGGCACAGGGCCTATTAGTAGAAGTGAAAGCGCATAAGTTAATGTCCCCGCGCGGCGACCGCACCGGCACCGTGATTGAGCCAATGTTGACCAACCAATGGTTTATGGCCATGAGCGAAGTGGCCGAAGGCGATGCCAGCGGTCAGTCTTTGGTTCAAAAAGCGATGTCGGTGGTTGAAAGCGGCGAAGTGCGCTTTATTCCAGAAAACTGGGTCAATACGTACAACCAGTGGATGAATAACATTCAAGACTGGTGTATTTCGCGTCAGCTGTGGTGGGGTCATCAAATTCCTGCTTGGTACGATGAAGAGGGCAAAATCTACGTGGCCAAAACCGCCGCCGAAGCGCAGGCTTTAGCGGGTGAAGGCGTGGTGCTGCGTCAGGAAGAAGACGTGTTGGACACCTGGTTTAGTTCGGCTATGGTGCCGTTCTCAAGCCTGGGCTGGCCAGAAGAAACGCCCGAGTTGCGCGCCTTCTTACCGTCTAACGTGTTGGTGACTGGCTACGAAATTATTTTCTTCTGGGTGGCCCGGATGATCATGATGACCAAACACTTTACCGGCAAGGTGCCGTTTACCGACGTGTACATTCACGGCATGGTGCGCGACCATGAAGGCAAGAAAATGTCGAAGTCTGAGGGCAACGTGATCGACCCTGTGGATTTGATTGACGGCGTGGCGCTGCCTGATTTATTGGTGAAGCGCACCACCGGCCTGCGTCGTCCAGAGCAAGCACCGGGCATCATCAAGCAAACTGAGAAGCAGTTCCCAGAAGGCATTCCCGCTTACGGTACCGACGCCCTGCGCTTTACCATGGCCAGCTACGCTAGCCTGGGCCGCTCGGTTAACTTCGACTTCAAACGCTGTGAAGGCTATCGCAATTTCTGTAATAAATTATGGAATGCGACCCGCTTTGTGATGATGAACGTGGAAGACAAAGATTGCGGTCATGCCGATGCTGAGCATTCGTACAGCTTTGTTGACCAGTGGATTCTAAATAGCCTGCAAGACACCGTGGCGCAGGTAACCGAAGCGATGGAAACCTATCGTTTTGACCTAGCGGCGCAAGCGATTTATGAATTTGCTTGGAATGAGTATTGCGATTGGTACGTAGAGCTAGCGAAGGTACAGTTGCAAAGCGGTGACGAAGCAGCGGCCCGCACGACGCGCCACACCTTATTGCATGTTTTAGAGACCATATTGCGTTTGACCCATCCCATCATGCCGTTCATTACGGAAGAGCTATGGCAAACCGTGGCGCCTTTGGCTCAGGCCAAGGCCACCGACAGCATCATGATGGCGCCGTGGCCAGTGGTGGATCAAGGATTGATCTTCCCTGAGGGCATGAGCGAAATGGTGTTGTTTAAAGACTTGGTTGGCTCGGTACGTAACTTACGCGGTGAGATGGGTTTAGGCCCTGCGGTAAAAGCGCCGTTGTTCATTGAAGGCGGTCAAGAGTTTAGCCGCATGCTGCCCTACCTGGCGCTGCTGGCACGCTTAACCGAAGCCACCTTGGTGTCGGCCTTACCAGAAGACGATGCGCCTGTGGCGGTGTGTTCGGGTGCGCGCATGATGTTGAAGGTTGAAATCGACAAGGCCGCTGAAACCGCCCGCTTGGGCCGTGAAGAGGCCAAGTTGGTGAAAGAGCTAGAGAAGCTACAGGCTAAACTGGGCAAGCCTGGCTACACCGATAAAGCACCGGCACACCTAGTGGCGAAAGACCGCGAGCAGCTGGCTGGCATTGAAGACAAACTGGGCAAGATTCATGCGCAGTTGGCTAAATTGAAGTAAGCTGTGCTTGTAAGAAAAGGCCACCTTCAGGTGGCCTTTTTTTGTGGCTATGGTCTGGTGTGTTGCGGTTTGGAGGTGGCTATGAGGCATGTAAAGGACAGCCTACCCACTATGCTCACCGTTCGGCAAAGCCAAAGCCATTTGGCCAAGGTTGACCCTATGCTGCCCCGTGGCGTGGTTTGTTGTTTTCAGAAGACGAGCCTCAATTTTACCGACCTTCTGACAGTGTCTCCCTTAGGTGAAGTCTCGTCCCGTAGAGCCGCCGAAGTAGGTTCTATTGAGGCAGATGAAGCAGGCAAAAAGCTTGTGGCGCCCGACCACGCTTTTATAGGAGGGGGAGCACTATTCTGGTGTGCCTGCGCTGGCTCAATAGGTTCTGCTGAGGGCAGTCACGAAGTGACCGGGGATCAGGGTGGTTTTTCTTTGCTTCATTTCTTTTTGATGTCAAAAAGAAATGAAGCAAAGAAAAACCACCCCACTTTATCCGCCCGCTACGCGGGTGCCCTCGTTGGCCCGCACGTGGCCGGCGGCAAAAACTCATATTTGGGCCTGCGGCCAAATACTCAAACAACTTTGCCTTAAAGCCCCGGCCCCGCACGAACCGCCTCGGCGGCTAAAAGGGGAGCGGTACTTCACCTAAGGGAAAAGTGGAGAGTTTAAATAATTTGGCATTCACAAAACCATGGTTCTTAGTGCTTCGTAGCGTGAATCTCGACCCACATCGCCTTTGGGTTACATGATCTGAAGCATTAGAGCTGGTGGGTAGGCTGCGCTTTACCACACCCTACTGCTACGGCTACCCAAGCGGATTGAAGCCACAGCAAACCATGGTTTTCTAGCGGATTTAAGCCGGGCGGTGGGCAGCGCAGTGAGGCTTGGCTTCACCCTGCTGCATGCCTTGCGTAGCCAAAGGGCCAAAGCGCATTAATCAGATTCTTAGCCGCAGGACTGCCACAAAAAAGCCCGCCGAAGCGGGCTTTCATCACGGTTAAGGAGCGATTAAGCGCCGTATACCGGTAGTTTTTTGCACAAGGCTTGAACTTCAGTGGCCACGCGGTCAATAGTGGCTTGGTCTTCTGGGTTGTCCAAAACGTCGGCAATTAGGTTGGCCAATTGACGGGTTTCTTCTTCCTTGAAGCCACGAGTGGTGATCGCAGGGGTGCCCAAACGCACGCCAGAAGTCACGAATGGTTTTTCTGGATCGTTAGGGATGGCGTTTTTGTTCACGGTGATGTGGGCTTTACCCAAAACTTCTTCGGCCAATTTACCGGTGATTTTCTTAGGCTGTAGGTCAACCAGCATCAAGTGGCTGTCGGTACGGCCAGAAATAATGCGTAGGCCACGTTCGATCAAGGTGTCGGCCAATACTTGGGCGTTTACTTTAACCTGTTTGGCGTAGGCCTTAAAGTCGTCAGTCGCGGCTTCTTTGAACGAAACGGCTTTAGCAGCAATCACGTGCATCAACGGGCCACCTTGTAGCGATGGGAAAATCGCAGAGTTCAAGGCTTTGGCGTGCTCTTCTGTACGGGTCAAGATGATGCCGCCACGAGGGCCACGTAGGGTTTTGTGGGTGGTGCTGGTCACAAAGTCTGCGTAAGGCACTGGGTTCGGGTATTCGCCCGCGGCGATTAGGCCAGCGTAGTGAGCCATGTCAACGAATAGGTAGGCGCCTACTTTGTCAGCGATTTCGCGGAAGCGGGCCCAGTCGATCACTAAAGAGTAAGCAGAAGCGCCGGCCACGATCATTTTAGGTTTGTGTTCTAGCGCTAATTTTTCGACTTCGTCGTAGTTTAATACTTCGTTTTCGTCCAAACCATAGGTAATGGCGTTGTATAGCTTGCCAGAAATGTTCACTGAAGCGCCGTGGGTCAAGTGACCACCGTGAGCCAAGCTCATGCCCAAGATGGTGTCGCCTGGTTTCAATACTGAAGAGTAAACCGCTTGGTTGGCCTGTGAGCCAGAGTGTGGCTGAACGTTGGCATACGCGGCACCGAATAGGGCTTTTAAGCGATCAATGGCCAACTGTTCGGCAACGTCTACGTATTCACAACCGCCGTAGTAACGTTTGCCAGGATAGCCCTCAGCATATTTGTTGGTTAAGTAAGAGCCTTGTGCTTCCATAACCGCATAGCTGACGTAGTTTTCAGAAGCAATTAATTCAACGTGGTCTTCTTGACGCACTTTTTCTTGCGCCATGGCTTGGGCTAATTCAGGATCAAACGCATCTATTGTTACTTTTTTTGAAAACATAAAGATTCCTTTGCTGATGGATCAATTGGCAAACGGCCATTGGCTGGCCTTATAGTGACTCTGTATTCTAGCCTATATTGCCCAAATTTTGGGGGGAATATCGACAGGTTTATTGCTTATGGCGCTAACTGCTTCTTTTGGATAAGAGACAGCAGTTGCTGGCAGCCATCAAGAATAATTTGATAGGTTTCATCAAAGTTTTTTGTAAACCAAGGGTCGGGCACGCCCGCTACGGTGAAGTTTTGGCACAGATCTGTGAGCTTAAGGACCTTATTGGCGTTGCCAAAACAGGCTTCGGTATCGAGCGCGTTTTGATCGTCCATCACCACAATATAGTCAAAATGCTGCTGATCCTGGGCCAATAGCTTGCGGCTTTGAAAGCCAGGTAGGCTGATGCCGTGCTGCTGTAGCTGCGCACGGGTGCCTAAATGCTCTGGCTTGCCATCATGCCAGCCAGAGGTGCCGGCGCTGTCAACGCTGACCTTGGCGCTCAGATTGGCTTCGTCCAGCAGCCGGCGCATCACGCCTTCTGCCATGGGTGAGCGGCAAATATTGCCTAGGCACACAAAGAGAATAGACGCGTTTGCTTGGCTCATGACAGTAGTTTTTCCTGAGTTAAGGGGTTGACGCTGTTTAGCTTCAATGCTTCTTCATAGGTGGGCATGTTGGCGTCTAGAGGCACGATGTCTTGGCATAGGCGCACGTGTTCTACTTGGCACTCAACCAGTAATTCCAAGAAGTTTTGCAAAATCAGCTCCATGTTGTCCAATGGCGACAAGGGCCAAGCAAATACTTGTTCTGGCAGACCGTAATTACTTTCGGTGGCGTTAAACGTAAACATGAGGTTGCCGCCTTCTTGTGGGGCAATGACCACGCCCACGCGCCCGCTTTGCAGGCGTACGGCACGAATGGCATTGCCGGCAAACACGTCTAAAGCCATTTGCAGGCGCATTTTGCCGCCTTCAACCATGGCGTTGAATACGGGGTAAGGCGGTAGTGGGTTGGCAAAAATGGTGCAACCAGCCTGCTTGAAGTGTTCGTTGAAGACTTGCATCAAGGGTAGGGCAGCCTGACGCAGCGCGCTGCCCAAGGTTAGGGTGGTGGCTTCTTTGGTATAGCCCAGTGCGTACACTACTTCGACCGACTGACCCTGCGGGGCGTACAGGACGCTGGCGGGTAGGGCTTCGAGCATGGCTTGGGCGGCGTTGGCGCTTTCTTTGGCCTGATACCACTGGCTGGCTTTGATGGCCGACAGGTTGGTGGCCGACAGCAATTCTGGGTGCCAATGGATGGCGTCGGTGTTGGCGGTGACGTCGTGGCTCTTGAAACATTCATTAATGGCCGCAACTGGTGTTTGTGGGTTGAGGTTGGCTTCTTGCTGGGTACCGACCACCACAATGATGGGCAAAGCGAACCATTGAACTTGTTGCTCGTTTTGAGGGACTAAGCTTTTATTAAGGCCTTGCCAGATGGTTTGGTAAGTGGCTTGATTCGGCACCATCGATAAAGCCACAGACAGGCCCAAGAAATGATCCTCGGCCAACATTCGGTTAATCGCTGCTTGCAGTTCAGATGCGCTCAGGCTTTTGTCAGCCGCACCAGTGGCGTTCAGAATCATGCTGGCGTGGCGCAGTAATTCATTGCCAGGAGGGGTTGCAGGGTATTGTCGAGGGTCTGTGATGTGTTGGGTTAACGATGTAAACATGAATCAATCCGCCGAATTAAAGTGTGAATAAGGAATAGGCCCAATTATCGCATAAAAAAAGCGGCATGGTTTTTGGGTTTAAATATAAAAATGTTCATTTGTGTTGGCATTTTTAGTCTTTTTGCGTTCATAGTTATTCGATATCGAATAAAATAGGGTTTATTTCCCTCTTTTTTAAAATAAAACGCAAAAAGAACTTGCTTTATGTTCGGTTATGGAAGATAATGATCTTCATCAGGTGGCTCTAGTCCACTTGATAGTTTCTCCTCTATTTCTCCTTTGTAGACTTGGCGCATATCCTCGGATGTGCGCATTTTTTTTGCCTGCGTCCAGAGCATTGGCCAGCTTTCGGTGGAATCAAGCCTTGGTCTGGTGAGGCTTAGTGTGATTTTAAACGTTCAGGGTTGCTGAACGGGCAAGGTCCCGAAAGACGCCATAGGTAGGGGAACGGTTGCTTGAGTGACGGACGGTTGCCTGTGGTTTTTTTTGCTTTTTTCTTGGTCTTCTTGGTGTTTTGTTGTAATGGGTTGAATGCAAACAATAATTTTTACTGATGCCGTTTTTTTGGGCAAAAAAACAAGGCCGAAAGCTCGAAATTGTTCGGATCAGTGTTAAATTCTGTAATAAATCGAAAATTTCATTGACGACTGAAATCTAAATAGGCATAATAGGCACTGTTGAGGGGTTGCAATGACTCCTTAACAAGTTTCTCCTCTATTTCTCCTTTGTAGACTTGGCGCATATCCGATTGGATGTGCGCATTTTTTTTGTCCATACGGCGCCATGCCGTCAGGTGTTGTTTTTTTGTTCAGCCCCTGTTTTCTATATAACGTATTGAAATAGCGTCATTCCTATTTGATCTAAATGATTTTATTCTTGTTTGTGATATTTGTTGTTGTATTAATGAGACTAAAATCCGATAGTGTTGTATTTATGTTCACACTTGTTGTGTTTTTGTTATCTTGTTGATTTTAAATGGAATGTCTGTTTTTGTGCGCTGCACTGTCCTATTTTGAACCTTGTTTTGGCCATAAATGTTCGAAATTCTCACCTAACTGTCACCTGTTTCGAAAATTTCATTGACGACTGAAATCTAAATAGGCATAATGGGAACCGTTGAGGGGTCGCAATGACTTCTTAACAGTTTCTCCTCTATTTCTCCTTTGTAGACTTGGCGCATATCCGATTGGATGTGCGCATTTTTTTTGTCTCATGCTTTTGATCATCAGCACCGTGGGCAACGTCGTGCACGGTATGCTAGTCTCACTATGGGCTCATCTCATGAGCGTTCATCTGTTTAACTTAACCAAGCGTTTCTTTCATAGGGTTCGAAGCTCATGCGCACACCCATGCTGATTTTGTGTCGTGTTGTCCTTACTTTAAGCCTGCTTTGGGGCGTGGGCCTGCTGTGGTATCAGGTCCCCGCTTTATGGTTGCGGTTGCCCTTGCTCTTATTGTGGCTGGGTTTGGGGGGGCTTGGCTGGTTGGATTTGGCCCACGGCCGTTGGTGGCGTTATGGGCTGGGTTTGTTGGCGTTGTTGCTGTTTTGGTTGATGCTCAAGCCTTCGCATGAGCGGCAGTGGGCTGACGATGTGGCCCAGCTGCTGGACGCGTCTATAGTCGGGGACGTGGTCACGTTGGATAACGTACGTGACTTTGCCTGGCGCAGCGAGACCGATTACACCGCGCGCTGGGTGACACGTCAATACGACATCAGCCAGATCGAGTCGGCGGATTTAATTTTGTCGTATTGGATGGGGCCGGCCATCGCCCACACCTTAATTTCTTTTCGCTTCAGCGACGGGCAGCGTTTGGTGTTTTCTTTGGAAATTCGTAAAGAAGCGGGGGAGCAGTTCTCGGCCCTGGGCGGATTTTTTAAGCAATTTGAAGTGGTGGTGATTGCGGCCACGGAAGAAGACATTGTGCGCACGAGGACCAATGCTCGGGGCGAAGACGTGTATGTGTACCGTTTAAATGTGCCCCCAGCAGGGCTGCAGGCTTTGTTTAAGGAATATCTGGCAACGGCGGCGGCCATTAAGCAGCAGCCACGTTACTATCATACCTTGACCAGTAATTGCACCACCATTATCTATGATTTGGCCAAGAAAATTGTGCCGTTACCGCTGGATTATCGTTTATTGCTGTCGGGCTATTTTGCTGAATACGCTTATGACCTACAGGGCTTAATGCCCGGCTATGATTATCAGACGCTGCATGATTTAGGGCATGTGAATGCCCGCGCCTTGGCGCACGACGAGGCGTCTGCGTGGTCATACTCTGAAGCGATTCGCGTGGGCGTGCCGCAGATGGCTAGGCCGGTGCCTTAATCCAGATTAAGCGTCATCGACTCTTTAATTTCTTCCATGACCACGTAGCTACGGCTTTCGCGGGCGGCGGGCAGCTGTAACAGAATGGCGCCCAGCATGTTGCGGTATTCAGACATGTCGTTCAGGCGCGCCTTAATTAGATAATCGTATTCGCCCGACACCAGATGACATTCTAGGATTTCGGGCACCTTAATCACGGCGCGGCGAAACTCATCAAAAATGTCACCCGATTTGGACGCCAGCTTGATTTCGACAAACACCAGTAGGTCTTGGCCAATGGCCTGAGGGTTGATGCGGGTAAAATAGCCTTCAATGATGCCCTCACGCTCCATTTTTTTGACCCGTTCGGTAATGGGGGTGGTGGATAGCCCCACGTGTTCGGCCAATTCGGTCATGGAGATGCGGGCATTGTGCTGCAAGATGTTCAGAATACGGCGATCTATCTTGTCCATAATGGCTTGAGTCTTTCACTGAATATAATCATATTAAAAGATAAAACACCTTTTAGGATAGCAATTTTTGGGTGAAAAAACCAGACTAAAACGTTTAAACTTTGCCTATTCACTGTATGGGGTAATTGCCCTAAAACGAGTGACAATTTGATTGGGTGATGGCGCAAAGACAAGCGGGCAAGACAATGACCCTTGCAGGGCGCCACAAGAGGAGACGGTATGAAAGTTGTGATTTTAGGTTCAGGTGTTTTGGGTGTGACCACTGCTTGGTATTTAGCGCAAGAGGGCCACGAGGTTGTGGTGCTGGAGCGTGAGGCTGGACCAGCATTAGAAACCAGCTTTGCCAATGCCGGTCAGGTATCGTTTGGCTATTCTTCTCCTTGGGCTGCCCCAGGCGTGCCAATGAAGGCCGTCAAATGGTTGTTCGAAGAGCATGCGCCGTTGGCGATTCGCCTCGATGGCAGCACCTTCCAGCTGCAGTGGATGTGGAATATGCTGATGAACTGTACTGAAAAAGCCTATCATCAAAATAAAGGCCGCATGGTGCGGGTGTCTGATTACAGCCGTGAAGTGTTGGCGCAGTTGCGTCGCGACACCGGCATTCAGTACGAGGGTCGCCAACAAGGCACGCTGCAAGTGTTCCGTAGCCAAAAGCAAATGGACGCCATGGCCAAAGACATTTCTGTATTAAAAGAGATGGGCGTGCCTTTTAATGTACTAGACCGTGCCGGTTGCGTGGCCGCAGAGCCTGCCTTGGCGCGCGTTCAAGAAAAAATTGTGGGTGGCCTACAGCTGCCAGAAGACGAAACCGGTGATTGCCAAATGTTCACCACCAACTTGGCCAAAATGTGTGAAGAGGCCGGTGTGGTGTTCCATTATGGACACAGCATCGAGCGCGTGAAGCATGATGGTCGCCGCGTTCAGTCGGTGATCGCCAATGGCCAAGAGTTTGCTGCCGATCACGTGGTGGTGGCTTTGGGCAGCTATTCTCGCGCCTTCTTAAAAGAATTGGAAATCAGCATTCCGGTGTACCCAATGAAGGGTTATTCTTTGACCGTGCCGATTACCAACAGCGACATGGCACCGGTGTCGACCGTGATGGATGAAACCTACAAGATTGCCATTACCCGGTTTGACAACCGTATTCGCGTGGGCGGTATGGCAGAGCTGGGTGGGTTTGATTTGTCGTTGAACCCCAAACGCCGTGCCACATTGGAAATGTGCGTGACCGATCTATTCCCTGAAGGCGGCGTGGCTGCCGAGGGCGAGTTCTGGACCGGCCTACGCCCAATGACCCCAGATGGCACCCCCATCATGGGCGGCACCAAGTTTGAAAACATGTCTTTGAATACCGGTCACGGCACCTTGGGTTGGACCATGGGCCCAGGTTCGGGTAAAGCCATGTCAGACTTGATCAGTGGCAAGCAGCCAGAAATCGACATGCATGATTTGTCGATTCAGCGTTATGCCAAAAATGGCCAATCTTTGGTTGTGCCTTTTAAATAAGTCTTAAAGTGTGGCAAAAGTATAAAGGCTGTCCTGTGCATGCGGGCGGCCTTTTTGATGGCTTCCATTGAAGTGGTCGACTCATGAACCGCTCAAGGTGGATTAAATAAAGAGGAAATAATCATGCGTCCTTTATTGGCCCAGATTCGCCTACAGAATCTTCGCGATAATTACCAAACCTTAAAAAACATGCATGGCAATAAAATGTTGGCGGTGTTAAAAGCCAATGCTTATGGTCATGGCGCAGTGCGCTGCGCTCAAGCGCTGGCCGATTTAACCGATGGCTTTGCCGTGGCGGCCATTGAAGAGGCGTTGCAGCTGCGAGCGGCGGGGATTACCCAGCCGATCGTGCTTTTAGAAGGCGTGTTTGAAAACAGCGAGTATGCGCTGATTGACGAGCATCGGCTGTGGCCTGTGGTACAAAACCAAGCGCAGTTGGATGGCTTTTTAGCCCATGACTGGCAACGCCCGTTAAAAGTATGGCTGAAAATGGACTCGGGCATGCACCGCGCCGGCTTCTTTCCTGAGGACTACGCCACCGCCCACGGTGTTTTGTCGGCGCATGCGCAAGTGGAAGAGGTGGTGAAAATGACCCACTTCGCGCGTTCGGACGAGCCTGAGTTAGACGTGACGGCAGAGCAGATCGCCACGTTTGATGCGGTGTGTTCGGCCCTGCCTGGGCCAGAAAGCATGGCCAACTCTGCCGCCATTTTGGCGCATCCAGCCGCGCATCGCGACTGGGGTCGTGCGGGCCTGGCCTTGTATGGTCTGTCGCCGATGCCAAACCAGCCTTATGCCTTGAAGCCAGTGATGCGCTTGAGCACTAAAGTATTTGGTGAGCGCGTTTTACCTGCGGGTTCGCCCGTGGGTTACGGTGGGATTTTCATCACCACCGAGCCAAGCACGCGGGTGGGGCTGATGGCCTGTGGTTATGCCGACGGCTATCCCCGTTTAGCCTCCACCGATGCGCCGATTTCGATTGATGGCAAGCGGGCGCGGGTGATTGGTCGGGTATCGATGGACATGATGACCATTGAGTTTTCGGCGCCAGAGCAGGGCATTGGCAGTGAAGTAGAGTTGTTTGGTGATTTGGTGAGCGCCAACGAAGTGGCGGAAGTGGCCGGCAGTATTGCCTATGAAATGCTGTGCAACATCAAGCGTGCGCGCTTTGAATATTTAGATTAGGCAGTTTTTTGCTTGGTTTTGAACGTCCCCGCCCAGATGGCGGGGATTTTTTATGGGCCGTAGCGGTAAAAAGGAATCCTGTTCGCAGCGGTATTTTTGGTTTAATCTGATGAGGGTTAGGTTTGATTCATATGGGTGGGTGACAGAAGGAGTGTGTATGCGTGCGTGGTGGTGGCTGTTGTGTGTGAGTGTGGGGCTTCAGGCTCAGACCGTGGGTGCTTTGTCGGAAGTGCCAGCGGTGATTAAAGCGCCTGAAGGACAGGCGTTTTACGCCGAGCAAATGAGCGGTGTGATGCGCGCGGCACCTTACGGTGAGTGGCCGGAGGGCTTAGATGCCTCGGCGCGTGCGGCTTTTTTAAGCTGGCTGGCGCCCAGTGAGTCGGAAGCCACTTTGATCACGCTTGGCGCCAAGCGCTGGCAGCGTGATGGGCTGTTTGTGGGGGCGGCCTGCTTTGCGCCGGATCAGCGCAATGCGGTTGAGGCGATAGGCGCGGGTGAAACAACCTGCGGGACGGGCTATGTGGCCGGGGCCAGCGTGCCCAATCGCTTTTATGTGGGCGTTTTTGAAGGGGGCGGTGGCGTGTTGAAACCGCTGGCGCGGCTGGGCGGGCCATTGGCCGAGGCGCATGAAGGGCCTGATGGCGAGGTACGGCGCCCCGATGCTTACAATAAGCTGGATTTAGCGCCGTATCGTATCCGTCCTAATGAGGTGGCGATCGGGGTTCGAGCTGGCTTACAGGTGGGTTACAGCGGCGGTGGCGCCTATGTCGAATATCTGGAACTGTATCGGGTGCAGGAAGGCGAACTGGTGAATGTGTTCAATGGCTTGGTGTATGCGTTCTCGGACATTGCTGGAGAGTGGCATTCAGACGGTACGCGGGCGCACGACATTGATGAGGCGCAGTGGCAGGTGGTGATGCTGCCGACGCAAACCCATGGTTTTTTTGATTTACAGCTGCGCCAAGGGCGTACGCGCCAGACGTATGTCTGGTCGGTATCAGAAGCGCGCTACGTGGCACGGGCGAGTCGGCCTTCATGAGGCTTTGATGTGGCCAAGGCTGAGGGCGCTTCATCATAAAAAGGGGGTGTGAGATGAGTGTGGCGCTATTGGCTGCGATGACAGCAGAGACAGAGCCTGTGCGTGCATTGATGCGGGACGTGACGCAGCGGGTTGAAAAAGGGTTGGTCATGCAAAGCGGCTGGCTGGCGGAGCAAGAGGTGGTGTTGGTGACGACGGGCGTGGGTAAGGTCATGGCGGCGACGGCGGCGACAATGACGCTGTTGCTGGCATCGACTCGGCCTCGCGCCATGATTAATTTCGGTGTGGCAGGTGCGCTGTCGCCCAGCTTGTCCAAGGGGGATGTAGTGGTGGCTAGGGCCGTGGTCCATCACGATGTCGACGTCAGTGCCTTTGGCTATGCACCCGGGCAGGTGGTGGGCTGCCCGCCGCAGTTTCGGTCGGATCCGGCGCTTTTGGCGGCGGCTAAGGCCGGTGTGGCGGCCTTAGGCTGGGAATGTGGCGTGGGCCTGTTGGCCAGTGGGGACCAGTTTGTGCAAGGGACTGATCAGCAGGCGCGTATTCGACTGGCCTTTACGGACGTGGTTGCTGTGGACATGGAGGCGGCGGCGTTGGCACAGGTGTGCCATCGTTTTAGCCTGCCTTTTGTGGCGGTGAAGGCTGTCTCGGACGGGGCAGGGGAAGCGGCCCGGGCGCAGTTTGAACAGGATTTGGCTCAGGTTTGTGGGCGTTGCGCCTTGGTGTTGCCATCGCTGCTGCAGGCGCTTTCTGGGCCAGCGTTGTCGCTGGCTCAAGGACGGGCATAATGGATGCCAGCATAAAAAAACACCCTTAGGGCTTGGCCTAAGGGTGTTTGGTGTGATTTAGTGCTTAGTTGAATAAGTGGGCCACGCCAGCTTGCTCTTCTTTTAGCTCGTTTAGGGTGATGTCGATGTGTTCTTGGCTGAACGCGTCGATCTCTAGGCCTTCAACGATTTTGTATTCGCCGTTTTCGCAGGTTACTGGGAAGCCGAACATCACGTCTTTAGGGATGCCGTATTCGCCGTTTGAAGGAATGCCCATGGTCACCCATTTGCCGTTGGTGCCCAACACCCAGTCGCGGATGTGGTCGATGGCGGCGTTGGCGGCAGAGGCGGCGCTAGACAGGCCACGTGCTTCAATAATGGCGGCGCCACGTTTGCCCACGGTTGGCAAGAACACTTCTTTGTTCCAAACCTGATCATTGATCATGTCTTTAACGGCTTCGCCATCAATGGTGGCGTAGCGGTAGTCGGCGTACATGGTTGGGCTGTGGTTGCCCCAAACAAACGCTTTTTCAATTGAGCTAACCGGTTTTTGTACTTTATCGGCAATTTGGCTTAGGGCACGGTTGTGGTCTAGGCGCAGCATGGCGGTAAAGTTTTTAGGATTCAAATCAGGGGCGCTCTTCATGGCGATGTAGGCGTTGGTGTTGGCTGGGTTGCCCACAACCAATACTTTTACCTTGCGGTCGGCCACTTTGTTCAAGGCGGCGCCTTGTACGGTGAAGATTTCGGCGTTGGCCAACAGTAGGTCGGCGCGTTCCATGCCTTTAGAGCGTGGGCGTGAACCCACTAGAATGGCCACTTCAGCATCTTTAAACGCAACTTCTGGATCGTCCGTGGTGAACATGTCGGCCAATAATGGGAAGGCGCAGTCTTGCAGTTCCATCATCACGCCTTTGACGGCATTTTGAGCCTGTGGTAAATCCAATAGTTGTAAAATAACGGGTTGATCTTTGCCTAGCATTTCACCGCTGGCAATACGGAACAATAAAGCATAACCAATTTGACCAGCAGCGCCAGTAACGGCAACGCGAACAGGTTGTTTCATGTGAACGATCTCCTAGTTGATATGAAGGTTGGCAAAATGCCACTGCGTCAGAGGCGGTGAGGGGTGACCATACATTCAGAAACAGCCAGGGCGATTAATGAATAAATGGTGACGGCTCACCGAAGTGACGGCCTGTTTACAAGGCGTCTTGTAAGGCGCACTGTCGTATTGGCTTAGGGGCGCTGCAGCGCTGACGCGCTAAAGCCGGTCACCAAGTTAAAGGTGTTGTGAGAACACGACAGTACACTTTAGATACGTCTAGACTGTGAACCTGATAATCATACAGAAAAATAACCATGCCGTTAAGCGAATAAGTGGCCTTAATGAGGCGTGACTTTAAAAAGAGCGGGTAGGGGTCTTATATAAGACCAAGTTTACAGGCCATGGTCAAACATGGTACAAATAGTGTTATGAAAGCCACGAGCGTCCAAAAACGCCCCCTTTATGCCGAAGTAATGGCCCATATTCAGGCGCAGGTCAGTGCCGGCGTCTATCGGCCGTTGCGTGCCATTCCCAGTGAATGGGATTTGGCCGAAGAATTAGGGGTGAGCCAAGGGACGGTGCGTAAAGCCATGAACGACCTGGTGCTGCAAGGGGTGTTGTATCGGCAGCAGGGCGTGGGCACTTTTGTTCATAATGTGATGAGCGATTGGGGGCGGTTGGCTTTACGGGCTTATGGTGCCAGTCGCCGTACGGACGCACAGCCAGCCCAAGAAATTTTAAGCGTTAAAAAAACCCATGCTTTAGATTTAGTGGCAGAGGGTTTGTCGTTAAAGCGTTCTCAGCCGGTGTGGCGCATTGTGTCGTTATGGCGCATTGGGGCACAGGTGGTGGCTTTGGATGAAGCCTACTTACCGTTTGATGGGCTGGAATGCTTGAATTTGCGCGACCTGTTGGACAGCGCAGGTTTGTATGAGTGTTTGCAAAAAGTACACGGGATACGTGTACAAGTAAAAGAAGAAGTGTTTTTAACGTCTACAATCAATAAAGAAGAAGCGTTGCTTTTAAAGAAAGAGCCAAATGCCGTGATGCTGACGGTTGTCCGCACCAGTGAAACGGTTCAAAAACGACCAATTGAATGGCGTAAACGTACGGTTTTGACTGATTTTTATAGCCTGCATTTAATTTCTGAATCTGAGTGATAGGGTGGTTTAATTGACCGCTTTAGCCAGAATGCTGAATGATATCAGGTGAGAAACTAGTCAAAAAAGGCCAATCAGAGTAAATTATGGCCTTGGACTTTAAAGTAAATCTAAACGTCATGTGTTGATTTGCGGCAAAGTTTATTTTTTTCGGTGGTGTTTTTATTTGGTTTGTAAGGAATCCTAATGCAAAAACAAAGACCTGTATACTTGGATGTGCCCAAGCTCGCAATGAGTTTGCCTATTCCAGCTATCATTTCAATCATGCACCGCATCAGCGGTGTGGCGCTGTTTGTCGCGCTCCCTTTCTTGCTCTACCTTCTGTCAGGCACATTAAGTCAAGAAGAACAGTTTGCTAGCTACCAAGCGCTCGTGGCTCACCCTTTGGTGAAAATCGCGCTATTGGGCCTATTGTGGGGCTATTTGCACCACTTTTGTGCTGGTATTCGTTTCTTGTTTATTGACATCCATAAAGGTTTGGAATTGCCAACGGCACGCTTGACTGCCCGATTAGTTGTGGTAATCAGCTTGGCCTTGACCGTTATTTTGGGAGCGTGGTTATGGTAGATCGTAAGTTAACAGGCGCTCATTACGGTGTGCGCGATTGGGTGATGCAACGCATTACGGCTGTATTGATGATTATCTACACCGTATTAATGGTGTTGTTCTTGGTGGGCATGCCCCAAGATTTTGCTTCATGGCAGGCGTTTTTTGCCCAAACTTGGGTGCGCGTGTTTACTCAAGTGAGCTTTATTGCGGTGTTGTTACACGCATGGGTGGGTATTCGTGACTTATGGATGGATTACCTTCAAAGCGCAGCATTACGTTTGTTCTTGCACACAGCCACCATCGTATGGTTAGTGGGCTGTTTTGTTTACTCGGTTAAAGTGATTTGGGGGCTGTAATGACATTTCCTGTTCGTCGATTTGATGCCGTGATTGTCGGTGGTGGTGGCGCAGGTTTGCGTGCTGCCTTGCAATTGTCTAAAGCAGGCTTAAGCACTGCTGTTTTGTCTAAAGTGTTTCCTACCCGTTCTCACACGGTTGCGGCTCAAGGCGGTATTTCTGCGTCTTTGGGTAACGTTCAAGAAGACCGTTGGGATTGGCACATGTACGACACCGTTAAAGGGTCGGACTGGCTAGGTGACCAAGACGCGATTGAATTTATGTGCCGCCGTGCGCCAGACGCCGTGGTGGAACTAGAACACATGGGCATGCCTTTTGACCGCGTTGAAAGCGGCAAAATTTACCAACGTCCGTTTGGTGGCCACACCGCCGAACACGGTAAGCGTGCGGTAGAGCGCGCTTGTGCCGTTGCTGACCGTACCGGTCATGCCATGCTGCATACTTTGTACCAACAAAACGTTCGTGCCAACACCCAGTTCTTTGTGGAATGGATGGCATTGGACCTAATCCGCGACGACGACGGTGACGTAGTAGGCGTGACGGCTTTAGAAATGGAAACGGGCGAAACCTTTATTTTCCATGCTAAAGCCGTTTTGTTTGCCACTGGTGGCGCAGGCCGTATTTACGCTTCTTCTACCAACGCCTTTATGAACACTGGCGATGGCTTGGGCATGGCCGCACGTGCTGGTGTGCCGCTAGAAGACATGGAATTCTGGCAGTTCCACCCCACTGGCGTGGCCGGTGCTGGCGTGTTGATTACCGAAGGCGTGCGTGGTGAAGGCGGGATCTTGCTGAACAGCGAAGGCGAACGTTTCATGGAGCGTTATGCCCCAACCGTGAAAGACTTGGCTTCTCGCGACGTGGTGTCACGCGCAATGGCCATGGAAATTCACGAAGGTCGTGGCTGTGGCAAAAACAAAGACTACGTATTGTTGAAATTGGACCACTTGGGCGCCGATAAGATTATGGAAAAACTGCCGGGCATTCGCGAAATCGCGATTAAATTTGCCGGCGTTGACCCAATCACCGACCCGATTCCTGTGGTGCCTACCTGTCACTACATGATGGGCGGCATTCCAACCAACTACCACGGTGAAGTTGTGGCCCCTAAAGGCGACGATCTAGAAGCCAAGGTTAATGGTTTCTACGCTGCTGGTGAGTGTGCTTGTGCTTCTGTGCACGGCGCCAACCGCTTGGGTACCAACTCATTGCTAGACTTGGTGGTGTTCGGTAAATCTGCTGGTGACAGCATGGTTGAATACATCAACAGCCACGAAAACCACAAGCCGCTGCCTGCGAACGCCGGTGAGTTGACCAAAACGCGTCTAGAGCGCTTGGAAAACCAAACCAACGGTGAGAACGTGGATCAAGTGCGTACCGACATCCAGCGCATGGTGCAAGCACACGCGGGTGTGTTCCGTACCGACGCATTATTGGCCGAAGGCGTAGAAGGCATTAAAGCATTGGCCAAACGCGTCGCCAAGACCGAAATCAAAGACAAGAGCCAGGTGTGGAATACGGCCCGCATGGAAGCCTTGGAAGTGGATAACTTAATTGAAGTGGCTGTGGCAACCTTAGTGTCTGCTGAAGCACGTAAAGAGTCTCGTGGCGCTCACGCCTCTGACGACCATCCTGAACGTGACGACGCGAACTGGATGAAACACACGTTCTACTATCCAGAAACCGGCACCTTATCGTACAAGCCTGTACACACCAAACCATTGAGCGTTGAGTACATCAAACCGCAAAAACGTGTGTACTAAGGAAGGGGAACAGACATGGAAAAATTTCGTTTTCAAGTATATCGCTACAATCCTGATGTGGATGCCAAGCCTTACATGCAAGACTATGAGCTTGAGCTAGAGCCAACCGACGTGAAATTGTTGGACGCGATGGTTAAGTTAAAAGCGCAAGACGACAGCTTTGCGTTCCGCCGCTCTTGCCGCGAAGGCATTTGTGGTTCGGACGGCATGAACATTAACGGCAAGAACGGCCTGGCCTGTTTGACCGACGTTCGTGCTTTGAAACAACCGATTCAATTGCGTCCTTTGCCAGGCTTGCCTGTGATTCGTGACCTGATTGTGGATATGGCTCAGTTCTTTAAGCAATATCACTCAATCAAACCATACGTGGTGAACGATGAGCCAGCGCCTGAGCGTGAGCGTTTGCAAACCCAAGCACAACGTAAAGAATTAGATGGGCTATACGAGTGTATTTTGTGCGCGTGTTGCTCAACTGCCTGTCCTTCGTTCTGGTGGAATCCGGATAAGTTCGTGGGCCCTTCTGGTTTGTTAAACGCCTACCGCTTCATCGTGGATTCGCGTGATACCCGAACCAATGAGCGTTTAGATGATCTAAATGACCCATACCGCTTGTTCCGTTGCCATACCATTATGAACTGTGTGGATGTGTGTCCTAAACACTTGAACCCCACCCGTGCGATTGGCAAGATCAAAGAAATAATGTTGAAGCGTGCTGTATGACGCAATATGACGAAGCGGCGAAACGGCGCATTCGTTGGGTGGCCATGCGCCGAGGCTTGTTGGAACTGGACATCGTTCTGAACAAGTTCTTGGCGACTGAATTTGATGCGCTGACCGACGATGAGCTGGCAGTATTTTGCCAAATACTAGATTTACCTGATCAAGAGTTTTTATCCATTGTGAATGGCAAATCTGAACCAGAAGATCCTGCGTTGCTCCCGCTGATTAACCGCCTGCGGGCGGTTTAAGCGACGGGCTAATGTAATAATAACAAGGAGAAGTTCATGTCAAAAAACGTTACTTTAAATGTTGAAGGACAAGAGCCTGTAGGCCTACCTGTCTTATCTGGTAGCTTAGGCCCTGATGTGGTTGATATTCGTGCCTTAAATAAAGAAACCGGTATGTTTACCTTTGACCCCGGCTTTGTGTCTACCGCAAGCTGCGAGTCAAAAATTACCTTTATTGATGGCGACAAGGGTCAGTTGTACTATCGTGGTTACCCGATTGAACAGTTGGCTGAAAACAGCGACTATCTAGAAACTTGCTATTTGTTGATTTATGGCGAATTGCCAACGGCAGAACAAAAGAAAGAATTCGAACACGTGATTGGTCACCACACCATGGTGAACGAACAACTGACTTGGTTCTTCCGCGGTTTCCGTCGCGATGCTCACCCTATGTCAATGATGGTGGGGGTGGTGGGTGCTTTAGCAGCCTTCTACCAAGACAGCTTGGACATCAACAATCCACAACACCGTACCGTTGCCATTAATCGTATGATTTCTAAAATCCCAACGATTGCGGCCATGTGCTATCGCTACTCAATTGGTGCCCCGTTCAATTATCCAAAAAATGATTTATCGTACACCGCCAACTTTTTACACATGATGTTTGCAACGCCATGTGAAGAATACGTGCCAAACCCAGTATTGGTTCGTGCGCTTGACCGCATCTTCATCTTGCATGCTGACCATGAACAAAATGCCTCTACCTCTACCGTGCGTTTGGCTGGCTCTTCTGGCGCCAACCCATTTGCCTGTATTGCTGCGGGCATTGCTTGTTTGTGGGGCCCTGCTCACGGTGGTGCGAACGAAGCAGTATTGAAAATGTTGGATGAGATTGGCGACGTGAGCAATGTAGAAGAGTTCATGGAAGGCGTGAAAGAGCGTCGTTACCGCTTGATGGGCTTTGGACACCGTGTGTACAAAAACATGGATCCACGTGCCAAAATCATGCGTGAAACCTGCCATGAAGTGTTGAATGAACTAGGGTTACATGACGATCCTAAATTCAAATTGGCCATGGCTTTGGAAAAAATTGCGCTGGAAGATCCTTACTTCATCGAGCGTAAATTGTATCCAAACGTGGACTTCTACTCCGGCATCGTGTTGTCTGCATTAGGCATTCCTGTGTCTATGTTTACCGTGATCTTTGCTTTGGCACGGACCGTAGGTTGGATTAGCCACTGGGCTGAGATGATCGCCGATCCACAACAAAAAATCGGTCGTCCTCGCCAGCTATACACTGGTGCAGAACGTCGCGACTATGTGGCCACTGAAGCACGTAAGTAATCATTGAAGCGGTTGGCTGCCGAAGGTAGCCAACCATTTTTTGAGGGGTTTATCCCAGCAACGTTTCGTAAAACCATTTGGTTTTAGTCATAACCGGTAAGTGGTTTTGCCAAATTTTGTCTGTACTGTCTTAACCTTAAGGGGCTTATGCCATGATGAATGAACAATTTAGCTTATCCTATTTGTTTGGCTCCAATGCGCCATACATTGAAGAGCTATATGAACAATACTTAAACGACCCCAATCTAGTCGATGCGCATTGGAAAGAATACTTCGACCAGTTGGTGTTAACGCCTGGCGCTGTGGCGCGCGATATTCCACAAGCCCCAATTCAAGAATCATTCGTGCAAATGGCGAAGCGCCCTACGGTACAACACGTGGCCAGCCAAAGTATGGATTCTGCGGCGATGCAAAAACAAGTGGCCGTATTGCGCCTGATTGCGGCCTACCGCATTTTGGGTTTGCGTCACGCTTCTTTGGATCCGCTAGAACGCATGGACGTGGCCGTGTTCCCTGAGTTAGACCCTGCTCATTATGGCCTAACCTCTGCCGACATGGCGGTACAGTTCAGCTTAGATTCAAACACTTCATCAGCTCGCTTGCCTCTGTCAGACATCATTGCGCGTTTGAAACAAACCTATTGCGGTTCGATTGGTTTGGAATACATGCACATTTCTGATTCAGAAGAACGCCACTGGGTACAAGACCGTTTTGAAGGCGATCTATCAACGCCTCGTTTTAATGCAGACACCAAAAAACACATTCTTAAAGAAATCACTGCGGCCGAAACCTTAGAGCGCTACTTGCACACCAAATATGTGGGCCAAAAGCGTTTCTCTTTAGAAGGTGGCGAAAGCACCATTGCCGGCCTAAATCATTTGATTCAAAACGCGTCTGATCAAGGCGTGGAAGAAGTCATCATTGGCATGGCTCACCGCGGTCGCTTGAACGTGTTGGTGAACACCTTAGGTAAAGAGCCTCGCGATCTGTTTAGCGAATTTGAAGGCAAGCCTTTGGTTGAGTTGCCTAGCGGCGACGTGAAATACCACATGGGTTTCAGCGCCGACTTGCCGACTAAAAATGGTGCCGTGCACGTGACCCTAGCGTTTAACCCGTCTCACCTAGAAATCGTCAACCCAGTGGTTGAAGGTTCTGTGCGCGCGCGTCAAGACCGCCGTGGTGAAGGGGGCAAACGGGCAGTATTGCCAGTATTGATTCACGGTGACGCGGCCTTTGCTGGCCTAGGCGTGAACCAAGGCACCTTTAACCTATCGCAAACGCGTGGTTACGGCACCGGCGGCACCGTGCACATCGTGATCAACAACCAGGTGGGCTTTACCACGTCAGACACGCGCGACATGCGTTCGACCCTGTACTGTACTGACATCGCCAAAATGGTCAGCGCCCCGATTTTCCACGTCAATGGCGACGATCCAGAAGCCGTATGCTACGTGATTCAAGCGGCGCTAGACTACCGCATGATCTTCGGTAAAGACGTGGTGATTGATCTGGTTTGCTACCGTAAACTGGGCCACAACGAGGGCGACGATCCGTTCTTGACCCAGCCCATGATGTACAAAAAAATCGCCAAGCACCCAGGCACCCGTGCGCTGTACGCCGACCGCTTGGTGAGCGAAGGCTTGTTGACCAAAGAAGACACCGATGCCTTGATTAAAGCCTACCGCGATGCCTTGGATAAGGGCGAGCACGTAGAGCAAACCCAATTGAACAACTACAAGCGTCAACACGCCGTAGATTGGACCCCATTCATGGGCACGCATTGGGCGCACCCTGTGAATTCAGGTTTGCCTTTGGGTGACATTCAGCGTTTGGCGGATAAATTCACCACCATTCCTGAAGGCTTCAAGCCACACAACACCATCAACCGTTTGATCAATACCCGTAAAGCCATGGCGGCGGGCGAGCAACCGCTAGACTGGGGTATGGCCGAGACCTTGGCTTACGCCAGCTTGGTGAACAACGGTAACGGCGTGCGCATCTCGGGTGAAGATTCGGGTCGCGGTACGTTCTCACACCGTCATGCGGTATTGCATGATCAAAACCGTGAGCGTTGGGACCAAGGCGTGTACATCCCCTTGCAAAACATTGCTGAAAACCAAGCCCGTTTTGAAGTGATCGACTCGATCCTAAACGAAGAAGCGGTATTGGCCTATGAGTATGGTTATTCTTGCTCAGCCCCAGACCAATTGGTGATGTGGGAAGCCCAGTTTGGCGACTTCGCCAACGGTGCGCAAGTGGCGATTGACCAATTTATTACCTCGGGCGAAACCAAGTGGGGCCGTTTGTCTGGCTTAACCATCATGATGCCTCACGGCTACGATGGCCAAGGCCCTGAGCACTCTTCTGCCCGCGTTGAGCGTTGGTTGCAGCTGTGTGCCGAGCACAACGTCCAAGTGGTGATGCCTTCGGAAGCGTCGCAAATGTTCCACGTATTGCGTCGTCAGGTGATGCGCCCTTACCGCAAGCCTTTGGCGATCTTTATGTCAAAACGGTTGCTGCGTTACAAAGCCTCTATGAGTGAGTTGGCTGATTTCGCCGACGGTACGTCATTCCGTCCCGTGATTGGCGATGCCCTAGAGCGTCAAGATAAAGACGTGAAACGCGTGGTGTTGTGTGCTGGTCAAGTGTATTACGACCTGTTCAACGATCGCGAAGCACGTGGTTTGGAAAAAGAGATTGCGATTGTGCGTATTGAGCAATTGTATCCGTTCCCAACCGAAGAAGTGGCTGCCGAGTTGGCCCGTTACAGCAATGCTAAAGAAGTGATTTGGGCCCAAGAAGAGCCTAAAAACCAAGGTGCATGGTATCAATTGCGCCATCGCTTCGAAGCACTGCTTAACAGCAAACAAAGCGTCAGCTTCGCAGGTCGCCCATCAAGTGCTTCACCAGCAGTAGGGTACATGAGTAAACACCAAGCGCAACTGAAAGCTTTGCTGGACGATGCCTTGAGTTTTGATAAGTAATAGCCACCACGTGACGGCCACTGGGTGGCCACAAAAAATCAGGAGATAAATATGATTATTGAAGTTAATGTACCCGTGTTGCCAGAAAGCGTTTCTGAAGCAACATTGATGACATGGAATAAAAAAGTGGGTGAATTCGTTGAACGTGACGAAAACATCATCGATTTAGAAACCGACAAAGTGGTGTTGGAACTGCCTGCACCTCAAGCCGGCGTGTTGCTTGAAATCATTGAGCAAGACGGCGCGACCGTTGTGTCTGGTCAGCTATTGGCCCGCATCGACACCGCTGCTAAAGCCGGTGATGCAGCGCCTGCGGCAGAAGCCGCACCAGCTGAAGCTGCCGCACCTGCAGCCGCTTCTGGCGCCGCTGTTGCCATGCCCGCTGCTGCCAAAATGGCCGCAGAAAAAGGCGTTGATTTGAACAACGTTCAAGGTTCTGGCCGCGATGGTCGCATCTTGAAAGAAGACGTACAAAACGCTGGTGCCGCTCCTGCTAAAGCCGCAGCGCCTGCTGCCGCCGCCGTGGCCCCAGTGGCATTGGGTGAGCGTACTGAGCAACGCGTGCCGATGTCTCGTTTGCGTCAACGTGTGGCCGAGCGCCTATTGCAATCGCAACACGAAAACGCCATCTTGACCACGTTTAACGAAGTGAACATGAAACCCATCATGGACTTGCGCAACAAGTACAAAGATCAGTTCATGAAAGAACACGACGTGAAACTAGGCTTTATGTCTTTCTTCGTGAAAGCCGCCGTGGCCGCATTGAAAAAATTCCCATTGGTGAACGCCTCTATCGACGGTAACGACATCGTGTACCACGGTTACTTCGACATCGGTATTGCGGTAGGTAGCCCACGTGGCCTAGTTGTGCCTATTTTGCGTAACGCCGACCAAATGTCTTTGGCCGACATCGAACGTCAAATTGCGGTTTATGCTGGTAAAGCTAAAGACGGTAAATTGGCGCTAGAAGATTTGACTGGCGGTACCTTCAGCATCACCAACGGCGGTACCTTTGGTTCAATGATGTCTACCCCAATCATTAACCCACCACAGTCTGCTATTTTGGGCATGCACGCGACTAAAGAACGTGCCATGGTTGAAAACGGCGAAGTGGTTGTGCGTCCGATGATGTACCTAGCCTTGTCTTACGATCACCGCATCATTGACGGTCGCGAAGCGGTGTTGAGCTTGGTGACCATTAAAGACTTGCTAGAAGACCCAGCACGTTTGATCTTGGACCTATAATCTAAGTATAAGGCAACCTTACGTTAAGGTTGCCTTCTGTTTGGGCGCTTCTGGCCTGATCAGTCTATAACAAAGGAATAAAGCATGAGTCATAATGTAGATGTTGCCGTAATCGGCGCAGGCCCTGGCGGCTACGTGGCTGCTATTCGTGCAGCCCAATTGGGTTTTTCAGCCGTGTGTATCGATGCCGGTAAAGGCAAAGATGGCAAAACCCCAGCGATGGGTGGAACCTGCTTGAACGTAGGCTGTATCCCTTCTAAAGCTTTGTTGGAATCATCACATCAGTTCCACGCCATCAGCCACGACATGGCCGATCACGGCATTGAAGTGGGCAAAGCCAAAATGGATGCCAGCAAAATGATTGCCCGTAAAGACGGCATCGTAGACAAATTAACCGGCGGTGTGGCGTTCTTGTTGAAAAAGAACAAAGTACCGGCCCTACACGGCACCGGTAAAATCATTGGCCAAGTAGACGGCAAATGGAAAGTAGAAGTCGACAACGACGGCGCCAAAGAAGAAGTGTTGGCGACGCACGTGATTGTGGCTTCTGGTAGCCGTCCACGTCCACTGCCTTTGGTTGAAATCGACAACGTGAACGTGTTGGACAACGAAGGCGCTTTGAACTTAGAAAGCGCGCCAAAACGCCTAGGCGTGATTGGTTCTGGCGTGATTGGTTTGGAAATGGGTTCGGTATGGAAACGCTTGGGTTCTGAAGTGACCGTATTGGAAGCCGCGCCTAAGTTTATGGGTGCCGCCGATGCGCAAATCGCCCGTGAAGCAATGCGTACCCTAACCAAAGACACTGGCCTAGACATTTTATTGGGCGTGAAAATCACCAAAATCACCAACGGCAAAACCGTTGTGGTTGAGTACGAAGTGGGTGGCGAAGCCAAGACGCAAGAGTTTGACAAGCTCATCGTGGCCATCGGCCGCGTGCCCAATACCGAAGGTTTGGGCGCTAAAGAAGTGGGCCTAAACATCGACGAACGCGGCTTTGTGGCCGTGGATGGCGATTGCAAAACCAACCTGCCTAACGTATGGGCGATTGGTGACGTGGTGCGTGGCCCAATGTTGGCTCATAAAGCCAGCGAAGAAGGCGTGGCCGTGGCCGAGCGCATTGCCGGTCAGAAACCCCACTTCGACTTCAATACCGTGCCTTGGGTGATTTACACCAACCCCGAAATTGCTTGGGTGGGTCAAACCGAAGAGCAGCTTAAAGAAGCGGGTATCGACTACAAAAAAGGCACCTCAGGTTTTGGCGCCAACGGTCGTGCGATGAGCATGGGCGCAGCCCAAGGCACCATCAAAGTGTTGACCGATGCGAAAACTGACCGCATTTTGGGCATTCACATGATTGGCCCAATGGTGTCTGAACTGGTTGCCGAAGCCGTTGTGGCGATGGAATTCAAAGCCAGCGGTGAAGACATTGGTCGCATCATCCACGCACACCCATCATTGGCTGAAGTGCTACACGAAGCGGCATTGGCCACTGACAAACGTGCGATTCACGGCTAATGACCGAATCCAGTAGGGTCATCGCCGGCATCTTGATGCTGCCACTGGGGGTGTTCCTCATGTGTGCGGCAGGCCTGATGCATGTGTACACCATACTGGTTGAATCGGCCGCCTTTGAGCGCTTTAAAGAGCGTTCACAGGTGGGCGTGATGATGATCATGTTTTTTAGTTTTAGCCTGGCTTTCTACGCCTTTGCACCGAAGGCTAGGCGTAAAGGATGGCTGGTTTTGGCATTATTTGGCGTTGGCCTAGCCTGCTATATTTTGGCAAAAAAATGGCTGCCCGACGCAGCCTAAACCAGACCCGCAATTACAGCGTTAAGCTGCATATTAACTTCAACAGAGGAACCCCTCATGAACTTACACGAGTACCAATCTAAGGCCCTTTTGGCCAGCTATGGTTTGCCTGTTCAAAACGGCATTGTGGCTGAAACCCCAGAAGCTGCTGCAGCAGCATACGATTCTTTAGGCGGCAAATTTGCCGTGGTTAAAGCCCAAGTACACGCCGGTGGCCGTGGTAAATCTGGTGGTGTGAAAGTGGTTAAAAGCCGCGAAGAAGCTGCTGAAATCGCCAAAGGCTTGATTGGCACCAACTTGGTGACTTACCAAACAGACGCCAATGGCCAACCTGTAAACAGCGTATTGGTCTGTGAAGACATGTACCCAGTAGAGCGTGAATTGTACCTAGGCGCCGTGGTTGACCGTTCAACCCGTCGCATTACGTTCATGGCGTCTACCGAAGGCGGCGTTGAAATTGAAACCGTGGCTGCTGAAACCCCAGAAAAAATCATCAAAGTAACCGTTGATCCACTAGTGGGCATGCAGCCGTTCCAAGCGCGTGCCACGGCATTTGCTTTGGGCCTAAAAGGCGACCAAATTAAAGCGTTTACCAAATTGATGTTGGGTGCTTACCAAGCGTTTGTTGACAACGACTTTGCTTTGTTTGAAATCAACCCATTGGCCGTGCGCGAAAACGGTGAATTGGCCTGTGTGGATGCGAAAATCGGCATCGACTCTAACGCCATGTACCGCTTGCCTAAATTGGCTGCCCAACGCGACAAATCACAAGAAAACGAACGTGAATTGAAAGCCAGCGAATTTGACCTTAACTATGTGGCCCTAGAAGGCAACATCGGTTGTATGGTGAACGGTGCGGGTTTGGCGATGGCCACCATGGACATCATCAAACTGTACGGCGGTCAGCCTGCTAACTTCTTGGACGTGGGCGGTGGCGCAACCAAAGAGCGCGTGATTGAAGCGTTCAAATTAATTTTGGCCGACCCTTCAGTACAAGGCGTGTTGATCAACATCTTCGGTGGTATTGTTCGTTGCGACATGATTGCTGAAGCCATTATCGCTGCCGTTAAAGAAGTGAACGTGACCGTGCCTGTCGTGGTTCGTTTAGAAGGTAACAATGCTGAAATTGGTGCCAAATTGTTGTCAGAATCTGGCTTGGCATTGATTCCTGCTGAAGGCTTAGCCGACGCAGCCCAAAAAATTGTTGAAGCTGTTAAAGCCTAAGCTAAGGAGATTAAATAATGAGCGTATTAGTAAATAAAAACACCCGTCTGTTGGTTCAAGGTTTCACCGGTAAAAACGGTACTTTCCACTCTGAGCAAGCGATTGCTTACGGCACTAACGTAGTGGGCGGCGTGACCCCAGGTAAAGGTGGTTCTTTGCACCTAGACCGTCCTGTATTCGACACCATGGCCGAAGCCGTGCGCGAAACACAAGCCGACACTTCTGTGATCTACGTACCGGCACCATTCGTACTGGACTCAATCGTTGAAGCCGTTGATTCTGGCGTGAGCTTGATCGTGGTGATTACCGAAGGCGTGCCAACGATTGACATGCTAAAAGCCAAGCGTTACATCGAGAACACTGGCGGCGTGCGTCTGATTGGCCCTAACTGCCCAGGCGTGATCACCCCAGGCGAATGTAAAGTCGGCATTATGCCAGGCCACATTCACCAACCAGGCCGCATCGGCATTATTTCTCGTTCAGGTACGTTGACTTACGAAGCCGTGGCACAAACCACCAAGCTTGGTCTAGGCCAGTCTACCTGTATCGGTATTGGTGGCGACCCAATCCCAGGCACCAGCCACATTGATGCTTTGGAACTGTTCCAAAACGACCCAGACACTGATGCGATCATCATGATTGGTGAAATTGGCGGTACTGCTGAAGAAGAAGCCGCTGAATACATCAAATCTAACGTGACCAAACCTGTTGTGGGTTACATTGCTGGTGTGACTGCACCTGCTGGTAAACGCATGGGCCACGCTGGTGCGATTATTTCTGGTGGTAAAGGCACGGCAGAAGAGAAATTCCACGCCTTCGAACAGGCTGGCATTGCGTACACGCGTAGCCCTGCAGAACTAGGTTCGACCATGTTGGAAGTATTGAAAAGCAAAGGCATGATCTAAGCGATCAGCGCCTTGCGTTAAGGTAATGCCCATAAGCCGCCCTGATGACGATCGGGGCGGCTTTTTTTATGGGGTTTTTAGAGGCATGCTTAAGCGTGGCTACTTTAAAGTGAAATGTAAAAATAACGATTAATTTCATTTTTTGTGTAGGCAATTAAGCCACGGTGTGAGATGATGAATATTCATTGGCGATATGTCAGTAAGTTTGATGATTGTTTAAATATGTTTCCCTTTTTGGGGTAGCGCATTGAACTTAATACTGTATTAACCGTCTATTAAGTACGCAGCATTTTTTTAATTGAGTAGTGATGGAGATGATTATGAGTAAAAAAGTATCCGCTAAAACCGATGAAAAAAAAGAGCAACTGATCCAAGAAGTGCGTGAAGTACTCAATAGCGCTGAAGAGTTGTATGAATCTGCTGCTGATGATGGCAGTGCCAAAGCCAAAGAATTAAAAAAACGCCTGCAAGATCGCATTGCCGATTGTAAAAGCCGTTTGCAAGATTTAGAAGGCGAAGTGGTAGAACGGGCCAAAGAAGTGGCCAAACAAACCGACCAATTGGTGCAGGACAATCCGTATAAGTTTGCCGGTGTGGCCGCAGCCGTCGGGTTCTTGTTGGGTCTATTGGTTTCTAGACGTTAACCAGATGATGAATCATGGGGCTGCTGGCTGTATGGCCAAGCAGCCCCAATGCTATTAGGAGAAGCCGATGGCTCGATTAGGGTTTGGGGCAAGTGCCAATCGACTGCTGAGCAACGGCCTGGATTTGTTGTTCGTGCGGGTACAAATGGCCCGCTTGGAAATGCAACAGCACAAAGACAACCTGGTCGCCATCGTGGTGTCTTTAATTCTGGTGGGGCTGTGTGCCTTAGTGGCTGCGGTGGGCTTTTTGTTAGGGCTTAATGCCGTGTTGCCACCGGTGGCCAAAATCTGGGTCTTTTTTGGTTTGGCCGTCGTTGCCGTGGTGGTGATGGTGTGGCTGTTGGTGGGGATTAATGCCCGTAAGCGCAATCAAAAACAGCTGTTGTCAGACACCTTGTTAGAATTAAAAAATGACTTATCCACCTTAAAAGGCAGAATCGACGCCTTGGATGATGAGTAGTCACAGGAGGTCGAAATGAAGTCGAATCAAGATGTCGAAATGGCCTTGTTGAAGCTCAAAGGCGAGGCGTTGCGGCTCCAGATTGCCGCCGATGCAGCACAGATGAGGCAAACCGTGACCAAGCCTTATCGTTTGGTTTCTGAAGTGAGCGCGACCGTCGGGCTGTGGCCTTGGGCACGATTGCTGTTAAGCCAAACCAAGGGCCGTCGTCTGAATAAGCCTCTGAAATGGGCGGCGATACTGGGCGTTGGTGCGTTTATCGTTCAAAAGATGCGTTAGGCTAAGCAGCAATATTGCTGCTTAACCCATAAAGCCCACGACTGCTGTCGTGGGCTTTTTAGTGGCCGCTCGAGGCTGTTCTGGTGAGGGCGACCTAACTCACGTATGATTTGGCTGATTGGCCTGCATGCCTGCGTTGGACGTGGTGTTTTGGCTCGAGGCGCTTAAATAGAGAAGATTAAAGGTTATGGACACACGCTTACCCCTTTTGCCGCTGCGCACTTTTGTGGCCATCGCTCGCGAGGGCAGCATTAAGGCCGCCGCCCAGTCGCTGCACGTGACCTCTGGCGCGGTCAGCCAGCAGCTGCGCCAGCTAGAGGCCCATTTGGGCCAGAGTCTGTTTGTGCGCACGCGTGAGGGCATGATGCTGACCGAAGCCGGCCAGCGGATTTACCCGGTGCTGCGCCAGGCGTTTGCGCAAATCAACAGCGTGACCGAGCTGGTGGCTGCCACCAAGGCGCGGCAAACCGTCGCCATCAGCACGGTGCCGTCTTTTGCGGCCTCATGGCTGGTGCCGCGTTTAAATCGCTTCCATGAGCGTCATCCCCACATTGAGGTAAGGGTAGAGGCCACGCCTAAGCTGGTGGACTTAAAGCGGCGGCAGGTGGACATTGCCCTGCGGCATGGCCTAGGCGTTTATCCGGGGCTCAAAAGCATTCGCTTATTGGCGCCCAAAATGGTACCGGTGTTGAGCCCGCTGCTGTTGGCACAGCATCCTCAGATTAAGGCCCCAGCGGACTGCTTGGCCTATCCGCTGTTGCAAGATTCAGATCGCGCCGATTGGCGCCTGTGGTTGCAGGCGCACGGCGTGGCCGACGACGCCAGAGCCGAGCGTGGCACCAGCTTTGAAGATGATTTTTTATTGTTGAGAGCGGCCGAAGCGGGCCAGGGCATTGCCTTGGTGCAGGATGTGTCGGCGGCTGAATCCTTGGCCAGTGGGCGTGTGGTTCAGGCCATTGAGCGGCCATGGCCGGCCCGATTTGCCTACTATGCGGTGCTGCTGCCCGACACCGCCCTGCGGCCAGAGGTGGCGCAATGCTTGGCGTGGTTGACTGAAGAAAGTCAGCCATAGGCACTGGGTTCAAATGCAAGATAAAAAAGCCTGTCCGTATCGGACAGGCTTTTTGGTTGTGGCCGTTAGGCATGAGGCCACAGGATTAAGCGGTTTTTAAAGCGGTTTCGATAGACTGTTTTAAACCGTCATCGATGTTTAAAGCCTGTTGCAGCTGGTTTAAATAAGCTTGTTCTTGCGCGTTGGTGCCTTCGCTGGCGCAGGCGGCTAGGCTGGCCACGTAAATTTCGGTGGCCAACTGGGGGGTTGTGGCCAAGGCCGTCAATTCGGGCAGGTTCACCGGCTGGTTCAGAATTTGCTCAACCCAGGCCAGTGCAAACGGATCGCTGGTGTGTTGTTTGGCCTGATTGAAGATGGCCTCACGTTCGGCTGCGGCAATCACGCCATCGGCTTTGGCGGCGTTGATGACGGCCAATAGCAGCGCCATGCTGCGCTTGCTGGCTTCTTCTGTTGTCGGGACTGGGCTGGCGGTTGGGGCTAGATAGGCTTCTGGCGTGCCGGTGCCTGGCTGGGCCACCTGGCCTTTGTTGGCGCTGTAGTTTTGATAGGCGCGATAGGCGAGGGCCGCTAGGGCCGCGCTGCCGCCAATTTTGGCGAGGCTATTGGTGCGCTTACCGGACAGCCAGCTGCCCAGCATGCCCCCGCCGATGCCGCCGAGTAGGCCTTGTAGTAAAGGGTCTAAGCCTGTGTTAGGAGTGCCCGTGTCATTGTTGGGTTTTTGAGTCATGTTGCGTGCGGCGGCTAAAACTTGATCAAATAGGCCTTTGGTGTTCATGTTGTGCTCCTGCGTTAGGTGGGGCATCTCAGAGAGAATGGGGGTTGATGGGGCTGGTTCGGTTAGGGCTGGGTGACGATGAGCTTGCCACTGTTGCGGTTTTGAGCCAAGTCCTCTAAGGCTTTAGGGGTGTCTGCCCAAGTGTAGATTTGATCAATGTGGGTGGTCAAAGTTCCGGCCTCGATGGCGCTGATGAGGCTGGTAAAGTCTTGATTTAAGCGCTGCTTCACCGACAGTGGTTGGCTGCGTAAGGTCGAGCCGATGATCTGCTGGCGTTTCATCAGTAACGCGCCCAGATTGAGGGGGGTTTTGTGGCCGCCCATGATGCCAATAAACACCATTTTGCCATCCAGGTTCAGTATTTTTTGGTTGGCCTCAAAGTAAGAGGCGCCAACCGGGTCTAAAATGAAATCCACGCCGCCGTCGGCTTTAAGGGCGTCGGTTTGTTGGCACCAGTCATCGGCCAACCAGGCTTCATCCACGCCTTGTGCTGTGAGGTAGGCCAGCTTGTGCGCGGAGCGGGTGGTGGCCAAAACGTAGGCGCCGCAATGCTTGGCGTATTGGATGGCGGTGCTGCCGACGCCGCTGGCACCAGCGTGAATTAAGACTCTGTGGCCGGCTTGAATTTGGCCCAGGTGCTTTAAGTTTAACAAGACCGTTAGCCATGCCTCCGGCAGCGCCGCCGCTTGGGCCATGCTGAAGTTTTGGGGGAGGGGCAAGGCCATGCTTTCGTCAATGACCACGTATTCAGCATAGGCGCCCCCAGCCACGAGGCCAAACACGGCGTCATCGACCTTAAAGCGGCTGTCGGCGGGGACCTGTACCACGGTGCCGGCCATCTCCAAGCCCAAAATGGGGCTGGCGTCGGCCGGGGCAGGGTAACGCCCTTCTTTTTGAGCCAGATCGGCCCGATTAAGCCCGAAGGCCTGAACCCGTACCAAGAGTTCTCGACCTTGTGGTTGTGGGGTGTCGGCTTTGCCTAAAACCAACTCTTGATTGTGTACCAACCATGCTTGCATGAGGCGTCCTTTCTAAGTGTTCGTATTTCATTAATGAGCGAAATCAGGCAAAACAGCGTACAATTGGCGCATGGAAAAAATATGCTTTCACTGTGGGCTAGACGTGCCCGAATCATTGGATTTACCCATTCACATTGAGGATGAATCCCATCCAGCCTGCTGTGCTGGCTGTCAGGCCGTGGCCCAGAGCATTATTGATGCAGGGTTAGGCGCGTATTACACCCAGCGCACGCAAGACGCGCAAAAAGCCGCCTTACCGCCCGATGACGTGATGGCCCAACTACGACTATATGACCTTGCGGAGGTGCAGTCTAGCTTTGTGTCGGTGAAAGAGGGCGATCGACGTGAGGCGTTGCTGATGCTCGAAGGCATCACCTGCGCTGCCTGCGTGTGGCTGATTGAACAGCAGCTGTTGCGCTTGCCTGGGGTGATCAACGTTGAGCTTAACTTTACCACCCATCGGGCCCGAGTGCTGTGGGATGAAGGTCAGGTCAAACTGTCGGACATTCTATTGCGGGTGCAAAGTACCGGTTATACGGCGCATCCCTATGACGCGATGCGCTTTGAAGAACAGGCCAAGAAAAGCCGCAAGCAGGCCTTAACCCGGTTGTGGGTGGCGGGGCTGTCGATGATGCAGGTGATGATGTATGCGGTGCCGGTGTACATTTCGAAAACCGGCGAAATCGAGCCTTCGTTTCTGTGGCTATTGCATTGGACCAGTCTGATTTTGACCTTGCCAGTGGTGTTGTATTCGGCCACACCGTTTTATCAGGGTGCCTTGCGTGACCTTAAAAACAAGCGCGTGGGCATGGACACGCCGGTGGCGATTGCCGTGTTGTTGTCATTTTTGGCCAGTTTTTACGCCCTCATTACCCAGGTTGAGCACGGCATTTATTTTGATTCTATCTCCATGTTTGTGTTCTTGCTGTTGGGGGGGCGCTACCTCGAGCAGATTGCCCGACGTAAGGCGGGGGACGCCACTGAGCGCCTCATCAAGCTGGTGCCGGCCTTTTGCCATCGGTTGGTGGATTACCCACACAGCCAAGCCATTACCGAAGGCCTTGTGGCCAAGGCGGTGGTGGGCGACGTATTGCTGGTGAAAGCGGGCGAAGTGGTGCCGGTTGATGGCATCGTGCGCGAGGGTGAAGGACAGGTAAACGAAGCGATGCTGACCGGGGAGAGCCGTCCGGTGGATAAGGCCGTCGACAGTCGCGTCACCGCGGGCACCTTAAACCTACACAGCCCCTTGGTGATTGAAACCGAAAAAACCGGTGACCAAACCCGTTTGGCCGGCATTGTGCGCCTGCTGGACCAGGCCCTAGGGCAAAAACCCCGCTTGGCCGAGTTGGCGGATCGTTACGCCACTTGGTTTGTGGCCTTGCTGCTGCTGGTGTCGGTGCTGACCTTCCTCGGTTGGACCTATTATGTCGACGCCGAGCGAGCCCTCTGGGTGACGGTGTCGTTGTTGGTGATTAGCTGCCCCTGTGCGCTGTCTTTGGCCACGCCTGCGGCGTTGGCCGCCGCCACTGGCAACCTGGCCTCGCAGGGGCTGTTGGTGAGCCGCTCGCACGCGTTGGAAACCATGGCTCAGGTGACAGACGTGGTGTTTGATAAAACGGGCACCTTAACCCACGGCCAGATGAGCGTGCGGGAAGTGCTACCGTTAGGGGCGCTGAGTGCCGATCAGGCCATGCTCATCGCCGCAGCCTTAGAACAGCAGTCGGAACACCCGATTGCCCGAGCCTTTGTCGGCCCAGAAGGACAGCGCTTACCGCTGGTGACGCAACTGGTCAATACCGCAGGCCAAGGCCTAACCGCGATGATTGACGGCGTGGCTTGGCGCATTGGGCGGGTTAACTACGTGGCTCAAAGTGCGGGGGCGGTGCCCGCCGCTTTGGCCCAATGGGCGCCGGAGGCCACCATTGTGGCCCTTGGCAATGAGCAGGGTTTTCAGGCCGCATTCGCCTTAGACGATGTGGTGAAAGACAGCGCGGCAGCGGCGGTGGCGCATTTGCAACAGCAAGGGCTACGCGTGCATGTGCTCAGCGGCGACCACGTCAGTGCCGTGCAAAAGCTGGCCAGCAGCATGGGTTTAGATGACCACACCGCCGAGGCCACCCCGGAAGACAAGCTGGCCTACGTGACGGCCTTGCAAAGCGCGGGGAAATCGGTGTTAATGGTGGGTGATGGCATCAATGATGCCCCAGTGTTGGCCAAAGCCAACGTGTCGATAGCCATGGGCAGCGGCGCCGATGTCGCGCAAGAGGGGGGCGACATGGTGCTGGTGAACAACGATTTGGCGCTGGTGGCGCAGGCCCATAAAGTGGCCAAAAAAACCCGCTTGATTATTCGTGAAAATTTGATTTGGGCGATGATGTACAACCTAGTGGCCATGCCTTTGGCCATTATGGGGGTGGTCACGCCTTGGATCGCCGCCTTCGGGATGGCGTGTAGCTCATTGCTGGTGTTGGGTAATGCGCTGCGTCTGTTACGTAAACAGCAGTAGAGGTTTAACCACAAAGGAAAAAAATGAGATTCGAACAAAAAGTCGTGATGGTGACGGGCGGTGCCGCGGGCATTGGTTTGGCCACGGTGCAGCAGTTTGCCAAAGAGGGCGCGCAGGTGATTGTGTGTGACATGAACCCAGACGCCATCGACGTGGCGGTGTTGACCTGTCAGGGCTTAAGCGGCAAGGCCGTGGGCATGGTGATGGACGTCACCGACACCAATCAAATCGCCGCCGTGCGCGAGCAGGTGCTGCAGCAGTTTGGGCGCTTAGACGTGTTGGTGAACAACGCCGGCATCGTGATGGACGCGCAGCTGTCTAAAATGACCGAAGACCAGTTTGATCGCGTCATCGACGTAAACTTAAAGGGCACTTATAACGTGACCCGCGCCTGGATCGACGTGTTTTTGGCCCAGAGCAGCGGCGTGATTTTGAACGCCAGCTCGGTGGTGGGCGTGTACGGCAACTTTGGTCAAACCAACTATGCGGCCAGTAAATTTGGCGTGATCGGCATGACCAAAACTTGGGCCAAAGAACTTGGCCGTAAAGGCATTCGTTCAAATGCCGTGTGTCCGGGTTTTGTCGAAACCAGTATTTTAAAAGACATGCCAGAAGAAGTGATGGCCAAAATGGCGGCAGCGGTGCCGATGAAGCGTTTGGCCCAGCCTGAAGAAATTGCCAAAGTGTATGCGTTTTTGGCCAGCGACGACGCCAGCTACATCAACGGTGCTGCTTTAGAAGTCACCGGCGGCCTCACCATTTAGGCCAGCTGCTTCAAGCCGTCATGAAAAAGCCACCGCATTGCGGTGGCTTTTATGCGTTTGGGCGCAGCAAGGGTCAACCTGCGGTCGTGGCCGGGGTGATTTGCTGTAGCAGCTGGCGAATTTTTAAAATAACCTCTTGCTCCTGCTGCGCAGGGCTGGCGGCTAGGGCATGGGTCACGGGGTGGCGGCCTGCGGCCCAGCCGACGATGCCACATAGGTGGACATAGGGTAGGCCCAGCTCTCGTGCGAGGGCGGCTTCAGGCATGCCGGTCATGCCCAATAGGTCGGCGCCATCTTGGGTGAGTTTTTTGATTTCAGCCTTAGTGGGCAGGCGCGGGCCTTGCAAGCAGCCGTAGACCGCTTCGGTGAGGATGGGCGTGTTGGTGGCCGTGGCCGTGGCCAAAATCAGACGGCGCATGGCCTTGTCGTACGGTTCGCTGAAGTCGACGTGGCTGACATGGTTGCCCATGCCTTCATGATAGGTGTGGTCACGATTGTAGGTGTAATCGATGATGTCGCTGGGCAAAATAAGGCTGCCGGGGGGCATATCGGCGTGGGTGCTGGTCACGGCACCAACCGAAATAATGCTGGTGACGCCGACTTCTTTTAAAGCCCACAGGTTGGCACGATAGTTAATCTCGTGTGGCGCAATGTTGTGGCTACTGCCGTGGCGGGCCAGGAAGACCACCTCATGATCGCCTAGGCGGCCAAATACCAGAGGGCAGCTAGGGTCGCCATAGGGCGTACGAATGATTTGACGGTGGGTAATGGTGAGCTCTGGTAAACGGGTTAAACCGCTGCCGCCGATGACTGCAAACATACGTAAGACTCCTAAGAAGACGAGTTGATTGCTTATTCTAGCAGGTTTATGATGTTTGTCATGCTCATTGATTTGGGTGGGCGTGGATTGTTGCCTATAATATGATTGATTAAACGGTTTAAGGAAAAACATGAAAACATCTGCACGAAATCAGTTTCACGGCGTGATTCAGGCCATTAAGGTGGGGGCTACCCACGATGAGGTGGTGCTGTCGATCGCCGATGAACAAACCGTGACCGCCGTGGTAACGCAAGAAAGCACGCAAGCGATGGGTTTGAGCGTGGGCAAAGCGGCGGTGGCTTTGGTAAAGGCCCCTTGGGTGGTGCTGTGCGCGCCCAACGATGAGTATGTGTATTCCACCCGCAATCAGTTTACCGGCAAGGTGGCGGGGGTCATTAAAGGGGCGGTGAACGCCGAAGTATTTATCGACGTGAGTGCCGGCTTGAGCATGGCGGCGATTGTGACCAACGACAGCATTGACCGCTTGGGCATTCAGCTCGGTGGTCAAGTAACGGCCATTTTCAAAGCGTCGCACGTGATTGTGGC
Organism: Neisseriaceae bacterium; assembly: GCA_017991555.1. Taxonomy (GTDB): domain Bacteria; phylum Pseudomonadota; class Gammaproteobacteria; order Burkholderiales; family Neisseriaceae; genus JAGNPU01. Next base: position 215,062 of record JAGOQM010000004.1, read on the forward strand.
GGTGAAAAAATAACGGTGGCGGCACGATTCGCGGCATTGATTGTGGGTTTAGGCTGACGATGATGCTGAAGATCATGCGATAATAAGGCATTCTTTCGTTTGTATAGGCTTGACCCCATTATGACGCAATCACTGTCAAAAGACCCCTTGCACGGCATTACCCTTGAAGCCATGCTGGTGGAGCTACACCAACTCTATGGCTGGGAAGGCCTGGCGGAGTTAATCAACATTAACTGTTTTAAAAATGAACCCAGTATTAAATCGAGCCTAAAATTTTTACGGCGCACGCCTTGGGCAAGGGCTCAGGTGGAAGCGTTGTATTTAAGAGACGCGGCCCGATAGTCGAGGGGGGAACGCCGTGCGGCATGCTGAATCAGCATGCCGCTTTTTTTGTGCGTGCATTTTGAAATCAAGGCGTTGGGGCGGTGATGAACGGGATGTTATTTAACGTTTGGTGTGATCGTGCGCCTGCCCCTAGTCGGGTGATCGCCAGTGTACATGGTGTTTCGCCGCTCGGTGGTGGTTGAGTCTTTTTGGCTGCTGGGCCGTTTTTTTATGCTTTTGATCCGTCAAAATGATGTTTTTCTTCATGTTTTATTATTTGTCTAATAAAAAGAAAGGATTAAAAGCGTTGGTTGAAATAATCATTGACTTAGCTCAATAATGATAACGATAATGCGATTGATTTTCATTTATCAATAATTCAACCTAACACAGAGACAGAGTGATGAAGCAAAAGCAAATCAGTATTTTGGTCGGCATGTTGTGCAGCAGCGCGATGCCAGCCGTATGGGCCGCAGCAGCAGAGGCAAAGTTAGACGACGTGGTGGTCATTGCAGACCGTACCGAACAAAGTATTGATAAGACGGCAGCCAACGTCAGCGTCATCAATCGTAAGGGGTTAGATAAGGCCGGTGCCACCGACATTCGTACTGCGGTGCGCTATGAGCCGGGCGTCGAAGTGAACCGAGACGCCAGACGGCAGGGGAATGCGGGCTACAATATTCGCGGTATTGATGGTAACCGTATCTTGATGATGATTGACGGGGTTCGCCTACCAGAAGCCTATACCGGCGGCGGCACCAGCGGTGCCATTTCTGGACGGGACATGATTGAGTTCGACACCCTGCGCCAAATGGACATTGTCAAAGGGCCTTATTCGTCTTTGTATGGCAGTGATGCCCTTGGGGGGGCGGTTAACTTTGCCACCTATCGGCCCAGTGATTTCGTGGATGAAGAAAAACCCTGGTATTTGGGCTTGAAGCAAAGTTACAACAGCGCCAATAAAGGTCATGCCACTACGTTGACGGCGGCAGGCCAGCAAGGCATCACCTCGGGCTTGTTGATGATGACCAAGCGCAAGGCGGATGAGTTTAAAAACCGGGGCAGTAACGACAGTCACTCTATTTTGCGCACTAAGCCTAATCCACAAGACATCAGCGGCCACAATATTTTGGCTAAAGGGGTGTTGGCTGAGGGGGCGCATCGTTTAGAGGCTTCGGCCGAATGGTTTAAGCGCACCACTGACACCGACATTTTAAACTATGACGTGAATACGGCGATGGCCCCAGGCAAGCTTGCCAATACGGCCGAAGATGAAGTACGTCGTCAGCGTTTGGGTTTAACCTATACCTACCAGCCTTTAGATCGGTTTTTCGATGAAATCGAAGTAGGGCTATCTCGCCAAAAGTTAGAAAGCAAAGACACCGCTAAAGAATATTTTGGCGGCAATGTGGCTCAGCGCATGGTGTTTTCTGATTATGATTTTAATCAGACCATCGATACCTTACACGCTCAGGGTAAAGCCCGCTTTCAGCAAGGTAGCATCACGCATGCGGTGACCGCTGGCATTGAGTTAAAGCAAAACGAAACCGATCGTTTAACCAAAAAATACACCACACGGCCAGGTTCTGAGCCGGTGATGACCAGTAATAAAAAGACCTTCCCGGACACCAAGCGTAAAACCATCGGGGTGTATGTGCAAGATGCCATCACCTTTGAGAGTGGGGTTCGCCTAACGCCAGCACTGCGTTACACCTATGAGCGCATTACGCCCTACATGGACGAGGCTTATTTAGCCAGTACGCCCAACGTCATGCCGGAGCGCTTTTCTGACAGTGCGGTGTCGCCCAGCATCAGTTTAAGCGTGCCTTTGAGCCCAACCGATACCGGTTTTGTGACCTATTCTACTGGCTTTAGAGCGCCCCCGTTTGACAGCTCAATGATGTCGATGGCGAATCAAATGGGCAGCATGTCGTACCAGATTCTGCCCAACCCTAATTTGAAATCAGAAAAATCACAAAGTATTGAAGTTGGCTTACGCCATAAGAGTCAAGATTTTGAAGGTAAAGTGACAACATTCTATAACCGCTATCGTGACTTTATTGGGGTAGAGGATTTGGGTAAGCAAGTCATTGATGGACAGGCCTACGATACGTCTCGCTACGCCAATATTGGTAAAGTGACGACCTATGGGGTTGAGGCCAGCGGTGCGTACCGGATTGCCCATAACTGGCAGTTAAACGGTGCCGCTTCGTGGATGCGTGGCACCAATAAGAGTACTGATGCCCCGTTAGAAAGCGTGGCCCCGCCGAAGCTGATTCTAGGTGTGGGCTATGATACTGCGGTGTGGGGGGCAAACCTGGACTGGACGCTGTCGGCCAAGCATAAGCGCGTGTCGGATAAAAGTAAGTATGTCCAAGCGCCAGGGTATGGGATTGTTGATTTGACTGGCTATTGGCAGATTAACAAGCATGCCAAGCTCAATGTCGGCGTGTATAACCTAGGCGACAAGAAATATTGGGAATACTTAGACATCCGCAACTATGCTTTGAGCGGTGTGCCTTATTTGGACTTCAACAGTCAGGTGGGCCGTAACGTCGCCGCCTCACTACAGATCAAGTTTTAATCAAAATGCCCTTGGGATGGTTGCTAATAAGGCAATAAAACCAAGGGCTTTGGTGTATTTTAAGGGCGAGAAAGGGAAAAACCCTTGACGTCAATACGAATGATAATAATAATGCGACTAATTATCGTTAATGTAGTATTGTATAAAAGACCGGCCGCTAAAATCAGGCCGTGATGGAGAGTAAACACATGAATCAAGCAGCGATCAATCATTGGGATGCTTTTTTGACATTGAAAGAAGCCCAGCCAGGCCTGCGTCAGCGTGAAGGCGCAGAACAGTTAAACATTGGTGAAGGCGCTTTATTGGCGCATGCGCCAGGCGTGGTGTATTTGGGCACCGACATCCGTGCCATCCTACCTAAATTGGCCACCGTTGGCCCCGTACAGTGCACCGTGCGCAATGATTTTGCCGTGCATGAAAAAGTGGGCCTGTATGAAAACCTCAATATTTCGCCGATGTTTGGCCTAGCGGTCAACGTGGGCGGCATTGACCTGCGTATTTTCATGAAGCGCTGGGCGCATGCCTTGGCCTTTGAAAGCGTGGGCCACGGTGGTAAAACCCTACGCTCGATTCAGTTTTATGATGAATACGGTTTGGCGTTGCAAAAAGTGTACTTGCAAGACGAGGCTTATTTGCCGGTATGGCAAGGCCTGATTGACGAATTCAAAAGCGCCGAAGTGCCTGAATTCAAAACCGGTTTCCAAAGAGAAGACAAGCCTGCGCGTGACTTTACCGAAACCGAGCTGGCTGAGTTTCACCAGCGCTGGTTGGGCATGAAGGACGTCCACCAGTTCAACGTGCTGATTGGTGAATATGGCTTAAGCCGCACCGATGCGTTTAAGATTGCCCCGGCAGGTTTTGCGTTCCGTATGGACGGCAATGCCGCGATTGAAGCGGCTTACACCGCGGCCGTGGCCAAAGGCACGCCGATCATGACCTTTGTCGGCAACCGTGGCGTGGTGCAGATCGAAACCGGCGTGGTGCATAACCTCAAGCGCATGAGCGGCTGGTTGAACATTTTCGACAGCAAAGAAAACGGTTTTGTCTTACACCTTAAAGACGAAGGCATTACCGAAGTGTGGATGGTGTGTCGCCCCACCAAAGATGGACTGGTGACCTGCCTAGAAGCCTTTGATGCTAATGGTGACATTGTTTTGACCCTGTTTGGCCAGCGCTTAGAAGGCGAACAAGAGTTAACCGAGTGGCGTGACATCGTGACAGAAGTCACCGGTCAGGCGCTACCAGAGGAAGCGACACTATGATTAAAAAGGCAGGACTATTGTTGTCCTTATGCCTCATCACCTCCGTTGCCCTAGCGCAGCGGGTGGTGGTTTTAACACCGGACGTGGCCGACATTGTGGTGGCCATTGGGGCCGAGGCAAACATTGTGGGCAAGGACGATCAAAGCAAGCATCACAAAAGCTTGGCCAAAGCCAAAAGCATTGGCGTGTACCGGACGCTGTCGCCAGAGCCCATCTTGGCACAAAACCCAGATCTGGTGGTGGGCAGCTGGATGGCACAGCCCACCACGATTTACACGCAGTTGAATAAATTGGGCATCAAAAGCGTGAACGTGGCCGCCGACGAAGCGGGCAGTGATTTTGCCCCAGGGATTGAGAAGCTGGGCCAGTTACTGGGCAAACCCGCTCAGGCCAAGGCGGTGGCGCAAAAGTGGCGCCAGGGCATGAAGCAGCGCCCTGCCACGAAGAAGCGTTATTTGCTTAGCTACGATGGCCGCATGGTGGCGGGTAAGGGCACCGTGGGCGATTTATTGATTCGTTTGTCTGGGGGGGTCAATGCCGCCGCGAACATCAATGGCGTGAAGCCGCTGTCGCGTGAAGGCTGGTTGCAGGCGAATCCCGACGTGGTGATCATTGCCAACCATAATCTTGCGGTGGTGGGCGGTAGCCTAGCCGCTTATAAACAGCAGCCCGAATTAAAGAGCAGCCCCGCAGTGAAAAACAATAAGGTGCAAGCCTGGGCCGCCAAAGACTTTTTACGCTTAGGCTTGGATAGCCCCAAAGTCGTTGATCAATTACATGCGTTAGGACGATAAGGTGGTTGGTTTAACCCTCAATCGCAGCCCTAAGTGGCTGCGATATAGTTTATTTGTCGCTCTGGCGGCGTTGTTGGTGTGGCTGTGCTTGGGCGTGGGCCTGGGCAGTTGGACCCACCCCAGTGACATTCCAGAAGCCCTGTGGGGCATTCGCTGGCCGCGCATTGCGGTGGCCCTGATGGTGGGCGGCGCTTTGGCCTGTAGCGGCGCGGCTTTGCAAGCTCTGTTTGGCAACCCGTTGGCCGACCCTAGCCTGATCGGTACTTCCAGCGGCGCCGCCTTAGGTGTGGTGTTGGTGTTGGCCTTTGGCCTTGGCGGTATGGGCGTGCCCTTAGCGGCCTTTGTGGGTGCGGTGGCGGCCTGTTTGTTTGTGCTCAGCACCCATCATCTGTTTGGGGGTGGCCGCTTAGGTCTGTTGATCATTGGCTTTGTGGTCAGCGCTTTTTGTGGTGCCGTGGTGAGCCTAATTTTATTCTTGTCCGACGACATGGTGTTGCGTAGCGCCACCGTCTGGTTGGCGGGTAGCCTTGCCGGTGCCGGTTTTGTGCCCATTTATTATGCTTTGGCAGTGATGGTGCTCGGCTGGCTGGTGTTGCTGTGGGTGGGTCGTGACCTAGATTGTTTGATGCTGGGGGAAGAAACCGCCTTGTCGATGGGGGTGAACCTCAACCGCACCAAGCTGGTGACGGTGATTGGGGCGGCGCTTTTGACCGGTGCTGCGGTGTCGCTGTCGGGCGTGATTGGCTTTGTTGGCATGATGGTACCCAACGTGTTGGCGGCCGTGTGTGGGGGTGGGCGTGGGCGTTTGATGCTGCTGTCTGGCATTGTGGGGGCTTTGTTCCTATTGCTGATCGACAGCGCCGCCCGCCACGTGGCTTATCCCATTGATTTACCCGTGGGCATTGTGATTTCGTTATTAGGGGCGCCGTTCTTCTTGTGGCTGTTCTTGAAAGGCAATAAGGCGCGCGCATGAACCATTCCGCCGTATTTGAAATTAAAGGCCTCAGCGTTAGCCATCAGCAGCGCATCGTTTTGTCGATTGATTATTTGGCTTTGCCATGGCAGCAAACCACGGCCATTATTGGCCCCAATGGCGCGGGCAAAAGCACCTTGCTGAAGGCTTTGTTAGGCCAGCACGAATGTGCTTCGCTGAGCTGTATGGGCATGAGTGCCCAAGAGGCCACCAAGCAGGGCAAGATCGCTTGGGTGGGGCAGCACGAGCTGTTTGGCACGCCTCTGACGGTGCAGGAGTACGCCTTATTGGGCCGTTATCCCCACCTATCATGGTTTGCCCAGCCGACGGCGGCCGACCGGGCCCAAGTCAGCCAGCTTCTGGCTCAGTTTGACCTAAGCCATTTGGCCGAAAAGCGCATTGGCGTTTTGTCTGGCGGTGAGCAGCAGCGCGCCGCCATGGTCAGGGCGTTGATGCAGGAAACCGAAGTCCTGTTATTGGATGAGCCGAGCAACCATTTGGACATCAAGCACCAGCATCAACTGATGCGCTGCCTGCGCCCAGAAGCACTGGGGCAGTCCTTGACCACGGTGATGGTGTTGCACGATTTAAACCTGGCCGCCAACTATGCCGAACACATTGTGTTGTTGAGCGAGGGTGCGGTTTTGGCACAGGGGCCAGTGGCCGAGGTGATGACGGAGGCCTTGTTGAGTGAGGCTTATGGCTGGCCGATTCGGCCGTATCAGCATCCTTCGGGTTACCAAGCGTTTGACAGCTTTGGTTACTAAAGCAAAAGACAAAAAGCCACAGAGGCCGCTGCTCTGTGGCTTTTTTGGTTAAGAGTGGGCCAGATTAATGTCAAAAGCAGCCTGAATTAGATTAAAATGGCGTTTCTTAAAATTTACCTAGTCATCCAATGAAAAAAATAGAACACCTGATTGAAAACATGATTTACATCTCGCGTTGGCTGTTGGCGCCCATTTACTTGGGCCTGTCTTTGGCTTTGTTGATGCTCGGCATTATTTTCTTTAAAGAAGCTTTTCATACACTACAAATTATTTTTAATATTGCCGAAGCCGATCTGATTTTACAGGTCTTGGCCCTGGTCGATTTGGCCTTGGTGGGTGGCCTGATTGTGATGGTGATGATTTCGGGCTATGAAAACTTTGTGTCTCAGCTGAACCTGGCCGACAATGCCGACAAGCTGAATTGGTTAGGCACCATGGACGCTAGCTCTTTAAAAATGAAGGTGGCGGCGTCGATTGTGGCGATTTCATCGATTCACTTGCTGCGGATTTTCATGAAGCTAGAGCAGGTCGATGCCGATAAGATCAAGTGGTACATCCTGATTCACCTGACCTTTGTGCTGTCGGCCTTTGCCATGGGCTATTTGGACAAGCTGACCCACAGCAAGCATTAAGCGAAGCAGTCATGATGAAACCCAGCGCAGCACGCTGGGTTTTTTGTTTTCTACCGTTGCTGTGTTACTGGGCTGGCGCCAATAGGCTGGTGAGGAGGGCGTGCAGCAGCGCTTAAGCCGGGCGGATGAGTGGGTGTTGGTCAGCCCAATCTATTGGTGGGGCTTGCCGGCCATGTTGAAAGGCTGGTTAGACAGGGTGTTGACTCGGGATTTTGCCTATGAGGACCAGAACCAGCCTTTACGAGGCCTGCTGCAGGATAAAAGCATTCGGATTTTGTTACACGGTGCTGTCAATGAAGAGACATTTCGTCGGTATGGTTACCACGATTTATTGATCAAGCAATTGCAGTTGGGGGTTTTTGGATATTGCGGGGCAGATAAGGCCAGTTTGGATGTGATTTATGGTACGGAAGAGGTTGAGTTCGACGCGGTACAGGCGCTGTCGACGTGCTATGGTTGAATGGCCGGTTGCAGTAAAAAACGACCCTTAGGGGTCGTTTTGACGTTGGGCTAAGCGTTTTAGCACCCGTAGCGTGGCTTTTTAGGGTGGGTTGTGGCCCATCCTACGAAGCACTAAAAACCATGGTTTGTTGTTTGCAGAAGACATGCCTCAATTTTACCGACCTTCTGTCAGTGTATCCCTTAGGTGAAGTACCGTCCCGTAGAGCCGCCGAAGTAGGTTCTATTGAGCCAGATGAAGCAGGCAAAAAGCTTGTGGCTGTCGACCACGCTTTTATAGGAGACGGAGCACTCTTGCCTGCGCTGGCTTAATAGGTTCTGCTGAGGGCAGTCACGAAGTGACCGGGGATCAGGGTGGCCTTTTCTTTGCTTCGTTTCTTTTGGCCACGCAAAAGAAATGACGTCGCCTTCGGCGAAACAAACGCCCAAATTTAAGTCATGCCTGACTAAAAGCAGCCTTTCAAAACCATTCATGCTTCGGCAACATCGCTATTGATCAGTCGTTGGGTTTCGCCCTGTAGGGCGCCATCATTTCTTTTTGATGTCAAAAAGAAACGAAGCAAAGAAAAACCACCCCACTTTATCCGCCCGCTACGCGGGTGCCCTCGTTGGCCCGCACGTGGCCGGCGGCAAAAACTCCTATTTGGGCCTGCGGCCAAATACTCAAACAACTTTGCCTTAAAGCCCCGGCCCCGCACGCACCGCCTCGGCGGCTAAAAGGGGAACGGTACTTCACCTAAGGGCAAGCGCGGTGAGTTTAAAATATTTTAATTTCAAGCTAGGTTTTATTCAAACAACAAACCATGGTTTGTGGCTTTTATAGGGTGGGCCAAGCGCCACGTGCCCACGCATTAGGGCTGATCAAAGTAAAAGCCGCTAAAGATTTTACCCACTGCACGTGAGGCATAGGCGCTGGGCGATTGCTTTAAGCCCTGTCGCGTCGACAGGATTTAAAATAGATTTCAGAGGGGCTGGCGCTGTAAAAAGTACCCGTCATGGTGACGGGCTGGCCTGTCACAAAGCTAGACAGCTGGCCAAACTGGGTTCGGGGCATGACGCAGATGATGTTGACTGATTTGTTGCGGCTGTCGGTGATGGATACATTCGGGGTGCCGTACATGCTGGTGGTGGTGCTGGCTACCACGCCGGTAATGGTGGTGGACTTGCCCGCAACGGTCTGTTGGGCCTGCTGCGGATTACTTTGAAACCGTTGCCATAGGGCACTGGCGGCAGTGGTTTGGGCCGAAGCGGTGCCGGATACAATGAGGGTCAGTACAAAAAAAGGGAGGCAGACATTTAGGGGGCGAGGGTGTGTCATGGAAGACTCTTTTCCGTTCAATAGTGAAAAAACCACGATGCTTAATGGACCAGCAGTGTTGGGCTGGGTGTGCGGCAGCTGGCTAGGTCAGCTATGGGGGTAGGAAAAGGGTGGGTAACCGAAAGGACAACCATCAAGTTCAGATTGAACCTTGAAGATTATATGAATATGCGTTATTCATATTAGCGCATCTGGGGCTTAGGCACAAGCGGGATGCCATCTGTTTTTAGGGTGGTCGGATGATGCCGCAGTGGGCTGTTGGCCGCTGGCCGTTATCTACGGTATTTGAGCCACCGCATTGAGATACTGAGGCAAAGGGACGAGCGTGAAAATAAAAAAACGGCCCATAAGGGCCGTTTTGATGCGAACAGAAGCGTCTTTAAATGCGTTTGGCGAGGGCTTCGGCCTTACCTAGGTAAGTGTCTGGACGCAGCGCCAATAGCTTGGTTTTTTCTGCTTCAGGAATGGCTAAGCCTTCAATAAACACTTTTAGGGTGTCAGGGGTGATGCCGCCTTTGCCGCGGGTTAGGTCTTTTAGCTGCTCGTATGGGTTTTCAACCGCATAGCGACGCATCACGGTTTGAATCGGCTCGGCCAATAGCTCCCAAGTGGCGTCTAGGTCGGCCAATAGGGCTGCGGCATTGGTTTCTAGCTTGTTCAGGCCGCGGATGTGGGCGCTCCAGCCCAGTACTGAGTAACCCAGGCCAACGCCCATATTGCGCAATACGGTGCTGTCGGTCAGGTCGCGCTGCCAGCGTGACACCGGTAGTTTTTCTGCCAGGTGGCCCAATACCGCATTGGCTAGGCCTAAGTTGCCTTCTGAGTTTTCGAAGTCAATCGGGTTAACTTTGTGTGGCATGGTGGAGCTGCCGACTTCGCCCGCTTTTACTTTTTGTTTGAAGTAGCCTAAAGAAATGTAACCCCATACGTCGCGGTTAAAGTCGATCAAAATGGTGTTGATGCGACTCACCACATGGAAGTATTCGGCGATGTAGTCGTGTGGCTCAATTTGGATGGTGTAAGGGTTAAAGCTGATGCCTAAGCCTTCAACAAAGCTTTGGCAATGGGCTTCCCAGTCCACTTCAGGATAGGCCACCATGTGGGCGTTGTAGTTGCCCACGGCGCCGTTGATTTTACCCAAGAAGGTTTGGGCGCTCAAAGCGTCTATTTGGCGATTTAAACGCGCCACCACGTTGGCCAATTCTTTGCCCAGCGTGGTTGGGGTGGCCGGTTGACCGTGGGTGCGGCTCATCATCGGCATGGCGGCAAACTCGTGCGCCATTTCGGTCAGTTTGGTGGTGATGGCGGCTAGGGCCGGTTTGATGGCTTCGTCGCGTGAGGCTTTCAACATTAAGGCGTGGCTTAAGTTGTTGATGTCTTCACTGGTGCAGGCAAAGTGAATGAATTCGCTGACGGCCAGCACTTCAGGAACCGCACTGAAGCGTTCTTTCAACCAGTATTCGATCGCTTTTACGTCGTGGTTGGTGCGTGCTTCAATTGCTTTCACCGCTTCGGCATCATCCAAAGAAAATTCAGCAATGACCTGATCGATTTCTTTGATGGTGAATTCGCTAAACTCAGGCACTTCTTTGATTTTAGGGTTGCGAGAAAGGGCTTTGAGCCATTCTAGTTCAACTTGAACACGGCATTTCATTAGGCCATATTCAGAAAAAATAGGGCGTAATGCTTCAACTTGTTTGCCGTAGCGGCCATCTAAAGGGGAAAGGGCAATGATTGGGTTTAACATGCGGGTCTCTTTTAGTAAGTTCCTGAGGTAAGGCGCAAAAAATCAGGTAGCCCAACGGGCTACCTGATCATCAGACACCTTGTTTTAAACTGGCGGCAATGAAGCCATCTAAATCACCATCCATGACGTTTTTGATGTTGCCAACTTCATAGCTGGTACGTAAATCTTTAATCCGGGATTGGTCAAATACGTAAGAGCGAATTTGGTGGCCCCAACCCACATCGGATTTGCTGTCTTCTAGGCTTTGCTTGGCCTCGCTGCGTTTACGCAATTCTAATTCAAACAGGCGTGCGCGCAGCATGTTCATCGCTTCGTCGCGGTTACGGTGTTGCGAGCGGTCGTTTTGACATTGCACCACCACGCCGGTTGGGTTGTGGGTAATGCGCACGGCCGAGTCGGTTTTGTTAATGTGCTGACCACCGGCGCCGCTGGCACGGTAGGTGTCCACGCGTAGGTCGGCTGGGTTGATGTCGACTTCAATGCTGTCGTCGACTTCTGGGTACACAAAGACCGAACAGAACGAGGTGTGGCGCTTGGCGTTGGAGTCAAATGGCGACACCCGGACCAGGCGATGCACGCCGGACTCGGTGCGCAACAGACCGTAGGCGTATTCGCCTTCGATTTTAATGGTGGCGCGGTTAATGCCGGCGATGTCGCCTTCGTCTTCTTCTAAAATTTCGACTTTAAAGCCTTTGCGTTCGGCGTAACGTAGGTACATACGGAACAGCATGCCAGCCCAGTCTTCGGCTTCGGTGCCGCCGGCGCCGGCGGTAATGTCGATAAAGCAGGCATTTGGATCCATCGGTTGATTGAACATCCGTTTGAATTCCAAGTCGGCCATTTTGGCTTCTAGGCCGGCCACATCGGCTTGGATGGCGTGAAACGCGTCTTCATCTTCTTCTTCAACGGCCATGTCTAACAGCATCACATTGTCTTCGATGCCGTTGGCTAGCTCATCCAGGGTCACCACCACGCCTTCTAAAAGCTTGCGCTCTTTGCCAATTTCTTGGGCTTTTTTAGGGTCATTCCAAAGCTCAGGGTCTTCGCTCAAGCCCACGACTTCTTCTAGACGGTCTTTTTTGCCGTCGTAGTCAAAGATACCCCCGAATGTCACGACTGCGCTCGGCTAGGTCGTCTAGGGTGTGGTGTAGTTGGTTGATGATTTCAGCTTCGATCATGATGTTCTTTTGTCTGGATGGAAAATATTGGGGTACTGGCTTCGCCATTGCACGGATTTGGATTTAATTTAAAACGTGCAGAGCAGGGAAACAGATGGCGAATTTTACGCTAAAACGGCGCCAAAGTCTAAGCTTTGATGCGGGGATGTGGCGGATTAAAAAAGGCAATGACCGCGTTGCGGCATTGCCTTTGGGGGAAGAGGGTGATGGGCTCTGGCTTAGCCGCCAGTCATGGCCATGACGCGAATGATTTTGGTTGGGTTTTCAACAAACTCGTGTTTTTCGGGTTTTTTCATCACCGCATCGCGAATGACCTGCTCTAGTTCTGCGTCGCTAATGCCAGAGCGCAATAGGTCGCGTAGGGGGACTTTGTCTTCTTGGCCTAGGCACAGGTGTAAGTTGCCGGTCACCGATAGGCGCACGCGGTTACAGGTTTCGCAAAAATGTTGGCTCATGGGGGTGATCAGGCCCAGGGTGAAACCACCGTCCTGACTTTGCCAATATTTAGCTGGCCCGCCGCCAATTTTGCGGGTGCTGGCGATGAGGTTGTGCTTCTCTTGCAGCTGTTGTAAAACCGGTTGTAGGCTTACGTGGGCGTGCTGTTGGCCGGTTGTGCCCATGGGCATGGCTTCGATCAGATTCAGAATAAAGCCATGCTCGATGCAAAAAGCCACCATGTCGTCGAGGTCTAAATCGTTGATGCCGGCCAGCGGCACCATGTTGATTTTGATGAAGTCAAAGCCCGCTTCTTTGGCGGTGCGAATGCCTTCCAGTACCTTGGGCAAACAGTCGGCGCCGGTGATTTCTTTGACGCAGTCGCTGCGTAAAGAATCGAGGCTAATGTTTAAACGCTTCACGCCGGCTGCGCGTAGGTCGCGCGCGTGCTTGGTGAGCTGGGTACCGTTGGTGGTCATGGAAATGTCTTCCACGCCCGGTGTGGCGCTGATGGCGCGGGCCAGGTCGGTTAAGCCCTTACGCAACAGGGGTTCCCCGCCGGTGATGCGAAAGCGCTTGGTGCCCAGGCGCGCAAAGGCTTGTGCAATGCGCGCGGTTTCTTCCAGTGTGAGCCAGTGTTTGGGCGTGGCAAAGCCATGAAAGCCTTTGGGCAAGCAGTAAGTACAGCGTAGATCGCAGCGATCCGTTACTGAAATTCGGAGGTAGTCAACGGTGCGACCAAAAGCGTCTGTCAGCATGTTGTGCCCTTTTCATTGTTGATAGTGTGGTTATTATTGAGGTCTTATAAGGGAATGATAACATAAAAATCAGGCTCTTATAGCAGCAGGTGGGGGAGTTGGGGCGCCACTTAAGAGGGGGGTGAAAGGGGCTTGGTCTACTCCTTTAGAACTAGGGTTTGCTTTGTGCAATAGGCGCTTAGGGCTCATTTAGCGCAGCGGCGCAGCAGGTGAGTGAATACTAAACGGTTTGGTTGTTGTTGAACTTTATTTATTTTTAAATCAACGCTTTGTGTGTTTTTTGGTATTCTGTAATAAAAGAAATCAAAATAGCCCGTGTTGTAGGGCTATTTTGTCTGTGACTGTGGTGATTAAGCCCTAAAATGGCTTGATGAAGGGGGCGGTCTTGGGCTTAGGCGTGTGGCTGACGGTATTTTTTAAGCCAGTATTGGACCAGGATGAAGCCGACAATGGCGCCGCCTAAGTGGGCAAAGTGGGCGACTGGGTTCCAAGAGAAGTTGAATAAGCCCAACACGATTTCCAATAAGATTAAGCCGGGAATGAAAAACTTGGCTTTGATCGGCACGGGAATCAGCATAAAAACCAGCTTGGCGTTGGGGTACAGCAGGCCGTAGGCCACCAGCAGGCCATAAATGGCACCAGAGGCGCCCACCATCGGCCGAATGTAGTATTGGGCCAGCTCGACTACTTCTGGGATGTTGGGCACGCGTGGCGTGGCCGGTACCCCCGCGCTGTTGAGGCGCATGGCCTCTTGCAGTAAGGCAGGGTCGAGGCCAAAGCCGGAGACGGCGGTTTTGAGCGCCGACACATAGTAGGCCGTTTGCGCATTGAACAAGACAAAGGCGCCAAGGCCAGCCAGAAAGTACAGGATTAAAAACCGTTTGGGGCCAATGGTGTCTTCGACGGTGCTGCCAAACATGTACAGCGCAAACATGTTAAACGCAATGTGGGCGGTGCCGCCATGGATGAATAAGTGGGTGAAGGGTTGCCACCATTTAAAATTGAGTGACTCAGGGTAAAAGCTGCCCAGAATCACTTCCAGCGCAATGCCGCTATTGCTCAGAATAAGGGTGAGTAAATAGAGGGCGATGTTGGCCAATAATAGCGTGCGAGTCACGACGGGGGTGGCACTTAACCGATTGATCATGGGGCTCCGAAATAAGGAAGAATAAAGTCAAATGGCGTCAGCCTCAATCTAAGTGAGAGTGGCCGGTGGTGTCAATGTCTGGTTTGATTATAAAGTCGTGGTTTTTACAAATACTGCAAGATCATAGCTCGGTTGACGACCGGGCGCAGAGTGGTTATGTTAGCGCAGTCGAGCTGGTTTAAGCTTGCTGTTGGCATTTTTATGCCGTGTCCTTTGACATGGCTCACCCACTTTAAGGATTGATTATGGCGGTTAGTGTGCCCCCTAAGTTTCTGCATGTTAGTGCGCTGTTGGAGGGCGCCAGCCTGTTGATTTTATTGTTTATTGGTCTGCCGCTGAAGTATGGTTTTGGCGTTTATCAATTTAATCAGTGGATGGGGCCGTTGCATGGTGGCCTTTTCTTGCTCTATTTGTTCGCGTTACTGGTGGCGCTGTTGGCACGGCGGTTTTCGTTGCGCTGGGCGCCGCTGGCGGTTTTGTGTGCCTTCTTGCCCGGCGGCACCTTTTGGTTAATGCACCGTATGGGTAAATAAACCGCTGGTTCAACAAAACAGGCCACCGTGATGAAGCGGTGGCCTGTTTTTTGTGGGGCGCGTTAGTTGGCCTCGGTGCGTTTGAAATGGCGAGGCCTAAAGCCCATCAGGATGAGGCTGCCAAAATACACCACTACGGCGAGGCCGATGAGGGCGCTTAGCTGTAATACCCGCATGCCGCCGCCAATTTGCCAGTCTAAAGCCAGGTAGTGGTTGCTGGCCCAGACCGTCCCGCCCATCAAAATCAGCGCAATGCTGATTTTAAATAGGAAGGCAAACCAGCCTTTTTTGGGTTGGTAAATGCCATGCTTGACCAGTAGGAACCACAAAATGCCGGCATTCAGGCAGGCGCCTAGGCCGATGGCCAAGGCTAGGCCTACGTGCTGTAGTTTCCAGATGAAGATGAGGTTCATCACCTGCGTCATGAATAGGGTAAACATGGCCACTTTAACCGGCGTTTTGATGTTTTGGCGGGCGTAGAAGCCAGGTGCCAAAACCTTCACCAAAATCAGCCCCACCAAACCAAAGGCGTAGGCCACTAGGGCGTACTGGGTCATGGTGGCGTCGTGTAGGGTGAATTGGTTGTACATAAAGAGGGTGGCCACCAGTGGGAAGGACAGCACGGCCAGCCCCACGGCTGCGGGTAGGGCCAGCAACAGGCTCAGGCGGATGCCCCAGTCCAATAACTCGGAGAACTGTTCGGTAGACTTATTGGCGGCATGGCGCGACAGCGTTGGCAATAAAATGGTGCCTAGGGCCACGCCCAAGACGCCGGTGGGCAATTCCATTAGGCGGTCGGCGTAATACATCCACGACACGCTGCCCGACACCAAAAACGACGCAAAGATGGTGTTGATGACCAAAGAAATCTGCGCCACCGACACGCCCAAAATGGCGGGACCCATCTGTTTGAGTACCCTAAAAACGGCAGGGTCTTTGAAACTTAAGCGGGGAAACACCAAAAAACCCAGTCGGTGCAAGGCCGGTAGTTGAAAGCACAACTGTAGAATGCCGCCAAAGAAGACGGCCCAAGCCAGGGCCAATACCGGCGGGTCAAAGTAGGGCGTTAAGAATAAGGCGAACACAATGAAGGAAATATTCAAAAACGTGGGGGTAAACGCCGGAATGCTGAATTTGCTGTAGGCGTTGAGCACGCTGCCCACTAAAGAGGACAACGAGATCAGGAGTATGTAGGGGAAGGTGATGCGCAACATTTGCGTGGCCAGCTCAAACTTGTCGGCATCGGTGGCAAAGCCGGGCGCCGACACATACAGGACCCAAGGCGCGGCCAGCATGCCTAGCGCCGTGACCAATACCAAGATGAGGCTTAAGAGGCCGGCGACGTGGGCCAAAAAGGCACGCGTGGCTTCTTGTGATTTGGTTTGCTTGTATTCTGAAAAAATGGGCACAAACGCTTGTGCAAACGCGCCTTCGGCAAAAATTCGGCGCAGTAGGTTGGGCAGTTTAAAGGCCACAAAGAAGGCGTCGGTGGCCATGCCTGCGCCAAATACGCGGGCGATAATGGTGTCGCGAACAAAGCCTAAAATGCGAGAAACCATGGTCATGCTGCTGACCGTGGCTAGGGTGCGTAATAAATTCATGGGGCGTCTGTGTTTGAATCTTAGGGGAAACAGGCAGTGTACACTGTTCGCTATTTAGCCACAATTTGGCCGCCATACAGGTGGCGCTAGCCCATGCCCACAGGGGCTAAAAGGAGGACGTAGGTTAAGGCCTTGGAAAATAAGCAGGTTTATCAGGGCTGTGATTTTGGTCAATAAGCGTGTACAATTGAAAAATATTGAGAAAAACACGGAATTAAACTTGCCAAAACGTGGGAAAGTTATTAAAATGCCGTGTTTTACAGAATACTTATTTAATTTAGGAGACATCCATGGCCAATAGCGCACAAGCTCGTAAGCGTGCACGTCAGGCGCTCAAGCAACGCGCCCATAACGCCAGTTTGCGTACTGCGTTCCGTACTGCAGTAAAGAAAGTGATTAAAGCGATTGAAGGTGGCGATAAAGCTGCTGCTCAAGCTACTTTACGTGAATCTACTCGCGTGATGGACCGCATTGCTGATAAAGGCGTGTTCCACAAAAATAAAGCTGCACGTCATAAAAGTCGTCTGTCAGTGAAAATCAAAGCCATGGCCTAATGGTTTGATAAATTAAAAAAGGCTCCGGATATCGGGGCCTTTTTTAGTGCCTGTCGTTTATGCAATACGGTTTGGTTGTTTCGCCGGTGGCTTTTTATGAGACAATGTGGCGTCTGTGTCCCTTGAATCTGTTCACGAATTTAAGGTCGATGTCAGACATTCAAATGAATCCATGAAAGCGTAGGGTATGGCGTATAAAAAGCGAGCGATGAATCAGGCCGTTTGGGCGGCATTGTTATTGGGCAGTCCGGCCGTGTGGGCTGAGGGTAAGGCCTTCGTGGTGGATTCATTTAAGTTTTGCGCCACCATTACGGAAAATGCTGGGCGCCTCGCCTGTTACGACAAGCTGATGGTGACAGACTTTGGCGATGCCGAAGAGGTGGCGAAGCTGCCTTTGGCGCAAAGAGAAAAGCCGGCTATTGATTTACGTAAGGTTTTTACGTCCAATAAAGATCAGTTTGACGGCACAGATGTTGCGCTTTTGGTCACAGACGCCGATGGGGTCGAAAAAACCGTGCCGCAAACGCGGGTGGTGAGTGAAGCCCCGACCGTGGTCGAAACCGTGCCGGCGGACATCGCTGAAGCCTATACGCCTTTAAGCTTGGCCTATGACCTGTATCAGAATGATCCTGCGGGCACCTTTAGCCTGCGCACCCACAAGCCGAACTATCTGATGCCGTTGTGGATGATGCACCGTCCCAATAAAACGCCAACCACGCCTTCTTTAGGGCCTGCTGAACTGTACGGTGACGACATGCAGCGCACCGAAACCAAGTTCCAGCTGTCGTTCAAAACCAAAGTGTGGGAAGACCTGTTTGATACCCGGGCCGACGTTTGGTTTGCTTATTCGCAACAGTCTAACTGGCAGGTGTACAACCATGAGTGGTCGGCGCCGTTTCGCAATACCGACTACGAGCCCGAAATTTTCATCACCCAGCCAGCGCGCTTAGATTTGCCCTGGGGCTTTAAGCTGCGCATGCTGGGGGCAGGTTATGTGCATCAGTCTAATGGCCGTAGCGAGCCGTGGTCGCGCTCGTGGAATCGCATCTACGCGATGGCGGGGATTGAAAAAGGCAACCTGAGTATTTTGCCGCGGGTGTGGTGGCGCATTCCGTCTAAGGACGACAATAACCCTGACATCAGCCACTACATGGGCTATGGCGACGTGAAGGTGCTGTACGTTCACAATAAGGACACCATTGTGGCCACCGCGCGCTATAACCCTGAGTACAACCGCGGCATGCTACAGCTGGACTATACCTTCCCGCTGAATGGCAAGCTGCGTGGCTATGTGCGCTACTTTAATGGTTATGGTGAAAACCTGTTGGATTACAATCACAAGCAACAGGGCTTGGGTTTTGGCATCATGTTAAACGACATGGCAGGCTTTTAATAAATTGCCGAAAAGCCTCGTTTAAGGCGGTGTTTCTGAGTATAATGTGCGTTTGCCTTGCGTCTTGTCAGTCATGATGATGCTGGGTTTTTGGGTTCATCAGACAATGGCTTGGACGTGGGGTGTGCTTTATTGAGGGCACGCAGGCGTTGTGAAGGCCAGATTACGAAGAAGTTGAGGGATGAATGGCAGAGCTAAAACCTGCGAAGTCTTCTAAGAAGTTTTCGATTAAGAATTACTTAATCACGGGTTTGTTGGTGTGGATGCCGATTGCCGTGACGTTCTGGGTGTTGTCCTTAATTGTGACCACCTTAGACGACACCATTCGTCTTTTGCCCGTGATGTGGCAGCCGAAAGCGCTGTTTGGCTGGGAAGTGCCCGGCTTAGGCGTGCTTTTGACCGTGCTGGTGCTGTTGGTGACGGGGATTTTTGCCGCCAACGTACTGGGCAAAAAAATGATTTTGGTGTGGGATGGCGTCTTGGGCCGGATTCCGATTGTCAAGTCGATTTATTCCAGCGTGAAGCAGGTGTCGGAATCGTTGTTTTCTGATTCGCGCCAGTCGTTCAAAACCCCGCTGTTGGTTCAGTTTCCGCATCAGGGCGCTTGGACGGTGGCCTTTGTGACCGGCACCGTGCCACCACAAATTGGCCTTTGCCTGACGCCGCGTGCGCCAGGACAGGCCGCAGATGAATACGTGACCGTGTACGTGCCCACCACGCCGAACCCGACTTCAGGCTATTACATAATGGTGAAAAAGTCGGACACCCGCGACATTAACATGAGCGTGGATGAGGCGTTGAAATACGTGATTTCCCTCGGGATGGTGGTGCCAGGCCAGGAGAGTGATGAGCCTTTAGGCCCAACCGATGCCGCCACGGTGGCGGCGATGGCCGAAGCAGCCGCGCAAGAATCTAAAGATGTTGTGTCAACATCTACGACACAGCGTGATGAAAAGTAAATACTGAAACAAGGCGTCTCTTTGTAATCAGCATTCATATTTAAAAGTAAAAAGGCAGAGTATGCGTACCAATTATTGTGGCTTGATTAACGAGCAATACCTAGACCAAACCGTAACCATTAAAGGTTGGGTACACCGTCGCCGTGACCATGGTGGCGTGATTTTTATTGACTTACGCGACCGCGAAGGCGTGGTGCAGGTGGTGATCGATCCGGATACCCCAGAAGCATTTGCCACCGCCGACAGCGCGCGTAATGAATTTGTTTTGGCGATTACTGGCTTGGTACGCAATCGCCCAGAAGGCACCACTAATGCGTCTTTGGTGTCGGGTCAAATTGAAATTTTGGCCAAAAATATTGAAATCTTGAACGCTGCGGCCACGCCGCCGTTCCAAGTGGACGACGAAAACCTGTCTGAAAACGTGCGTTTAACCAACCGCGTGATCGACCTGCGTCGCCCTGAAATGCAAAAAAACCTGCGCATGCGCTATCAGGTGGCCATGGGCGTTCGTCGTTACTTGGATGACCAAGGCTTTATCGACGTAGAAACCCCGATGTTGACACGTTCTACCCCAGAAGGGGCGCGTGACTATTTGGTGCCTTCACGCGTGCATCCTGGCGAGTTCTTTGCGCTGCCACAGTCACCACAATTGTTTAAACAATTGTTGATGGTTGCTGGTTTCGACCGTTACTACCAAATCGTGAAGTGCTTCCGTGACGAAGACTTGCGCGCCGATCGTCAGCCTGAATTTACTCAGATTGACTTGGAAACGTCATTCTTGGACGAAGAGCAAATCATGGACATCACCGAAGCGATGACCAAGCAAATCTTCCAAAACGTGTTGAACGTAGACTTGGGCACGTTCCCACGCATGACTTGGGCCGATGCCATGTTCCTATATGGTTCAGACAAGCCAGACATGCGGGTGTCGTTGCAGTTCACTGAATTGACCGACGTGATGAAAACCGAGGAGTTTAAAGTATTCCGCGGTGCCGCCGACATGGCCAATGGCCGCGTGGTGGGCTTGCGCGTGCCCAACGGTGCCAAGCTAAGCCGTAAAGAAATTGATGAATACACCAAGTTTGTGGGCATTTATGGTGCCAAAGGCCTGGCCTACATTAAGGTGAATGACAAATCTAATGTCACCAATGATGAAACCAGCGGCCTGCAGTCGCCGATTGTGAAATTCCTATCGGTTGAGGCTTTGAACGCCATTCTGGAAAAAACCGGCGCTGAAAACGGCGACCTGATTTTCTTCGGTGCCGATAAAGCCACCGTGGTGAATGAAGCCATTGGCGCGTTACGCATTAAAGTGGGCCACGAACACGGTCTAGAAAACGGCTACTTTGTGAAAGAATGGCGTCCATTATGGGTGATTGACTTCCCAATGTTTGAGTACGATGAAGAAAACAATCGTTACTCGGCCATGCACCATCCGTTTACCAGCCCTAAAGTGGGCCACGAAGACTTGATGAGCTCAGACCCAGCCAACTGCCTGGCCCGTGCGTACGACATGGTCTTGAACGGTTGGGAAATCGGTGGCGGCTCCATCCGTATTCACCGTGCTGAAGTGCAGGAAAAAGTGTTTGCCGCATTGAACATCAGCCCAGAAGAGCAACAGAACAAATTTGGCTTCTTGTTGGATAACTTGAAGTTTGGTGCGCCACCACACGGTGGTTTGGCCTTTGGTTTGGACCGTTTGGTGACCTTGATGGCCGGTGCTGAGTCGATTCGTGACGTGATTGCGTTCCCGAAAACCCAGCGCGCTCAGTGCTTGTTAACCAATGCACCGAACGAAGTGGACGACAAACAGCTGCGTGAGCTTGGCCTACGCCTGCGTCCTAAAGTAGAAGCACCAAAAGAGGCTTAAGGGCCGCTGGTGGTTAAAACCTCATCATTGCGATGAGGTTTTTTTATTTTTACCGAGGCCGGCAAAACCTGTTATTGTGTTTATATGCTAAATCTTTAAAAAGGATGGTGTATGTCTTTTGAATACGTGACGGTGGCCGGAGCCGGGGTGTTGGGCAGCCAGATTGCTTTTCAATGTGCCTATCATGGCCACCTGGTGTGCCTGTATGACCTGAGTGAAGCCGCCTTGGCGCAGGCTCGGAATCATTTTGCCGAATTGCAGCAGGCCTATAAGCGCGACTTGGGCGCCAGCGCCGAAGCCGTGGGCGCGGCCTTTGCCCGCATCAGCTACGCCGATGATCTGGCGCAAGCGGTGGTGGCGGCGGACTTGGTGATCGAGGCCATTCCCGAGGTTTTGGCGATAAAGCAGGCATTTTATACGCAGCTGGGGCCGTTGGCGCCCGTGCACACGGTATTTGCCACCAATAGCTCGACCCTATTGCCCAGCCAGATGGCGGCGATGACGGGGCGGCCAGCGCAGTTCTTGGCGTTGCATTTTGCCAACACGATCTGGATCAACAATACCGCAGAAATCATGGGGCATGCGACCACAGACCCTGCGGTGTTTCAGCAAGTGGTTGATTTTGCAAAGACGATCGGCATGGTGGCGTTGCCCTTGCAGAAGGAACAGCCGGGTTACATTTTAAATACCCTGTTGGTGCCGTTTTTGAATGCGGGCATGGGCTTGTTGCGTGACGGCGTGTCTGATGTGCCGACCATCGACAAAACGTGGATGATTGCGACGGGGGCGCCGATGGGGCCTTTTGCAATTTTGGATGTGGTGGGCGTGAAAACTGCTTATAATATCGCCTTTGGCCGCGCACAGGCGACAGGCGACCCGGCCTCAGGCGCGTTGGCCGAGTATTTAAAAGTTAACTATATAGACCAGGGGAAGCTGGGTGTGGCAACGGGAGAGGGCTTTTATCGTTATCCTCATCCCGAGTATCAGGACCCCGATTTTTTAAAATAATTATTCAATAATAGGTTTTTAATGGCAACAGTAAACGGATCCGGCAATTTACGCCGTGAGTTAAAAGCACGTCACCTGACCATGATTGCAATTGGTGGTTCCATTGGCACCGGCCTGTTCGTGGCCTCAGGCGCCACCATTTCACAAGCAGGCCCCGGTGGGGCATTGTTATCTTATGCCCTGATTGGCCTGATGGTGTATTTCCTGATGACCAGCCTGGGCGAGTTGGCAGCCTATATGCCGGTTTCCGGCTCGTTTTCAACCTATGGCGCCAAGTACGTGGAGCCTGGCTTTGGCTTCGCCCTAGGCTGGAACTACTGGTACAACTGGGCTGTGACCGTGGCCGTGGACCTAGTGGCGGCGCAGCTGGTGGTGGGTTATTGGTTCGATTCTGGTCCGTTTGGTTCCCCTATATGGGTGTGGAGCGCCATTTTCTTGGCCATTATTTTTTTGATTAACTATGTGTCGGTGAAAGGCTTTGGCGAGGCTGAATATTGGTTCTCGTTGATTAAAGTGGTGACCGTGATCATCTTTATTGGCGTCGGCACGCTGATGATTTTTGGCATCATGGACGGCGCGCCCAACGCTGGCTGGCAAAACTGGCACATTGGCGAAGCCCCGTTTGCCGGCGGCCTGTCGGCGATGATTGGGGTGGCTATGGTGGTTGGCTTCTCTTTTCAAGGCACGGAGCTGATCGGGATTGCCGCCGGTGAATCGGAAGATCCAGGTAAAAACATTCCGCGCGCGGTGCGGCAGGTGTTTTGGCGTATTTTGCTGTTTTACATTTTTGCCATTCTGGTGATCAGCCTGATCATTCCGTATACCGACCCTTCGTTGCTGAATGACAATGAAGACATCAGCATCAGCCCCTTTACCATGGTGTTTAAAAGCGCTGGCCTGAGCCTCATCATCAATAATATTGAGATTTTGTCTGCCGCCGCGATTATGAATGCGGTGATTTTGACGTCGGTGCTGTCGGCCGGTAACTCGGGCATGTATGCCTCGACTCGGATGCTGTTTGCCCTGGCGCGCGAAGGCAAAGCACCGAAGGTGTTTGCCCGTTTGTCGAATAATGGCGTGCCCCGTAATGCCTTGTATGCGACCACCTTTGTGGCGGGCCTGTGTTTCTTGACCTCGATGTTTGGCAATCAGCAAGTGTATCTGTGGTTGCTGTATACCTCGGGGATGACCGGCTTTATTGCCTGGTTGGGCATTGCGGTTAGCCACTATCGGTTCCGCCGTGGTTTTGTGGCGCAAGGGCGCGACATGAATGAGCTGCCGTACCGCTCTAGCTTCTTCCCGTTCGGGCCACTGTTCGCGTTTGCCCTGTGTTTGATCATTGCCTTGGGCCAGGATTTTCAATCGTTCTTGGGCGATGACATTGACTGGATGAAGGTGATCACCACGTATATTGGCATTCCACTGTTTTTCTTAATTTGGTTTGGTTATAAGTGGACCAAAGGCACCAAGTTTGTGAAATACAGCGAAATGGAATTTCCGGACAAGCTTAAAGGCGAATAAGGCCAAGCCGGCACACAAAAACCGCACCCTGAATGGGGTGCGGTTTTTTTGGTTTTGTGGTTGAAGTGAATTACAGGCCCAGCTGTGCTGAAAGGTCGGTTGCCGCACGGCGTAGCGCGGGTAATAGCTGCGTGAGCATGGCTTCTTCGTTAAAGCGTGAGGCGTGGGTGCTGATGTTGATGGCGCCGACCGTTTCGCCTAGGAGATTGCGTACCGGTACCGCCAGCGAGCACAGGCCCAGCTCGAGCTCTTGATTAACCAAGGCATAGCCTTGGGTGGCGGCTTGCTGTAGCAGCGGTTCTAACGCCTCGGGTTTGTACACGGTGTGCTCGGTGAGCGGTAGGAGTTTGACGCGTTCATAGTAGGCCTGTCGCTGCGCTGGCGTTTTGGCCGCCAAAATGACGCGGCCCATGGAGGAGCAATAGGCAGGCAGGCGGCTGCCGACGGTGAGGACCACCGACATCACGCGCTTGGTGGGGGAGCGGCCGACGTACAAAATGGTGTCGTTTTCCAGCACCGCCAGCGAGCAGGATTCGTTGACCTCGTTGCTGACCTGCTCTAAAAAGGGTTGGGCGGTGACGGCTAGGTCGGTGGAGGAAAGATAGGCATAGCCTAGGGTTAAGACCTTGGGTTTAAGGTGGTAGAGGTTGTCATCGTTGTCAACGTAGCCTAAGGCTTTGAGCGTGTACAGGCAGCGGCGTACGGTCGCGCGCGGCAGGCTGGTGTGACGAGCAAGGTCGGCAATGGTTTGGCGGCGGCGCTGTTTCGAAAAGGCGCCGATCACCAGCAGTCCACGGGCCAATGAGGCCATAAAGTCGGGGTCGCCTTTGTATTTGCCTAGGGTATGCACGGGCGACAGGGCGGCGCCTTCGGCGGGGTCTACGTTGTCATGCATGGCAAGGTCCTTAGTCTGTTAGGTACGAATACCGAACACAATAGCGGCCCCGAGTCTTGACGCTGTGATGCCTAACGCCTAATGTTGGACTCAGGATAATTGTTCGATTATCCGAAATATGTTCGATATTCGCACATGTTTCTCATAAAATCAAATAGAGAAATTGGCCCTGACGTCATCGCCCCATCAGGTGGTTAAAATAAAAGGGAGAAGGCAGGCGCCATTAGGAGAACACAACCATGGCCACATTACGCACGCCGGTACAATGGCGCACTTTTGTCGAAGAATGCTTAAATTTTCAGCCTGAAGCAGGGACGTATCAAATTGCTCGGGCAATGTTTACCGATGAAGCCTTGTTTGATTTGGAGATGGCGCTCATCTTCGAAAAACAATGGATTTATGCCTGTCATGAAAGCCAAATTGCCCACAATCATGACTTCATTACCCTACAGGTTGGCCGCCAGCCAATCATTGTCACCCGTGACGGTAAGGGCCAGCTCAACGCCATGGCCAATACCTGTCAGCATCGCGGCGCCACCTTGACCCGTGTCGCCCGTGGCAACCAAAGCACGTTTACCTGCCCCTTCCATGCCTGGTGTTATAAATCAAACGGTGAGTTAGTCAAGGTCAAGGCTGCGAGTGAATACGATGCGCATTTTGACAAGGCCAGCCGTGGCTTGCCTCACGCCAAAATTGAAAGCTATAAGGGCTTTGTGTTTGTGAACTTAAACACCGCTGCGACCGAGTCCCTAGACGACTTTTTGGGCGATGCCAAACTGTTTTTTGACATGATGGTGGAGCAGTCGGCCACGGGCGAGCTGGAAGTGTTACCCGGTCAGTCAACCTATAGTTACGATGGCAATTGGAAGCTGCAAAATGAAAACGGCCTCGATGGCTATCATGTCAGCACCGTGCACTATAACTATGTGTCGACGGTTCAGCATCGGCAGCAGCTTAATGCGGAACGGGCCGAAGCCAGCAGCGCCACCTTGGACTACAGTAAATTAGGCGCCGGCGATGGCGACACTGATGACGGTTGGTTCTCATTTAAAAACGGCCACAGCGTACTCTTTAGTGACATGCCCAACGCCCCCGACGTGCGGCCTGGTTACGACGGCATTATGGCGCGTCTGAATCAGCAATACTCACCCGAGCGGGCGCAGTGGACCATGCATCGCCTGCGCAATCTGAACATTTACCCCAGCATGTTTTTCATTGATCAAATCAGTTCACAACTGCGCATTATTCGCCCCGTGGCTTGGAATAAAACCGAAATCACCAGCCTGTGTCTGGGGGTGAAGGATGAGCGCGACGCCGACAGAGAAAACCGCATTCGTCAGTTTGAAGATTTCTTTAACGTGTCGGGCATGGGCACGCCGGATGATTTGGTTGAGTTTAAAGAATCACAGCGCGGCTTTCAGGCCCGCGTGTCGCCTTGGAGTGACATTTCTCGTGGTCACCAGCATTGGCAGTATGGCGCCACTAAAAACAGCGAGCTGTTGGGCATTAAGCCGGTGATCACCGGCACCGAAATCACCCATGAAGGCCTGTATGTGAACCAGCATCAGCAGTGGCAAAACATGTTGCTGGCCGGATTGGACGAGCTCATCGCCAAGCAGGCTGTGGCAGCCAGTGGGCCGCAAGTGATTAATGTGGTGGCAGAGGCCGCCAAGGTGGAGGGCGTGAAATGAATCAAGCATCAGAGCAGCAGGCACGGCAGTTAAGCATCGAGGCCTTTTTGTATCAGGTGGCAGAAGCCTGTGACGAGCAGGATTGGGATCGCTATCTCAGTTATTTTAGTGCCGACAGTGAACTACACATTCCGCAGTGGCTGTCCGAGCATGAGTACACCACCAACCCTAAGCGCGAAATGTCGCTGATGTATTACCCCAATCGCGGTGGCCTAGAGGATCGGGTGTTTCGTATTCGCACCGGCAAGTCGGCAGCCTGTACGCCCATGCCACGAACGTTACACAGCATTAACAACGTGCGCCATGAGCTTAATGCTGACGGCACGGTGACGGTGGCGGTGAACTGGGTCACGCACTATTACCGTTTTGGAGAAGCCAGCGTGTTTTTTGGCAAGGCCAAATACGTGCTGCGCGCAGAGGCGGGCAGCTGGCTCATCAGCTATAAGCAAGTGATATTGCTGAATGACAAGATTAATTCGGTCTTGGATTTTTACCACGTCTAACCTAGGGCTAGCCATCAGCTTAAGCCTAACCTGAGTCAGTGAAGGAGTCGGTATGGGGCACAGTGCCGCAATCATGTTTCAAGATGGAGTCACCCGTTTTATCCAAGTCAAACAGGGTGAGGTGTTATTGGATGCCGCGTTTCGGCAGGGCATTAGCCTGCCCTTAGACTGTCGTGAAGGCGTGTGTGCGACCTGTCGCGGCAAGTGTGAGTCGGGTCAGGTTGAGATGGACTATGTGGATGAAGACGCATTGAGTGAGGACGAGCAGGCCGCGGGCTATGTGCTGGCCTGCCAAACCACGCTGAATTCAGCCGCGTCTTTTTATTTCGACCTGCCTTCCAGTATGTGTAATGTCACCGCCAAGGCTTTGAACGGTACCGTTAGCCTCATCGAACAGGTGTCGGAGGCGGCCAGTATCTTGGAAGTTAGCTTGGCCGATGTTGCCGCCGACTGTGCGTATTTGCCCGGGCAGTATGCCCGCTTATACGTGCCGGGTACCGCTGAGCATCGCGCTTATTCATTCGCCACGGCCAGGGCCGAGGCCGGCAAACTGCGTTTTTTAATGCGCTTGTTGCCCAATGGGGTGATGAGCGATTATTTACGCGACCGCTGTCAGGTGGGCGATGAAATTCGTCTGGAAGTGCCGTTTGGGGCATTTTACCTGCGTGAAGTGACGCGTCCTTTGCTGTTCGTGGCGGGGGGAACTGGCCTGTCGGCCTTTTTGGGCATGTTGGATCAAATTGCCCAAGCCGACGCCAGCATGCAGGTACCGATTCGGCTGTGCTATGGGGTGAGCCACGAGCAAGACTTAAGCGAGCTGGCTCGCCTAGATGTTTTATGCGCCAGCCTACCGGACTTTCAGTATCAGGTGGTGGTGTCGGGGGCCAGCGAGGCATGGACGGGTGCGCGCGGACGGGTGACCGATGTGTTTGATCTGGGGTTTTTGGACCAGCCCTTTGATGCCTATTTGTGTGGCCCGCCGGGGATGATTAACGCCACCCAAGACTGGCTCAATCAGGCGGTGTCAACGCAGCGTATTGCGCCGCATCAGGTGTACTTTGAGCGCTTTGTGTCGAGCTAGTGGTCGATTCAAGTATGAAGCCGCCTCGGCTGCCTTTGGCGGCTTAGGCGGCTTTTTTGATTTTGGCCTAATGGCCCAGTTGGTTAGAAAGCTCGGCCGCTGCCTGTTGTAACACCGGCAGTAGGGTGTGTTTCATTTGGTCTTCACTGACGAGGGCGGCCTGAAGGCTGATGTTCATGGCCGCCACCACTTCACCAAAAACATTGTGCACCGGTACGGCAATCGAACACAGGCCCAGTTCCAGCTCTTGATTGGTAATGGCATAGCCCTGTTCGGTGATTTGCAGCAGCAACGGTTCCAGCTCGGTTTTGGTGTGGACGGTGCGCTCGGTCAGCGCCGTGCGTTTGACCGCTTGATAATACTGTTGGCGGGTTTCTGGACTTTGGGCGGCCAACAGCACTCGGCCCATAGAGCTGCAATAGGCGGGCAGGCGGCTGCCGACGTTGAGCACCACCGACATCACGCGCTTAACCGGCGAGCGACCGACGTACAGGATCTCGTTGTTTTCCAAAATGGCCAAAGAGCAGGATTCGTTTACCTGTTGGCTAACCCGTTCTAAATAAGGTTGTGCGGTGACGGCCAGTTGGGTTGAGGACAAATAAGCATAGCCTAAGGTCAGAATTTTGGGCTTGAGTTGGTATAGGTTGTCGGTGTGCTCTACGTAGCCTAGCGCCTTGAGCGTGTACAGGCAGCGCCTGACGGTGGCTCGCGGCAAATCTGTCAGGCGGGCTAGGTCGGCGATGGTTTGCCGTTGTTCTTGTTTGGCAAAGGCGGCAATCACCAAGAGGCCGCGGGCCAAAGAGGCCATGAAGTCGGGGTCGCCGACAAAGGGCTTGAGGCTTTGTGCTGGGGAAAGCGGTTCTATTGGTGAGCGTTCAGCGTTCATTTAAAGGCTCCAGTCATGAGGTTGTGCGAAGATCGAACACTATTAAACGACAGGCTATTGACGATTTTGTGGGCAAAGCATACTGTCTAGATTCTGTCATTTTGTTCGATTAATGAATAATGGTTCGATAATCGCACAAAACAGGGCGGTCGTAAATAATAATTAATTAATAATCTGCCGAATGTCTCATCCGGCATGATGGCGTCTAGACCGCCCATCACAAACCAAAGATGGCCTAAGCCGCGCAGCAGGAGGATGGTAGATGAACCCAGCACACGCCGTGATTTGTAGGGATCGATTTAAAGAGCAGGTCGTCATCGTGACCGGTGCCGCTCAGGGCATTGGCCGCGCCTGTGCCCTACGGCTGGCGCAAGAAGGCGCCAGGTTGATTTTGGTCGATCAGGCGAAGGCACCAGCCGAAGCCGTTCAGGCCGAAGTACAGGCCTTAGGTGCTGAGGCCACGGTGCTGGCCTTGAACATGGCGTTGGCCGAGTCGGCTGAACAGATGGTGGCCACGGCGATGGCGTTATATGGGCGCATCGATGTGTCGATTCACAACGTGGGCGGCACCATTTGGGCCAAGCCATTTTGGGCGTACAGCCCCGAAGAGATGACCCAAGAGATTAACCGTTCTTTGTGGCCCACGCTGTGGAGCTGTCGCAGTGTGATTCCGGTGATGAAGGCCCAGCGCCGCGGCGCCATTGTGAACGTCGGTTCGGTGGCCACGCGCGGGGTGAATCGAGTGCCATATTCGGCCGCCAAAGGGGGCGTGCATGCAGCCACGGTGTGCATGGCGATGGAGCTGGGTGAGTGTGGGGTCAGGGTGAACTGCGTGGCGCCTGGCGCCATCGACAATGGCGTGCGGCAGACGCCGCGTAATGCCGCGCCGCTGAGCGACTTAGAGCGGGGTTGGATGGATGAAATTTACGAACAAAGCCTGCGCGATTCGCCCATGAATCGCTTGGGTACGATGGATGAAGTGGCGGCGGCCATCTGCTTTATGGCGGCGCCAGAGGCTTCCTTTATCACGGGTCAGGTGTGGTACGTGGCCGGTGGTGGCATTGGTTAATTGAGGATAAAACATGATGCAAACGTTTACTTTTGGTTCTGGCCAGCGCTTGGCCTATGAGCGTCACGGTGACGAAGGTCAGCCCATGCTGGTGTTGGTACACCCGCTGGGGATGAATCGCCAGGTGTGGGCTGCGGTGGTGCCTGCTTTGTGCCAGCAGTTTCAGGTGCTGAGCATCGACTTGCCCGGTCATGGCGACAGTGCGCCCTGCGTGGGTCGGCATCTGCGGATGGCTGATTTGGCCCATATGGTGTTGGCCTTAGTGGCTGATTTAGGTCAGGTCCATTTTCATTACGTGGGGACATCAATTGGTGGGGCCATTGGCCAAAGCTTATTGCAACTAGCCCCCGAGCGCTTGTTGAGCCTGACCTTAACCAATACTGCGCCCAAGATCGGCACCAAAGAAGCGTGGCTTAGCCGTGCCGCTGCGGTGCGGGTACAGGGCCTGAGCCAGATGGCTAAAGATTTGGTGCCACGTTGGTTTGCGGCGGTGTTTTTGCAGCAGCAGCCTGAAGTGGTGGCGAGCTGGGTGGCGGCGCTGGGGCGCATGGATGATGACAGCTATGCCCAGCTGTGTGAGGCCTTAGCCTATTTTGATGGCAGTCATGACTGGATGAATCAGGTGGCGCAGCCCGTTACCCTCATGGCGGGCCAAGACGATGCGGCCATGCCACTGGCCACCATGCAGGCCATGGCCGAAGCCCAGCCCTTGGCTGAGCTGGTGATTTTGCCGGTGGGCCACGTGCCGTCTTTAGAACACCCTGAGGTTTTTTTAAACGCATTAATGACCACCGCCCTGATGGGCGCGGTGGTGCAAGGAGACGCATGATGAGCGTGGTGATTGAACGAATAGACACTTTAATTGTGGATCTACCCACCATTCGCCCCCATAAGCTGGCGATGGCGACCATGTCCAAGCAAAGCAGCGTGATTGTGCGCTTATACAGCAGCGATGGCTTAGTCGGTTTGGGCGAAGCCGCCACCATTGGGGGGCTGAGCTATGGACCAGAAAGCCCTGAGGGCATGAAGCTCACCATCGATCAATACCTGGCACCGCTGTTGCTGGGCCAGTTGGCCGACAATATTCAGGCCTTGCGCGCGCGCATGAATGCCTATGTTAAGGGCAATAGTTTCGCTAAGAATGCGTTGGAAACGGCTTTATTAGACGCGCAGGGCCTGCGCTTAGGCGTGCCGGTGTCGACGTTATTGGGCGGCGCTATTCAAAGCCATTTACCGGTGCTGTGGGTCTTGGCCAGTGGCGACACGGATAAAGACATCGCCGAGGCCAAAGACATGATGGCCCGCGGGCGGCATAAAAACTTTAAGTTGAAAATCGGCGCACGCAGCGTTGCTGCGGATGTGGCCCACGTGGCCAAGATTAAGGCGGCCTTACAGGATGACGGCTGTGAGATTCGCGTGGACGTGAACCAAGCATGGACGGAAGCGCAGGCGGTGGTCGGCATGCGTGGCTTACAGGATGCGGGCATTGACCTGGTGGAACAGCCAGTGCCGGCGCAGCAGCATGACGTATTGGCACGCTTGAGCCAGCGCTTTGACATCCCGATTTTGGCCGATGAATCCGTGGCGACCGCCACCGATGGTTTTGCCTTAGCCAAACAGGGCTGCGCCCGTGCCTTTGCCTTGAAAATTGCCAAGTCTGGCGGCCCGATGGGGGCGTTGGAGTTAGCCCATGTGGCCATGGCCGCGGGCATTGATTTATACGGTGGCACCATGCTGGAGGGCTCTATTGCCACCGCCGCTTCGGTGCATGCCTACGCCACCTTGTCGCCGATGGCTTGGGGTACAGAGCTATTCAGCCCGTTGCTGTTGGTGGACGACATCGTCACCACGCCCATGACCTATGCTGACTTTGGGGTCACCGTGCCCACGGGGCCAGGGCTGGGTTTAAGCCTAGATGAAGACAAAGTGAAGTTTTATCAGCGCGCGTGAGGGCGCTGAATGATTAACCAGAAGAAAGGAGTAATGCCAATGTTATTTAAAGTAGAGATGGTGGTGAATCTGCCACTGGACATGCCGGAGGACGTGGCCATCGACCTAAAAACGCGCGAAAAAGCGTTGGCGCAAAGCCTGATGGCTTCAGGTAAATGGCGTCATCTGTGGCGTGTGGTGGGGCAGTACGCCAACGTCAGCGTGTTTGATGTCGACAGCAATACCGAGTTACACGATTTGTTGATGCAGTTGCCGCTGTACCCGTATATGGACGTCACCGTCACGCCTTTGTGCCGGCATCCCTCATCTGTTCACGACAACGATCAATAATACTAAAACCAAACTACAAAGCAACAGGAACGCAATATTGCGACTGAATAAGGAGAAACACCATGGCAGTTAAAATGACCACCCCTGAGTTTATCAATGGCTTTTTGAAAACCGCAGCGGGTTACGACAGCACCGAAGGCAATCCACGCGCGAAGGAAATCATCCATCGCTTGTTGGTTGACATCAACGTGATGATGGACGACTTGGCCATTACCCCAGAAGAATTCTGGGTGGCGGTTTATTATTTGGGGCGCTTAGGGACGGCCGGAGAGCCCGCGCTATTGGCCGCTGGCTTAGGCTTGGAGCGGATGTTGGACATGCGTCAAGACGCCGAAGACGAAGCCGCGGGCCGTTTGGACAAAAATGCCACCCCACGCATTATTGAAGGGCCGTTGTACGTGGCCGGCGCGCCGGTGTGTGAAGGCGAAGGGCGTATGGACGATGGCACCGACACGGTGGCGTCAGAAATGTACTTACACGGCAAGGTGATGGATGCCGAGGGCAATGTGATCCCCAATGCCATGGTGGAAGTGTGGCACGCCGACAGTAAGGGCGGCTACTCTTATTTTGACCCCACTCAAAGCGAATACAATCTGCGCCGCAAGATTAACGTCAACGGTGAAGGCCGCTACGTGGCGCGCAGCATCGTGCCTTCTGGCTACGGCGTGCCACCAGAAGGCCCAACCAATGAATTATTAAGCGCCATTGGCCGCCACGGTAATCGTCCGGCTCACATTCACTTCTTTGTGTCGGCGCCTGGCTATGCGCATTTAACCACCCAAATTAATTTGGATGGCGACCCTTACTTACACGATGACTTCGCCTTCGCCACGCGTGACGAGCTGATTGCTCAAGCCGTGCGTGTCGATGGCGCTGAAGACATCAAAGCCAAAAACATGACCCGCGATCACTTCTACGACGTTGAGTACAACTTTGTGTTGGCCAAAGCCAAGGCAGAAGTACAAGAAGACCGCATCGCGCGTCAACGTGCATTGGCATAGTGTGTGACCGCAGGCCTGGTGTTGGTGCCAGGCCTGCTTACTTAGGCATAAAAATATGATTAATAAAATCAGTCCTTCATTGAGGGACGTTGTGGCGAGCATTCATGATGGCGCCACCATTATGATTGGCGGCTTTGGCACCGCAGGTCAGCCAGCAGAGCTGATAGACGCGCTGATTGAGCAAGGCGCCAAAGGGCTGACCATCATTAATAATAATGCCGGCAACGGTGAGATTGGCCTTGCGGCCTTATTACAGGCGGGCCGGGTCGATAAAATGATTTGTTCGTTTCCACGGCAGGTCGACTCACACATTTTTGATGGCCTTTACCGTGCGGGCAAAGTGGCGCTGGAGCTGGTGCCGCAGGGCAACCTCGCCGCGCGCATTCAGGCCGCAGGTGCGGGCTTGGGCGCTATTTTTACCCCGACGGGCTACGGCACCCTATTGGCCGAAGGCAAGGAAAGCCGTGAAATCAACGGCAAACACTATGTGTTGGAATACCCGATCACGGCTGATTTTGCCCTGATTAAGGCCCACAGCGCCGACCGTTATGGCAATTTGTTGTACCGTAAAACCGCGCGAAATTTTGGGCCCATCATGGCCACGGCGGCTAAATGCACCATCGCCCAAGTGTCAGAAATTGTCGAAGTGGGGGCGATGGACCCAGAGTGTGTGGTGACGCCAGGCATATTTGTGAAGCACGTTGTGCGTGTTGCTTGAGTTGATGCTTAACAGATTAGAAGAGACCAAACATGAGTAATCAACCGTTGAATCATCCGTCAGGCCCAGGCCCCCTAGCCCGCAGCCGCGACGACATTGCCAGGCTTGTGGCACAAGACATCCCGGAAGGGGCGTATGTGAATTTGGGGATCGGTTTGCCCACGCGGGTGGCGCAATACTTAGACCCGAATAAAGAGATTTTTTTACACAGTGAAAATGGCCTTTTGGGCATGGGCCCAGCGCCTGTGCCAGGGGGCGAAGACCCAGAGTTAATTAACGCCGGTAAAGAGTTTGTGACGCTGTTGCCCGGCGGCAGTTTTTTTCATCACGGTGATTCATTCACCATGATGCGTGGCGGCCACATCGACATTTGCGTTCTGGGCGCTTTTCAAGTGGCGCAAAACGGTGACCTGGCCAACTGGCACACTGGTGGGGCTGATGCCATTCCAGCCGTGGGTGGGGCCATGGACTTGGCCATTGGCGCCAAACAGGTGTTTGTGACCATGGAACACGTGACCAAAAAAGGCGAACCCAAAATTGTCAGTACCTGTACCTATCCCTTGACCGGCATCGGCTGTGTCAATCGTATTTACACGGATCTGGCGGTTTTAGACGTCATTGACGGCGGCCTGTGGGTGGTGGACATGGTGGACGGTTTGGATTTGGCGGCGTTGCAAAACGTCACCGATGCGCCCCTCAACGTAAAGGATTAACAGCATGACGGTTTATATTTGTGACGCCATCAGAACGCCTTTTGGCCGCTACGGCGGGGGGCTGGCGGGCGTGCGCGCCGATGATCTAGCGGCGGTGCCGATTAAGGCTTTAATGGCCCGTCACCCTGAAGTTGACTGGTCGCTGGTGGACGATGTGATTTATGGCTGTGCCAACCAAGCCGGTGAAGACAACCGCAACGTCGCGCGGATGGCGGCTCTGTTGGCGGGTTTGCCCGAGACGGTACCGGGCAGCACCATCAATCGGCTGTGCGGCTCCAGCCTTGACGCCATTGGCACCGCGGCTCGAGCCATTAAGGCCGGTGAAGTCGACTTGATGATTGCCGGTGGGGTTGAAAGCATGTCGCGCGCGCCGTTTGTACAGGGGAAAGCCACCAGTGCTTTTAGTCGTGTGCTCAAGCTGGAGGACACCACCATCGGCTGGCGCTTTGTGAATCCACTCATGCAGCAACAGTACGGCGTTGATTCGATGCCGCAAACCGCCGAAAACGTGGCGGTTGAGTTCAACATTAGCCGCGCTGATCAAGACGCGTTTGCCTTACGCAGCCAGCTGCGTACCCAAGCCGCACAGGCGCAAGGGCTATTCGAGGCCGAGCTGGTTCCCGTCAGCATCCCGCAGCGTAAGGGCGAGCCAGTGGTGATCAGCGTGGATGAACACCCACGCGCCAACAGTACGCTGGCGGCCTTGGCGCAGTTGAAGGGCGTGGTTCATCCCGAGGGCAGCGTCACCGCGGGCAATGCTTCTGGGGTGAATGATGGGGCAGCGGCGCTGTTGTTGGCTTCTGCCGCGGGTTTAAAGCGGCATGGCCTGCTGCCTAAAGCCCGCATATTGGGCATGGCCACTGCTGGTGTGGCGCCCCGCATCATGGGTTTTGGCCCAGCGCCTGCGGTTAAAAAAGTATTGGCGCAAACGGGCCTAAGCCTGGCTGATATGGACGTGATTGAGCTGAACGAAGCCTTTGCCGCTCAGGCTTTGGCCGTGCTGCGCGATTTGGGCCTGCCCGATGATGCTGCCCACGTGAATCCTAATGGGGGCGCGATCGCCTTGGGACACCCTTTGGGGGCCTCTGGCGCGCGCTTGGTGACCACCGCCCTGGGGCAATTACAGCGCATTGGCGGTCGCTATGCGCTGTGCACGATGTGCATTGGGGTGGGGCAAGGCATCGCCTTGATTATTGAGCGCGTGTAGTGCGCTGGTTGTCTGAACGATTATAAGGGTTTGCCAGTAAGGTCATAGCAATGGTAAACCCTTATATAACCGTGGTTTAAGGTTGTATAAGTATTAAAACAATAACGAGTGAAGAGACAATACTTAGGAGAAAACCATTATGACCGCTAGCAATCACCTCAGCGCTGCCGAGCCTAAACCGTCGGCAGACGCGCTCAATATTGGCCCGATGATCGATGAGGCCAAGTTTCAAAAATTTCACTGGCTTACCATTTTTTGGAGTGCCTACATCATTATTTTTGATGGCTACGACCTCGCGGTATTGGGGGTCATTTTGCCCAAACTCATGACGGAATGGGGGTTAAGCGGCGCCCAAGCCGGCCTGTTGGGCAGTTACACTCTGTTTGGCATGATGATTGGGGCGCTGTCTCTGGGCACGCTGTCGGATAAACTGGGCAAGAAAAAGGTCATGGCCGGCTGCATCATTGTGTTCAGCGCCTTTACGTTTATGTGTGGTTTTGCCACCAATCCGACGGAGTTTGGCTGGTATCGCTTTATTGCCGGCATTGGCTTGGGCGGGGTAATGCCGGTGGTGACCACGCTGACCAGTGAGTACTCGCCCAAGCACAAGCGCAGCATGATGGTGGGGCTGATGTTCAGCGGTTATTCCATCGGCGGCATGTTGGCGGCCCTGTTGGGCATTTTCATGATTCCCACCTTTGGTTGGCAGTCTATTTTTTACGTGGCCATTTTCCCCATTCTGTTGCTGCCTTTGATTTTAAAGCAAATGCCAGAGGCGAGTACGTTTTTAATTCAAACCAAGCAGTGGGATCGTCTGGGCGCCCTGATGCAAAAAATTCGGCCTGAGTATCGCCATCAGCCAGGAACCACGTTTACCAGCCCTAACACGCAGGCCAACGACAAGGCCAGAATCGTGATTGGTGATTTGTTTGCCGAAGGACGGCTGTTGAGTACGGTGATGATTTGGCTGGTGTTTTTTATGCTGCTGTACGTGATCTATGGCATGACCTCCTGGTTGCCTCGATTGATGATCCAAGCAGGTTACCCACTGGGTTCTAGCCTGAGCTTTTTGTTTACCTTACACCTTGGCACGATCTTGGGCGCGGTCAGTAGCGGTTGGTTTATGGATCGTTTTAACGGCCGTAACGTGATGGTGACGTATTTGGCCTTAGGGGCCGTGGCCATTGGTGCCTTGGGCTTTATTGGCAACAGCCAAGCCATTTATGGGCTGTTGGTCATTGCCGGTGCCACCACCATCGGGACGCAAATTGCGATGTGTGCCTTTGTGGCGCGCTTCTATCCCAGTCGGATGAGTTCAACTGGCTTAGGTTGGGGTTTGGGCATGGGCCGTATTGGCGCCATTTTGGGGCCTTTTATAGGGGGCGTGCTGTTTGATCTGAGCCTAACCTTGCAACAAAACTTCTTGAGCTTCGCCTTGCCGTCTCTATTGGCTGCGCTGTTCATGCTGTTGGTGAACAAGCGCCTGACGGCTTCTTAACCCCGGTTCAGCAAGGTGTTTATGACGGACCCCGACCCTTGTGGTCGGGGTTTTTTTATGTTGATGGGGTTGACGTTTTTTCGCGGCAGCAGAGGCTAATTAACGTTATGCAAGGTTAATTTTTCACAGGTCTTAAAGTCTTTATGGTATTGTATTGTATGAAAAAGTGAACTCTATTATACGTTATAACTTAATAATAAATTAAGCATTAGTTTAAAGAGGGGCATCGTGGTGCAGGGCCACTCTTTGTGATGACGATGGGTGCGTGGGGATAAGCTTAATAAGGGATTGTCTTTGTGGTATTGGGCAGAGGTAAATCCTTATATAGCTGAAGTACCTAGTTATATAAACACCAAAAATAAATTACTTAAGTCGTACAAAGAGGAGTAGAGAGATGACACAATCTGTAGAACCTAAGGTGTTGGACGTCAGTCCCATCATTGATGGGGCGAAGTTTCAAAAATTTCATTGGCTCACGATTTTTTGGTGTGCCTACATCATTATTTTTGATGGTTATGATTTGGCGGTATTGGGGGTGATTTTGCCCGCCATCATGACCGAATGGAACCTCAGTGGTGCCCAGGCTGGCTTGTTGGGCAGCTATACGTTGATTGGTATGATGGTGGGGGCTTTATCCCTCAGCGCCTTGTCGGATAAAATTGGCAAGAAAAAGGTGATTACGGTGTGCGTATTGGTGTTTAGCCTGTTTACCTTTTTATGCGCCTTTGCCACCACGCCCACCCAGTTTGGCTGGTTTCGCTTCATCGGCGGGGTGGGGCTGGGTGGCGTGATGCCGGTGGTCACCAGCTTGACCAGTGAGTATTCGCCCAAACGTCGCCGTAGCCTCATGGTGGGACTGATGTTTAGCGGCTACTCGGTTGGCGGTATGTTGGCGGCGGTGCTGGGCATCTTTGTGATCCCCGTTTTGGATTGGCAGGCTATGTTCTACATCGCCTTGTTCCCGGTGTTGCTGTTGCCGTTTATGTTGAAACAGCTACCCGAATCGGCCGCCTACATGGTGCAGACCCAGCAGTGGGACAATATGGGGGCGGTGTTGGAAAAGGTCGAGCCTGGTTACCGCCACGAAGAGAATACGGTGTACAGCAACCCCAGCGTGGTGAAAGACAACAGCAAGGCCCGCATCGTGATTGGCGATCTGTTTTTGGACGGCCGTATGCTCAGTACCTTGATGCTGTGGGCCATGTGTTTCATGTCTTTATACGTGGTGTATGGGATGACTTCGTGGTTGCCGCGTTTAATGGTGCAGGCGGGCTACCCTTTGGGCTCCAGCCTAAGCTTTTTGTTCACCGTCCACTTCGGAACGGTCTTGGGGGCGCTAAGCTGTAGCTGGTTGATGGACCGCTACAGTGGCCGTAATGTGTTGGTGGCGTATTTGTTTGTGGCCGCGGCGGCGATTTCGGCCTTGGGCTTTGCCAGCAACAGTGTGGTGCTGTACGGTTTGTTGATGGTGACTGGTGCGACCACCATTGGCAGCCAAATTGGCCTGTATGCTTTCATCGTGCGTTTTTATCCGATGACCATGAGTTCGACCGGCATGGGTTGGGCTTTGGGGGTGGGGCGTTTGGGCGCCATTATTGGCCCCTTTGCGGTGGGTTTGCTGTTTGACCTCCAGCTGACCTTGCAGCAAAACTTTTTTAGCTTTGCCGTGCCAGCGGTATTGGCCGCCATTTTCATGAGCATGGTGAGCAACCGTAAAACGGTGTCCTAAGCGAAAATGGTTTAAAAGCCCGACTTTAAAGGTCGGGCTTTTTTGTTGGGCGCTGGGTCGGTTTAGCGATCCATTAAGGTGGGTAAAAATAGGCCGATCAACACCAGCGCCAAGCCGGCCAAGCGCCAGAGGGTGATGGGCTTGATGCTCAGGCCCATCAGGCCGAAGTGATCCAGCAGCATGGCGGCCAGCAGCTGGCCCGCCATGACCGCCATCATGAAACTGAGCACGCCTAGCTTGGGGGTGAGGATGAGGGCCACCGAAATGTAGATCACGCCGGCCACCCCGCCTAGCCAAGCCCAGCTGGGTATTTGGCTGAGGGTTGAAAACGAGGGCAGGCTGACCTTTAGGGCCATCAAGGCGATGATGGTGAGGACGAGGCTGACGCTTAAGGAAATAAATGTGGCCATCAGCGGATGGCCAACCATGCGCCCGAGGGTGGCGTTGCTGGCGGCCTGAAAGGGCACCACTGCGCCGGCAAACATGGCCAGGGCAATGAGTAAGAGGGTGATCCAGGCGTAAGGGGGTTGGGTCATGATGGGCGCCAATGCGTTTGTGGGTTCAGTGGGGTTAAGATAACGTATACTGATTATTAATTGAAATCGATAATGAGCATGAAGGGTATTCGTCAAATGAATCACTTAGCCAAGCTGGATTTGAATTTATTGCGGGTGCTGCATGCGCTTTTAACCGAGCAGCACGTGTCGCGGGCGGCCGAGCGGTTACACCGCAGCCAGCCCGCGGTGAGCCATGCGCTGGCGCAGCTACGCGCACGCTTTGATGACCCCTTGCTGCTGCGGGTGGGCAACCAGCTACAGCTGACGCCACGCGCCAAAGCCCTGTTGCCGCCGTTAGAAGCCGCGCTGCGGCAACTGGACGACCTGCTTGGCCCGGAAGCGTTTGATCCGGCCGCCTTACGCCGTGATTTTTGGCTCAGCCTGTCGGATTTTGGTGCCCACTTGCTATTGCCCGAACTGATGCAGCGCCTGCGGCAAGAAGCGCCAGGGGTCACCCTCCATTTGCTGCAAAGCCATAGCCGTCAGGCCATGTTGGGGCAGCTGTTGGAAGGGGAAGTCGATGTGGCTTTGGGGGTGTTTCCGAGCCTGCCCGAGCCGCTACAGGCGACGGTACTGTTTCAGGATGGCTTTGTGTGCGTGGCCGATGGCGCCAGCCTGTCAGCGGCCGAACAGGCGCAAGGTTTGGCCTTAGAGGCCTGGCTGGCGCGGCCGCACGTGTCGGTGATGATGCGGCACAGTGAGCAGGATGAATTAGAGCGGGCTTTGGCTGTGATTGGGCAGCGGCGCACGGTGGCGCTGAGCCTGCCTTATTGGGGTTTGGCCACCGAGGCCTTGCGCGGTACCGACCTGGTGCTGACGGTGTTGGCGCAAACCTTGCGCCTGTTGCCGCCGGCGTCTGGTTTAAGCGTGTTCCCCGCGCCGCTGCCCATTCCTGAACTGACGTTTTCCCTGGCCTGGCATCCACGGCGCCACCTTGATCCAGCCCAACGCTGGCTGCGCGCCTTGATTGTGGCCATCGTCCACGACAAAACGCCCACAGCGGCGGCTGTGGGCGTAGAAGGCCTATTGAACGCTTAAAGGCTAAGAGTGTTCGATCCAGTTGTGTAGGCCGTGGAAGACTAAGTTTTCAACCACTTTGGGCATCACCGGTAGCGCATAGTGGGTGTGAACGTGTTCCAACACGCGGCTGGCGCTGCCGCCAGTGATGATGATGTCGACTGGATGATCGGCCCCTTCACGCGCTTTTAGGCGCTGGTAGGCCCCTAAAATGGCGCCCACGGCCGCATCCATGATGCCGCTGGCCATGGCGTTGGGCGTCGAGGTGGCAAAGGCATAAGGCCGGCCCAGCTGGCGGTTGAGGTTGGCGGTGCGCTTGGACATGGCTTCGCGCATCAGGTTAAACCCGGGCATGATGCTGCCGCCGAGGTAATGGTTGTTGTGGGTCAACGCGTCGATGGTGATGGCGGTGCCACAGCTGGCCACAATCACCGAATTTTGGGTAAACACGCGTGAGCCCAAAATGTTAAACCAGCGGTCGGAACCGTGTTCCTGCGGGTTTTGGTAATGGTTATAAACCCCCATGGCGTGACGTTGGCTGCTGAGCCATTTGATCGGGAAGGGGATTAACGCTTCCACCTGGCTGCGTTTATAAGTGCCGCAGACGGCACAGCCGATGACTTCATGCACGTCGGGGTGGGCCGCCATAAAGGTGGCCAACGCCGATAGGTCGCGATAGGGGGCATGGTCGTGGTGGGTAAACTTGCCTTTTTCGACGGTGGTCCATTTGAGTTGGCTATTGCCGGCGTCTAGCAACAACAG
This sequence comes from Neisseriaceae bacterium, assembly GCA_017991555.1. Classification (GTDB taxonomy): domain Bacteria; phylum Pseudomonadota; class Gammaproteobacteria; order Burkholderiales; family Neisseriaceae; genus JAGNPU01. The sequence continues at coordinate 256,486 of JAGOQM010000004.1, forward strand.
CTTGCGCTGCGGGCGTCGGAGGCTGACTTCACCGCTGTGAATGCGCTCAAGGCCTTCGCTGGTCTGTAACAGTAGGGCACCGTCTTCGGCAATGCCTTGTACCACGCCTTGATGAACCAACGTTTGATTGGCCCACAGCTCGACCTCTTTGTTTTGGTCGCGGTGGGCCAACATGTATTCTGGCATGAAGGATTGGGCGCCGTGCTGGCTAAATTCGGTGAGGATGGCGGCCAGCTCGTTCAGGTAGAGGCTCACCACCTGATCGGCTTCTAGAGACGGTTGGACGTCCCAAAGGCCAAGGGTTTTTTGCTGTGGCAAATAGGGCGCGATGAGGTTAAGGCCCACGCCAATCACCACGATGCTGCCTTGCTCGGTCGGCATGCTTTCAACCAAAATACCGCCCATCTTGGCTTCACCCGCCATGATGTCATTGGGCCATTTAATTTGGCAGGGCACGTGCAGCTTGGTCAGGACTCGATGGCAGGCCAAGGCCACCAGCAAAGGAATGTGGCTCAGCTGGGCCTGCTTTTGGTCAAAGGTCCAGGCCAGGCTAATGGGCAAACAGCCGCCGATGGCGCTGTACCAGCTGCGGCCTTGACGGCCACGGCCCTGCGTTTGTTGGTTGGTGACCAGCACCGAGCCATGAACCGCGTGGCCGATTTCCTTGGCGCGCTGAAACAGAAGGGTGTTGGTCGAGGTGCATTCGTCTAACACCTGTAGCGACAGCGCTGGGTCTAAAACCACGTTGGCAAATCGGGCTTCGCTCAGTACGCACATCGGTCGCGTCAGTTGGATCACCTGATTTAAATGGGTGTAGGGGATGGCCAACTCTTGCTGGGCCCGCATTAACCAGGCCCGTAGGGTGTCGGCGTCAACCGCTAGCTGGGTCAATAAGTCGGCTTCTGCATGAGCCTTGCCATCGCTGATGAGGCTTAAAAAATCCCAAAACGTGTGCTTCATGCCTGACCTTCTGCCTGTCGAATCTTGGCCAAGGTTTGCGTGGTCGAGGTTTGGTGTAAAAAGGGAATTGACAACACTTGGCCGCCGCGCGCCCAGGTTTCTTTCGCGCCCACAATGTTTTCTGGCGCCCAGTCGCCGCCCTTAACCAAAACCTGTGGCTGGAGCTGCTCGATCAGGTCGTAAGGGGTGTCGGCGTCAAACCAGGTCACAAAGTCGACGCTTTCTAAGCTGGCCATCACCGCCAAACGGTTGTCTAAGGTGTTGATGGGGCGATCGTCGCCCTTACCTTGGCGTTTGACCGAGGCATCGGTATTTAAGGCCACCACCAAAGTGGCGCCTTGGGCTTTCGCCTGAGCCAAATAGGTGACGTGGCCACGGTGCAGAATGTCGAAGCAGCCGTTGGTAAACACCACCGGTTGGGCGCTGTCGCGTAGGCGTTCAGCGAGGGTGGCGGGGTCGCAGATTTTTTGCTCAAATTGGGGCGCAGTCAAAGAATTCATTTTTATAGTGGGTTGGCTGTCATCAAGAAAGAGAGACTATAACATGTTTAAATCCCTAGATTGAAGCTTAAAAGGCTATTCAAACCGTGGCTTTATGTTTAGGATGAGGAAGCATAAAAATAATCAGTGGTGTTCTTGTGGCGATAAAAGGAAAAATGTATGGCAGATTTATTAGCAGTTAAAGCATTGGGCCAGCAAATTTGGCTGGATCAACTGTCGCGCTCTTTGATCGAATCGGGCGAGCTGGCACAAAAAATTGAACAAGGCGTGTGCGGGGTCACTTCTAACCCAGCTATTTTTTACCAAGCGTTTAAAGATGATCCACGTTATTTAACCGAAATCGAAGCGCTTCAGCAAACCGACTTAAGCCCCAAAGCGCGCTATGAAACCATGGCCATTGCCGACGTGCAGGCGGCCTGTGATGCCTTTGCCGAGGTGTTTCAAAGCAGCGAACGCAACGTGGGTTGGGTGAGCCTCGAAGTGGCGCCTGAGCTGGCCCAAGATGCCGCCGGCACCGTGGCCGAAGGCAAACGCCTATGGGCCAGCATTGATCGGCCCAACGTGTTGATTAAAGTGCCGGCCACCGACGCCGGCATTGCGGCCCTAACGGAGTTGGTGGCGGCCGGCGTGAACGTGAACTTAACCCTGCTGTTTTCTTTACAGCAGGTACACAAGGCCTATGAAGCCTATATGCAAGGCTTGATCGAGCGCATCGGCAACGGCTTGCCCCTCGACAACGTGTTTGTGGTGGCCAGCTTCTTCCTGTCGCGCATTGACGCCAACCTAGACCCAACCTTGCCCGCGGCCTTACAGGGCAAAGTGGCTGTGGCCTTGGCGAAAGAAGCCTTCTGCCAATGGCAGGCCTTTTTTGAAGGGCCAGGCTTTAAGGCTTTGGCGTCTCGCGGCGCGCGGGTATTGCCTTTGTTGTGGGCATCGACCGGCACCAAAAACAAAGCCTACTCTGACGTGATGTATGTGGAAGAAGTGATGGGGGCGCCAACGATCAATACCGTGCCTGCCGCCACGCTCGAGGCCTTTGTGCACCACGGTCAGGGTCGCTTAAGCCTGATCGAAAATGTGGCCACGGCCAAGCAGGTTTTGGCCGACGTGGCCGCTTTGGGGATTGATCTAGAAGGCCTGGCCCAACGCTTACAGCAAGAGGGTTTGACCGGTTTTGAAGAGGCCTTCGCCAAGCTGCTGGCGCTGGTGGAATAGGCGATGCTGTTACTGATTGACCAAGATGGCGTGTTGGCCGACTTTGAGCGCGGCCTACGCCAAAAGTGGCAGCAGGCCTATGCCGATGTGCCGCCGCTGGCGCCAGAGGCGCGGCAGTCGTTTTACGCCCATCTGGATTATCCTGAACACTTGCGCGCGCGGGTGGCCGACGTGTGTCATGCCGAAGGCTTTTTTCATGACTTACCGCCCATGCCCGGGGCGATTGAAGGCATTCAGGCCTTGGTGGCCGCGGGCCACGACGTGCGCATTTGTACTTCGCCATTGTTGCAAAACCCTTATTGTGTGGCAGAGAAATATCAGTGGGTGGCGAAACATTTAGGCACGAACTGGCTGGATAAAATGATTTTAACCAAGGACAAAACCCTGGTTCAGGGGGATTATTTGATTGATGACAAGCCAGACATTCAAGGACGCTTAACGCCGGTGTGGCAGCAGCTGATTTACGATGCGACCTATAATCAGACGGTTACGCACCTGCCGCGGATGCGTTGGGACGAGCCCCACAGCTGGCGGCATTTATTAACGCAGTTAAAGCGTGCTTAAACATTGCTCTTTAAGCTAATGTCTTGGATAATCACAGAAACTTTGAAGCCATCTTGCTCGGCCAGATGGTTTTTTTATGTGCGACTTTTTTCCTCATTCAGAGATCATGACTACAGACCCCTATCAACATTTAGAATCCTTAGATGAATCCACGCTGGCCTTTGTGGCCGAGGCCAACGGCCAAACCCAACAAACCTTCATGCAGTCTCCTTATTTCCATGATGTGCGTCAGGCGGTGTTAAACACCTTACAAGACGAAAAGCAAATTCCCTTTTGCCAAGAACATCAGGCGCGAATGTACCATTTCTACCAAAGTGCTGAATACCCGAAAGGGGTGTACCGCGTGGCCAAGGCAGCGAACTATCGCGCCGGCCTGCCGGATTGGCAAATCTTGTTTAACGTGGCTGATTTTGACGCCGTGTTGGATGATGATGTGTATTTGGATGGGGTGTCGCACTATGTGGAGCAGCCGCTGCGGGTATTGTTAAGCCTGAGCGCGGCGGGCCGAGATGCCGCTTATACGCTGGAGTTTGACTTGGCCACTGGCCAAATCGTCCCCGGCGGCCTGCATTTTCCCTTGGGTAAAAACCACGTGTCGTGGCGGGATGAAAACAGCGTGTGGGTGTGCCCCGCTTGGGATGAGCGCCAGTGTACCGAAGCGGGTTATTCGCGCGAGGTGTGGCTGATAGAGCGCGGGCAAAGCTTTGAAGAAGGCACGCCGGTGCATCAGATAGATGTGGGCGACATGATGGTCAACGCTTGGCGCTATCTCGACTCGAAAGGCACGGCGATCGACCTGATCGAGGCGTCCAGCAGTTTTTTTCAGAAAACCTATTTTTTTGTGGGCTCAGACTTACAGCCACAGGCCTTAAAACTGCCCCTAACCAGTGATGTCGTGGGCTACATCGGCGGTCAGCTGTTGGTGCGCTTAACCGAGCCTTGGCGCCGAAATAAAAAGCACTATTCGGCTGGTAGCCTATTGGCATTGTCTTTGCGTAAAGGGTCGTTGGGCACGGCGACGGTGCTGTTTGCGCCCACCGCCACTCAGGCTTTAGAAAGCGTGGAAACCACTAAAAACCACATTGTGCTGAGCCTGTTGGATGGGGTTAAAGGGCGCTTGGCGGTGTGGCGCTATGACGCCAGCGGCTGGCATGAAGTGGCCACGCCGACGTTGCCCACCGGCGCCATCGACATGGTGGATCAGCCTTGGGGCAGCGACACGGTTTATTTGGCCTGTAGCGATTTTGTCACACCGTTGACCCTGTATGCGCTAGACGTCTCCCTTATGGAGCTGGTGGTGGTGCGCAAGCAGCCCAAACAATTTGACCCCACCGGCGTGACCGTGGCCCAGCATTGGGTCAACAGCGCCGATGGCGTGGCCATTCCCTATTTTTGGGTGGGCCAACAGGCCGGGCCAGAAACGCCGACGCTGGTGTATGTGTACGGTGGTTTTGGGGTACCTGAATTGCCTCATTACTTGGGCACTATTGGCAAACACTGGATTGAACAGGGCGGCGCCTTTGTGTTGGCCAATGTGCGCGGTGGCGGCGAGTTTGGGCCATTGTGGCACCGAGCCGCGCAAGGGCTAAACAAGCATAAAAGCGTGGATGATCTGTTGGCGATTGTGGCCGACTTAAGCGCCAGCGGCCGCAGCAGCGCCGCCAAAATAGCGATTCAGGGCGGCAGCAACGGTGGCTTGGTGGTGGCCAGCGCCTATGCACGTGCCCCCGAAACCCTAGGCGCCATGGTGTGTGAGGTGCCATTGACCGATATGCTGCGCTATGATGAACTGTATGCGGGCGCCAGCTGGGTGGAAGAATACGGTGATCCTAAGGATCCGAAGGCGCAGGCCAGCCTCTTGGCGCTGTCGCCCTATCATCAAATTGCCGCAGCCAAAGCATATCCACCGGCTTTATTAACCACCAGCCTGACCGACGACCGGGTACACCCAGGGCATGCGATTAAGTTTTACGCGCGCTTGCATGGCCACCAGGCGCCGGCGTACTTATACGTGAGCGACAACGGTGGCCATACGGGCAACGGCACGCAGGCACAAACCGCCGAAGAAATGGCGGTGATCTTGGCCTTTTTAAAACAAAGCCTGAGCTAATTCATAACAGGCAGTAAAGACACACAAAGGATGTAACCATGGGTTTTTTGACCACCCTGTCTTCGGTTGGGATTATGGGGGTGATGATTTTAATTGGGATGCTGCTGCGGCGTAATCGGCCTTTGTCGATTGAAACCCAAGGCATGCTGATTCAGATCATCGTCAACGTCGCTTTACCTTGCATTATTTTGTCCAGCATTTTCAAATTTAAAATGGATGGAGACATGTTTCGGCTGGTGTTGCTGACCTTTGTGGGGGCCGCCGCTTTAAATACGGTGGCACTGCTGCTGAGCTGGGGCCTAGGCAAAGGCTTAGGCTATGAAGGTCAACGCGCGCGTCAGATCAGCATCATTTCGTCTTTGGGCAACACCGGCTTTATTGGCATTCCTTTGTGCGCCATTTTATTTGGGCCTAAGGGGGCATTGCTGGCGGCGGTGTTTGATGCAGGGATGGACTTTGTGCTGTGGTCGTTGGGCATTTTTATGCTGCAAAAAGACAGTCGCTTCTCTTTATCCACGCTGAAACCCATGCTTAACATCCCGATGTTGGCGATTGTGCTGGGCTTGGGGTTGGGCTTTATGCAATTTGAAGCGCCGGCATTTTTGATTTCTTTGACGACCATGCTGGCCAACGTCGCCAGCCCTTTGGCCATGATCTACATTGGCCTCTTGGTGCCCGGCATGTGGCCGAAAATTCGCAGCATGCCCAAGCGTCAGTTTGGCATGCCGTTACTGTTTAAATTGTTTTGCGTGCCGGCCTTGGCCATGCTGATGGTGTCCTTGATTGATTTAGACCTAACGCTGGCGCAGGTGATTTTGGTGCAGGCCACCATGCCCACCATCGCCTTGGCCTCGATCGTGTTTCACAAATACGGTGGCGACGTTGACCTAGCCGCCTCCACCACCATTGTGTCGACGCTGTTGGCCTTGCTGACCATTCCCATTATGGTGTGGCTAGGCACGACGCTGGTTTTTTAAAGGATTCATATGAACACACTCGGACGATGGCTTAAAACCCTATTGAAGTGGGCGTTGTTGTTTATCCTGATCAGTGCCGCCGTCGACTGGTATCGGCGCCCGGTGCAGCCTGAGCCACAGGCCTATCAGCTGGTGAACCTGGAGGGCCAGGCGTTTTCCTTGGCCGAACGCAGCCAAAAAGAGCCAGTTGTGCTGTATTTTTGGGGCACCTGGTGTCCTATTTGTACCTTGACCTCTCCGAACATGCAGCAGTTGGTTGATGCCGGCATTCCCGTCATCAGCGTGGCCATGCAGTCGGGTGATGAAGCCACGGTTCGTCAATACTTGAGTGAAAAGGGCTATGCCTTTGAAACCGTTAATGATCCCGATGGGGTGATTTCAGGGCTGTGGCGGGTGAAGGTGACGCCCACGGTGGTGATTGTGTATCAGGGTAAGATGCAGGCCAGCGTGACTGGCTACACTAGCTATTGGGGCATGCGGGCGCGTTTGTGGCTGGAGCGGGTGCTGTAATGTTGGGGCGCATTGGCGAAGCAGCGTGTTTTTAGGTCTCAGGCCGCTTAGGTACGCGTAGATAAACCATGGTTTTGTGAATATCAGATTATTTAAACTCTCCACCTTTCCCTTAGGTGAAGTACCGTTCCCCTTTTAGCCGCCGAGGCGGTTCGTGCGGGGCCGGGGCTTTAAGGCAAAGTTGTTTGAGTATTTGGCCGAAGGCTCAAATATGAGTTTTTGCCGCCG